>JACKDR010000059.1 GCA_020633495.1 Kofleriaceae bacterium | reverse complement strand
GCGGTCCTCACCCTGACCGCGACCGCGCTGCTGGTCAGCGCCGACGCCGCGGCGTCGGCCGCCGCGACCGCCGACAGCTACGACGATCACGTGACGCTGCGCCAGCGTGCCGAGGCCCGCCACACCGCCGGCTGGGTCACGCTGACCGCCGGCCTCGCCGCCGGCGGCTGGGCGGCGTGGCGGATCGTCCGCCACGGTCGCCACGATCGCCGCGGCGTCGCCGAGCACCGCGACCGCGGCGCCCACCTCGACGTCACCGCGACGCCGCACGCCGCCGCGGTCGTGCTGGGAGGGACGTTCTGATGCGCGCCCGGACCGCCACGTCGTTGGCCGCCGCGCTCGCCGCCGCGGCCGCCGCCGCGACCCTGCTCGCCGGCTGCCTCGACGTGCCACCGTTCTCGTGCGACACCGACGAGCAGTGCGGCACCGGCGGGCGCTGCGAGGACGACCACGCCTGCTCGTTCGCCGATCCCGGCTGCCACGCCGGCCGCCGCTACGGTGGCGAGGACGATCCGATGCGCGCCAACGTGTGCGTCGGCGATCTGTCGGGCGCGATCGCGCAGGTCGCCGCCGGCAGCGACCACGCCTGCGCCCGCGGCGACGACGGCCGCCTGTGGTGCTGGGGCGACAACCAGGAGGGCGGCCTCGGCCGCATCGACGTCACCGCCGCCGGCACGCCGGCGCCGGTCGCCGGCCTGCCCGCGGTCACCGACGTCGACGGCGGCGAGTACCACACCTGCGCGGTCGCCGGCGGCCGGGTCTGGTGCTGGGGCTTCGGCGGCGACGGCGAGCTCGGCGACGGCACGACCAACAGCCGCGCCACCCCCGGCCAGGTCCCCGACCTCGACGGCATCGTCGAGGTCGCGCTCGGCGAGCAGCACAGCTGCGCCCGCGACGGCGCCGGCGCGGTGTGGTGCTGGGGCCGCAACGCCGATCGCGAGACCGGTAAGGCCGGCATGCCGACGGTCACCGAGCCGGTGCAGGTCGACGGCATCCCGGCCGCCGACGCCCTGTTCGCCGGCGGCCAGGTCGGCTGCGTGCTCGGCGGCGGCGAGACCTGGTGCTGGGGCAAGAACACCCACGGCCAGATCGGCGTCGGCAACACCCAGCCGGTCAACATGCCGGTGCGGGTCGACGGCCTGGCCGGCGCCACCCAGCTGGCGATCGGCGGCGAGCACGTCTGCGGCTTGATGGCCGACGGCACCGTCCGGTGCACCGGACAGAACGACGCCGGCCAGCTCGGCGACGACAGCGGCACCCAGCAGACCTCGCCGGTCGCGGTCGCCGGCCTCGACGGCGTGGTCGAGCTGGTCGCGCTCGACTGGTCGACCTGCGCGCGCGACGCCGAGGGCACGGTGACGTGCTGGGGCGAGGGCGGCGACGGCCAGCTCGGCAGCGGCGACGACGACCGGCTGAAGCCCGAGGATCCGGTGACGCTGCCGCGCCCGGCGGTGTCGCTGGCCGCCGGCGAGAACCACGCCTGCGCCCAGACCGACGACGGCTGCGTGTGGTGCTGGGGCAGCGACGCCAAGGGCCAGCTCGGCGACGGTCGCGGCGACGACAGCGGCGCGGTCCAGCCGACGCTGCTGAGCTGCTTCTAGCAGGCCGACGACGAACACCGCGCGGCGGTGTCCGTCTCGGCCTCCGCTCGTGCCCGTGCCCGTGCCCGAAGCCGCGCCACGGGCGCCCGCTACGGCGCCGAACCGTAGCGGCCGAACGTCCACCGGATCGTGCCGGTGGCGCGGTCGTGGGCCTCGAGGACGCCCCACCGCGACACCAGGACGAGGTCCGCGGTCGCGGACAGGCCCTCGAACGGGCTGTCACCGATCTCGAGGTCCCAGCGACGGGCGCCGTCGGCGAGCGCGAAGCACGCGACGTGGAGCGGCGCCGCCACCGACGTCGCGTAGTACGCCAGGCAGACGTCGTCGGCGCCGACCAGCACCATCTCGGGCTCGCGCTCGGCGGCGGCCAGCGGGTCGAGCGGGATCTCGACCCGCCAGCGCTCGCCGCGATCGGCGTCGAGGCCGACCACCGTCGGCACCCGGGTGCCCTGGCCGCGGCCCGCGATCAGCACCTCGCCGCCCGGGCCCGCCACCAGATCGCCGCCGCTCAGGCCCAGGGCGCGGGCCAGC
>JACKDR010000058.1 GCA_020633495.1 Kofleriaceae bacterium | reverse complement strand
GGCGGCCGCCGCACGCTCCGGGTCACCGGCGATCGCTCGACCCACGCCGCGGTGGGCGGCCCCGGGCGCGGCCTCGACGTCGGCGAGGTGCGGCCCGCCGAGCTGGCCCACCTCGAGGCCCGGGCGCGCGCCTGCTTCGAGACCCGGACGCCGGTGTTCGTCGACGTCCGCGGCCCGGCTGGCGCCGGCAAGTCGCGGCTGCGCGAGGCCGTGATGGCGCACGTCGCGGAGCGGCGCGAGGTCGACTGGCTGGTGGCGCGGGCCGCGCCGCTGGGCGAGGCCGCGCCGCTGTCGCTGCTGCGCGCCGCCGATCCGGCGTGGCTCGACGCCGCGCTGCGGCCCGGGCTCACCGATCGCGCCGCGACCCTGGCCGCGGCGCGGCGCTGGATCGAGGGCCGGGCCCGGCGCCGCCCGGTGGTGATCGTCGTCGAGGACCTGCAGTGGGCCGACGAGATGTCGCGCGCCGTGCTCGGCCACCTGGTCAGCCACCTCGACGCCGTGCCGGTGCTGGTGCTCGGGTTCACCCGCGACGAGCCGGCGCCGCGCGCCGGCGACGCGGCCGCGCCCGCCGCGCCGCCCGCGCCGGCCGGGGTCGAGGTCGTGACGCTGGGGCCGCTCGACGACGCCACCGCGCTGCGGCTGGCCCGCGCCGCCGCGCCGGCGGCGTCCGACGACGACCTCGCCGACGTCGTGGCGCGCGCCGGCGGCAACCCGTTCTTCGTCGAGGAGCTGGCGCGGGATCTCGCCGAGCGCGGCGCCGGCGGCGCCACCTCGGTCGCCGCCGCCCTGCCCGCCACCGTCGAGGCGGTGCTGCAGGCGCGCCTCGACCGGCTGTCCCCGGCGGCCGGCGAGGTCCTGGCCGCGGCCGCGGTGGTCGGCCGGACGTTCTGGCGCGAGGCGGTGCGCGAGGCCATGGCGACCCCGCCCGACGACGTCGCCCTCGATCAGGCGCTGGCCGAGCTCGAGCGGCGCGGCCTGGTCCGCCCCGCCCTGCCCGCGCTGGTCGACGACGATCGCTACGAGGTTCCGCAGGCGCTGGTCCGGGACGTCGCCTACGGCCGACTGACCGCGCGCGAGCGGCGCCGCGCCCACGGCCAGGTCGCGCGCTGGCTCGAGCGCCGCACCGGCGGCCTGCGCGCCCAGGATCCCGACGTCCTGTTCGCGCTCGCCCACCACCGCGACGCCGGCGACGACCCCGGCGCCGCGCTGGCGTGGCGCGCCGCCGCCCAGCGCAGCATCGAGCTGTTCGCGTTCCGCCAGGCCCTGGCCGCGGCGCGCCGCGCCTGGGACCTCGCCGAGGCCGCGGGCGGCGCCGACGCCGCGCTCGCCGAGCTGGTCGGCGACGCCGCCACCGAGGCCGACACGGTCGAGGTCGCCGAGGCCCGCTACCAGCGCGCGCTCGAGCTGACTCCCGACGACGGCGAGCACGCGATCGCCCGGGCCCGGCTGTGGCACAAGCTCGGCCTGGCGGCGTCGAGCCGGGCCGACCACGCCCGGGCGATCGAGCGCTACCAGCGTGGCCTGGCCCTGGTCGAGCCCGGCGGCGAGCTCACCGCCGAGGCCCGCCGCGATCCGCGGCTGGCCGCGGCGCTGTCGGGCAGCCTGGGCTGGGTCCTGGCCTACCAGCTGTCGTCACCGGATCCGCGCGGCCTGGCCCTGTGCGAGCGGGCCTGCCGCCTGCTCGAGGGCACGCCGCACCGCCGCGAGCTGGCCTGGGCGCTGTCGAGGCTCGGCGGCGCGTACATGCGCGCCGGCCGGCTCGCCGATCAGCTGCGCTGCAACCAGCAGAACCTCGCGATCGCGATCGAGCTCGGCGACCTCGGCAACCAGCTGACCGCGCGGATCAACCTCGGCGTCGTGCTCGCCAACCTCGACCAGCTCGACGACGCGGTGACCCACACCGAGGAGGCGCTGCGCCTGTGCCGTCGCACCGGGGCCCGCGTCGCCGAGGGCCTGGTGCTGTCGAACCTGGCCGGCTACCTGCTCGACCGCGGCGAGCTCGACGCCGCGGCGCGGCGCCTCGACGAGGCCATCCCGCTGCTCGAGCGCACCGGCTCGCGACGCGTCCTGCCCGAGTCGTACACGTTCGTGGCCCGGCTGGCGGCGCGGCGCGGCGACCTCGCCGCCGCCGCCGCCGCCGCGCAGACCTCGGCCGAGCTCGCCCGCGAGCAGGGCATCCCGTTCGACGTCGGGCTCGCGATGCGCATCCTGGCCCAGGTCGAG
>JACKDR010000057.1 GCA_020633495.1 Kofleriaceae bacterium | reverse complement strand
GCGGTGGCGCCGGCCTTCGACGCGGTGGCGCCGGCCTTCGACGCGGCCGTCGCCGGCGGCATCGTCGGCGGCGCGAGATCGAGGTCGTCGAGATCGAGCCCGCGCGCCGGGCCCGCGGCGTCGGGGCCCGCGGCGGTCGCGGGAGGAATCGTGCCGCCCTTGCGCGGCCCCGGGAGGTCGTCGAAGAAGCCCTTGGGTGCGGGGAGGTCGGTGCCGGCGCCTGCGCCGCCGCTCGCCCCCTTGGGCGCGGGGAGGTCGTCGAAGAAGCCCTTGGGTGCGGGGAGGTCGGTGCCGGCGCCTGCGCCGCCGCTCGCCCCTTTGGGCGCAGGGAGATCGTCGAAGAAGCCCTTGGGTGCGGGGAGGTCGACGCCGTCGCCGCGCGCCGTTGCCGGCTCGCGGCCGGGCCCCGGGCCGCGGACGGTTCCCTTGGGCGCGGGGAGATCGTCGAAGAAGCCTTTGGGTGCGGGAAGGTCGACGCCGCCGTCGCCGCCGGCGCGCTTGGGTGCGGGGAGATCGTCGAGGTCGAGGCCGCCGCTGGCGCGCTTGGGTGCGGGGAGATCGTCGAGGCCCGTGGCCGCCTTGGGTGCGGGGAGATCGTCGAGGTCGAGGCTGCCGCCGAGGTCGAGGCCGCTGGCGCGCTTGGGTGCGGGGAGATCGTCGAGGCCCGTGGCCGCCTTGGGTGCGGGGAGATCGTCGAGGTCGAGGCCGCCGCCGAGGTCGAGGCCGCCGCCGGCGCGCTTGGGCGCGGGGAGATCGTCGATCGGGCCGCGCGGCGACATCGAGCCCTGCCGGATCGCCGGGCTGGTCGGCGCCCGCTTGGGTGCGGGGAGATCGTCGAGGCCGAGGTCGAGGCCACCGGCGCCCGGGTGGTCGCCGACCGGGGCGGGGAGATCGATCGCGTCCATCTCCAGGGCGGGCGCGGGCGTCGGCGTCGGCGTCGCGGCGGCGCGCCCGGCCAGCGGCGACGGCGGCTTGCGCGTCATCGGCGGTGCCGCGACCGCCCCGGCCAGCGGCGACGGCCGCTTGGGCGCTGGCAGCGCGCCGAGATCGATGACGTCACCGGTGCCGCCGGCCGGCTTGGGCGCCATCGGCGACGGGATGGACGGCATCGGCGGCAGGCCGCCGCGCACGGGCACCGCGACGCGAGCCTTGCACTGGGTGCAGGCGACCGTCTTGCTCCCCGGCGGGACGTCGGCTTCCGCGAAGCGGAGCGTGCTCCCACACGCGCCGCAGGTCACCTCGATCATCGCCGCCGATGATACCGCGCCGCGTGCCGCGCGTCTCGTTTGGGCCCGGCGCGCCGGGCCACGTCGCGCGCGCGGCCGCGGCCGCGCGCCGCGGCGATCACGGGTCCGCGAACGGGTTCTTGACGCTGCCGTCGTCCTGGCCGCCGCGACGCTTGCGGCCGGCCTTGCCGGCCTTGCCGGCCTTGCCGGCCTTGCCGGCCTTGCCGGCCCGGATCGCGCGCCGCACGCCGGCGAGGATCTTGCGATCGATCTCGGGCAGCACGACCAGGATCCGCGCCGCCTGGGTCACGGTCAGCACCTTGCGGACCTCGGCGAAGCGCTTCTCGTCGAGGTCCCACCGCGCCCGCTGGTTGGCGACCAGCTTGTCGATCAGCGCGTCGAGCGCCTTGTCGTCGCCCTGATCCGCGGCGTCGCGCGCCTTGCCGCGCAGCTCGAGGTTCTCCTCGGCGAGGGCGGCGAACTTGTCGTCGTACTTGTTGAGGATCGGGAACAGCTTGGCGGCGGTCGGCTCGTCGAGCTCGAGCTCGTCGGTGAGGACGTAGGCCCGCATCGTGCGCAGCTTCTTCTTCACCTTGGCGCGCTTGTCGCTGGCCTGCGCGACCTGGCCGCGGCGCGGGCGCGCGTCCGCGGTGGCGGCGCCGAGGGTGACGGTGCCGAGGATCAAGGACAGGAGCAGGGTCCGCAGGGTCGTGCGCATGAGGCCTTTCGTCAGCCGGCCTGTTCCGCCAGCCACGCCGTCACGGCGTCGAGGTCGTCGTCGTCGAGGTCGTCGACCCAGTCGAGGCCGAGGTCCGGCACCAGGCCCAGCTCGGGCTCGACCGGCGGGCCGGCGCCGGCGACCCAGTCGTCGAGCTCCGGGTCGTCGAGCGCGGCGCCGAGCTGGACGGCGTCGCCGTCCCCGTCGAGGTCGTCGCCGGCGTTGTCGTCGACGGTGGGCGCCGGGATCCGGAACGGGTTCATCACGCCGTCACCGCCGTCGCCGAGGTCGTCGTCGCCGTCGGGCGCGTCGTCGCGCTCGACCTCGCCGACCGCCGCGATCACGTCGTCGACGTCGAGGCCGTCGAGCTCCGCGCCGCTGATCTCGCCGTCGACGCCGAGGGCCAGCGGCGCGTCGTCGCGGCGCCCCGGCCGCGGCGCCGGCGGCGTCCCGTCGTC
>JACKDR010000056.1 GCA_020633495.1 Kofleriaceae bacterium | reverse complement strand
TCGGCCAGGCGGGCGCGCGCGGCGGCGCGATCGCCGTCGACCAGGGCGGCGACGCCCTCGACCAGCGCGACCTTGTGGGCGAAGTTGACGGCGCCGTGGCGGGCGTAGCCGCGGAGCGCGTCGAGGCTCGCGGCGATCGCGGCGCGCTGGGTGGCGCGCTGGTCGGCGGGCAGCCGGTCCCACGCCAGGGCCGCCGCGGCGGCGCCGAGCAGGTGGACGATCGGGATGTGCCACAGCGACGGCACCGCGTCGAAGTAGGCGCGCGCCTGGTCGAGGCACGCCAGCGCGTCGACGGCGTCGCCGAGGAACAGCCGGACGTAGCCGCGCGCGGTGTGGACGACCATCGCGCCGCTGCGCGAGCCCAGCGCGGTGGCGGCGGCGATCGCGGCGGCCTCGTCGAAGCCGTCGCCGTCGAGGCGCGCCGGATCCGCGGTGCGCCCGCGCAGGGCCCGCAGCACCTGCTCGAACGGCGCGTGGACGTGGTTGGCGTTGAGCTGGCCCATCGCGCGCATGCGGCCGCCGAGGTCGAGGGCCTCGTCGAGCAGCGGGCCCAGCGGGCGGGCGCCGCTGTACAGCGCGTTGAACGTGTAGACGTGGGCGGCGTAGCCGGCGTACTCGAGGTCGCCGGTGTCGCGGCCGACGTCGAACACCGCGCGGCCCGCGTCCAGCGTCGACGCCAGCGGCACGACGAAGGTGTCGACCAGGTTCTGCGCGACCTGTCGGGTGCTGGCCTCGAGCCGGCGGTCGTCGCGCCACCGCGGCAGCAGATCGAGCGCGAGCTGGGCCCAGCCGTGGGCGGCGTCGTGGGCGCCCAGCATGTTGAGCACCAGGCCGATCAGCGCCATGGCGTACGCGGTCGCCGGCGCCAGGCCGCGCTCGAGCGAGCGCGTCACCAGCTCGCTGGCGAGGATCGGCACCAGCGACGGCGCCGCGAAGAACGCCACCGGGCTGACCCGGACCAGGATCCGCATCACCGCCGCGACCCGGGGATCGTCGGCGTCGCGCAGCGCCCGGACGCCGTCGGGGCCGAGCCGCTGCAGCGCGCCGAGCGCGCGCTCGAGCGCCGCGCCGATCACGGCGTCGTCGGGCGCCACCGGGATCTCGACCCCGAGCAGCCGCGCCGCGGCGCGCGCGCTGGCGATCGCGCCGCCGAAGTCGCCGCGGCCGGCGGCGGCGTCGATCTCGAGCTCCCACGCGGGCAGCTGCTCGAGGACGTCGGCGCCGCGGGCGCGGATCGTGGCGATGTGCCCGGCCAGCAGCTCGGCGCTGCCGGTGAGATAGGCGGCTTCGGCGGCGCCGGTCGCGAGCGCCAGCGCGGCGGCGTGGTCGCGCTCCCAGGCGTCGTCGCCGGCCCAGGTCAGGCCGTTCTCGAAGCACGCCGAGGCCAGCGTGAAGGCGGCGCCGGCCCGGGCGTGGCGCCCGGCGCGCAGCGCGAGGTCGGCCGCGGCGTGGCGCTCGGCCGGCGGCAGGCTCGCCGCCGCGGCCTCGACGTGACGGACGACGTCGAACAGCCACGGGCCGTCGGCGTCGCCGTGGCGCGCGACGGTCACCGCCGCGAGCGTGCGGTGCAGCGCGACGCGGGCCTCGGGCCGGAGCCCGCCGAGCACGAAGTCGCGCAGGCGATCGTGGTGCAGCTCGACGAGGTCGCCCGACGCGACGCCGGCGGCGCGCAGGAAGCTGGCGGCGCGCAGCTGCCACAGCACCGGCAGGTCGGTGCCGTCGAGGCCGGCCGCCTCCAGCGCGACCGCCTGCTCGACCGGGCCCCCGGCGACCGCGACCGCGCGCAGCAGCGCCGCGGCGCGGGCGTCGAGATCGCCGACGCGCGCCGCCAGGACGTCGTCGAGCGAGGTCCGCGGCGCGCCGGTCGCGGCCCGCGCCTGGTGGTGGGCGAGCTGCTCGATGAAGAACGGGATGCCCATGGCCTCGGCGCCCAGCGCGCCGGGGTCGGTGGTCGACGCGCCGTGGCTGGCCAGCGCCGCGCCGGCGAGCGCCGCGGCGTCGTCGGCGGACAGCGGCCCGAGGTCGAGCGTCGTGGCGTCGGCCGTCGCCGCGATCCAGGTGCCGAGCGCGTCGCTCGCCGCGGCGTCGTCGGCGCGGAACGTGGTGGCGATCAGCGCGCCGGGCAGCGTCAGCAGCGAGCGCAGGACCTCGACCGTGTCGCGGTCGCTCCACTGCAGGTCGTCGACGCACACCACCAGCGGGTGGTGGCGGGTCACCGCCGCGAGCAGCTCGGCGAGCGCCAGCCAGCCGCGCCGGCGCAGCTCGCGCGGCTCGAGCTTCTGCGTCACCGGCCGCGCCCCGATCGCGGGCACGGTGGCGAGGATCGGGAACAGCTGCACCAGCTCGGCGCTCCACCGCGGCACGCGCCCGTGCACGACCTCGTCGGCGCCGCCGCGCAGCTGCGCCGCGAGCTGCTCGACGACGCCGTCGAGGCCCTTGTACGGGATGCGCTCGCGCTCGTGGCAGCGGCCGCGCAACACCCACGCGCCGTGCTCGGCGCGCGCGCGCCGCGTGAACTGGCGGACCAGCGCGGTCTTGCCGATGCCCGACGGGCCGGTGACGTGGACCACCG
>JACKDR010000055.1 GCA_020633495.1 Kofleriaceae bacterium | reverse complement strand
GGCTGGGCGCCGCCGCCGGCGCGGTCGCGCTGGGCTGCGGCGACGACGAGGGCGCCGCGCCCGACGCCGCCGCGCCCGACGCCGGGTTCGCGCCCGACGCCCGGATCGAGGTCGACGGCGCGCCGGTCACCGCGTGCACCGCGACGTCGCCGCTGGGCGCCGCCGAGCTGCTCGCCGACATCGAGACGATCGTCGTCCTGTGCATGGAGAACCGGTCGTTCGATCACTACCTGGGCTCGCTGCGCCTCGCCGAGGGCCGGCTCGACGTCGACGGCCTCACCGGCGCCGAGACCAACCCGGATCCCGACGGCGCGCCGGTCGCGGTCCACCGCCTCGACGACTTCACGCCCGACGATCCGCCGCACGGCTGGGATCCCTGCCACGACCAGTGGAACGACGGCGGCAACGACGGCTTCGTCCGCGCCCACGCCGGCGCCAGCCAGGCCGACGTCATGGGCTACCACGTCCGCGATCAGCTGCCGGTGACCTACGCGCTCGCCGACGCCGCGGCGATCTGCCAGCGCTGGTTCTGCGGCTGCCTGGGCCCGACCTGGCCCAACCGCTTCTACCTGCACGGCGCGACCTCCAACGGGGTCAAGAGCAACCTGCCGGCGCTCGGCTTCCGCAGCGTCTTCGCCCAGCTCGACGACGCCGGCGTCGCCAACCTCAACTACTACTCGGACGTCGCGTGGGCGACCGGCGGCTACGGCAAGCTCACCGGCCTGGCCACGATCGAGCGCTTCTTCGAGGACGCCGGCGCCGGCAACCTGCCGCCGTTCGCGATCGTCGACCCGGCGTTCTTCGGCGGCGGCGCCAACGACGACCACCCGGATCACGACGTCCGCCTCGGCCAGGCCCTGATCGCCAGCGTCGCGGCGGCGATCGGCGGCTCGCCGCAGTGGGACCGCTGCCTGTTCGTCGTCACCTACGACGAGCACGGCGGCTTCTTCGATCACGTGCCGCCGCCCGAGGCCGCCGACGACGATCCCGACTTCCGGCGGCTCGGCTTCCGGGTGCCGTCGCTGGTGATCGGCCCGACCGTGCGGCGCGGCTGCGCCATCGACGCCACCCTCGAGCACGCGTCGGTGGCGTCGACCCTGGCGGTCCGCCACGGCCTGGCGCCGCTGACCGCGCGCGCCGCCGCCGCCGCCGATCTGTCGGCGTGCATCGATCCGCGCCGGCTCGGCGATCCGCTGCCGCCGCCGGTGCTGCCGCCGGTCGAGGTGTCGCTGCGCGAGGTCGCGCGCCGCCACACCGCGATCACCGGGCGGACGCCGCTGCCGCCGCGGTGGGCGCTGGGCTACCAGCAGAGCCGGTGGGGCTACGCGCCGGCGTCGCGGCTCACCGACCTCGCGACCACGTTCCGCGATCGCGGCGTCGCCGCCGACGGCCTGTGGCTCGACATCCAGCACCTCGACGGCTTCCGCACCTTCACCTGGGACCCGGCGACGTTCGCCGACCCGGCGGCGCTGACCGCGGCGCTGGCCGCCGACGACTTCGCGCTCACGGTGATCGCCGACCCCGGCATCAAGGTCGATCCGGGCTGGGCGGTCTACGACGGCGGCGTCGCCGGCGATCACTTCCTGCGCGACGACGGCGGCGCCATCTACCAGGGCGTGGTGTGGCCGGGGCCGGCGGCGTTCCCCGACTTCACCCGCGCCGCGACCCGGGCCTGGTGGGGCGCGCAGGTCGGCCAGCTCGCCGCGCTCGGCGTGCGCGGCATCTGGCTCGACGTCAACGAGCCGACCACGTTCCCCGAGGGCGGCGGCGGCGCGTCGGTGCCGGACCTGCCGGTCGCCGGCGATCCCGGCGCCGCGGTGGCCGCGACCATGGACGAGGTCCACGACGTCTACGCCGTGCTCGAGGCCCAGGCCACCTGGGAGGGCCTGCGCGCGGCGGCGCCGGCGCGGCGGCCGTTCGTGCTGTCGCGCGCCGGCGCCAGCGGCATCCAGCGGTGGGCCGCGGTGTGGACCGGCGACGCGGTGTCGAGCTGGGACGGCCTGGGCCGGACCCTGCCGATGCTGCTCGGCATGGGCGTCTCCGGCGTGCCGTTCGTCGGCAGCGACGTCGGCGGATACTCGGGCGGCGCCACGCCGGAGCTGTTCGCGCGCTGGCTGGCGATCGGCGCGGTGTCGCCGTTCTGCCGCGGCCACGTCACCACCGGCGTGCCCGATCAGGAGCCGTGGGCGTTCGGCGCCGAGGTCGAGGAGATCAGCCGGCGCCTGCTCGCCGAGCGCTACCGGCGGCTGCCGTACCTCTACAGCCTGTTCGCCGAGGCCGAGGCGTCGGGCGCGCCGGTCTTGCGGCCGCTGGTGTTCGAGTTCCAGGACGATCCGGCGACCGCGACCCTCGACGACGAGGCGATGCTGGGGCCGTGGCTGCTGGTCGCGCCGGTGGTCGAGGCCGGCGCCACGACCCGCGCGGTGTACCTGCCGGCCGGGCGCTGGCTCGAGGCCCGCTCGGGCGCGGTCGTCGTCGGCCCGACGACGATCGACGTCGACGTCACGCTCCAGGCGCTGCCCACGTTCGTGCGCGCCGGCGCGATCGTGCCGCAGTGGCGGCGCGGCGCCGCGATCGCGCACACCGGCGGCGGCGCCGGCGGCGAGCCCGGCGACGTCCTGCAGCTCGACGTCGTCCCCGACGCGGGCGTCGTCGGCGAGCAGGTGCTGGTCGAGGA
>JACKDR010000054.1 GCA_020633495.1 Kofleriaceae bacterium | reverse complement strand
GGGCGGCGCGCCCGCCGAGGAGCCCGGCGGTGGCGACGACGCCGCGGCCCGGTTCAGCCTGCTGGAGCTCGACTGATGTCGCAGGTCGCGCGGCGCTACCACGAGCGTGGCCTCAAGGCGCTGGCCACCGGTGACCTCGAGGGCGCCCTCGAGGCGCTGCGCAGCGCGGTCGAGCTGGCGCCGGCGTTCGGCAGCGCCCGCATCGCCTACGCGATCGCGCTGGCCCGCTACGGCGACGCGCCGCGCGCCGCCACGCTGCTGCGCGGCGGCATCCCGCGCGCGTCGTCGCCGGTCGCGGCCGCGGCGATGTGGGCGACGCTCGGCGACGTCCTGACCGTCGGCGGCGACTTCTTCGCCGCCGAGGAGGCGTTCCGCGAGGCCGGCAGGGTGCCCGGCTACGAGGCGCGCGCCGCCGCCGGCCTGGCGCGGGTCTACGCGCGCCTGCAGCGGTTCCCCGAGATGTCGACGCAGCTGCGCCTCGCCGCCAAGATCAGCGGCGACGCCGAGCGCGCCGGCCGCGGCTGAGCGCGGTCCGCGCGTCGCGCGCGCCGGGCGCGGCCAGGACGATCGCCGCGGCGCGGCGCGCCCTGGCTCAGTACATCGCGTAGCCCTGGTGGTAGGGCGTCTGCGCCTGCCACATGGTCTCGGCGAACGCCTGCACCAGGATCACGGTGATGTTGTCGGTGCCGCCGTTGTTGTTGGCGGCGCGGATCATGTTGTCGGCCATGGTCTCGAGCGAGTCGCCGCTCGACATCATCTGGTGGATCATCCAGTCGTCGACCAGATCCGACAGGCCGTCGCAGCACAGCAAGTACAGGTCGCCGTGCTCGAGCGCGATCGTGTTGTGCTCGATCTCGACGGCGGCGTCGAGGCCGACCGCGCGGATGATGACGTTCGAGGTCGCCGGGCCGAGCTGACCGACCAGGTCCGGGCGGTCCTGGTAGAGGTTCTTGAGCGAGTGGTCGCGGGTCAGCTGGTGGAACTGGCCGCCGCGCAGCAGGTACGCCCGCGAGTCGCCGCAGTGGCAGATGTGGAACAGGCCCTCCTCGGCCCGCAGCCCCACCGCGGTGGTGCCCATGCCGTGGCACGCCGGGTCCATCTGCGCGCGCTGGAACACCGCGGCGTTGGCGGCCTTCATCGCCGCCACCATCGGATCCTGGCCGGGCGCGGGCGCCGGGTCGCCGGTCTTGAGCGAGTGCGTGATCGTACGGATCGCCAGGTCGGAGGCGACCTGGCCGCTGGCGTGGCCGCCCATGCCGTCGCACACGACGTACACGCCGAGGAAGTCGTCGTAGTACATCGCATCCTCGTTCTGGGTGCGCTGCACGCCTACATCGGTCCGACCCACCGCCCGGAGCGAGAAGCGCTCGACGGGGACGTATCGGGGCTCGATCAGGGTCACGAGGCTTCCTCCGGCCCACGTGGTACGGCGTCGGCCGCCGCGTCCTTCCCTGCGGCGGCGGCCTCGGCGGCGAGCAGCTCGGCCTCGCGCTGCCGCGCCCGCTCCCGCTTGCCCTCGGACCACGGCCGCGCCAGCAGCTGCTGCAGCGCCGCGAGGTCGGAGCTCATCGTCGAGCCCGCGGGCGCGACGCCGCGGCTGCGGTAGTCGGTGCGGATGGTGCGGCGGATGTCGGCGACTGGATCCGCGAGCCAGGTGACGTCGTCGGGGTCGATCTCGAACGGCGACTCGTAGTGGATGTAGAAGTCCTTCTCGGGCCGGTGCAGGTCGCGCAGGAACGCCTGCGGGGTGCACGCCTCGAGGTCGCGCTCGAGCTCGACCGAGCGCTGGACCTCGGGCAGATCGTCGAGGTCGAGCGCCGGCGGCACCCGGGTCTCGTCGAAGCACAGGATCGGCCGCTCCGCCGCGCTGGTCGGCGGCGGCGCCGGCCGCACCGCGTCGGCGAGATCCTCGTGGCGGGTCAGGCGCGCGACCATCGCCGGGTCGACGTGGCGCAGCGCCTCGCGACGGCGGGCCTGGATCTCGCTGGCGGCGCTGGCCTCGGGCCGCTCGGCGTCGGGCGGCGGCGCCATCGCGGCCAGGCCCTGCTCCGCGAGCTGCGCGAAGCTCGGCACCTCGAACCAGTCGGCCAGCCGCGCCATCGTCAGCGGATCGATGGCGTCCGGCTGGGCCGCGTCGTCACGGCGGAGCAGGTCGCGAACCTTGGGTTCGGTATCGTCGGGCGGGTCGGCCGGGCACATGGTCGGCGCGGGCTACAGCTGGAGCATGACGACGTAGGCGAGGACGCCGACGCCGATGCCGATGAGCATCGAGACGATCCAGAACGCCGTCGACGCGCCGGCGGGGCCGTCGGCGTCGATCGCGGCGGCGGGCACGGCGCCGCCCGACGAGGCCACCGACACGATGCCCTCGCTGGCCTGGAGCATGACGGTCTTCTGGACCGCGCCGCCCTGGGCGGGCGGCGGGGCCCCGGGCGGCGGACCGCCCATGCCGGGCGGCGGACCGCCCATGCCGGGCGGCGGACCGCCGGGCATGCCCTGGGGCAGCACGGGGGCCTGCATGCCGGCGATCATCGTCTTCTGTGCGGCCGACGCCGGCTGGTAGCCGCCGCCGGGGGGCGGGCCGCCGGGGGGCGGGCCGCCGGGCATGCCCTGGGGCAGCACGGGGGCCTGCATGCCGGCGATCATCGTCTTCTGCGACGCCGACGCGGCCTGGTAGCCCTGCGCCGCCGGCGGCGGACCGCCGTAGCCGGGCTGGCCGGGCGGCGCGCCGTAGCCGGGCTGGCCGCCCATGCCG
>JACKDR010000053.1 GCA_020633495.1 Kofleriaceae bacterium | reverse complement strand
TGCGCGATGGGTCGAGGTCCACCACGTGCAGCCGCGGGCGCAGGGCGGTCCGCATACGCTGGCGAACCTGATCTCGCTGTGCGGCGGCCACCACGACGCGGTCCATGTGGGCCGCTTGAAGATCACGCGGTCGGCGTCGGGACAGGTCGGGTTCGTGCACGCCGATGGCAGGCGGTACGGCGCGCCGCCGAGGACCAGGGACGAACGGGACGAGCCGGCCGCGGTCCGCGTGGGCCGCGCCGACGCGGCCCCCATGACCGGTCGCTGGCGCAGTGGATCGAGCGATCGATGCGGCTGGTGACGCGACGATGAGCGGGCGCCGCATGAACCGCGCGACAACTATCTTGACACCCACCGGCCCCCCCTGTGTCAGGGTTGTTGTCGCGTCCTCCAGACCAACTAGGGGGCGAGATGGCAACGACCTAGATGTCAGGGAAACCAGGGAAGCGCTACTCGTGGGCGTTCAAGAAGCGCATGGTTCAGCAGCTCATCGGCCCGACGGCGGTGAGCGCGACCAAGCTCGCGGACGACTCGGGGGTGTCACAGGAAACGCTTTCGCGCTGGCTGCGGGAGGCTCGTAAAGTGGAGCCCATGCGCAAGAAGCGACTCCGCCAGCCTCCTCCACCGGTGGACGAGAAGATCCGGATCCTCGCGACGGCAACCAAGCTCGAAGGCGAGGAGCTGAACGCGTTCCTCACGCGCGAGGGCGTGTCGCTCGGCGAGCTCGAGCAGTGGCGCTTCGCACTCGACAACGAGGGCAAGACCGGCGTCGCCGTGACCAAGCGGATGCGCGAGCTCGAGCGGGAGCTCGCGCGCAAGGAGAAGGCACTCGCCGAGGCTGCCGCACTGCTCGTGCTCCAAAAAAAAGTACAGGATCTGTTCTCGGCGGACGAGGACGACTCCACCGACGCGGACAGCGAGAGTTGATCCTCGAGGCCATCACCGAGGCGCAGCACGCGGGCGCCCGCCTTTCGAAGGCGTGCGCGGTCGTGGGGCTGACTGCACGGACCGTCGAACGGTGGCGGCGTGATCCGGAGCAGGGAGACCGCCGCCGCGGGCCGATCTCGCGACCTGCGAACGCGCTCACCGACGAGGAAGAGCAGCAGCTCCTGGCGGTCATGACCAGCGCCCGCTACCGCCGGCTGCCGCCGAAGCAGCTCGTGCCCGCACTCGCGGACGACGGGCTGTACCTCGCGTCGGAGTCGACGTGCTACCGCGTCCAGCGAAAGCACGGGCTCCGCCGGCCGCCCAGGCCGATCGAGCGGCGGGCGACGCCTCGTCCTCGCTCGGTGCACGAAGCGACGGGACCGAATCAGGTGTGGAGCTGGGACATCACCTGGCTCCCGACCGTCGTGCGCGGCCGCTATCTCTACCTGTACTTGATGATGGACGTGTGGAGCCGGCGCATCGTGGGCTGGACCGTCGAGGTCCGCGAGTCCGCCGAGATCGCCGCAGCGCTGTTCGTCAAGATCTGCGAGGCTGCCCAGCTCGATCCGGATGGCCTCGTTCTGCACGCCGACAACGGCGCCGCCATGCGCGGCGCGACGATGGTGGCGACCCTGCAGACCCTCGGCGTCATCCCCTCCTTCAGCCGGCCGCATGTCTCCGACGACAATCCGTACTCGGAGGCGCTGTTCCGAACGCTCAAGCACACGCCCGCGTATCCATCGACGCCCTTCGGGGGCACCCAGGATGCCGCGCAGTGGGTCGCGCGCTTCGTCGATTGGTACAACGTCAAGCATCGACACAGCCGCATCCGCTTCGTCACGCCCGATGAGCGTCACTTCGGGGCCGAGCACGCGATCCTGGCCCGGCGTCGCGCCCTCTACGAACGCGCACGGCGCGCCAACCCGGAGCGCTGGACCCGCGCGATCCGGAACTGGACCCCCGTCGGCACCGTCACGCTCAATCCTCTACCCGCCACCGCTGCGACCGAGCGGAGCGCCGCATGAACCGCGCGACAACTATCTTGACACCCACCGGCCCGCGAACTCCTCACACGCTCTGAGCCGACGATCAGGGCGGCGCGAGCGGCGCGTCGAGCAGCGGTCGGGCGCCGGCGCCGGCGGCGCCGTAGTGCCACCATTCGGTGGCGAGGCCCTCGAAGCCGGCGGAGGTCATGGCGCGATCGAGGCGGCCGAGCCGGGCGCGGATCGCCGGATCGGCGGCGGGGTGATCGCGGTGGGCGGCGGGGCCGAAGGCGTCGTGATCGGTCGGCATCGCCAGCGGCGCGCCGTCGGCGTCGGCCAGGGAGACGTCGACCGCGGCGCCGCGCGAGTGCGCCGAGCCGCCGGTCGGCCGGCCGGCGGCGTCGAAGCGCGGCTCGGCGACGTAGCGCGGATCCGGCACCAGCGCCCACAGCGCGCGCTGCACCGAAGCCGGACGGTAGCAGTCCCACATCACCAGGCGCAGGCCGTCGGCGCGCAGCGTGGCGGCGGCGTCGGCGAGGCGGTCGGCGACGTCGGCGAGGAGCAGGCAGCGGGCCACCGGGTAGACGCGGTGGTGGGTGAAGTTGTCGGCGGTCGCGTAGCGGAGATCGAGGACGACGTCGGGGATGACGGTGACGACGTCGACGAGGCCGGCGGCGGCGGCCGGCGACGCCACGGCGGCTGGCGCGACGCCCGACGCCGGCGGCGTGCCGATCTTTGCCGACGGCGCCGCGACGGCACCGGCGGTGCCGGCGGGCGCGGCCGGCGGCGATCCGGGCACGACCCGCGCGGCGCGATCGTCGTCGGTCGGCGCCGGTCGGGTCGGCGTGCCCGCCGAGCACGCGCTCGCGACGGCGAGCGCGGCGAGCGGCGCGACGGCGGCGGGCGAACGGCGGAGAACGCGGGGCACGAGCACGAGTGAGGCTGGATCCGGGATACCATGGCGCCGGATGTCGGACACCGAGGATCCTCCCGCGGGCACGATCGCCACCCGCGGCACCGGCCTGATCCACGCCTACGTGCTCGACGGCCACGGCGGCGGCGAGTCACTGACGTGGCAGGGCGTCGATCACTGGAAGCCCGCCGACGGGGTCCTGTGGCTCAACCTCGACTACGCCGCCACCGACGCCCAGGAGTGGCTGTTCATGCGCTCCGGCATCGACCCCGTGGTGCGCGAGGCCCTGCTCGACCGCGACCCGCGGCCGCGCGCGCTGGTCATCGGCGACGCGATGCTCCTGATCGTCCGCGCGATCAACCTCAACCAGGGCGCCCAGCCCGAGGACATGGTGTCGCTGCGGTGCTGGATCGAGCCGCACCGGGTGATCACGCTGCGCCACCGCATGGTGCGGATCGTCAAGACGATCGCCGCCGACCTGCTCGCCGGCACCGGCCCGACCTCGCCCGGGACCTTCCTCGACGAGATCGTCGAGCGCGCGGTCGAGCCGGTGGTGACCTGCGTCGACGGCATCGACGACGACGTGTCGCGCCTCGAGGACGCCGTGCTCGGCGATCACACGCTCGAGCTGCGCGGCCGGCTGGCCGAGCTGCGCCGCCGCGCGATCGCGCTGCGCCGGTTCATCGCGCCGGAGCGCGACGCGTTCCTGCGGCTGTCGTCGATCGGCGCGCCGTGGATCGGCGACGGCGATGCAGGTCGCCTGCGCGAGGCCGCCGACCGGCTGACCCGGACGGTGGAAGAGCTCGACGCCGCCCGCGACCGCGCCGCGGTCACCCACGAAGAGATGGCGAGCCGGGTCGGCGAGCTCACGAACCAGCGGCTCTACGTCCTGTCGATCATCACGGCGATCTTCCTGCCGCTGGGGTTCATCACCAGCCTGCTCGGCGTCAACGTCGGCGGCGTCCCGGGCCAGCACGTCGAGTGGGGCTTCTGGCTGCTGTGCGGCCTGTTCGCGGTCGGCCTCGGGATCCAGCTGTGGCTGTTCCGCCGCTGGAAGTGGCTGTAGCGGCGGGCGGCGCGAGGAGGTGGAGTCGGCGCGAAGCGCTTCGAGCGTCGAGCGTCGTCGCAGGGTCGGATCCCGGAGGCCGTGAGCGGCGGGCGGCGCCGACGGGGAGGAGCGCGGTCGTGGGCGCAGGCCGGCGCGGCGCGGCGCGCGCAGGGCGGGCGGCACACGCGACCCACGTGGACCCCTGCCCCGCCGCCGCCTAGAAGAAGCTGCAGTTGTAGCCCATGCTCGAGAGGCCGGTCTCGCCGGGGGCGCTCGACGCGCCGCCGGCGCCGCCGAGGCCGCCCGACAGCGTCGACTGCGGGATGCCGACGCTGCTGGTGCCGAGGCAGGCCAGCCCGATCGACGGGCCGCCGCCGCCGCCACCGCCATCACCGCCGGCGCCGCCGCGACCGCCGGTGCCGCCGCGCGCGCCGTTGCCGCCGTCGTCCTGCTCGCCGGAGCCGCCGTAGGGGCCGCCGTTGCCGAACGCGCCGCCCGCACCACCGGCGCCGCCGGAGCCGCCGGCGCCACCCGCGCCGCCGTTGCCGCCCATGATCATCGAGCCGCGGATCACGACCTGCGAGTCGAACGAGATCACGCCGAACGAGCCGCCGCCGCCGGTGCCGCCGGTGCCCGGGGTCCCGCCACAGCCGCCGCCGCCGCCGCCGCCGCCCGACGAGCCGTAGGAGTCGCAGTCGGTGGTGCCACCGCCGCCGCCGCCGCCGCCGCCACCGCCGTTGCCATCACCGCCGCCGCT
>JACKDR010000052.1 GCA_020633495.1 Kofleriaceae bacterium | reverse complement strand
CGCTCGATCGAGCCGTACAGGGCGCGGTGCAGCATGACGACGTGGCGGCGCGCGCCGCCGGCGTCGACGTAGCGGAGGTCGAAGCGGCGCGGCAGCACCAGGTCGAGCTGGATCGTGCCGCACTGCCAGGCCCGGCCGCGGCGGTCGTGCAGCACGAACTCGAGCTTGGGGCCGTAGAACGCGCCGGCGCCGGGCTGGATCACGTACGGCACGCCGAGGTCGCGCACGACGGCCTCGAGCTCGCGCTCGGCGCGATCCCACCAGGCGTCGTCGCCGGCGCGATCGTCGGGCCGGGTCGACAGCGCCACCGAGACGTCGGCGAAGCCGAAGCCGCGGTAGAAGCCGGGCAGGTCGCGGCAGAACCGCGCGACCTCGTCGGCGACCTGGTCGTCGGCGCAGAAGACGTGGCCGTCGTCCTGGGTGAACTGGCGCAGCCGCATCAGCCCGTGCAGCGTGCCGCCGGGCTCGTCGCGGTGGCACAGCCCCATCTCGGCGAGGCGCAGCGGCAGGTCGCGCCACGACGGCGCGGCGCGGCGCACCAGCTGGATGTGGCCCGGGCAGCTCACCGGCTTGAGCGCGGCGGCGGTGCCGCCGGCGCCGCAGCCGAACATGTGGGCCTGGAAGTGATCCCAGTGGCCGCTCTGCTGCCACACCGGCACCCGCAAGAGCTGCGGGGTGCGGACCTCGCGGTAGCCGCCGCGCGCGAGCTGGCGGCGCGCGGCATCCTCGAGGGCGCGGTACAGGGTGAGGCCGCGCGGGTGCCAGAACACCATGCCGGGCGCCTCGTCCTGGAAGTGCAGCAGGTCGAGGCGCGCGGCGACGGCGCGGTGGTCGTCGGGGTCGAGCGCGGCGGGCGCGGCGGGCGCCGGCGCGGCGAGGGCAGGGTCGGGTGCGGGCATGGGCGTCTCCTGGGTGCGTCGGGGTCGAGGCACGGACGGAGCGACGCCACCACGACGCCCCGGCCGGTGCGGCGGGCGTCGGGGTTCGTGGGGAGCGGGTTCAGCGCGCGCGCACGACCATCGACCCGCCGGTGGCGGTCGTGGTGGTCGTGGTGGTCAGCGCGCGCGACACGATGAGGTCACGCTAGCGAGCCGCGGGGCGGCGCGCAAGCCCCGTCGTGCAAGCCGGCGCGCCGGCTCCGAAAGCACGACGCCGGGGCGGCGCGAGGCCGCCCCGGCGCGGGGACGAACGGGCGGCCGGCGCGGCGCCGGCCGCGGGCTCACATCGGGGTCAGCGTCTGCGAGGTCGACGCCATGATGACCGGCGCGTTGTTGCCGATCTGGTGGCCGAACGAGCCCGCCATGTTCTCGGCGCCGATCGCGGCGCCCGGGTTGCCGAAGCTCGACGCCTCGTCACCGTTGGCGACCTGGTTGGCGCCGTAGATGAAGTCGATGACGCCGTCGCTGTGCAGCACGACCTGCATCTCGACGGTCTCGGCGTCCTGGTTGTAGAGGTTGCCGGTCCACTGGAACGTCACGGTGTCGGCGCCGTCGAGCCGGCAGCCGTCGACCGCGACGAGGTCGTCCCAGAACGGGGCGATCAGGCCGTCGGGCACGCCCGCGGTCGGGATCGGCAGGTTCGAGTAGCCCGACGCGGTGCCGGGGTTGAACGCCAGCCAGCCGTTGCTCGAGATCCGGTAGGGCGTGGCGCCGACCGGCTCGCCGAACAGCTCGAACCCGGCGAACGCCGCCGGCAGGGTCGCGGCGGGCGCGAGGTAGTCGTCGTCGCCGGCGAAGATCTCGACCGCGTTGGCGTCGGCGCAGACGTCGGTGAACGCCAGCGTGCCGGCGGTGATGACGTAGGGCCGCGGCGCCCGCGACGTCATCTCGAGGTCGAACGTCGAGTCGGAGCTGTTGAAGTTGCCGACCGTGAACGCGACCCAGTCGGTCGGCGCGGCGGCGAAGGTCGTGGCCAGGGTCTCCGGATCGCCGTCGAAGCCTTCGTCGACGCTCACCGCGACCGACTCGTCGGCGTTGCGGCGCCGGAGGATCGGGTCGGCATCGGCGGCGGGGGTCACCACCGCGGTCAGCGAGTTGCCGGCGGTGCCGCGGACCAGGTAGCGGGTCACGCCCTGCGAGGTGGCGCCGTTGCTGGAGGCGGCGAGGGCCTCGCCGGTGCGCGTGATCGGCGTGCCCGGCTCGATGGTGCCGAGATCGACGAACGCGCGATCGCCGATGGTCAGATCGTACGTCGGCGCGGCGCCCACGGTGCCGGTGGCCGAGACCCGGATCAGGAAGTCGCGGCTGTCGCCGATCATGATGCGGCCGACCGGCGCCGCGCCGGTGGCGGGCTGGGTGCTGGTCAGCACGGCCGGGTAGTCGTGATCGAGCCAGCCGTAGCCGGTGAGGTCGTAGGCCTGGACGCGGACGTTGCCGCCCCAGTCGGTGCCGGTGGCCGCCAGCTCGATCCACACCGGGTCGGTGAAGTCGATCGTGTGGAAGCCCGAGCCGCCGGCCGGCAGCGCGGTGGCGCCCAGCGCGGTGCCGTAGGTCAGCGCGGTCGGCGTGACCACGGTCAGCGTCGAGGTCAGCGTGAACGTGTCGCCCGAGGTGCCCGCCGGATCCTGGGTCGCCAGGTAGTAGCGGCCCGGCTCGAGGAACTTGATGAACTGGCCGGTGAAGGCCGAGACGCCGGCGTTGCCGAAGGCGTCGATGTTGGCGACGACGTCGAAGTAGCCGTCGGGGGTGAAGATGTCCTGGCGGACGATCACCATGTTGACCGGGACCGACGCGGTGACGTCGAACTGGACCAGCTCGCCCGCGCCGCCGACGTCGAAGTACAGGTAGTTGAGGTCGACGTAGCCGATGCCGGTGTCACCGTTCTGCTCGGTGACGGTGACGTCGCTGCCGTCGGTGGGCAGCGCCTGGGCGCCGATGTCGTAGGCGTCGAGCTCGAAGTGCTGCGGCGTGAGGCCGTAGTTGTACTCGTTGTCGACGACGATCTGGACGGTGTCGCCGGTCGGCGCCAGGTTGCCGATCGTCCAGTACGGGCCGCCCGAGGCCGCCGAGCCGTAGAGCGCGTCGTCGCGCAGGACGATGAAGCCCGGGCTCAGCGTCGAGCTGGTGGTGTACTCGGAGACGTCGAGGATGCTGCCCGCGGTGGTCGCGTCGTACTTGTAGACGTGGACGTCGTTGGCGTCCTGGCCGGTGGTGACGGGCAGCACCAGGGAGGTCGCGGCCGGGGTCGGCACCGCCGCGAGGGTGACGAAGTAGCAGGCGTCCGGGCCGCCCGCGGCGTCGAGGAACAGCGACCGGCTGTCGGTCATCAGCAGCGCGTAGCTGCCGGCGGCGGGCAGGTAGACCTGGCGGTGCGAGGTGTCGCCGGTCAGGTTGACGCCGAAGCGCTGCCAGTTGTCGAGGGTCGGCGAGTGGCCGGCGTCGGCGCTGATCATGACGAAGCCGGCCGCCAGGCCGTCGATGCCGTCGGCGGTGACGTCGATGACGGTCGGGCCGCTGGCGGTGACGATCCAGGTGTCGTAGTCGGCGTCGAGGTTGCCGTCGCCGTCGAGGTCGACGCGCGGCGTGACGCAGCCGTAGAACGTGGTGCTGCTGCCGACCGCGGGCACGTCGAACGCGCCGGCGACGTTGGGGTCGCCCGGATCGTTGGGCTCGGCGCCCTCGGTGTAGTCGGCCATGCCGGGCAGCGTGTCGTCCTCGGGGACGCAGGCGCCGTCGACGTAGACCGTGCCGGCGGCGCACGCCGACGGGTCGACGACGCAGGTGCTGGTCGCCGCATCGAAGACGGTGCCCTGGTCGCAGATCACCGAGCCGTCGGGGACGCACTCGCCGCCGGAGGCGACGGTGCCGGGACCGCAGTTGACGTCGGCGACGCACTGGCCGCCTTCTTCGACGGTGCCCGAACCGCATTCAAGGCCGTTGTTGTCGCCGCAGGCGGGCAGCATGGTCGCTGCGGCCGCGGCGCTTGCGAGGGAAAGCGCGATGATGGGGAGGCTTCGCATGGGTCGGGCTTTTCCCTTGCCATGACCTGTGAGTCAACTCGAATTGACACCGACTCACGTATCGCCTGCCACGTTCCGCCGATCGCGCGATCTGCGCCACACGTCGACGATCGAAGCTGTACGGGCCGGCACGTCGTCGTCGATTGGAGTTCCGCGAATCGGTCTGACCCGTTCACGGTGCCTGGTTCAGCGCGGCGACCGCCTCGAACAGATCGCCGACGTCGTAGTAGTCGACGGTGACGAAGTTGGGGAGCGCGCCGGACGCCGCCATGCACGCGCGCGCGCGATCGAGCAGGAACGGATCGGCGTTGGTGGTCGCGGCCTCGTCGGGCACGCCGAACGTGCGGGTGAGGAAGTGGTTGAAGATGAACAGCGGGTTGCCGGCGGTGCCGCGGCCCGGGTCGCAGGTGAAGTCGTCGGTGGTGCGCGCCGCGAACGGCGTCTCCCACGCGTGCGCCCACACGTCCATGTACCAGGGGTAGGCGCCGCCGCCGTCGTCGTCGGTGAAGACGATCAGCCGCTCGTCGGCGTCGATCAGCTCGCGCAGCGTCGGCCACGGCGTCCCCGGCGTCTGGGCGTGGACGTAGCGCGCCGCGCCGCTGGCCTCGAACGCGGCCGCGGTGTCGTCGGCGGTGACGTAGCTCTCGAAGATGATCGTCACGACCTCGCCGCGGTGGTCGTCGAGGAACGCGCGGATGATCGCCAGGCCGTCGGCCAGCGGCAGGTTGCCGGCCTCGCAGAAGGCGTGGCACAGGTAGATGCCGCCGTCCCAGGCGTGGGTGTCGAGCATCAGGCCGCGGACGCCGTCCTCGAGCTGGTGGGCGAGGTCGCGGTTCTGGTTGGGGTAGATCCAGCCGTCCTCGCCGTTGGACATCGCGTTGTGCGTCGTCGGGTACGCGACCTCGTCGTAGCGACGATCGCACAGCGCGACGTCGCCGTTGCACTCCGGCGGGATCGGCAGCGGCGCCGGATCGCCGGCGCAGCCGAGCACGCCGCCGGTCACCGCCAGCGTCGTCAGCAGCCGGAGGGTGCGGGCCATCGCCCCAGCGTATCAGCCGCCGCGACGGCCGCGGTAGCCCATCATCCCCTGGATGACGGACTCGCTCTCGCGCGCGACCTCGTGCTCCTCGCGGGCGCGATCGGCGCAGTCCTCGCACAGCTTCTGGCGCTTGCCGCCGATCGTCACCGAGACCAGCGCGTCGACGTCTTCCTTGCAGCCACGGCAGGTGGGCATGCGGCGATCATGGCACGACCGCGCCCGGCGAGCCTACGGGCGCCTACTCGCGATCGAGCGTGAAGGGGCGCTCGCGGTGGCGGTACAGGTAGATGCCGAACGCGGTGATGCCGGCGCCCAGGACCGCCAGCCCGATGCCGGGGACCACGTCCCGGCGCTCGTTCTCGCACAGGTCGTGGCCGCCGAGCCCGTCGGTGCAGCTGTGGGCGTTGAGCGCGACGACCGCGCCCGCGGCGGCGGTGGTGACGCCGAGGGCGGTGACCGAGATGGCGTTGCCCCGCGACACGCGACACGCCGGCTGCGCCGCGGCGAAGGCGATCAGGAGGCCGAAGGCAGCGGCGCGGCGGGTGAGACGGCGAGACATCGTGGGCAGTGTCACCGGCCGCGGCCGCGGCGTCCACGGCAACGGGTGGCACAGCGCGGTCGCGGCCAGGCGGCTCGCCCCGGCGGGGTGAGCCGGGATCGGTGGGGCGGCTACTGCGGCACCGGCAGGCCGAAGCGATCGAGGCAGCCCTTGGCGCGGATGCCGGCGCGCATCACCGCCTTGGCGTCGGCGGGGCGCAGCGCGGCGCCCGACGCCTCGAGGTCGGCGGCCCAGGCGCTGAACCGCTTGCTGACCCGCTGGCCGCACGCCTTGTCGGCACAGGCGCAGACGTCGTCGACCAGGCCGCGGTACGCGATGATCACCGGGTCGAGCTCGGCGAGGCAGGCGTCGAGCCGGGCCTGGGTCTCCTGCAGGGCGGGCCGGTCCCGGTCGTCGACGTGGGTCGTGCCGTCGGCGAGCTGCTGCAGGCGCTTGCTGACGTCCGCGGCGCACGCCGCGTCCTTGCACGCGCAGCCGTCGTCGGCGAGGGCGCCGAGCCGGGTGACCAGCTCGCTCGGCGGTCGAGCGGCGCCGGCCGCGTCGTCCTTCGTGCACGACGCGAGGAGGCCCGCCAGCAGCAGGCATGATCCGAGCACCACGGTGCGCATGGCGGGTGGAGGGTGGATCGGCCGTCTGTGACGCGGCGTCGTGGCTCGCCGCCGCGGCCGGGACCGCTATGCTGGGGCATGCCCTCCCGCTCGCTCGTCGCCGCCCTGGGGATCGTGCTGTCGACCGCGGCGTGCGGTGGCGGCGCCGGCGGCGACGGCGGCGATGGCGGGGCCCCGCCCGGCGACGGCGCCGGCGCGGTCGACGGCGGGGGTGGCGGCGAGCCGGTGTACCGCGGCGTCAACCTGTCGAGCGCGGAGTGGGGCGAGGGCAACCTGCCCGGCACCTACGGCACCGACTACACCTACCCGACGACCGACGAGGTCGACTACTTCGCGGCCACCGGCATGAACGTGGTGCGGGTCGCGTTCCGCTGGGAGCGCCTGCAGCAGAGCCTCGACGGCGCGTTCGACGCCGCCGAGCTGGCGCGGCTCGACGCGCTGGTCGGCCACGCCACCGGTCGCGGCGTCCACGTCGTGCTCGATCCCCACAACTACGCGCGCTATCGCGGCGACGTCATCGGCTCCGCGGCGGTGCCGCGCGCCGCCTACGCCGATCTGTGGCGGCGCCTGGCCGAGCACTACGGCGGCGACCCCCGCGTCATCTTCGGCCTGATGAACGAGCCCAACACGATGCCGACCGAGGACTGGCTCGCCGCCGCCAACGCGGCGATCGCAGCGATCCGCGACGCCGGCGCCGGCAACCTGATCCTGGTGCCGGGCAACGCGTGGACCGGCGCGCACAGCTGGCTGCAGGACTGGTACGGCACGCCCAACGGCACGGTCATGACCGGCGTCGTCGATCCTGCCGATCGCTACGCGATCGAGGTCCACCAGTACCTCGACGGCGACTTCTCCGGGACCAGCGCGACCTACCAGAGCGCGACGGTTGGCGTCGAGCAGCTGGCGCCGTTCACGGCCTGGGCGCGGGACCACGGCGTGCGCGCGTTCCTCGGCGAGCTCGGCGGCGCCGCCAACGACACCTGCCTGCAGGCGATCGACGCCATGCTCGATCACGTCGACGGCAACCCTGACGTGTGGATCGGCTGGACGTGGTGGGCGGCGGGGCCGTGGTGGGGGGACTACATCTACTCGCTCGAGCCGGTCGGCGGCGTCGACCGGCCGCAGCTCGCGGTGCTCCGCGAGCACCTGCCGTAGCGAGCCTGGCCCGCCGCGTCGAGCCCGAGATCGGCGCCGCCGCGCCGCGTCGCGACGTGATGAGCGTGGGCGCCGCTACCACACGCGCGACGCACCGTGGCGCGATCGGCCCCGTGTTCTCATCCCCTGAGGATCGTTCTTGACCACACATACCTCAGCCGGGACGATGCGCACGCCCCCCAGCACCCCTCATCACCTCGCGGCA
Organism: Kofleriaceae bacterium; assembly: GCA_020633495.1. GTDB lineage: Bacteria > Myxococcota_A > Polyangia > Haliangiales > Haliangiaceae > WYBA01. Next base: position 1,757 of record JACKDR010000052.1, on the reverse strand, counting down.
CCTCCACGGAGACTCACACCAGATGCGCACACGTTGGACGTCCACTTTCGCCACGAGCCTGCTCCTCGCCATCTCCGCCTGCGCCGTCGACGGCGAGCCCGAGGACCTGAACCCGGCCCCGACCGGCGACGTCGCCACCGAGCGGGCGATCGCCGTCGCCCAGACCCAGCTGCCCGGCGTGCTCTCGCTGGGCGCCGCCGACGACGTCGCGCCCCTGTCGGTGGTCCACGATGGCCGCGGCCAGGCTCACGTCCGCTTCCAGCAGGAGCACCAGGGCCTGCCGGTGTTCATGGGCCAGGCGATCGCGCACGTCGACATCGCGACCTCCAAGCTCGCCACGATCACCGACGCCCGCATGGCGGTCAGCGACGTCGACGTCGATCCCACGGTGCGCATCGAGGACGCGATCGTCACTACCAGCGCGGTGGCCGGCGCCCGCGACGGCGTCGCCAGCGCCGACCTGATGATCTACGTGGCGCCCGACGGCACGTCGCACCTGGTGTGGCACGTCGAGCTGGTCCGCGACGACGGCGATCCGGTGGATCGCGTCGCGCTGGTCGACGCCCACGACGGCTCGGTGATCTTCACCTACGACAACCTGCAGACCGGCAAGGGCAGCAAGGGGCGCCCGGGCGGCGGCGGCGGCGGCGGCGGCGGCGGCAGCACGGCCGCGGTCGGCATCGGCCACGCGCTCTACGCCGGCACGGTCTCGGTCGGCACCGACTACGACGGCAGCAGCACCTACACGCTGCGCGACCTGACCCGGGGAGCGTTCTACACGATCGACATGAAGGGCCGCCAGAGCGGCGGCACCGTCTACACCGACAGCGACAACGTCTGGGGCGACGGCAGCGCGTCGTCCTCGGCGACGGTCGCGGTCGACGCTCACTACGGCCAGGCGATGACGTTCGACTACTACCAGAACGTCCACGGCCGCAGCGGCATCGACGGCGCCGGCAACGCCGGCTACAGCCGCGTCCACTACGGGCGCCGCTACAACAACGCGTACTGGTCGGATTCGTGCTTCTGCATGACCTACGGCGACGGTGACGGCAGCGTGCTGTCGCCGCTGGCCTCGCTCGACGTCGCCGGCCACGAGATGACCCACGGCGTGACGTCGCGGACCGCCGGCCTGGTCTACTCGGGCGAGTCGGGCGGCCTCAACGAGGCGATGTCGGACATCTTCGGCACCGCGGTCGAGTTCTACGCCAACAACCCGGCCGAGCCGGGCGACTGGCTGATCGGCGCCCAGGTCTACACGCCGAACAAGGCCGGCGACGCGCTCCGCTACATGGACCACCCGACGCGCGACGGCGCCTCGATCGATCACTACTCGAACTACTCGAGCGGTCTCGACGTCCACTACTCGTCCGGCCTGGCCAACAACGCGTTCTACCTGCTGGCCCAGGGCGGCACCAACGACACCTCGGGCCAGTCGGTGACCGGCATCGGCCGCACCAAGGCCGAGCAGATCTTCTATCGCGCGCTGACGGTGTACATGACGCCGGGCACGACGTTCGCGGGCGCGCGCGCTGCGACCCTGAGCGCCGCGGCCGATCTGTACGGCGCGAGCTCGGCGGAGCGCAACGCGGTCGCCACCGCGTGGTCCGCCTGCGGCGTCAACTGAGCGCCGGCTGACCGCGTGACCGGGGCGCGCGGCGCGCCGGTCGCGTGCTAGCGTCGCCTCGATGTCGTCGGACTCGACGAGGTCGTGGCGGCGCCGCGCCGGGCGACCGGCGTGGATCGCCGCCGCGGTC
>JACKDR010000051.1 GCA_020633495.1 Kofleriaceae bacterium | reverse complement strand
CGGCCGCGAGTTCCTGCAGGACGACGGCAAGCTCGAGGAGGGCGCGCGCGAGGACAGCATCAACAACTTCCAGGCTCGCTACATCATCCGCCACCCGTGGACCGGCAAGATCGCCTGCAAGGACCCGCAGCGCGGCATCTGGGGCGGCCCGCCGCACGGCGACGACATCGCGTTCGACGGCCAGACCCGCGGCGCCGGCAAGCTGGCGTTCGCGCCCCGCGGCAAGGTCAAGCTGCCCAGGATGATCAAGCAGGACGTGCCCGAGGTCGGCCTCAAGAAGGCGCGCAAGAAGCGCAAGAAGGTCAAGAAGCCGGCGCCGCCGGCCACCGGGTCGGGCTCGGCGCAGGGCAAGACCGGCGCGCTCGAGCCGGCGAGCTCCGGCGCCACCGTCGGCGCCGGCGCCGGCGCGGCGCTGGGCCTGACCGGCCTGCTCGCGCTGGGCGTGGCGTGGCAGCGGCGGCGACGCGGCGACGACGAGCGCACGTGACCCGAAGCCGGGGCGCGCCGACGCGCCGACGCGCGGCTCAGTAGCTGGCGCCGACCGCCAGCGAGGCGCTCGGGAACACGTCGGCCGCGCCGCCCGAGCCGCGATCGCCGGCCGCGGTCCAGCTCCACTGGAACCGCTGGTAGCCGACGTCGGCGCGGACGTAGAGGTGATCGCGGGCGGCGACCTCGAGGCCGGCGCCCAGCTCCAGGCCCCAGCGCCGGGCCGGGCCGAACGCCATCGCGGTGGGCTCGGCGCCGGTCACCACCGGCTCGATCGCGGCGTCGCCGTGCAGCGTCGCGCGCTTGCCGACCGCGACCGCGATCTGGGTGCCGGCGACCAGGTAGCCGTAGTGGGCGTCGGGCGACCGCATCGGCTCCTTGGACTCGATCACCGTCGACCGGCGACCGACGCCGCCGACCAGGGAGATCTCGACGGTGCCGCCGGTGAGCTGGTAGCCGCCCACGCCCTGCCACCGCGAGATCGTCGTGGGCGCCGCGGTGGCGTCGAGCTGGGTGCTCATCGACACGGTGCGATCCGCGGTGACCGCCAGCGTGACGCGACGGCTGGGGCGGACCTCGCCGCCGACCTGCAGCGACGCCACCGGCGCCGACGAGTAGGCGGGGATCGTCGCGGGACCGGGCGAGAACGAGCGGGCGACCATGCCGAAGCCCGCGACCACGCGGAGCCGTAGCGGGTCCGGCTCGGGGCCGAGCTCGCCCATCGCCTCGACGCCGTCGACGCCGAGCTCGTCCTCGAGATCGTCGGGATCGAAGGCGTCGCCGCCGCCGTCACCGCCGTCGCCGCTGTCGTCGAGCCCGGGCACGTCGTCGGCGTCGGCGTCGGCGTCGACCTCCGGCTGGACCTCGATCTCGGGCTCCGGCTCGGGCTCGACCTTGGGCGGCGCACGACGCGCCTTCTTGGCCGGCTTGTCGGGCTTGGCCTTGCGGGGCTCCGGCGCGGCGCGGCCGAGCGCGGTGACGTCGCCGATGACCGAGCTGCGCAGGGTGTCGAGGGCGTCGCGATCGAGCGCGGCGCTGCCCAGGGGCAGCTCGATCAGGTCGACCAGGTGACCATCACCGCCGTAGACCACCAGCGTCAGCTTGAGGCCGTGCTTGCGGGCCTCGAGCTGGCCGGCGACCAGGCCGTCGACGTGGAGGTCGCGGACCAGCTGCGACGAGCCGGAGGCGTGGGTCGCCAGCTTCTTGCGCTGGGCATTGGTGACCTCGGCGAGCTCGACCTCGGCCTCGCGGGTCAGCAGGGTCTGCACCTGGCGGTCGACGCGCGCGGCGTCGCCACCACCGATGCCGACGAACACCACCGCGAGGGTCGCCAGGGCCGGCATCTCAGACGTCCAACCGGGTGCTGGTGGAGACGACCTGGGACTTGTCGACGCCGACGTGACCGTTGGACATCGTGCACAGCGCGTAGTGCTTGAGCGGCTGGCTCACGGGCCCGCTGATGATCGACCCGTCGAAGTTGAACAGGGCGCCGTGGCGCGGGCAGCGGAACCGCCCGGACGACACGCCGTTGGTGGCGTTCTCGTGGGTGCAGCGCGACGACACCGCGTAGAGGCCGCCGGCGTCGCGGACGATGAACACCGAGCTGGCGCTGATGAGCGTGGCCGTGCCGCTGGCGAACGAGGTCGGCGCGCCGACGTCGACCGCGCCGGTGCCGCAGGTCGGGCCGCTGGGGGCGGCGTCGATGGGGGTCGGGGCGGCGTCCGGAGTCGTGACGTGCCCGGCATCGGGACTGTTCGGATCCCCGGCGTCCGGGCCGACCTGGTCCGGGGGCTCGGAGCCCACCGGGCCGGTCTGGACGGCGTCGCCGTCCTCCGCGCAGGCGGACAGGGCCATGGCGCCGGCCGCGCCCACGGCGAACGCCCTGCAGAAACTGCGTCGATCGAGCTCGGCGAGGGGGAGGACCACGCGCTTCATGGCGGCGCCCCAGTGCATAGACCATTCCGAGGGGGTCTGACCGCCCGGTCGCGGGGGTCGATCGAGCAGATCCGGGCAACTGGCCGGGGCCCGGGGCGCTGGAGGTGAGCCCGGGTGGACGAAGTTTGCACACCCCGCGGGGCACCCCGCCACGTCACGCCGGGGTCGCATTCCTATCAGCGTCCGTTAGCCCCGCGATGGATCGCTCGACGGCGTCGTGGGGCTAGCCTGCGCTCGCTTTCCTCCACCGGCGTGACGTATGCGTCGCCTCCCGTTCATCATCTCGTTCGCCCTCGCCGGCGCGGCGCTCACCTCCGGGTGCACCGTCGTCGAGAACGCCGCCGACCCCGGCGCGATCCCGTCGCTCGACGAGGCGCGCTTCCGGTGCGGCGTCGAGCCGATCCTCGCCCGCGACTGCAGCTACGCCGCCTGCCACGGCGCCGCCGGCACGCCGCTGCGGGTCTACACCGTCGGGCGGCTGCGCGCCGGCCCGTCGGCGACGATCGACGATCGGCTGATGCCGATGACCGACGCCGAGCACCACGCCAACTACCAGTCGGCGGTCGCGTTCGCGTTCGGCGGCGTGTCGCCCGACGACAACTTCCTCCTGCGCAAGGCGCTCCCCGCCGAGGACGGCGGCTTCGAGCACAAGGGCGGCGCGATCTTCAGCGGGCTCGACGATCCACGCGCGGTCGCGCTGCACACCTGGCTGTCGGGCGGTGACCCGTGCAGCGGAGGCACGCCATGAACCGCGTCGTCGTCGCCGTCGCGACGCTGCTCGGAGGCCTGACGCTGGCCGCGCCGCGCGCGCACGCGTTCCCGACCGGCGATCAGTTCGACATGGATCCCCTCGAGGAGGACGGCGCCGGCGGCGTCGCCTTCACCGGCGCGCCGCGCTGGGCCGGCCACACCTGCGCGGTCTGCCACACCGGCGCGCCCGGGCGCATCGGCCTGATCCTGCAGGCCGATCCGGTCGACCTCTTCGACGGTGGCTACGCGCCCGGCAGCGTCTACCGGCTGCGCGTCGTCCTCACCAACCAGTGGGCGGCGCGGTCCGCGGCGGCGCTCGGCGACGACTGCGGCGGCGATCCCGGGAGCTACCAGCGCTGCGACAGCAACGGCTACGCGATCGAGATCGACGATCGCAGCGGCCGCCCGGTCGGCCAGCTCGCGCCGATGGGCAACGGCGGCTGCAACGGCGGGGCGGCGCCCGGCGCTGACACCCGCGTCCTCGCCGACGGCAGCGCCGCGACCCACAGCGGCATCCACCACGGCCAGACCGCGTGGGACCTGTGCTGGACCGCGCCCGCCGCGGGCACCGGCCCGGTGACCGCGTTCCTCGCCGCCGTCGACGGCAACGGCGGCGACGGCACCGTCGACAACCCGGGCGACCAGACCGGCGACGACGTCTTCGCCGGCGCCGTGCCGCTGCTCGAGCGCGGCGCGCCCCCGCCGCCCGGCGATCAGGGCGGCTGCAGCGCCGGCGGCAGCGCCGCGCCGTGGGCGCCGCTGGCGCTGGTCGGGCTGCTCGGGCTGCGCCGCCGCCGTCGCCGCGCCGGGCGCCGCGCCGTCGCGCTGGCGGTGGTCGCGATCGTCGCCGCCTCGGCCACCGGCTGCGCCACGGTCAAGCCGTACGAGAAGGAGTACCTGTCGAAGCGCAAGATGACCTTCGCGCCCGACGCCTCCGAGGACGAGCTCGATCTCCACATGCAGGAGGCCCGCGAGGGCTCGTCCGGCGGCTACGGCAGCGCCGGCGGCGGCTGCGGGTGCAACTGATGCGCGGCCCCGTCCTCGCGGCGGCCGCGGCGCTGGCCGCGGCGCTGGTCGCCAGCCCGGCGCTGGCCGCGGCCCAGACCGCGTTCTCCAGCAAGGTCCAGATCTACGTCGACGACGACCACACCTCGGTGATCTCGCCGACGGTGTCGGCCGCGGTCGACGTCGATCCCGACACCAACGTCTCGGCCGGCTACGTCGCCGACGTCGTGACCTCGGCGTCGATCGACATCGTGACCCAGGCGTCGCCGACGACGATCCACGACACCCGCCACCAGGCGTCGCTGGGCCTCAGCCGGATCCTCGGCGACTGGACCGGTCGCTTCGGCTACGTCTACTCGGCCGAGAACGACTACGGCTCGCACGTGCTGGCCGGCGGCGTCGAGCGCCGGATGTTCGACAAGGACACGACGTTCTCGCTCGGCTACGCGCTGGCGCTCAACACCGTCGGCCGCGCCGACGACCACAACTTCGCGCGCGACCTCACCGTCAACGACGTCTCGGCGACCTGGACCCAGATCGTCACGCCGCGCCTGGCCACCCAGCTGACCTACCAGCTCGGCATCGCCAGCGGCTACCAGGCCAGCCCGTACCGCTACGTGCCGGTCCGGCTGTCGGTCGACGCCGACCCGATGTACTGGGTGCCCGAGACCGATCCGGACTCGCGGACCCGGCACGCGCTGGTGATCGGCGCCAACTGGTTCATCCCCAGCGACAGCGCGGTCCAGGCCGACTACCGCTACTACCGCGACACCTGGGGCATCGTCAGCCACACGATCGGCACGCGGCTGTTCATCAACCTCACGCCCAAGCTCGAGCTCCGCCTGCGCAACCGCTTCTACACCCAGAACGGCGCCAGCTTCTACCAGGCGAGCTACCCGACCACCGGCCTGTACATGACGATCGATCGCGAGCTGTCGCCGCTGTGGTCCGACACCCTGGGCGGCAAGCTGATGATCGCGCTGTCCAAGCGCTTCGAGGGCGAGCTCAAGGTCGACGGCTTCTACTACAAGTACGCCGACTTCCCGTCGCTGCGGTCACGCCTCGGCGCCAACCTCGGCGTCGGGGTGTCGATGACGTACTAGCAGGTGGCTGAAGCACGCCGCGCAGCGGCGTGGTCATCGGCCTGGTCCCGTGCCCGTGCCCGTGCCCGATCGCTCGACGAGCCACGAATCCGGACCGCCCGGCCGGCGCGATCGCCGGTTGCCACCCGCGGCGACCCCGTCGCCGTTGCCGTCGCGCCCGCCTCGGGTACGATGCGCGCACCGATGACGACGAACCTCTACGACGCCACGATCCCGGTGTTCACCAACATGCTGCACAACATCGAGCGCTGGCTCGACAAGGGTGTGGCCTACGCCACCGAGCGCAAGTTCGACCCCGAGGTGCTGCTGACCTCGCGCCTGGCGCCCGACCAGTGGCCGCTGCTGCGCCAGATCCAGGGCGCCTGCGACACCGCCAAGTGGGCCGCCGCCAAGATGACCGGCAAGGAAGGCCCCGCGCACCCCGACACCGAGAAGACCCTCCCCGAGATCCGCGCCCGGCTCGAGACCGTGATCGCGTACCTCGCCACGTTCAGCCGCGAGGACTTCGTCGGCTGCGAGGATCGTCGCTGCAGCCACCAGTGGATGCAGGGCAAGGCGGTCCGCGCCGGCGACTACCTCGACCAGTACGCGCTGCAGAACTTCCACTTCCACTGCACCACCGCGTACGCGATCCTGCGCCACAACGGCGTGCCGCTGGGCAAGATGGACTACATCACCCAGCTCAACATGATCGACTGATCGGCGCCGGCCGCCCGCTCACGGCGCCCACCAGTTGCCGGACACGACCACCATCGCGAGCACCGCGAGGCTGTCGCCGTAGTAGTCGCCCGGCGCCGCGTCGACGAGGAACGTCCACAGGGCGTCGAGCCACGGCTGGTTGGTGCCGGTCGCGGGCTCGACCATCGCGGCCACCGCGAGCGGCGCCACGAACGCCAGCTCGGGGCCGCTGCCGATGGCCTGCCCCGACAGCCGGTAGCCGTCGACCACGGCGCCCGGATCGTCGCCGGTGACGCCGCGGATCCAGGCGGTGATCGGCCGGACCGCGTCGCGCGCCCGCGGCTCGCCCGCCATCAGGTAGTCGGTCGCGATCCGCCACGGCGTGCGGCACGCGTTCCACGCGTAGGCGCCGTCGTCGGGGCCCTCGAGCCAGCCCGCCGGCGCCGGCGCCGGGGCCGCGCCGGTGGCGCCGACCGCGAAGTCGGGCAGCAGCCCGGTCGCCGGCGCGAACCCGGTCTGCAGCGCGTCGATCACCGCGTAGGTCTTGTCGGCGACCGCGGTCCATCGCGCGACGCCGGTGGCGGCGGCGAAGGCGCGGAAGTGGCCGACCGTGAAGTCCGACGGTCGCGTCCCGGTGTAGTGGGCGTCGCCGGCGTCGTTGGCCCAGTCGCCGACGAGGATCGAGTTGGCGGGGTGGATCTCGCTGGCCAGGATCGCCGCGATGATCCGGGTCGCGGCGGCGCGGTAGTCGACGGCGCCGTCGCTGCCCCACTGGCGATCGGCGAGCAGCAGCGCGTAGGCGATGTCGAGATCGCCGTCGGTCGCCGAGTCGACGCCGTCGACGTCGTGGCACTGCGCGTCCTGCGCCCAGGCCATCAGCGCCGGATCGCCGTCGCTGGGGTGGGCCGCGTAGTAGGCGTACAGGCCGTCGAGCTCGACGCGCGCGTCGGGATCGTGCCCGGCCATGATCACCGTCAGCAGCATCCCGTAGCCGTGGCCCTCGGACACCGTGTACGCGTCGGTGGCGGGCGTGGTCTTGATCCGGTACTGGCCGGCGACGCACGCCGGCTCGAGGTAGCGCGCCTTCCACCGGTCGTAGGCGGCGGCGGTAGCGTCGTCGAGGTCGACCTGCGATCCGCCCGGGAAGATGACGCCGCCGGCGTGGTAGCCGCCGTGGGTGCCGAACGGGTGCGGCCCGCGATCGCCGCCGCCGTCCGGACCGCCGCCGCCGTCCGATCCGGCGCCGCCGTCGGCGCCGGGCGCGTCGTCGCCGCTGCCGCCGCCGCCACCGCACGCGGCCAGCCCGAGGGCCAGCACCGACAGGACCGTGGAGGCGCGCATGAGGGTCATGTTCGCTCCGGAGGCCGGCGCCGGTCGGTTCGGGTCACCACGCCGGGTCGATCACACGGCGGAGCTGCCGTCTCCACCTGAGGGCAGAGCGCGAATCCCGAACAGAACTCGAACCATCACGGGAGCTTGCCCGACCGGCGGCGCTCGGATCACGAACAAGGAGGCAGCATGTCGGTCTTCGACTGGTGGGGCAGCGGCGGCATCGAGCGCGACTCGGACGGCGACTTCACCGGCGCCCAGGGCGGCGTCGGCGTCCTGCACGGCGCCGAGGGCAGCTTCGACGGGCGCAGCGGCTGGATCAACGGACGGGTCGGCTTCGGCGAGCAGTCCGACGGCACCGACTACTACGGCGCCCAGGCGGCCGCGCAGACCGGCGCCCTGTCGTTCAACCCGGCGGTGTCCGGCGAGTCCGGCTTCTGGGGCGGCGTCGCGGGCCCGCGCGCCGGCTTCGACGCCTACGCCACCGACTCGACCGCCGGGCTCGGCTACGTCCAGAACACCGTGAGCGGCAGCGTCGGCTACCGGCAGGTCGGCGAGAGCGACCACGACCGCGGCATGTGCGTCGGGTTCGGCACCGGCCCGCTGAACCCGGCGATCCCCGGCGGCATGGGGGTGCGCGCGCACTACGGCGACGCCGACGACGACGGCCGCCGCGAGTACGGCTTCGGCGCGTCGCTGCCGCTGGGCGAGGTCGGGATCCCGGGCACCGGCTCGCTCGACTACGTGACCGAGACCCCGCTGCTCGACAGCGTCGCGCTCATGGTGCTGGGCGCGCCGGTCGCGGGCGCGGCCGCCGCCGGCGTCGCCACCGGCGCCAAGCTCGACGACGCCTACGACCTCAGCGATCGGCTCGCCGGCGTCGAGGGCACGTCGGGCACGCGCGGCGCGCCGAAGTTCCCCAGCGAGATGACGCCCGAGGAGCGCTACTTCCACCAGTGGTTCGGCGGCTGACGCGGTCGCGCGACGTCCGGGTTCGGGGCGCGCCCCGAGCCGGGCCGGCGGCGGCGCCACCGCGCCGCCGCCGTCACATCGCCCAGTGGGCGAGGCCCTCGTCGATCTCGGCGCGCTCGACGGGGACCGGGACCAGGCTGTCGACGGTGGCGTCGAAGATCCGCCGGCACGGGTCGCCGGCGCGGCGCTCGAGGCGCACGGCGTAGACGTAGCGGCCGTCGCTCGCGACCGCGAGGTCGACCGCGCGCCCGCCGGCGGCGGCGCTGCGGATCATGACGCGCAGGCCGCGCGGCGTGGTGCGGATCTCGTCGATCCACTCGGCGCCGGCGAGCGCCGGCGCCGCAGCCGCCTCGGCGGCGAGGCGCGTCGCGGCGTCGACCGCGGTGACGCCGACGGCCGGCACCGCGGGGAACACGGTCAGGCGCGCCGGGTCGTCGGGGAACCCGGGGGCCAGCCAGTCGGTCTCGAGGCCGCGCGGGCAGCCGCGCCACCCCGCCGGCCGATCGTGGAGGACCAGGCGGCGCCGGACGCCGAGGCCGAGTCGCACGCGCTCGACCAGGCGCCGGACCTCGGCGGCGAGGCGCGCGGCGTGCGGCGCGTCGGCGGCGACGACGCCGACGACGACGTCGTAGCTGCCGTCGCCGACCACGATCCCGAGCTCGACCCGCAGGCGCGCGTCGCCGCGGCGCGCGATCACCGCGACCACCGCGCCGTGCTCGCCCTCGTCGGTGTCGACCCGCGCCGGCGGCGCCAGCATCTCGACGTCGGGCCCCGCCCACCGGGCGACCAGCTCGTCGAGGCGGAGCAGCGGACGGACCCGCGCGCGCACGGTGATGACGCCGCCGGCCGGCCCCTCGGGGGCGACCAGCTCGACCGCGTCGTCGCGCACGGCGCGCGCCCAGCCCGGGATGGCGACGGCGCTCACGCCGCACCGCCGTCGAGGCCGAGGACGTCGGCCAGGCACGCCGGGCCCGCGCCCTCGACGAAGTCGGCGGCCAGGACGATCGCGTCGAGCGAGCCCACCACCCGGTTCCACGCCCCGGGGTCGCGACCGCGCACCAGCACCGGCGCGATCGCGTCGCCGAAGCGGAAGAACGCGCCGATGCGCTCCTCGACGACCGCGCCGCCGCGAACCACCGAGGCGCGGATCACCTCGACCGGCCAGCCGCGGGCGCTGCGCACCGCGAGGGGGCGCGCGAGGTGCAGCGCGGCGCCGATCGGCAGCTCGGCCTCGAGGGTGTCCTCGACGGCGCCCGCCGCCGCGCGCAGTGGGGCGACCTCGACGGTGACGGCGCCGTCGGTCCCGGGGGCGGCGGCGCGGACGACCCGGTCGCGGGTGGTCACGGTCCAGCCGTCGGGGAACGGGACGCGGAGCGTCATCAGGCGCGGGCCGCGCCGCCGCGACCACGAGCTCCACGGCTGCGCGACCCGGTCGTGCGCGGCTCCCGCCCACCCGGTGAAGGCGCCGGGGTCCATCGGGGCGGCGCCGGTCCGACCGGCGCCCGTGGCGGTCGCGACCGGCGCGCTGGCTCCGGGGGACGCTTCGCTGGGACGTGAACCAGGGGACACGCGGCTGCTCCTTGGTGATCGGGGGGCTCCTGGATCGAGACCTCACCGCGGTTTGTGATCGAAAAAAAATCGAGCGCGGCGCCGGCGCCTCGTCGGCGCCGCGCGCCGCCACTCCCGCCGCTTTCTTGCCCGCGACGGCGGCGAGGCGGGACAATTTTCGGATGCTGGCCTCATCCTTCATCGTGGACATGCGCCGGCAGGCGCCCCGGATCGCGCTCGAGACCCTGTGCAACGAGATCGCCGACGGGGTCGAGCGCCCCAGCCTGGTGGTCGACGTGTCGGAGACCGGGGTGCGCATCGCCCGGCCCTACGTCGGCGGCCGCACCCCGGAGCGCCTGCAGCTCGAGATCGAGCTCCCCGGCGTCGACGCGATCCTGTGGGCGCGCGGCCAGCCCTGCTTCGACCTGGTGCAGCAGGTGCGCGGCGAGCTGTGGCGGGTCACCGGCATCCGCTTCGCGGCGGCGGCCGCTCACGACCTGCGCCTGCTGCGCGACGTCGTGGTCGAGCACCAGCGGCTGTGGCTCGGCGATCCCGCCAACGACGACGCGCCGAGCTGAACGACCGCGCCGGCGCTACGCCAGCGCGTCGCGCCAGCGCCCGAGCTCGTCGACGACCCAGGCGCCGGCGTCGGTCGTGATGTCGTGGCCGGCCTCGGGGTGGACCCGCAGCGGCGCCGCGAACCGCGCCGCCAGCGCGCGCGTGCAGCTGGGGTGGACCAGGCGATCGCCGTCGCCGACCAGGAACAGCGCCGGCACCCGCAGCGCGCGCGGCGCCCGCCACCGGGTCGCCGCCACCAGCTGAGCCCGGGCGTTGCGGCGCGACACCGGCCGCGCCCGCTGGATCTCGGCCCAGCTCGCGGCGGTGCGCTCCCACAGATCGCGCCGCGCCACGATCCTGCGCACCACCGCGGCCTCGCGGCGGCGCGGATCGCGCTCGACCGCGCCGCGCAGGATCGTCGGCAGCGCGCCGGGCTGCATCCGCCGCCACCACGGCGACAGGTCGCCGGCGCTGGAGTTGCCGACGACGACGCCGGTCAGCTCGTCCGGGTAGCGCGCCGCCCACTCGAGCGCGACCATGCCGCCCAGCGAGACGCCGAAGACGAAGCGGCGGACGCCCGGCGTCGGCGGCGCCAGCCGCGCGGCCTCGGCGTGGAGCACCGCCAGGGCGTCGGCGACGCCGCCGGTCCAGGCCTCGGCGTGGCGATCACCGGCGCCCGGCAGGTCGAGCAGGTGGACGTCGGCCTCGGGCAGCGCCGCCGCCAGCGCCGGGGCGAAGTCGCCCCAGTGCGCCTTCTCGCGGGTCAGGCCGCGCAGCAGGAACCAGGTCTCGGAGGCCACCGCCCCATCCTACACGCGGCGGGGGCGCGCCGGCCGCCGAGGCGTGATGTCGACACCATCGTCGACACCACGCCTCGGCGCAACCCTGGCCGGCTCGCGGGAATCACCAGGTCTCGTTGTGGCCCTCGCCGTGACACGGCCCCGTGCAGCGCTTGGTGGCCGGGTTGTAGGTGATCGTCGTGGCGACGAACTTGACCTGCTTCTGACCGTCGACGTGCAGCAGCGGCGCGATGATCGCGGTGCCGGCGGCGTTGGACACCGTCTGGTGGCACTCGCCGCACTTGTAGCCGAGGTTGAGGTGCTTGCGGTGATCGCCGCTCATCGTCGACCACGCGGTCGAGCCGCTGTTCTGGCCGGCGTGGCAGCTGCCGCACCCGACCGGGCCGAGGCCGTCGGTGTAGGTGCCGTTCGCGGCGCGGCCGTTGCCGTGACAGTAGTTGTTCGAGCAGGTGCCGGTGCCGTTGTACGTGGTCTGCGGGCTGAGGCCGGCGGTGAACGTGTTCTCGGCGACGCCCGGCGTCGTGTCGAAGGCGTGGTTGAGGCTCATGACGTCGGTCGGCTTGACGTGGCACTGCACGCAGTCCCACGCCGCCGCCACGCCCTGGGTGACGTGCTTGGTGTGCGCGACGAAGCTCTGCGACGCGTTGTTGTTCGAGCTGCCGAGATCGCGGGGCGGCGCGCCGGTGTCGTTGAGGCCGCCGCCGTGGCAGTAGGTGCAGTCGGTCCGCCAGCCCTGCTGGTGGCAGCTGTCGCAGCTGGGGCCGGAGCCGCCCTGCAGCTGGTCGCCGTGGCAGCCGCGGCAGTCCTGGCGCTGCAGCTCGAACTCGGGGCCGTGCACGTTCGACGCCGCGAAGCCCGGCGGGTGGACCGAGCCGCCGCCGCCGCCGCCCCAGGTGAAGCCGTTGTGCTGGACGCTGTGACACGCGCCGGTGCACTCCTGGCGCGCCGCGTCCCAGGTGAAGCTGCCGACCGAGAAGTCGACCTCGCGGGCGCCGTCGACGTGCAGCGCGACCGCGGTGATCTGCGTGCCGTCGGAGGTGACGCGGGTGTGGCAGTCGGCGCAGGTGACGCCGAGCGCGCCGAGGTGCAGCGCGTGGGCGCCGCTCATGCCGCCCCAGCCGCTGGGGCCGCTGGTCATCGACGCGTGACAGCTCGAGCACTCCATCGTCGGCGCCATCGCGGTGACCGTGCCGTTGTCGCTGCGGCCGTTGCCGTGGCAGTAGAGGTTGCTGCAGCTGCCGTCGCTCGACGAGAACGCGCCCTGCGGCGACAGGCCGGCGCCGAAGTCGTTCTCGGCCTCGCCCGGCGTGTCGTCGAAGACGTGGCCGGGGCTGAGCACGTCGATCGCCTTGACGTGGCACTGCACGCAGTCGTACGCGACCGCGAGGTCGCTGCCGTTGACGTGGGTCGGGTGCGACGGGAACGGGCCGACTAGGTCGGTGCCGTCGACGTTGCGCGGCGGCGCGCCGGTGTCGTCGTCGACGCCGCCGTGACAGAAGGTGCAGTTGGTCCGCCACGCGGTCGGGTTGGTCCCGGTCGCGTCGTGGCAGCCGTCGCAGCTGGGCGCGTCACCCACGTCGGTGCTGTCACCGGTGAGGTCGGCGCCGTGGCAGGTGCGGCAGTCCTCGGCTTGCGACTTCATCGCCGGGCCGTGGACGGCGCCCATCGCGTAGTTGTCGGGGTGGTAGCGGCCGCCGAAGCCGTCTGTGCAGGCTGCAAGAAACGTGAGGCAGCCGACCACCACTACAGCGAGCAAGTTGACTGGATGATTGGTCATTGTGGTCCCGTGACGCCCGGCGAGACGTCGAGCGGGACCTAGTGCACGGCGCATACCTTTCGTGAACCGGGCGATCGTCACACCTTGGGCGGCACCGGACCGGCGACCGTGCACGACACGGACGCCGGTGTGCAACGATGGGACGCCCCGCGCCGTGGTCTGACCGACGGCCGCGACCAGGCGCGTCGCCGGTCGCGTCGCCGGTCGCGACGCGGTGCGCTGGCCGCGCGGGAGCGGCCACGCGCGGCGCCTACGGCGCGGCGGGATCGAGCCGGCCCATGCGCCACCCGCAGGCGTGGACGCGCGCGTGCTCGGCGGGCGTCTCGGCGCAGGTCGGCGCGTGCGGCGGCGTGTGATCGTCGACGTCGGCGTGGCGGCGCGCCAGCTCGGCGGCGTTGATCGTGCGCGCGTAGCCCGGATCGGCGAGGAAGGCGGCGAGCACGGCCTGGTACTGGGCGTCGCGGACGGCGGGGTCGGCGGGGCCGTCCTCGAGGCGACCCGGGCCGAGCTCGTGGGTGCGGATGAGGAAGTAGTCCTCGATGATGCTGGCCTGCTGCTCGACGCCGTAGTCGAGCAGGTCGCGCGACGGATCGAGCTGGTAGGCGTACGACCGCTCGTAGTCGCCGTGATGCTCGAGGTACGTCAGCATGGCCTCGGCGATCAGGTCCTTGCCGCTCTGGTACTGCCAGACGTGGGTCATCTCGTGGATGAACACCGCCTGCATCGCGATGCCGGCGTCGGGATCGCCGAAGTCGGCGCGGTAGAGGTCGCCGGGGGCGTACATGCGGCCGCGCGGCGTCATGTACGCGCCGTCGGGCTGCAGCGACGAGAACGGGGCGTCGACCACGCGGACGTCGGCGTAGTCGATCGCGTCGCGGAACCACGGCCGGAGCAGCGCCTCCTCGCGGCGGGTCAGCGGGCGGCCCTCGACGCCGGCGTCCTGCAGCGCCGCCGGCGTGGTGACCGCCGGCGCGTCGCGACCGTCGCGGTCGCCGGCGTGCCGGGGACCACGGCTGCACCCGACCAGCGCCACCGCGATCATCACGCAGCCACTCGTTGGACGCAGGCGAGCCACCGTGCGCGCCAAGCGTGTCACAGCTCGCGGGCCGGCGGCGACGTGGGCGCGGCCCGGCCCGCACTTTTTCGGTCGATCGCGGCGAAGAAGTCGGCGGCTGCGGCAACCAACGGACAGAGCAGGCCGCGACGGCGGGGCAGACGCCCGGTCGTGACGCGGCGCACGACCCCGCCCGCCCCGCCGAAGGTCCCCGCCGCACCCGCCACCAAGGAAGACGCATGGTCCGTCCCCTCGTCACCCTCGCCGCCGCCGCGGTCCTGCTCGTCCCGCTCCCGGGTCGCCGCGCCGCCGCCGATCCCCAGGCCGCCGACGCCGCCGGTCCCCCCGGCGACGACG
>JACKDR010000050.1 GCA_020633495.1 Kofleriaceae bacterium | reverse complement strand
GATGGGCCGTTCGTCACCGGCGGCGAGCTCACGATCGCCGACCTCGTGGTCGGCGACACCTACCGGCAGTACAAGAGCGGAACCATGGACGGCCTGTCCGTCGACACCCTCGCCCCGTACCCGAAGATCGTGCGGCTCGGGGAGGCGTACCTCGCCCACCCCGGGCTCGTCGCGTACGCGGCGCGCTGACCCGGCGCGGCGAACCCGCCGCGACACCCCGATCCCACACGACCTCGTCCTCCTCGAGCGGACCGAGCCGCCAGCGCGCGACAGCGACACCTGCTCGCACGCGGCACCGCGGCGGCGCCACACTTCGCTCGCGGGCAGCACGACGAGCTCGCCCTCGCGGTCTCGAGCGAAGTCGGCGGTCGGTCTTCACCGAGGAGCCATGGCTCGTGCACCACACGACGCCGTCCGGGGCGACGACGACGACGTCGAGCGGCGGCTCGGGTAGGGGCGTGGTCGTGCCGTCGGCGGCGTGCGCACGGCACGAGCAGGCCGCCAGCGCGAGCGATGCGAGCACGGCCTGGCGGTACATCTAGCGGACCACGACGACCATCTTGCCGTTGGCGCGATTCTCGTCCATCGCCTGATGCGCCACCGGCAGCTGATCGAAGCCCCACATGGGTCCCCGTCGGATCTCGAGCTCCCCCCGCTCCACCATCGAGACGTACCGCTGCAGCTGCTCGCGGGAGATGTCACCGGCGCCGCCCGAGTAGGACGTCAGCCGCACCGCGGTCGGGATGTGGCCCATCGGGCGGAACGACGGCAGCTCCCACGCGCCTCCGAGGATGCCGGTCATGCAGACCACGCCGCCGGGGCGCGCACACCGCAGCGAGTCCAGCAGCGTGGTGGTGCCGATCAGCTCGAGGACGCGATCGACGCCGCCGGGATGCGTCTGCCGGACGCGCGCCGCGACGAGCCCGGTGTCGTGGACGACCTCGTCAGCGCCGGCGGCGCGGAGCACGTCGGCCTTGGCGTCGGTTCGCGTGGTCGCGATGACCCTCAGCCCGGCACGTCGGGCCATCGCCAGCGTCGCGAGGCCGATCGAGGACGTGCCGCCGCGGACGAGCAGGGTCTCGCCGGGCTGGACGTCGAGGCCCACGTGGAGCGAGCCGTGGCAGGTCTGCAGCATCTCGGGCAGGGCGCCGAGCACCTCCCAGGGCAGCTCGGTGTCGAGCGGGAAGACGCTCGACGACGGCACGCTGGTGTACTCGGCGTACGAGCCGTCGAACTGTCGTCCCATGCCGCCCATCATCGCGGCGACGCGCTGTCCGGGCGCGAGCGCGCCGCTCGGATCGCGGACGACGGTGCCGACGCACTCGATGCCCAGCACGCGCGGCAGCGCGACGGTGGGGGACTGGCCGATGCGCGTGAACCACTCGGAGCGGTTCAGGCCGAACGCGCGGACCTCGACGAGCACCTCGCCGGCCGCCGGCTCGGGCCGGGGGAGGTCCTCGAGGACGAAGGCGTCGGGGCCGCCAGGTCGATGAAGTCGCCAGGCCTTCATCGCATCACCCCTGCGGCCGGGTCGTCGAGAAGATGTAGCGGCTGATGCGCCAGTCGCCGCCGGCCGCGGGGCGCGCCAGCACGAACAGCTCCTGGTTGCCCTCGGCGATCTGTGCGCCGCTGGCGAGCACGGTCGTGGTCCCCGTGCTGCGGGTTCGCGCGTACGCCACGGTAGGCGACACGACGACCACCTCGTCGATCTCGAAGCGGACGTCGAGGCGGATCGCGCCGAAGATCTCGCGATAGGCCGCCTCGATCTGGTCGCGACCGACGGCGGGGGCTCGATGCTGCGCCATGAACACCGCGTCGGGCGCGTAGAGCGCCATGATCTCGGCGACGTCGGCGCGGTCGAGCGCGGCCTCGTAGCGGCGCAGGACCGCCGTGGCCGCCCGGACCTGCTCGCCTCCGCCGAGCGTCGTGGCGGCCCAGTCCTCGAGGCGCGTCATCGGTCCGAGCTCGGCGTCGAGCGCGGCGATGTCGGCGCCGTAGCCGACCCGCTCGAACCACTCGAGCATCAGGGCCAGGTCCTCGCTCTGTGCGCGAACCGCGGCGATGGGATGCTCGACGAAGCGGATGTCGCGTCCGAGCGCGCGGCCGAGCACCGCGGCCGCCTGCGCCATCGTCACCTCGTCGCCCGCGAGCTCGATCGCGCGACCACGCAACGTCGCGGCGTCGGTGAACGCGCGCGCGCCCACCCGTCCGATGTCGTCGACCGCCACCATCTGCAGCCTGGTGCCGGGGTCGAGCGCCATCCCCAGCGCGTCGCCGGCGAGGAACATCGGCGACGGCAGGTTCTCCATGAAGAACACCGGGCGCAGGATCACGTGCGACGGGAAGCCGAGCGCGCGCACTTCCTGCTCCACCCGCCACTTGTTGTCGAAGTGGGGGACCCCGGTCGCGCGCTCGGCCGAGCCCACCGAGCTGTAGACGAAGTGCTGGACGCCGGCCTCGCGGGCGAGCCGCGCGAGGCGCTTGCCCTGCTCCTCCTCGCGCTCGACGCCGGCCTCCCAGGTGTTCTGCACGGCGAAGACGCCCCAGACGCCGTCGAGCGCGACCTTCAGCGAGGCGACGTCGTCGAGGTCCCCGGCGACGACATCGACGCCCTGGGCCGCGAGCGCTCGCGCCGCTTCGCCCTCGGGCTTGCGGGTCAGGGCGCGTAGCTGGAACGAGCTGTCCAGGAGGTGTCGCAGCACGGCGCCGCCCTGCTGGCCCGTCGCGCCGGTGATCAGGATCGTCTTGCGGTCGCTCATGAGAAGTCTCCAGTGTTTGCAGTTGTTTGACGCCACGGGCGGGCGTCGTTCGCCATCCGTGACTGCAACCTAGCCCTGTCGAAGATGGTCAGGTAGTCCTCGAAATGAGACCCTCCCTCTCACAATCGAGAGGCTGGATATGGACCTCAACGCCGTGAAGCTCTTCGTCGAGGCCGCCGAGGCGGGCAGCATCTCGGAGGCCGCTCGCCGCACCGGGATCCCGCTGCCGACCCTCAGCCGCCAGCTGCGCAAGCTCGAAGACGACCTCGGGATGCGCCTGCTCGAGCGCGGTCCCAGGGGGCTGGCGCTGACGCCGGCAGGCAACCAGCTCGTCGCGGATGCGCAGCCCTCGCTCGCGTCCCTGGCCCAGGCCGAGCAGCGACTTCACGACGCCTCGGGCGTGGCCGGGCGGCTGCGCATCTCCATGCCGCCGCACTTCGAGCCGCTGTGGCAGCTGTTCAGCGCGTTCGGTCGTCGGTATCCGGCGGTGACGTTCGACGTGTTCGTCACGGACCGCCGCGTCGATCTGGTCGCCGACGGGATCGACGTCGCGTTCAGGGTCGGCGAGCAGGGGACGGCCGGCTACGTCGGCCGGACGCTGGCCCGCTACCGACATCGGCTCGTCGCCTCACCGAAGTTCCTCGCCGCTCGTCCGCTCGCGGCGCCGCAGGATCTGCTCCGCGTCCCGTGCGCGTGCTGGCGCAGCCCCGGCGTGACCGTCTGGCAGCTCGGCGACACCAAGCTCGAGCTCGAGCCCGTGCTGGTCACGAACGACTACCTGCACCTGCTGCGGCTCGCCGAGGCCGGCGACGTCGTCACCGAGGTGCCGCCGTTCCTCGCGGCGCGAGGCCTCCACCAGGGCCGCCTGGTCGAGCCCTTGCCGGACCATCCGCTGCCCGAGCACCCGATGCGCGCGCTCGTCGTCGAGCGACGGTCGACGTCGCCCCTGGTCCGGCAGTTCCTCGACCACGCGAGCGAGAACGTCGCCCAGGCGCTGAGCTGACGCCGCGCGGCCGCGCCGGCCGCGCGGTCACCTCGCGGCGCGAACGTGCCCGCGCGGCTCGCTACTCGATCCGCAGCCACAGGCGGCGCAGGTAGCTGGTCTGCCGCTTGATCTCGGCGGCGAGGCCGTCGGTGGTGGCGGCGCCGAAGGCCAGCTGCTGCTGGGTCTGCGCCGACGACGTGTACAGGGTGGTCCCGTGGTGGCCCAGCGTGCCGGCGCCCGCCGCGATCGTGACGGCGGCGCCGACCACCTCGTTGCCCAGATCGATCGTCCGCGACCGGCCGGTGTTGGTGCCGGTGCCGTAGGTCGAGCCGTTGACGTCGCTGGTGTCGGTGGTGAGGAACAGCTCGGAGCCGACCACGACCGCCTGGGCGAAGCCCTTCTCGTTGGTGAGGGTCGTGCGGATCGACAGGTCGCAGTTGCTGCACGGCGAGGTGGTCTCGTCGACCGGCGTCGCCGCGGCGTCGAGCCGGACGCCGATCACGTACTGCGTGGTCGCGGACCAGCTGGTCGCGACCGGGTCGACGTAGCCGCCGGAGGCGAACACGGCGTAGTGGTGGCCGCCGCTGAGGTAGATCGCGGGCGGCACGCCGATGGGGTGCCGGTTGCCGGTGAACTGGAACAGCGGCACGCCGCCGGTCTGGCTGGCGCCGGTCGCGGCGTCGAGGCGCCACAGGTTGCCGTACAGATCGCCGAACACGACGTCGGTGACGAAGCCGCGGCCCTGCAGGTCGACGGCCGCGGCGCCGCCGGGGACGCCGGTCGGCAGCGGCAGATCGGCGGCGTTGCCGCGCGGCGGCGACGGGTAGGCGTGGGTGAACTGCCACACGGTCTCGCCGGTGACCACGTCGATCGCGGTCAGGACCACGCCGGCGCCGGCGGTGCCGCCGTTGTTGGTCTCGACGAAGGCCAGCGTGCGCGGCGCCGCGCCGATCACGACCTGGCCGGTCGCGATCGTCATGCCGGTGCCCAGCTCGAAGTCGCCGGGCGTGGCGCGTGCGGTGTGCTCCCAGAGCACCGACGGGTTCGCCGGGTCGGTGATGTCGAGCGCGTAGGTCGCCGCCGTCGAGGTGCCCTGGTAGCCGGTCTGGAACAGCAGCACGGTGCGCCAGCTCCGGCTGCCGGCGCCGAAGTTGCCGAGCACGTCGAGGACGTGCGGCGAACCGTCGACGCGCGCCGCGTTGCTGCGCATCAGCGGCAGCTGGACCCGGGGCGCGAACGCCCACAGCTCGGTGCCGAGCGCGGGGCACACGGTGGTGGCGGAGGGCGTCGTGCCGCCGGTCGACCCGCACGCGGCGTGGAGCATGCCGTCCGCGGCCCCGAAGTAGACCATCGTCGGTCGCGAGCTGACCCCGGCGTAGCCGCTGGCCGGGATCACGGCGACGGTCGAGCGATCGACGCCACCGAGCGGCGCCGCCAGGATCTTGCGGACGATCGTCTGCCAGTGCGACGCGCCGATGCCCGGCACCGTCGTGGTCGGGGCGATCAGCGCCCCGATCTGGCTGGCGTGGCCGTCGTCCCAGCTGACCATCGTGGGGTTCCGCTGGGTCGCCTCGTCGCCGGCCGGCGCGCTCGTGATCGTGAACAGGTGCCGGCAGGCGCCGGTGTAGCTGGTGCAGCCGGCGTTGTTCGCGGCCGGGATCTTGCCGGTGCCGCCGACGTCGAACAGCACCGTGCCGTCGGCGAAGGTCGACGCCGTGGTCGTGATGCTGGCGGTGGTGCGCGCGCGCATGTGGCCGAGCAGGAACGGGAACGTGAAGCCGGCGACGTCGCCGGTCGAGCTGATCGACGTCGCCGTGCCGGCCGCCGACTCGAACGTGCCTTGCACGACCGCGTCCTGGCTGCCGATCGTCGCCACCACCGGGCTCGACCGCGAGATCTCGGTCGAGCTGCAGGCGAAGCCGCCGCCGTCGAGGCTGCCCAGCGCCCGGTCGTAGTGGATGTGCGCGTTGCCCTGGATCTCGGCGGTGTCGCACACCACCGCGCCCCAGATGTCGGCGTTGCCCTGGACCTGGCACGACGCGGCCGGCGCGTAGACGGCGAAGTAGGCCTTGGCGCCGCCCTGCAGCTGGACGTCGGTGGCCGAGGGCCCGCCGTAGAACACCAGGTTGCCGGGGACGCCGGTGTCGTTGGCGACCGCGCCCCCCTGCATGTACAGGCCCTTGGTGAAGTAGAACTCGATCGGCCCCGAGGCGACCCGGAGCTCGCAGTTCGAGGTGAGGGTCAGGCTGGTCACGACGTAGGCGCCGGCCTCGAGGGTGAGGCTGCCGTTCTTGCAGCTGACCGACCCGTACTTGTGGTTGGGCGCCAGGGTGGTGTTGGCGTTGCGGGTCGAGATGTTCGACGGCGAGGCGGCCGGCAGGGCGGGGATCGTCACGCTCGGCGTCGACAGCGTCGTCGGCAGCGCGCCCCGCGAGCCGGTGATGACGCCGTTGCCGGTGATGCCGTTGCCGGGGTTGCCGCCCGGGCCGATCCAGGCGTCGCCGCAGATCACCGACGACGCGCCCTGGTTGTTGATCGCGCCACCGTCCGAGGAGTTGGTGGCGATGTCGCCGTCGGCGCAGGTCGCGGTCTGCGCGTAGGTGCCCTGGGACGAGTCCCAGCTGTCGGTGCCGGCGTTGCCCTGGTTGGCGATCTTGTTCTTGGTGAAGATCGCGTAGTCGAAGCCGGGGATGCAGGACTCGGCGTGGCTCGGCTGGGCCTGGCAGAGCAACGCGACCGCGAGCGCGCTGGCGAGCAGGGTCCTGGTGGGGCGGGACATCGAGGGCTCCTCTAGTTGGCGTTGCCGGTGTTGCCGCCGCCGGCGCCGGCCTGGGTGCGGTAGTTGGTGCCGCCGCCGCCGACGGCGATCAGCGTCATCACCTCGGCCGGAGTCTCGGCGTTGGCGATGCACCGCGACACCACGAAGACCGCGCCGTCCGAGTCGACGGTCGGGTCGTTGGTGCCGAGCTCGTCGTCGTTGTCCTTCAGCGTGACCTGCCAGTCGGCGACCCCGTCGCCGTCGAGATCCCCGGTCACCGGGTAGCCCGGCGGGTCGTTCGAGGGGTCGACGTCGAGCATCAGCCCCCACGACGCCACGTTGGCGTTGACGAAGGCCAGCGAGCCCTCGAGCCCGGCCTCGGCGCAGTACAGGGCGCTCCGCCGGTGGACCTCGAACCTCGCCGCGTTGGTGTCCGCGAGCGCGAGGTAGACCGCGAGCCCGGCCATCGACAGGAGCGCGGTGGTCAGGATGAGCACGAGGGTGAGCGCGGCACCGCGTTCCCGCGCGGTACCCACCCCGACCCCGAGAGGAGGTGCATGTCCACCACGTTGCCAGCGCGCTGACGCACGCGGCAACACAATTTCATCGACAAGAGTAATGAGGATGCGTACCTACACCGGCCGTGTACGAGCCGTGCACAACCCGCGTGGTGCACGCGCCACGTCGCGGCGCCGAGCTGCGCAAGAAGCGTCCGATCGGGGGACAGGATGACGCAGGCGGGGCGCGTCGCGGCGCCCGCGCGCGCGCGGCGCGACGTCCGATGACGGTGCCCGGGACGCTGCGCGGGAGCTGGCGCCGACGTCGCCGATCACGAAGGCCGGGATGCTCGGGTGCCGTTGGGATCGCCGTCGGTCGCGACGTCGTCGGTGACGACGTCGGCGCGCGTCGACCTCGCCTGCGCCCAGGCCTTGGCGGCTCGGCGCGCCCCGATCCATCAATGCCAGCCTTTGTCGTCCGCGGGCGCGCGGCGGGCGTCTAGGGTCTGCCGCATGAAGGCCGTCACATCGTTCGCCACGATCGCCGTCGCCGTCGCCGTCGGCGCGTGCAGCATGGAACCGGAGCCGGTCGACGAGGTCGACACCGGCGAGGTGTCGTCGGCGGTCACGACCACTGGCGAGCGCAGCGTCCGGCTCGACCGCTCGTTGATCGCCGGCGCCGGCGAGGAGGCGTTCGACCTCGACGGCGACGGCCTGCACGACGTCCAGGAGGGCCAGCTCGCGCACGCGTTCCGGCCCTACCTGCGGTTCGACTCCGGGGAGCGCGCCCGCGAGCCCTACGAGCCGCTCACGGTGTTCCAGGTGCGCCCGCAGAGCTACCGCGGGCTGAACCTGACCGTGCGCATCGAGTACGTCCTGCTGTTCGAGCGCGACGGAGGCTACGGCGGCAGCTCGTGGTGCGACGACAGCCACCCCGGCGACAACGACGATCTGTGGATCGAGGCGCGCTCGACCAACGGCGGGCGCGACTGGACGATCACGCGCGTCCACCTCTCGTTCAAGAACCTCGAGTGGCCGACCAACCAGGCGATGACGCTGCAGGCGTCGACGCACCCGGTGATCTACGTCTCCGGCAGCAAGCACCACGAGTACTTCAGCACCGCGTGGGACGGCAAGAACTCGTACTACAGCGACTGGGGCTGCAACGAGAACGTCGACGGCCGCGGCGCCGCGTTCTACGCCAACGCCAGCGGGCTCTGGGTCGCCAGCGGCTACCGCAACAACGTCGGCGAGCCCGAGCGGCATCCGGCGAGCCACTTCGTCGACAGCCTGGCGGCGTTCTGGCCGGGCGAGTCGATCTGGGGCGGCGATCGGTTCTTCGATCTCGATCCCAACCGCGACAAGTTCAGCACGCTGCCGCGACCCGTCGATCTCGGCCACCTGGCGCCGGCGCCCGCCGCGCTGTGGACGAGCTACACGTCCGACGAGACGGCGACCCACCTGCCGCTGGCGTGCCCCAACGGCCACGCGATCCGAGGCGTCCAGTGCCACGGCCGCTACTGCGACGACATCCGAGCGTACTGCGTGGCCAGCGGGCGCTCGGCTTCGGCCGTGAGCTGGACCAGCTGGTTCTCGGAGGAGGGCGCGAGCTCGCGGGTGTGCGCGGGCGGCGTCGTCACCGGCCTCGAGTGCAGCGGCAAGTACTGCGACAACCTCCGCCTCGAGTGCACGACGCTGGCCGGCGCGACGCCGCACGCGTGCAGCTGGAGCGCCGAGGTCTCCGACGAGCAGGGCGCCACGACCTTCCCCGCCGGCACGTACGTCGCCGGCGTACGCTGCAGCGGCAGCTACTGCGACAACAAGTCGTTCTACCTCTGCAGCCTGTGAGCCGCGCACCGCTGTCAGCCCGGTGACGTCGCGAGGCCGGCGGCGGCGCGTCGCGAGCGCGTCGTCGAGCGCGCGCCGCGGGTCGCCGCGTGTAGCCCGGCCGGGTCGCGGCGCAGCGCGCTCGATGTCGAGCCCGTGCCCGACGGCTGCGCGTGACGTACGCCCGCGACTGGTACGGAGCCCGTCGCCGGCGCGGCCACGGCCGCCCACGCGAGCCGACCCGGTCGCGCCCTCTGGTCGCGGGGCGATGCCGGGCGCGCGCGTCGGACGGACCACGACCGTGCGTCCGCGCGCTCGACGCCGTGGCACTCCCGGGGTACGACGGCGGCATGGCGCTCGATCATTACGTCACCCTCGGACGCTCCGGCTTGCGGGTCAGCCCGCTCTGCCTCGGAGCGATGACCTTCGGCAAGGAGTGGGGCTGGGGCTCGGAGCCCGAGGAGGCCAAGCGGATCATCGACCGCTTCCTCGCGCGAGGCGGCAACTTCATCGACACCGCGAACGGCTACACCAAGGGCCACTCCGAGGCCATCCTCGGCGAGCACCTCGGCCACGACCGCCACAAGCGCGACCGCGTCGTGCTCGCGACCAAGTTCGCCACCAACATGTTCCTCGGCGATCCCAACGGCGGCGGCACCAGCCGCAAGGCGATCATCGCGCAGTGCGAGGAGTCGCTGCGCCGGCTGCAGACCGACTACATCGATCTGTACTGGATGCACGTCTGGGATCGCACGACGCCGATCGACGAGACCCTGCGCGCGCTCGACACCCTGGTCGAGCAGGGCAAGGTTCGCTACGTCGGGTTCAGCGACACGCCGGCGTGGAAGGTCGCGCAG
Source organism: Kofleriaceae bacterium (assembly GCA_020633495.1). Lineage (GTDB taxonomy): Bacteria > Myxococcota_A > Polyangia > Haliangiales > Haliangiaceae > WYBA01. The sequence goes on along the minus strand of JACKDR010000050.1, from coordinate 8,695 downwards.
GCCCAGACGATGGCGCAGCTGCGCGGCACGTCGCCGCTGATCGCGCTGCAGATCGAGTACTCGCTGCTGCAGCGCACGGTCGAGGGCGAGCTGGTGCCCATGGCGCAGGAGCTGGGCCTGGGCATCACGCCGTGGGGGCCGCTGCGCGGCGGCGCGCTGAGCGGCAAGTACAAGCGCGCCGACAAGGGCCAGCACCAGGCGGGGCGGGGCGCCCGCGTCACCAGCTACCTCACCGACCGCACCTTCGACCTGCTCGAGGTGATGGAGCGGGTCGCCGGCGAGCTCGACACCACGGTGGCGCGGGTCGCGCTGGCCTGGGTGCAGGGCCGGCCCGGCGTGACGTCGACGATCATCGGCGCGCGGACCCTGGACCAGCTCGACGACAACCTCGGTGCGCTCGACGTCACGCTGACGCCGGCGCAGCTGCAGGCGCTCGACGAGGTGTCGCGGCCGACCCTGCCGTTTCCCGTCGACATGATCGGGATCGTGCCGACCTTCACGTTCGGCGGCACGACGGTGGACGGCCAGGCGTCGACGGCGTGGTCGCAGGCGCCGCAGCACGACGGCGAGCGGTTCTGACGCCGAGGTGGCGCGGGGCGCGGCGCCCGGCGCGGTCGGGGCGGGGCGGCCGCGTGCGTCGTCACCACAGATCGATGAACGGCAGGTTGTCGCCCATCTCGTTCGGGTCGTCGCCGCGGTAGATGTTGTCGCCCTGGGCGAGCTGGCCGTTGAGGTTACCGCCCCAGCACTTGACCAGGTCGCTGGCGGTCAGCACGCACGTGTCGTAGAGCATCGTCGTGAGCGAGTCCGGGGTCACGCCGGTGCCGAGGTCGACGGGCGCCAGGTTGTCGCCCATCTGGCCGGCGCCGATGCCGATCCAGTTGGTGTTGCCCTGGCCGAGCTGGCCGAAGTCGCCATAGCCCCAGCACTTGACGTCGAGGTTGTCGAGCAGCGCGCAGGTGTGGTGGCCCACCGCGATCTGGATCGCGGTGCGGCCGGTGCCGAGGTCGGCGGTCGGCAGGTCGTCGCCCATCTCGTTGGGCCCGGCGCCGCGGTCGCCGCTGTCGCCGATGCCGAGCGAGCCGAACGAGCCGTAGCCCCAGCACTTGACCTGGTCGTTGCTCAGCAGCGCGCACGAGTGGATCTCCCCCATCACCAGCGCCGCGGCGGTGACCCCGGTGCCGAGGTCGACGGCGGGCAGGTCGTCGCCCATCTCGTTGGGCTGGTCGCCGCGGTCGTCGACGTCGCCGAGGCCGAGCTGACCGCGGAAGTTCCACCCCCAGCACTTGGTGGTGAGGTCGTCGAGCAGCGCGCAGGTGTGGCCACCGCCCGCCGACACCATGATCGCGGTGCGGCCGGTGCCGAGGTCGACGGTGGGCAGGTTGTCACCCATCTCGTTGGGATCGTCGCCGCGGTTGTCGGTGTCGCCGAGGCCGAGCTGGCCGTGGCTGTTGGCGCCCCAGCACTTGACCGTGCCGTTGTCGAGGACCGCGCAGGTGTGCTCCGAGCCGCCGTCCATCTGGACCACGGTGCGGCCGGTGCCGAGGTCGATCGTGGGCAGGCTGTCGCCCATCTGGCCGGGCGCGTTGCCGCGGCTGACGGTGTCGCCGAGGCCGAGCTGGCCCGAGTAGTTGTAGCCCCAGCACTTGACCGTGCTGTCGTCGAGCAGGGCGCAGGTGTGCTCGCCGCCGGCGGCGAGCGTGACCACGGTGCGGCCGGTGCCGAGATCGACGTAGGGCAGGTTGGTGCCCATCTCGTTGGGCTCGTTGCCCCGGCTGTTGGTGTCGCCGACGCCGAGGTTGCCGTAGGCGTTGAGGCCCCAGCACTTGACCCGGCCGTCGTTGCGCAGGGCGCAGACGTGCGAGTTGCCGCCGGCGAGCTGCAGGATCGAGCCGGCCGCGGTGACCGTGACGGTGACCAGGCCGGTGTCGGTGGCGGCGCCGTCGCTGACGGTGTACTCGAAGCTGGCGGTGCCGCTGAAGCCGGCGGTGGGGGTGAACGTCGCGGTGCCGGCGGCGAGGGCGACGGTGCCGTTGAGCGCGTTGCCGACCGCGGTGACGGTGAGGGCGTCACCGTCGGCGTCGGTGTCGTTGGCGACCAGCGACGCGCCGGTGATGGCGATCGGCGTGTCCTGCAGGGTGGACCGGCTGTCGTCGACGGCGACCGGCGGGTCGTTGACGGCGGTGACGGTGACGGTGACCAGGCCGACGTCGGTGGCGGCGCCGTCGCTGACGGTGTACTCGAAGCTGGCGGCGCCGTTGAAGTTGGCGGCGGGGGTGAAGGTCACGGTGCCGGCGGCGAGCGCGACGGTGCCGTTGACCGCGTTGCCGACGGCCGTGACCGACAGCGCGCCGCCGTCGATGTCGGTGTCGTTGGCGACCAGCGACGCGCCGGTGATCGCGACCGCCGTGTCCTCCGCGGTCGAGCGGGCGTCGTCGACCGCGACCGGCGGGTCGTTGACGGCGGTGACCGTGACGGTGACCAGGCCGGTGTCGGTGGCGGCGCCGTCGCTGACGGTGTACTCGAAGCTGGCGGCGCCGTTGAAGTCGGCGGCGGGGGTGAAGGTGACGGTGCCGGCGGCGAGCGCGACGGTGCCGTTGACCGCGTTGCCGACCGCGGTGACGGTGAGCGCCTGGCCCTCGACGTCGGTGTCGTTGGCGACCAGCGACGCGCCGGTGATCGCGATCGCGGTGTCCTCCGCGGTCGAGCGGGCGTCGTCGACGGCGACCGGCGGGTCGTTGACGGCGGTGACGGTGACGGTGACCAGGCCGGTGTCGGTGGCGGCGCCGTCGCTGACGGTGTACTCGAAGCTGGCGGCGCCGTTGAAGTCGGCGGCGGGGGTGAAGGTGACGGTGCCGGCGGCGAGCGCGACGGTGCCGTTGACCGCGTTGCCGACCGCGGTGACGGTGAGCGCCTGGCCGTCGACGTCGGTGTCGTTGGCGACCAGCGACGCGCCGGTGATCGCGATCGCGGTGTCCTCCGCGGTCGAGCGGGCGTCGTCGACGGCGACCGGCGGGTCGTTGACGGCGGTGACGGTGACGGTGACCAGGCCGGTGTCGGTGGCGGCGCCGTCGCTGACGGTGTACTCGAAGCTGGCGGCGCCGTTGAAGTCGGCGGCGGGGGTGAAGGTCACGGTGCCGGCGGCGAGCGCGACGGTGCCGTTGACCGCGTTGCCGACGGCCGTGACCGACAGCGCGCCGCCGTCAATGTCGGTGTCGTTGGCGACCAGCGACGCGCCGGTGATCGCGACCGCCGTGTCCTCCGCGGTCGAGCGGGCGTCGTCGACGGCGACCGGCGGGTCGTTGACGGCGGTGACGGTGACGGTGACCAGGCCGGTGTCGGTGGCGGCGCCGTCGCTGACGGTGTACTCGAAGCTGGCGGCGCCGTTGAAGTCGGCGGCGGGGGTGAAGGTCACGGTGCCGGCGGCGAGCGCGACGGTGCCGTTGACCGCGTTGCCGACGGCCGTGACCGACAGCGCGCCGCCGTCGATGTCGGTGTCGTTGGCGACCAGCGACGCGCCGGTGATCGCGACCGCCGTGTCCTCCGCGGTCGAGCGGCCGTCGTCGACGGCGACCGGCGGGTCGTTGACGGCGGTGACGGTGACGGTGACCAGGCCGGTGTCGGTGGCCGCGCCATCGCTGACCGTGTACTCGAAGCTGGCGGCGCCGTTGAAGTCGGCGGCGGGGGTGAAGGTGACGGTGCCGGCGGCAAGCGCGACGGTGCCGTTGACCGCGTTGCCGACGGCCGTGACCGACAGCGCGCCGCCGTCGATGTCGGTGTCGTTGGCGACCAGCGACGCGCCGGTGATCGCGATCGCGGTGTCCTCCGCGGTCGAGCGGGCGTCGTCGACGGCGACCGGCGGGTCGTTGACGGCGGTGACGGTGACGGTGACCAGGCCGGTGTCGGTGGCGGCGCCGTCGCTGACGGTGTACTCGAAGCTGGCGGCGCCGTTGAAGTCGGCGGCGGGGGTGAAGGTGACGGTGCCGGCGGCGAGCGCGACGGTACCGTTGACCGCATTGCCGACGGCCGTGACCGACAGCGCGCCGCCGTCGATGTCGGTGTCATTCGCGACCAGTGACGCGCCGGTGATCGCGACCGCCGTGTCCTCCGCGGTCGAGCGGGCGTCGTCGGCCGCGACCGGCGGGTCGTTGACGGCGGTGACCGTGACGGTGACCAGGCCGGTGTCGGTGGCGGCGCCGTCGCTGACCGTGTACTCGAAGCTGGCGGCGCCGTTGAAGTCGGCGGCGGGGGTGAAGGTGACGGTGCCGGCCGCCAGGGTCACCGTGCCGTTGACGGCGTTGCCGACCGCGGTGACGTCGAGCGCCTGGCCGTCGGCGTCGGTGTCGTTGGCGCTCAGGGTCGCGCCGGTGATCGCGACCGCGGTGTCCTCGGCGGTGGTCGCGGCGTCGTCCACCGCGACGGGCGCGTCGTTGACGGCGCCGAACTGCAGGGTCACGGTGGCGCTGTCCGTCGCCTGCCCGTCGCTGATCGTGTAGGTGAACGTGGCGTCGCCGATGAAGTTGGGGCTCGGGGTGAACTCGACGTTGCTGTCGATCAGCGCCACCACGCCGCCCATCGGCTCGGCGACCGCGGTGACCGCGAGGGTGTCGCCGTCGGGGTCGCTGTCGTTGGCGAGCAGCAGCGCGACCGGGATCACCTGGACCTGGTCCTCGACCGCCGCGCGCTCGTCGTCGACGGCGACCGGCGGGTCGTTGGCCGGTGTCACGACGATCTCGAGCGCGGCGGTGGCGCTGAGCCCGCCGGCGGTCGCGGTGACGGTGAGGTCCTCGGTGCCGGAGAAGTCGGCCTCCGGCGTGTAGGTGACCGCCAGGCCGCTCACGGTCAAGGCACCGTGGCTCGGCTCGGTGACGGTGAGCGCGACCAGGTCACCGTCCTCGTCGCTGGCGTCGATCGTCACCGTGATCGGCACGTCCTCGGGCGTCGACACCGACACGTCAGCGACGGTCGGCGCGTGGTCCTCGGGCGGGCGCTGATCATCGCCACAGCCCGCGGCCAGGACCGCGGCGAGCGTGCAGCAGGACACCCACACACCCCACCGCGCGTGCAGACAGTGCATGTCTCACGCTACCCCGCGGCCGTACCAGGATCCATCCCCCGGTGCACGCCACGCGGGCCGCCGCGGCTGCGGCGCGTGGTCGCGTCGCGGCGCCGCACCGCCGCTCAACAGTTGGAGATCGCAGTGCTCCCTGGCCAGGGGTGACCGTCGGGTCCGCGTGACGAGCCGCACCGATCGGGCCGGCGCCGCGCGCCGCTCACTGCGTGACCCAGTTCCAGGCCCGCCCGATCAGCTCGCTGCGCACGTCGAGTGACAGCGGGCCAGCGTCGATCCCGAACCCACCCTCGGCGATGCCGTCGCCGTCGGCGTCGCCGTGGTGGATGCGGCCGCCGAAGCCGACGCCTTCGGAGCCGCCGAGGCGCACCGAGGTGTCGGCGTCGCGGTCGGCGCTCGGGGTGGTGCCCAGCTGCATCGCGGCGTCGGCGATGCCGGCCTGCGCACCGAAGTTGAACGTGTCGCCGTCGTCGTAGATGCCGACGTCGAACGACGGTCCGCCGCCGTCGATCGCGCCGTCGTAGAGCGGCGAGCCGGGGCCCGGCATGTCCTCGTCGTGGGCGTCGCCGCGCAGGCCGCCGTGCAGGTGGAACAGGCCCTCGTACTGGTTGCCGTCGAGATCCTCGTGGTGGCCGATGCCGCCCTGGATCCCGAGGTCGTAGGTCGAGCTGCCGTCGTGGCCGTGCGCGAGCCCGACGCCGAACGACACCCCGTTGTCGTCGAGGCCGGAGCCGTACCCGGCGAATGCGTACGGCCCGTGGTCGCCGGCCTGCGCGACCGCGAAGTTGGGCTGGCTGCGCTCGCGATCGCGCGGATGCACCGGCCGCTCCGGCCCGGGAATCGGCGCGGGCCCGGGCGTCGGCGCCGGTCGCGCCGGTGGGTCGAGCAGCAGCGGCAGCTCGTCGTCGGTCGGGACCTGGGGCGCGGGCGCGGGCGGCCCGGGCGGGCCCAGGTCCATCATGGGCGGGTGTCGCGCCGGGCCGAGGTCGAGCAGCGGTCCGCGGCCGTCGACCAGGTCGCCGGCGGCGTCGTCGAGCGCGGGCGCCGGGGCCGGGGCGGGCGCCGGTCGCGGCGCCGGCGGCCCGACCGGGAGGTCGCCGGGGCCGCACATGATCGCGTCGGCGCGGCACTGCAGGTCTTCTGGATCCATCGAGAGTCCTCCTCGGCGAGCCGCTAGTCGACCCAGTGGTCGAGCCCGCCGGGGGCGCGCTCGACCGCCACCGGCAGGGGATGGAACGACCGCACCACGCGCTCGAACGCGGCCTCGCCGACCGCGTCGTCGACGGGCGCGGTCAACGTCGCCTGGTACACGAAGTGATCGTCGCCGAACGCGGCCGCCCGGGCGATCGTGGGTCGGCCGTCGCCGCCGGCGGCGCGCACGGTGCGCAGCCGGCCCTCGAGGCCGCCGTCGGACACCACCGTGACCGGCGCGTCCGGCGCCTCGGTCGAGCGGTCGTCGACCCGCAGGTGGAGCCGGCGGTGGAGCTGCTCGGCGGCGCCGGTGGTGAACGGCCGGGCGTCGTGCACGGTGATGATCGACGGCACCCGGGGGTAGGCGGGGTGCAGCCACAGGCTGGCGGCGTCGCGCCGCAGCCCGCGCCATCCGGCGGGCGCGGCGTACACGAACATCCGGCTCCGCATCGCGCCGAGGCCGGGGTCGCACGCGATCGCGAGGGCCTCGACCATCGCCGCGATCCCGGCGCCGGGGGCGGCGACGCCGTCGACGACGAACAGCGGGTCGCCGCCGGTCGCGGCCAGCGCGAGCTCGAGCGCGGCGTCGCCGCGGCGCGCGGTCACCGACGCGACCGCCCCGAGCTCGCCGTGATCGGTCACGACCCGGCGTCGCGCGACGCTGGTGGTCGCGCGGGCGCCCAGCTCCACGAGCTGCGCATTGATCAGCGCGTCGAGGCGGCGGCCGGGGAGCCGCGGGCGCACGCGGATCCGGCGGCCGGCGTCGGGCGCGATCAGCACGACGCCGTCGGCGACCTCGAGGCGTCGCCACGCCGTGACCTCGTCGATCGCGTCGCTCAGATCGCCCACGCGAACTCCGCGTCGCTGGTGGCCGTGGCTTCGGCGCGCGCCGGGCTCGGCACCGGCGTCACCGAGCGCAGGACGCCGTCGAAGGCGTCGCCGTGGCGGCCGGGGTCGCCGCCGTGGTCGAGCCGCAGCTCGTACTCGAAGCGGGCGTCGCGGCAGCGCACGATCGTGGCGTCGGCGCCGCGCCAGATCGTGGCGTCGCGCCACGGCCCGACGACGATGGGCTCGCCGGCGCCGGCGGGCGGGCCGGCGAGGAGCGCGTGGGTGCGGCGCGCCGCGGTCGCCGCCACCGGGGTCGCGTCGTACACGGCGAGCGCGCCGGGCTCGCGCGGGCAGCCCGGCGGCAGCCACACGGTAGCGCACGCGCGGCGCACGCCGTGCCAGCCCCGCGGCGGCTGGTACCCGAACAGGCGCCGGCGCAGTGGCGGCTCGCCGGTCACGGTGCCACGGACCAGCGCCTCGAACGCGCGCTCGAACCCGGCGGCCTCTGCCGGCGCGGCGCAGCAGCCCTCGAGCTGGATCTGCGCGCGCTCGCCGTGGACGATCGCGATCAGGCGATCGGGCTCGCAGGTGACGCCCGGGGCCGCGCGCAGGCGCGCGATCACGCCGTGCTCGGCGGCGTCGGTGACGACGGCCTGGACCTCGGCGGTGGCGGCGTCGAGCCGCGCGCCGGGGCAGGCGCACGCCTCGGCGAGCACCGCGCGCAGCGTGCGGGGCGCGCGCGCCCGGCGGATCCGCACCAGCCCCGCCGCGGCGCCGCGCGGGTCGCTCAGCAGCACGCCGTCCGCGACCCGCACCCGCGGCCAGTCCTCGAAGCGCGCCGTCACGCCGGCTCCCACAGCTGCGCCAGCGCGACCAGCTCGTCGCTGCGCCAGTCGACGTCGGCGGCGAGCAGGTCGGCGCGCGCGGCATCGACCGCGTCGGCGTCGGCGCCGGTCACCGTGACCACGCAGCCGCGATCGATCAGCCGGTACAGGCCGTGGAGGCGGCGCGCGATCACCGCGCCGGCGTCGTCCAGCAGGTCCGAGCGGACCAGCGTGCACGGCCAGCCGGCGGCGGTCTCGGCCTCGACGATCGCGTGGACCCGGACCCGGGCCGCCGGCAGGTCGGCGACGACCACCGCGTGGCGCCAGGCGTCGAGATCGACCGGCAGCGGGCGGATCGGCCCGCGGTCGGTGGTGGCGCCCCGCGGTGCGGCGACGGATGGGAGGACGAGCTGCATCGCCCGGAACCTGGTGCAGCCGCCGTACCAGGGCGCAAGCCCACGAGATCCGCGATCCGCGCCGTGGTTTGCGCCGCCCGTGCGCAGCTCGCGCACCGGCGGCACGATCGGCGCCGAGGGCCGCGGCCGTTGAGGCCGGGGGCCGCGTCGCGGTACCGTGGAGGAGATGCGTCGTCGCGGCCTGGTGGGGGGAGGGGCGCCCGCGCTGCTCGCCCTGTGCGTGAGCGGCTGCTTCTTCGAGCTGCGCGGCGGCTACTACCCGTCGATGACGAGCGAGCTCGCCGACGCGACCGGGCAGACCCTGGCGCGCCACGAGGGCGACGGCTTCACGGTCGGCGCCAGCCTCGGCGTGTTCGTCGACTTCT
>JACKDR010000005.1:107500-360529 GCA_020633495.1 Kofleriaceae bacterium | reverse complement strand
CGCCGGCCTGGGCGCCGGCCGCGGTCACCACCGGCGCGGTGGCGGCGACGCCGGCGCCCACGGTCGCGGCCAGCGGCTCGTCGGCGACCAGCGCCCGGCCCAGCGCGATGATCCCGGCCAGCGCGATCACCGCGGCGAGCGCCGCCACCGCGGCGACCCGGAAGCCGAGGTCACCCACCGGCACCAGGGTAGCCAGCTTGCCCACCATCACCGCCCCCGGCGCCCCCGGGGGACCGCCGGCCTCGACCCGGTACGCGGCCACCGCGGCGTCGGCGGCGTCACCCCAGCCGGGGGCACCGGCGCGCGCCACCAGCAGCGCCAGCGCGCCGGCGAGCACGACCAGCCCGACGCGCGCGGTCAGCCGTCGGGTGCGTGCATCGTCCTGCGGCGTGGCGCTCGACACAGCCCGGACGGTACCAGGCGAGCGCGCACCGGGTGTATGCTCGCCGCCAGGGGACATGCCGCGCATCCGCATCGTCGACGAGTGGATCCGCAGCCCGGCGACGCCGCCCATCCGGTACCGGTCGGTGATGGTGGTCGCGGAGCAGTGGGCCGAGCAGCGCGTGCTGATGCGCGCCTACGCCGAGAGTCCGGATCAGACCCGGCCGACGATCGTCCTGCACGGCGTCGAGCTGGCGATCGGCCCCGCCGGCGTCGATCCCAACGGCTCGTGGGGCATCCACGTCCACCCGCCGGTGGACGGGCGCGCCCAGGAGATCTCCGAGCAGCTGCAGCTCGCCGCCAAGCGGATGGCCGGCAGCAAGGGCAACCCGCCGCGCCTGCAGGACGAGGCGTCGGCATTCGAGCGCAAGCGCACCGACAACTGGGCGCCCGGCGCCCAGCGCCAGCCCCAGCCCGGCGGCTACTACGAGCCGATGGTGGCGGCGTCGCAGGTGTCGGCGCCGGCGTGGGGCGGCGACCCGGGCGGATCGGTGCCGGCGCACGGCAGCTACGGCGTCGCGGGCCAGGCCCCGCCGCCGGCCCGCGCCCAGGCCGCGACCTACGTCCCCTACGCCGCGGTCGCCGAGGTCGTGCAGCCCCGCGCCGTCGACGTCGTCCCGCCCTCGGGCATGCCGACGCCGCCGCCGATGGCCGCGGCGTCGCCGTCGTCGGCGTCGTCGTCGCAGATGCGGCGCCGGCGCGGCTGGACCTCGCCGATGCCGATGCAGCGGGCGCCCGCGCCCGACGGTGGCGCGCGCACCGCGCTGGGCTGGGAGTCCGGCGCCGGCGCGCAGTCGGCGGTGATCCGGCTCGGCCTGCGGCCCGCGGTCGCCAGCCAGCTGGCGCGCATCGGCGATCGCACGGTGCCGTCGGCCTTCGAGATCTCGAGCCACGAGCGCGAGGTCCTCAACGCGCTCGGCGAGCGCGACTACCTGTCGGCGCGCGAGATCGGCGCGCTGGTCGGCGTCGCCGATCCGGTGGGCTGGATGGAGCAGCTGATCGCCAAGCTCGGCGCCTACGGCCTCGACATCGTCGCCCCCGGGCGCATCGTCGGCGGCGAGCCGACGTACGTGCTCGCGCGCTGAGCGCGGCGCCGCGCGCCGCCGTCGCGCGGGCGGCAATCGACCGCACGGCCGGGCTCGGCGGCCGCGGTTGACGCTCCCGGGTTCGCCCGCTAGCGTCGAGGTGCGGATGTCCCGTCGCCTGCTGGATCGCCTCGCGCTGCTGGTCGTCATCGTCGGCGCGTTCGTCGCGCAGCCGGTGCGGGCGGTGGCGAGCGCCGGCGTCCAGTGGGGGCGCCTGAGCTGCTGCTGCCCCGATCCGTCGGTGTGCCCGTGCCACGATCACGGCGATCGTGGCGGCTCGCCCGCCGGGCAGGCCGACCTGCGCCGGTGCGCGCGCGACGGCGCGGTCGTCGCGCCGGTGCTGGCCGCGGCGATCACCGTCGACGTCGCGGCGCCGCGGCTCGTGGCCCCGGCCGCGATGACCGTGCCGGCGGCGCCCGCGACCGCGCCGCCGCGGTCGCGCGTCGTCGTCCCGTCGACGCCGCCGTTCGAGCGCCCGGCGAGATCCGGCCCGGCCCGCGCGCGCCTCGGCGCCACCACGGGCCGACGCGGCCACCCGGCCGCGTTCCCTCTGGAACCTTGCGCGCCGGCCCGGCCCGGCGCTGGAGCTCGCCATGTGTCCGCCTCCGGTCGGGTCCACGACCGCCCCTCTCGCCACCGCCGCGCCGGCCGGTCGGCGCCCGTGCTGGTCGCGGTGGCCGCCGCGGCCGCGTCGCTGGGCGTCGGCGCCACCGCGCGCGCGCAGCACGAGCACCACGCGATGGGCGCCGGCCACCACCACGGCCACGCCGCGCCGCCGCCGTTCACCGCCGCGCTCACCACCGAGACCGCCAACGTCGTCGGCGGTGCCTACGCCGGCGCCGGCGTGCGGCTGGGCGCGCGCTGGCGCCGCGTCGCCGCCGAGGTCGCGCTGTCCTTCTACCACCTCGAGCTGCTCGGCCTCACCTTCGACGGCGTCGGCGACGTCACCGGCCAGCTCGGCGCCACGCTCGTCGCGCGGCCGCGCTGGAACGCCGGCGCGATGGTGATGGCGAGCCTGCCCACCGGCGACAGGTACGCGCTGCTCGGCATGGGCCACGTCATGGTCATGCCGATGGCGTGGCTGGGCGTCACCGGCGGCGCCGTCGACGTCACGGCGTCGCTCACCTACGGTCGCGCCCTCGGCATCGAGGCCGGCCACGTCCACCAGCCGCCGGTGGTCGCGCCGATGAACCAGGAGGAGGTCGCCGGCGCGCTGCGCGCCGAGCGCCGGCTGGCGCGCCGGCTGCGCGCCGCGCTCGAGGTCACCGCGGCGACGCCGATCGGCACCGGCGTCGATCGCATCGCGGTCGGCGTCGGGGCCCGCTGGTCGGCGCGGCGGCGCGACGCCGGCTTCACCGTGCAGCTACCGGTGACCGGGGAGCCGTTCCGGATCCGCGCCGTCCTCGACGTCGCGGTCCACTTCTGAGCCGCTGGAGGCGGCCGCCGTCGCCACCAGCCCGTCGACGCCGAGCTGGTCGTCGTGGAACGCGACCCGCCAGCCGGCGCCGGCGAGGCGCTGCCGCCGGCCGCCGCCGTCGAGCCACGCGGCGTCGGCGAGCACGTGATCGACCCCGACGGCGCGCAGCGCCGCGGTCGCCTTCTTCGACGGGAAGCCGCGGAGGTCGCGGTACAGCGCGTCGTGCTCGGCCGGGAAGTAGCTGGAGTAGCCGCCGGTCAGCGGGTGGTGGTGCCACAGCCCGACGTACATGGCGCGGGCCTCGGCCTCGAAGTCCTCGACGTGGCCGCTGCTCGGGCCGGGCAGGACGGCCAGGGGTGCGTCGGCGGCGACGTCGCGGTCGAGCCACGCCAGCAGCGCGGCGTGATCGGCGCGATCGGGCACCGGGGCGAGCCGCTGCGGCGCCGGCCACAGCTCGATCACCGCGAGCGCGCCGACCACCCAGGCGGCGGCGACCCGGCGCGGCCGGTCGCGCCAGCGCGCGGCCAGGGCCTCGGCGCCGAGCGCGAGCAGGATCGCGATCACGACGTGGGCGACCGCGCCGATGCGCCAGAAGCTGCGGATCTGGGCCAGGCCCGGCGTGTGGTGCATGGCCGCGGCGATCCCCGGGATCCGCGGCGCCAGCGACAGCACCACCGCGGCGGCGCCGGTCCACGCGATCAGCTCGACGTCGCACGTCGTCGTCGTCGCCGACGTCGCCGCCGACGTCGTCTCTGTCGTCGCCGGCGTCGTGGACCCGGCCGCGCCATCGCGGCGTCGCCGTCGCACGCCGGCGAGCGCCACCCCGGTGAGCCCGAGCGCGAGCCAGCCGGGGAACAGGCTGCGCTGGCCTTCGTCGGCGACCTTCACCGTCGGCACCGTCACCGCGCGCTGCGCCGGCGCGCGCAGCCACGACCAGCCGGTGGCGCCGCCGCTGGCGATGCGGTCGGTGGTGCGGGTGAGGTCGTGGCGCGCGGTGGCGCGCGCCTGCGCCACCGCGACCGGCAGGATCAGCGCGCCGCGACCGCGGCCGCCGCCGCGGCGGCCGCGATCCAGGTGGCGCGGGCGCCCAGCCCGCGCCGGAGTCGCCACGCCGCCGGCGCGGCCGCGGCGAGCACGACGAACACCGCCGTCTGCGCGCAGATCAGGTAGGTCACGCCGACCGCGATCCCGAGCAACGCGCCCCGCCGCGCCGACGGCGCCCGCGCCACCGCCAGCGTCGCCTGCAGGGTCCACGCGATGCCGAAGACCGGCACCAGCGCCAGCACGCCGAGCTCGTTGTGGGCGAACGGCAACAGGACACCGCCGGCGCCGGCGAGCAGCGCGGCGCGCGGCCCGGCGCCGACCGCGCGGGCCAGGCCACGCAGCGCGACGCCGTCGAGGACCAGCGCCAGCAGCAGCCACAGGTTGTGCGCCAGCGCGGCGCCGCCCAGCCACGTCACCGGCGCCATGACCAGGCCGACCAGCGGCATCGGCTCCGACAGCGCGAAGGCGTCGTCGGTGGGATGGAAGATCGGCGCCGCCCAGTAACCGGCGAGGCCGTGCGGCACCCGGTCGGCGGTCCAGCCCAGCGCCCACGCCGACACCAACGGCACGGTCGCGGAGGTGTCGGTGCCCAGGGGCAGGGTGGTGGCGGCGCGGCGCGCCAGTGGCCAGGTCGAGGCCACCGCCAGCGCCACGTACAGCGCGACCGCCACCAGCGTGGCGCGCCGCGCGGTCCACCGCCGCCCCGCCCCGGTCAAGCCGCCGGCGCCTCGACCACGCAGAACTCGAAGACGACGACGTCGCTGGCGCCGCCGGCCGAGATCGTGAACGTCAGCTGAGACGGCACCGGCTCGAGGTACGCGATCATCGTGATCTCGTACTCGCCGGCGGTCCCGGTTGGCGTCGCGTCGGGGACCAGCGGGCTGCCGTGGCCGTTGCCGGTGACCTCGATGTGGTCGAAGCTGACGCCGTCGACCGGCGCGCCGTCGCCATCGACGACGCGGATGACGATGGACTGGCTGCCGGGCGTGAACTGCTCGCTGGCGGTGACCAGCTCGATCGAGAACACGCCGTCGTCACCGGCGACCGTGGTGCCGGCGGCGGCGACGTCCTCGTCGCCGGTGCACGCGGCGCAGGTCGGATCGTGGCTGTGCTCGCCGCACGCCGGATCGCCGCCGCACGACGTGCCGGTGACCGCGAGCGCGGCGGCGATCGCGACCGCGCCGAGTGACAGCAGCAGGGGGCCGCGCCGGGTCATAGCCACTGCCCGAAGCTGGCGTCGCCGTAGAACGACAGCGTCGCGGTGAAGTCGGCGGTGTCGGCGCCGCTGTTGCCGAGCATGACGAACCAGTCGCCGGTCTCGGTGGGCGAAAACTCGTAGGTCACGGTCTGCTCGTTGTCGCCCTCGATGATGGTCTGGGTGCCGCCGCCGACGTGGCCGTGGACGTTCCACGCGATGATCGGCGTCGCGGCGCCGAGCTCGATGACCACGCGGTCGCCGGCGCCGGCGGTGAACGAGCCCTCGGCGAAGACGCCGGGTGCCAGGGTGAAGGTCATGGTCTCGACCGCGGCCGCGACCTCGGCGTCGGGCGGCCCGCCGTCGGGCGCGCCGGGGTTGGCGTCGACGACGTCGTGGTCGTGATCGTGGCCGTCGTCGCCGCCGCACGCGGCGAGCGCCGGCGCGGCGATCAGGGACAGGGAGAGGAGGAAGGTTCGCATGGGGCTCCGTGGGATCAGCGGTTGGCGAGCTCGCAGGCCAGCCACTCGGCGAGCTGCTGGCGCTCCTCGAGCGAGGGCGCGGGCTCGTCGGGTGGCATCTGGGTGTTGGTGGCGTCGGGACCGGCGCCGGTCCACTCGTCGATGTGGCGGGCGACCGCCATGACGCCGCCGTAGTAGTCGAAGTCGTGGTAGAGCGGCGCGCCCTGACGGTCCGCGCCGCGCAGCGTGGTGGCGTGGCAGCGGGTGCAGTAGGTCGCCATGAACGGGGCGCCGAAGCTGTCGTAGGTGAGGGTGGTGCCGTCGGGCGGGCAGGTCGCGCCGGTGGGCGGTCCGCCGGTGGCGTCGACACAGGCGGCGAGGCCGAGCAGGCACAGGCCCAGCGGCCGCGCAACGGCGCGGAGGTGGTCAGCGATCGCGGTCACGCCGCGTCGCACGCGAAGATGCATGACGATGTCCTCGGTGCGCGATCGCCGGGCGAGATCACCCGGCGCGCGCACGGTCGCAGTCCTGGACCGATGGAGAGACGCCGAGAGGCGTCGGAGCTCGGGCGGGACCGCCTAGAACGGCGGCGGCTCGGGGCCGGTCGGGACGCGGCGTCGCGGCGACTCCACCGCGACGGCCGGCGTCGGGCGCGCCGCCGGGGCGACCAGGACGATCGCCACCGGCGGCAGCGGCAGCGCCGCGATCACGATCGGCGCGGTCCGCACGCCGCTGTCGCCGCACTTGCGGAGCTGCGCGTGGTCGCGCGGCTCGCCGCCACGCTGGTGATCGTGGCACTTGCACGTCGCCGGGTCCGGGCAGCAGCACGCGACCCGGTCGCGGCGCACGCCGGCGCTGGCCTGGGCCAGCACCGGCTCGACGACGAACGCCGCGACCACCAGGCCGACGAGCGCGAACGTCTGCAGCAACCGGGCGACCATGCGTCGTCGCAGGCTAGCGACCGCGCGCGATCCCGTCAACGCAGGTCGCGCGGCCGCGCGGCTGACACGTTGTCACACGGACCTCTGCGTGATCGCCGGAGGCGACGCGCGGGTCACGTCCTGTCAGCCCCTGCGACCATCGCGCAGCTTGCCAGTGCCGCTCCCGCTGGCGATACTGCTGTCGCGTTGCGCCTCCCTCACGCGATCGCGCGGCTGATGGTCGCGCTGGCCTTCATCGTCGTCCCGCAGCTGCGGCACGGCGTGGTCGAGGCCCACGTCCGCTGCTGCTGCGGGCCGCACGACGCCCACGTCGACTGCGGCTGCCCCGCGTGCCCCGCCGGTCACCCGCGCGCCGCCAACCACGACGGCCACGATCGCCTGGGCGGCTGCGGCGCCGCTGGCACCCTCGTCGACGACGCCACCGCGCCGGCGATCATCCCGCCGGTTCGCCACGTCGAGCCCGCGTCTCGCACGCAGGCTCCGCCGCTGTTCACGCTGGTCACGCCCATCGAGGCCGCGCCGACCGCGCCGCCGACCGGGCCGCCGCGGGTCTGACGAAGCGTCCATCCCGAACCTTCGTCTCTCTTCGACCCGCCCGTCGTGAACGATCGGTCGCTCGATCCATCGTCGCGGCGTGCCCGTGCGCGTGCCAGCACGCGCGGAGCCAGCTTCCATGACCACCCGTCTCTCGTCCGTCTCGAAGTCCCTGTTCATCGCCTCGCTCGCCCTGCCTCTGATCGCCGCCTGCGGCGACGACGAGGCCGACCACGACCACGACCACGACGTCGACGCCAGCACCTCGACCCCCGACGCCGAGCCCGCCGACGCCGGGCCCCAGGCCGTGGCCATCCAGTTCGCCGCGCGCGTCGGCGGCACCGCCTTCGCCTGCGGCCAGACCTACACCGGGATCGGCAGCGCCGCCTCCGACTACGTCGGCGCCGAGTTCCGCTTCTACGTCCACGACCTCGCGCTGGTGCCCGCTGGCGGCGGCGCCCCGGTGCCGGTGACCCTCGACGACGACGCCAACCAGAACGCCGCCGCCGGCCTGGCGATGGTCGACTTCGAGGACGGCACCGCCGAGTGCCAGACCGGCAACGCCGGCACCCACACCGCGATCACCGGCACCGTGCCGCCGGGCTCCTACGACGGCGTCGTCTTCAAGGTCGGCGTGCCGTTCGCGCTCAACCACCTCGACCCGACGACCGCGGCGCCGCCGCTCGACGCCACCGGCATGTACTGGAGCTGGCGCGCCGGCTACAAGTTCCTGCGCATCGACGGCGTCGTCGGCGGCAACCCGTTCAACGTCCACCTGGGCTCGACCGGGTGCACCTCGGCGACCCCCGAGACCCCGCCCGACACCGCGTGCGTCAACCCCAACATCATGGACATCACGCTCGCGTCGTTCGACCCGTCGGCCGACACGATCGTCGCCGACATCGGCCCGGTGCTGGCGACCGTCGACGTCTCGGCCAACACCGCGGCGACCGCGCCCGGCTGCCAGTCGTTCCCCGACGATCCCGAGTGCACGTTCGTGTTCCCGCTGCTCGGCCTGGCCTACCAGGGGACCGCGGCGGGCTCCCAGGCGCTGTTCACGGTGGAGTGAGCCATGCGCCACCTCGCCGTCGCGGCCGCCGCGATCATCGTCTGCGCCCTGCCGGGGTGCGGCGACGACGCGCCGGATCAGGATCCCGATCCCGACGCCGGGACCGTCGACGCCCAGCCGGACGTCGACGCCGACCCCGGCGTGACCTGGCCCTTCGAGCTGCCGCCGGGGTTCCCGGTGCCACGGCTGCCCGACGGCGAGCGCCTCACCGCCGAGCTCGCCGAGCTCGGCCGCTACCTCTTCTACGACAAGCGCCTGTCCGGCAACGGCACCCAGGCGTGCGCGGGCTGCCACGACCAGGCCCGCGCCTTCACCGACGGCCGCGACACCGGCCTCGGCTCGGAGGGCGCGATCCTGGCCCGCAACTCGATGTCGCTGACCAACGTCGCGTACAACCCGGTGCAGACCTGGGCCAACCCGCTGCTCGGCACCCTCGAGGCCCAGGCCGCGGTGCCGCTGTTCGGCGAGACCCCGATCGAGCTCGGCGCCAGCGCCCACGCCCAGGAGATCCTCGACCGGCTCGCCGCCGACGCCGACTACCCGGCGCGGTTCGCGGCCGCGTTCCCCGGCGAGACCGAGCTGTTCACCTGGGGCCACGTCATCGCCGCGATCGGCGCGTTCGAGCGCCGGCTGATCAGCGGCGACTCGCCGGTCGACCGGTTCCGCCGCGGCGACGCCACCGCGCTCACCGACCAGGAGCGCCGCGGCTACGAGCTGTTCTTCTCGGAGCGGCTCGAGTGCTTCCACTGCCACGGCGGCTTCAACTTCACGATCGCCGTCGACCACGCCACCCAGTCCGAGCCCGCGGTCCACTACTTCAACGACGGCCTCTACAACATCGGTGACGGCGGCTATCCGGCGGGCAACCAGGGCCTCTACGAGTTCACCCTCGATCCCATGGACCGCGGTCGGTTCCGGCCGCCGACCCTGCGCAACATCGGCGTCACCGCGCCGTACATGCACGACGGCAGCGTCGCGACCCTCGAGGAGGTCGTCGACCTGTACGCCCGCGGCGGCCGGCTGATCACGACCGGGCCGAACGCCGGCGACGGCGCGCTCAACCCCAACAAGAACGCGCTGGTCGCCGGCTTCGAGATCGACGCCGGCGAGCGCGACGACCTGCTGGCGTTCCTGCGGGCGCTGACCGACGAGGCGTTCCTCACCGACCCGACCCTGGCCGATCCGTTCGCGCCGTGACCGACGGCGGCGGCGCTGGGCGCCGCCGCTACGGCGCGGCGTCCGGCACGCCGGCGTCGACCAGCCCGCCGTCGGGCATGCCGGCGTCGGGCACCCCGGCATCGGGCGGGTGCAGCCGCTGGTCGACCTCGCACGCCAGCCACTCGCCGAGCTGGTAGCGCTCGTCGAGGGTGGGCGTGTCGCCGTCGGGCGGCATGATCTCGTTGATCGCGTCCGGGCCGGCGGCGGTGTACCAGTCGACGTGGTTGGCCACCGCGACGATGCCGCCGAGGCTGTCGAAGTCGTGGTACAGCGGCGCGCCGTGGCGGTCGGCGCCCCGCAGCTCGCTGGAGTGGCAGCGGGTACAGTACGCCTCCATGAACGGCGCCCCGAAGTTCTCGTACGTCAGCGTCGAGTCCGACGGGCAGGTCGCGTTGGTCGGGGTCGGCCGGGCGTTGCCGCCGCAGCCGACCAGCGCGGCGACGGCCAGCGCCGCCGCCGCGCCGGCGGCCCGGGTCACGGCGCGATCCGCGGCTGCGACAGCAGGTCGGCGCACGCGGCGTCGCGCGAGTCGGGGTAGCCACCGTTGTTGGTGACGTAGTCGACGCACTCCTGGACGGTCGTGAACGTGACGTCGAGGTGGTCGTGCAGGCAGGTGGTGATGGCGTTGGCCTCGCTCAGGCCCTCGTTGACGGTGTGGTCGGTGACGCACTCCTCGAGGTTGGCGTAGCTCTCGGTATCGTCGCCGCCGCAGGCGGTGACCGAGGTGGCGAGGGCGAGCGAGGCGACGAGGGCCGAGACGAGATGTAGACGCAGACGCATGACGGATCTCCTCCGTGACGTGGGAACCAGACGGAACGAACGTGAGAACGAACGTCGCGTCGGCGTCAGGAGGGGCCCGGTGGGCGGCTGGGCTCGGGCTCGGGATGGGGCGCGGCGAGCGCCGGCGGCGCGGCCACCGGGGTCGCCATGGCGACGATCGTCACCGCCACCGCGCGCGGCGTCGACAGCTGCGCCGGGCTGGTCGTGAACTGGCGGCCGCCGCTGGCGCACGACCGCATGACAGGCTCGGCGTCGTGGTCGCCGAGGTGGGTGGCCCGGGCACGGGCACGGCCCGGCCTTGTTGCAGCAGCACGACCGGGCGTCGTAGGCGACGCCCCGGGTCGGCACCTGGCCGGTCGTGATCGCGAGGATCGCCCCCAGCGCCGCGACGATCGCGGCGACGCGGGACCAGGCTCGGCGGGCCGCGCCTGCGAGCGGGGAGGATCGCACCGGGATTCCTATCGTTTACGGGCATCCCGGCGGGGTGTCAACGCGCCGCCCCTCACCGGGGCTCGCAAGCCGCTGCGTGGGCCACCCGGTCGCTGGCCTCCCGCGGGCCGGACGTGGTAACCACCCCGTTCCACGCGCGAGGACACCATGCAGGTTCGAATCGAAGACGTCTCTGCCGTCGAGAAGAAGCTCATCGTCGAGATCCCCTGGGAGACCGTCAGCTCCAAGCTGGGCGACGCCTACCGCGAGCTGGGCAAGGGCGTCCACCTCAAGGGCTTCCGCAAGGGCAAGGTGCCCCGCCAGGTCCTCGAGCAGATGTACGGGCCCCGGGTCCACGCCGAGGTCGCCTACCAGCTGGTCCGCGAGTCGTTCTACACGGCCTCGGCGGAGCACAAGCTCGCCGCCGTCGCCGAGCCCCGGGTCGAGAAGGGCGCCGAGGTCAAGAAGGGCCAGCCGTTCTCGTACGAGGCGATCGTCGAGGTCCGCGGCGACGTCGTCGCCAAGGACTACGACGGCATGCCGGTCGAGCGCCGCAAGCTGGCGATCCCCGACGAGGCCGTCGAGGAGGCGCTCAAGCAGCTGCAGCGCGAGCACACCGAGCTCAAGCCCATCGAGGGCCGCACCGAGACCCGCGCCGGCGACGTCCTGGCGCTGACCATCAACGGCAAGATCGGCGAGCACGACGTGTCGCAGCCGCGCTTCGGCCTCGACCTCGACGACACCGAGCACGAGCCGCTGCCCGGCCTGGCCGCCGCGATGACCGGCGTGCCGCTCGACACCAAGGACAAGGCGATCTCGATCGACGTGCCCGACGACTGGCGCGACGAGGGCCTGCGCGGCCGCAAGGCCGAGCTGGTGGTGTCGATCCTCGACGCCCGCGAGAAGGACGTCCCGGCGCTCGACGACGAGCTGGCCAAGGACACCGGCAAGGCCGAGACCCTCGACGGCCTGCGCGCGGCGCTGCGCAAGGACCTCGAGGACCGCGAGACCGAGGTCATCCAGAGCGAGACCCGCCAGGGCGCGCTCAAGGAGCTGATCAAGCGCAACCAGATCGAGGTCGCGTCGAGCCTGATCGAGCGCGGCTGCGAGGTCCAGTACAACCGGCTGCGCGCGATGCTCGGCATGCCCCCGCCCCAGCGCGGCGAGGAGGTCGAGATCCCCGAGGACCTGCGCGAGAAGCTGCGGCCCGCCGCCGCCGACGAGGTCCGCGGCCAGCTGCTGCTCGAGGCGATCGCCGACAAGGAAGGCATCGCGGTCACCGACGAGGAGCTCGACGCCCACATCGCCGAGGCCGCCAAGGGCCGCAACACCTCGCCGGGCCGGCTGCGCGCCGAGTGGACCAAGGACGGCCGCCTCGACAACGCGCAGTGGCAGCTCAAGACCCAGAAGGTCCTCGATCTGCTGGTGTCGCGTGCGCAGATCACCGAGGTCGACAAGCTCACCGAGCCGCCGTCGGACCTGCCGCTCCCGTCCGAGCCGGCCGGCCACGCCCACGACCACGGTGAGGAGGGCCACGTCCACGGCCCCGACTGTGATCACGGCTAGCGGACAATCCTAGCCATTCGGTCCGTTGCACCTCGCGGGGGGTGCTCGTACAGTCGGGGGCAGGTCATGATCACTTCTTCCAGCTACTTGATCCCCACGGTCATCGAGCAGACCCACCGCGGCGAGCGCGGCTGGGACATCTTCTCCCGGCTCCTCAAGGACCGGATCATCTTCCTCGGCACGCAGATCAACGATGACGTCGCCAACGTGGTGATCGCCCAGCTCCTGTTCCTCGAGTCCGAGGAGCCGGAGAAGGACATCATGATCTACATCAACTCGCCGGGCGGTCACGTCTCGGCGGGCCTGGCGATCTACGACACCATGCAGTACGTCCGCTGCGACGTCGCCACGATCTGCATGGGCCAGGCGTCGTCGATGGGCGCGTTCCTGCTGGCGGGCGGCACCAAGGGCAAGCGCCAGGCGCTGCCCCACGCCCGGGTCATGATCCACCAGCCGCTGGCCGGCTTTCAGGGCCAGGCCACGGAGATCGAGATCCACGCCAAGGAGCTGCTCAAGACCCGCGAGACCCTCAACGAGCTGCTGGCCAAGCACACCGGCCAGCCGGTCCAGAAGATCCGCGAGGACACCGAGCGCGACTACTTCATGTCGGCGGACCAGGCCAAGGCCTACGGTCTGATCGACGTCGTGGTCCCCCACAAGAAGGATCCCGAGGCGAAGTGATCGCCTGATCGCGGATCCGCACCAAGCCGATGCCCCCAGCCGAGAAGCGCGACGGATCGTCCTCGTTGACCTGCTCCTTCTGTGGCAAGTCCCAGAAGGAGGTCAAGAAGCTGATCGCCGGCCCCACCGTCTACATCTGTGACGAGTGCATCGGGCTGTGCAACGACATCATCGCCGAGGAGATCGAGAAGGAGGACCAGACCTACGCCGGCGGGGCCATCCCCAAGCCGGCGCAGATCAAGAAGGTCCTCGACGAGTACGTCATCGGCCAGGAGCGCGCCAAGAAGATCCTCTCGGTCGCGGTCCACAACCACTACAAGCGGATCGACGCCAAGCTGCCCGCCGCCTCCGAGGAGGACGACGTCGAGCTGCAGAAGTCGAACATCCTGCTGCTCGGCCCCACCGGCTCGGGCAAGACGCTGCTGGCCCAGACCCTGGCCCGCATCCTCAACGTCCCGTTCGCG
The DNA here is from genome assembly GCA_020633495.1 of Kofleriaceae bacterium. Classification (GTDB taxonomy): domain Bacteria; phylum Myxococcota_A; class Polyangia; order Haliangiales; family Haliangiaceae; genus WYBA01. The sequence continues at coordinate 347,204 of JACKDR010000005.1, read as the reverse complement.
ATCGCCGACGCCACCAACCTCACCGAGGCTGGCTACGTCGGCGAGGACGTCGAGAACATCATCGTCTCGCTGCTGCAGAACGCCGACCACGACATCGAGCGGGCGCAGCGCGGCATCGTCTACATCGACGAGATCGACAAGATCGCCCGCAAGAGCGACAACCCGTCGATCACCCGCGACGTCTCCGGTGAGGGCGTCCAGCAGGCGCTGCTCAAGATCATCGAGGGCACGATGGCGTCGGTGCCGCCCAAGGGCGGCCGCAAGCACCCGCAGCAGGAGTTCTTGCAGATCGACACCACCAACATCCTGTTCATCTGCGGCGGCGCGTTCGTCGGGCTCGAGGACATCATCGAGAACCGCATCGGCCAGAAGGTGATCGGGTTCGGCGCCAGCCAGAAGCGGCCGGCGGCCAAGGATCGCTGGGAGCTGCTCAAGGAAGTGCAGCCCGAGGATCTGCTCAAGTACGGCATGATCCCCGAGTTCATCGGCCGCCTGCCGGTGATCGCGCCGCTGCACGAGCTCGACGAGGACGCGCTGGTCCAGATCCTCACCCAGCCCAAGAACGCCCTGGTCAAGCAGTACCAGAAGCTGTTCGAGATGGACGGGGTCAAGCTCAAGTTCACCAAGGGCGCGCTCTACAAGGTCGCCGAGCTGGCGCACAACCAGAAGAGCGGCGCCCGCGGCCTGCGCGCCATCCTCGAGGCGGCGCTGCTCGACATCATGTTCGAGACCCCGGGCCAGTCGGTGAGCGAGGTCGTGATCAACGAGGACGTGATCGAGAAGCACGCCCCGCCGATCATCACCTACACCAAGGAAGCCAACGCGGCCGGCTGAGCCGCGGCCGGCGCTCGTCGTCGGACGCGGCCGAAAACGCGACGAGGCGGCTCGCGCCGCCTCGTGATCCGGTCACCCGGTGGGTCCGCCGTGCGCGGCGGCTACGGGACGACCACGACCGCGCCGTGGTAGCCGAAGCCGTACCAGTTGAAGCCCAGGCTGACGGTCGCCGAGGTCACCTTCTGGCCGATGCCGTCGTAGGCGCCGCTGATGACGCGGCCCTGGAGGTCGAGCCCGAAGGTGCGCGCCGACACCAGCTCGTAGCCGACCGCGGCCATCACCGCCGCGCCGTCGTCGACCGGCTGGCTGTCGGTGTAGTAGCCGTCGTCGTACTCGAACGACAGGTGGGCGGCGCCGATGCCGCCCTTGAGCCACAGCCGCGGGCTGACCCAGTACTGGCCGGCGATCATCGCGGCGACCTGGGTCTCCGTGGTGGTGCCGTAGGACGAGTCGTCGACGACCTTGCCGTTGGCCTGCAGCTCGAGCATCAGGCCGAAGCGCGGCGACAGCATGCCGCCGACGTGGAAGTCGCCCTCGAACGCGATCGGGTTGTAGTCGCAGGTGCCGCAGACCACGTCCTGGTTGTCGGCCTTCATGTTGCCGAGGCCGATGCTGAAGCCGAGCATCGGGCGGCCCTGGCGGTCGTGGAAGCCGCCGGTCGGCTGCGCTGGCTGGCCGGCGTAGTACCCGCCTCCGGGCGGCGGGGGCGGCGCCGAGCTGGGCTGGGCTGCGGCGATCACCGGCGTGGCGACGAGGGCGGCGAGGGTGGCGAGGGTGATGCGCAGGTTCATGAGGTTCCTCCTGTGGCGGCGACGTCCGGACCAAATTCACCCGCCGTGCCATCCGGCGCCAGTTCTGAGCCCCGCCCCGAACCCGCTGATCTTCCGGGCACCTGGCGCCCGGCTCCGGCCAAGGGTCGGACCACGCGCGCACTCGCCGGCATGAACGCGCGCATGCACCGTGAACCGGCGGCACACCTTGCGCGGAGACACCGCGGCGGCGCCGCCGGCCACGCTACGGCTGGTCGACGAGCAACAGCTCGTCGACCATCGCGCGGGCCTTGATCACGTCGCCCTGGACGGTCAGGCACTGGACCTGGCGCGCCGCGAACACCTGCTCGAGCCAGCCCGACGCGGCGTGGCGCTGTTCGAGCTCGACGTCGATCACCGCGGCGTCGGGCGGGTTCGGATCGAGCTCGGCGAGGCGCATCAGCACGCCCGGATCGCTGCCCGCGGTCACCGCGTAGCCGGCCGAGCCGAGCCCGGTCACCAGGCTGTCGAGGCGCTCCGGGGTCGCGCCGACCAGGATGCGCTTCTCGCTGCGGCGGCGGACCCGGCCCAGGAACTGGTCCCACGCCGCGCGGTGCACGCCGTCCATCGCGACGATCTGCATGCCGACGCCGCCGGGGATGCCGCGCGCCGCGACCTCGGAGCCCTGGATGCGTGCGACCCGGGCCCGGCCCTCGACCGGGACCTCGTTGACGTCGAGCGGCACCGCGAACTGCACCTCGGTGCCGACGTCGATCGCGCGCTCGGTGGCGACGAAGAAGCCGCCCGACGACACGTCGTGGGCGGCGGCGCGGAACGCCGCCATCGCGCCGGCGAGCTGCACCGGCCATCGCACCGGGAACCGCACCGACGTCCGGTTGGGCGGCGGGCGCACGGTGACGCCGGCGTGGCGGGCCGCGAGCAGCACCTCGATCAGCCGCTGCCGCGGCGGGCACGCATACTCGGGGAAGCGCACCGCGAAGCCGCTGGCGCCGGTCGACAGCGCGTCCTCGGCGGAGGTCACGTGGTAGACGGTGCCGCGCACCAGCGCGGTCTTGCCGGCGAAGCCGATCGAGACGTGGACCGCGTCGCCCAGGCGCGGCGGCGCGCTGGTCACGACGTAGGCGCCGCGCACGCTGAGCGCGCGGACCCGCGCCGGCACCCAGTCGCAGCCGCGCAGGAACCGGATGTCGAGGCTGGTCGGCGGCGGCTCCTCGATCGCGCCGGCGTCGACGATGACGTCGGGCGGCTCGCTGCCGGCGCGGCGCGGCTGCAGCGGCGCGGTCGGCGCGGCGGCGCGGCGGCGGACCTCGTCGCGCGGCGTGACGCCGAGTCCGCGCGTCGCGCGGTCGCGCTCCTCGACCGACAGCGCCAGCGGGCCGGGGCGAGTGCCGCGCTCCAGCGGCAGCCGGCCCATGACGACCGGCTGCGAGTCGCCCGGCGCCGGCGGCAGCGTCGGCGGGCGCGGCATCGAGACCGCGAGCGGTGGCGGCGGTGGCGGGATCGTCACGACCATGCGCTCGCGGGGGCGAGCGGCGACCGTCTCGGCCGGGGGAGCGCCGAGGCGGGCCACGCCTTCGCGCGGCGTGGCGCGCGCGAAGGGTGGCGGGATCGTGCCGAGGTGTCTCGCCAGCGCCGCCACCGCGTCGCGCAAGGTGGGCAGGCCGCGTGCGATCAAGGTGAACTGGGGCAGCCGGACCTCGAAGAACGCGCGCCGCTCGTCGCCGCCCAGGCGCGCCGGGTCGACGATGCGGACGCCGGCGCCGCGGGCGATGTCGTCCAGGCGGCGCAGGACCTCGCCGGTCAGCGCGCGCTCGTCGTAGTGGAACGCGATCAGCGCGGTGTCGGCGGACGGCCGGTACCGGAGGTCGAGGTCGTGGAGGTGCGGGACGTCAGGCGACACCAGCGGCTCGAGCGAGGCCACGAGCTCGGCGAGCCGCGCGGACACCGGGTGCAGGATGACGTAGACCTCGTAGATGGGCGGCTCCATGGGGGGCACCCCTTGGGCTCAGCACCGGACATGCCGCCACCGACGATCGTGGTCTAAAATACGCGCTGCCCCGTATATATGCGTGAACGCTTGGTAATTTCGATCTGTCCAGGGCGTTTTGAAGCGGTACGGATACCCCAGGATCGCGTGGTCATCGTACCGCACCACCTCGAAAAACCCTCCGGACGACGCAATGTTGCGCCCCCGCGCTCGGCCCCTACAGTATGCGGCAATGCGCGACGACGACGCCGACCCGGCTGACGACCGCCGGAGCCTCCCCCTGCTGCCGCTGCGGGACATCATCGTGTTCCCGCACATGGTGGTGCCGCTGTTCGTCGGCCGCGAGAAGTCGATCAACGCGCTCGAGGAGGCGATGGCCGGCGACAAGGAGCTGGTCCTGGCCGCCCAGCGCAAGGCCAAGACCAACGACCCGCGCGAGGACGACATCTTCGCGGTCGGCACGATCGGCCACATCATCCAGCTGCTGCGGTTGCCCGACGGCACGGTCAAGGTGCTTGTCGAGGGCAAGTCGCGCGCCCGGATCGTCGGCTTCGAGCAGAGCACGCCGTTCTTCGTCGCCGAGGTCGAGGATCTGGTCGAGCCCGACGAGCGCGGCGTCGAGATCGCGGCGCTGATGCGGTCGCTGCAGACCGTGTTCGAGACCTACGTCAAGCTCAACAAGCGCATCCCGCCCGAGATGCTGGTCAGCGTCCAGACGATCGACGATCCGGCGCGGCTCGCCGACACGATCGTCGCCCACGTCCAGCTCAAGCTGAAGGACAAGCAGGAGCTGCTGGAGACCCCATCCTCGACCAAGCGCCTCGAGCGCCTGTTCGAGCTGATGCAGGCCGAGATCGAGATCCTCCAGGTGGAGAAGAAGATCCGGACCCGCGTCAAGAAGCAGATGGAGAAGTCCCAGAAGGAGTACTACCTGAACGAGCAGATGCAGGCCATCCAGAAGGAGCTGGGTGACCGCGACGAGTTCAAGAACGAGCTCGCCGAGCTGGAGCAGAAGATCCGCACCAAGAAGATGTCCAAGGAGGCCAAGGAGCGGTGCCTCAAGGAGCTGCGCAAGCTCAAGATGATGAGCCCGATGAGCGCCGAGGCGACCGTCGTGCGCAACTACATCGACTGGGTGGTCGGGCTGCCGTGGGAGGACAAGACCGAGGACCGCCACGACATCGTCGCGGCCGAGCAGATCCTCGAGACCGAGCACTACGGCCTCAAGAAGGTCAAGGAGCGCATCCTCGAGTACCTCGCGGTGCAGGCGCTCGTCGATCGGCTCAAGGGCCCGATCCTGTGCCTGGTCGGCCCGCCCGGCGTCGGCAAGACGTCGCTGGCGCGGTCGATCGCCAACGCCACCGGCCGCAAGTTCGTGCGGGTGTCGCTGGGCGGCGTCCGCGACGAGGCCGAGATCCGCGGCCACCGGCGCACGTACATCGGCGCGCTGCCCGGCAAGATCATCCAGTCGCTCAAGAAGGTCGGGTCGAACAACCCGGTGTTCCTGCTCGACGAGATCGACAAGATGTCGATGGACTTCCGCGGCGATCCCGCGGCGGCGCTGCTCGAGGTCCTCGACCCCGAGCAGAACCACACCTTCAACGATCACTACCTCGACCTCGACTACGACCTGTCCGAGGTCATGTTCATCACCACCGCGAACGCGCAGCACGCGATCCCGCTGCCGCTGCAGGACCGGCTCGAGATCATCGAGCTGCCCGGCTACACCGAGTGGGAGAAGATCGCGATCGCGAACCAGTACCTCATCCCCAAGCAGCGCGAGGCCAACGGCATCGCCGACCTCGAGGTCGATCTGCCCGAGGAGACGCTGCGGACGATCGTCCACCGCTACACCAAGGAGGCCGGGGTCAGAAACCTCGAGCGCGAGGTCGCGACCCTGAGCCGCAAGATCGCCAAGAACTGGCTCGCCGCCGGCAAGCCGAAGGACCGGACCTACCAGATCACGCCCGACAAGCTCGGCGAGTACCTCGGCGTCGAGCGCTACCGCGAGAACCGGCGCGAGGCCGCCGACGAGATCGGCCTGGCCAACGGCCTGGCGGTGACGATGTTCGGCGGCGACCTGCTGCCGACCGAGGTCACGGTGGTGCCGGGCAAGGGCAAGATGACGCTGACCGGCAAGCTCGGCGACGTCATGCAGGAGAGCGCGCAGGCGGCGATGAGCTACATCCGGTCGCGCGGCGAGAGCTTCGGCCTGATGCGTGACTTCCACGCCAAGATCGACATCCACGTCCACTTCCCCGAGGGCGCGATCCCCAAGGACGGGCCCAGCGCGGGCATCACGATGGCGACCGCGATGGCGTCGGCGCTCCTGCGCGTGCCGGTGCGCCAGAACATCGCGATGACCGGCGAGATCACGCTGCGCGGCCGGGTCCTGCCGATCGGCGGGCTCAAGGAGAAGGTGCTGGCCGCGCACCGCGCCGGCGTCACCACCGTGATCATGCCCGACGAGAACCAGAAGGACCTCAAGGACATCCCCGAGGCGGTCCTGGCCGAGATGTCGATCAAGCCGGTCAAGCACATGGACGAGGTCCTGCGCCTGGCCCTGGCGGTCGCCAACCCCGACGAGTTCCTCGCCGAGCCGACCCACGTCGTCGACTGGCGCACCGCGGTCGCCGCCGAGACCGTCGCGCCGGGCGAGCCGCACTAGGCGCGTCTCACGATCTCGCCCGCCGCTCACGCCGAGCGGAGCCCGGGCGGCGCAGCCGCGAGGGCGGAGTCGAGGCGGCGGGGAGCGGCAGGCTTCCCGTCGGTGACGGGGTGCCTTCCCGGTGTCCGTCCCTCGACTGCGGGTTCGCGGCTTCGCCGCTCACCCTGCGCTCCTAACGAACAGCTGGGCCAGGCCGCCGATCTTGCGTGGCGCAGCGATCGGCGGACCGCGGGGTTGGGCCTGACCGCACTCACCCCGAGCGGAGGGGGAGGTGCGCAGCACCGACCCCGGAGTCGAGGGGGCGGGCACCGGTGCGCCGCCGAGACCGCACCGATCCACGCCCTCTCGACGACGCCCTCGCGGCTTCGCCGCTCGGGCTCCGCTCGAGGTGAGCGAACCACGTCGACCAGGTGAAGTTGACCCGGTTCGTCTTGCGGCGAATCTCCGACGGCCGTCGGTCGAGCGCTCGAGGTGAGCGAACCATGTCGACCAGGCGACCTGACCCGGTTCGTCTCGCGGCGAATCTCCGACGGCCGTCGGTCGAGCGCTCGGGGTGAGCGAGCAGAGATGCGGTGATCCGCACCAGGCGGCCGGCGCAGCGTCGACGCTGCGCACGTCGTGCTCGATCCGCGCACGCGACCCGCGCGTTCGCACCATCCGGACGATCCGTCGCGGCCAACGGGTTGACCGGACCACCGTCGGTGGCATTCGATCGTCGGATGAAGAACCGACGCTTCGAGGAGATCCCGGCGGAGCTGCGCCAGGGCTGGGAGCCGACGCCGGAGGGGCAGGCGTGGGTCGAGCTGCTCGGCCCGCACGTCCCCGAGGACGTCCGCCGCTTCGCGCCGACCGGTGACGGCGGGATCCTGATCTCGAGCGCGCGCCCGCTGCTCGACGCCGACAACAGCTTCGCCGAGGCGATCGCCCTGGCGCACAGCGCGAAGGTGATGGAGCCGGTGCTGCAGGTGCTGACCAGCGCCTACTTCCTGGCCGAGGTCCCGGGCGAGGGTGACTGCCTGATGTTCTTCTGCGTCCGCGGCGGCGAGACCGCGGAGGTCGCCGGCTGGAACCACGAGACCGGCGAGCTCTACGGTCCGCTGGCGTACGACCTGCCGACGGTGCTGCGCCTGGCCGCGGTCGCGGACTCGTCCGACGACGTCGAGCAGCGGCGGGCGGCGCTGGCCCCGTGCCTCGGGCGCTGGCGACGCGAGGCCTTCCCGCTGAGCCTGTTCGAGGACGCGCTCGCGGACGACGGGGTGTGGAGCCGTGACGGCGACTGGCCCGAGGTCGAGGCGCCGACCAGCAGCTTCGCCGCGATCGTCCACCGCGCCTGGTGGGTGGCGCAGGCGCTGGTCGACGCGCCCCCCGACGTCGAGCGCATCAAGGCCGCGCTCGACATGACGCCGGACAAGGCGCTGGCGCGGGACGACTTCCAGGACGGACCGTACGCCGCGCTGTACTGGCTGTGGCGGAGCTACTTCCTCGGCGAGGACGCGTGGCACCAGGCCGTGCTCGCGCGCTGCAAGACCAGCCGGTCCCGCCTGGTCCGCGACGCCGCCGCGTACGCCGAGGCCGGCACCGAGGCGCTGGCCCGGATGCGCGCGCACGTCATGGGGGTGGCCGAGCACCTGCGCAACCCGTTCCCCGACCGCGTCCCGGTCGGGCCGCTCGCGCTGGTCCGCGACGACAGCCTCGCGACGCTGGAGCCGCCGGCGCGCGCGGCGCCGACCTTCGCGTGCGCGCCGGGGCAGGCGCTGAACGCGTCGTGGCAGCCGACGCCGCGGCTCGCCGTGCCGCACCCCGACGGTCGGCGCTGGCTGGTCGACGGCGGCCACGATCACCCGCGCAAGGGCAAGCATCCGTCGATCCCGAGCCACGTCGACGCGCTCTACGAGGTCGACCCCGCCACCGGCCAGGGCACGCTGTTCTGCGACGTCCCCAGCGAGGCCTACTACATCAAGTGGGCGGAGTACCTCGACGACGATCACCTGCTGCTGATCAACAACGGCCGCCTGCGCCTCTACCACCGCATCCCGGCCGGCACCGGCCGCGGCTACCTGATCGATCAGGTGCCGCTGGGCCAGGAGCAGGCGCTGGTGATGTGCGGCGGATCGCTGGTCATGGGCTACGGCGGCGTGCCGCGGATGCTGGACAAGGGCTGGGAGACCGTCGCCGAGCGGATCTCGGGGGCGCGCGTCGAGGACGGCCGGCTGCGGCGCACCGCCGACGTCGAGCTGGGCCTGGCGTACATCGCCGATCACGACGGCGTGCTGGTCGGGCGCGACGCCGGCAAGACCGTCGGCTACCGCCTCGAGGGCCTCGCCGCGTCGCCGCCGGTGACGACGATCGTGCTGAAGCCGACCGCGTTCGTGGTCCCCGAGAAGGTCTGGCGCGCCGGTCCGAACGCGGTGCTCGACGCGCTGGGCCCCCAGGACGTGTGCGTCGAGAGCGCGGCGGGCCTGTGCCTGATCAACAAGCTGGTCGCCGACCCGCCCGGCGCGCGCCGCGCCTACGTCGGCGACGGCGACGGCATCCGCCCGACCGAGCCGGAGATCGCGATCGCCAACTACGCGCTGGTGTCGCCGACCGTGGCGCTGGTCGGCAACGCGACCGAGGCGTTCCGGGTCGACCTCGCCACCGGCGCCGCGACCAAGCTGTTCGAGTACCCCAGCGGCGTGTCTCCGGAGGTGGTCGGCGACGGCTTCGTCGTGATCGCGGGCGCCGACCTCGTCGCCTACGACGGGGCCGGCGCCGAGACCGCCCGGGTGAAGGTCGGCGACGGTGCGCAGCTGCTGTCGCCGCTGTTCGGCCACCGCGTCGTGGCCATGAAGACCAGCACCTCGCCGTTCGCGCTGATCACGCTGCGCGACGGCGCGCTGGTCCTGCTCGGCGCGGTGCGCCCGGACGGCCCGCTGGCCGGCGCGACCTACGCGTACCACTCGCTGCCGCAGTGGGCGTACCACGCGCTGGTCAAGGCCGCCGACGGCACGATGCTCGACCTGCGCGGCGTCGACGCCGCGCTCGCCGACCCCGGCTACGGCCTGCGCCTCGACGGCGACCTGCCGGCGCGGCCGTGGCAGGCGGCGCCGGAGATCACGCGCGGCTGAGCGTCAGCGGCCGCGGCGCTCGAGGATCTGGTTGGTCTCGCCGCCCGCGGTCGTGCCGTCCGCGCGCTGGTGCAGGTAATCGAACAGCTCGGCGACCTGGACCTCGACGCGGTCGCCGTTGTGCAGCCCCGACACCTGCGCCGGCTCGTTGATCAGGATCCCGGCCATCGTGCCGCCGGTCCAGGCCGTGACCTCGACCCACATCCACTCGGCGCCGCCGCCGTCGGTCTTGAACGGGGCCTTGACCAGCAGGCGCTCCATCGCCGGCACCCCCTGGGCGAAGTGCGGCGCCAGCGCGGCGAGCGCGGCGCGGGCGCGGTCGCGGGCCGCGAGCATCTCGGGATCGTCGTCGGCGACCTGGTGGATCTCGTCGGGGTCGCTGCCGAAGAAGCCGACCACGACCTCGCGCAGGTGCGCGGGGGTGTTGCCGCCTGGCGGCGTCAGCTCGATCAGCCCCGCGGACGGATCCTCGTCGTCGTCGCCGGTCGACCAGGTCGCGGTCCAGGTCACCTTGCCGAGGTCTGGCGGCAGCGTCGCGACGTCGCCGCCCAGGCTGGCCGCCACCTTGCGGGCGTCGACCGCGAGCACGCCGTCGGTGGTCACCTGGTGCTGGTCGACCAGGGTCTGGGCCGTGACGTTGAGGACCATCATCAGGTCCTCGGCGTAGCTGGTGGGCACCCCGGGCAGGTACAGGTCGGGCAGGCCGAACCGACCCATGCCGCGGGTCTCGAGGAAGATCAGCTCGTCGGCGGGGACCGCGTGGATCACGAGCAGCCGGGTGACGTCGAGCCCGAGGTCGGCGGGACGCGCCTTGTCGAACGCGGCGCGGGTGAAGATCTCGGCGCTGTACTGATCGACGATCCAGCCGCGCGCCCCCGCGGCGCCGTCGCGGGCGAGCGCCGCCGCGGTGCGGTGCAGCTCGGCGACGTCCTCGGCGCGCGCCACGACCGACAGCGCCACCGCCGTCTCGCACGCGCCGATCGCCGCGGTCTCGGCGTCGTCGAAGCCGCGGCCGAAGTAGGGCAGGGTGTCGGCCTGGTAGCCGAGCGCCGCGGGCGCGCCGATCGCGAACGCGACCGTCCCCGGGGACGGGTCCCCATCGGGGTCGGCGATGGTGAGCCCGCGCGCCCGCGCGGTGGCCGCGATGCGGTCGCGCACCGCGGCGGCGTCGACGCCCGGCGGCACCATCACCAGGTAGTCGCCGTAGAGCAGCGGCGCCACCAGCGGCGACGCGGCGACCGCGGCGCCGGCGACCCGGTGCTCGCGGTCGGTCGTCGGGCGGGCGTCGGACGGCGCGGCGTCCGACGGCGCCGGCAGGGCGCGGCTGCTGGCCTTGTCGCGCCCCTTGCAGGCGGCGAGGGAGGCGGCGAGGGACGCGGCGAGGGCGACGACGGCGACGAGGGCGCGGCGGTTCACGCCGCGACGATACCGGAACCGGCGCTCAGAGCGTGAGCAGCACTCGCTTCTCGCGCCCTGCATGATCGGCAGGTCCGACGAGGAACGTCGGACCTGCCTGCGCAGAAGGAGGTTGTTTCACGACCTCTCAGTCGTCGCTGCGGCCGCGCCGCCAGGCGACGCCGATCCACGCGGTGGCGTCGGTGTAGTCCCAGTCGATGTCGTAGGCGCGGGTCGCCGGGTACACCCCCGGGATGTAGTCGGGGAAGTTGCTCTCGCGCGCCTTGACGTCGACCCCGGCGATCGCCGCCAGGCCGCCGTCGCCGAGCGGCCAGCGCAGATCGGCGCCCAGGTGCCAGCGGGTCTCGGCCCGGCGGTCGCCGCCGTCCTCGAACGCCGGGTGGGTCGGCGGGTTCACCGCGTAGCTGTTGGCGCCGTAGCGTCGCCGGTACAGATCGGCGGCCAGCTCGAGCTTGGCGTCGTCGACCAGGACGACGTCGACGTCGAGCTCCGGGTGGTGCTCGACGTACGAGTAGTAGCCCTGGTACCGGTCGCTCGACAGCGTCAGCTCGTAGCCGGCGCCCACCGTGACCCGGCCCAGCTCGAGCTCGCCGTCGATCGACGGCTCGACGTCCAGCGTGGTCTCGAGCGGGTTGGGCGGCGGCCCGCCGGCGCCGGCGTGGGTCAGGCCGGTGCCGGCGTCGCGCGAGAACACGTTCTCGTACGAGGTGTAGGTGAGCCGCAGGTCGCCGCCGAGCTTGGCGCCGTCGCCGAGCCAGTGCCAGCCGGCGCGGAAGGCGTGCTCGGTGTGATCGGCCGGCATCAGGTGGGTCGGCGCGTCGAACGGGTCGTAGTTGGCGTCGTCGGCGTAGTCGACCTGCTTGAAGTCGTACGTCAGCCGGGCGTGCTGGTGGCGCACCGGGATCCCGGCGACCTCGAGCCCGAACTTGCCGTCGAAGTGCGAGTGGCGCGACGACCCGGCGAGGGTGCCGTCGGGCAGCGGCTGGTAGGGGTCGGGCCAGTCGGGGCGCCAGGTGCCGGCGACGCCGCCGCTGACCGTGCCGCGCAGGCGCGCGCTGTCGCGCACCTGCACCCGCGCCTCGATCTCGCCGATCCGCTGCGCCAGCGACGCACCGAAGGTCTCGCGATCCTCGAGGCTGACCGGCAGCTCCAGGCGGAGCTTGCCCTTGGCGAGCCGGGGCTTGGCGTCGGCCTCGACCCGGACGAAGGCGCCGCTGTCCCGCACGATCCCCGCGCCGGTCAGCGCACCCGCGGTCGCCTCGGCGTCGGCGGCGACGGTCAGGACCCAGCTGTCGGGGTGGCGGGCGTGCTTCCGCTTCTTTTTCTTCTTCTTGTGCTTCTTCTTCGGGTGCGTGGCGTCGGCCGCGCCGTCGGCGTCGGCGTCGGCGGTGGCCGCGGCGCCGCTCGCGGTGTCGTCGCCGAGATCGCCGGTGTCGCCGGCGTCCCCCGCGTGCGCCGGGGTCGCCGGCGCGGCGACGACGAGCGCCAGGCCCAGCAGGCCCAGCGCGAGCGTGCGCGCGGTGCTCAGCATCCGTTGCCCGTCATGTAGGTCTGGGCGAGCGAGATCTCCGCCGAGCCGGCGTAGTTGCTCTGCAGCGTGCCCAGCAAGGTCGACGCCGCCGGGCAGTTGGCCTGATCGACGCGGATCCGGATCTCCCAGTACAGCGCGTTGTCCTCGTAGACGCTGCCCGGGTAGTCGACCGGCACGGCCTGGAAGTCGGCGAACGCGAGATCGAGCTGGCCCTGCGCGTACTCGGTGCGACCGATGAAGTACTGGGCGTTGTCGGCGAAGATCGACGTCGGGTCGTCGAGCACGCGGTCGAACGCGCCCAGGGCGTCGCCGTAGGCGCCGTTGGCGAAGTAGGCGCGGCCGAGGTAGTAGCGCGCGTTGTCGAGATAGCTCGACGACGCCCAGTCGGTCTCGAACGCGGCCAGTTCGCTGATCGCGGTGGTCAGCTGGCCCAGCTCGTAGTGCGAGCGACCGACGTAGTAGGTGGCGTTGTCGGCCCAGACGCCGCTGCCGTCGGCGGCGACCGAGGCCTGGAAGTCGGTGGCCGCGGTGGCGAAGTCCGCGAGCTTGAAGTGGGAACGTCCGCTGAAGTACGCCGCCGAGTCGATGTACGGCGACGTCGGGTGCGCCGCGCGCATGGCGTCGAACACCGGGATCGCGCCGGTGTAGTCGGCGAGCTCGTAGCGGCAGCGCCCGGCCAGGTAGCCGGCGTTGTCGTGGCGTTGCGAGGTCGGATAGGTGGTCAGCAGCTGGTCGAACTTGTCGCGCGCGCTGGCGAAGTCCATCGCGTCGTAGTCGGCGAGCGCGGCCTGGAACAGCGCCTCGTCGTCGCCATCGGCGATCGAGCTACCGCCGCACGCGGCGGCCGAGGCGGCGAGGGTCGCGAGCGCGACGGTGAACAGGTGGCGGCGGATCGTCATCGAGAGCTCCTTCGGCGTAGATCAAGGCGAGGCGGTGCAGGTCGCGACGAGGCGGCGCGCCTCGTCGTCGTCGGGTGAGCGGGCGAGCACGAGCTGGGCGTCGCGGGCGCAGCCGCCGCGATCGCCCTGGGCGAGCAGGACCTCGGCGAGGCCGAGCCGGCCGCCGCGGTCGTCGGGGACGCGGTCGAGCAGATCCTCGTAGACCGTGCGGGCCTCGGCGACCCGGCCGTCGCGGCGCAGGATCGCGGCCAGGCCGCGCAGCGCGCCGGTGTGGCCGCCGTCGAGCTCGAGGGTCTGGCGGTAGGCGCGCTCGGCCTCCTCGACGCGGCCGGCGTCGTCGAGCGCGGCGCCCAGGGTCGACCACGCCGACACGTAGCGCGGCTGATCGGCGACCAGGCCCTCGGCGATCGTGATCGCCTCGTCGAGCTGGTGGGCCTTGCGCAGCATGCCGGCCAGGTTGAGGCGGGCGCGCGGGTAGCCGGGCTTGGCCTCGAGGGCGTGGCGCAGCGCGCCGATCGCGTCGTCCCATCGCTTGTCGTCGCCGTACAGCTCGCCGAGGTTGAGCCAGGCCGCGGCGTAGCTGGCGTCGACGCCGAGCGCCTGGCGGAACGTCGCCTCGGCCTCGTCGCGCTTGCCGGCGGCGCGCAGCGCCAGGCCCAGGTTGTTGAACGCGCTCAGGTAGCGGGGCCGCAGCGCGATCGCCTTGCGGTAGGCGTCGATCGCGGCGTCGAGGTTGCCGGCGCCCTTCTCGAGCAGGCCGATGTTGAACCAGGCCTCGGGGTACTGGCCGTCGGCCTTGGCGATCGCGTCGGCGTAGTGGCGGCGGGCGTCGTCGAGGCGGTCGTCGCGCGACGCCACCAGGCCGGCGAGGAAGTGGTGCTCGGGGACGTCGGGCGCGTCGCGCAGCAGGTACTCGGCGTGGAGCCGGGCGCGCGGGAAGTCCTCGCGGTCGAGGGCGATGCGGAGCAGGCGGCGCCGCGCGTAGTGGTAGGCGGGGTCGAGGCGCAGCGCGTGCTCGTAGGCCTGCTCGGCGCCGGCGGCGTCGCCCTTGGCGAGGCGGGCCCGCGCCACCGCGGCGTGCAGCTGCGGGACGTCGGGCGCCATGCGGATCGCCGGCTCGAGCGCCTCGAGCGCGCGGTCGACGTCGGCGGCGTGGTGGGTGCCGAGGAACGCGCGGGCGACGCCGAGGCGGATCTCGGCGGACGCGGGCGCGAACTGGATCGCGCGGTCGAAGGCGTCGGCGGCGTCGCCGCCGCGATCGCCGGCGAGGTAGGCGCGGCCTAGCGCGACCAGGGCGCGGGCGCGCGGCTCGTTGCCGCCGGAGCGCGACGCCTCCTCGAGCACGGCGATCGCCTCGTCGGTGCGGCCGGCGCGGCGCAGCAGCTGGCCCAGCGCGATCTGCGCCGACAGGTAGCCGGGCCGCAGCTCGAGGGCGCGCCGCAGCTCGGCCTCGGCGCCGGAGGTGTCGCCGGTGCGGCCGCTCGCGACGCCGAGGTTGAGCGCGATCAGCGGATCGTCGGGGCGCAGGGTCCGGGCCTGCTCGAGCGCCGCCAGCGCGCCGGCGGCGTCGCCCGAGGCCAGCAGCCAGTAGCCGAGCTCGCCCTCGACCCGGCCGTCGGCCGGGTGCGCGGCGGCGACCTTGCGGAACGCGACCACCGCCTCGGCGAGGTCGCCGCGGTGGGCGAGGGCGCGAGCGCGGCCGTGGGCCTCGTCGAGGGGCGCGCTGGCGTCGTCGAGCGCGCCGTCGCCGACGCCGCCGCCGGTGTCGTCGCCGTCGTCGCCGTCGCCGTGATCGTCGTCGGCCGAAACCCGGGTGTCGACGCCGCGGTCGATCGTCACGACCTGGGGCGGTGAGGTCCGGCCCCGCACGAGGACCTCGATGGCGAGGGCGCCGGCCAGCAGCGCGACCAGCGCCAGCAGCACCGGCCACAGCCGGTCGGGGGCGAACGTCGAGCCCGGCGGCGTCGCGCCGCCGCGATCCGGGGCGCCGCCGCTCACGCGCCGACCTCGGCGATCGCCGCGGCCAGGCCGCGGCCGTGCACGTTCTGGATCTCGAGGCCGGGCCGCGCGTTGATCTCGAGCACCAGCGGCCCGCGTTCGCGGTCGACGACGATGTCGACGCCGAGGTAGCCCAGCGGCACGCCGCCGGCGGCGGCGCGGGCGACCTCGAGCACCTGGTCCCACGCCGGCAGCGCCAGGCCCACCAGCGGCGCGTTCGACTCCGGGTGATGGGTGACGGATCGGCCGCGGTGGACCGCGCGCACCGTGTGGCCGGTGGCGAGGTCGACCGCGAGGCCGAGGCCGCCCTGGTGGAGGTTGGCGCGGCCGCCGGACTGCAGCGTCGGCACGCGCACCATCGCCATCACCGGGGTGCCGCGCAGCGTGATGACGCGCAGGTCGCACAGCCCGTCGGCCCACAGCTCGACGAAGGTCTGATGCGGCACGATGCGCTCCTCGACGAAGGCGCGGTCGGTCAGGTCGCCGGAGTAGGCGCCGAAGACGATGTCGGCGAGGTGGCGGTGCAGGTCGCGCAGCGTGACCTTGCCGCCGCCGGCGCGGCGCCAGCCGCCGGTCACGCGCTCGCCGACCACGACGATGCCGGCGCCGCCGGAGCCGTGCGCCGGCTTGACCACGAACTCGGCGTGATCCTCGAGCGCGCGCAGCGTCGCGGGGATGTCACGCAGCCCGTCGCAGGTGACGATCGTGCGCGACACCGGCACGCCGGCCCGCTCGAGGTGGACCTTGCACAAGAGCTTGTCGTCGGCGATCGGGTAGTGCTTGCGCGGGTTCTGGGCGTAGACCAGCTCGACGTTGCGGCGGTTGATGCCGACCAGGTCGCGGCGGTGGTGGAGCAGGCGGGCCAGCTGCTGGCGGATCGTCACGGCGCACCTCCGGTCAGGACCGGCGTGAACCGCCGGTACTCGAGCAGCCGGACCCCGACCCAGCGGCCCAGGTAGACGTTGGCGGCGACCACCAGCAGCAGCACCTCGGGGAACCCGACCAGGACGATCTGCAGCGCCAGCGAGTGCATGACCACGAAGCAGGCCAGCGTCACGACCAGCGTCCCGCCCAGCTCCTTGAGCGCCTTGGGTGTGCCCTGCTCGGTGACCGCCAGGTAGAACCGCTCCGACGCGATCGCGAGCACCGCGATCGGGAAGAAGGTCACCCGCGCCAGGTGTAGCTGGCCGAAGCGTTCGGCCAGCAGGCTGGTGCCGAGCAGCGCCGTCGTGACGCCGGCGAGCAAGATCGCCAGCGTCGGCGAGTGCAACAGCTCGAGTCGCTGGATGGCCCAGCGCAGCAGCACCACCACGCTGATCGCGATCAGCACGCCGACGATGCCCCACCACGGCCCGGTCTGACCGGCGCCGGCGGCGATCAGCGCCGGCAGGAAGGTGCCGAACGTGGGCAGGCCGATGACGTTGCGGAACAGCACCACGACGAGGGCGCCGACCGGCAGCATCAGCACGGTCTGTAGCAGCATGAACGGCAGGCCGAGCCGATCGAACAGCGCCCACACGTTGAGCGCGCCGAACGACTCGCGCGCGCCCGGCGACGGCACCATCGAGGTCGAGATGTGGAACCGGTAGTCGAAGTTGACGTCGGCGGTGTGGCGGAACAGCGCCTCGTCGCCGCGGTACAGCACCAGGTAGGTCTCGGGCAGCGACGCGAAGTGGTGGTTGGTGGGGCAGAACGGCACCCAGTGACCGGCGATGTAGACCTCGACCCACTGGTGCGAGGTCCGCTTGGTGCCCGACTGCAGGATCAACCCGCCGACCAGGCGAGCCGGCAGGCCGGCGGCCCGGGCCAGCGCCACGAACAGGCGGCTCTTGCCGTTGCAGCTGGCCTCGCCCAGGCGCAGCGCGGTCAGCGCGTCGGTGGTGCCCTTGAACGGCCGCTGCGGCAGGCTCGACGTGTAGTCGTAGATCGCGTGCAGCCGCGCGGTGGTCGAGCCGTGGTCGGCGCCGATCTGGTGCAGCGTCGCGGCGATCTCGGGGGCGTCGACCTGGATGTCGTCCTCGGGGCGCAGGTACGGCGCCAGCGACGAGCCGTAGCCGTCGGGCACCGGCAGCTCCGGGTCGAGGTCGAACTGCAGCGGGCTGGCCAGCAGCGAGTAGCCGTAGCGGAGCCGCGCGCCGTCGGGCACGCCGTTGCCGGTCCAGGTGGCGAGCCGGCTCGGCCCCGTGGTGTCGCTGGTGAAGTGCATCCCCGGCGCCGAGCTCTGCTCGTCGGAGATCTGCTGGTGCTCGTCGGACAGCGGCAGGAAGCTGCGGATCCGGACGTCGCTGCCGTGCCCGTCGAGGGTCATCTCGAGCGTGACGTGGTACTGGGTGCGCGGCAGGACGTCGCGCGGGTGGTAGCCGAGGACGAAGATCTTGTAGGCGATCAGCGCCAGCGGCAGCGCGATCAGCACGGCGAGCGTGACGCGCAGGCGACGCTCGTGGTGGTCGGTCACGCGACACCTCCGGTGTACGGTGCCTCGTACGGCGCATGCACAGTGTGCAGGGCGCGGACAGCCGAATGCCCCTGGCGGTTCGCGTGGTTGCGGCTCGAGGCGGGGCGGGACGTCGGCACCAGCGGACGACAATTCAAGCGGCGCGCCAGCGGCCGGGTGTCGGGAACGTCGCGCGGCGACGGCGCCGGGCCCCGCGAGGCGTCGGGACGTCGCGCGGCGCCGTGCGCGACGACGACGGTGACCACCGAGCCCCGGCGGGCTCCGACCTTCGACGATCACCGACGGCGGAGCGCCGTCAGTCGATCGACGCGATCGAGAACGACGTGATCAACCTGCCCCGGAGCTGGCCGATCAGGGTCGAGTCTTCCTCGATCACGATCTGGCCACTCTGCTGCGGCAGCGACGCCCAGTCGATGCCGTCGACCACCGCGGCCAGGTCGACGTCGATCGCGACGGTCCGGCCCTCGCCGGGCGGCAGGTCGAGCCCGGCCAGATCGAGGCTGACGGAGGCCGTGCCTTCGTCCTCGATCAGGAAGTTGACGGTATCGCCGCCGAGGTCGACCGTGCCCTCGACCTGCCAGGAACCCTCGCCGTCGAACCCGCGATCGACGCGGAACTCGAAGGCCGAGTAGATCCCCGGGGGGGCCTGCGGGAACGTGGTCGTCCCGACCTTGGTCGGGCTGTCGAGCTCGATCTGCTGGCTCTCCAGGTGGGTCTCGTTGCCGGCGGCGTCGCCGACCGCGCGGAGGTCCCGCAGCTTGAGCACCAGCTTGTCGATGGTGACGCCGGCCGGGAGCGCCTGGTCGACGTCCGGCGCTCGCCACTCGAAGGTCAGCCCGTTGCCGCCGCCCCCGTCCGGGCCGTCGCCGGCGTCGGGATCGTCGCCGCCCCCCGGCCCGCAGGCGGCCGTCAGCAGCGCCGCGCCGAGCGCGACTTTCCAGATCCCGGGCATGGCCGCCATGCGATGCACAGACGGTACCACGCTAGATCGGCGGCTAATGCCGCGGGAAACCGTCGTGTGCCGTGGCACACTGTGCAGAGTTCGTACGATGCAGACGCCTCTGGACCCCATCGAGTCACGGACTGCGGCCGGCGAGCCGTCGCGGTCCGGCCAGCGTGCCTTCCTCGTGGTCTACCCCGGCGGCGACGCCCGGTCCCGGGTCGTCGACCTCGTCGACGGCGTCGAGGTGACCTTCGGCCGCTCCCGGACCGCCACGGTCTCGATCGACGACGAGCGGGTATCCCGGATCCACACCCGGGTGACCTTGCGCGACGGCCGGATCGTGGTCGAGGACGTCGCCAGCCGCAACGGCACCTGGGTCGGCGGCTCGCGCATCGAGGGGCCGGTGGTCGTGACCAGCGGCGACGAGATCACCGTCGGCCCGGCGGTCGCGATGGTCGGCCTGGCCGGCGACGGCCCGGCCTCCACCGCGCTCGGCGGCACGGCGTACCTCGACGAGCGCCTCGAGGCCGAGGTCGATCGATCGGTCCGCTACCACCGCCCGCTGGCGCTCCTGATGATCCGCATCGAGGGCGAGAGCGGTGCCCGCGACGTCGCGCTCGAGCGGATGGCCGCGGCGATGCGCCGCATGGACTCGCTGGCCGAGTACGCGCCGGACGAGTACGCGCTGGTCGCGCCCGAGCTCGACGGCGGCGCCGCCCGCAACCTGGCCGCGCGCCTGGCCGGCGAGGTCGTCACCGCCGGCGCCGTCGCGCGCGCCGGCGTCGCGACCATGCCCGAGGACGGCTCGACCGCCGGCGAGCTGGTGTCGCAGGCCCGCGCGTCGCTGCGCCGGGCCCGCGCCGGCCGCGCCACCGGAGCGACGCCGGTGATCGCGGCGGCGACGGCGGCGCCGCCCGACGCGGTCGTCGTCGACGCCCGGTCGCGGCGGCTCTACGAGCTGGTCGAGAAGGTCGCGACCACGACGATGACGGTGGTGATCCTCGGCGAGACCGGCGTCGGCAAGGAGCTGGTGGCGGAATCGCTGCACCGGCGGTCGCCGCGCTCGGCCGGGCCGCTGATCCGGCTCAACTGCGCGTCGCTGCCCGAGACCCTGCTCGAGAGCGAGCTGTTCGGCCACGAGAAGGGCGCGTTCACCGGCGCCGAGCGCCGCAAGATCGGCTTCCTCGAGGCCGCCAGCGGCGGCACCCTGTTCCTCGACGAGATCGGCGAGATGCCGGCGTCGCTGCAGGCCAAGCTGCTGCGCGTCCTCGAGCGCCGCGTGGTCATCCGGGTCGGTGGCACCGTCGAGGTCCCGGTCGACATCCGGCTGATCGCCGCCACCCACCGCAACCTCGAGGAGGACGTCCGCACCGGCCGGTTCCGCGAGGACCTGTTCTTCCGCATCAGCACCTTCACGATCGCGGTGCCGCCGCTGCGCGACCGCCGCGACGACATCCTGCCGCTGGCCGAGCAGTTCGCGCGCAGCTTCGCCGCCGAGCTGGGGCAGTCGTCGACCCCGGTGTTGACGCCGGCGGCGCGCGCGCTGCTGGTCGCGCACGCCTGGCCCGGCAACGTCCGCGAGCTGCGCAACGCCATCGAGCGCGCCGTGGTCATGCAGAGCGGCGGCGTGATCGAGCCCGAGCACCTGCCGGATCGCGTCCGCAGCGGCGCGCCGGCCGCCGCGCTGGTCCCGGTCGGCGACGCCGTCGGCATGCGCGAGCAGATCGCCGACGTCGAGCGCGCCGCGATCGTCGCCGCGCTCGACGCCTCGGGTGGCAACCAGACCCGGGCCGCGGCCCAGCTGGGGCTGTCGCGGCGGGCGCTGATCTACAAGCTCGAGAAGTACGGCCTCAAGCCGCCGCCCGGCAACCGCCGGTAGCGGCGCCGCGTCCGGGCGCGTGGTCAGCGGCGATCGGTCGAGCGCGGCTGGTAGCGGTCGGCGCTGTCGGGGCCGTCGCCGCCGATCGCCAGCACCGTGCCGTCGCACAAGAGCGCCGCGGTGTGGCCGGCGCGCGGCTCGTCGAGATCGTCGGTGGGCGTGACGTCGATCGAGCCGTCGCTGGGGTCGAGCCCGATGACGTAGGCGCTGGCGGCGGCGGGCTCGGCGGGGCCGGTCCGGCCGCCGGACAGCAGGTAGCGGCCGTCGGGCAGCGGGGTCAGGCTGGCGTCGACCAGGCCGGCGGCCGGCGGCAGCGTGCCGACGTCGGTGAAGCCGTCGGCGATCGAGAACCGCTCGATCGTCGCCACCGGCTGGTCGGCGGCGTCGACGCCACCGACCACCAGCACCGAGCCGTCGGGCAGGCGGACCGCGGTGTGGCGGTGTCGCGGCACGACCATCGTCGCCGCGAAGCTGGTCGAGAAGCTCTTGGACAGCGGCAGGTACAGCTCCGCGGCGGCGACCGGCGCGCCCGCGCCGTCGACCCCGCCGATCACGACCAGGGGCGCGCCGACGTCGTCGCCGAGCCGGGTCAGCGTGTGGTCGCTGCGCGGCGTCGCCAGCGCCGCGTCGAGCGTCCGCGGCACCGCGACGACGCCGTCGTCGCCGACCTCGAGGACCCAGCCGGTGGCGATCGGCCCGCTGGCGTCGCGGCCGCCCAGGACGATGACGTCGCCGTCCTGCTGGCGCACCGCGGCGGTGCCGTCGAGGCCGAGCCGCGGATCGTCGATGGTCTCGACCCGGGCGGCCTCGGCGGCCAGGGGATCGACGACCTCGACCACGCCGATCGGGTCGCCGGCGTCGTCGCGGCCGCCGGCGATGACGGCGCGGCCGTCGCCGAGCGGCACCAGGACGCCGCCGGTGCGCGGCGCGGTCGCGGCCGCCTGGCGCCAGGTCGCGGTCAGCGGATCGAAGACCTCGACCGCGGTGGCGGCGGCGCCGCCGTCGCTGCCCAGCGCGAACGCCACGCCCTGGTCGGCGGTGGTCCAGCTGGCGCCGCCGAGCCGGCGCGCGGTCGGCGGCGCGGCCGCGGGCGCCCAGTGCACGGTGCGGGTGAACCACAGGTGCGGCGTCGGCGGCGGGTCCCCGGTGGCGACCGCGAACCGACAGGTCCGGCCGTAGCCGACCTCGGCGCCGCCGGAGCGGCCGACCAGGTGGATCACCAGATCGTCGGCCTCGGGCACGCCGTCGAGGGACAGCACCTCGCCGCGCGTGAACGTGGCCGCGACCAGCGCGCCGGTGGCGCCGGCGTGCGCCGCCGACAGCTCGACCTCCTGCAGCGACGGCAGCGGATCCGCGGCGCTGCCCGGCGCCGGCAGATCGATCACCGGGGCGACGACGGTCGTGGCATCGCCACAGCCGAGCAGCCCGGCGGCGGTGGCAGCGGTGGCGAGCCCGAGCGCGCGCGACGTCACCAGGTCGTGCTCCACCCGGTCGGGCGCACCGTCACCGTGCCGCCGTCGCTGCGGTCGCCGCCGATCGTCAGCGGCACGATCACCGCCGCGGTGACCGCGGCGCCAGCCGCGGCCCACAGCCAGCGCGACTTCCACCACGGCGTCGCCGCGGCTGGCCCCCCGGTCACCGGCGCCAGCAGCACGCGATCGACGGCGGCGTCGATCGCCGCGGCGTCGTGGTCGTCGCCGGTCAGCGCGATCGACGTGCGCCGCCCCGGGGCGCCGTGCGCCGGCACCACCCGCAGCACCAGCGTCGCGCCCGCGCCGTCGTCGGCGACGGTCGCGGCCAGCACCGCCGCGGCGCCGCGCTCGGCGGCCACGGTTGCCCAGGCCGCGTCGTCCGGCGGTCGGGCGTCGTCGGGCGGCGGCGTCACGGTCAGGTCGCCTGCGACCACGACCCGCGCCCCCCACGGCGCGCGCCCCGGGCAGGCGACCTGGACCGCGTGCTCGCCGTGGATCACCTCGAGGCGCGCGGCCTCGCCGCCGTCGATCCGGCTGGCGCAGCCGGGCGCGTCGATCGCGAGCACCGCGCGCGGCAGCGCCGCCGCCGCGGTGCGGGCGCGGTCGAAGGCCTCGACCGCGCGGGTCGGGAAGCGCAAGGGATCGAGCGTGCGTGCCGGCGCGATCGTCGCCGCGCGCACCAGGTCGTCCCAGGCGTGGGTGGCGTCGCCGAGCTGGGTGTCGACCAGCGCCCGGTACAGGAAGACGTCGGCGAGCTCGGCGGTGGTCAGCCCGGCGGCGCCGGTGCGCCAGGCCTCGGCCGCCGCGTCGTCGAGCGCGCCGTGGGCGTCGTTCCAGCGCAGCTCGTCGTAGGCGTCGATGCCGGCGCGCAGCCGGCCGGCGGCGTCGGACGCCGGCGCCGGCTTCGGCGACAGGTCGAGCCAGGCCAGGCCCGCGGCGCGGGCGCGCGCCGCCAGCCGATCGCGCGCCGCGGTCGCCGCCGGCCCCGGCGTCGCCGGGCCGTGGAACCCGACCAGGTCGACGCCCGCGTCGCCCTCGGCGCGCGCGGGCGCCGGTCCGCGGGCGGCCAGGAGGAGGACCACCGAGAGTGCGGCAAGCCTGCGCAAGTCGGCTCGATCATCGCTCGCCGGCGCAGGTGGGTCAACGAGCGCCGAGGTCTTGCGCCGGGGCACGTGCACCGACCCCGGTGGCGTTCGGAGGTTGCACATCGCGCAAGCCGCGAACACCGGCGACCACGTCCGTGCGCGCGGTTGCGCGTGGCACGGCGCGTGCGTTGGTCGGAGGCGCTACCTGGGGAGGTAACGCACATGAGCTTGGTCTATCGACGTCACGGTTCACGCACGTCTCGAGGTCTCGGGATCGCGCTGGTCATCGCCACCAGCGCCACCATCTACGGGTGTGGCGACCCCGCACCCGACGGGGTCCTGGTCGAGCTGTCGCCCGATCTGATCTCGTCGATCGACGGCACCACGACGGTGCGCGCGATGGTGATCGAGGAGCGCACGCCGCTCGAGAACCAGCCGGTCCGGGTCTCGGTCGCCTACACCGATCGCAACGGCGTCGAGCACGCGGTCGATCCGGTCGACGGCACGACCGACGTCCGCGGCGCCTTCGAGGCCACGATCGAGGGCCTGACCTGGGAGGGCACCGGCACCGTCACCGCCGAGGTGCTCGACGCCAGCGGTCAGCCGGTGGCGATCGACGGCGTCGGCGTCGCCGGCGCCGCCACCTTCGCGGTGATCGATCGCACGCCCCCGCAGGTCGAGATCCTGCCGCCGACCACCGATCTGCACGTCGGGCCGGGGTTGCCCATCGACGTCCAGGTCCGGGTCCAGGACGAGATCGGCGTCGCCGAGATCTTCTTCGAGGCCGACGGCGAGGCGTCGCGGCAGCGCTCGACCGTGGTCGCCAGCGGCTCGACCGACGCCACCGTGACCTTCCGGGTCGACGTCCCCAACGACGCCAACCCGGGGCCGACGATCACGCTGTACGCCCTGGCCAGCGACCTGTCCGGCAACCAGGCCGCGGCCGAGCCGGTCGTGCTGATCGTCGATCCCGCGATCGCGATCGCGACCCCGCCCGGCCTCGACGGCGCGCTGATCACCGACGGCACCCAGCAGGCCCTCGACGATCCGCGGGCGATCGCGGTGTCGCCGATGGACGGCAAGATCTACGTCGCCGACAACTCCGGCGGCGCGTGCAACGGCGCCTGCATCCGACAGATCGATCCGGCCGACGGCAGCGTCTCGGCCACGGTCGTGATGGTCGGGCAGGGCGACCTCGAGGGCGTCGCCTTCGACCAGACCGGCGCCAACCTCTACTACAGCGATCGCCAGGACCGCCTGGGGCGCATGGCCTGGAACGCCGGCACGATGCGCTACGAGAACGCGACGATCTGCAACAACGTCAGCGCCCAGAACCCGCAGAGCCCGTACCACCTGGTCGTCGATCCCACGCTCGGCGTCGTCGTCGCCGACGACGATCGCCAGCGGCTGCTGCAGCTGCCCGACTGTACCCAGGCCCAGCCCACCAGCCTGTCGAACCAGGGGCTCGACAGCCCGCGCGGCGTCGCCCGTGGCGCGGCCGGCGAGTTCTACGTCTCCGACGACAACCGCGACACCGTCTACAAGGTCGATCGCACCACCGGCGCGGTGACCTCGTTCGAGGACCGCAACCTGAACCAGCCGTACGGCCTCGAGTGGCTGGCCGGCGGCACGTCGGAGTTCGCCGACAGCCTGATGATCGCCGAGCGCGGCGACCGGCTGGTGGTGTCGAGCCGCGGCGACGGCACCCGCGCCGTCGCGTACCTGCGCAACAACCCGGTCGACGTCGCGATCGCGGGCGGCACGATGTACATCCTCACCCGGCCGTCGGCCAACAACCGGGGCCGCGTCTTCGCGGTCACCGGCTTCTAGGGGGGCGCGATGCATCCCCGCACCCTCGGCCTGGCGCTCGCCGGCGTGGCGTCGATCGCGGTCGCCGCCCCGGCCCGCGCCGACCCCGCGGTCGCCGCCGTCGCCGACACCCCCGCGCGCCCCTCCGGGATCGCGGTCGGCGTCGAGGTCGGCGAGCCGGCCGCGGTCACCGTGCGCTGGGTCGGCCTCGACGGCCTGCTCGGCGTCGGCGCCGCGATCGGCACCGGCACCCGCGCGGGCCCCGGCCTCGCCCTGCACGGCGACGTCTCGCTGACCCCGCTGGTCGCGTTCCGCCGCGGCGCCACCGCCGTGCTGGTCCACGTCGGGCTGGGCGCGCGCTGGTACCGCCACGGCTACCAGTCGATGTCGATCGACGAGCTCCCCGACACCCACGCCGGGGTCCGGGTCCCGATCGGCATCGGCGCCGCGCTGGCGTCGCCGCGCCTCGAGCTCTACCTCGAGGCCGCGCTGGGCTACGACGCGTGGCGCACCGCCAGCTGCAGCCTGGCGTCGGGCGTGAACAGCCTGTGCCCGCACGCCTCGTCGTCGCGGGCCTACGTCGACGTGGTCCTCGGCGCGCGCTGGTTCGTCGGCGGCTGATCGCCGCGGCCCCCGGGGCGGCGCCGCCGCGCGCCGCCCCGGCAAGTCGAGTAGGATGGCGCCGGTGCCGTCGCTCGGCCGCTACGAGATCCTCCGCCTGATCGCCAAGGGCGGCATGGCCGAGGTCTTCCTCGCCCGACGGCGCAGCGCGGGTGGCATCGACAAGCGGGTCGTGGTCAAGCGCATCCGCTCCGAGCGCGCCACCGACCCGCGGCTGATGGCGCTGTTCGTGCGCGAGGCCCGGGTGTCGATGGCGCTGTCGCACCAGAACATCGTCCCGGTCTTCGACTTCGGTCGCGCCGGCGACGCCCTGCTGCTGGCGATGGAGCACGTCGACGGCCGCGACCTCGGCGCCCTGCTGGCGGCGGCGCGCGACCGCGCCGAGCCCCTCGACCCGGTGCTGGTCGCGTTCATCGGCGCCGAGTGCTGCGCCGCGCTCGCCTACGCGCACGGCCGCGACTTCGAGGACGGCGCGATCGGCGTCA
The DNA here is from genome assembly GCA_020633495.1 of Kofleriaceae bacterium. Lineage (GTDB taxonomy): Bacteria > Myxococcota_A > Polyangia > Haliangiales > Haliangiaceae > WYBA01. Next base: position 321,245 of record JACKDR010000005.1, on the reverse strand, counting down.
TCCACCGCGACGTCACGCCGCGCAACATCCTGCTGTCGTGGTCGGGCGAGGTCCGGCTCACCGATTTCGGCGTCGCGGCGCTGCGGCGCGAGGACGTCGGCGCGGTGCGCGGCACCCCCGGCTACATGGCGCCCGAGCAGGCGCGCGGCGAGCAGGTCGACGGCCGCGCCGACCTGTACGCCCTGGGCCTGGTGCTGCGCGAGGCCGCGACCGGCCAGCGCGCGCGCGCCGCCGAGCCCGCCGAGGCCATGGCCCAGGCGCGCGCCGGCGAGCTGGTGCCGCTGGCGCCTGACGGCCCGGCGATGCCGCCCGGCCTCGCCGCGATCGTCGCGCGCGCCACCGCGGCGCGGGTCGAGGATCGGTTCGCCGACGCCCGCGCCATGCACCACGCCCTCGAGGAGTTCGCCCTCGACGCCCGCGCCGAGCGCCGCGACGTCGGCGTGCCGAGCCGCCTGCTCGCCGACCGCATGGCCGCGCTGTTCGGCGCCGATCGCGGATCGATCGACGACCGACCCCAGCCGATGGAGGCCGTGACCTTCCTCGACGACGGCGAGGAGGCCCTGCTGGGCACCGCCACCGCGCACTCGCTCGCCGAGACCGCCGCCGGCGGCCCGCCGACCGGCCACGAGCTCGAGGTCGGGGCGCCGGCGCCGCCTGCCCCGGCGACCGCGCTGCGCCTGGCGGCCTGGCGACGGCGGCGGGCTGCCGCGCCCCGACCGCGGCGACGCCGACCGCGCCGGCGTCACCGGCGGCGACCGCAGCACCACCGCGTCGGCCTGGGGCGGACGGCGTCGCGCCGTCGCCGCCGCCGTGGTCGGCGCCGCGCTGCTGGTCGGCGGCGCGACGATCGCCTGGCAGGTCACCCGCGCCTGCGCACCTGGGGCCGCGGCCGACGCCGCGCCTGGCGCCACCCTCGCCGCCGATGCCGGCGCTGCCCTGGTCGCCGACGCCGGCGTCGCAACCGACGCCGCGGTCGGGGTCGCGCCGGCCGACGCCGCCGAGGCCGCCCTGCCGGACGCCGCCACCGGCCGGGTCCACACGACCGACGCCCGGACCGACGCCCGGACCGAGGGCCCCGAGGCCGGCCACCCCGTCCGGATCGACGCCGGCCGCCCCTTGTCGGTCCCGGTCGACGCCGGCGCCGGCCTCGCCCCCCGCCAGGTCACGATCGGCGCCCGGCCCTGGGCCGAGTTCTACGTCGACGACGACCCCACCCGCCACGAGACCCCCGAGACCCTCCAGCTGGCCCCCGGCAAGCACCGGATCCGGTTCGTCAACGCCAGCGCCCACGTCGACCGGACCGTCACCCTGGAGGTCCCCCCCGACCGGGACGTGCGCCATGTCGAGGTCCTGGTTCCCGACCCTTGAGGCGCCACGCCGGTCCTTTTCAGATCCCGATCAGGACGCGCGTCCGCCCATTGACATCCCCGTGACGCTTGGCTAGAAACCATGGGCCTCGCGTCACGGCGCGGGCGGATAGCTCAGCGGAAGAGCATGGCCCTTACAAGGCCGTGGTCGCAGGTTCGAATCCTGCTCCGCCCACGAGCCCTCCTGATAATCAGCAACTCTTGGAGCGGTAGTTAAGTCGGTTATAACGCCGGCCTGTCACGCCGGAGGCCGCGGGTTCGAGTCCCGTCCGCTCCGCGACTTAACCAGCCGAGACCCTTGGGTCTCGGCTGTTTTCTTTTTCGGCGTTGCCACCCGGCCGCCGACGAGCGCGCGTCGGCTTCGCGGACCAGCGTGAGGCGGTCGCGAGGGTGCTGCGCGGCGAATGTCCCCAAGCTTGCTCCTGAAGCCCGAGCGGATGAGCCGATGTTCGTCAACGCGGGCGGCGTTGGTGGTGTTGCGGCACGATGAGCTCGTACGCCCGGATCGGCTCGCGTGCGAGCTGCCAATGGGCGTGGAGGCGGTGGAGCCCGTCGAGCAACGCGAAGGTTCCGGCGGCACGTGCGCTCGCGACGATGACGATGGGCGGCAGCGCGCTCCCCGCGCGCAGCGCGTCGAGCATGAAGGTGCCCCAGGGGTGGCTCCCGGGCAGCCACCGCACGTCCTCGAGCTCGCCCAGCGCCACCTCGACGAGTCGAAACGTCGCGACCGTGGGATCGAAGCCGAACTGCTCCAGCGCGCGCTCCACGTCCGGGTCGTCGAATCGCTGGAGTGCGCCGAGCGGGATCGGGCCGGGCTCGACGACGACGCGCGGTGAGCCGACGTGTCTGCGTGTCCCGGCGCCCGCGGCGGAGGTTCCGGAGTCCAGCGCCAGGGCGGAGCGAGCGGGAGGGGTGACCCGCGCCCCCCGGAACCGCTCGGTCTGCAGCGCGGCCCGCAGCGAGCTGCGAGTCAGCAGCGCCCGCAGGTCCGGCTCGACGGTCTTCGCGAGGAACGTCGCCAGCCAGTCGAGGGCTTCCGGTGCGCTGTCGCTCGTGTCGGTCGCGATGAGGAGCTGCTCGCGACGCTCGGGATGGAGCTCCTCGAGTCGAAGCCCGACGGGACACTTGTGGTGGGCCAGCTGTTCGCCCGGCTGAGCGGGAAACCAGAAGGCGACGTTGACGTACTGGAGGCCGTCGTACGGAGAGCCCTGGATGTTGACGACGACGGACAGCTCCGGTCCGTCGAGATACGCCGATCGTCCATGTCGGCGCCAGCCGGCGTTCCGCAGCGGTGTCAGGACGGATTGCTCGATCTCTCGCTTCGACACGCCCATCGATACAGCCGCGTTCATAGCATCTTCCGCCGGGGCGCCGGGGCGCCGGGGCGCGCCGCGGCGCCGGGCGCCGCCGGGGCGCGGCCCTTCGAGCGGTGGCCCCATCAGCCTTCGAGGATCGCGAACCGGAACACCAGCTGCGTGAAGTCCGGCGCGCGCGCAGGGCCAGGGCTGCATCGCAACAGCCAGCGAGCGTCCGCCTCTTGCTCCACGAGGAAGCCGGCGTTGCCCGTCCACTTCTCCTCTCGGATGCCGCGGGGCCACTCCCAGTGATAGACGTTCCAGACCTTGAGGAGTCGGTGTTTCGATGTGAACGGGTAGGTCACGACCTCCTCGTAGCGTTCCTCGTGCCACGTGCGCAGCGTCTGGATCCGCTCGCCACCGGCCAGCCTGATCACGCCGCCCTCCGCGCTCACGTCGACGCCCTGCGCGGGCTCTCTGGGCTCGGAGAGGAACTCGATCCGGAACCGCCCCGCGTTCGGGACCGGCACGTCGAACCACGTCCGGACGGCTTGGCCGTTCCACAGGATGTGGTCGGGCCGCGTCGCGCGGTCGGGATGAGCTCGAGCGTGTCGCAGCATCGCGGTTTGAATGTCGATCCCATCCGCTCCGAAGTCGTGCAGATCCTGTGCGGGCGGCTGGCTCATGGGCTCGGTGTCGCGGTGTGGGCGCAGGCTCGTGACCGGACGCGCGGGCGCCGACGCGCGAGCAGGAGCGCGCCGAGCGCAAGCGCGAGCACGCCGGGATTCGTGCCTCGATGGAGCGCGCAACCTCCGCCGTCGGCGCCCGCGGTCGCGGTGTCGCCACTGGTGTCGCACTGCAGGAGGGCACAGGTGCCGCCATCGATCGGGTGAGGGGACGCCTCGACGTTGCCGGCGAGGTCCACGGCACGCAGCAGGACGTCGGAGGGGACCGCCAGGTAGCGGTAGGTGGGGAAGTACCCGGCGCCACCGCCGCAGCCGCGTCCTGTGGTCAGCCACGCGAGTCGGGCCGGCGACGAGCGCGCCGTCGAGGTCGAGGTACTCGTACATGACCCAGCTCGTCGGGAAGTCGTCGATCACCTGGTCGATGGAGATGTGGTCGAGTTGCTCGCTCTCGCTGTCCGGACACGAGTCCGCGACGCACGCGCCGCGGGACGTGACGCTGACGCCCGTGACCGAGGGGCGGGCGGTATCGAGCGCTGCACCCGTGGTGAACGTCGCGATCACGGTCGGCTCGGCGATGCAGGTGCGCGGCAACTCGCTGTCACAGGGAAGGGCCAGCGTGTCGAGGATCTCGTACGTCGTCGAGGGCGCGAGCGGCGCGGTCGGGGCGAGGAGCCTGGCGGCGCCGATCGTGTACGGGGTGGTCTCGTCGACTGCGACGGTCGCGCCGTCCTGCACCCGGAGCTCGAGGGTGCTGCCCGGGTCGCTCCCCTGCGTGTCGTACAGGACGTAGACGCGTGCGTTCAGCGGGACATCGGTCGCGCCATCCTCCGGCAGGACGGTGCGTCCCTCGACGCCGGTCGGTGGCGGCGTGCAAGCGCGGGCGTCGGGCGCCGATGTCGCGGTCGTGACGAACACGCCGAGACCGCCGATCCAGCACGTCAACCAGCCTGCCCGCATGCTTGCGATGATCGGGCCGCCCTGCCGTCGCGGTCAATCACCCCGCGAAGGTGTGGGTGACGCCTACCACGGTGTGCAACGCTGGCCCGACATGGACCGCGACACGATCTGGGCGCACCTGGTGCGCGGCGAGCCCTTCAACAGGCGTGACCTGCCACAGGTGGATGGTCGTCTCGATCTGCGAGGACTGGTCACCGAAGGCGTCACCCGGGTGGAGGGTGCACTCTGGGAGAACATCGACTTCTCGGAGGCAGGCCTGCCCAGGCTCCAGTTGTTCCGCACGACGATCCGGAACTGCCGCTTCGTCAACGCGAAATGCCGCAGCTGGGGCATGTGGGGGAACACGATCGAGGACACCAGCTTCGCGAAAGCGGACCTGCGCGACGCTGGGATTGGCGGGATCGATGGCGGTCGGTGGAACCTCCTGCGCCGCGTCGACTTCGCACAGACCGATCTGCGCGGCGCGATGCCCGGGCCTGCGACCTTCGAGCACTGCACCTTCGACCGCGCGAAGCTCAAGAAGGTCGAGTTCCGCGGTAGCCAGATGGTGGACTGCCAGTTCATCGGACCCCTGGAGGAGGTGATCTTCAGTAGTCGGGCGCCCCGCGACACGACCACGCCGCCCAATCAGATGATCGACGTCGACTTCTCGCGCGCCCAGTTTCGGATGGTGGGCTTCGAGAAGCTGGCGCTGGATCGTGTGCTCTGGCCGGACGACGACGAGCACATCGTCGTGGACGACTATCCGGCCGTGGTGGACCGCATCCTCGCACGGCTGGAAGGCCAGGACGATGTACGCGCTCGTTCGGTCCTAGGGCTCTACTCCTGGCACAAGAAGTGGCTCGTGCCGGAGCAAAAGAAGGGCGTGGTGAGTCTGTGGGACCTGCGCAAGTACGGCGGGCAGGCCATGGTCGACGAGATCTTGCCCTTGCTGCGCCCCGATCCGAGCCAGCGCCCGTGAGGGTGCGTCCGAGCTGCCACGCGGCGCGACGCCGCTCGAGAGCGACCGAGCGACGGTCATGGATCGTCGGGTGTGTTGAGCAAGTACTCGACGTGAAGTGTCAGCTCGGCCGACATCGCCGCCGGCGCGCCATCGCGCCAGGGAAAGTGGGTCTGGAAGCAGTCGATCAACGGTTGCGCGCCGTCGGCTAGGAGGACAGGAGCGCGTCCCGGTGCCAGCGCGATCTCGACGTTGACCTTGCGGTCGTCGCCTGCCTCGCTGGAACAGACGCTCCACGCGTCCTCGAGCTCGTTCAGCCGATCGAGGTGGTCACCGCCGTCGGTCGAGATGACCAGTTGCGGCCAGGCCCGGATATGGGCACCTCTCGGCGCGTGGCCGCCGACGCAGCTCGCTGCGTCGCCGAGGTGACATGCACGGCGATAGGCGCGTCCGACGAGATCGTCGTCGACAGCACCGCCGATGCCGTTCCGGACCAGGTGGCCGAGATTCGAGCAAGCGACTGCCCGACCGAACTGACACAGCCGCAGCGACACCGCGCGAAACAGCGGGTATGCGTCGTCCGCGAGCCGCCCTGCGAGGTCGAGGTCCACGATGAAGTTGCCCAGCGTCTCGCATGACCGCACCGCGAAGCCGTTGCACGCCATGATGAGCGCGGTGGTCCGCGCCGGCTCGTCGAGCACGAAGTCGGCCTTGTGGAGCACGAGGCTGAGATTCCTGCAGCCGACCGAGACCAAGTGCATCGCCTTGCACGCGACCAGCCCGGCGCGATAGGCCTCCTGGAGGTCGCGTGGTCCGCCGCTGCCATTCATCGCGAACACGGTCAGATTGCTGCATCCGAACAGGCTGCCCTTCGCGCACGCGTCGGTCGCGAGCGCACGTCCCCGCACTTCATCCGTCGGCCCGCCGAGGCCGGTCGCGACGACGGACGCGAGACGCCCGCAGCCTTCGGCGTCCCCGCGCGCGCACATCGCTTCGAGGGCGGCGCGATAGGCCGGGCATTGGCTCGGGTCGTCGCCAAGACACGCGTGCTTCAGCGCCTGGTCGTCAGGAATCACGCTCTCTTGAGGGAGCGGACTCACCTTGCGATCGTCCACGGCGCGGCTCCCTCCGCAGCCAGCCACGAGAAGTACCGCCATGACGATCATCGTCCACCGCACACCCACGGAGTAGCACGACAACGCCGTTGGCCGCGTGTCCACCAGGCGTGCTGCCGAAGATCCGGTGTGGGCTCGATCGATGAGCTCCGGTCGCCTCGCGCTGCAGGTCGTCGTGCTGCTCGGGCTGGGCGCGGTGTCGTTTCCGCCCCGCCTCGGCGATCGCGCGCCTAGCGGGCGAGCTGCTTCACCGGGGTGAACGACGTGTCCGCCCGGGTCCGCTTCACCTGCTGCGGGAACTGGGTCGCCGCCAGGCGCTCGCCCAGCTTCACGTAGAGGCGGTTCACCGGCGGCAGGCTGGCGCGCACCAGCTCGAGGCCGAGGCGCACCGGCACCTGCGCCGGCCACAGGTACTTCGCCGCGGTGCGCGGCAGGCCCAGCGCGTCGCCGGCGCGATCGCCGAGCAGGTAGCGGGTGTAGCCGATGCGCAGCGTGCGCTCGAGACGCGCCCAGCGCTGGCTCAGCCAGTGGTCGCCCGCGAAGTGCAGCGGCACGTTCGCCAGCGCCGTGCCGAGCGCGCGTGTGTCGTCGTCGCTGGGTGGGATCGTCGCCGACATCAGGTACATGGCGCGGTTGGCGTCGTCCTCGCACGTCGGCAGGATGCGCTCGTCCACGCCCATCACGTAGCCGACGTAGCGCCACAGGTGCACGATGGCCTCGCGCTCGCGCCTGGTGAAGAGGAAGCCCAGGGCGCGCAGCCCCACCATGTAGATCGTCGAGAACTCGAGCAGCGTCGCCATCGAGTCGGCCTGGTTCAGGGGACGGCCCCACGCCGGATCCCACTTGCCCGACTTCAGCAGCATCGCGCGCACGTGCGCGTGCATGACGCGCACGCGCACCGAGCTCTTGAAGCCCTCGGCGAAGCGCTCGAGGCCGCCGACGGTCGTCACGTCCATCCAGAACTTGCCGGTCTCGACCAGGCGCCGCGGCGTCATCTGCTCGAGCTGGGCGGTGAAGACCAGCGGCTTGGCCGCCGCCGCGCCCAGGTAGCCGCCCATGAGCGAGAGGTTGCGCAGCGACAGCTCGCCCCAGTGCCCGACGCGACGCGAGACCTGACACGCGAGCGCCAGCTTGTCGCGATCGAGCCAGATCGGTTCCTGATCGAGCTGCGCGAACAGCGCGGTCAGCGCCGGCGGTGGGTCGTCGACGGTGTCGACGCCGTGCTCGAGCGCCTGGTCGAGGAGCGCGCGACCTCGCCCGGCGGGCAGCGCGCCGTACATCTCCACCACCGCGTCGGCGAGCGGATCGCCCATCACCAGGAAGCGCTTGAGCTCCTCGACCTGCGCGTCGGTGGGTTGCGGGTCGGAGCCGACCAGCACCCGGAAGAGCGCGCGCTGGAAGCGGAGCGACGAACGTCGGTAGTCGCCCACGCGCTTGAGTCCAGCGATCTCGGAGTCGGCCTGCGACATGGTAGGACCATAATCCGAGCAATAACTCGGTTCTACTCGGATTCGATCGATGCCCCGGAGCCGCGCCGTCCCCACGTTCGCTCCTCGAAACCTGCCAGCCAGGCGCGGGCGCGGCGGACCGATCGCGCCACCGTCGAGGCCGGTGCTCGGGTTCTGGAGCGCCAGGGCGCGATCTCGGGTGAGGACGGGGGCCACGACGGCGTCGTCGGGTCCGCGCGCCGCGCGCCCCGCGCCCCGCGTCCCGCGCCCCGCGATCACCGCGAGCGCGCAGCGATCGTCGCTACGGGGTCGAGGCCTCGTCGTGCCTGATCGCCTCCATCATCTCCGGGTAGTGATAGACGGCGGAGGACTCCGGCCTCGCCATGGCCACCGCGATCATCGCCTTCGCGATCTGATCGACGGTGATCGACTTGAACCGCTTGGGCGTGATGAACGAGAACACCGGAACGAGCTTCTCGAGGACGCCCGGGGTGTGTCGCGAGCCGATGATCATCGCCGGCCGGAAGACGCTGACGACCGAGGGCCCGACCGCACGGACCGCTTCCTCGGCCTCGCCCTTCACCCGGTTGTAGCGCGCCCCGCCGGCTGCCCCCCGCCGGTCTCGCTCGCGGTCGGATCGGCGCCGATCGCGGTCATCAACCCCAGGTGCCGCACTCGTCCCGACGACTGCAGGCCGCGCGCAAACGCCGCGTTCAACTCGACGTCGACCGCACGGTGCTCCGCGACCGTGATCTTCCCGGTCCTGGCACCGATGCCGAGCGTGCTGAACCCCTCGACGTCGCCTTCGATCCCGTCCAGCGCCGCGACGGTCGCGGCTTCGAGCGCCGCCGGCGTCATCTCGGGCACGATGCGCTCGTGCAGGGTCTTGCCGGCGTCGTGGGCCGCCGCCACGACCTCCGGCGCTGGGCGGCGTGCGACGACGATGATCGGGTCGAAGCGAGCGTCGCGCAGCAACGCAGCGACGAGCGCCGCTCCCACCGATCCCGATGCGCCCAGGACGATCGCCGGGGTCTTGTCCGTCCGCTTGTTCATCGTGGCTCCTGTCTGGCTGCGAGAATCGCTCGCGGAGCGGGGTCTTGGAACCTACCTGCGCTGCCGATCACCGCAGCACCTGGGGGAGGCGGCGACGGCGGCGTGATCAGCTCGTAGCGGCGCGATCGCCTGGCGCATCTCCTCGCGGGTCAGGGGAGGAGCAGGGCGCCCGTGAACAAGTCACGCATCGACGCCACACCTCGCCTGCGCCGAAAGACACTCGTGTTCGTCTCGCGCTGATGGTCTACTCGAGCGGTGTGATCCGTTGGTGATGGAAGTCCGATGTCAGCTTCCCTCGACGCGAGGCTCGGTCCATGAACAACCGGCAGCAGCTCATCGACAAGATCAACCGTCAGGCCGATCCCGCCGATCCCGAGGCGCCCTCTCCGATCGTGAGCCTCGAGGACTTCTTCGAGGGCAACGACGACCTCGCTTCGATCGGCTGCAATCTCGCCGAGCATCCGGGCACCGACGGCTTCTACCGGGTCCTCCGCGACGTGCGCGCTCGTCCGAACGTCCAGGATGTCCTCGTCGAGATCTACGAGGTGATGGAGGGCGAGGACGAATGGCCCTTCTCGGAGCGAGTCTACGTGCTCACGTCGGCCGAGCCGGACGAGGTCCGTGGCTGGCTCGCGGCGCTCGACCCCAGCGAGATCGAGGAAGGCTGGGCGAGCGGAGCGTCACCGGCTCAGCCGCTGCTCCAGCCGCGCATGCGCGTGCTCGGCGTCTGGTGGGACTGAGCTCCACGTCAGTCGACGAAGCCGCGAGGGCCGATCGCGTCGACGACCTGGGCCAGCCGTCGCTTGTCGCGGAGGAGCTGCGCAAGCCTGGCGCCGAGCGTCGTCAACGCAGCTCGATCTTCGCCGAACGCGCAGAACAGGCTGGCCTCGGGGTCGAAGTCGATGCGCTCCTTCAGCTCGGTCGCGTCGTTGTCCACGACGTGGCGGGCCACGGCGGCCCAGGCGTAGCCACCGCCCTCCACGCCGGCCTCTTCGAAGACCTCGGCCGCTGCTTCGAACTCGGAGAACAGGAGGCTGAACTGCCCGGGGCTGGTCTCGACCAGTTCGAAGGGATCGAAGTCGTCCGCCACGTTCGAGAGGCTACCAGGACGACGAGCTGGGCGCCGCTCGCCAGCGCACCCAGGCGCCGGACGAGCCACGGCCTGGGCGGCGTGCTTGCGCTCTGCACCTTCCTGGTCGGCTGCTCGTTCGCGGTCGTGGGCCCCGACGCACGGAAGCCCGACGGCGGGTGCGCCGTCTGCACGACGAGCGCGGCGCCGCACGTCGTCCTCGACAGCCTGGACATCGCCGTCGCGATCCCGAGCGCCGTGCTCGGGTGGGCGATCGCCGCGACCGCGTCGACGCTCTCGTGCCGTCCCAACCCGAGCACCGACGTGGTCGCCACGGCACGCCGCGGTCACGACCTCGCGTCGACCCTGCCGAGGAGGTCGAGCAGCGCCGGCGCGAACTCGGCGGCGCGGGTCGCGTACCCGGTGTGGGCGCCGGGCAGCTCGGTCGCAGCCTGGCCGAGCTTGTTGGCCAGGTTCGCGGACAGCTCGTACAGCGGATAGCCACGCGAACCCTGACCTGCGGCCACCACGATGCGGCCCGCGTTGGCCTTCAACGCGTCGATGTCGAGATCGACCGCGCAGTACTGACGGAGCTCGTGCTCGAACCAGTAGTCGACGGCGGCGCGGACCCCGGGCAGGTTCATGTCGCGCAACCGCGCGAAGTGTTCGACGGTCTCGCGCGGAAACATCTTGTTGTTGAACAGCTCGAGCGCCGGCGCGATTCCGGACCGCTTGTAGAGGTCGTACACCTCGTCGAGCAGGTCGAGCACCTGCGGCCCGTTCGCGAGCTGCTTCATGGCCGGCGGCTCGCAGGCGACGGCCTTGTCGATCGAGCCACGTGCCTGGCTGATCGCCTGCAACGCGACCAGCGCGCCCGAGCTGGGGCCGAACACGGTCGTCGGTGCGCCCGCCACCCGCTCGATCACCGCGAGCGCGTCATCCGCGTCGGTCTCGAGTCGACGCCCGTAGTCCTGGGCGCCGTCGAGCTCGCTCCGCGCGAAGCCTCGTCGGTCGTACGTGACGACGGTGAAGCGCTCGGCCAGGAGCTGCGCGATCGGGCCGAAGATGTGAGCCGTTCCGTTGCCCCCTGGAATCAGGAGCAGCGGCGGGCCACTTCCCACCGACTCGTAGTAGAGCCGGGCGCCGGGCACCGGGATCACCCCACTGCGGATCGGTCGAGCTGCGCGCTGGGTTCGACCAGCTTCGTTCATGGCGTCGTTCATGGCGTCGTTCATGGCGTCGTTCATGGCTTCCTCCTATGTCAACAAGCGTTGACCTGAGAATGGCCACGGCCGGGTTGCTTGTCAACGGTCGTTGACTTACAAACGTGCAATGGCTCGAAAACCCGGGACAACATCAGCGCCTCGAAGCCGAGACCTCGAGGGCACGAAGGCGAGAATCCTGGACGCGGCCCGCACCCGCTTCGCGTCGGAGGGCTACGAGCGGGCCACCATCCGGGCCATCGCGCTCGACGCCGGCATCGATCCCGCGCTGGTGATCCGCTACTTCGGCAACAAGGAGCAGCTGTTCACCGTGGCGGCCGACTTCGATCTGGGGCTGCCCGACTTCGCGTCGCTACCACGCGACCAGGTGGGGGCCGGGTTGGTCGCGCACTTCCTCGATCGATGGGAACGGGATGACACCTTCACCGCGTTGCTGCGTGCCTCGGTGACCCACGAAGCCGCCGAGAAGCGCGTCCGTGCCGTCCTGGGGACCCAGGTCGCGTCGATGATCGGCGCGCTGTCCGACGATCCGGCGCGTACGCAGGTGCGCGCGATCCTGGTGGCGAGTCAGCTCCTGGGCATGGCGCTGTGCCGCTATGTCTTCCGCATGCCCGCGGCAGCCAGGATGAGTCGCGCGCGACGTCGTCGCCTGGCTCGGGCCCACCATCCAGCGCTACGTCACGGACGCACCGAGCTGAACAGCCACCGCGGGTCCCCACGAGCTGCCGGGTTGCCACGGCATGGCGCGCGTGCGCAGCCGCGCGGTCCGACGGCGTCGACGATCTGGGCCAGCCGTTGCTTGTCACGGAGGAGGGCAGGACGAGGTCGCCACGGCCGCCCGCGGCGTTCCGTGGCGAGGCCGGTGCAACAACCGCGGCCCGTCGCGCGTTGACCGTGCATGATGCTCGTCGTCCTCGGCGTCGCCTCGACCCTGGCGCTCGACGCGGCGCCGGTCACCCCGGCTCGGCTGGGCGACTGCGCGGTCCTCGGGCTGTGCTCGATCGACCGCGCGGTCCTCGGCGACTACGTGGCGGCGGCGGTGCGCACCGCGGACGACGCCACGGCGTCGTCCGCGACCGTGGCCATCGGCAACCTCGACCAGCAGGTCTTCTACTTCGAGGCCGGCGACGTGGTCAGCTCGATCGCGCACATGTCCGAAGATCGCGCCCGCGAGCGCTACGACGGGGTCCACATCGTCGCCGGGACGCTCGCCGACGGCGGCGCCGCGGCGGTGTTCCGGCTCGACTGGAGCCACCAGGACTACCGCGAGGGCAACCGCGGCCACGGCCTCGAGGTGGTCTGGCGCGGCCGGTGGCAGCGCAACGCCGACGTCGTGGTGTGCTCGCTGGCCGACGCCCCGGCCTGCTCGAAGCCGGTCCGGGTGGCGTGCAAGCGGCGCGGCTGCAAGGTCAGCCTGAGGCAGGGCACGCTGTCCATCGCCGCCGCCGGTGGTCGCGAGCGGTACACGATCGACGACGGCGCGGCGCCCTGAGCGGGCGCTCACAGCGCCGAGTACGCGAGGACGAAGTCGCGCACGGTGGCGTCGAGGCGCCGCCCCCAGTTGGTCTCGGCCTCGCCGACGACGATGCCGGTGACGTAGCGGTCGCCGGGCGCGAACAGCTCCTGCGCGAGCCCGCTGCCGCTGTTGCCGCCGGTGACGTCGAGATCGAAGCGCAGCAGGTAACGCGAGCCGTCGACGCGCAGCGCGCCGCGGTAGTCGCCCTGCGTGAACTCGGACGGCCACACGAACGAGCCCGCCGGAGCCGGCGACGGGTAGCCGTTGATGCGGACGTTGGTGTTCTCGATCTGCTCGTCGCTCGCGGTCCACCAGCCGTACCAGCCGACGGCGTAGCCCGGGAACAGGTTGCACGTCGGGGCCTGGCTGTTCGAGAACTCGATCACCGCGTAGTCGTAGTACGGCGACCGGCTGGTGGTCGCGCCGCTCGGGATCGTCACCCAGTAGCAGCCGGTGGTGGTGGGGTAGGCGAGGTTCCGGCCGGCGCCGAACAGGCTGGACACGCCGAACGCCCAGCTCTTCACCGGGTGCCAGCCGACGTTGGGCCGGTAGAAGCAATGCGCCGCGCTGATCGCGGTCGACGGCCCGATCATCGTGAGCGTGCACGCGTCGGTGCCGCCGGCCTCCCAGTACGGCGCGCGCGTCATGCTGACCGAGACCCCGACCGCGCTGCTCGGGTAGTAGCGGACGTTGGCGTAGCCGATCGGGATGCGGTCGTCGGTGCCGGCGACGACGCCCTGCGGTCCGCGCTCGTCGGGGCGGGCGCGGTCGTCGGGAGCGCCCGGGGCGCCGCCCGCGCGTCCCTGGGCCTCGATCGCGGCGTAGCGCGCCAGGATCTCGTCGTCCGAGGCGTCGAGCTCGTACTCGTTGCCGTCGAAGAACACCACCGGGCGCAGGCTCGCGGCGCGCTCGGCGTCGGAGGACGGGACGTCTGGCGCCCGGGCGGCCACCGCGTCGGCCGGGTCGAGGCTGCCGTCGGCCGCGAGCGTCGCCGGCCCGCGCAGGCGCCAGCGGTTGCCCTTGGCATCGACGACGTCGGTCGGTGCTCCCGGCTCGGGCCCGGGCTCGTCCACGCACGCACCCAGCAGACCGAGACACGCGACGATGATGGGGATTCGCTTCATGCGAGACCCGTGGACGGCGGCGCCGCGGCCCGTGGGGAAATCTCTGGCAAGGTGTGTCCAGGAGCCCGTCCATCGGATCGCGTGCTCCCCGCTGGCGGCGCGTCGGCGTGGCGACGTACGATCGACACCTCGCCCGCATGAAGGTCCCGCCCCTGCCGATCGCCGCGCTGTTGCTGCGTGCGCGCAACGCCAAGTCGGCCAAGGAGCGCCATGACCTGGCCTACTTCGGGTGGGAGGCGAGCGTCCGCCTCGCGGTGGCGGCGCGCCCGCCCGAGGATCGCGCCCGCCTGGCGATGCCGTCGACCGGCGACTGGACCGCGGTGTTCGTGGCCGGCGCCGGCGATCGCATCCTCGACGAGCCCGCGCTGCTGGCGGTGCAGCAGCTGCTGGGCGAGGAGGCGCACGGCCGGGCCGGCGCGCCGCGCTCCACCACCGCGGCCAAGCTGCTCGAGCCGCTGGCCGGCTACCGCAACGCCGTGCTCGGCCACGGCGCGGTGCGCGCCCCGACGTTCTACGAGCACGCGGGCGAGGTGCTCGCGGCCGGTCTCGACGCCGCCTGGCGCGCCGACGTGTTCTGGCCCGACGACGCCCGGCTGGTCCTGGTCGACGCGGTCGAGGTCGACGCCGCCGGGGCCCGGCGCGGCCGCGTGCTGGATCTCACCGGCGCCGCCGCGGTGGTCATCGACCCGCGCGGCACGGTCGTCGACGACGACGTCCTGCCGCACCGGCTGTACCAGGCGCGCGGCGGCGGGTACCGGTCGCTGCACCCGTGGCTGCTGTACGAGGCCGCCGAGCTGCGCGAGCGGGTGCTGTTCTTCAACGGCCGGGGCCGCGCCGCGCGCTTCCTCGACTACGTCGGCGGCGAGCAGCTCAAGGCCAAGGCGCTGGCCGCGGTGTGCCCGACCGTCGAGGCCGACCTCGACGCCGCGATGCTGCCCGGCCGCGCCGCCGCCGACGACGACGAGCCCGCCGATGCCACCCGCTTCGGCGACTACCGCATCCTCGGCAAGCTCGGCGAGGGCGGCATGGGCGTGGTCTACCTCGCCCGCCAGGAGACCCTCGACCGCACCGTCGCGCTCAAGATGCTGCCGCCGGGCGCCTCCGACGATCCGGTCGCGGTCGCCCGCTTCCGCCGCGAGGTCGCCGCGCTCGCCCGCTGCGAGCACCCGAACGTCGTCAAGGTCCTCGCCGTCGGCGTCCACGACGGCCGGCCGTACTACACGATGGAGGTCGTCGACGGCGCCGACCTCGCCCACGTCGCCCGCGGCCTGGCCGGCGGCGCGACCCTCGATCAGGCGGTCTCGACCGCGTCCGCCCACGTCCGCGCCCTGCGCCGCAGCGGCGCCGCCCGCGCCGCCGACGACGCGGTCGACCGCGACGACACCGCCGCCGTCGCCGACGCCTTCCCCGACGCACCGGCGCTGCCCCGCGACGACGCCCCCGCGCTCCCGGCGCGCGCCCGCGATCGCCTCCGCGCTCTGGTCGTCATGTTCCGCGACGCCGCGCGCGCGCTGGCCCACCTCCACGACCAGGGCATCCTCCATCGCGACGTCAAGCCCGCCAACCTCATGGTCACGGCCGCCGACCACCGGGTCGTCGTCATGGACCTCGGGCTCGCCGCGCTCGCCGACGCCAGCCAGTCGCTGACCCGCGACAAGGGCGCCATCCTCGGCACGCTGCGCTACCTGCCGCCCGAGCAGCTGCAGCGCAGCCTGCTGACCCTCGATCGCCGCGCCGACGTCTACTCGCTGGGCGCGACCTTCTACGAGCTGCTCACCGGCAAGCCGTTCTTCGACGGCGACTCCGAGGTCCGTCTCCTCGAGCAGGTCCTGCGCGATCGGCCGGTCCCGCCGCGCGTCGCCAACCCCGAGCTGCCGGCGGACCTCGCGGTCGTCCTGACCAAGGCCACCGAGAAGGATCCGCGGCTCCGCTACGACGACGCCGAGGCCCTCGCCCGCGACCTCGAAGCCTGGCTCGACGGCCGCCCCATCGCGGCGCGCCCGCCCAGCCTCGGCTACGTCCTGCAGCTCGCGATCCGCCGCCACCGCGCGGTCGCGGCGATCGTCGCCGCCTCGCTGGTGGTCGCCGGCTGCGGCGCGACCTGGTTCCTGGTCCGCGAGCACCGGCTCCGGGGCGACGCCGAGCGGGCGCGCCGCGACGCCGACACGGCGCGCGGCGACGCCGAGCACGCCCGCGACGCCGCGCGCGCCGCCGAGCAGCACGCGCAGGTCGAGCTGGCGCGCAACCTCACCGAGCAGGGCCGCGTCGCGCTGCTCGACCAGCACCCCGGGCGTGCCGCCTCCTACCTCGCCGCCGCGTACCCGGTGTTGCCCGACGATCTCGGCGTCCGCACCCTGGTGGCGCGCGCGATGATGGACGTCGAGCGGCTGCGGCTCACGATGCACCACGACGAGGGCGCCGTCGACGCCGTGTTCACGCCCGACGGTACGCGGGTCGTCAGCGCCGGCAACGATCGTACGGCGCAGCTGTGGGACGCCGCCACCGGCGCGCGCCTCGCCACCCTCCGCGGCCACACCGACACGCTGTGGTCGGTGGTGCTCAGCCCCGACGGCCACACGTTCCTCACCGCCGGCAACGATCACACCGCGCGGCTGTGGGACGCCACCACCGGCGCCGCGCTGCACGTCCTCGACGGCCACGCCGCGGCGGTCCACGCGGTGGCGTTTCGCCCCGACGGCCAGGTCGCGATCACCGGCGCCATGGACGGCACCGCGTTCCTCTGGGACGTCGCGACCGGGACGCGACGGGCCACGCTCACCGGCCACACGGCGCAGGTGAACGGCGCCGCGTTCAGCCCCGACGGTCGCCGCGTGGTCACCTGCAGCGACGACGGCACGGCGCGGATCTGGGACGCCGACACCGGCGCGGCGCGCGCGACCTTGCGCCACGTCTCGATCATGACGGAGCGCTATAACCCCGTCGGCAAGAGCGTCGACGTCGCGGTGTTCAGCCCCGACGGCAGCCGGGTCACGCTGGGCAGCGAGGACGGGACGATCCAGATCTGGGACGTCGCGCGCGGCGCGCTGCTCACCCAGATCACCGGCAACGGCGTGCCCGCCCAGCTCGTGACCTACAGCCCCGACGGCGGCTGGCTGTTCACCGGCGGGCCCGAGCCCGTGGTCCACGTCTGGAACGCGACCACCGGCGCGGCGAGCGGCGAGCTCGTCGGTCACGGCAACGACGTCACCGCGATCCGGTTCTCGCCCGACGGCGACCGGATCGCGACCGCGAGCAAGGACGGGACCGCGCGCATCTGGGACGGCCGCAGTGGCACGCCGTGGGCGACGCTCGAGGCCGGCACCCAGGCGGTGTGGACGGTGGCGTTCAGCCCCGACGGCGCCCGGCTGGTGACCGCCAGCGCGGACGGCTCGGTGCGGGTCTGGGACGCCGGTCTGCGCGACCGGTCGGCGGTCCTGTCCGGGCACCGCGGGCTCGTCGAGGAGGCGTCGTTCAGCCGCGATGGCCGGCGCATCGTCACCTCCGGCGTCGACGGCACCGCCCGGACCTGGGACGCGGCCACCGGCGCGCCGCTCGCCACCCTCGTCGAGGACAAGACCGGGTTCGTGGCGGCCGCGTTCGATCCCGGCGGCGATCGCGTCGCCGTCCGCGGCCCCGGCGGCACCGTCCAGATCGTCGACACCACGACCGGCGCGGTGCGGGTGACCCTCACCGGGCACGAGGACCTGGTCGTGGACATCGCGTTCGTCCCCGACGGGACGCGCGTGGTCACGGCCAGCGCCGATCACACCGCGCGGATCTGGGACGCGACCTCGGGCGCGCTCGAGCGCACCCTGTCGGGGCACACCGCCGCGCTGATGCACGTCGACGTCAGCCCCGACGGTCGTCGCGTGGTCACGGCGAGCGTCGATCACACCGCGCGGATCTGGGACGTCGCCACCGGCGCCGCGATCGCGACGCTCGCCCACGACGACATCGTCGCGAGCGCCCGGTTCAGCCCCGACGGCGCGCGCGTCGTCACCGCGAGCCTCGACAAGACCGCGCGGATCTGGGACGCGGCCACCGGCGCGCCGGTCGCGGCGATCACCGGGCACGCCAACTGGGTCCTGGCCGCGCGGTTCAGCCCCGACGGCAAGCACGTCCTCACCGCCAGCGCCGACAACACCGCGACGATCTGGGACGCGGCGACCGGCGACTTCCAGGTCGACCTGCAGGGGCACCTGGGCTGGGTCCAGGACGCGGCGTGGAGCCCCGACGGGCGCCGCGTGATCACCGCCAGCAACGACAAGACCGCGGCGATCTGGGACGCGACCACCGGGGTCATGCTGCGCCAGCTGCGCGGCCACTCCGAGCGGGTGTTCCGCACCGCGTTCAGCCCCGACGGCACCCGCGCGCTCACCACCGGCTACGACGGCCTCGCTGTGGTGTGGGACGTCCACCTCGAGGCCCGGCCGCCCGACGCGATCGCCGGCGTCGTCGCCGCCGACGTGCCCTGGCAGGTCGTCGACGGCCGGCTCGTCGTGCGCTGATCGGCCCGCACGGGCCGCGCCGGACCGCCGCCGCTCAGCTGCCCTCGAACAGCAGCGTCGACACGACGTCATCCGCGCGGCCGCACCCGCGGCGAGGTCGGGCTCGACTTCTGGCCCGACGCCTCGGCCGCGCAGGTCAAGAACAGCTTCACGTCCTGCTCCACCGCGTCCGCAGGGCCCTGGGCCGACCGGAGCTGATCGTGCTCGAGGACGAGCGCTACCGCGTCGACCCGGCGGCCGCCGTGTGGTTCGACGCCGACGTGTTCGAGCGCGAGGTGCGGGCCGCGCGCGGCGACGCGACCCGGCTCGCGCGCGCGGTCGAGCGCTACCGTGGCGATCTGCTCGACGGCGAGCCGGCCGGCGAGTGGCACCTCGAGCGCCAGGCGCAGCTGCGCCGGCGCCACCACGACGCGCTCGCCGAGCTCGCCGGGCTGCACCTCGACGCGCGGGCGCCCGACGCCGCCGTGGCCGTGCTCGAGCGGCTGCTCGCGGGCGACGCCCTGCGCGAGGACGCGCACCGGTCCCTGATGATCACGCACGCCCGGCTGGGACAGCGCGACCGCGCCCTCGATCGGTACGGGCACCTGCTCGCCGTCCTCGACGACGAGCTGGACGCCGAGCCCGAGCGCGCGACGGTCGAGCTGGCCGCCCGGATCCGTCGCGCCGAGCCGGTCTGACCGGCTCGGCGCCGCGCCGCCGCTCGCGGGTGGCGCGTGGCGCCGACGGCCGCGCCTACCTCAGCAGCGGCCCGATCGTGAAGTCGCCGAACAGCTCGCGGCGCGACACCGTCGGGGACGCTGTCGGTGCGCTACCGCCAGGAGCCGGGCGACCCGGTGGTGATCGCCGCGTTCGAGTACGTGCAGGACCGCTGAAGGACCGGGCACGGGCCGCCCCGGCGGCAGCCACCTCGCGCGGTCGTGGTAGATCGGTGGCCATGTTCCTCGCGATGAACCAGTTCCGTGTGAATCCCGAGCGCGCCGCCGACTTCGAGCGGGCGTGGCGCGAGCGCGACTCGTACCTCGACGGCGTGCCCGGCTTCCTGCAGTTCCACCTGCTCAAGGGCGGCACCGATCCCGACGGCGCCCAGCTCTACTCGTCGCACGTGATGTGGACCGACGAGGCCGCGTTCCGGGCCTGGGTCGGCAGCGACGCCTTCCGCAAGGCGCACGCCCAGGGCAGCCTCAAGGGCATCACCTCGGGGCCGCCGCAGCTGTCGGGCTGGACCTCGGTCGATCTGTCGCGCGAGGCGTAACGAAACGGCCCTCGGTCGCTCTACCGGGGCATGGCAGCCTTCGACGATGTCGTCCAGCAAGACCCCATGGCCAGCTTCGTGTCGGGAGACGGCCTGTCGGCCGCCCCTGACGGCGCGGCGTCCGACCGATCCCTGGAGGCGTACCTGGGGACCGGCGGCGCCGATCCCGCGGTCGCCGCGGCGCCGTTCATGGGCATGTACGACGGGCCGGACGGCGACTCGTCGGCTGACTTCGACCCGTTCCTGAACGCGTCGGGCTCGGACGGCGCGGGCGGCGCGCCCAGCGTCGGTGACGGCGCGCAGGGGGCGAGCGGCGGCGACGCCGACAGCGGCCAGGACAAGAGCTGGTGGCAGTCCCTCAAGGACTGGTGGTACGGCGAGCCGCAGGCGCCGATGGACGATCCGCGCGCCGACACCAGCGACATCCGCTGCGCCGATCCGAACGCCGCGATCAAGGATCCGGCGAACTGTGGCCCCACGATGGGGCCCGCGGTCCCCCAGGACCCGAACTACATGACCCCGCAGCAGCGGCTGGAGTTCATGCGCAACAACCCGATCGGCGGCGCCGCCGCGGGCGCGGGCATGATGGCGGGCCAGGATCCCAAGGCCGCGGTCGAGACCGCCAACCAGAGCTCGAAGGTGGTCGCGCCGGTGCTCGACGCCGGCAAGTCGTTCGGCCCGAAGGTGACGCCGTGGAAGAAGGACGGCTCGCCGGTGCAGTACGGCCCGTCCTCGGGACCGGCGATGTAGTCGGCCGACGCGGCGGCCGAGGCGCGGCCGCCGTCACCGCGCCGCGCCGTCCCGCGCGTGGCCCCCGCCGCGCAGCAACGGTAGTACGATCGGCGTGATGACAGCACCCAGCGGGTTCTCGTGGTCGTCGGTGATCCTCAGCTACTTCCAGGTCGCCGGCGGCATCGCGGTGGGGATGATCCTGCTCGTGCTGATCGGCGCCTCGGGCGAGCCGGCGGTGTACGGCGCGCTCGCGCTCGGCGGCGCCATCGGCGGGTTCGCGGCCGGGCGCGCCAGCCGCGGCACCACGATCACCGAGCCGGCCATCGGTGGCCTGCTGGTGATCGCGACGATCGTCGCGGTCTTCGTCGGCACCGGCTTCGGCGAGTTCCTGTGGCACGTGGCGCGCGGCGAGATCTCGCGGATCGTCCTGATCGCGGGCGCGGCGGCCGCCGCCGGTGCGCTCGGCGGCGCGGTCGTCGCCGAGCGCGTGGTGGGCGGCCACGCCGCCAGCGGCGCCGAGTGGCTGGCGCACGTCGCGCTCGCGGTGCTCGGCGCCAGCATCGTCGCGCTCGTCGTGGTCATGGGCATGGTCATGCACGGTGGCAGCGAGAACGCGTCGGCCGGCGCCTACTTCGGGGCGGTCGCGGTGGGTACGCTGCTGTCGGGGCTCGCGACCGGCGCGTCGGCGCCGCGGCGCCTGCTGCTGATCTCGCTCTTGGCCACCGTGGTCGGCGTCTTCGGGTTCTACCTGTTGATGGCCGCGCTGCCCGGGGTCAAGGACAAGGACGGCGACGCCGCGCTCGGCTTCCTGATCATCGGCGCGGTGTTCGGTCTCCTGACGATGCTGGGCTCGTTCATCGGGTGGAAGACGGTCGGCGAGAAGCACGTCACGATGGCGGCGACCGCGGCCGCGTTCGAGTAGCGGGGCCGTGATGGACCACGCGCCAGACCAACCGGCGAGGACGCCGCGCTGATGCGGGCGGTGGCTGTCGTGTGCGTCCTGCTGTTCGCCGGGTGCAACGGTGGCGGCGGCGACGAGTGCTCGGTCGAGACCTGCGCGGGGTGTTGCCGCGACGGCGTGTGCGAGCGTGGTGCGCTCAACCATGCGTGCGGCCAGGGCGGCGCCGCTTGCGATGACTGCGGTGACGGGATCTGCACGGCGCAGGTCTGCGACGCGGACCCCGTCATCGGCCGCGACTGGGGGCTCGTGACGGATGACGCACCTTTCGCCCAGGGCGTCTTCCTGGCCGACGGGGATGTGCTTCGGCACTTCTCGAACGGGGGCGCCTGGACGTCCCGCGACGGCGAGGAATGGACCGAGATCCCGGCGCCGCCCGTCAACGCGATCTGCGCGGCCCGCTTCGAGGGGACACTCTGGCTGTTCACCGCGACGGGGTTGTGGAGCTCGACCGATGGCGTCTCCTGGGTACAGCGCACGGCACCCGGGCCGTATCCATCCGGAGGCTGCTACGCGTGGCACGGCTCGCTCTGGGCGGTGAGCGGCTTCGAGGTGCTGGCATCGCCCGACGGCGTGACCTGGAGCCGGGTCGGCGCCATCAGCGGGGCGACCCGGGGCCACGTGGTCGTCCTCGGTGACACCCTGTTCTTCGTCGGCTGGGACAACGTCGCCCCCGTCGTCGCGACGTCGGCGGACGGCATGAACTGGACGTCGCTGACGACGCGGCCGGCGTACGGGTTCGCGCAGGAGCTCGCGGTCGCGGTGGCGGACGGGCGGATGTGGCTGGTCACCGACGATTCCACCACCGCGGCGGTCTGGTCGTCGACGGATGGGCTGGCGTGGACGGAGGTGACGTCCGCCCCCGCGTTCGGTGCGCGTGCCGCCGTCGCGCTCGTGTCGTTCGATCCGACCGGCAGCGCCCCGCGGTTGTGGCTGTTCGGTGGCGTGCCACCCCACGACGAGGATCCCCAGCCCGAGATCTGGGTCTCACCCTGACGGGTGCCCGCACCGCGCCAGGGCGCCGATGGACCCGGCCGAAGCACGTCGCGATGGCGGCGACCGCGGCCGCGTTCGAGTAGCGGGCCGCGATGGCCGAGCGCCCCGCTGCGCACGCGGCGGTCGCGCGGCTATGGCATGCTCGAGCGATGGGGGTCACGGCTGGCACGGACTACGCCATCGCGCGCAAGACGACGTGGATCTTCCCGGGCGCCGGCATCGGGCCGGCGACGGCGGTGCTGACGCGGCGCACGCTGTTCCTGTTTCCACACCGCGCGTTCTCGGGTCACGGCAACGTCCGCAGCCGCACGACCTTCACGATCGGCGGGCAGTCGCCGGTGGTCGCGATCGAGGCGCTGCTGGCCGCGCCCGACACCACGCCGGACGGGCTCGAGGCGCAGCTGCGGCGCTGGGCAGCCGACGTGCAGGGGCCGGTGGTCGAGGACCTGCAGGCGTACCTGCGGGTGCGCGTCTTCACCGGCTGGCTGCGGCGCAGCGTCGCCTTCAGCAAGAAGGCGTCCGGGTACGACCTGCGGCCCGAGTCGGTGCGCCCGACCAAGCTGGAGCTGCCGGCGTTCCTGACGCTCTTGAGCGACCGGCCCGGCGTCGAGATCAAGTAGCGCGGCGGTCGCGGCCGGGGCGCTCGGTCGCCGGCGATGCGTCGTCGCGCCGCACGGAGAACGTCTGAGCACGGCGGCGGCGGGGCGGGCGGCGCACGGCTTGCGCTCGCCGTCGCGTCGGCGCCCGCGTTTTCGACGGTGACGACGGGTACGGCGCGTGCAGTGCGTGACGACATGCTGACCCGTCGCGCGCTCGTCGTCGGTGTCCTGGCGATCCTCCTGTACCCCGTCGCGGCTGCGGCCGGGCCCTGGTACTACAAGTGGAGCTGCACCGGCCGCTGCTCCGGCGATCGCCTGGCGATCGAAGGTCGCGAGGGCCCCTTCGCGTCGCGTGACGACTGCGAGTGGGCGCGGGACCGCGACACCCGGGCCGACGAGTTCGTCGCCGAGGGCAACCTCGGCGGGCTCGACTTCTGCTACGAGGACACGACGGTGTCGGGCGGTGGCGGCGTCGCCGTCGCCGTCGGCGCGGCCGGACCCGCGGCGCCGCCCAGCAAGATCCGCATCTCGGAGATCGAGATGGGCGTGTCCGTGGGGCCCAGCTGGGCGGCGACCGGCGAAGGCGACATGACGACGCGCGGCGCGGCGACCATCGGCCTCGACGTCGACACCCACACCGGCCGCGACGCCTTCGGCGGCTCGCTGCAGGTCGGCCTCCACGGCACCTGGCTCGAGGCCCCGCTGCTCGGCGCCGACGCCCACACGCTGTTCCTGGTCCCGGTCTCGGTCGGCCTGGCGCTGACCCCGCAGGTCTTCGGGGGGGCCGCGCACGGCGTGCGCGCCGACCTCGGCGCCGCCGCGACCGGCCTGTTCCACTTCGGCTGCGCCGACTGCGCCGGCGCCGCCTTCGACGAGACCCTCGTCTTCGGCTACACGCTGAAGGCCGGCGTCGACGTCTACCTGTCCGCCGACGCCGGCGTCAGCGTCGACGTCGTCTTCCCGCGATGGCAGATGGGCGCCGCCGCCCCGGGCAACCTGCTGCTCGAGAGCCCGGCGTGGATGGTGCGGGTGTCGCTCCTGAACCGGCCGCGGGACCGCTGAAGCAGCGCGGCGTCGGTGTCGCGGAGGGCGGGCGCGCGGTCACCGGCCGCGCTGGCGTATGCTCGACGTCCGCGCCGCGCCCGCACGGATCACTCGATGTCGCTCCCCGGATCCCGCACCTGGTACCTCGTCCGTCACGGCGAGACCGCGTGGAACGCGAGCGGGCGGATGCAGGGGCAGCTGGACTCGGCCCTGACCGCGCGCGGGCGCGAGCACGCGTCGAGCTCGGGCCGGTTGCTGGCGCGCCTCGGTGTCGACGCGATGTTCGCGTCCCCGCTCGGGCGCGTGCGCGAGACCCTCGCGCTGGTCGCCGAGCACGTGGCGGTGGCGCCGGTCTTCGACGATCGCCTGATGGAGTGGTCGGGCGGCGCCTGGTCGGGCGCGCTGTACGCCGACCTGCCGCGACGCTGGCCGGCGGAGTGGGCGGCGTGGGTCGCCGACCGGTACCACCAGCGCGCCCCGGGCGGCGAGAACTTCGTCGACCTCGCGGTTCGTGGGCGATCCTTCCTCGAGGACGCGTGCCGGGCGCCGGGGCCGCGGATCGCGATCGTCGCGCACGGCTACCTCAACCGCGCGCTGTCCCAGGTCCTGCTCGGCCTGTCGGCCGCGGAGACGATGCGGATCGACCAGGGCAACGACACCGTCATCCGGGTCGTCGTGACCGACGGCCGGGCGGCGGTGGACCACTTCGTCGCCGCGGTCGGCCCGGTGCCGGGCCTGCCGGGCGGCGCCGGGCGCGTGCCGTAGCGGCGCGGCGGCGCGGCGGCGGCCCACGTCGGGTCGCCCGCGCTTACGACGCGAACGCGCTGATCGACGTCGGCGTCCCGTCGTCGAGGACGACCGCGAAGGTCGCGTAGCCGTCGGGGTAGCCGGTGTAGAACGTGGCCACGACGCGCCGGGGGGCGTCGTCGTGAGTCACCGCGATCGACTCGAAGACGTGGTCGCCGTCGAAGCCGCACGAGCGCGCCGCGAAGCCGCCGTGGTGGGCGCGGTCGAGCGGGACGTGGTGGTCGGGGGCCAGGCCACGGGTGTAGGCCGCGATGGTCTGCTTGACCTCGGCCCACCGGGTGACGACGTCGTGGAGCGTCGCCACCAGGGCGCCCGCCGGCGCGGTCTCGGCGCCGCCGACCGCGATCCGCACCTTCTCTTCGGCCCAGCGGCCCCGCCACTCGCCACCGCGGAAGGTCAGCTCGAACGGCAGCGCGGCGGGCGGGGCGGTCATCGTGATCGAGTATGCCCGGTCGTCGCCGGTCAGCGAGGCGCCGCGGCGAGGCCGGGCGCGTAGAGCCGCATCAACGCCTCGACGTGGCCGACCCGCTGCGCGCGCGCCCACGTCATCGCGGCCTCGGTGGCGGCGCGGCCGTCGTCGCCGCCGACGAGGGCGCCGCGCCAGTAGCTCGCGGCGGCGGCCAGCGCGTGGGTGTCGGCGGCGCGCAGGCCGCGCTCGGCGGACGTCAGCAGGCGGATCGCGTCGCCGCGGGCGCCGCGCACGCAGGCGACGCCGGCGGCGATCAGCTCGGCGGCAGGGCCGGTCCACGGCATGCCGCAGCCGGCGAGCCGGCGCGCCAGCCGGGTCGCGCGCGCCAGCTCGACGTCGGGGCTCGGCGCGATCGCGGCGGCGGCGACGGCGCAGCGGGCGCGCAGGTGCAGCACCTCGGCGCGGAGCATCACGACGCTCGACAGCAGGGCGCGGCGCAGCAGCGGCCACTGCGCCTCGATCCGCGCCGACGCGGCGACCGGATCGCCGGCGTACAGGTCGCAGTGCGCCAGCGCCATCGCGACCCAGTAGTGCTGGAGGTGGTAGTCGCGGTAGTCCCACTGGCTCGCGGCGTGCTCGATGCGGGCTCGCGTCGTCGCGACGTCGTCATCGATCAGGTCGGCGAGGCCGGGCAGGCCGATCGCGAGGACCACGCTGGCGTAGAGGTCACCGCGGTCGCGGGCGTCGCGCCGCCACGCCCGCGTCCGCTCGGCGAGCTCGCGGAGGTCGCCCGACCAGTACAGGGCCCACATGCCGTACTGGTGGACCGCCGACCGCTCCCAGGCGCTGCCGGTGCACTCGTGCTCGTAGATCCGCGCCGCGCGATCGGCGTGGTCGAGGGTGTCGCGCCACCGGCACCGCTGGTACTCGGCCAGCGCGGTGTGGGTGTGGAACAGCGCGCGCAGGTACGGCGCGTCGAGCTCGTCGCCGAGCCCGCGCACGACGCCGAGGATGCGGTCGACGCGGCCGCGCAGCCGCGCCCCGTTGATCGACAGGAACCCGGCCTCGTAGCTCAGCGCGCGCCCGACCCGGAACGCGTCGCCGTCGCGCAGCGCGGCGAGCAGGTGGCGGACCTGGACGTACGCGCCGCGCAGCGGATCGACCATGGCCAGGCCAGCCGCGACCGCGTGGTAGCCGTCGATCCGGACCAGCCCGCGGGTCGGGCGCGCCGGCGTGGCCCGCCGGGTGAAGCCCAGCCCGCGCAGCCGCGCGTAGGCGCGCCGCCACAGCACGCCCAGGGCGGCGCGGACGCGCGAGCGCGGCAGCGCGCTGCCGGCGTCGGCCAGGGGGATCGCGAGCACGGCGACGCCGTCCTCGACCCGCCCGGCCCGCAGTAGCTCGGAGCCGGCGCGGACGTGCAGGTCGATCGCGTCCTCGCCCTCGGCCTGCGCCGCCGCCGCGAGGAAGATCGCCGGCGACTCGGCGCCGCGCCCGGCGTTGACCAGCGCGACGCCGAGCCGGCGTCCCAGCGCGACCCGGCGGGCGCCGGCGTCGGCGGGCGCCAGGTCGAGCGCGGCCTGGAAGTACGCGGCGGCGCGCTCGAACGCGAGCGCGTCCAGCGCCATGTCGCCGGCGATCTCGGCGTACCGCGAGCCCTGCGCCGCGTCGCCGGCGCCGACGTGGTGGCGCGCCAGCGCGTCGGGATCGTCGACGTTGGCGGCGACCAGGGCGTGGCCGAGCCGGCGGTGCAGCTCGCACAGCGCGTCCGGCGCCAGGTGCTCGACCACGGAGTGGCGGATGCGGTCGTGGTAGGTCTGCAGCGACGGGTCGCCCTCGGCGCCGGTGGTGCGGATCAGGTGCGCCGTGCGCAGCTCGGCGATCGCGCGCTGGGTGTTGCCGTGCAGCGTCGCGGCGCGGTGCACGACCGCGGCGCGGATCGGCTTGCCGGCGACGGCGACCAGCTCGAGCACGGCGCGGGCGTCGTCCGACAGCTGCGCGGCGCGGGCGCGGAGCACGTTGCCGAGCGTCGGGACCTCGGCGTCGTCGCCGGGCGCCGCCGCGACGTACCGGACCAGCTCGTGGACGAAGAACGGGATGCCCTGGGCCTCGCGCGCCACCGCCAGCGCCGCGTCCCGGGGCGCGCCGGCGGCGTCGAGCAGCGCCTCGGCCAGGCGCAGCGCCTCCGCCAGCGGCAGCCGGCCGATCGCCAGCTTGGCGGCGCGCGCCAGGGCGCCGTCGCGGCCGAGCAGCGTGCGGAGCAGCGCGCTCGACGCCACGTCCTCGCTCCGGTAGGCGACCAGCAGCAGCAGCGGCGGCACCGGGGGCCGCAGCAGGTCGGCGAGCAGCGGCGCGCTGTCGACGTCGCCCCACTGGAGATCGTCGATGAACAGCACCAGCGGCTGCCGCTCGGCGATCCGCGCGATCAGCTCGCGCAGCGCGCCGTGGGCGCGCCGGCGCAGCTCGACCGGATCGGGGTCGAGCGCGGCCGAGCGCCGGCGCGCCTGCGCCACCGCCTCGACCCGTGCCAGCACCGGGAACGCCCGCGCCATCGCCAGGACGTCCACTGGCATGACCGCGTCGGCGACGTCGCGCGGCAGGCTCAGCAGGTGCGCGCACAGCGCGTCGACCAGCCCGTCGACCGCCTGGTGCGGCACCGACTCGCGCTCGTAGCAGCGCCCGGCGAGGACAAGGGCGTCGTCCTCGCGCGCGATGTGGTCGAGGAAGCGCTCGACCAGCGTGGTCTTGCCGCAGCCCGACGTGCCCTTGATCCGCAGCGCCGTGCCCTGGCCGGCGCGCGCCTGGTCGTAGGCGGCGCGCATGCGCGTCAGCTCGCGGCCGCGCCCGATCAGCGCGACGTCGTCGCGGGCCGGCCACGCCGACGGCGTCGCGACGACGACCTCGCCGAGCGCCTGGGTCAGCTCCTCGACCGAGGGGCGGAGGTCGGGGTCGCGGGCGAGCAGGCGCAGGCACAGCGCCGCCAGCTCGGGGTCGGCGTCGGGCGCGTGCGAGCGCGGGTCCGGCGGGTCGGTCGACCGCTTGATGGCGGCGAGCGCGCGGGCGTCGGCGGCGACGAACGGCCGCCGCCCGGCCAGCGCCTCGTAGAGGATCATGCCGACCGCGTACCAGTCGCTGGCCTCGGTCGCGACGCCCGCGGTGGCCTGCTCGGGAGACATGTACGCCGGCGTGCCGCGCCAGCTCGCCGCGCGCTCGCCGTCGGGCGCCATCGCGGTGACGACGCCGTAGTCGAGGACGACGACGCGGCCGTCGTCGGTGACCATCACGTTGGAGGGCTTGATGTCGCAGTGCAGGTAGCCGGTCGCGTGCAGCGCGGCGATCGCCGACACCAGCTGCCGGAGCACCGGGCGGATGGTGTCGCCATCGACCCCGGGCACGGTCGTGGCGATCGGCGCGCTCCTCGCGACCGCCGAGGTCGCGCTGGTCAGCTCCGGCAGCGCGAGCTCGACGTCGGCGGTGCGGGTGACGTCGGACGGCGGCGCCAGCGCGTCCGCGAGCGCGGCGTGCGGCGCGCCGCGGAGGTAGCTCAGGATGTCGCGCCCGCGCAGCAGCTCCATCGTGAAGAACCACTGGTCGTCGACCGCGAGCAGCTCGTACAGCGTCACCAGGTTCGGGTGGGTGACGTCGGCGAGCGCGCGGAACTCCTGCTTGAACAGGAACAGCCCGTCGGCGCTGACCCGGCGCAGGGTCTTGAGCGCGACGACCTCGTCGCGCTCGCGGTCGTAGGCCTCGTAGACCACGCCCATGCCGCCCGCTCCGAGGCGGCGGTGCAGCCGGAACCGGCCGGCGGCCGGGATCGTCTCCTCGAACGTCTGCGGGACGAGGCTCACGTTCGGTTCGTGTGCTCCTGTCTGGTGCGCGGACGGGGTCCGCGGTGGGACGGCCGCGTACCCGGCGGCCTCCCCCGGGCCGCGTACGCGTCGTCCGCCAGTATGCCCGACGGTGCCGACGGGAACAACGCGGCGGTCCGGGCGGCGGCTGCTGCGGCGTCACGCCGGCGGCGGCGTGGTCGGCGCCGGCTCGGCCACGCTCACGCCTCGACGCCGACCCGGCGCCACGCCGCCAGCAGCTGCTCGACGGGCGACTCGTCGACGACGTGGCCGTGCGCGATGACGAGCCGGCGGACCGACAGGCGCCGCAGCGCTCGCAGCGACCGTGACGCGGCGTCCCGGTCGGTGACCTGCTTGCGGACGTCGGGCGGCACGCTGAGCCGCTTCCAGCAGCCGGTGACGCGGGCGGCGAGGCGCCAGGTCCAGTGGTCGTCCTCGGCGGCACGCAGCACGATGTCGGCGCCGAACAAGGTCTCGGTCGCGTGATGGTAGAGCAGGGTCTCGTCGAGGAACGGCACGCCGTCGAGCGGGACGCGCGCCAGCTCCGGGACCGCCGTCGCGAACGCCGGGGCGTCGAGCGCGACGTCGATGCGGAGCGCGGGGTTCCGCGCCGCGGCGCTCGGCGGCGCGACCACCGTGGCCCCGGGAAAGGCGGTCGCCGCCGCCGGCGTGCCGAGGTGATGGAAGCAGTTGGGCACGACGAGCCAGCGGACCTCGCCCAGCGCCGCCACCTGCGCCACCCAGGCGTCGGTCGGTGGCGCCGGGCTGTGCACCAGCAGCCCGCCGTCGTCGAGGCGGATCACCGACGTGCGCGCCCGCAGCCGGACCCCGCCGAACCAGACCGGTCGTTCGCTGGCCCAGACCCGTCCCTCGACGAGCTCGGTCAACAGCGGTGGCGGCGTCGTGCGCATGTATCGACGATGAGGTCAGCCACGGGGCGCACCGTACGCGACGAGCCGCGTGCGGTGGGGTGGGCCTGGCGGTCTTCGATGTCGGACCCGCCCATCGCGTTGCGTCCGGGCGTGCGCGACCACGAGCGGGCGCGCCGAGATCGCGGACGAGGTTCCCCGCGTCGCCGGGGGCCTGGAAGATGGGGAGTCGATCCGTCGTCCCGGCGGGCGCCGCCACCGGCCTCACGCCCTCGACGGGGGCGCGTCGCTGCCGCCGCCGAGCGCCACCAGCCGGTCGGCGAGCTCGGCCCAGATCAGCGCGGCCAGGCCCCACCACAGGACGATCCACAGCGGCACGCCGGCGAACCAGCCGAGGTGGTAGGCGTGCAGGTGGCCGACGCCGATCAGGATCGCCTCCACCGCCGGGCCGACGATCATCACGATCGCGAGCACGCGCAGGCGCACGCGGTCGAGCCGCAGCGCGACCGCGGCGACGCCGAGGGCGAGGGCGAACGGCAGCCACGACGCGACCGGGCGATCGAACCAGCGGTAGATCGCCTGGCGCGTCAGCACGGCCAGCCCCAGGAGGATCGCGATCCGCGCCGGCGCCGAGCGGATCGAGGCGCCGAGCCAGACGCGGTCGGGCGCGCGCGGGATCGCGAGCCGGCGGTAGTGGAACACCGTCAGCACGAAGCGGAGGATCAGGCCCCAGTAGAGCAGCATCCACGACGGGATCGGGCTCAGCGCGCCCAGATCCGACGGCACGGTGTAGGCGTAGACGCCGTGCCGGCTGACCGTGTTCCAGTCGTTGACGGCCCCGAGCGCGGTGGCGAGCGTGAAGACCATCACCTCGGGCAGCGCGTCGAGATCGCGATCGGCCCTCGGCACCGCGAGCCAGGCGGCGAACCGGGCGACGATCACGGCGGGCACCAGGATCGACATCGTCGCGAGCCGGCCGCCGGTGGCGCACGCGGCGATCGCGACCACCGCCACCGCGGCGGCGTCGATCGCGAAGGCGCGGTCGCCGGTGGGGCGCGGCGTCATCGGGTCCCGCCCAGGAAGCCGGCGACCGCGCCGAGCAGGTCGAGCGGGTGGGTGAGGCCGTGGGCGTACTCGTCGGTGGTGTAGTTCTGGGCCCAGTTGCAGTCGCCGCCGCACTGCGCCGGCCCCGGGCCGTGGAAGCCGGTCGGGTCGCGCCGCCGCACGCCCTCGGCCCAGACGTCGTCGACGTGATCGTGGGCGAGCACGTCGATCCACGCCGGCTCGACGTGGACGCTGGCCTTGCACGGCCAGGCCAGCCTGCCGTCGTGATCGACGTGGGGCTTGAGCGTGTTGCGGCACTGCAGCGGCGCCGCGGTGAGCAGGCGCTGGTTCATGCGCAGCGAGCCGGTGATGCGCGCGCCGGCGCGCCGGCGCGCCAGCACGTGCGCGACGAACGCTGGGTACGCGGGATCGGCGAGTAGCTCGGGATCGACGCGCGGGCCGACGTTGCGCGGCACCGGGCAGAACCAGATCCCGAGGCGCTCGGCGAGGTCGAGGACGGCGCGGGCCTCGTCGATCAGGCCGGGCTGGATCACGCAGTTGACCATCAGCTTGACCCGCTGCGCGTCGGCGAGCCGGCGCAGCAGGAGGAGGTTGCGGATCACGTCCTCGGGGTGCGGGGTCCGCCACATGCGGACCAGGACGCCGAGGTCGAGGGCGTCGAGGCTGATCACCAGGATGTCGACGTCGGCGAGGAACGTGCGCCACGCCGGCTGGGTCAGCAGGCGGTGGAACAGGCTGCCGTTGCTGTTGACGACGATCGGGTAGTAGTCGAGATCGCGCGCGGCCCGGGCCAGCTCCGGCAGGTCCTTGCGCAGGGTGGGCTCGCCGCCGGCGAAGTAGACGCTGGGCGCGCGGGTCCGCATGACCTCGAGGAGGCGCCGGCCACGCGCGGTGTCGAGCTTGCCGTGGCCGTCGAGCTCCGGGTACCTCGCGCCGCGGTGGTCGTCGCAGTACGCGCAGCGGAAGTTGCAGGGCCGCAGCGTGGTCCAGATGAAGTACAGCGGCAGCAGATCCTCGCGGCCGGCTCGGGCGCGCCGGCGGTTCTCGCGGTAGCTCGTCGCCGCGGTGCGGACGCTGCGGGCGCGACGCCGCCACTCGCGCGGGCCGCGGCGCGGCGGCGTCAGCGTCGGCGCGATGCGGGCGGCGAGCGTGTCGGCCTCGGCGCCGAGGCGCGCGAGGTCAGGGCGGCCGGTCGCGACCGGCGGGCGGGACAGGACCGGGATCGGGGTCATCGGGGGCCTCCAGGCGCGGCGACGGTGGCCGCGAGCGCGGGCACGACGCCGGCGAGCGCGCCGAGCGACATGCGGGTGAGCACGTCCGCGGCGCCGCGGCGGGACGTGCGGGGACCGAACACGTAGCGCACGCCGACGCGGAGCCACATGCCGAGGAGCGCCTGCACGATCAGCTCGGCGGCGGCGTCGTCGAGCCCCGCGGCGACCGCGACCTCGCGCAGCTGGTCGAGCAGGAACGTGGCGACCGCCGGGCTGACGCCCTCCCGCAGCGTGCCGAGCGCCGCGGTCGCGCCGGCGCGCTCGGCGATCGCGGCCAGCAGCTCGCGCTCGCGCGCCCAGCGGTCGAGGCAGGCGTCGGCGAGGGCGTGGACCCGCTCGGGCAGCGGCGCGCCCGCGGAGCGCGCCCACACCCGCTCGAGGCGAGCCAGCAGCGCCTGGTTGTACTCGGCGAGCAGCTCGTCGGTGAGCTGCTCCTTGCCCGGGAAGTGGACGTAGAAGGTGCCGTGCGCAACCCCGGCGCGGCGCGCGATGTCGCCGATCTGGGTGGCCGCGTAGCCCTGCTCGGCGAAGCAGGCGCGCGCCGCCGCCTTGAGGCTGTCGCGGGTGGCCGCCTTCTGCTGGGCCCGGCCGGTCGGCTTCGGCGTCGCTTTAGATGACATAGAGTCAGTGATACGGAATCAGCGAGGACGCCGCAACGGCGCAGATCGTCGCAGGCGCAGGCGCAGGCGCTGCCTGCCGGCGGCGCCGTCGCCGCTGCCGCCGAGCCCGCCGCCGCCGCCGAGCGCGCCGAGCGCCCGCGGCCCTGACGCCGCCGTCGTGCTGGTCGCCAGCGCCGGCGACACCGCGTGCCGTCACCGTGCTCGACGCGCGGGCGGGTAGGCCTCGTGGCGAGCTCGCTCAGCGATAGGCCATGGCTATCGAACCGATTAAAACGGTGACATTGCGATATCAGCGGCGTGGGCCCAGATTGGCTTCACCAACCGAAAGGAAGCACCCATGTCGCTCGTCAACACCCGCATCAAGCCGTTCAAGGCCAAGGCCTTCCACCAGGGCAAGTTCATCGACGTCTCCGACGAGTCCGCGCTCGGCAAGTGGTCGGTGTTCTTCTTCTATCCGGCCGACTTCACCTTCGTGTGCCCGACCGAGCTCGGCGACCTCGCCGACGTCTACGAGACCCTGCAGGGCCTCGGCGTCGAGGTGTACGCGGTGTCGACCGACACCCACTTCACCCACAAGGCCTGGCACGACGCCTCCGAGACCATCAAGAAGATCCGCTACCCGATGATCGGCGACCCCACCGGCGCGATCACCCGCAACTTCGGCGTGATGATCGAGGAGGAGGGCCTGGCGCTACGCGGCACCTTCGTCGTCGACCCCCAGGGCCACATCAAGCTCATGGAGGTCCACGACAACGGCATCGGCCGCGACGCCAAGGAGCTGCTGCGCAAGATCCAGGCGGCGCAGTACGTCGCCAGCCACCCAGGCGAGGTGTGCCCGGCGAAGTGGCAGCCGGGCGCCAAGACGCTCGCGCCGTCGCTCGACCTCGTCGGCAAGATCTGACCCCACCCTCGTCCCGGAGCCCACGACCATGCTCGACGAAGCCATCACCCTCCAGCTGCGCACGTACCTCGAGCGTCTGGACGCGCCGATCGAGCTGGTCGCGGCGCTGGACGACTCGCCCACCGCCGCCGAGATCCGCGCCCTGATCGACGAGCTGGTCGCGCTGTCGCCCAAGCTGACGGCGCGCGACGCGGCCGCCGACGAGGCGGTCCGACGGCCGTCGTTCTCGGTCGGCCGGGTCGGCGAGCCGGCGCGGATCCGGTTCGCCGGGGTCCCGCTCGGCCACGAGCTGACGTCGCTGGTGCTGGCGCTGCTGCAGGCCAGCGGCTACCCGCCGAAGATCGATCCCGCGACCGCCGAGGCGATCCGCGCGCTGCCCGGCGGCCACGCCTTCGAGACCTTCGTCTCGCTGTCGTGCCACAACTGTCCCGACGTGGTCCAGGCGCTGAACGTGCTCGCCGCGCTCAATCCTGGGATCACGCACACGATGATCGACGGCGCCGCGTTCGCCGCCGAGGTCGAGGCCCGCCAGATCATGGCGGTCCCGTCGGTGTTCCTCGACGGTCAGCCGTTCGCGCAGGGACGGATGGAGCTCGACGAGATCCTTGCCCGGCTCGACACCGGCGCCGCGGCGCGCGCCGCCGAGGCCCTGAGCGCGCGGCCACCGTACGACGTGCTGGTCGTCGGCGGCGGCCCGGCGGGCGCGTCCGCCGCGATCTACGCGGCGCGCAAGGGCATCCGCACCGGCATCGTCACCGAGCGCTTCGGCGGCCAGGTCGCCGACACCCTCGGCATCGAGAACCTGATCTCGGTGCCGTACACCGAGGGCCCGCAGCTGGTCGCCGCGATCGAGCAGCACGTGGCGCAGTACGGCGTCGACGTCATGACCCTGCAGCGGGCCGAGGCGCTGGTGCCCGGCGAGGCCGGCGCGCCCCACACCGTGCGGTTGGCCGGCGGCGCGACGCTGCGCGCCCGCACCGTCGTGCTGTCGCCCGGCGCGCGCTGGCGCGAGCTGGGCGTCCCCGGCGAGGCCGAGTACCGCACCCGCGGCGTCACGTTCTGCCCGCACTGCGACGGGCCCCTGTTCAAGGGCAAGCGGGTCGCGGTGATCGGCGGCGGCAACTCCGGCGTCGAGGCCGCGATCGACCTCGCCGGCGTGGTCGCGCACGTCACGCTGCTCGAGTTCGCCGGCGAGCTGCGCGCCGACGCGGTGCTGCAGGCCAAGCTGCGCAGCCTGCCCAACGTCGAGGTCCGCGTCGCCGCCCAGACCACCGAGGTCACCGGCGACGGCCGCAAGGTCGACGGCCTGGTCTACGTCGACCGCGGGACAGGCGCCCGCCACCGGCTCGACGTCGAGGGCATCTTCGTGCAGATCGGCCTGGTGCCCGGCACCGCCTGGCTGCGCGACACCGTGGCGCTGTCGCGCCACGGCGAGATCGAGATCGACGCCCGTGGCGCGACGTCGGTGCCGGGCGTGTTCGCCGCCGGCGACGCGACGACCACCCCGTTCAAGCAGATCGTCATCGCGATGGGCGCCGGCGCGACCGCCAGCCTGGCCGCGTTCGACCACCTGATCCGCAGCGGGGGCGCCACCACCGCCGGCGCGGAGCCCGCGGCGGTGCGCGTGGCGAGCTGACCGACCGCGGCCGGCGCGTGCCGCGGGTCCACGAAGCCGTCGCCGTCGCGCCGCCGGGCGCGCTACAATCGACGGCGATGCGATTCCACGCGGGGGCGGTGGTCGCGGTGAGCCTCGCGGCGTGCGGTCCACGCTACGCCAAGCTCGACGTCGACCGGATCCAGAGCGTCGCGGTCGGCGTCGACGACGCGGCCCAGCGCTTCTGCGCGTACGCGGCGGTGCCGCTGCGGGCGGTGGTGACCTACACCGACGGCAAGCAGGCGCGGTCGCGGACACCGGCCGACGGCGAGCGCGGGTTCCTGCGCACCTCGGAGTTCGCGTGGGGCGTCAACCACGGCACGATCAACAGCCTCGGGGTGCTGGCGTTGCCGACCGATCCGCTGGCCTGGTACGACGAGCCGATCCGGATCGACGTCAGCGTGGTGGCGCGCCCGACGATCGTCGCCGAGGGCGTGGTCGAGCCCCGCTTCGACTGCGGTGGCACCGTGGATCTGCGCGGCGCGGCGGGGGCGCGCGGCGGGGAGGGCGAGGACGGCGGCCCGGGCGCGCCCGGCCCCACGGTCGAGGTCGCGCTCGCCTACCTCGAGACCCAGCACCACGGCCGGCTCGCGCTGGTGCGGACCCGTCGTGATGACGATCCGCCCGAGTACTTCGTCATCGCCGCGGCGCGGTCGCCGAAGCCGTTCGTCCTCGACGTCAGCGGTGGCGACGGTGGCTGGGCCGGGCAGGGCGTTGCGGGAGCCGACGGCCTGCCGGGGATCCCGGGCCGCCCTGGCATCGACGCCGATCCAGCGAGCTGCGCCGACGGCGGGCCGGGCGGCGATGGCGGCGACGGCGAGCTCGGCACGCCCGGCGGCGACGGCGCCCGCGGCGGTGACGGCGCCCGCGGCGGCCACGTCGTCGTGCGCTACGATGCGCGCTTCCCCGAGCTGGCCTCGCTGATCGACGTCCGCGTCGACGGTGGCGCGGCCGGGCTGGCGGGCACCGCGGGCGAGGGCGGGCGCGGCGGCACCGGCGGCGCCGCGGGCGCGGGAGGCCGAGCGGGGACCGCGGGTGAGGGCTGCCCGGCGGTCGACGGGCCGGCCGGGCTGGCTGGCGAGCCTGGCGTCGACGGGCCGGCCGGGCTGGACGGCGAGGGCGGCGTCGCGGGCCCGCCGGGGACCGTCGAGCAGGTCGCCAGCGACGTCGCGGTGCTGTTCGCCGACGAGCTCGGGCGAGGGTTGCCGGTGGGCGGCGCGGCCGGAGGTGGCGCGTGATGCGCCGGGCGCTGCTCGCGAGCGCGTGCCTGCTGGGCGCCTGCGTCGGCGGCGGCCGCGCGCCGGTGCGCGTGCCGGTGCGTGTGGTCGCGCCGATCCCGATCCGCACCACGGTCGAGGTCCGGGTCGAGGCGTGGACGCGGCTGTCGACGGCGACCGCGGGCACCACCGTCGAGTCGCAGGCCCCCGAGGACATCCCGGTGCTGATCCGGGGCATCTTCGACGACGGCCTGCCGAGCGGGCCGGTCGACGTCGTCTTCGTCGTCGACACCACCGGCTCGATGGGCGACGACATCGACGCCGTCCGCCGCGACATGCGCGAGATCCTCGACCACCTGCGGCGCCACAACCCCGACTACCGGGTCGGCGTCGTCGCCTACCGCGACGTCGACGACGACTACCTCACCCGCACGTTCCTGGCCCTGACCCGCGACGACGCCCGCATCCAGCAGGCGATCACGGCGCTCACCGTCGGCGGCGGCGACGACTGGCGCGAGCACGTCTACGCCGGCATCAACACCGCGCTGGGCCAGCCGTGGCGGCCGGAGGCGTCGCAGCACATCATCCTGATGGGCGACGCGCCGCCCCACGACGACTACCCCAACGATCCGCGCACGCTGGACTCGGTGACGGCGCGGGCGCAGCGGGCGCCGCTGCGCGTCCACATCCACACGATCGGGATCAAGTGCGACGCCACCTGCGAGCAGGTGATGATCGAGGAAGACGCCGCGCGCGCCGCGCAGAGCCGGGTCCTGCCGTAGGCGGTCGAGGTGCGGCCCGACGTGGCTGGTTCCGCGTGGGCGTCACGCGCCGAGCAACTGGTCGAGCTCGCCGCTGCGGTCGAGCGCGTGGAGCTCGTCGGAGCCGCCGATGAGCTCGCCGTCGAGGAGGATCACCGGGACCGTGGGATGGCCGGTCTGCGCGATCACCCGCCGGCGCCCGGCGGGATCGCGGGTGAGGTCGATCTCGTCGAAGGCGATGCCACGGGCCCGCAGGAGGCGGCGCGCGCGCTCGCAGTACCCGCAGTAGCGGGTCGTGTACATGACGACGCGGGGGTTCATGGGATGTCCACCAAGCTAGCGACGCGCCGCCGCGCGGCCATGCGGCGCGGTGCCGCGGCGGTGAGGCGCACGGCCGGGCTGCCGGTTCACTTCGAGTAGTAGACGTGGCACAGCGAGACCACGAGGCGATCGCGGGCGCCGTGCAGCCGGTAGCCGACGGCGGTCGAGCCGTCGCAGCCCGCGAACGGGCCGTCGCCGGTGGCGCGCGTGAGGTCGGCGAGGTCGGCGGCGCGCACGAGCTCGATCGCGCGGGCCACCGCGTCGGCGCGTCCGGTCACCGCGATCGCGTCGTCACCGGGCCCGTGCGACCCGAACCGCGACAGGACGCAGATCGGCAGGTAGTGGGGCGGCGGGCGCCGCTCCGGCGGCTGCCACCGCGCGACGTCGAGGGGCGGGACGCCTCGGAAGCTCATCAGGTACGCCGCGGCGTGCGACGGGTACTCCCAGACCGGCTCGGGCCGGCAGCGGGCGAGCTGCTCGGCGCCGATCGCGTCCGCCGCGGCCCGCAACATCGGCTCGAACAGCGTCAGGCTGTCGGCCTCGAAGGTCACCTCCTGGACCAGCTCGATCGGCACCGATCGAGGATACCCGAGAAGGCGCGGCCGGCGCGGCGCGCCGTCGGCGGAGGTGGCCGCCGCGGCGCCGGCGCCGCTCGCTACAGCTTGGCGACGTAGGCGGCGACCAGCTGATCGCCGGCCTTCTCCATCGTCGCGCGCATCGGCTCGGCGGCGGCCTTGTACTCCTCGAAGGTCGTGGCCTCGTGGCGCTCGCGATCGCTGATGATCAGCGTGACCGCCCCGTTGCCGTCGTTCCAGAACACGTTGAGGCCGTGGTTGGAGACGCGGCTGCCGTTGCTGCTGAGGAAGCCGAGCGAATAGACGGTGACGACGTCCTTGCCGCCCATCTTGGCGCCCTTGATCTCGAAGATCGTGTTGGGATCTTCCTTCATCGCCGTCGACATCATCGCCTTGAGGTTGTCGGCGTTCTTCTGATACTCGGCGACGTCGACCTTGGTGCACACGGTCGAGGCGCAGGCGCCGACGTTGATCAGGGCGTTGACCTTCTTGCCGTCGATCGTGCCGTCGCCGCTGGCGGTCACCGTGCCGCGGCCCTTGTTCATGACCTCGATCTTCCAGCCGTCGACGGTGACGCCGGCCAGGGCCTCGACGTCGACGTCGCCGCCCTGCTTGGCGCTCGCGCCGCCGCCCCCGCCACCCCCGCCGCCCTTGTCGTCCTTCTTGCCACACCCGGTGCCGGCCAGGGCCAGCGCCGCGGCGAGCGCGATCGCGAAACGCGTGATGCTCCTCATGGATCGACCATACGTCACGGCGCCGGAGCGTGTCGGCCCCGCGCGGTCGCCGTTGCCCGCGGCGCCTCGAGCCGTGGCGCGGCGCGCAGCGCCGGCTCGTGGGCGCGCCAGTCGGCCAGCGGCGTCGACGGGTGCACCGGCACGGCGGCGCGGCGGTCGCGCAGGCTGCGCAGGCTGGTCGCGCCCGCGCTCTCGACCGGCAGGTGCACGAACGAGGTGGTCAGGAAGAACATCCGGTAGTGGAAGAAGTTCTTGGTCACGAGCAGGTCGGCCTTGCGGGGATCGAGGCCGAGCTCGCGCCAGAACTTGGGATGGATGGGCAGCGGCGGCTGGTCGCCGACGGCGATCCGCAGGGTGCCGACGTCGAGGCGGACGCGGCGGCCGAAGTCGCCCTCGTGCCGGGCCGCGACCGTGGCGTCGAGCTCGACCGGCGGCTGGTCGTAGCCCGGAGTGCCGCGCAGGGTCACGCGGTGCGCGCTGCCGATCGGCGCGTCCCACAGCGCCGCGACCGCCGCGGGGTCGTGGACCGGGACGTAGGCGGCCAGGTCGCCGCCGCGCGCCACCAGCGCCTGGACGAAGCGGGTGTTGCCGCCGGGCGCGCCGGCGCCGACGATGTCGTCGACGTCGACCAGGGTCACCGGGCCGAGCGTGCGGCGCCGGCTGCGCCGCACCTGGTCGAGGGCCTCGTCGATCGCGAGCATCGGCGGCAGGGCGACGTCCTTGGTCGCCCACACCCGCTCGGCGAGCTCGTCGGCCAGCCGCTCGGCGAGCGCCGGATCGCCGTCGGTCGAGACGTGCACCGCCCAGCCCAGGTTCGCCGCAGAGGTGAACGGGTGGACCATGAACAGGCTCGCCGAGATCACGCCGGGCCGGGTCTCGAGCTGGCGCAGGTAGCGGAACACGCCGCGCATCGGGGCCAGGAAGTCGATCGTGGTGCCGCCGCCGAGCACCATCGGCAGCTTGCGCCACGCGTGCACCGGCGCCAGCTCGCCGCGCAGCACGCGGATCAGGCGGACGCCGGCGCGGAAGCCGGTGGGCGCGAGATCCCAGTGCGGGTTGGTGCGGTACCCGATCATGACGTCGACGCCGTCGAGCAGCCCGGCGGTGAGGTTGGCGTGCAGGTCGTAGCTGACCGCGATCGCGACCGCGGGGCCGACCCGCTCGCGGACCCGGCGCAGGATCACCGCCTCGGGCGCCTCGTCGAGGCCCTCGACCTCCATGCTGCCGTGCAGCGCCAGGTAGACGCCGTCGACCGGGCCGGCGGCGTCGAGCCGGGCGAGCAGGCCGTCGAGCAGCCACGCGAAGCACGCCGCGGTCAGCGGGCCGCCGGGCACGGCCATCGCCGAGGCCAGCGGCACGGTGTCGACGCCGGCGAGGCGCGCCGCCTGGACGAAGCCGGTGAGCTCGGCGGCCGGCAGGTAGCCGGCGAGCTCGGAGCCGCGCAGCGTCGTGACCGCGGCGAGCGCGTCGCCCTCGAGGGCGTGCAGCCGCTCGAAGTCGGCGCGGGTGGTCGGCACCGGCGAGCCGGCGCAGGCCTCGTGGAAGATGCGGCCGTAGGCGAGGCGCAGCGGGCGCGCGCCGGCGCGGCCGCGACGGAGCGCGGCGAGCTGGCGGGCCAGGCCGAGGGTCCGGGCGATCACGAGAACAGCTCCGCGAAGAAGAGGCGGAGCAGCTGCTCGCGGGCCGCCGGGGCCAGCGCGTTCATCACCCGGTGCAGCGGCGCGGCCTCGCGCGGCATCGTGCCGGCGCCGAGGCCCATCTCGGCGACGACCGCACGCGGGTCGATCCCCGGGGCGCCGCTGGCGATGCGGCCGAGCAGCTCGACCACCGGCGCGGGCGGCGCGGTGCGGGGCGGCAGGTCGCGAGCGCAGGCGGCGAGGTCGTCGCCGAGCTCGCGGGCGCGCCGCGCGTTCTCCGGATCGAGGGTGAGGTGGATGTGCGCCGGCGACGGGCCGAACGCGTAGGTCGGCTGGACGTGCCAGCCGCGGGCGGTCAGCCGGTCGGCGAGCGCGAAGACGTCGCCGTCGGTGGTGGTGAACGCGAACAGGTTCATGTCGGGGCGGCCGACCATCGCCAGCCCGGGCGTGGCGTCGACGACGCCGACCAGGTGCTGGGTGGCGTCCCACATGCGGCGCGCCCGCTCGCGGTAGCCGACCTTGCCGAGGTGCTGGATCATCGCGTGCGCGGCGCCCAGCGCGGCGACGCTCTTGCTGCCCAGCGTCGTCGAGTTGATGATCGAGTAGCCGGTCCAGGTCGCGCACGTGTAGTACTGCGCGTCGCGCAGGTCGCGGCGGCGCTGCAAGAGCAGGCTGACGCCGCGGGGCGCGAAGCCGTACTTGTGCAGGTCCATCGACAGGCTGGTGACGCCGTCGATCGCGAAGTCGAAGGCGGGGCCGTCGACGCCGGCCTCGCGCAGGAACGGCAGCAGGCAGCCGCCGACGCAGGCGTCGACGTGCATCAGCGCGCCGTGCTCGGCGGCCAGCGCGGCCAGCGCCGGGAGGTCGTCGATGACGCCGTGGGTGTAGCTGGGCGCCGACCCGACGACGAGGATGACGTCGTCGGTCATCTTGCGGCGGGCGTCGCCGACGTCGGCGCGGAAGGTCGTCGGATCGACGTCGACGTCGACCACCTCGACGCCGAGGTAGTGGGCGGCCTTGTGGAAGCACGCATGGGCGGTGACCGGCAGCAGCATGCGCGGCCGGGTGATCGCGGGGCGGGTCGCGCGGGCGTGGTCGCGCGCGGCCTTGACCGCGAGCATGACGCTCTCGGTGCCGCCGGCGGTGGCGGTGCCGACGGCGCCGGCCGGCGCGTGGACCAGCTCGAGGCACGCCTTGACCACCGCGTTCTCGAGGGTGCGCGCCGACGGGTACGCGGTCGGATCGAGGCCGTTGGCCGGCATGCACGCGGCGAACGCCTCGCGAGCAAGGGCGCGGGCCTCCTCGCCGGGATCGTAGAGGAACGCGAAGGCGCGGCCGTCGGCGACGAGGTCGTGGGCGCGGGCGTCGCGGAGCGCGGCGAGGACCTGGTCGCGCGGCGCGCCGGTCTCGGGAAAGGCCTGGGTCATGGGGTGGTCTCCGGGGTGAGCTTGAGCGGGGCCAGCAGGTGGTCCCAGATGAACGCGTGCACGGGCGCGAGGTCGACGTCGGTCATGACCCGCTGGACCATGAGGCCGTCGACCAGCGCGCGGATGGTGTTGATCAGCGCCCACGCGTCGCACCGCGCGACGGTGCCGGCGGCCATGCCGTCTTCGAGCAGCGCGACGTTGGCGCGCCGCTGGGCGTCGAAGACGCGGTTGCCGACGTCGATGATCTCGCGCATGCGATCGCCGCTGGCGGCGACGGCCTGGCTGAGCAGGACGATGCGGGCCTCGCGGCCGCGGTGGAACTCGTGGACCGCGCAGAGCTGCGCGAACACGCGATCGATCGGGTGCGTGTGGCGGTTGACCCGCTCCATCACGAACACCGCCTGCTCGCGCAGCAGATCCTCGAGCGCGGTCTCGACGATGTGGGCGCGGCTGGGGAAGTGGTAGTGGAGCGTCGGCCGCTTGATGCCGAGCTCGTCGGCCAGCCGCGACATCGGGACGTCGAGGCCGAGCCGGGCCAGGGCGTCGACCGCTTCGCGGGCCAAGTCCGCGCGTTTCTTGGGTTCCGGTGGGCGGGCCATTAGTTGACGAATGGTCAGGTAACAGTTACCTGACGATCTGTCAACTCCGATCTCGCGCCGGCGGGTGTCCCGACCTGGACCGGGGGTGGACCAGCGCTGGTCCACCCGGCGGCTCGCGGTGGTCCACCCCGCGTGTCCAAGCCCGCGCCACGACGACCGCCGCGGCGTGGCGCGCCGGCTGCAATCCAGCCGTCCTCATGTCCTTCGATCGTGCCGCGCGCTCCCGAGCCTCGAACCTCGATCCCGCGACGTCCCCGACCTCGGTCGGGCGTTCGACACCCACGCAGCGGTACGTCGCGCGCGTCGGCGACGTCCAGCGCGACGCCGATCACGCCAGGCTGGACGCGGCGTGGGCGCAGGGCGGGCAGGGCGCGCAGGCCACGCCGCTGCCGTTCCGCGGCGAGCTCGAGCAGGGCTTCGGCACCGACCTCGGCCACCTGCGCAGCACCGTCGACCCCGACGGCTGCAGCGCGCTCGGCGCCGAGGCCTACACCGACGGCGCGACGATCGGCTTCGCGTCGGCGAACCCGTCGATGCACACGGTGGCGCACGAGATCGCTCACACGATGGATCACCCGGGCGAGCTGCGCTGCAAGAAGCCGGGGCCGGCGGCCGACGCCAAGGAGGCGCACGCCGACGCCAAGGCCGACGACGCGGTCGCGCTCGCCGGCGGCGGCATGTCGATCCAGAGCGGCAGCCGCATGGCCGAGAACTCGTACCGGCGCCTGTTCGCCAACCAGCGCGCCGGGCTCGATCGCCTGGGCGCGGCGCTGCGCAAGGACTCGTCGCCGCCGTCGTCGCTGCTCGCCGACGTCGCCAGCGGCGTCGTCGGCGGCGCGATCGGCGCGCTGCTCGGGCCGGTCGGCGTCGGCGCCGCGAGCCTGGTCGAGTCGAAGATCGCCAAGAAGGTGATCGAGAAGATCGCGGACGTCGTCAAGGACAAGGCGGTCGAGACCGGCAAGCACGCGGTCAAGGAGCACTTCGCCGGCGCCCACAAGACCGACCCGGCCGACAACTTCGTCGAGGCCCAGTCGCTGGCCATCAACGACGCCGAGCACGGCGCGGTCCAGGAGCTGATCCACCACACCGACGAGCTGACCCACGTCGAGGGCGGCCCGCAGTCGCTGGCGACCCTGGCGTCGCAGATCGACGGCGAGGCCGCGCGCGCCAGCGACCTGCAGATCGCGCGCGCCGCCGGGGCCTACGCCCGGCTGACCGCCGACGGCGGCGAGACCGCGCGGGCCTGGGCCAACGACGACGCCGGCGGCGACGCCGAGAAGGGCGCGATCGAGATCGAGGCGACCTACGCCCTGGCGTCGTCGCTGCAGATCACCGGCTCCAACTGGCGCGGCGTCGGTCGCGAGACCGAGGGCGTGGTCGAGGAGCACGGCAAGGCGACGATCGGCGACCTCGGGTCCAACCTGCGGGTCACGATCCACACCGCGCCCTGGGGCACGACGCACTTCGAGGCCACCCCCTCTGGGGACGTCGTCGTGCCCCAGAAGTCCACCTACCAGCAGGCGCTCATGCACGCCGCCGGCGTCCTGGTCGACGGCCACGAGACGATGCGCGAGCTCGAGGAGGGCGCGGCCCACGCCGCGAAGTACCTCCTGTACAAGCTCAACCAGATGCCGGTGTCGAGCCTGCACTTCGGCGGCTGACGCGAC
The DNA here is from genome assembly GCA_020633495.1 of Kofleriaceae bacterium. Taxonomy (GTDB): domain Bacteria; phylum Myxococcota_A; class Polyangia; order Haliangiales; family Haliangiaceae; genus WYBA01. The sequence goes on along the minus strand of JACKDR010000005.1, from coordinate 276,984 downwards.
CGGCCGTCGACCGGGCGCGACCGGCGCTCACACCTGGACGCGGTGGAAGTCGACGAGGTCGCCGCCGCGGGTGACCGCGACCCCGATGTCGCCGCGGGTGATGACGCCGGCGAGCGGGCCGGTCGTGGGCATCTCGCGGCGGGTCCCGTCCCTCAGCTGCAGCGTGGCGTAGTAGTGCGTGCTGGTCGACCGGTCGTCGCCCGAGCCGCGCGTGGTGATCTCGGTGCGCTCGTCGATGATGACCGCGGTCAGGCGGACCACCGGCGCGCGCGCCTTGGCCAGGTTGGTCCGGATCTGCTTGCCGACGAGGACGACGCCGGCACCGACGAGCAGGACCGGGAACAGCGCCATCGCCCCGCCGGCGGCGGCGAAGCCGCCGATGATGACCACGCCGATGACGCACCAGAACACCAGGAAGACCGCGGGCGCGACCACCGTGGTGCCGAGCGCCGGCGCCGGCGCCGGCCGCTGCATCGCGCTGGCGTGCTCCGGGCTGGCCGAGGCGGCGTCGAAGCGCTCGGGGTGGGTCGCCCACTCGTCCTCGGCGATGCGCGGGCGATCGGGCAGGGCGGTGCCGCAGTGGCTGCAGAACCGACCGTCGCCACGCGAGATGGTCGCGCCGCACTGGAGGCAGATCATCGGTCGATCGTAGCCTCGACCGCGCACAGGCAGGTGGCAATCCCGGGCGATCTGCGCGGGCGGGCGGCGCGGCACGCGCCGCTCGCCGCGGCGCGTCCGCGCCCGGCGCGCCGCGTCGTGCAGCTACAGCGCGGTGATCCAGGCCCGCACGGCCTCGACCCCGTCGGCGTGGACCACCTCGGTGGCGAGCGGCGGCATCTGATCGTGGGTGCCGCGCACGCTCATGCGCACGACCACGGCGCTGGCGTCGGGATCGCCGGGCGCGACGCGGTACACGATGCCCGGCGAGGTGAAGCGCGTGACCTCGACGCCGACCGTGGCCTGCCACAGCGCCGTGCTCTCGGGGCTGGTGTCGTCGGCCGACAGCCGGAGCGTCATGTCGACGTCGGGCCAGGCGGCGCCGCCTTCGTTGTGGCAGTGGCCGCAGTTGGCGTGCAGGTAGCCCAGCGCGGCGGCGGTGGTGGCGTCGCCGGGGGTCACGAACTCGGCGACCGGCGGATCGCTCAGGCGATCGGCGGCGACCAGATCGGCGACCCGCGTGCCCTCGCCGGGCCCCGACAGCTGGACCAGCGAGACGCCCAGCATGAAGCCGGTCTCGCCGCCGTGGCAGGTCGCGCACTGCACCTGCGTCGGGACGTCGTGCGGCGTGCCGTTGACGTTCTCGCCGCCCTCGGGCGCGAACACGGCGTCGCTGGCGTCGGCGCGCCAGATGAACGCGCCGCGCCAGTAGTCGTCGTCGTCGTCGCCGGTCATCGCGACGCGCTCGATCAGCCGGGTCTCGAGGTAGGTCCCGTCGGGGGCGCGGAACTCCTTGAACAGCTGGGCGCCGACCGGCAGCGTCCAGTGGTCCATGTCGGAGGTGTCGATCGTCGTGCCCGGCGGCAGGCGCAGCCATCGCCGCTTCACCGCGCCGTCGGACCACAGCGGGTAGCGAGGCGTGAGGTCGATCAGATCCGACGCCAGGGCCTTGGTCGCGATGTCGGCGTACAGGCCGGTCTGCGACAGGTACGGCGTCGGATCGGCGTCGACCGTGGTGGCGTCGGGGACGTGCGCGTCGTCCGGCGCGGCCGAGCTGCCGCACGCGGCCGCGACCAGCGCCAGCGCGAGGGCGACGCCTCCGGCTACGGCGTGATCGCGCACCCGTTGGCGACGCCGTTGGCGGTCTTGGCCGGGATGTCGAGCAGGTACGCGGCGATGTCGGCCGCGTCCTGCGGATCGATGCCGGCGAACTCGCTCATCGGGCCGGTCGGCATCGGCGGACACACGCCGTTGCCGTCGGCGTCGGTGCCCTGGAGGATGATCGTCACGATCTGCTGCGCGGTCAGGGACCCGATGCCGGTGGTCGGATCCGGGGTGATGTTGGCGCTGTAGATGATGTCGGGGAACGGCGGCACCGGCAGCCCGAACCCGGCGGCCGGGAACTCCTCGCCGCCGGCGAACAGGTTGGCGACGTCGAGCGACGACGGGTCGGGGCTGGTCCGCTTGGTGTGGCACTCCATGCACACGCCGGCCATCGACGCCAGGTAGCGGCCGTTCAGCTTGCCGGCGTCGGGCGTCGCCGGCATCGGGATGTCCGCGGTGTCGAACGGCGCGGCGGCCTGCGCCGGGGGCGTGAACGGCGCCTGGTTCGCCGGGACCGTGTGGCTGACCCCGGTCACCGTCCGCAGGTACATGACGATCGAGTCGGCATCGAGATCGGTCATGTTGTGGAAGACGTAGTACGGCATGACCGGCACCAGCGCGTCGCCGTTGGGCCGGATGCCGTTCTGGAACATGTTCTTGATCTCGGCGTCGCTGCGGTTCATCAGCCCCGTCGGATCGTTGGTGAGGTTGCGCGAGCTGAGGCAGCCGACCTGGTCGTCGGTGGGATCGGCATCGACGAAGCACTCGACGCCGGCCAGGTAGTTGGTCATGTCGGGCGAGCCGTCCTGGTTGCGCGGCGTGTGGCACGCCGTGCAGACCGCGACGTGGTCGACGAGGTACTGCCCGCGCTCGACCGTCGGCTGCGGCGGCATCGCGTCGACCTGCGCCTCCGCGTCGATCTGGGCCGCCGCGTCGGGGGGCGTCGTGTTGGACCCGTTGTCACCACAGGCCGCGACGAGAAAGATGCCGAACGAGCAGATCGCGAACGAAAGCTTGCGCACAGGCCCCCCTTATTGGACGTGTCGTTTTGACACTACGGACTTGTCACCGGGGCGTCAACCGCGTCGCGGCGTCCGCGCCACGCGAACGTGATCTCGCGCCGGCGTCGTCCGGCGCGGCGGTGCCATGGCGCGACGCGATCGGGGCGCGCGCCTCGACCGACGACGTGCCGCGTGGGTCGCGCGACGCGTCGGATCGATCGGATCCGCGAGGGGGCGTGGACGGGGACGCGCGCTACTGCGGCTTGGGATCCTTCTTCGAGCGGAACTTCTTCTCGCCCTTGTCGAGGATCTCCTTCTGGTAGTACTCGGCGCCCGGCACGCCCGACGCCTCGGCGACGGCGAGGCGCTCGTCGATGACCTTCTTGAACTGGTCCTCGGGCAGGGCGCCGCCGATGAACTTGCCGTTGACGAAGAAGCTCGGCGTGGCGTGGACGCCGAACTTGTTGAGCTCGGCCATGTCGGCGCCGAGCTCCTGGCGGCAGGCGTCGCTCTTGAGGTCGGCCTCCCACTTCGGCAGGTCGAGGCCGACGCTCTTGGCGATCTCGCGCAGGTTGGCGCCGCCGAGCTTGGACGGGTCCTTCGCGGCGGCGTAGGCGTTGAAGCCCTTGTCCCAGAAGGCGTCCTTGTACGCGAGGAACTTGCCCTGCTTACCGGCCGCGCAGCCGCCGAGGTGCGCCTCGAGCACGGCGTCCGGGTGGACGAGCATGTTCTTGTAGACGACGCGAACCTTACCCGCGTAGTCCTTGACCAGGTGCTCGAGGGTCGAACTGACCCTCATGCAGTACGGTCAAGCAAAATCCCAGGCCTCGACGATCGTCACCAGCGCGTCGTCGGGCCCGTCGACCTGGTCGCCGGTGATGTCGACCGCGAAGATCGCGTCCGGCGCCGGCTCCTTGGCCTCCTGCTCGTCCTGCTGCGCCTTCTGCTGGGCGTACGCCTGCTGCAGGAAGGCCATGGCGTCGTGGTTCTTGGCGTTCTCCGCCTCGAGGGCCTTGATCCGGTCCTCGAGCGCCTTGATCTGCTTGGCGTCGGCGCCGGCGGTGTCCTTCTGGCAGCCGGAGGCGGCGAGGAGCGAGGTGCCGATCAGCGAGGCGAGCAACCACGTACGAGCCATCCCCGACACCGTCGCACGCGCCCCGGCGGCTGTCCAGAGGCTCCGCGCGCCGCCCCGCCGCCGGCCCCGACCACGATGTCGCAGCGCTGGACGGTCGGCGTCGTCGTCGATGGAACGGCGCCGCGACGGCGCTCAGTTCAGCGCGCGCCGGTCGCGGGCGCCGACGAGGTGCGCGCCGCTGGCGTCGACCAGGACGCGGGCGCGGTTGTTGAGCTGGAGCAGGGCGCCGAGGCCGTCGTGATCGTCGACGACGTACCAGGTGGTCGACGGATCGAGGTCGACGGCGTGTCGCGGCGACGCCAGGGTCTCGCCGCGGGCGACGCGGTCGGCGAGCTGGCCGACGACCTCGCTGACCAGCGCGGCGTCGGCGTCGCCGCACAGCGCGATCAGATCGGGCGCGCCGAACTTGCGCATGCCGCGGGTGTGCAGGGCGTGGGCGAGATCGCCGCGGGTCGGGTCGGTCTCGAAGACGACCCGGACCTCGGCGCGGACGTCGAGCGGGGCGTCGGGGCCAGGCAGCGCGTCGCCGGCGCGGAAGGTCGCGGCGTGGGCGTCGAGGATCGTCGTCGCGCCGCGCGCCACCAGGAACCGCGCCAGCGCCCACGCGCTCTGCAGGTAGCCGAGGTCGGCGGGCGCGGTCGGGGCCGCGCCCACCAGGTGGACGTGATCGGCGCCGTCCAGCGCGGCCAGCCCCGCGCCCAGGTCGGTCTCGGCGATCGCGCGCAGCGAGCCGGAGCGCCAGGCGTCGAACCAGGCGGGCTCGACGGCGCGCGGGATGGTCCGGACCTCGACGGCCGCGACCTGCGCGGCGTCGGGCGCGCCGAAGCGCGCCAGCGACATCGGCACGTCGTCGCGCAGCGGCCCGCGCGAGAACGCGAACAGCACGACCTCGGGATCGCGGGCCTCGGTCGGCGGCGCGGCGTAGGTCCACAGCGGGGGCGCCATCCGTCGCAGCCTATCATCGGTCGCTGGCGTCGCTGGCGTCGCTGGCGTCGCTGGCGTGGCTGGCGTCGTCGCCGTCGCCGAGGTCGGCGAGCGCGCGCTCGAGCTCGGCCCGCAGCGTCGCCATCTGATCCTGCGCCAGCCGCTGGCCGATCCGCGACGCCCACCACATCGCGGCCATCGCCAGCGTGGCGCCGCCGGCGATCCACAGCGACCACAGGCTGCCGCCGGTCATCGCGAGCGCCGCGGTGAAGACCAGCGCGAACAGGAGGACGAGGCCGAGGGCCAGGTAGCCGAACCAGAACCCGGTCCACACCGACGGGTGCGGGCTGAACCGCGCGAACAGGTGGGTGCCGTCGCCGCGCGGCGTCAGCTCGATCGTCAGCCACGGCGACCAGAAGCGCTGCTGCGTCGCCGGGACGGTCAGGACCAGGTGGTCCTGATCGCGGTCGGTGGTCTCGCGGCCGCCGCCGGGCACGCGGGTGCGCCGGAGCGTCTGCGATCCGGCGGCGAGCTGCGCGGAGAGCCGCGCGATCGCCTGGGTGCTGGCGAGGGGGAGCTCGCGCTCGAAGCTGGGGCGCACCGCGAGGGACACGCCGCGAGTGTCGCGCCGGCCGGGCCGGCGTGTCACGCGATCGGTGACGTCGTGCCGCGCGGCGCCTTGCCCGGCCGGGTCAGCCGCGCTTGAAGTCGGGATCGACGAGGCGCGCGCCCCACACCGGGAACGCCCAGAACAGCCAGCCGAAGACCGGGCTCGGGATCGCGAGCACCAGCAGCACCAGCAGCTGCGGGCCCAGGAGATCCCGGGGCGGCACGCCGCGGGTGATCAGCAAGAGCACGGTCGCGACCACGCCGCCGACGGTGGTGCTGCGGAACAGGTCGATCACCGGGATCGCCTCGCCATGGGCCACGTAGATCTGCGCGAACAGCGCGGCGGTGGTGGTGATCGCCAGCGCGATCCCGGCGGTCAGTCCGCCGACGACGCCGTGGCGTCGGCCCAGCAGCCACGCCACCGCCAGCAGGACCGCGGCGAGCACCGGCGTCCCCGCGGCGAAGGCCGCGAGGACCCAGCCGGCGCCGCGACCGAACCCGGCGGCCTGCACCGCGAGGCCCACGGTCACCGGGGCGTACAGCCGCCACGCCCGCAGCGCGCCGCGGGCGAAGCCGCCGTCGCCGCGCGGTTCGGGCAGCCGGAGGGCGGCGAGCCGGGCGCCGAACCGGCGCAGCACGCCAGGGCCGCGGGCGCGCGCCAGCTGCTCGCGCAGCGGCGTTGTCGCGCTCGAGCGCGGCGAGCCGGGCGTCGGCGTCGGCGTCGGCGTCGGCGTCGCGGGCCGCGGGTGTCCGATCCGGCGCCGCGGCGCGCTCGGCGAGGTCGGCGCGCAGGCGCGCGTTGTCGCGCTCGAGCGCCTCGGCGCGTCGCAGCGCGGCGTCGTGATCATCGCGGTAGCTCATGGTGCGGCGTCCGCCGTCCGGTGACGGCGCGGCGAGGATCAGTCGCCGGCGTAGCCGCGCGCGGCGGCGAGGATGTCGTCGGGGGCGGCGCCGCGGTCGAGCTCGTGGAGGTCGGCGTGGCCGAGCTCGGTGCCGTCGGCGGCCACGACCGTGACGGTGTCGCCGGCGGCCTCGTCGAAGCGGTACGTCACCTCGAGGCCGAGCGCGGCGAGCTGGGTCGCGAGGTCGCTGTCGCGCAGCGCCTGCTCGGCCTTCTCCTGCTGGCCGCGCGGCGAGTCCATGACGTACGACATGCGGCCGTAGACGACCTCGACGGCGCGCGGCGCGGCGTCGTCGGTGCCGGCGCCGTCGTCGGGGCCGCGCTCGGCGGGGGTGGCGACGTCGTCGCCGGTCGGCGCCGCGGGCGCCGGGGCGGTGCCGCCGCAGGCCGCGAGGGACAGGGGCAGCGCGCAGAGCAGCGTGGTGAGGAAGCGCATGAGGCGAGCTTCGCACGCCGGGCGCGGCGCCGGGGCCACCGCGCCCGGCGCCGCGCCGCGAGCGCCGCGGCTACGGGCAGGCCGCGGCGTCGTCGGTGTCGAGGATGTTCATCGCGGCGGGCGGCTGGTCCAGGCTGGCGACGAGGCGCGCGACCGCGCAGGTGGCGAGGCCCGGGTTGCGGTCGACGTACAGGGCGTCGAGGTGGTCGAGCGACGGCAGCTCGAGCGCGGCGAGCGCCGGGTTGGTGCTGATCATCAGGGTCGCGACGCTGGCCAGCGCCGGCAGATCGATCACCTCGAGGCTGGGGTTGCCGAGGTCCTCGAGGTCGGTGGTGGTGGCGCCGATCATCAGCACGTCGGCGGCGGTGGCCAGCGAGGTCAGGCCGAGGTGGGTCAGGGACGCGTTGCGGGTGATCTGGCTGTAGCCGTCGATGGTCGCGAGGCCGGCGAGCCCGGCGAGGTCGGGCAGGGCCGCGTTGTCGGTCACGCGCAGCGAGCCGCGCACCCAGGCCAGCGCGGGCGCGTCGAGCCCGCGCAGGGCGTCGTTGTGGTCGAGCGACAGGTCGCGGTCGACCCGGATCAGCGCGGGCGCGACCACGCGCTGCAGCGCCACGGTGTCGTACACCGCGAGATCGGTGACCGCGACCAGCGCCGGGAACGACACGGTCGTCAGCGTCGGGGCGTGGTGGATCTGGAGCGTGTCGACGCTGATCAGCGCCGGCAGGGTCAGCGTCGCGAGCGCGTCGTTGCGCGTCACCATCAGCGAGCGCAGCACGCGCAGCGCCGGCAGGTCGACGGTGGTGAGGGCCGGGTTGTCGCCGAGGTACAGCGACGACGCCGACCGCAGCGCCGGCAGCGACAGCTCGGTCGCGGCGGTGGTCGCCAGGAACAGCGCGCCGCCCACCGACGCCAGTGCGGGCAGCTCGAGCCGGGTGACGCGATCGCCGCCGACGTAGACGTCGTCGCCGGCGGTGGTCAGCGCCGGCAGCGCCAGGCGGGTCGCGGCCGGCGCGTCGACGAACAGCGCGCCGTCGACGTCGACCAGCGCGGCGAGCCGCACCGTGGCCAGCGCGGGCGTCTGCTGGACCTCGAGGCTGCTGCCGCGCAGGTGCTGGAGCCCGGCCAGATCGAGCTCGACGAGCGCGGGGTTGCCGCGGACGTCGATCGCGACGCCGTCGAGGGCGGTCAGCGCCGGCGCCGCGACGCGCGCGAGCGCCGGGTTGGCGGCGGCGGTGAGGTGCGCGCCGCCCAGGTGGGTCAGCGCCGGCAGCTCGAGCCCGGTCAGGGCGGCGGCGCGGACCACGACGTCGCGGCTGATCGCGGCGAGGCGGGGGACGGCCAGGCCGGCGAGGCTCCCGGTGACGCTGAGATCGCCGTCGATCGACGCCAGCGCCGGCAGCGACACCGTGGCGAGCGCGGCGCCGTCGGGCTCGATCACCAGGCTGCCGCCGACGTGGACCAGCGGCAGCTCGAGCGCGGTGACGGGCCCGGCGTCGGTGATGGTCAGGGTGCCGGTCACGACCGTGACGTCGGCGAGCCTCGCCGCGGTGGCGGCCGAGGTCACCGCGACGTCGCCGATGATGACGTGGTCGCAGACGTACGCGGTGTCGCTGATCTCGTCGTCGTCGAGGACGCCGTCGCCGTCGTCGTCGATGCCGGTGTGGATCGCGGCGCCGCCGTCGGAGCAGTGGGCGCCGGGTGGCTCGACGTCGACGCGGGTGAGCGCCCGGGCGCCGTCGTCGAAGCACTCGTAGGTCGTCGTGTCGATCTCGTCGTCGTCGAGGCGGCCGTCGTCGTCGGCGTCGACGCCGGTGTGGATCGCGACGCCGCCGGCGGCGCAGCGGGCGCCGGGCGCCTCGTCGTCGACGCGGACCAGCTCGTCGCCGACGCACGCCGACGCGAGCAGGCACAGCAGCGACGCGACGACGGCGGCGCGGCGGCGTGGAGGTGGAGGTGCAGGTACAGGTAGGCGCGGGCAGGTGGAGGAGGGCAGGGGAGGAGCCATGGCCTCGTCCTCGGTGCAACGGGGGGGCCAGCGCGACCCGGCGCGCCGACGACGTCCGTGGTGCCGGCGCGTGCGTGGCCTCGCCGCATCGTGCCGGGCGTTGCCAGCCCGGCGGGCGTCACCGTGAACGCGCGGGTGTGTCGCGGCGTGGACGCCGTCGACGCGGCGGGCTCACAGGCGGTGGTGGGCGAGGAAGCGCTCGATCGTGGCGTGGACCTCGCGCGGTCGCTCGACCTGGACCAGGTGGCTGTGACCGGCGAAGACGACCAGCTCGCTGCCGGCGATCGCGCGCTGCATGCGCTCGGCGGTGGCCACCGGCGTGAGCTGGTCGCGGTCGCCGGCGACCAGCAGCGTCGGCACCGCGATCGTCGGCAGCACGTCGAAGGCGTCGTGGTCGAGGTAGGCGGCGACGACGTGCCCGAGCAGCGCCGGCGGCAGCGCCGCGACGTGGGCGAACAGGCCGTCGAGGACATCGGCCGGGCAGGTCGCGCGGTGGGCGCCCCCGGTGAGGAACGCCAGCTCGCGGGCCAGGCGCGCGCCGCCGGGCGCGCGCAGCGCGGCGAGCAGCCCGTCGGCGACGCGCGGCTGGCCGCCGAGCCAGCGCATCGCGCGCACCAGCGACCGCCGGAACGCCGGCGCGGTCGAGATCCGATCGAGGGGATGACCGGCGGTGCCGCACAGGAGGACCAGCGCCCGCACCATCTCGGGGTGGCGGCGCCAGATCTCGAGCGCGACCTGGACCCCGAAGCTGAGCCCGGTGACGATCGCCGGCGGCTGGCCGCTGGCGCGCCACACCGCGTGGGCATCGTCGGCGAACCTCGCGACGTCGAGGGCGGCGGGCGCGCGCGGCGCGGGCTGGCCGCCGTGGCCGCGGTAGTCCCAGGTCACCACCGGGCGGGTAGCGGCGAAGTGCGGGGTGAAGAACCGCCAGTGGTGCCAGGACGACACCAGGCCGTAGGCGGTCAGGATCGGCGTCGCCGCGGTCGCCGCGGCCGGCGGCGGCGCGGTGACGGTGAAGCGCAGCGGCTCACCGTCGGGGGTGGTGGTGTGCTGCGGCGTGACGGGCGACACGACGTCGACTGTACCGGAGCCGGCCGCCGGCGACCGGCCGATCGCGCGGCGACGACGCCCCGGCGGCCGGCGCGGCGCGTTGACACCTCCGGCGACCTGGTGCGTGGTATGCGCATGCGCTCATCTCGCCCTCGTCTCGGGGCTCGCGCCCTCGGCGTCGTCGCCAGCCTCGCGCTCCTCGCCGCCGCCGCGTGCGGCTCCACCACCGGCGCCGCCGACCGCCACGATCCGGCGGGCGGCGGCAGCGGCACCGCCGTCGGCGACCCCGGCGATGGCGGCGGCCGCGGCGGCGACGCCGACCCCGGCGCGGGCAACCAGGGCGCGGTCTGCGCCTACGGCCGTCGCCACGTCGCGGACGCGCCGGTGGAGCCGCCGGCGGTGTGCGGCGCCGGCTTGCAGTGCTGCTACCCGTGCGGCATCGACGGCTGTGACTCGGTTTGCGCGACGCCCGAGCAGTGCGAGAGCTGGTCGACGCTGCCGTGACGCGTGGTCGGGCGCCGCGCCGCGATCACGCCGCTAGAAGCTGTTGCAGCCGAACCCCTCGGGGTCCGGCGCGCCGTCCGTGAAGCACAGCCAGTTGCCGCGCTTCTTCTGGTCGTACTTCTTCTTGGCCCAGGTGATGGGCTTCTCGTTCCACAGGCCGCGCACCGAGCCGTCGTCGTTCCACACCACCATCGTCCCGGCCTTGAGCTTGTTGTCGGCGATCGTGGCGTCGGCGGCGAGCGTGCACATCTGCAGCTTGCCGCCCTGGAAGAAGCGCATGCCGCCGGTGCAGGGCACGCCGTCGATGTCGCGGTTCTCGCCCTTGAGGAACACCGAGCGCACGGTACCGTCCTCGTGCAGATCGACGCTCTGGTAGGTCGCGATCTTGTAGCCCCCGATCTCGACGTTCTCACCCGACGAGCAGCTCTTGAGCTTGCCGCTGGGGTACAGGCTGACCGAGTTGGGCGTGCCGCGGCACAGGTAGCCGTCGACCTTGGCGTCGGCGGCGAGCATGCACTCGGTCAGCTTGCCGTCGTCGCTGAACACGACGCGGCCCTCGGCGCAGTCGAGGCCCTGGATCGACGTCTGCGCCGACAGCTCGCAGATGTTCCAGTCGTCGCCCTCGGCCTCCATGCCGCTCTTGGTCGCGGTGCCGTCCTTGCACGGGCACGGCTGGGCGCCGCACTTGCCGGCCGGGGCCGGCGGCGCCGCGGCGGCCTTGTCGTCGGTGGCGGCGGCGGCGGAGCCGGAGCCGGCGGCCTTGTCGTCGGTGGCGGCGGCGGCGGAGCCGGAGCCGGCGGCCTTGTCGTCGGTGGCGGCGGCGGCGGAGCCGGCGGTCTGGTCGGCGGAGCCGGCGGCCTTCGCCTGGTCGCCGCCGCCGTCCTTCTTCTTGCCGCAGCCCGCGACGCTGATGGCAGCGAGGCTCACCGCGAACACGATCCCCATCGTTGTTCTCATGCGTCCAGGCTATCGACACCGTCCGGTGCGCAGCAAGGGCCGGACCCCGGGGAGTCGTCGCGGCCCGCGCGGGGCTGCTCATCCGTACGGGTAGGGCGGCGTGGGTCCGTGCGCCGGGCTGGCGATCGGGCTGGCGCCGCTGGTCACCGACAGCACCTCGTACCAGCATCAGCCGCGACCGTCGTCGCAGGCGTCGTCGAGCTCGACCGCCGGCGTCGCGGCGCGACCCCGCGCGGGCGCTGGTCGAGACCTCGACCGTCGACGCGCGACGTCGTCGACGCGCGGTGTGCTGGTGTCGTCGGCGCGAGCCTGTGCGGGTGTCGCGCCGGTTGCGGCGCGGACCTCGCGGCCAGCGCCGTGGCCACTGCGGCGCGCGCGCGTCGGTCGGGTGAGACAGTGTCGTCGCCGTGCCCGCGCTTACTCGTTCGAGATCGCTGGAACCGCGGTTGCGCGCCCCGCGCCGGTGACCCGGTGAAGCCACGTCGACCCCGCGATCGGACGTGGAACGACGCTTGCTCATGGCGCGGCCCGTATGAAGCGAGTCACTCGAATCGTTCTCGCGCTGGCCACCGCCAGCGTCGCCACCACCACCACCGCCTGCGTCGATGACGGCGCCGGCGAGGCCGACGACCTCGACGTCGCCGACGTGTCCCAGGCGTCGACCTTCGACTGGGGCAGCGACTGCTCGTCCGGATCCGGATCGTTCACCGACGCGATCCCGTACCGGTCGACCAAGTCCGTCGGGCTGATCCCCGTCGGCAAGCGCGACGTGTCGATCGAGCTCGACAGCGCCGTCGACGTCGACGTCCAGCTGGTCGATCGCGCGACCGGCACCCAGATCATCGCGTGGCCGAGCGGCCTGCTCCACGGCGCCACCGCCGCGTGCACCACCTACCGCGACGTCGAGTACTGCTACAGCGGCTACGACGGCGTCGGCGGCGCCAAGGGCCACGAGACGATCGCGATCCACGGCGACACCAACACCGAGCTCGAGATGCGCGCCTACGGCTACGTCGCCGGCGACGCCGAGGTCCGCTACGCGTGGCTGTCGGTGACCACCTGCAACGAGACCGGCGACGGCGCGTTCTCGGCGTACCTCGACCGCGCGCAGGTCGCGACGATCGGCGACATCCCGGCGGGCAAGGTCGGGGTCGAGGTCCGCATGGCCGCGGCCGAGGATCTCGACATCCAGCTGTTCGACGGCGACGTCGCGCTGGTGCGGTGGCCCGACGGCCGGCTCAGCGGCGCCGGCACCCAGACCCTGGCGTACCGCGACATGACGATCACCTGGAGCGGCTACAACGGTGACGGCACCGGGCTCGGCCACGAGTACCTCCGCATCGACGGCGCGGTCACGACCACGCTGACGATGAAGGCGTACGCGTACCAGGCCGGCACCGCGCAGGTCAGCTACCGCTGGGGCGCCGGCGCCGGCGCCGTGTGTGGCGGCCACGTCAACCCGCCCCACCCGGCGTGCGCCGACGGCCTGACCTGCAAGGACCTGCGGCCGATGGGCCTGGCCAGCGACGCCACCGGCGAGTGCCACACCGAGACCTGGTGCCTGGACCCCGCGATGGCCGAGTACAACTGCGCCGGCCTGCCGCACGTCGCCGTGCCCGGCCAGTGGGGCTGCGAGGAGCTGACCTGCACGTGGATCGCGGACACCTCGATGACGTGCTCGCTGGCCGACCAGACCTGCCCGGCCGGCTACGCCTGCGCGATCGGGTGCCCGACCGGCGAGAACTGCGGCATCAACCCGCCCGGCGTCTGCGAGCCGACGCTGACGTGCTCGCTGGCCGACCAGACCTGCCCCGCCGGGTACACCTGCGCGATCGGGTGCCCGACCGGCGAGAACTGCGGCATCAACCCGCCGGGCGTCTGCGAGCCGACGCTGACGTGCTCGCTGGCGAACCAGACCTGCCCCGCCGGGTACACCTGCGCGATCGGGTGCCCGACCGGCGAGAACTGCGGCATCAACCCGCCCGGCACCTGCGAGCCGGTGTGACCGGAGCCGGCGGAGATCTGCGCGGCGGCGTGCGCCGGCAGCCGCTGAACATCCCGGACGGCTGCGCGCTGCCGGGCTGCGCCCGCCCGTGAGCGGCTCGCCGACGGCGCGCGCGTCGCGAGGCGCGCGCGCCGCGGCCGCGGCCGCCGCGCAGGCTCAGCAGTCGTCGGGCAGCGACGACGTGTAGTCGTCGCCGACCTGCACGAACCAGCCGTCCCACAGGTAGTCGATCTGGGCGACGACGTCGTCGGTGGGGGCGCCGTCGTCGGCGGCCTTCTTCCACACCTGGGCGAGCGTGCAGCGCGGCCGCGGGCGCAGCGGCTGGCCACACTTCTCGTCGGTGGCGCGCAGGACCTCGACCCGGCGCGCCGACGCGGTGACCACGACGCGGCACGGGATGTCGACGTCGACGTTGCGCGGCACCCCCGCGGGCCGCTTCGACGCGGCCGGCGAGCGGAACTCGTAGGTGGCGTCGAAGTCGGTCGACAGCGTGAGGTCGGCGAGGCCATCGAGCCCGACGCCGTCGACGTCGAAGCCGATCAGGCGGGCGTCGCCGGCGAGCTTGCGGGCGAGAGCCTGGGCCCGAGGTAGCCAGCGGATCGCGTCGAAGCGCTTCGGGGCGTAGTCGGGCTGGTCCTCGAAGCTGTCGGCGTGGGTCTCGATGATCGTCACGCCGCCGGTGGTGGTCGTGGTCGTGGTGGTGCGGGCGGCGGGATCGTGGTCGGCCGCGTCGGTCGTGTCCTCGACGGGCGCGGGCGGCGCCGGCGGCGGTGGCTCGCCGGGCGTCGCGTCGGCGCGTGCCGGGCCGGCCTTCGCGGCGGGCGCGGCCTTCCCGGTCGGCGCGGCCGACGCCAGCGTCGGCACCGCCGGGCAGGCGCCGGCGCGGCCTCGTCGGGGCCGCCGGCAGGCGGCCGCCGGTGCCGTCGTCGTCGTCGTCGTCTCGGCGGCCGCCACCATCGCCGCGGCGTCGTCGTGGTCGTCGGTCGTCGCACCGCGCGCCGCCGCGCCGCCGCCGCCGCGGCTGGCCAGGACCGCGACCACCGCGATCGCGCCGACGCCGACCGTCGCGCCCGCGACGAGCGCGCCGCGGGGCCGCCGCGGCCGCGTGCGCTCGGTCGCCGGGTCCTTCTCGGTGGGCGCGGCGGCGTGGGTCGGCGCCAGCGCCAGCGGCATGGCGCCGCTCGGCGTCGGACCGATCGGCGGCGGCGCACCGTCGCGGCGGCCCAGCGGCGTCCACGCCTCCGGCGGCAGCGTCGCGCACGCGGCGGCCAGCGCCTGGGCCATGTCGTCGGCGCTGGCGAACCGATCGTCGGGGCGCTTGGCCATGGCGCGCGCGATCACGGCGTCGAGGGCCTCGGGGACGTCGGGGCGCACCGCGCGCGCCGACGGCACCGGCGCCTCGACGTGGGCGCGCAGCAACCCGAACAACGTGTCGGCGTGGAACGGCCGCTGCCCGGTGACGCTCTCGTACAGCATCGCGCCGGTGGCGTAGAGATCGGTGCGGCCGTCGATCGCGCCGCCGGCGATCTGCTCGGGCGCCATGTAGTCGGGCGTGCCCAGCATCGCGCCGGTCTGGGTGCGCGGCGAGTCGCCGGCGCGCAGCCCGGGCGCCAGCTTGGCGATGCCGAAGTCGAGGACCTTGGCGTGGCCGGCCGCGGTGACCAGGACGTTGTCGGGCTTGAGGTCGCGGTGGATCACGCCGCGGGCGTGGGCCGCGGCCAGCGCCGACAGGACCTCGCCGACGACGCGGGCCAGGCCGCCGAGCGGCGCGGCGCCGTCGCGGACCCGGGCGCCCAGGGTGGCGCCGTCGACGAACTCCATGACGATGTAGGGCCGGCCGTCGTCGAGCCACGCCAGGTCGAGGACCGCGATGATGTGCTCGTGGCGGATCAAGTTGACCGCGCGGGCCTCGGCGAAGAAGCGCTCGACGAGGTCGCGATCGCGCGCGCAGGCCTCGGACAGCACCTTGATCGCGACCCGGCTGCCGATCGCGGGCTGGACCGCGAGGTAGACCTTGCCCATACCGCCCTCGCCGAGGACCCGCGCCACCCGCCACCGGCCGATCGTCGCGCCGAGCAGCGGATCGTCGCGCTGGATCAGCCGGACGCCGTCCTCGCCGCAGTAGCCCGCGGCGCCGTCGGCGCGTCCGCACTCGGGACAGACGAACACGGGGCCATCCTACGCCAGGTGTCGCGCCGGCGAGCGTGCGGTGGCCCACCGTCGCGGCTCGTCGCCGCGCGGCGGCGGCGCGCGCCCGGCGCCGGCACCCGCCGCGGCCCCGCGGCCCCGCGGTACCATCGCGCGCCGTCGCCGGTCGCGACGCCGCAGGAGCCCGATGGCCAAGCCTCGCCTCGATCTGACCGCGCTCTTCGAGCCCACCGCCGCCGCGCCGCGCGCCGCCGCGATCCCGTACCGCTCGCTCGACGCCGAGCTGGACGCGGTGCGCCGCCGCGCCAAGCCGATCGCGTGGTTCGCCTCGAGCCGCGACGACCTCGCCGACGGCGGCGACGTCGCCGCGCTGATCGGCCCGGCGCTCGACCGCGGGCTCGCCGCGATCGTCCACCCCGACGACGCCAGCGGCGCCGTGCCCGGCTACGACGGCGTCGGCGTCGCGGTGCTGCACCTCGACCAGGCGTGGCGGGTGCAGGCGCTGCGCGCGCTGTGGGCGACGGCGCTGGCGCACGGCGGCTGGACCGACGCCGCCGAGGACCAGCTCGGTGCGCTGCTCGGGTACACGCCGGCGCAGCGGGCTGCGTGGCTGGCCGACGTCCGCCACCGCCAGGCCGCGTGGGGCTGCACCACGATCTACACGCTCCTGACCGCGACCCAGCGGGCGCGGGTGCGCGGCCTCGGGCAGCGCTGTCTCGGCACCCCCGCCGACCTCGACGGCCTCGCCGTCTTCGTCCACGGACGTGGTCACGCGCTCCGCGCCGACGCGCACCGCCGGATCGCGCCCGGCCTCACGATCGCGCGGGTCGGCGTCAGCCGCGCCGCGGCGGCCGCGATCTTCGGGCCCCCGCCGGCGCGGCGGCCGCGCGGCGTGGTGTCGGCCAACGTCACCGCCGAGGTCGCGGCGACCCTCAACGCCGAGCTCCGGAGCGACGTCCAGCTGCTCGGCGCGCGCGGCTGGCGCTGACCGCGCGTCGCGGCGACGCGGGCCTCGCCGCGCGTGCTGGGGCATGATGCGTCCATGAGCGACGACGAGGCGAGCTGGCACCAGCTCAGCGAGGAGTGGCGGGGCGCGATCGCGGCCGCCGGCCTGGGGGACCGCGTGGTGATCGCCGACGACGATCGCCTGCACGTGGTCGAGCTCGCCGACGGCAGCTACCGCCCGGTCGGCGAGCACCACTGGCACCCGCGGGCGCTGACCACCGCGGCGGGCGCGATCGTCGTCCTCGACAGCGAGGGCCTGTCGCGCGTCGATCCCGAGACCGGCGCGTTCACCCGCTTCACCGATCGCTGGGACGACGTCGTCGGCCTCGCCGGGCTCGGCGACGCGGTCTACCTGATCGCGGTCGGCAGCCTGTACCGGGTGCCGCTCGACGGCGGCGAGGTCGAGGAGCTGGCGTCCGGCTACGGCGGCACGATCGGGTTCGCGGCCGCGGCCGGGACGCTGGTGTCGATCGAGCGGTCCGGCACGATGTACCGGGTGTCGCCCGACGACGGCTCGTACGAGCAGCTCGACGAGGGCTGGACCGAGGCCCGCCTGCTCGCCGGCGACGCCGACCGCCTCTACGTGATCGCCGACGACGCGCTGTTCGCCGTCGATCCTCACGACGGCGCGTGCACGCCGCTGGGCCACGGCTGCGGCGCGATGACCGTGATGGCCGCGGCGCGCGGCGCGCTCGCGGTGGTCAGCGCCCAGGGCACGCTGTTCCGGGTCGAGGCGCCGGCGGCGTAGCGCCGCCGGCGTCGGCGCGGCTCACCAGACGGTGCAGCCCTCGGCCGCGAACGGCGCCGCCTCGGGCCCGGTCGCCATGCACGCGGTGGCGCCGGCGGCGTCGCGCGCGGTGATCACCAGGGTCAGCTCGTCGTCGCACGACACGCCGGTGGCGGGGCTGGCGACGACCGTCTGCCAGGCGTGCTCGTCGTTGGCGGCGTCGTAGGAGATCTCGGCCAGGGCGTGGGTCTCGTCGAGGCCCGACGCGGTGAGCACGCGGGCGGTCACCTCGGTGGCGTCGCCGCGGATCCAGGCGTCGAAGTCGATCGAGGTCGTGCCGTCGACGACGGTGCAGCCGCTGCCGCTGCCGGTCACCGCGAACGCCGGAAAGCCGTCGTCACCATCGTCGGTGCCGCCGTCGCCGCCGTCGTCGGTGCCGCAGACCTCGCCGGCCGCGACGCCGTCGATCGTGTACGGCACGCAGCCGGCGGAGGCGGCGTCGAAGTCGACGCGCAGGGTGTCGGCGCCGCGCAGGGTCAGGATCCCGGCCGGGGGATCCCCGAGGTCGAGCGCCTGGCCGTCGATCGCGAAGCTGCCGGTCGCGGCGAGGTCGACGAAGCCGGACATCGTGCAGTCCGGAGCGTCGCCGCCGGTGCAGGTCGAGGTCGAGCTGTAGTCGCCGTCGCCGATGCCGACGCCCTCGCTGATCGTGAAGCCCGCGACCGTGGTGTAGCGCTGGCCGTCGGCGGGCAGCGGCGTGGTCTGGTCGAGCGTGCCGTCGTACACGGCGTCGCCGGCGCGGAACCCGTCGAGCACGATCCGCATCGGCTGGGCGGGATCGAGCCGGCCGTCCTGGAACAGATCGGTGAACATCGGGGCGTTGGTCACGACCATGGTGCCGTCGTACCGGGTGCCCTCGTCGGTGGTGCAGCCGCCGGTGAACGTGACGGTCAGGCCGTCGTCGACCCGGGTCGGACACTGGTACTGCTGCTCGTCGAGCTCGGCGCTGAACACCAGGAACGCAGGGATCATGGCGGCGCCGCCGGCGGCGATCCGGATCGCGTCCTCGCGCTGGGCGGCGGACATGGCGGCGAACGAGGTGTCGCCGCGGGGGGCGTCCTCGTCGCCGCCGTGGCAGGCCAGCAGCGAGGTCGACGTGAAGAGGAAGAGCGACAGGGACGTCAGACGCGAGCGGTGGGACATGGAACCTCTGGGACGTGAAGGGAGGGAAGGAGGGAAGGAACGGACGCGAACGTGCGCAGGTCGTCCTAGCAGTCGCCGTGCCGTGCCTCGGATCGGGCACCTGCGCGCTCGTCGTGAACGCGGGTTGGCGGTCGCCGCCGTGTCGGCGCCGACACGGCTGGCAAGCGCTGGCAAGTACCGCGGCGCCCGGCGGCGCGGCGCCGTGGCCTACGCGACCAGGTAGCCGATCACGTCGGCCGGCACGCCGAGCGCGGCCAGGATGTCGGTCGGCGTGGTCGCGCCGAGGATGTCGTCGAGGCGCGGGTACCCGGCGTCGGCGCCGGGGCGGTTGTCCCAGCGCCCCGGCGGCGTGGCGTCGCGGTACACGGTCACCGCGAACCACCCGGTGTGCGCGCTGTACATGACGTCGTAGACCGGGCCGGGCAGGGCGAACGCGCAGTCGATCGGGACGTCGCCGAGCTGGCCGGTCACCAGCGTGCCGAGCGCGACCGCGCGCAGCGTGACCGCCGCGCCGGCGACCACCGCGGCGACCTCGGCCGGGGCGGCGCCGGCGACGACGCAGGCGCTGCGGGTCCGGACCGGCGCGTCGAGCTCCATGGCCCGAGGATGGCGCGGTCGCGCGCCGGCGCAAGCGCGGACGCGCGCGATCAGGACGCCGGCATCGCGACCGCCGTGGGCGTCGCCGCGGTGACCGCGGCGTGGGCGGTCGGGCGCAGGTAGGCGATCACGTCGGCCGCGGCGTAGTGGCTGCGGTCGCCGAGGAAGCGCGCGATGGTCAGCAGGTCGTCGCCGCTGGTCACCAGCGGCGGCTCGACCGCGCCGTCGTCGCGGACCTGGCCGAGGCCGACGGTCGCGACCAGCCGGTTGCACAGGCAGCGCCGGCCCTCGGTGTCCTCGACGCGGCCGCCCTTGGCCACGTACTGATCGACCGGCTCGCCCGAGCACCGGTAGCCGATGGCGCCGTCGGGGCGGGCGTACGCGACCCGCAGGTAGCCGAGGTCGCAGACCCGCTCGCGCTCGGCGTCGCGCGCCGGGTCGTCGGGCCAGGTCACGACCTTGAACGGGTAGCCGGTGGGCGACGCCTGACCGTCGGTGCGGACGTCGAGGTCGCCGCGGCGGGCGCTGGCCAGGATCGAGCGGCGCAGCGGCGCGGTGATGCCCGACTCGTCGCAGAACGCGAACAGCGTGCCGACCTGGATGCCGGCCGCGCCAGCGGCGCGGGCGCGGGCCAGGCCCTCGGGGCTGCCGGCGCCGCCGGCGAGCCAGAACGGCAGGCCGAGCTCGGCGAGCTTGGCGAGGTCGACCTCGTCGCGCGGGCCGTAGAGCGGCTCGCCGCGATCGTTGAGGCGCGGCTCGCCGCGCGGCGGCGCGTTGTGGCCGCCGGCGGTCGGCCCCTCGACGACGAAGCCGTCGACGCGGCCGCTGGCCTTGCGCGCCAGCACCATCGCCAGCGAGTTGCTGGCGACGATCGCGAGGAACGCCGGACGCCGCAGCGGCGGCGGCTCGCCGGCCCAGTGGACGCGCGGATCGAACGTGAGGTGCTCGGTGCGATCGGCGGGCAGGCCGACGACCTCGAACTTCCACGACGCCGGCTGGTGCGCGGCGAGCGCGTCGAGGACCGCCGGGATCTCGCGCGGGATGCCGGCGCCCATGAGGATGACGTCGACGCCGGCGAGCATCGCGCCGTACAGCGTCGCCAGCGTCGGCAGCTGGATCTTGGTCAGCAGGTTCATGCCGACCAGGCCGTCGTGGCCCTCCTTGGCCAGGTCGACCTCGACGAACGCGCCCAGCATCGTGATCTGCTCGCGCGCCACGCTCGAGGCCTGCCGGGCCAGCGGCAGCAGCCGGTACGGCGTGCCGGGCGGACGGCCCTCGGGCAGGAAGAAGCGGCGCAGCACGTCGTCGGCGACCGCGGGCAGGGGGAAGCGCGCCATCGAGCGTCGGACGTGGCCGCCGGGATCGCCGTCCTGGAGGCGGCGCACCATCAACGACTCGGTGGCGGTGCCGGAGACGACGCCGAGCTGGCCGAGCCGCGACACCGCGCGAGCCAGCGGCCAGCTCGACACTCCGACGCCCATGCCGCCCTGGATGATCTCGGGTCGCGTCGCCGCGTCCCACGGGGTCGCACGATCGGCGTGTTGCATGGCGCGACCGTAGGCGCGGCGGTCGCATGCGTCGGTCACGCGGCGGCCACGACGCGGCGGCGTCGGGCCACGGCGACGCCACGGCGACGCCACGGCGGTCATCGTTCGGTCAGAGCCGCGGTGTGGTGTCGCAGCGCCGCGGCCACACGGCGGCGGGGCGGGGCGCGGCGCGCGGCGGCGGCCGGCGCGTGGCCGCCGCCTGGCCGCCGCTGACCGGGCGCGGCCCGTCACGACACTTGACTTACAACTTGTCAGCGAGGTATCAGATCCCATGGCCGCCGCCACGCCACGCCCCCCGCGCCCCCGACGCCTGCGCGCCGCGGCGCCGCGCGCCTGCGCGACCGCGCCGCCCCTGACGGCCGCGGCCGCCCCGAGCCAGCGCGCGCGCGCCGCCGGGGCCGCGCCGAGGCCGCCGAGGCCACCCGCGAGGCGATCCTCGACGCCGCCGAGCAGCTGCTGCGTCGCGGCGGCACCGAGGCGGTGCGGCTGCAGGAGATCGCGACCCGCGTCGGGGTCACCCACCCGGCGCTGCTCTACCACTTCAAGAGCCGCGACGGCCTGCTGGCGGCGCTGTTCCAGCGCGCGTCGCGGCGCATGCGCGAGGGCCTGCTCGACGAGCTGGTGGCGGCGCCGGCGCCGACGACGCCGGCGGCGACCGCGGCGCTGTTCGCGCGGGTCCACGACCGGGTCGCCGACCCGCGGCGGGCGCCGCTGCTGGCGTGGCTGCTGGCGTGCGGCGAGGAGCCGTTCCCCGCCGACGAGGCGGTCGGCCTCGCCGAGATCGCGGCGCACCTGCACGCCCTGCGCAGCGCCGCCGACCCCGCGGCCGCCGACGACGTCGAGGGCACGCGCTTCGGCGTCATGGCCATGACCTTGATGATGTTCGGCGACCTGCTGCTCGGCGGCGCGACCCGCCGCCGCCTCGGCCTCGCCGACGACGCCGCGACCCGCGCGCGGTTCCGGACCTGGCTCGCCGCTCGCCTCGCCGAGGTCGTGGCCGCGGCGCGCCCCACCCCCACCCCCGTCTGACGCCCCGAGGAGGATCCATGTCACGCCTGCGCACGATCGCCGACGAGCTGTGGACCGGTGCCCGCCGCACCGATCACCTGTCGATCCTGTCCACGATGGTGCCGCTCGAGGAGGTCGCGCCCGGGGTCGCCTTCCACGGCGGCTTCGCCAACGTCATCGCGGTCACCACCTCCGACGGCGTCGTGCTGATCGACACCGGCTCGCCGATGACCGCGCCGGTGGTGCACCAGCAGGTGCGGGCGTGGACCGACGCGCCGGCGCACACCGCGATCTACACCCACGGCCACGTCGACCACGCGATGGGCACCGCGCCGTTCGAGGCCGAGCGGCCGCTGCGCGTCGTCGCCCACGAGGCGGTCGCGGCGCGCTTCGACCGCTACCGGGCCACCGCCGGCTGGAACACCGCGATCAACACCCGGCAGTTCCGCATCCCGGGGCTGAAGTGGCCCACCGAGTACCGCTACCCCGACGTCACCTACCGCGATCGCCTCGACCTCGACGTCGGCGACACCCGGCTCGAGCTGCACCACCACCGCGGCGAGACCGACGACCACACGATCGTGTGGATCCCGCGGGCGCGGGCGCTGTGCACCGGCGACCTCTTCATCTGGGCCGCGCCCAACTGCGGCAACCCGCAGAAGGTCCAGCGCTACGTCGTCGAGTGGGCGCGGGCGCTCGACGCGATGCGCGGGCTCGGCGCCGAGCTGCTGCTGCCGGGCCACGGCCCGCCCATCTTCGGCGCCGACCGGGTCGACCAGGCGCTGCGCGACACCGCGGCGCTGCTGCACACGATCCACGATCAGGTGGTCGCGGCGATGAACGACGGCAAGTCGCTCGACGAGGTCATCGCCGCGGTCGCGGTGCCGGCCGAGCTGCTCGAGCGGCCCTACCTGCGCCCGGTCTACGACGATCCGGCGTTCATCGTCCGCAACGTGTGGCGGCGCTACGGCGGCTGGTGGGACGGCAACCCGGCGCGGCTGCTGCCGCCGCGCGATCGCGCGCTCGCCGCCGAGGTCGTCGCGCTGGCCGGCGGGATCGCGCCGCTGGTGGCGCGGGCCCGCGCCGCCGCCGAGCGCGGCGACCTGGCGCTGGCGTGTCAGCTCGCCGAGTGGGCCCACCAGGCCGCGCCCGACGACGCCGGCGCGCTCGCCGCGCGCAAGGACGTGTACCGGCAGCGCGCCGACGGCGAGACCAGCCTGATGGCGCGCAGCATCTTCACCGCGGCGTCCGAGGGCCGGTAGGTGCGATCGGCCCGGCCGCGACTTGCCGACCGCGCCGGGTCTTGCCAGGGTAGGCGCTTCAACCGCCACGCAGAGGTACTCCGTGATCAACATCGGTGATTCCCTTCCCGACGCCACCCTGACCGAGTCGCTCGAGTTCGGCGACGCCTGCCCCATGCCGCCGCAGAAGCTGAGCGCGGCCGAGGCCGCCAAGGGCAAGCGCATCGTCATCTTCGGGCTGCCCGGCGCCTACACCCCGACCTGTTCGGCCAAGCACGTCCCCGGCTACGTCCAGCACCTCGACGAGCTGCGCGCCAAGGGCGTCGACGAGGTCTGGTGCGTCGCCGTCAACGACGGCTTCGTCATGGCGGCCTGGGGCCGCGAGCAGGGCGCGATCGGCAAGGTCCGCATGCTCGGCGACGGCAGCGCCGAGCTGACCAAGAAGCTGGGCCTCGACACCGAGATCCCCGGCATGGGCGTGCGCCTCAAGCGCTGCTCGCTGCTGGTCGAGGACGGCGTCGTCAAGCAGGTCAACGTCGAGGCGCCCGGCAAGTTCGAGGTGTCGTCGGCGGAGCACATGCTCACGCAGCTGGGCTGAGCCGCGCCGCGCCGCGCGCCGTCGGGCGCGCCGCTACAGCGTCGTCGGCGTCGCCAGGCGCTCGCCGGGGCCGATCACCGCGGTGGTCGCCTCGGCGATGCGGCGCCGCAGCTGATCGGGGTCGGGGGTGCGGGTCGGCGGCGTCGGCCAGATCCGCAGCGTGCCGTCGCGGCCGCCGGTGAGCAGGCGCGCGCCGTCGTCGAGCCAGACCACGCTCTCGACCGCGGCGGCGTGGCCGCGCAGCACCCGCGAGGTCCCGGCCGCGAGGTTCCAGACCCGGATCGTCCGGTCGTAGCTGGTCGACGCCAGCAGCTGGCCGTCGGGCGAGAACGCCACGTTCATGACCAGGTCGGTGTGGCCGCGCAGCGTCCTCGTCAGCTTGCCGGTGGCGAGGTCCCACAGCCGCACCGTGCGGTCCGCCATCGCCGCGGCCAGCTGGGTGCCGTCGGGCGAGAACGCGACGTTGGTGGCGTGGTGGCCGATGGGCTCCATGCGCACGAGCTCGCCGGTCGCCGGGGTCCACCGGGTCAGGCCCGGCATCGAGTTGAGGAGCACGGTCGCGCCGTCGGGCGAGAACAGCGCCTTGACCATGTCGAGCGGCGGCAGGTCGCGGGCCTTGGCGGTGGCGAGGACCTTGCCGTCGACGTCGATCAGCTCGATCGCGTCGTCGCGCACGACGAGCATGCGGTCGCCGGTCGGCGCCACCAGCGCGGCGATGATCGGCGCGCCCTGGATCAGCACGCGGCCGGTGCCGGTCGCGAGATCCCAGCGCCGCACGGTGCCGTCATGGCTGGCCGACAGCAGGCCGTCACCGCCGAGGATGAAGCCGCCGCCCGACGCGCCCTTGGTGTGGCCGCGCAGGGTCAGGGTCGTGCCGTCGGCGCGCGCGACGTCGATCTCGCCCAGCTGCTTGCCCGGGAACGCCAGGTCGCCGCGCGGCGACATCGCCGGCTGCATGATCTTGTAGATGGGATCGCCGCGCGGCACGACCACGGTGGTGTCGCCGGTGCGCAGATCCCAGCGGCGGACCTGGAACGGCGACGAGATCGACAGGGCCGTGTGGTCGTCGAGCAGGCGCAGCGCGAAGACGTTGTCGGCGTCGCCGCCGAGCACCCGGACCGCGCCGGTGCCGACCGGCCAGACCCGCGCGCTGCCGTCGAGGCTGGCGGTCGCGACCAGGGTCTCGTCGGGCGAGAACACGGCGCGGTAGACGTCGTCGTCGTGGCCGCGCAGGACCTCGGCGTTGCCGGTGACGAGATCCCAGACCCGGGCGGTGCCGTCGTCGCTGGCGGTGAGGACGCGGCGCCCGTCGCGGGTGAACTGGCAGCCGTAGATCGCGTCGCTGTGGCCGACCAGCTCGCGCCGGGGCGCGGGGTCGGCGCCGTCGGTGCGGTACAGCAGGAGGTCGTGCATGTCGCCGCCGACCGCGAGCTGGGAGGCGTCGGGCGACCAGGTCAGGAACCGGACCGGCTCGATCAGCGTGCCCAGCGCGCGCAGCTTGCCGGTGGCGAGGTCGAGCACCTGCACCTGCTCGCCGTCGAACAGCGCGACCCGGCCGCCGTCCGGCGAGAACTCGAGCAAGCGCGCCGCGTGCGCCAGGGTCGGCAGCGCGCCGGTCGGGGCGCCGGCGTGCAGGTGGGTGAGGCGCCCGTCCTGGTACGACACGATCCACGTGTCGGCGTCGTCGGGCGCGACCGCCGCGGCGATCGCGCCGGACATGGTCTGACGCTCGCGGACCCGCGCCAGCTGCGCGCCGGTGGCCAGGTCCCAGGCGCCGAAGTCGCCGCCCTCGCTGAAGGCGCGGACCGCGCCGGCCGCGGTGAGCTCGAGGCGCTTGATCGAGCCGGCGAGCTCGCCCAGCGGGCGCGGCGAGCCGCCGCCGGCGGGCCAGACCAGCACCTTGCCGTCGGTGCCGCCGGCGACGATCGAGCGGCCGTCGGCGGTGAACGCGACCGCGGCGAGGCCGCCGTCGTGGTGGTCGAGCACGCGCACCGCGCCGGTGGCGACGTCGTAGGTGCGCAGCAGGCCGTCCTTGCTGCCGGTGGTGAGCAGCCGGCCGTCGGGCGAGAACGCGACGTCGTAGACCCAGTCGTCCTGGGAGAAGACGTGGCGGGCGACGCCGGCGGCGAGGGCCTCGTCGAACAGGGTCGCCGCGGCGTCGGTCGTGTCGGGCGCGATCGGGTACTGCTTGAGCCACGCCACCGTGGCGGTCGGGTCGCGGTTCACCGAGCTCTCGGCCTGCAGCGCGCGCAGCGCGTTGCTGCGATCCTCGGCGGCGCGGCGCGCCTTCTCGGCGCGGGTGCCCTCGACGCGGGCGACCTCGGCCTCCTCGACGACGCGCCAGAACGCCCACGCCGCCAGCACCACCAGCAGCAGCGCCGACACCAGCGCGGCGGCGACGACGCCGCGGTTGCGTCGGATCCACCGCCGCACCAGCTCGATCGTCGAGTACTGCTGCGCCGTGACCAGCTGGCCGGTGGCGAACCGGTTGAGGTCGGCGGCCAGCTCGCGGCCGGTGGGGTAGCGCGCCGCGGGATCGCGGTCCATCGCCTTGGTGACGATCGCCAGCAGGTCGGGCGGGACCTCGGGCTGGATCGAGTCGAGCGGCGGCGGCGGGCCGTCGACGACCTGCTGCAGGATCGCGTCGGCGCTGTCGCCGTGGTACGGCGCGGTGCCGGCGAGGACCTCGTAGAGCAGCGCGCCCAGCGAGTAGACGTCGGCGCGGGCGTCGACCGGCTCGCCGGTGGCCTGCTCGGGCGACATGTACTGCGGCGTCCCGATGACCCGGCCCGACACGGTCTCGACCGAGCCGGACGACGGCACCAGGCCGGCGGTGACCTCGGCGTCGTCGGGGCCGGCCTGCTGGCTGTCGCGCGCCAGGCCCCAGTCGACGACGACGGTCTCGCCGAACTCGCCGACCACGACGTTGGCCGGCTTGACGTCGCGGTGGATCACGCCCTGGCTGTGGGCGTAGCCGAGCGCCTCGGCGACCGCGATGACGCTGGGCAGCAGGGCGAGGCGCTTGTGGAGGCCGGGTCGCGCCGCGATCAGCTCCTTGAGCGAGCGGCCCTCGACCAGCTTCATGACGTAGTACGGCTCGCCCGACGGCCAGCGCCCGGCCTCGATCACCGGGACGATGCCGGGGTGCTGCAGCCGCGCGGTGATCAGCGCCTCGCGGACGAACAGCGCCTCGGCGGTCTCGCTCTTCTTGAGCAGCTCCTTGACCGCGACCGTGCGACCGAGCCGGGTGTCGTGGGCGCGGACGACGCGGCCGAGGCCGCCGCGCGCGTGCTCGCCGACCAGCCGGTAGCGATCGGGATCGTCGACGGGCAGCGCCTCGGCGGCGCGGCCGTGGTCGTCGCGCCGGGGCGTGCCGCGCGCGCCGGGCGGCGTCGGCGCTGCCCGCGCCGTCGGGCCGTCGGGGGTGGCGCGGTCGGAGTCGCCGCGCCGTGGGGTCTGGATGGTCTGGGTGCGATCGGGGCTCGGCGCGGCCGGGGAGGTGGCCGCCGCCGGGGTCGCCGGGGCGACGCCGGACGTCGTGGACGACGTCGTGGACGGGGAGGAACGTTCCATGGAGGGCCCGACAGAGCGAGAACCCGACCGAGCGGTCAGGCCATTCCCGAGGATCATGCCTGGAGGCAGGCGCGAAGGGGTGCGCTTTCGCGCGGTTAGCGTGGGCGTGGTGGCACCGAGCGTGGCGTCGATCCGTGACCGGGGCCACCGGTTGACGTTGCGCCAAGTTCCGCTTGGATCGTCACGTAAAAAGCGTAGATTCTGCGGCCATGCGCGCCGTGAGCCTGCTTCCGTTTCTCGTCCTCGCCGCCACCGCCTGCGGGCGCGCCACCAGTGGCGATCCGGATGGAGGCGGCGGCCCGGACGCGTCGACCGGCCCGGACGCGTTCCGGCCCGACGCCGACATCGCCGACTTCTCGAAGGTGTACGCGCACAGCGGCACCGTGCTGTACCGGCTCGACACCACGACCCTCATGCCGGTCGAGGTCGGGCCGTTCACCAACCTCGGCACCCAGAGCATGACCGACATCGCGATCGACAAGAACGATCGCATGCTGGGCGTGACGCTCACCAAGGTGTTCGAGGTCGACGAGACCACCGGCGCCTGCACCCACCTCGCCGACCTCGAGCTCGGCACCCCCAACGTCACCAGCCTGTCGTTCGTGCCGGTCGATCTGAACCAGCCCGACGGCACCGAGATCCTGGTCGCGGCCACCGACGACGGCTCGGTCTATCAGCTCGACCCCACCACCGGCGCCAGCACGCTGATCGGCAGCTACGGCACCACCGGCAACGGTCAGCTGATCCGATCGAGCGGCGACATCGTCGCGGTGCGCGGCCTCGGCATCCTCGCCACGGTCACGGTCGGCGACACGCTCACCGATCCCGACTACCTCGCGCTGATCGACCCCGCCGACTGGCACGCGACGCTGCTCGGCAGCGGCGCCAGCTACGACAAGATCTTCGGCGTCGGCTTCTGGCGCGACACGATCTACGGCTTCGTCGACCTCGGCGCCGGCGCGGGGGGCGCGATCATCGCGCTCGACCGCGTCACCGGCGGCGCGACCCTGGTCAACCAGGGCACCGTGCGCTGGTACGGCGCCGGCGTCACGACCAACGCGCCCGTCGTCGACTGAGCGCGCGCGCGGGCGAGGCCCGGCGCGGCCGCGGTGGCGCGCCCTCAGTTCGCGATCGCGGCGAGCATGGCGCGGGCGCGGGCCTCGACCCGATCGTAGGCGCGAGCCGCCAGGTCCTCGGGCGCGAACAGCGACCGGACCATGCCGACGGCGTAGGCGCCGGCGGCGAGCCACGCCGCGGCGTTGGCCTCGTCGACGCCGTTGGTCGGGATGACCCGCAGGAACGGCATCGGGGCCAGGACGCTGCGCAGCCAGTCGGGGCCGCCGGCGGGCGCCGGGAACAGCTTCTGGAGCGGGGCGCCGGCGCGGTGGGCGAGCCACAGCTCGGTCGGCGTGTGGGCGCCGGGGATCGCGACGCAGCCCAGGCGCGCTGCCTCGGTGATGACCTCGGGATCGGTCACCGGCGACACCAGGAAGCGGGCGCCGGCGGCGGCGCAGTCGCGGGCCTGCGCGACCGTCAGCACGGTGCCGGCGCCGATGGTCAGGCGCGGGTCGGCGGCGAGGCGCGCGATGTGGTCGAGCACGCGCGGGGTGCTCGTCGTGACCTCGAGGACCCGGAAGCCGCCGCGGACCGCGGCGTCGAGCGCGGCGCTCGCGACGTCGGCGTCGCCGGCACGGAGGATCGCGACGGCGCGGGCCTCGTGGATGGCGCGCAGCACGGCGTCGGACATCGGCGACAGCATACGCTATCGTCGCGGCGTGCGTCGCGACCGAACGCCGCGGGCGTCGAGCGCGTCGGGCGCGGTTCCGCGGTCCGGCGTGGGCGGCGGACGCGCGCGCAGCGCCAGCGCGGCGGTGGCGGCGGGGGGCGGCGGCGGTGGCGCTGGTCGTGGCGGGCGCGCCGCGGCTGGCGCGTGGTGACGGCGGCGGGCCGGCGGGGCCGCGGCCGGCGTCGCGAGCGACGGCAACGACCTCGAGGTCGAGGCGCTGGCGACGCTGCTGCTGCGCGGCTGGGCCGACCAGGTCGGCGCCGGGCTGGAAGCGCGGGCGCGCGGCTGCGGGTGCCGCTGGGCGACGACGCGACGATCACCGCGCGGTTCAGCGGCGTCTGGCACCTGCCGGCCGACGTCGACGCCGGCGGCCTCACCGCCGAGGCTCACCTGCTGGAGTGGCCGCTGGTCGGCGGCGTCCGCTACCACGTCTCGGATCCCGGCGCGGTCCGGGGTTACTTCTTCGGCGAGGTCGGCGTGGTGCTGCGCCGCACCGATCTGGTGGTGGCCGGGCTGCACGACAGCGACTTCGACATCGCGTTCGCGGCCGCGCTCGGCGCTGGCGTCGAGCTGGGCCGCGTCGACGTCCACGTCAGCGCGTGGCTCGCCGATCTCGATCGGCTCGACGACTCGATCGGCGTGACCGTCGCCGTCGGGCTGCACGCGCTCGCGCTGTGACCAGGACCGCCGCGGCGCGTCGCGGCGGCCGGCGCGCGGCGCGCCCGGTGCAACGCGCGGCCGGCGCCTGTGAGAGCATCGGGGGATGGAGCTCGTCGATCTCGACCTGTGCGTGGTGCTGCCGGTGGCCGCGCTCGACACCTGGGTGCGGGCCGACCACGCCGAGCGCGCCGGCTGGCTCGCCGGCGACGCGCCGGTGACGCTGCGGCGGGTCGGCGAGCACACCGCGCTGGTGTTCCGGCGGCGGCCGCCGCGCCCCAGCAGGCCCCTGGTCACCGGCGAGCCGCGCCATCGCGTCGGCGTCGTCATCGCCGGCGCCGAGGCCGACGCCCGCGCCGCGCTCGCGGCGCCGGCGCGCCGCACCGAGCTGGTGGCGTCGTGGGCGGTGCACTCGTCGCTGCTCGTCATCGGCGGCGACCTCGCCGCCGCCGACGTCGCCGGCGGCACGCCGGTCGCGGGCCCGCACCGCGTCGTCGACCTCGAGGCCGGGACGTACCGGGTCGAGCTGGCCGAGACCGGCGACGCCGGCGCGCCCGGCTCGGCGGCGGTGCTGGTGATCGAACCGGCGCGGTAGCCGGCTCGGCGGCGCCTCGCTCACCTACGGCTGAGGCGTCGTCGTCGTCGCGACCATGACGACCTCGAGCTCGACCGTGCGGACGTGGCAGCCGTCGTCCTCGACCTCGACGCCGTCGTAGGACACCGGCTGGTAGCCGTCGGCGATGATCTCGATCTCGTAGGTGCCGGCGCGCTCGTCGGCGCCGTGGTAGAGGCCGTCGAAGCCGTCGTCGGGACCGTAGATCTCGACGTAGTCGCCCTCGGCGATCGTCACCGTCGCGGCGACCGGGCGGCCGGCCTCGTCGGCGACGCGCAGCGCGATGCCGGCCTCCAGCTGCAGCGTGCAGGCCCACGGCTCGATGCACCCCGCGGGGCCGGCGAG
The DNA here is from genome assembly GCA_020633495.1 of Kofleriaceae bacterium. Taxonomy (GTDB): domain Bacteria; phylum Myxococcota_A; class Polyangia; order Haliangiales; family Haliangiaceae; genus WYBA01. Next base: position 246,648 of record JACKDR010000005.1, on the reverse strand, counting down.
CAGCACGGCGGCGAGGCCCAGGCGGGCGGCGATCGACATGCGCCGAGGCTGCCACGCGCGTCGTGCCGGCGGCTGCGACCTGCCGCACGGCGGGCGGGCGCCGGCCCGCGTCGCCGGGCCGCGCCTCACGGCTGGGGCGGCGGCGTCGTCGCGATCATGACGACGTCGACCGACGCGGTCTCGACGTGGCAGCCGTCGTCGCCGACGTCGACGCCGCCGAGCGACACCGGCTGGTAACCCTCGGCGATGACCTCGATCTCGTAGGTGCCCGGCCGCTCGTAGGCGCCTCGGTACACGTCGTCGAAGATATCGTCGGGGCCGAGGATCTCGACGTAATCGCCGTCGGCGAGCGTCACCGTGGCGGCGACCGGCCGGCCGGCCTCGTCGACGACGCGGACACCAACCCCGGGGATCGCGATGTCCGAGCACACCCACGGCTGCACGCACCCGGCGGGGGCGGCGAGCAGGACGACGGCGAGGCCCACGCGCGCGACGATCGACATCCGCCGAGTCTGCCACGCCGCGCGGCTCCCGACCGCGACCCGGCGCACGCGAACCGGCACAGCGCCCGCCCGCAGGAAAGACCGCACCGGGGTTGATTCTCCCGGAGCCCGCACCGGGGTTGATTCTCCCAGGACCGCATCGACCGGGAGCCCACACCGGGGTTGATTCTCCCGGCGCCCGCACCGCATTGGATCCCGCACCGGGGCTCGGAGACCGCACCGGGGTTGATTCTCCAGGAGCTCGCACCGGGGTTGATTCTCCTGGATCCCGCACCGGGGTTGATTCTCCCGGGGACCGCGGAGCCCGCGCGGAGCCCGCACCGGGGTTGATTCTCCTGCCGCGGCCCGGAGATCGCGCCGGGGTTGATGTTCGGTGGATCTTCGGCGGCCGGCGTTCCAGACGTGTCCGGTGGCCGCGCCGCCTTGGTGTTGGCCTGACGGTGGCCGGACGGGCGTCCGGAGCGCGGACGTTTGCGGCCGGACACCGGACGCGGTGCGCGAGGTTTCGCGATCTTACGCCGGCACGCGTCGTGCTGATGCGACGGTGCCATGTCGCTGCCCCGTGAAGTCCTCCCCGGCCGGACGTACATGCTCACGCGCCGCTGCACGCAGCGGCAGCTGCTACTGCGGCCCGACAAGGTGACCAACGAGACGTTCCTCTACTGCCTGGCCGAGGCGGCGAACCGATACGACGTGCGCATCGTGCTGCCCGTGGTGATGTCCAACCACCACCACACGGTGGTGTACGACCGCGACGGGCGCGCCGTCGAGTTCATGGAGCACTTCCACAAGATGCTCGCGAAGGCGCAGAACGCACACCGTGGGCGACGAGAGAACCTGTGGTCCAGCGAGCCACCATGCCTCGTAGAGCTCGTCGAGATCGACGACGTGCTCGACAAGCTGGTGTACGTCGCGACCAACCCGGTGAAGGCGGGACTCGTGGACCGGGGGCATCACTGGCCCGGCGTGCACGGACTCGCCGCGCTGCTGAATCGCAAGTCGATCGTGGTGCGGCGGCCCAAGCAGTTCTTCCGAGCCGGCGGGTCGATGCCGGAGGAGGTCACGCTCGAGCTCGGCCTGCCGCCCGACATCGCCGACGTCGACGCCTTCCTGTGCGCGTTGCGCGAGCGCGTCGCGGCCGAAGAGGAGCGGCTGGCGACCGAGCGCCGGCGCGCCGGGCGTGGCGTGCTCGGGCGTCGTGGCGTGCTGCAGCAGGACTGGCGGAGCCGGCCGACGAGCCACGGCCCGCGGCGTGGGCTGCGTCCGCGCGTGGCCGCGCGCAGCGTGTGGGCGAGGGTCGAGGCGCTGCAGCGCAACCGTGCGTTCATCGAGGCGTACCGTGCGGCGCGCGCAGCATGGTTGGCGGGCCTGTCCGTGGTGTTCCCACCGGGGACGTACTGGCTGCGTCGCTTCGCCGGCGTCGTCGTCGCCGAACCGCCCCGCGCTTGAAGAGGAAGATGGCTCGCTGTTCGCGTGCGCCCGATGGGCGCGCGCCGTTGCGGCGTGGTGAACTTCCGGGCGCCGAACGGCTCAGCTCGCCTCGGGTACGCGCAATTGCGTGCCGCGCGCACGTGCTGTGGTTGGCGGTGCGCGTGTCGGAGCGAGGCAACCCCGGTCCGGTCTCCTCGCGGTCCGGTCTCCTCGCTGTGGCTGGCGGTGCGCGTGTCGGAGCGAGGCAACCCCGGTCCGGTCTCCTCGCGGTCCGGTCTCCTCGCGGTCTCCTCGCGGTAGCCTCGGCCGCCGGACCGAGACCCGGCGTACGCGAATCGGCCACCGCGCCGGCCGCTACTCCAGGGGCGCCAGCAGATCGTCGATGTCGCGCTCGGTCAGCTTGGTCGCGGCCGCGCCGTCGGCGGCGAGGATCGCGTCGGCGAGGCGGCGCTTGTGCTGCTGCAGCGCCAGCATGCGGTCCTCGACGGAGCCGGCGGCGATCAGGTTGTAGACGAAGACCGGCTTCTTCTGGCCGATGCGGTAGGCGCGGTCGGTGGCCTGGGCCTGGGCCGCCGGGTTCCACCACGGATCGTAGTGCACGACGGTGTCGGCGGACGTCAGGTTGAGCCCGGTGCCGCCGGCCTTGAGGCTGATCAGGAAGACGTCGGCGCGACCGGCCTCGAAGGCGTCGATCGGCTTCTGGCGATCCGTGGTCGAGCCGGTCAGCGTCACGTGGCCGACGCCGCGGCCCAGCAGCGCCTCGCTGATCAGGCCCAGCATGCGCGCGAACTGCGAGAACACCAGCAGGCGGCGGCCCTGGCCGAGCTGCTGGGTGATCAGCTCGAGCAGGCAGTCGAGCTTGGCCGAGCTCTCGACCGCGCGCGCCGCCTCCGAGGTCACCAGCCGCGGGTCGCAGCACACCTGGCGCAGCTTGAGCAGCGCGTCGAGGATCGCGATCGTCGAGCCGCCGATGCCGCGGGCCCGGATGTGGCTGCGGACCTCGGCGTGCGCGGCGACCCGGATGCTCTCGTAGAGGTCGCGCTGGTCGCCGCCGAGATCGACGGCGCGGACGATCTCGGTCTTGGGCGGCAGGTCCTTGGCGACCGCGTCCTTGGTGCGGCGGAGCATGTACGGGCGGACCCGCTCGCGCAGCGTGGTCAGGCGCGCGACCTCGCCGTGCTGCTCGATCGGGACCCGGAACAGGTGGCGGAACTCGTCGGGGCCGCCGAGCATGCCGGGGTTCAGGAAGTCCATCAGCGACCACAGCTCGCCGAGGTTGTTCTCGATGGGCGTGCCGGTGAGGCAGACCCGGTGGCGAGCCTGGATCGCGCGGACCGCGTCGTGGGCCTGGCCCTGGTGGTTCTTGATCTGGTGGGCCTCGTCGAGGACCAGCAGGTGGTACTCGTGGGCACCCAGCTCCTCGCGGTCGCGGGCGACCAGCGGGAAGGTCGTGATGACGACGTCGTGGTTGGGGATCTCGGGGAAGCGGGCGCGGCGCTGCGGGCCGCGCAGCCCCATGACCTTGAGCGACGGCGCGAACTTCGCGAACTCGCGCTCCCAGTTGCCGACCAGGCTGGTCAGCGTGACGATCATCGCCGGCTTGTCGAGGCGGCCGCCCTCCTTCTCGGCGAGGACGTGGGCGATGGTCTGCAGCGTCTTGCCCAGGCCCATGTCGTCGGCGAGGATGCCGCCGGCGTCGCAGGTGCGCAGGTGCTGCAGCCACTCGACGCCCTCGCGCTGGTAGGGGCGCAGGTCGGCGCGGAGCCCGCTGGGCAGCGCCACCGGCCGGGGCCGTGGGCCCATCGCCAGCTGGTAGCCGAGATCGCGGATCTGCGTGGCGCCGGCCCAGCGCACCGGGCGCTCGTCGTCGTGCAGCGCGGCGCCGAGCTGGGCCAGCGAGGCCGCGCGCGACAGCGGCGCGCCGACCTTGCCGTCCTTGTAGAGCTCCTTGAGCACCTCGAGCATCATGCGCAGCCGGGGCGGCGGCACCGGCAGCCAGCGCTTTTCGTCGACCTTGACGGCGACGCAGCGGCGCGGCATCCGGCCCAGCGACTCCAGGCTGGGCGCGCCGTCGAGCAGATCGAGCAGCGCGGGCAGGAGGTCGACGCGGTGGCCGTCGACCTCGACGCCGAGCTCGATCGAGAACCAGTCGGGGCGATCCTGGCCGCCCGGGCCACCGACATCGACGTACATCGGCGCCGCGGCGTCGACGGTCTGCCAGCGGAACTCGGGATCGATCGTGACCCGCCAGCCCTGCTTGCGCAGCTGCGGCACGCTGTAGGCCGAGAACGCGCACAGGGCGTGGACGTCGCCGTCGAGGCGCAGGACGTAGTCGAGGGCGACCCCGGGGGGCGCCGCGCAGTCATCGAGGCACGACAGCTCGATCGCGCCCAGGCCCTCCAGCAGGCGGCGCGCCTCGCTCTCGGCCAGGGCGTCGCGGCGGATCGGCGAGCGGCGCGAGCCGGCCCGCACCACCGTGCCGTCATAGTCGAAGTCCAGGCGCAACCCCGCCGCGACGACCTCGTCGCCGCCGACAAAGAGCGTCTCGGTGGAGACGCGGAGACATGGCACGAACTGGCGGGACGACGCGGGTTGCGCGCCGGGCCCCGCCCACGGCTGCGCCGACATGCGTTCACCATTATCAGCGCCGGATCCGTGGCGCCACATTCCGGCGACGCCGCGACACTGATCAGATGGATCGTGGTGATCCGGAGACTTGACTTGGATCGCGCGACGGCGGGCCCCCCGGCCCGCGTCGCGCGGCGGTCCGGATCAGCTCAGCCGCAGGACCCGCCCTCGACCACGGTCTCGGGCGTGGCGCCGGCGCCGCAGGCGAGCTTGCACGTCGAGTCGGCCGAGCACGACATCGAGCACGAGCCGGTGCAGGTGATCGTGCAGTCCGAGCCGTCGCTGCAGGTGACGCTGCCGCTGTCGCCGACGGTCATGACGCAGGTCGAGCCGCCCGAGCAGTCGAGGCTGCACGAGTCGCCGCACGAGCCGCTGCAGTCGTTGGAGGACGTGCAGTCGAGCGAGCAGCTCGCCTGCTCGCATGACGACCCGCTGGTGTCGCAGGCCGCGCCGGGATCGCAGGTGCAGCTGGTGCCGGTGCAGGTGGGTGGATCGGCGCCGCCGCCGCACGCGGTCACCGCGAGGGACATCGCCAACGTCGTCGCCAGGGCCAGACACAGTGATCTCATGGGACGTGATCGTTGCACGCGACGTGCCCTCCGCGCGCGCGAGTGATCCAGCGATGTTGGGATCGCGCGCTGCCGGACCCACACGACCTCGGCGCCGTCGGTGCGTACGATCCTTGCGCACGCGGACCACGTCGTGCGCGTCGTCGTCGCGAGCCCGCGCTCAGAACGCGCCGCCGACGCCGACCGAGACGCCGCGCCGCGAGACGTCGACGCGCGGGCTGATCACGACGCGACCGACCACCGGGGCCTCGACCTCGGTCTTGCCGAGCACGGTCCAGTCCAGGACCATCGCGCTGGCCATGCCGACCGCGCCGCCGATCGCCATGCCCCCGACGACCTCGAGGCCGCAGAGATCGCCGTCGCACCGGTTGTTCGACGCGAGCACCATGCCGACCAGCGCGCCGCCCATGGGCAGCAGCGCGCGCGCCGCCATGCTGCGGACCGCACCGCGGGTGTTGCCGTGCTTCAGGTGGATCAGCGGCCCGGTCGCGAAGTACCCCAGCGCGATGAGCGAGCCCACGCTGTCGTCGACCTCGGCCTTGGCCGCCACGGCCAGCGTCGCGAACAGCGCCACGTCGGCCGCGAGGATCTGGACGCCGTAGCGTTCGGTGCGGGTCGGCGCGTCGGTCGGTAGCGGCGCCGCCACCGGATCGACCAACCCCGGTGGCGCTCCGGCGAGGGAGGCGCCCGGATCGACCAACCCCGGTAGCGCTCCGGCGAGGGCGGCGCCGGTCGTGGCGCCGAGCGTGGCGACCGTCGCGGCGGCGGCGAGCAGGGCGTGGCGGAGGGGGCGGCGGGGACGGTGCGTCTGGTGACGCGGGGCGGGGCGGGGCATGTCCGGGGCATCAGCAACCGCCGGGCCATGTCGCAAGCAATTGACCTCATTCGGATTCGCGGCGCAACGCGTCCCCGCGGCGGGTGCGGGGACCCTGACATCACTGTCGCGAAACGCGGGGCCCAGGGGGCGCTACCGCCGCCCCGGCATCCGCGACGACGCTGGCTTGCGCTGCCACCGGTCGTCGACGAGCTCGAGCCGCTCCCACCCGGGTGGGAAGTTGTACCCGTACACCGGCGAGGGGACGAAGTCGGGGTCGCCGGGTGTGTTGCAGGCGGACGACGGATCGGGTCCGCACGCGAGGCACCAGTCCACGACGTCGCCCAGCCTACCCTCGAGCCAGCCGGCGTGGGCACGCTGGAGCATGACCTGGCTGTTGCACTGCTCGGCCGGCTCGCCGAGGCGGCTGCACCGTAGGTCGACGCACAGGACGAACGGATCCGTGCGCTCCTCGCGGATGAGCGAGCTCCGCGGCACCGGCCACCGCGTTTCTGCGCCGGCAGCGATCGGCGGAGGCTCCTCACAACAGGACGAGTAGTTCGCGTGGTCGACTCGCAGCTCGGGACGGCTCGCGGACAAGTGGCCGACCCGCATCTCGGGACGCCTCGCGGAGGAATCGGACGGCGCAGACCCGCACACGACCGCGCCCGTCGCCACCAGCATCAACGTGGTCAGGCCGCCGACCGCGATCGCCTGCCCACGGATCCGCGCCAGCCGACCGCGCGTGTCGAGCATGGCGACAGGACACGCGGACCCGTGGCGCGTTGCGGCGCTCCGAGGGACCCCACCGGGGTTGCGTCGCACCGAAGGCGCACGGTGTCCGCCACGGCACCAATCTCAGAGACCCCTCCGGGGTTGTGTGGCACCGTGTCGGCCGCGACACCAGCCGCGGCGCTCGGCGGGGCCGAGATCGCATGCAGTGGGAGCCCGCACGGCGCGGGACTTCTCCACGCCGCGACGGCGCGCGCCCGTCGGGCGCACGCGGGTCCGGAGCCGTTCGATGTCACGCTCGCGGTGGTTCAGCCACGACGACGCTGGCGAAGCGGCGCAGCCAGTACGTCCCGGGCGGGAACACCGCGTCCAGGCCCGCCAGCCACGCCGCCCTCGCCGCGCGGTACGCGTCGATGAACGCGCGGTTGCGCTGAAGCGCCTCGATGCGCGCCCACACGCTGCGCGCGGCCACACGCGGCTGCAACCCGCGCCGCGGCTCGCGGCTCGTCGGACAGCTCCGCCAGTCCTGCTGCAGCACGCCGCGACGCCCGAGCACGCCGCGCCCCGTGCGCCGGCGCTCCGCCGCCAGCTGCTCCTCCTCGGCCGCCACCCGCTCGCGCAACGCGTTCAGAAACGTGTCGACGTCCTCGATGCCCGGCGGCAGGCCGAGCTCGAGCGTGACCTCCTCCGGCATCGACCCGCCGGCGCGGAAGAACTGCTTCGGGCGCCGCACCACGATCGTCCGCCGGTTGAGCAGCGCGTCGAGCCCCTGCACCCCCGGCCAGTGATGTGCCCGCTCCACCAGCCCCGCCTTCACCGGGTTGGTCGCCACGTACACCAGCTTGTCGAGAAGGTCGTCGACGCCGACGAGTTGCACCAGGCTCGGCGGTTCGCTGGACCACAGGTTCTCCCCACGCCCGCGGTGCGCGTTCTGCGCCTTCGCCAGCATCTTGTGGAAGTGCTCCATGAACTCGATGACGCGCCCCTCGCCGTCGTACACGACGGTGTGGTGGTGGTTCGACATCGCCACCGGCAGCACGACGCGCACGTCGTACCGGTTCGCCGCCTCGGCCAGGCAGTACAGGAACGTTTCGTTGGTCACCTTGTCGGGCCGCAGCAGGAACTGCCGCTGCGTGCAGCGGCGCGACAGCATGTGGACGCGGCCAGGCAGGACTTCGCGGGGCAACGACATCGCCGTGTCGCATCAGCACGACGCGTGCCGCCCGCAACGTAGAGGAATCTCGTGCCGTGTGTCCGGTCGCCGGATCCGACGTCCAAGCGCCGGACGCACTGTCCGACTGCCGTCCCCACCCAGTTCATGCTGTCCGGCAGCCGTCCACACCGAATCAACCCCGGTGGGGGGCGGCGGGCGGCAGCGGTTGCGGGGTGGGCGCGGAAATCAACCCCGGTGGGATCGGGGGAGCAACGCCGGTGAGGTTGGGAGGCGTGTCGGCGGCCGAAACGACGACGGGGCCGGCGCGAGCGCCGACCCCGAGGATCACGTCGGTCTGATCAGCGCGGGCCGATCAGAAGCTGCAGGCCGAGGCGCCGGTGTCGCAGGTGTAGTAGTCCCACGGCTGGCCGGCGGTCAGGGTGCTGCTGTTGGGGTTGGCGCCGCAGTCGAGGTCGCTGGCGCACGACGGCATGCACCGGTTGTAGCCGCCCAGCGAGCAAGTGAAGCCGGTGCCGAGGCTGGCGCAGTCGGCGTCCGACGCGCAGTCGGCGTCGGGGGTGCAGACGCTGCGGTGGGCGTCGGCCTCGAAGACGATGTACGAGCACAGGCCCGAGGTGCAGTCGTCGCCGGAGTCGCAGGCCGCGCCGTCGGCGGCGGTGCCCGCCGGGATGAAGCCGCACGCGCCGCTGTTGCAGGCGCCGCGGTACAGCTGGGTCGAGTACGACGCGGCGCAGTCGGCGGCGGTGGTGCAGCCGGCCTGGGCGGTCGTGACCGTCGCGGTGATCGTGTACGGCTGGACGGTGGTGCTCGCGGTGCCGAAGCTCTGGACCCGGATCAGGTAGGTCCCCGCGGTCAGGTACGTGGTCTCGACGCTCTCGGGGTTCTTCCAGAAGCTGACGCCCAGCAGCGTGCCGGTCGAGTCGAGGACGTAGGCGTCGAGGTCGGCGGAGCCGGTCCACGCGACACTGACCGTCATCGACTGGCTCTGCGGCACGACCACCTTGTACCAGTCGGCCTCGGCCGCGGGCGCCGAGCAGATGTTGGCGTCGACCGCGACGCCGCTGACCAGCAGGGTCGCGCCGCTGGGGCCGTCGTCGGTGGTCTCGGCGGCGTCGTCACCGACGCACTGGTTGTAGCCCGCGGTGCAGGCGCCGCCGGCGCTGCACACCGAGGCCGTCGGGACGGCGCAGTCGAAGTTGGTGTCGCACTCCGCGACGTTCATGGTCAGCGTGTACGGGGTCGCCGCCGCGGTCGTGGCCGGCGCGTACTGATAGACCAGCACGTAGTAGGTGCCGATCGCGAGGTCGTCGGCGCGGAACGCCTCGGGCCCGGCGCCGTCGTTGGCGGCGCCGGTGATCGCGGTGCCGGCGTCGTCGTAGAGGATGACGTCGAGGTCGGCGTTGGCGTCGTTCCACGCCACCTCGAAGCCATAGCTGCCCACGGCGGTGGTGGTGAACGTGTACCAGTCCTGCTCGGTGGCCGGCAGGCTGCACACCGCGGCGGTCACGACCGTCGGGTTGCCGGCGGTCGGCACCGCGATCGTGTTGGCGGTGGCGGGGCCGTCGTCGCCGTTGCCGGTGGTGTCGTTGGTGTCGTCGCCGGTGCACTCGGTCGGGCCGGCGCCGCAGGTGCCGTCGGTGCCGCACACCGCAGCGGTGTCGGTCGTGCAGTCGAAGCTGGTGGCGCACTCGACGCAGGCGTTGGCGACGCAGTGCGGGGTGTCGCCCGAGCACTGGCCGTCGTCGATGCACTCGCCGGCGTCGACGGTCAGGGTGAAGTCGCCGGTGGTGATCGTGTCGTCGTAGCTGTCGACGATGACGAACACGCGACCGCCGGTGGGCGCGATGAACGCGGTGGTCTCGCCGCCCAGCGACGCGTCGGCGAACGCCAGGCAGGAGCCCGCCGACGGGCCCGCGGCGTCGCAGTCGGAGGTGACGTAGAGCGACAGATCGTCGGTCGAGTCGGCGGTCGCGATGTAGACGTTGCCGGCGGTCAGGCCGGTGACCTCGACGACGACGTCCTCGCCGATCGGATCGAACCAGGCGTCCTCGTAGGTGCACGCGCCCTCGGCCACGCTGAAGTCGGCGCCGCCGCCGATCGTGGTGCCGGTGAAGGTGCCGGGGATGCTGGTGATGGCGCCGACCGGCGTCCCGCACACCTCGGCCGGCATGGCGTCGGGCGTGTCGTCACCGACGGTCGCGTCCGGTGAGGTGGAGCCGCCGTCGTCGCCGCAGGCGGCCAGGGGAATGGCCAGGAGGAGTGCAAGGAATGGGATTCGCCGGGTCATGGGTGCGGCAAGGTAATGGAAGGTGGGACACCGCTGCCAGCAGAAACGTCACGGCTGAGCACGCTTGTTGCTCAGGTCACGGCATCATGCTCGTGGCCGACCCGATGATCGCCATTACCGCCAAGGATGTCGGAATCTTGCGTGAGGTGGGAGGGCCGGCTGCAACCTGCCGTGTGCGGGCCTGGGTCACCGGCTGCATCGCCGCGATGGCGGTCGCCGGCGCGGTCGGCTGCGTCGAAACCGACACCGATGACCCGGCGTTCAGCGCCACCAGCCAGGCGTCGACGGTCGAGTCCTACGTCGCCAACGGCTGCAGCAGCTCGGTGGTGATCGAGCTGTCCCGGCAGATCGCCGAGGAGGTCGACTGCATGCTGCCCGGCCAGCTGGTGCCGCTGGAGGAGGGCAACGGGATCGTCTTCACGGGCTCCGCGGTGCTGCCGTACATGAGCAGCGAGGGCCGCGCCGATCTGCTGCGCGCGGCCGCGGACGGCGGCGAGATCCAGCTCAACAGCGCGTACCGGACGGTCGCGCAGCAGTACCTCCTGTACCGCTGGTACCAGGCCGGGCGCTGCGGCATCACGGCGGCGGCGACGCCGGGCAACTCCAACCACGAGAGCGGCCGCGCCATCGACGTCAACAACTGGCCCGAGCGGCGCAACGTGCTCGAGGCCAACGGCTGGGCCCAGACCGTGCCCGGCGACGAGGTCCACTTCGATCACCTGGACTCGCCGGACATCCGCGACTCCGACGTGCAGGCGTTCCAGCGGCTGTGGAACCGCAACCACCCCGACGATCTGATCGACGAGGACGGCGTCTACGGGCCGCAGACGGGGGCGCGCTTGGCGCAGGCGCCCGCCGAGGGCTTCCCGATCGGCGCGCAGTGCGACAACGGCGGCGGCGGTGACGGCGGCGGCGGCGATCCGCCGGCGGACGATCCGAACCTGCCGGGCGGCGGCGACGGCCTCGGCAGCGGCGGTGACGGCAGCGGTGGCGACCCCGCGTCGCTCGACGGCGGCTGTTCGGCCGGTGGCGGCGGCGCGGGCGGCGCGGGCGGCGGCGTCCTGGTCGCGCTCGGGCTGCTGGTGGCGCGGCGTCGCTGGTCGTAGCGGCGCGGCGCGCGGTCCGGCCCGTCGTGCGGGGGCGGCAAGTGGCCACGGCGTGCGCACCGATGCCCGCCCCCTCGACTTCGCCCTCGCGGCTTCGCCGCTCGGGCTGCGCTCGGGGTGAGCGACAAGGGACGACGAGGTCGCGGCTTCGCCGCTCGGGCTGCGCTCGGGGTGAGCGACAAGGGACGACGAGGTCGCGGCGTCGCCGCTCGGGCTGCGCTCGGGGTGAGCGACAGGAGACGACGAGGTCGCGGCGCCGCCGCTCGGGTGCGCTCGGGGTGAGCGACAGGAGACGACGAGGTCGCGGCGCCGCCGCTCGGGTGCGCTCGGGTCAGCGACATAGGGACGACGAGGTCGCGGCGCCGCCGCTGCGTCGTGAGGTACGTGGACGTGATCTGACCCTAGATCCCGACGCCGACGCCGACGAGCTGGACGATCGCGCGGTCGTCGGTGAGGCGGCGCGCGACCTGCCACCGGACCAGCAGGGGCAGGCGCATCAGCACCACCGACGCGGTGGCGCTGGCGCCGGCGGCGGCGTGCCAGGTGCGCGCATCGACGCCCGCGGCGGCGGCGGCGGCGTCGTCGACGCCGATGGTCGCGCCGGCGACGAAGGTCTCGAGCTGGAGCTCGCGCAGGAACGACGCCGGGAACACCCACGCGGTCACCAGCCAGCCGACGTCGAGCGGGACGCGCCAGCGCCAGGTCAGCTCGGCGACGCCGGCGTCGCGGGCCGCGAACGAGACGTCCTCGAAGCCGCGCAGCGGCTCGGCGAAGTAGGCGTGGTCGGGGAGCAGGGCGTCGTCGAAGCCGGGGCCCGGCGAGGTCGGGCCGGCGTGCAGGGTGTCGTCGAGCAGGGTCGCGAACGTGCTCTGGGCGCCGACCTCGAGCAGGTCGCCGGCGACGCCGCGCAGCGCCCGGCCGCGCGCGCTCAGCGCCAGCGACGCGCGCCGCGTCCCCGGCACCGGCGCCACCAGGTCGACGCCGCCGGCGACGTCGAGCAGCGTGCCGTCGAGGCTCGACGCGGCGTCGGGGTAGACGTAGGCCGACGCGTCGGCGGCGACGGCGCGGCGCAGCCCGCCGTAGAGCGTGCCGTCGCCGGCGCCGTAGGCGAGGTAGGGGCCGCCGCCGGCGAGGTGGCGATGGCGCGGCGCGACGTCGGCGAAGTCGTCGGCGGTGGCGATCGCGTCGAGCGAGGCGTAGGTGGCGCCCCGCCACAGCCGGCCGATCGACAGCACGGCGTCGACCTGGCGGCGGTCGGCGTACGACTCGAAGCCGAGCTGGTCGGGATCCTCGTCGATGCCGTGGTGCCAGCGGTAGTCGGACGCGCTGGCGGTGATCAGCCACGGCGCCAGCATCGCGTTGACGTACGCGCCGGCGACGCTGTAGCGGACCGGCGCCGGTGACGGCTGGGCGTAGCCGGCGATCGCCCAGCGCTGGCGGCCCAGGCGATCGCCGCCGCCGAGGACGACGCCGAGCAGGGCCGCGCCGTCGTCGGGGCTGTACAGGCCGAGCGCGTGCAGGCGCGGCCGGAACAGGCCGTCGAGCATCGAGTACGGGCGATCGGAGAGGATCGTGACGCCGGTGGCGGTGGCGGCGCCGGGACCGGCGGCCGCGCCGGGCGCGTCGACCGTCGCGGGCGCGGCGTCGACCGGGGCGGGCGCGGCGGCGGCGCCCTCCGCGGGCGCCGGCGCGGTCGTCGTCGTCGCGGTCGTCGCCACCGGCGGCGGCAGCGCGATCTCGGCGAGGTCCCAGCGCCAGGCCTCGCGATCGAGGAACCGCACCGTGCCGGCCGCGGCGCGCGGCTCGAACGCGGTGTACGGCGCGTCGCTGATCACGCGCTCGGGCGCGGCGTCGCCGACGACGCCGTCGCGCACGACGACCTGGAAGCGCCGGTCGACGTCGCGCAGGTAGATCAGCCGGTCGTCGTCGACGAAGCTCGGATCGTAGACCGCGGTCGCGCCGTCGATCGTCGCGAGCCGGGCGCCGGTGGCGGCGTCGACGATCCAGATCGCGAAGCGGCCGTCCCACACCGACAGCGCCAGGCGATCGCCCGACGGTGACGGCGCCGCGCGCAGGACGTAGCGCCCGGGCGTCGCCGGCACCACGACGCGGCGCGCGCCGGTGGCCAGCGTCACCGCGGCCAGGCCCCAGGCGTCGCCGTCGACGTCCATCGCGTAGTAGGTCGCGCCGTCGGGCGCGATCGCGCCGCCCGGGCCGAGCCCGGACGCGACGACGTCGAGGGCGCCGGTCGCGACGTCGACCGCGACCAGCCGCGTGGTCTGGTAGGTCGCGCCCTGATCGACGACGGTGAAGAACAGGCGCGCGCCGTCGCCGGTGAACGCCATCCCCGACACCAGCAGCGCGGCCGCGGTGGCGAGGCCGCGCGGCGGCACGACTTCGACCAGCGCGCGATCGACGACGATCTCGCCGCGCGCGTCGCGGATCTGCAGCCGTGCCTCGGCGTCGAGGTCCTCGACGATCACCGCCTCGGCGCCGGTCGCGGCGCGGGCGTAGCGGGCGTCGCTGCCGACGGCGCGGACCCGCCGCTGCGTCGTCGGCGACTCGCGGCGCTCGAGCGTGCGGGTCAGCGCGCGGCGGAACTCGGCGACCAGGTCGCCGAGGCCCTTGCCGTAGGCGTCCTTGAAGCGGCCGCTGACGCCGAGCGTGAACGCCACCGACGAGCCCTGCGCGGCGATCACCTGCCACAGCCGGGCCTCGCCGTAGGTCGCGATCAACCAGTCGACGAAGTGGCTGCCGACCAGGTAGTGATGGCCCGGCGGCGCCAGGCGCTTCCATTCCGACAGGTCGTCGCCGTCGAGGCCGCCGTCGGCGTAGCCGGCCGCGAACACGCCGCGCCACACCGGCCACGCCAGCCGGCCGGCGCCGGGGTTGAGCGCGGTCTCGTAGTGGACCGCCAGGCCCTCCCAGAACCACGGATCGAGGCCGGCCTGCGGCGTCACCAGATCGCCGAGCACGCGATCGAGCGCGGCCCACAGCCCGCCGATCTGCTGGGCCTGGACGTAGTGGATCATCTCGTGGCAGCCGATCATCCCGGGATCGGGCGGCAGGCCGAACTCGCTGGTGAAGTCGAGGGTGTCGTAGGTCGGCACCACCGCGACGTCCTCGTCTCCGGCGGTCCGCGGCGCGACGTAGGCGTTGTTGAACGGCGCCGCCGGCATGACCACGACCGGCTTCTCGCCGGTGGTCCACGACGTCAGCTGGGTGCGCCCGCGCGCCGCGGCGACGCAGCGCTCGAGGGTCGCGGCGACGCGCGCGACCTCGGCGTCGCGCCCGGCCGGGTAGTAGAGGACCAGCGTCGCGGTCTCGAGCCGGCGCATGTCGTCGGCGACGACCGCGGCGGCGACGTCGTCGGGGAAGCGCGGCGTCGCCACCGGCGCGCACGCGGTGGTCAGCGCCGCGGCCACGATCGCGATCGCGCCGGCGATCGTGCGCGCGCCGCCGCAGGGGATCGACATCGGCCCGCGGCGACGCTGCATGCGGCGACGTTACGCTATCCTTCCCGTGAACGTGCCGGTCTTCCGCCTCGACAAGCGCCTCGTGTTCCCGCCCGTGGAGCTGGCGGAGGACGGCCTGCTCGCGGTCGGCGGCGACCTGCGCCCCGAGCGGCTGCTGCTGGCGTACAGCCGCGGCATCTTCCCCTGGTACGGCAAGAACCTGCCGATCCTGTGGCACTCGCCGGATCCGCGGATGGTGCTGTACCCGGACGAGCTGATCGTCAACCGCAGCCTGAAGAAGCAGCTGCGCCGCGCGCCCTACCAGCTCCGCCTCGACACCGCGTTCGGCGACGTGCTGCGCGGCTGCGCCACGGTGCCGCGGCTGGGCCAGGGCGGCACCTGGCTGGTGCCCGACATGATCAGCGCCTACCAGCGCATGCACGAGCTCGGCTTCGCGCACTCGGCGGAGGCGTGGCTCGGTGACCGGCTGGTCGGCGGCCTGTACGGCGTGTGCCTCGGCGGCTGCTACTTCGGCGAGTCGATGTTCGCCGAGGCGCCCGACGCGTCGAAGCTGGCGTTCGTGGCGCTGGTGCGCCAGCTCCAGGCCTGGGGCATCGGGCTGATCGACTGCCAGGTCCACACCGAGCACCTCGAGCGGTTCGGCGCCCGCGAGATCCCGCGCGAGCAGTTCCTCGCCGAGCTCGAGGCCGCGCTCGAGCAGCCGACGAGGCGCGGCAAGTGGACGTTCGAGATCGATCTCGCGGCGCTGGGGACCAGCGGCGCGGCGCCGGGGGCCGCGGGCACGTCGGGCGCGTCGGGCGCATCGGGCGCGCCGGCGGCGTAGGCGGCGCGGGCGCGCGGCACGGCGCTCGAGGTGCGCGAGCGATCGCGTCGCGGCTCAGTGCACCGCGGCGCCGACCGGCACGGTCTCGAGGCGCTGCTGGCCGAGGAGCTTGATCGCCGGGGCCAGCGCCGCGGCGAGGGCCTCGGCGAGCACGGTCAGCGACGCGCCGGCGAGGCGCTCCCACAGGCCGGCGTGCACGACCAGGACGCCGGCGAGGGTGCGCGCCGCGTCGGCGCCGGGATCGCCCCACACGATCGGCACGTCGCGCACGACCTCGCGGACCGCGGCGGCGAGCAGCGGCGGCTCGTCGGCGGCGATCAGCTCGCCGAGCGCGCCGGCCAGCGCCGCCGGGAACGCCTTGCCCAGCACCGACGACAGCACCGGCGGCAGCGGGTGCGGGCCGTCGAGCAGCCGCCCCGCGCCGTCGAGCGCGGCGACCTCGGCCCACTCGGCGCCGGCCAGCCACAGCACCGCGCGCAGGCGATCGCCGTCGCGCAGCAGGCGGCGCACCGGCGCGTGCGGCGCCCAGGTCGCGCCGCCGAGGTAGAGCCGCTCGACGCCGTCGCGCAGGTGGACGACCGCGCGCGGCGCCACCTGGACCCGCTCGAACGGCGCCGGCACGAAGTCGATCGGCACCTCGGCGACGTCGCCCAGGAGCGCCCGCTCGAGCACGCCGGCGGTGAAGCGGGCCTCGGTGGCGCCGGCCTCGGCGACGAAGCACTCGTGCAGCGACGCCCACAGCGCCGCGGTCGGATACGGACCGACATAGCGCAGGCGACGCCCGGCGGCGTGCGCCCCCAGCGCCAGGACGTTGAGCAGCGTCGTGCCGGCGCCGGTCGGCACGCGCGCCGGCGCGTCGATCGCGGGGATCCGCGCGGGCCGCTGCCAGTCGACGGCGGCGACGCGCGCCAGCTCGCTGTCGCCCGCGCGGATCGCGTGGACCTCACCGAGCACGGGGTGTTGCGACGCCAGCGGCTCGACGGAGATCGGCCGATCGTGGACGCCGGTCAGGGAGATCCGCAGGCGGTCGGCGGCGATCTCCGCGACGACCGCACCGTCGGGGGAGAGCCACCGCTGCGGCGCACCGTCGCGGTCGAGCTCGACGACGCTGCCGTGTGTCATCTCGACTCGGTCCACGGTGCGACGCTACCACGCACCCGTCGCGTCGCGATTGACCCTTCCTTAGTCTTGCAGCGAACCCGACGCGCCTCTATGGTCCGCCCGAAGTCGCCATGAAGCTAGGCATCGTCAAAGAAGTCCGTTTCGACGAGCGACGCGTCGCGGTCACTCCTTCCACGGCTGGCCGCCTGGTCAAGGCCGGCTGGTCGGTGGTGATCGAGCGCGGCGCCGGCGCGGCGGCGAGCTATCCCGATAACGAGTACAGCGCCGCCGGCGCGACCATCGTCGAGAACGCGGCCGAGATCTGGGCCGTGTGCGACGTGGTCGTGAAGGTGCGGCCGCCGGAGCTCCGCTCCGACGGCACGTGCGAGGCCGACGCGATGCGCCCGGGCGCCACGCTGATCTCGTTCCTCTTCCCCGGCCAGAACACGCCGCTGGTCGAGCACCTCGCGACCCGCAAGATCAACGTGGTCGCGGTCGACTGCATCCCGCGCATCAGCCGGGCGCAGAAGGTCGACGCGCTGTCGTCGATGGCCAACATCGCCGGCTACCGCGCCGTCGTCGAGGCCGCCAACCGGTTCGGCAGCTTCTTCACCGGCCAGTTCACCGCGGCCGGCAAGGTGCCGCCGGCCAAGGTGCTGGTCATCGGCGCCGGCGTCGCCGGCCTCGCCGCGATCGCCGCGGCCAAGGCGCTGGGCGCGATCGTCCGCGCCTTCGACGTCCGGCCGTCGGTCGCCGATCAGATCAAGAGCCTCGGTGGCGAGTTCCTCACGGTCGAGCTCGAGGAGTCGGGCGAGGGCCAGGGCGGCTACGCCAAGCAGATGAGCAAGGAGTTCATCGACGCCGAGATGGCTCTGTTCCGCGAGCAGGCCAAGGACGTCAACATCGTCATCACGACCGCGCTCATCCCGGGCAAGCCGGCGCCCAAGCTGTGGACCGCCGACATGGTCGAGCTGATGAAGCCGGGCTCGGTGGTCGTCGATCTGGCGGCCGAGCAGGGCGGCAACTGCGACCTCACCGTCCCCGGTGAGGAGACCGTCGCCCACGGCGTGACGATCATCGGCTTCACCGACCTGGCCAGCCGCATGGCCCACGTCGCCAGCGAGCTGTACGGGACCAACCTCTGGCACCTGCTCGACGAGATGGGCGGCGCCGAAAACCACAAGATCGATCTCGAGAACGACATCGTCCGCGGCGCCCTGGTCCTCCACGACGGCGAGAAGACCTGGCCGCCGCCGCCGCCCAAGAAGGTCGAGACCGAGGTCAAGGCGTCGCGCGAGGGCAAGCTGCCCGCCGCCGCGGCCGCCGCCGCGGCCGCGCCCAAGGTCGCCGAGCCGGCCAAGAAGAACGGTCACGGCCACGGCGCCCCGGCGCCCAAGCCGCCGTCGCCCCAGGCCGGCATGATCCTCGCGATCGTCGGGCTGATCGCCGCCGGCGGCTGGTTCGCGCTGCGCTACGGCAGCGCCGACGCCTCGGTCAGCCGCGGCACCGCCGAGCTGCTCCAGCACCTCACCGTCTTCGTGATGGCGGTGTTCGTGGGCTGGCAGGTGGTGTGGAACGTGGCGCCCGCGCTGCACACGCCGCTGATGAGCGTGACCAACGCGATCAGCGGCATCATCGTGGTCGGCGGGTTGATCGGAGGCGCGGTCTCCGACCTGCACACCGACTCGATCGTCGCGATCACCGCGACCCTGTTCGCCACCATCAACATCGCCGGCGGGTTCCTGGTGACCCGCCGCATGCTCGCGATGTTCAGGAAGTAAGGGGCCGACCATGCTGCGCTCCGTCGCCCTGTCCAACGCCGCCTACCTGATCGCGGCGGTCCTGTTCATCCTGTCGCTGCGTGGCCTGTCGTCCCAGGTCACGGCCCGCCGCGGCAACCTCTACGGCATCATCGGCATGGGCATCGCGATCGTCGCGACCCTGACCGTCTCGCACCTGCACCTGCAGCCGGTGCTGCTCGGCGCGATCGCCGTCGGCGCGGCGCTGGGCGCGGTGCTGGCGATCCGGGTCGGCATGACCCAGATGCCCGAGCTGGTGGCGCTGCTGCACAGCTTCGTCGGCATCGCCGCGGTGCTGGTCGGCTACTCGCTGCAGCTCGAGGCCGATCGCCTCGGCGGCGGGATGGAGCTCAAGACCCACATCGAGATCTACGTCGACGTCTTCATCGGCGCGGTGACCTTCACCGGCTCGGTGCTGGCGTTCCTCAAGCTGCGCGGCTCGGTGTCGGGCCGGCCCACGCTGCTGCCCGGCCGTCACTTCTTCAACCTGGCGATGGCGATCGGCGCGGTCGTCTTCGGCGTCATGTACGCGCGCGACGGCCAGCTGTGGGCGCTCGCCGCCGGCTCCGGCATCGCCTGCGTCCTCGGCGTCCACCTGGTCGCGGCCATCGGCGGCGCCGACATGCCGGTCGTGGTGTCGATGCTCAACAGCTACTCGGGGTGGACCGCGGCCGCGGCCGGCTTCATGCTGAGCAACGACCTGCTGATCGTCACCGGCGCGCTGGTCGGCTCGAGCGGCGCGATCCTCAGCTACATCATGTGCCGGGCGATGAACCGGTCGATCTGGAACGTCATCTTCGGCGGCTTCGGCGCCGAGGCGCCCAAGCCCGCCGCCGGCGGCCCGGCCAAGCCGCAGGGCGAGGTCCAGGACATCGACGTCGGCGGCCTCGCCGACAAGCTGCTCGAGGCCAAGAGCGTCGTCATCGTGCCGGGCTACGGCATGGCGGTGGCGCGGGCCCAGCACGCGGTCCGCGAGCTGACCGAGATCCTGCGCGGCCACGGCAAGGAGGTCCGCTTCGCGATCCACCCGGTCGCCGGCCGCCTGCCCGGTCACATGAACGTCTTGCTCGCCGAGGCCAGCGTCCCCTACGACATCGTCCTCGAGATGGACGAGATCAACGGCGACCTGCCGTCGACCGACGTCGTCATCGTCATCGGCGCCAACGACATCGTCAACCCGGCCGCCGAGGACGATCCGACCTCGCCGATCGCGGGCATGCCGGTGCTGCAGGTCTGGAAGTCGAAGCTGGTGGTCGTCAACAAGCGCAGCCGCGCCACCGGCTACGCCGGCATCGACAACCCGCTGTTCTACAAGCCGGTGACCCGGATGCTCTTCGGCGACGCGCGCGACGCCATGGAGAAGGTCGTCACCGAGCTGCGCACCCGCTGAGCGGTCCGGCGCGCGCGGGCCGCCGCGCGGCGGCCCGCCGCCGGCAAACCGTGGCGCGGGGCCTCCGCGACGCGGGTTCGTCCGGCATCGCCCGGGCCGATGCGGCACAATCGGACCCGTGATCGGTCAGACCCTGGGCTCCTACCGCGTGCTGCGCCAGCTCGGCCGCGGCGGCATGGGTTCGGTCTGGGTCGGCGAGCACGTCGGGCTCGGCCACCCGGTGGCGATCAAGGTGCTGCTCCCCGAGATCGGCGACGACCCCGACGCGGTGCAGCGGTTCTTCAACGAGGCCCGCGCTGCGGCCCGGGTCCGCGATCCCGGCATCGTGCGGATCCTCGACTTCGGCCGCACCGACGACGGCGCGCCGTACCTGGCGATGGAGCTGCTCGACGGCGAGACCCTGCGGGCCCGGCTGCGCGCCCACGGCCCGCTGCCGGTCGACGAGGCCGCGACCGTGATCCGGCAGATCGCGACCACGCTCGAGGCCGCGCATGCCGCCGGCATCGTCCACCGCGATCTCAAGCCCGACAACGTCATGCTGGTGCCCGACGCCGAGGTCCGTGGCGGCGAGCGCATCAAGATCCTCGACTTCGGCATCGCCAAGCTCACCGAGGAGCGCTGGCACGCCTCGGTGCAGACCCGGACCGGGAGCCTGCTGGGCACGCCCCACTACATGTCGCCCGAGCAGTGCCGCGGCACCGGCGAGGTCGACGAGCGCGCCGACGTCTACGCCCTGGGCTGCATCCTGTTCGAGCTGGTGTGCGGCCGGCCGCCGTTCGTCAGCGACGGCGTCGGCGAGATCGTCGGCATGCACCAGTTCGTGGCGCCGCCGTCGCCGCGGAGCCTGCGCGCCGACGTCCCCGACTGGCTCGAGGCGGTGGTGCTGCGGTGCCTGGCCAAGGATCCGGCGCAGCGGTTCGCGTCGATGGCGGCGCTCGCCGGCGCGCTCGAGGACGCGATCCCGGCGGCGGCGCGGCCGCGCCGCGCCAGCGGTCCGCCCGCGCCGGCACCGGGCGCGACACGCCGCTGGCGCTCGACGCCACGATGGCGACGCCGGCGTCGGGCCGCGAGGCGGTGGCGCTGGCGGCGACGATGGCGACGCCGGCGTCGCAGCGCGCCGCCGCCGCGACCCCCGGATCACCGATCGCGCGCGACCGGCGCGGTCGGCGCCGACGAGGCGGTGGCGCTGGCGGCGACGATGGCGACGCCGGCGTCGCAGCGGACCGCGGCGGCGACGCCGGAGACCGTGGCGCCGACGCCGACCGAGGACACCATCGCCGAGGCGGTCGCGGCGTCGGCGGCGTCGGCGCCGTCGCCGGCGGCGACCCCGGCCGCCAGGATCGTCGCGGTGGCGGAGCGCGCCGCGCCCGACGGCGCCGCGCCCGACGACCTCGCGCGCGACGCCCAGGCGCAGGCGCTGGCGCTGGCCGAGACCCTGGCGCGCCAGGAGCAAGCGCGGCGCAGCACGCCCGGCGGGCTGACCAGGCACGTCACCGTGATCGCGGTCGCCGTGGTGGTGCTGGCCGGGCTGGTGCTGTGGATCCGGCCGCAGATGACCAAGTCGGCCGAGCCGGCGTACGCCCCGGCGGGGGGCAACGTCGGCCAGGGCAGCACCGCGGCGGGCGGATCCGGATCCGGATCCGGCAGCACCGACGAGGACCCGCACCGTCGGGTCGGCACCGGCAACCACGACCTGCTCGGCAGCGGCGCGGGCACCGGCACGGCCAGCGGCGCCAGCGCCGGCACCGGCGGCGTGCCCGAGCACGTCGGCATCCCCGGGCGCGACGCCGGCGCCGGTGGCGCCCCGTCGGCGGTGGGCAAGCCCCGTCTCGACGGCGGCGTCCCCCGGGCGGCGATCGACGCCGGCGCGCCGGCGCGGCCGATCGACGCCGGGGTCCCCGACGCCGGCCCGGTGCCCGACGGGCCGCGGCCGATCGACGCCGGCCTCGCCGTCGACGCGTCGACCCTGGCGCAGCGCTACGACCGGCTGGTCGAGGACGCGACCGCGGCGTTCGACGCCGGCGACGTCCACACGGCCCTGCGCAAGGCCGAGCAGGGCATCCGCATGATGCCGGACGAGTTCAACGCCTACGGCGTCGCCCTCGTCATGTCCTGCCACCTGCGCGACCGCGCGCGCATGAAGAAGTACCTGCGCGTGGTCCGGCAGCGCTTCTCCGATCGCGAGTACTTCCTCACCGATCTCTGCCTCAAGGCCGGCGTCGATCCGACCGAGTGAGCGGTCGCGGTGCGCCCGCGCCGCCGTGTCGCCACGATCCTCGTCGGTGGCGCCACGATCCCGGCGACGCCCCGGCGCGTCTCGCTCGCTTCTGCCTCGCTGAACCCGCGTCGGCACGCGGGTCGACGTGCTATGTCTGCGCTCGATGTGGCAGCCCCCCGAGCGCGTCAAGCACGCCCTGCCGGACCCGCGGTGGCCGACCGCCGACGCCGCGGCGCGGTCCCACCTGTTCAGCCCGGTCCGGATCGGCCCGCTCGAGGCGCGGCAGCGGACCTGGGTGCCGGCGATGGTGCCGTGGCGCGCCACCGAGGGCGGCGAGGTCACCCCCGACGTGATCGCGTGGTACCGCCGCTTCGCCGAGGGCCGGCCCGGGGTGATCGTCGTCGAGGCCACCGGCATCCGTGACATCCCGTCGGGGCCGCTCTTGCGCATCGGCCACGACCGCTTCGTCCCCGGCCTGCGCGACCTGGTCCGCGCGGTCCGCGACGCCTCCGACGGCGAGACCCTGCTGTTCATCCAGATCATCGACTTCCTCGCGATCCGGCGCCGGCCGCCGCGCGACAAGTTCTTCGCCCGCTTCCTCGCGATCACCGCGCGCCACCGCGACGCGCTCGCCGCGCGCGACGGCGATCCGGCGTGGCGCGATCCGGCGGCCCGCGACGACGCCGCGGTCCGCGTCGCGCTGGCCGCGCTCGACGACGCCGGCGTCCACGACGTCCTCGACGCCCGCGAGGTCGAGGATCTCGAGCGCGGCTACCGCGAGCGGGTCACCGACGTCCACCTGCCACACATCCGCGACCTGCCGCAGGTGCTGCCGCCGCTGTTCGCCGACGCCACCGCCCGCGCCGACGCCGCCGGCTTCGACGGCGTCGAGCTCCACTTCGCCCACGCCTACACGATGGCGTCGTTCCTGTCGGCGCTCAACACCCGCGACGACGGCTACGGTGGCGACCGCGCCCAGCGGGTGCGGCTGCCGCTCGAGGTCATCGCGGCGGCGCGGCCGCGGCTCGGCGCCGGCCGCGCCCTGGGCTGCCGCTTCCTCGGCGACGACGTCATCGAGGGCGGCAACCGGGTCGACGACGCGGCCTGGTTCGGCGCCCGCTTCGCCGAGGCTGGCCTCGACTTCCTGTCGATCAGCAAGGGCGGCAAGTTCGAGGACGCCAAGCAGCCCAAGGTCGGCTGGTCGGCGTACCCGTACACCGGCCAGAGCGGCTACGAGTGCATGCCGACGATCTACAGCGACGCGCGCGGCCCGTTCGCCCGCAACTTCGAGCTGGCGGCGGCGGTGCGACGCGCGGTCCACGAGCTCGGCCTGACCACCCCGGTGGTCGGCGCCGGTGGCGTCGCCGGCTTCGGCGACGCCGAGGACGCGCTGGTCCGCGGCGACTGCGACCTGGTGGCGTCGGCGCGGCAGAGCCTGGCCGACCCCGACTGGTGGCGCAAGATGCGGCTCGGCCGCGGCGCCGAGGTCCGGCGCTGCGAGTTCACCAACTACTGCGAGGCGCTCGACCAGCAGC
The DNA here is from genome assembly GCA_020633495.1 of Kofleriaceae bacterium. GTDB lineage: Bacteria > Myxococcota_A > Polyangia > Haliangiales > Haliangiaceae > WYBA01. The sequence goes on along the minus strand of JACKDR010000005.1, from coordinate 223,062 downwards.
ACAAGCAGGTGACCTGCAAGCTGTGGGACCGCGAGGCGCTCGACGAGCCCGACGTCGCGCTCGCCGCCGACGGCAAGCGCCGGCTGATCGCGCCGCGCTGGACCCCGGAGCCGACGTGACCGCGCCGGCCGCGCCGACGATCCGGGTCGCCACCGTGGCCGACGCCGCGCGCCTGGTCGAGGCGATGCGCGTCTTCAACCGCGAGGAGGGCATCACCTGGGATCCGGTCGCCGGCCGGGTCGCGCTCGACGGCCTGCTCGCCGACGACCGGATCGGCGTCGTCCACGTCGCCGACGACGCCGACGGCGCGCTGGCCGGCTACGCGCTGTGCACGTTCGGCTTCGATCTCGAGTTCGGCGGCCGCGACGCCTACCTCACCGAGCTGTGGACCGCGCCGGCGCGGCGCGGCGCCGGCGTCGGCCAGGCGCTGCTCGCCGCCGTCGAGGGCGCCGCCGCGACCCGCGGCGCCGGCGCGCTGCACCTGCAGGTGCGGCCGGAGAACGCCCCGGCGGTGTCGCTGTACGTCACCCGCGGCTTCGAGGCCAGCCACCGCGTGCTGATGACGAAGCGGCTGCCGCGGCCGTAGCGGTCGCGCGGCGCCGGCCCGCGGCACCGGCGTCGGTCAGCGCAGCTCGATCGAGTGGATGCCGCGCAGCTCGCCGCCGATCTCCCAGGTCGTCGCGGTCTTGCGGAAGATGCGGAACCGGAGCTGGCCCGAGCGGTTGAGCTTGATGAACAGCACCGCGGTCGCGGGATCGAGATCGCTGGCCTCGAGCAGCAGGTTGGCGCCCTCGGTGCCCTCGATGAACAGGCGGCCCTTGGGCTCGACCCCGGCCGCCTTCATGACGTCGACCAGCGACCACCCCGGGGTGTCGGTGTCGCCGATCGGCGCGGTGATCGTCGGGATGCTCTCGAGCTTGTCGCCGGTGAACACGACCTCCTGGTCGCCGGCCTTGATCGTGAACGTCAGCGCCGCGGACGGCCGGGGCCGCTCGGTGTCGCTCTCGTTGCCGCCGCCACCCGAGTCGCCGCCGCCGCGGCCGCCGACCTTGAGGGTCAGCCGGATCGCGACCACGTTGGGCAGCTCGCGTCCCGGCTTGCCCTTCTGGGCCAGCTGCTCGGGCGTGAACATGCCGAACGAGATGCCCGAGGTCCCGGGATAGAGCGCGGCGACGTGGCCGGGCGACCCGGCCGCGGGTCCGTCGAACTTGATCGGCTTGCCGGTGGCGAGCTCGACCTCGAGCGAGCCCCAGCCCGCCGGGTCGCGCGCGCTCTCCGGCAGGAGCGCCGCCAGCGGCGGCCACTGACCGGCACGGCCGCGATCGACCGAGCCGACCTCCTTGCCGTCGACGGTCAGCGTCACCCGCGAGCCCTCGGCGGTGGGGCCCCGCGGCGGGTCCTTGGCCGCGCCCTGGTCCTTGTCCTTGCCCTTGCAGGCGGCGCCGAGCACGAGGCCCAGCGACAGCGCCAGCAGGAGCGGGGCGGCGACACGAAACGCGCGGGACGTCGACATCGGGTCGACGGTACCGCAGCCGCCGCCGCTACTCCACCCAGCGCACGGGGCCCAGCCGGGCCAGGTCGCGGATCGCGTCCTGGGGGACCCGCGCCCGCAGCGCCGCCGGCCCGCGCCACACCACGACCGCGCCGCGGCCCTCGAGCCAGGCCGCGACCGCGTCGCGCTCGTCGTCGGAGGCGCCGACGAACAGATCGACGCGGACCTCGGCGACCGCCGCGTCCTGGTCCCACAGGAAGCCCAGGCGATCCGCGGGCTGCAGCACCTCGACCGCGCCGACGTCGGCGCGGCCGGCCAGCGCGTCACGGCCGGCGGCGTCGAGCCGCACGACCACGCCGTCGCGCACGACGTCGTCGGGATCGGGCGGCGCGAGCGACGCGATCAGCGCGGCGCGGGCCGCGCCGTCGGCGCCGGCCGGCGCGTGGACCAGGTAGCCGCCGGCGTCGTCGGGCGCGTAGCGCTCGATGACCTCGGGGTAGAGGTAGAGCGCGTGGGTCGCGCCCGGCGGCAGGACTCGCTGCCACGGCTCGGTGGGGCGGGGCGGGGTCGCGCCGCCGCAGCCGCTGGCGAGGGCGAGGGCGAGCGCGGCGACCACGACGGTGGCCGCGGCGAGCTGCGAGCGAGGGAGCCGACGCACGCCCGCATCATACGGGGATGACGGCGGCGTGGGGCCACGCCGCCACGTCCGCGTCGCCGGACCGTCACCCGGCCGCCACCGGGGCCGATCACCGCCCCCCGCGCCTTGCCTCGCCCGAACCCGGGTCTGTATCGTCGCCAACCTACATGCCGCCCCGAGCACGTATCCGCATTGCGCCGTGGCTGGCCGTCGCGACGGTCTTCCTCGCCCTGGCGTGGTTCAGCGGCGCGTTCTCGTCGTCCGCCCGCGCCGACGAGCCGCCCGTGCCGCCCGCCGCGGCCGCGGCGGGCTCCAGCTCCGACGACGCCCGCGCCGACGGCGCCGCCGCGGCGACGCCCACGCCCGCGACGACGCCCGCCGCCGCCGCCGCGACGCCCGCCGCTGCCACCGCCGCGGTCGCCGCCGCCGACGTGCCCGAGGCGTGTCTGAACAAGCCGCCCAAGAAGGCCAAGAAGCCCGAGCCGCCGCTGTGGCAGAAGCTGATCCCGATCGTCCTGCTCCTGCTGGTGATCGGCGTCGTCGTGACGCGCCTGCCCAAGATCGACGTCGGCCACACCCCGGCGTACCGGCGCCGCCGCCTGCTCAACTGGCTGCCGCTGGGCCTGACCTACGCGTTCCTGTACATGGCCCGGTACAACCTCAACCAGTACATGTACGTCGGCGGCATCACCGAGCGCGAGTTCGGTGACATCTTCGCCGTCGGCTCGCTGGTCTACGGCCTGGCCTTCGTCCTCAACGGCCCGCTCACCGACTGGCTCGGCGGGCGCTTCACGATCCTGATCGCGGCCGCCGGCTCGGCCGCGTGCAACGCGGCGATGGGCTACATGGTCCTCACCGGCGACTTCTTCGGCAGCCGGGTCGGCGCGCTCACCGTGCTGTACGCCGGCAACATGTACTTCCAGAGCTTCGGCGCGGTGTCGATCGTCAAGGTCAACGCGGCGTGGTTCCACCTGCGCGAGCGCGGCACCTTCGGCGGCATCTTCGGGATCCTGATCTCGCTCGGCCTGTTCTTCGCCTACGACGGCGGCCGGATGATCACCGACAACTTCCACCTGCCGTGGCTGTTCTTCATCCCGGCGATGATGCTGGTGGTCTTCTTCGTGCTGTCGTTCATCTGGGTCCGCAACGACCCGGCCGACGCCGGCTTCGCGTCGTTCGACGTCGGCGACGCCAGCTCCCACGACGACGGCAAGGCCGTCGGCGTCGTCGCCGTCATCTGGAAGGTCGTGTCCAACCCGATCATCCTGCTGATCGCGACGGTCGAGCTGTGCAGCGGCTTCCTGCGCCAGGCGATCCTCCAGTGGGGCCGCAACTTCGGCAAGGGCGCCGGCCTCGCCGACTCGTTCGTCTTCCACAACTGGGGCGTCGTGTCGTGCATCGCCGGCATCCTCGGCGGCATGTTCGCCGGCGCGATCAGCGATCACGTCTTCGGATCGCGGCGCCTGCCGGTGACCGCGGTGCTCTACGCGATCATGCTGTCGGGCGCGGTCGCGATCGTGCCGCTGTTCGCGGCGCCGGCGATGATCCCGTGGGTGATCGCGTTCATGTCGATGGCGATCATCGGCGTCCACGGCATGCTGTCGGGCACCGCCAGCCAGGACTTCGGGGGCAAGAAGAACGCCGGCATCGCGGTCGGCATCATCGACGGCTTCGTCTACCTGGGCTCGACGATCCAGTCGTCGCTGTACGGCCGCACCCTGCCGGCCGACAAGCTGCACTGCCCCGACGGCTCGTCCGTGGCCAACCCGGCGGCGCGCGTCATCTCGAACTGGCACATCTGGCCGTACGCGATGATCCCGGCGGCGGTGATCGGGCTCGGCCTGTCGATCTGGCTGTGGAACGTCAAGGTCGGCGGCAAGAAGCAGGCGTAGCCGCCGCGGCGCCGCTCAGGTCGCGGTGCGCCGGACCTGGGCCGGCGCCGCCCACACCTGATCGAGGAAGCCGCACAGCTCGGCGTCGAGCCGCGCCGGCCGCAGCCGCCACTCCGCGATCGAGCGCGCCCGCACCAGCCGGGCGTCGGGCAGCTCGCGCGCCAGCATGTCGGCGTCGCTGAACGGGTGGATCGCGTCGCCCTCGTGGCCGATGATCAGCGTCGGCGCGGTGATGCGGGCCCGCTCGTCGACCGGCGGCGCGACCCGGCCGAAGGTGATGCCGTCGAGGACCGCCAGCGACGCCGCCGGATCGCGGCGCACGAAGTCGATCATCATGTCGAACAGGAAGTGGGTGCGCGGGATGCGCCGGATCACCGCCGCGAGCAGGCGCATGCCCGGCTGGCTGACCCGGATCGCCAGGGCCAGCGGCACGAACACCGCGGCGGCGGCGACCAGGCCGTGCTCGAGCACCGGCATCTCGACGGCGAGGGCGCGGACCCGATCGGGGGCGGCGACCGCGACCTCGAGCGCGATGTTGGCGCCCAGCGAGGTGCCGCCGATGACCGCCTCGTCGAGGCCGAGGTGGTCGAGCAGCGCGACGACGTCGCGGCCGAACTGTGGCATCGAGTACGCGGTCATCTCGTGCGGCTGCTCCGAGGCGCCGTGGCCGAGCATGTCGACGGTGATGACGCGGTGGCCGCGCGCCGCCACGGTCGGCGCCAGCGCGGTGTACATGCGCGCGTCCATGAGCAGGCCGTGGGTGAGGACCAGCGTGCGCGACCCGTCGCCGTAGCTGCGGTAGGCGATGCGGCGGCCATGGTGGGTGAAGTGCTGGGGCGCGGCGGCGGCGTGGCGCGGGCTCATGCCTCACTGTACGACCAGGCCGCGGCCGGGCGCCGCTTTTCGCCCCGCGCGGGGTGCGGCACGGCATCGCGCGGCCGGGCCGCCGGGGGCGCCGGCCCGGTCGCGGCGTATACTGGTCGCCCATGGCCGGCGACCCGCGCACGACGAAGCGTCGCACCAGCACGCTGGACCGCTCGGTGATCGACGCCGTCGCGGGGGTCCTCCTGCGCTGCCGCAGCGTCCTGTTCATCACCGGCGCCGGGCTGTCGGCCGACTCGGGCCTGCCCACCTACCGCGGCATCGGCGGCCTCTACGACCAGAAGATCACCGACGAGGGCCTGCCCATCGAGGTCGTGCTGTCGGGCGAGATGATGACGCGCCACCCCGAGGTGACCTGGAAGTACATCCACCAGGTCGAGCTGGCCTGCCGCGGCGCCCGGCCGAACCGGGGTCACGAGATCATCGCCGCGTTCGCCGAGCGCTTCGAGCGGGTCGTCGTGCTGACCCAGAACGTCGACGGCTTCCACCGCCAGGCCGGCTCGAAGGACGTCATCGAGATCCACGGCGACGTCCACGACCTGCGCTGCACCCGGTGCGACTGGCACGACCGGGTCGCCGACTACGCCGCGCTGACGTTCCCGCCGCGGTGCCCGGCCTGCAAGGCGGTGGTGCGCCCCGCGGTGGTGCTGTTCGGCGAGCCCCTGCCGCCGGAGCCGTTCGCCCGGCTCGAGGACGAGCTGGCCAAGGGCTTCGACGTCGTGTTCTCGATCGGCACCTCGGCGCTGTTCCCGTACATCGCCCGCCCGGTGCTGCTGGCCAAGGCCGACGGCAAGCCGACGGTCGAGATCAACCCGGCGCGCACCGAGCTGTCCGACATCGTCGACTTCCGGGTCAAGGCGACCGCGCGGACCGCGCTGCGGACCCTGTGGATGAGCCTCAAGGCGCTGTCGCCGTCGCGGACCCAGCTGGGCCGCTAGCAGCGTGTACCCGATAGCCCCCCGGGCCGGGACGGCATCGTCCGCGGCCGGGTAGAGCGCGCGGGCCGGGGCGGCCTACGCCGGCACGGCGCGCGGCGACTGCGCCCCCTCGATCGCCCGCAGGTTCAGCCGCGCGACGAACCCCTCGACGAAGTACACCAGGTGCGACGCCGGCAGCCACTCACGCGGCGACGGTGGCAACAGGAACGACTGCATCGGCGCGTACGGACGGTAGGCCTTGACCCCGCCATTCGATCCGCTCGCCGCGCCGGTGTCGATCCCTTCGTGCCCGACCGCGGTGGTGCCAGGCCACGCCGGCACGGGTGACGCGAGCGTGTGGGGGGCGGCCGACGGCGAGTTCCGCAGCGGGCCCGCGCCACCACGCGACGGCGTCACCGCCCGCGCCCGCCTCACCGCCCGCGTTCTCGTCACCGCGAGGACTGTCCGAGCCGGAGGTCGCCCCCCCCGCGCGCGCGGCCGGGCCCGGGCCGGCGGCCCGCGGTCTCCCCACCGCTCGCGCAGGCGGGTATCCGCTGCTCCTAGGTCGTGCTGGCGATGGGCGGGGCGGTCCGCTATGGTCGGCGGCCATGTCGCTGCAAGCCACTCTCGGTAAGCTGTTGCCCGTGCCGTCGCTCGACGGCGGCCGGAACCTGATCCGCGACGCCTGGAACCTGCTGGGCGGGCTGCCGGGGGGCAAGGCCCTGTTCAGCCGGCTGGTCGGCCGCGCCGCGCCCTACACCGGGACGATCGGGGCGACCGTGGTGGCGCTGCGCCCGGGCTTCGCCCAGGTCGAGCTCGCCGACCGCAAGATCATCCGCAACCACCTGTCGTGCGTCCACGCCATCGCGCTGGCCAACCTGGCCGAGCTGGCCGGCAACGTCGCGCTGGCCTACTCGCTGCCCGACGACGGCCGCTTCATCGTCGCCGGCATGTCGATCGACTACCTCAAGAAGGCGCGCGGCACGCTGACCGCGGTCAGCGAGTGCCCGATCCCGGCGTCGAGCGCGCGCCGCGAGTACGAGGTCCCGGTGTCGATCCGCGACGCCGCCGGCGACGAGGTCGCCCACGCCGTGCTGCGCACGCTGGTCGGGCCCAAGCCGGGCGCGGCGGCGCGCGACGCCCGCGAGGCCGTCGAGGTCAACTGAGGTCGGTCGCGGCCGGCCGGGCGCCCCGGGCGCCCGGCGTCGGCGCGACGCTACTCGAAGACGCGCTCGAGGTCCTTCTTGAGGAACTCGGCGCGGTTGGCGTTCTGCAGGCCGCGCACCAGCGCGACCGTGAAGAAGATCTTGATCAGCAGGCCCTTGGTGATCTGCGACGGATCCTCGCGGACGTTGAACAGCGCGATGCCCCAGAACAGCACCAGGCCGAGGATCATGCACAGCTTGGGGGCGCGGCTGAGGAAGAACGCCAGCGCGAAGAACGCGACCATGACGCCGGCGCTGATCATCACCACCATGCGGATCGTGTCGTCGTCGAAGGCGCCCTTGTTGATGACGAACAGGTAGAGCAGATCCATCACGAACATCAGGATCCCCACCGCGATCAGCCAGCCGCGCGCCTTGCGCAGCTCCGCATTCAGCTCAGCTCTCTGGTCCATGGCCGTCTGTCCTCTCCCTGAAGACCGGCAGTCTATCCCACACGTCGGCACGCCCATCCAGCCGTTTTTCCGGCACAGCGCGGCACCGGCGCGGCCCCCGCCGTCGCCGCAGGGGCCGGTTTTTGCTCCACTCATCCGCCTGGCCGCGCTAGGGTCGCCGCGTCATCGTCAGGGGCAGCAGCGATCCTCGAATAGATCCGGGGCGCTGCGCGTCCGATCTCGGGATCCCATGCCGTCACACCGCACGCTCGCCGCCACCGTCGCCGCCCTGCTCGCCACCGTCGCCCTCGCGGGCGCGCCACCGGCGGCCCACGCCAAGCGGGTCAACCCCAAGACCGCGCCGCGCGCCTTCGACAGCGAGGTCGCCTACTTCTACCGCGTCGTCGCGTGCGCCGGCGATCGCCCGGTGGCCGAGGACATCGCCAAGATCGTCGAGGACCACTGCAAGCAGCTCGGCGAGCGCATCGCGGCCTACCGCAAGAGCTTCGTCGACAAGGCCACCGTGTTCTTCGACAAGGTCCGGCCCGCCGGCCTGCCCGACACCGTGGTCTACCCGTTCGGCGGCGGCGACCTGGTGTCCGCGCTGGTCACGTTCCCCGGCGCCCGCGAGATCACGACGATGTCGCTCGAGCACGCCGGCGATCCGACGCGGCTCGAGACCCTGACCCCCAAGCAGCTCAAGAAGCAGCTCAAGCTGTTCCGCGAGGTCATCCGCGGCCTGCTGGTCAACCACGACTCCGAGTCCGACCAGCTCAAGAAGCTCGAGACCGGCGGCATCCCCGGCCAGCTCGCGTTCTTCGTCACCGGCATGGCGATCATGGGCTACCAGCCGGTCAGCCTGCGCTACTTCCACCTCGCCGACGACGGCACGGTCGTCTACTACACGATCGACGAGGTCGATCAGCTGCGCGAGCGCATCGCCAAGAAGAAGAGCTCGACCTGGGTCGACACCGACTGGTCGGAGGTGTTCACGAACTCCGAGATCGAGCTGCAGAAGGTCGGCGATCCGTCGGTGACGATCGTGCACCGTCACCTGGCCGCCAACCTCGACGACAAGCACTTCCCCGGCTCGCCGGTCGAGAAGTACCTCGACGCCCGCGGCAGCAAGGTCTCGATGATGACCAAGGCGGCCAGCTACCTCTTGTGGATGAGCAGCTTCTCGGCGATCCGCGACTGGGTCGGCACCCACCTGGCGTGGATGGCCTCGGACTCGACCGGGCTGCCGCCGCGGTGGGCCAAGAAGCTCGGCCTCGAGCAGGAGACCTACGGCAAGTACAACGGCTCGATCTTCAAGGTCGGCGCCTCCGATCAGGCGGCGTTCGCCAAGGTCTGGGCCAAGCAGAAGTACCGCAAGCTCGGCTTCCGGTACGGCTATCGCGACGTCGACGGCAACCCGCACCTCGTGATCACGCGTCCCCGGGAGGACCCCAAGTGAAGCTGGTCTCGATCGGGCTGATCGCGGCGCTGACCGTCGCGCTCGGCCCCGTGGTGCACGCGCAGGCCCCGTCGGGGCAGCCGGCCGGCGGGGACGAGGTCGCCGCCGGCGCCGCCGGCGACGACGCGCGCGAGGACGCGGCGCCCGACGCCGCCGCGGCCGACGACGACGCGACCGACGACGAGGCGACCGACGGCGACGCGGCCGACGTGCCCGCCGCCGACGCCGAGCCCGCCAAGCCCAGGCCGAAGCCCAAGAAGCCGGCGCCCCGGCGCGCCGCCAAGAAGAAGGTCTCCAAGACCGGCAAGCTCGACAAGAGCGAGGACAAGGTCCTCGGCGGCCAGCACTGGCGCATCGAGAGCGAGCAGGGCGCGGTCCACGTCTGGGTGCCGCCCAAGTACGATCGCGCGACCGCCGGCACCGTGGTCTACGTCCACGGCTACTACACCGACGCCGACGGCGCCTGGAAGGACCACGACCTGGCCAAGCAGTTCAAGGCCAGCCGGCAGAACGCGATCTTCATCGTGCCCGACGCGCCCAAGGGCAAGGACGAGGGCGTGAAGTGGCCGGCGCTCACCGACCTGCGCAAGGCGGTGGCGCGCGCCAACATCCGCCTGCCCGACGGCCCGACGATCGTCATGGGCCACTCGGGCGCGTTCCGCACGGTCAGCCAGTGGGTCGATCACAAGCTGGTCGCCGAGGTCATCCTGCTCGACGCGCTGTACGGCCGCGAGGACAAGTTCGACGAGTTCATCGGCTCGGGCAAGCGCGCCGAGTACCACAAGCTGATCGTCATCGGCTCCGACACCGCGGCGGAGTCCAAGGACTTCGCCAAGCAGTACCCGTTCGCGGTGGTCCGCGACGGCATGCCCGACAAGGTCGACGGCTTCAGCCGCAAGGAGAAGCGGGCCAAGCTGCTCTACGTGCGGTCGCAGTACCGGCACATGCCGATCGTCACCAACGGCAAGGTCATCCCGCTGCTGCTGCGGCTGACCCCGCTCAAGGCCCTGTAGCCGCGACGGGCGGCGCGGGGCCGGGTCGCCTGCCACGGCTGGCAGCGGCTGCCGCGCCTGGCAGGCGGGGCGCCGGCGCGGTCGCGTGGTTCCGCGCGCTTGCGCCTGGCACCGGGGTTGCTCTGGTGGCGAGCGCAATCGCATCCTGGATCACTCTGGAGGTTCCCGTGTCCCGTCTCGTCACCACCGTCGCCGTCGCCTCGCTGTCCGCCGTCACGCTGCTCGCCACCGCCTGCAAGAAGGACGGCGACAAGCCGGGCCCCGCCGCCGAGAAGGCCGCCGATCGCGGCGCCGCCAAGGCGCCGCCGGCGCCGCCCGCGCCGTCGGGGCCGTTCGCCGCCTGGGACATGGCGGCGCGGCGCGCCGCGTTCGACGGCGCGTTCGTGACCCCCGGCGGCTCGCTGGGATCGTGGGAGGCGTGGGACCTCCACGGCACCAAGGCCACCGTCTACGACGGCAAGGCCGACAAGGAGCTCGAGCTCGCGGTGCTGTCGCCGTGCGAGGTCAAGCTGACCGAGCACCTGCCCGACGGCTCGTCGAGCGGCATGGTCGCCCACTACACGCTACAGGACGGCGCGCTGATCACCGGCCTCGGCGACGCCGGCGCGCGCAAGGGCAAGGCGGCGATCGCGTGCATCTCGAACACCGTCTTCGAGCTCGACGAGGCCGGGACCTGCACCGAGTGGAAGGCCGACATGTTCGAGGACGGCAAGTACAAGGCCGCGCCGGCGACGTGCGGCTGGCAGACCGAGGGCGACCAGGAGCTGTTCGTCGCCACGGTTCACGGCTCCGAGTCGAAGCTGCAGGTCCACGGCGACGCGCTGATGACCGACCAGCTGGCCCGGGTCCACGCCGAGAAGGTCGCCGACTTCGCCGCCGCGAAGGCGGCGCGCGATCAGAAGTAGCGCGCGGGCGCCCGCCGCGGCTCAGCGCGGCGGGTAGCCGGGCGGCGGCGGCGGCGGCGGCGGCGGCGCGCGGCCGCGGCCTTGCGGCGCGCGGCCCAGACGCCGACGAAGCACTCGCCGCCGGCGAACGCGGCGGTCAGCAGCAGCAGCCAGAACATGTTGCGGAGCTGGTTGTCGCGCGCGCCCCACGTGCGCTTGCCGTCGATCGTGTCGAGGCTGACCAGCACCAGCAGCTCGAGCGCGATCACCAGGCCGGCGGCGCCGGCGCGCATCGCGGCGCTCTGGTTGCCGCGGAAGCCGCGGATGCCCTCGACGGTGCCGACCGCGCCGGCGACGGTCGCGATCACCAGCATCGCGGTGAAGGTGGCCCCGGTGTGGCCCGCGCTGAGGCCGAGGGCGCCGCCGCCGAGCATCAGGAACGACAGGATCGCGGTGCCGAGCGCGCCGCGCCGGGCCCAGATGTCGGGCGGCTCGTCGTCGGCCGGCGGCAGGAAGCCAGGCGGCGGCGGCGGGTAGCCGCCGGGCGGTGGCGGCGGCGGGTAGCCGCCGGAGGGCGGCGGTGGCGGCGGGTAGCCACCGGGCGGCGGTGGCGGGTAGCCGCCGGGCGGTGGCGGCGGGTAGCCGCCGGGCGGCGGCGGCGGTAGCCGCCGGGCGCTGGCGGTGGCGCGAACGCGCCGGGCGCCGGCGCGCCGCTCGACGGCGGTGGCGGCGCCGGGGAGGCGCCCGCCGGTGGCGCGGCGGCCGCGGGCGCCTGCGTCGGTGCGCCGCAGGCGCCGCAGAAGGCGCCTGCGACCGGGGTGCCGCAGCGCGGACAGGCGACGGTGGCCATGGTGAGCGGCCATCGTACGTCGCGCCGCCGGCGCGTTCCAGGTTAGGATCGGTTGGATGAGCGGCGTGCCTGTCGTCCTCGCCGTCCCGGGCTGCGAGCCCGCCGCGGAGCAGCTGCGCGCGCGGCTCGGCGGTGAGGAGGGCGCGCGACGGATCCATCGCTTCCCCGACGGGGAGGTCCTGATCCGCATCGACACGCCGGTGGCGGGGCGCGAGGTCATCCTGGTCGGCTCGCTCGATCACCCCGCCGACAAGCTGCTGCCGCTGTACTTCCTGGCCTCGACCGCGCGCGATCTGGGCGCGGCGCGGGTCGGCCTGGTCGCGCCGTACCTGGCGTTCATGCGCCAGGACAGCCGCTTCCACCAGGGCGAGGGCGTGACCTCGGTGTACTTCGCGCGCCTCCTGTCGAGCACGGTCGACTGGCTGGTGACGGTCGATCCGCACCTGCACCGGTGGGCGTCGCTCGACGACGTCTACGCGATCCCGTCGCGCATCGCGCGCGCCGCGCCCGCGATCGCCGGCTGGGTCCGCGCCGAGGTGGCGCGGCCGCTGCTGGTCGGCCCCGACGCCGAGAGCGAGCAGTGGGTCGCGGCGGTCGCCGAGGCCTGCGACGCGCCGTTCATCATCCTCGAGAAGACCCGGCGCGGCGATCGCGACGTCTCGGTGTCCGATCCCGACGTCGCCGCCCACGCCGGCCGGACCCCGGTGCTGGTCGACGACATCATCTCGACCGGCCGCACGATGGTCGAGACCCTGCACCAGCTGACCCGCGCCGGCATGCGCGACGCCGTGTGCGTCGGCGTCCACGGCCTGTTCGCCGACGACGCGCTCGACGAGCTGCGCGCCGCCGGCGCCACCCGCATCGTCACGTGCAACACCGTGCCCCACGACAGCAACGCGATCTGCGTGTGGGACGCGATCGCCGAGGCCACCGGCGGCCTGCTGACGTGACCGCGGCGGCGGCGATCCCGGTCACCGTGCTGACCGGCTTCCTCGGCGCCGGCAAGACCACGCTGCTGGCGCGCCTGCTGGCCCGCCCCGAGCTGGCCGGCGCCGCCGTGCTGATCAACGAGGTCGGCGAGATCGCGCTCGACCACCACCTGGTCCGCGAGGTCCGCGGCGACGTCGTCGTGCTGGGCTCGGGCTGCGTGTGCTGCACGGTCAGCGGCGATCTGGTGCGCGCGCTCGCCGACCTCGCCGACGCGGTCGCGCGCGGCGAGCTGCCCGCGTTCGATCGCGTCCTGCTCGAGACCACCGGCGTCGCCGATCCGGCGGGCGTGCTCGCGACCCTGGTCACCCACCCCGCGGTCGCGGGCCGGTTCCGGCCCGCCGCGGTGGTCACCGCCGTCGACGCCGTGCTCGGCAGCGCCACGCTCGATCGCCAGCGCGAGGCGGTCAAGCAGGCGGCGCTCGCCGATCGCCTGGTGCTGACCAAGTGCGACGCCGCCGCGCCCGAGGTCATCGACGCGCTGGCGGCGCGGCTGCGCACGATCAACCCGGCGGCGCCCCAGGTGCGCGCGATCGGCGGCGACGTCGCCACCGACGTCCTGCTGGCGCCGGCGTCGGGCAGCGAGGCCGGCGACGACGAGCTGCCGGGCTGGCTCGCCGCCGCCGCGGCCGCGCCCGATCGCGACGGCCACGGCTGCCCGCCCGGCTGCGGCCACGATCACGACCACGGCCACGCCGGGGTCCACGCCAGCCACGACGGGGTCTCGACGATCGCCGTGGCGTTCCGCGAGCCGGTGCGGCTCGGCCCGCTCGGCATGTGGCTGTCGATCATGACCCAGATGCACGGCGAGTCGCTGCTGCGCATCAAGGGCCTGGTCGCGGTCGCCGGCGAGCCGGCGCCCATGGTCGTGCACTGCGTCCAGCACGTGATCTACCCGGCCCGCGCCCTGCCGGCGTGGCCCGACGACGATCACCGGACCCGGCTGGTGTTCATCGCGCGCGGCCTGGCGGCGAGCACGCTGACCAGCCTGCGGCGCAGCCTGGCCGAGACCCTGGGCCAGGACGCCGACGCGATCTGAGCCGGGCGGCGGCGCGGCGCGCGCGTCACCGGATCCACGCGTACAGCGCCACCGCCGCCAGCGACATGGCCATGTTGCGGATCGAGTCGGTGGCGCTGCCGCCCGGCGACCCGACCGGCAGGACGGTGTCGCGGCCGTCGTCGATCCACACCCGCACGGTCTTCTCGCCGGCGCCCATCGCGATCGTGACGTCGGCGTAGCCCGACGGCACCGCGGCGACGACGATCCGCGAGGTGTGGGCGCCGTCGACGACGAGCACGCCGTCGATCGCGACGTAGACGTCGGGCGACGGCTGGGTGAAGACGAGGACCAGCGATCCGGTGGCGGCGTCGCCGGCCGACGGGAAGCGCGCGTGCACGTCGTGCGCGCAGCCGCCCACCAGCAGGGTCACCGCCATCACGATCGCGACGGCCCAGCGGGCGCGCGGCGTGCGTGGCATGTCCCTTGGTCGCGGCAGCGGCGCCAGGTGTTGCCTCGGCCGCGCCGGCCCGCCGCCCGCGGTACACCTCGGCCATGGCCACCGAGCTCCAGCGAGTCTCCTCCGCCGCGGTCTGGGAGGACGTCGTCGGCTACTGCCGCGCCGTCCGCGCCGGCGATCACGTCTACGTCACCGGCACCGCGCCGGTCGCCGACGACGGCGCCGGGGTCCACGCGCCCGGCGACGCCTACGCCCAGGCCCGGCGCTGCCTCGAGCTGATCGAGCGCGCGCTGCTCGGCCTCGGCGTCGACCGGACCCGGGTCGTCCGCACCCGCATGTTCGTCACCGACATCGAGCGCTGGCGCGAGTTCGGCCGCGCCCACGCCGAGTTCTTCGCCGGCCACCGCCCGGCGACCACGATGGTCGAGGTCCGCCGGCTGATCGCGCCGGAGATGCTGATCGAGATCGAGGCCGACGCGGTGGCGTAGCGGCGCGATCGCGGCGGCGACGCGCTACTCGGTGACGCCGTCGAACGTGACCTTGGCGCCGCCGGTGACGCCGTGCTTGGCGCTCCACCCGCCGTTGACCTCGAGCACGTAGTACGACGGCGTGTCGACGAAGCGGTGGTCGAGGGTCAGCGGCTCGGCGTTCTCGACGATGCCCGCGACGGTCTTGTCCTGGGTGATGAACAGCATGTCGAGCGGGATGTACGTGTTCTTCATCCAGAAGGTGTGGACCTGGGTCTCGCCCATGATGAAGAGCATGCCGCGGTCGGGGTCGAGGTGGCGGCGGTACATCAGGCCGCGCTCGAGCTCGGCGCCGGTGCGCACCACCTCGACCGAGACCACCTGATCGGTGCCGTCCTGGGCGGTCAGGTGGACCTTGGGCATCTGCGCCGACGCGGTCGCGCGCGGCGGATCGCCGTCGTCGGTGGCGGCGCCGGGGGCCTTCTGGCAGGCCGTCGCGAGGGTGACCGCGAGCGCGATCAGGACGAGGCGGGCGTGCATCGCGGCGAGGCTACCGGATCCGGGCGGTGCCGACCACCGCGCCGCGGCGCAGCAGCTCGACCCGGGCGACGCACGCGCCGGCCGGCGCCTCGAGCACCGGCTCGACCGCGACCTGGACGTGGCGCTCGCGCAGCGGCTCGTCGAGGACCAGCCCCCACTCGCCGCCGCCGAACGCGCGCACGGTGCGATCGCCGTGGCCGGCGAGCAGCGTGACGTCGGTGGCGGCGCCGGGGACCGCGGCGTCGACCACGACCCGGATGGCGTCGAAGCCGCCGTCGGGCAGCGACACCTCGGTGCGGCCGCCGTCGGCGCAGTGGACGCCGGCGACCTGGACCGGGGCGACCGCGGCGACCCGCGGGGCGCGGGCGACGCCACGCGCCGGGCTGCCCGCCGCCGAGCCCAGCATCGCGGCGCACAGCAGCACCGGGCCGGCGATGGCCGAGCGGAGCAGCGTGCGGCGGGGGCCGCGGGGCAGGAGGCGGGTCATCAGGGGGCTCTCGCGGTCAGACATAAACAAGATCCGAGCCAGCTTGCGGTGGATGCAACCGTGCGAGATCGTTTGGACGGGTCGCGTGTCTCGCCGGCCGCTGGTGGATCCGTCCTCAGGTCGAAAGTCACCAGAACCGTTCGGTTTGGCGGAAAATGATCGTCCCGCCTGCGCTTTGGCGCGGGCAAGTTCTCGCCCTCGCGGCTCCGCGCCATGCCGGCATCATCAACAGATCCGCCGATCTTCGACGTGGTGGTCACGCGAGACGCCGGTCGCCTCGGCGAGCTGGCAACGCAGGTGGCCGGGCAGGGCGCGCGTGTCGTGGCACTTCCCCTCACGCAGGCGGCGCCGCCCCCACCGGCGGCGTGGGCGACGCTGGTGGCGCGGGCCGCGGCGATCGCGACCTACGACACGATCGTGGTGGTCAGCGCCACCGGCGCCGCGGCGCTGGCCCGCGCCCTCGCCGAGGCCGGGACCTCGCCGCCGGCGGCGGCGCGCGTGGTCGCGGTCGGCGGTGCCACCGCGGCGGCGCTGGTCGCGGCCGGGGTCGCCGCCACCGCCCGCGTCGAGCGCCCGGCGCACGGCGACGCCGCCGGGGTCGCCGACCACCTGCTGGCCGGGCCGCCGCCGCGCCGGGTCCTGTGGCCGCGCGCCGCCGGCGGCCGTGACGACGGCATCGCGCGGCTGCGCGGCGCCGGCGTCGAGGTCGACGCGCCGACCGCGTACCAGACCGTCGCGACCACCGTCGACGATCCGGCGCTCGCCGACGGCCTCGGCCTGATCGCGGCGGGGCGCGCCGCGGTGGTGTGCGTCTACGCGCCGTCGCAGGCGGCGGCGCTGCAGGCGCTGCTCGACGCCCACGGCGCCGGCCTGGCGGCGCTGGCGGCGGCGCGCGTCGTGGCGATCGGCGACACCACCGCCGCCGCGCTACGCGGCCGCGGCGTCCGCGTCGACGCGGTCGCGGCCACCCCGGACGCCTCGGGCATGGCGCGCGCCATCGCGGCGGTGTATCCACGGAATCGATGAACTTCCCCGAGTACCGTCCCCGTCGCCTGCGTCGCACCGACGCGCTGCGCCGCATGATCCGCGAGACCCGG
This sequence comes from Kofleriaceae bacterium, assembly GCA_020633495.1. Lineage (GTDB taxonomy): Bacteria > Myxococcota_A > Polyangia > Haliangiales > Haliangiaceae > WYBA01. Next base: position 206,407 of record JACKDR010000005.1, on the reverse strand, counting down.
CTGTCGGTCGACGATCTCGTCTACCCGATGTTCGTGGTGCCGGGCAGCGGCGTCGCCAAGCCGATCCCGTCGATGCCGGGCCAGTTCAACTGGTCGGTCGACAAGGCGGTCGACGAGGCGGCCCGGGCCCACGATCTCGGCATTCCGGCGGTGATCCTTTTCGGCATCCCCGAGCGCAAGGACGCGGTCGGCAGCGACGCGTGGAACGCCGGCGGCGTGGTCCAGAAGGCGATCCGCGCCATCAAGAAGCGCTGCCCCGAGCTGATCGTCATCGCCGACGCCTGCTTCTGCGAGTACACCGACCACGGCCACTGCGGCATCCTCCACGACGGCGAGCTCGACAACGACGCGTCGCTGGAGAACCTGGCCCGGCTCGCGGTGTCGTACGCCAAGGCCGGCGTCGACATCGTCGCGCCGTCGGGCATGCTCGACGGCTTCGTCGGCGCCTGCCGCGAGTCGCTCGACGAGGAGGGCTTCGAGCAGATCGCGATCATGGCGTACTCGGCCAAGTACGCGTCGGGCTACTACGGGCCGTTCCGCGACGCCGCGCAGTCGGCGCCGCAGTCGGGCGATCGCCGCGGCTACCAGATGGACCCGGGCAACGCCGCCGAGGCGGCGCGCGAGGTCGCGATGGACGTCGCCGAGGGCGCCGACATCATCATGGTCAAGCCGGCGCTGGCCTACCTCGACATCGTCCGCATGGTCAGCGACGACACCAACATGCCGATCGCGGCGTACGCGGTCAGCGGCGAGTACGCGATGATCGAGGCCGCCGCCGAGAAGGGATGGATCGATCGCGAGCGCGTCGTCATGGAGACGCTGCTCGGCATCCGCCGCGCCGGCGCCGACATGATCCTCACCTACCACGCGCCGTACGCGGCCGAGCTGCTGGCCAAGGGGTCGCGGCGCGCGTGACCGCGGGGCCGGCCACGACCGTGCGGTACCGCTTCGTCGAGGTCGCGACCGTCACCGCGGCCGCGCTCGAGCGCGCGGTCAACCACGGCGTCGGCGACGGCTGGCGCCTCGACGACATCCGGTTCGTCGTCGCCGGCGGGGCGCGCCGACCGACGATGGCGTTCGTGTCGTTCGTGCGCGACGACGAGCCCGGCGCCGGCCACGACGCCGGTCACGATCCGGCGGCCGCGGGCCACGGCGGCGCGGCGCGGGTCGCCCGCGGCCACGACCACGACCGACGCCACGGCGCCGGCCTGCTGGTCGGGCGGGCCAGCGTGATCGAGCTCGGCGAGCTCGACTGGGGCGACGTCGCGCCGCTCGAGGTCGACGTCGACTGGACCCAGGCGCGGGGCCGGCGGGCGCGCGCGGCCGCCGCGGCGGCGGCGCGCCAGGCGTCGTCGGCCGCGGCCGCGCCGCCGCGCCACCGCCAAGGCGCGGCCGTCGACCCAGGCGCGCGGCGCCAGCAGGAGCGCCGCGCAAGCGGCGATAGGCGATGGCCGGCGACGACCACGACGACGGCGAGCCGCCCCGGCGCGGCGTCCCCGGCTCGCTGATCGACGGCCGCTACCGGCTCGAGAGCCTGGTCGGCGCCGGCGGCTTCGGCGAGGTCTGGCGCGCCACCCACCTGGTCGACGGCAGCGACGTCCGCACCGTCGCGATCAAGCTGCTCGATCCGCCGGGCGCCGGCGGCGACGCCGGCTGGCTCGACGAGGTGCGCGCGGTCCGCGACGTCGCCTGCGACGCGATCTCGACGATCTTCGACGTCGGCGTCGCCCGCGACGGCACCGCCGCGTTCATCGCGATGGAGCTGCTCGAGGGCGAGACCCTCGACGCCCGCCTCGAGCACGGGCCGGTGCCGTGGCGCCGCGCCCTGGCGATCGGCCGCGAGGTCGCGCGCGCGCTGGCGGCGTGCCACCGGGTCGGCGTCGTGCACTGCGATCTCAAGCCGCAGAACGTGTTCCTGTGCGGCAGCGGGCGGGTCTGCGTCCTCGACTTCGGCATCGCGGCGCTCGGCGGCCGGGCCGCGTCGCCGCAGCCGGGCCGTGCCGGCGCCGGCGCCGATCCGGTCGGCGACACCCGGCCGCTCGGCGCCGTCGCCGCCGGCGACACCCGCGGCGGGCGCGCGCGGCAGCCGCGATCCCGCGCCGGTCGAGCTCGCCGCCACCGACGCGGTGCCGGAGGACCAGATGCCGTCGGCGTCGACGTCGGGCCAGGCGCGCGGCGCGGTCGTGATCGGCACGCCGGGCTACCTGCCGCCCGAGGCCTACGGCGGCGAGGGCCGGACCCCGCTGCCGCCGCGCGTTCGCGTTCGGCGTCCTGCTGCACCGGATGATCGCGGGCCGGCTGCCGCAGCGCCTGCCCGCCGAGCTCGAGGCGGCGCGCTCGACGCCGGGCTCGGAGACGATCCTGCGCGCCCGCGCCGCGCTGTCGACCGCGACGATCCGCGGCGACCTGGCGCCGCTGTCCGAGCACGTCGTCGGCGCGCCGGCGGCGATCACGCAGCTGATCGCGCGGCTGACCGCGATGCGGCCGGCCGACCGCCCGGTCGCCGACCTCGAGGCCGACCTCGCCGAGGTCCACGCCCGGCCCCACGGCGTGCCCGAGCCGCCGTACGTCGGGCTCGAGGCGTTCGACGCCGCGCGCGCCGGCTTCCTCGCCGGCCGCGAGGCCGACATCGCGCAGGTCGCGCAGCGGCTGGCGAGCCGGCGGGTCGTGGTCCTGGCCGGGCCGTCGGGCTCGGGCAAGTCGTCGCTGGCGGTGGCCGGGGTCGCGGCCCGCCTCGACGAGGAGCTGGTCGACGGCGTCGACGGCTGGCGGGTCCTGGTGGTCCGGCCCGCGGACGCCGACGCCATCGCCGCCGTCGACGGCGGCGCGGTCGCCCTGGCGCGCGCCGCGACCGCGCCAGGCCGGCCGGCGGCGCGCGCGGTCGAGCAGGCGCGCAGCGACGGCCGCAGCGGCGGCCGCCTGGCGCCGCCGTCGGCGCGGCCGGGCATGCTCGGCACGGTCGTGGTCGTCGACCAGCTCGAGGAGGTGCTGCGGCTCGGCGACGCCGAGCGCGACCGCGTGTGCGACGCGATCGCCGCGCTGTGCACCGGCGAGCGCACCGTCGTCGCCGGCGGCCGTCGCCTCGATCCCGACGACCCGGTCCGCGTGATCGCCACCGTCCGCGACGACCTGTTCGGCCGCCTCGCCGCGATCCCGGCGCTGCGCCGCATCCCCGAGGACAACCTCTACGTCGTCCGCGGCGTCGAGCCCAACGCGGTGCCGGAGATCGTCGTCGGCCCGGCGCGCGCGCCGCCGGGTTCCGCCTCGACGACGAGGCCGCGGCGGTCGCCGAGGCCTCGGCGCTGCTGGCCGGCGACGCCGGCGCGCTGCCGCTGGTGCAGTTCGCGCTGACCCGGTGGTGGGAGCGCCGCGATCGCGACGCCCGGGTCCTGCCGCGCGCGGCGTGGCGCGACATCGGCGGCATCGCCGGCGCCCTCGCCGACGCCGCCGGCGAGCTCTACGACGAGCTCGACGCCGCGGGTCGCGACGCCATGCGCCGGGTCCTGGTCGCGCTGTTCCGCCCCGACGGCACCTGGGCCCGGCTCGCCGAGCGCGAGGTCGCCGCCGACGCCACCGAGCGCCGCGTCGTCGAGGCGCTGCTGGCGCGCCGGCTGCTGCGCCGCGGCGGCGGCGCGCCCGGCGGCGGCGGCGCCAGCGCGCCCGGTCACGCTCGAGGTCGTGCACGAGGCGCTGGGCGCGCGGTGGCCGCAGCTGCGCAGCTGGCTCGACGAGACCCGCGTCGAGCGCGAGCTGCTCGACGACGCGCGCTCCGACGCCGAGCGGTGGCGCCGCGCCGGGCGGCCGCCCGATCTGCTGTGGCGCGGCGCGCGGCTGGCCGCGGTCACCGGGCTGCGCGATCGCCTCGGCGACGCCGGCGCGCTGATCGATGCGTCGCTGGCCGCCGAGGGCGGGCAGCGGCGGCAGCGCCGCGCCCTGTTCGCGGTCGGGGTCGGTCTCGCCGCGGTCGCGATCGCCGCCGCGCTGGCCTGGTACGGCTCCGACGCCGCGCGCCAGCGCGCGGTGCGCGCGCGCAGCGCGCCGCCGATCATCGCGCGCGCCGAGGCCGAGCACGAGGCCGCGACCAACCGCGAGCTGCGCGCCGGCGCCGAGGACGAGCGCCGCGCCGCCGAGCGCGCGCGCGCGCGCCGAGGCCGAGGCGACCGCGGCGCGGACCCGCGCCGAGGCCGAGGCCCAGCTGCGCGCCGCCGAGGCCGCGCGCGCCACCGCCGAGACCCAGCAGGTCGCCGCCGAGGAGCAGCGCCGCAAGGCCGAGGTCGCCGAGCTGCGACGGGGCATGGCCGAGGCCGACGCCGCCCGCACCGTCGACGAGCGCGACGCGTGCGTCGCGCGCTGCCCGTGATCCGGCGCCGGTCGTCGCGCGCGGCGGTCACCACGCCGGGGTGAGATCGGGTGAAGCGCACCTCCCGTAACACCTGCACGGGAGTGTCTCGCGGCTGTCACTCCGGACAGGTCGGTCGCCGCGAATCGCCGCATATCGTTTGACGAACGCTGGATCCCGGAGTCTGATCAAACGATGGGCGTTGACGTCGGCACGGGGGCCGTCGGCGGTGGAACCTCGTCAATGGAGGCGCGCGCGCGACCGGTTGGGCGTTCGCGCGCGACCGCACGGCTGGCGACGCTCGGCGTCGCGCGGGCGCCGACGTCGACGCGCGACACCCGCGACGGGCTGCGGCGGCTGCTCGCGCTGATCGCCGTGGGGTGGGTGCTCGGCGCGATCGTGATCGACCCGCTGATGAACCACGGCGGGCCGTGGCGGTTGATCGTCGAGGTCCGCGCGCTCGGCGTCGTCGCCGTGATCGGCGGGATCCTCGCGGTGCGGCAGCCGCGCTGCAGCGATCGTGGCGCCTGGCTCGTGCTCGCCGGCACCGGCGCGGTCGTCGCGGCGCTGACCGCGGTGCTGGCGGCGGCGACGCTCGGGCCCGCGCACGTCGCCGGGCTCGGCGGCGCCTACGACGCGACGCCGGCGATGCTGCTGGTCGCGGTCGCCGCGATGCTGGCGCCGCCGTGGCGGGCGGCGGCGGCGCTGGCCGCGACCTGGCTGGTCGCCTATGTCGGCGCGCTGCTGCTCGCCGGGCTGCTCGACGAGCGCCTCGTCGCGCTGGTCGACGATCCCGCGGAGCAGCGCATGATGGTCGCGGCGCTGGTCAAGCAGTCGCTGATGCTCGCCCTCGCGGTCGTGGTGTCGCAGCGATCGTGGCGGCTGCGCCACGAGCTGTTCGAGTCGCGCCGGCTCGGCCGCTACCGCCTGATGTCGCCGCTGGGCCAGGGCATGAACGAGGTCTGGCTGGCCTGGGACGAGGACCGACGCCGCGAGGTCGCGCTCAAGCTGCTGCGCACGCCGGGCGCCGCCGAGGAGACGCGGGCGCGGTTCGCGCGCGAGGCCGAGACCGTGCGCCGGCTGCACTCGCCCCACACCGTGCGCATCCACGACTACGGCGTCACCGACGACGGCTTCGCCTACCTCGCCTTCGAGTACCTGCGCGGCATGGACCTCGACGTCCTGGTCCGCGGCTACGGCCGGATCGAGGCCGCGCGCGCGCTCTACCTGATGCGGCAGGTGTGCCGCGGCCTCGGCGTCGCGCACGGCGCCGGCATCGTCCACCGTGACATCAAGCCGGCGAACCTCCACTGCGGCGACGCGGCCGGCGCCGAGGACACGGTCCACATCCTCGACTTCGGGGTCGCGCGCGATCTCGACGAGCCGACCGTGACCCGCGCCGGCACGGTCATGGGCACGCCGGCGTACATGTCGCCGGAGGCGTTCGCCGGCGCCGACCTGACCCCCGAGAGCGACGTCTACGCGGTCGGCGCGACCTTCTACAGCGTCCTCACCGGGGTGCCCCCGTTCGACGGCCGCACCTTCGACGAGCTCCGCGGCGCCCACCTGCGCGCGCCGGTGGTGCCGCCGTCGCTGCGCACCGACGCCGACGTGCCACGCTCGCTGGAGAAGGTGATCCTCAAGTGCCTGGCCAAGGACCCGGCGCACCGCTACCGCGACGCGATCGCGCTGGGCGCCGCCCTCGACGCCTGCGCCGCCGACGTCGAGCCGTGGTCGCGCGACGACGCCGCGCGCTGGTGGCACCGCGCGCGGGTCGGGCGGGTGCCGCCGGTGCAGTCGACCAAGGAGCGCACGACCGAGGTCGAGGTCGTGTCGCTGCGCCGCGACACCGCGTGACCTGGCTCGTCGTCCGCGCGCGCTCAGGAGCCGACGCGCGCGACCAGCTCGGTGATGCGGGCGACGAACGCGTCCTTGTGGTGGCGGTCGAACTCGGTCCACGTGGTCAGCGTGCGCGGATCGGTGACGCGGTCGACGAACAGCACGCCGTCGAGGTGGTCGACCTCGTGCTGGTAGGTGCCGGCCTTGAGGCCGTGCACGATCTCGTCGATCTCGTTGCCGTCGCGGTCCCAGGCGCGGACGTGCAGGTGGGTGGCCCGGGACACGACGCCGCGCAGGTTGGGGACGCTGAGGCAGCCCTCGTAGTTGTCGAAGCGCTCGTCGCCGACCGGCGTCAGCACCGGGTTGACCAGGACGGTGAGCGGGATGCGCGGCTTGTACGGGTAGCGCGGGTTGTCGCCGACCTCGATCGCGCAGATGCGGACCGGCTCGTAGACCTGGATCGCCGCCAGCCCGGCGCCGCTGGCGTCGCGCATCGTCTCGATCAGGTCGTCGATGAACCGCTGGGTCGCGGCCGAGGCCAGCTCGTCGCGGTCGACCTCGCGGGCGCGCTGGCGGAGCACCGGGTGACCGAGCTGCGCGATCTTGCGGATGGCCATGCCGGCAGTCTACCCGGGGAAGCTCAGGCGCGGAGATCGACGTCGACCCGCGCGCCGAGCCGCAGGCCGGTGAGGTCGATCTCGCACTGGTAGGCGAGGATCTCGACGCCGGCCCCGGCCGCGGTCCGCAGCGCGGCGCCGTAGGCGGGGTCGATCTCGTCGGCGGGGCGCACGACGCGGGTGCCGGACCGCGACACGCAGAACAGCAGGGCGGCGCGGCTGCCGCGGCGGCGGCGGGCCGCCAGCTCGACCAGGTGGCGGGCGCCGCGGGTGGTGACCGAGTCGGGGAACGCGGTGACGCCGCCGCCGGCCGCCATCGTCGCGCTCTTGATCTCGAGCCAGCAGCGGCCGCCCCGGGGCGCGCCGTCGAGCAGGAAGTCGAAGCGGGTGCCCTCCTCGGCGCGCGGCTCGCGGGTGATCGCCGGGTAGCCGGCCAGCTCGGCGATCGCGCCGGCGCGCAGGGCCTCCTCGACGACCCGGTTGGCGCGCGCGGTGTTGATCACGACCATCGCGCCGTCGACCTCCGCGAGCTCCCAGGTCCAGGCCAGGCGACGCTTCGGATCGTCGGCGGCGCGCAGCCAGACCCGGCCGCCCTCGACCGCGCAGGTCCGCATCGAGCCCGGGTTGGGGCAGTGCGCGGTGACGACGCGGTCGGCCCCGGGCGCGGCGCGGTCGAGCTCGACGTCGGCGAAGAAGCGCTTGTAGCGGCGGACCAGCCGGCCGGGCACCAGGGCGCGCTCGAACTGCACGCCCGCTCATACCACGGGCCGTGACGCCCCGACCCCGGCGCCGCGGCCGCGGCCGGCTGCCGAAAACTTCGGCCGGCGCGCGGACCGGACTAGCCTGGGACCGTGAGCCGTGCCGTCCTGTTCGCCTCGCTGCTGATCCCGCTGGGCGCCTGCGAGCTGGCCGGCGCCGGCGCCGACGCGGCCCCGGGCGACGGCCCGGGCGGGGCCCACACCCGGGTCGCGAAGGCCACCGGCGGCCACCGCCGCGGCGCCGCGGTCGCCGCGGCGGAGGGCCCGGTGCTGTACCCCGAGGGCCGCCGCCACTCGCCGATCACCGGCGAGGTCGCGGCGCACCTGCGCGCGATCGCCGACGCCGGGCCCGGCCAGGACGATCACGTCTTCGCCAAGATCGGCGACTCGATCACCGAGGGCGCGGGCTTCCTGCGCTGCTTCGACGGCGGCAAGGTCGATCTCGACGGCCGACGTCGCCTGCGCGCCACGATCGATCACTTCCTCGCCGGCGACGCCGACGGCGTGTCGCCGTTCGCGCGCGCCAGCGTCGCCGCGGTGTCGGGCTGGTCGGCGCGCGGCCCGCTCGACGGCACGCCGTCGTACCTCGACCAGGAGCTGGCGACGCTGGCGCCGCGCTACGCCACGGTCATGTTCGGCACCAACGACGTCGACTACCGCGGCCACGATCGCTTCGCGTCGGACCTGTGGACGATCGTCGACACGCTGATCGATCACGGCGTCGTGCCGGTGCTGTCGACGATCCCGCCCCGCGACGACGACGCCGAGGTCGACGCCCGGGTCCCGGTCTTCAACCAGCTGATCCGCGCGCTCGCCCAGGGCCGGCAGATCCCGCTGGTCGACTTCCACGCCGAGCTGATGGCGCTGCCCGACCACGGCCTGTGGCGCGACGGCGTCCACCCGTCGACGTCGCACCACGGCGCCTGCGACCTGACCGCCGAGGGCCTGCAGAGCGGCTACGACGTCCGCAACCTGATCACCCTCGAGGGCCTCGATCGCGCCCGCCGCGCCGTCGCCGGCGAGGCCGCGCCCGATCACGAGGCCACCCACCGGCTCGGCCGCGGCAGCCACGACGATCCGTTCGTCGCCGACGGCGCCACCGTCGACCTCGGCGACACCCGCGGCGGCGAGCGCCTGATCGATCGCTACGACGGCTGCGGCGCCGACCAGGACGAGCGCGGCCCCGAGATCGTCTACCGCCTCGACCTCGACCACGAGGCCGTCGTCGAGGCCTACGTCGTCGACCGCGACGACACCGACGTCGACGTCCACATCCTCGCCGGCGACCTCGACGGCGCCGCCTGCGTCGGCCGCGGCCACCAGGACGCGAGCGCCACCGTCGGCCCGGGGCCGGTCTACGTCGTCGTCGACAGCTTCACCGACGCCGACGGCACCGCCCACGCCGGCGAGTACCTGCTGGCGATCCGGACCCGCTGACCGGGGCGCGCGGGCGCGCGGCGTGGCTCGGTCCCGTGCAGGGCTAGTTGCCGCGGTCGCCGTCGTCGCCGGGCGCCGGGCGGCGCGCGACCAGGGCCAGGAACTCGTGCGGCACCAGGCCCATCAGGCGGTCCTCGATCCGGTCCCAGCGCAGCTCGCCGACGTCGCTGGCCGCGACCTTGTCGCCGAGGGTGGCGTCGAGCATCGCCGGCGTGTAGCCGATCTTGTCGAGGTCGACGCCGGCGTCGGCCAGCATCGCGCGCAGGGCGCGGAAGTGGCTGCGCGTGGTCGCCAGGCCCTGGGCGCCGCGGTCGATGTCGATCAGGTCGATCACGAAGACGATGTCCGCGGTCATCCCGGCGGCGAGCGCGGCCTGGTGGAGCTGGCCGAAGTGGATCGACAGCTCGGGGTGATCGAGGTGGGTCGACAGCCGCGGCCAGCGGCCGAGATCGCCGAACTCGGTGATCACCGCGGTGCCGCCGGGCGCCAGCCAGCCGGCGACCTTCTGCACCAGCTCGAACGCGCCGGTCAGCAGGTAGAACGGCTCGGTGGCGTCGTCGAGGCGCAGCCCGAGCTGCTCGACCAGCTCGCCGGCGCGGCCCAGCGCCGCGACCTTGGCCGGATCGACCTCGCCGCCGCCCTCGGTCTCGAGGCCGACGTCGGCGCGGTGCAGGGTCAGCGCCGGCAGGTCGCCGATCATCTCGTTGGCGACGATCAGGTCGAAGCCGCCGGCCGCGAGCTCGACGGCGAGGGCGTCGCCCTCGACCCAGGTCACCGGGTGGCCGGCGAGCCGCTGTCGCTGCGCCGCCGCCAGCGCCGGCGCCAGCTCGACGATCGTGTACGCGACCTGGTGGCCGCGCGCCGCCAGCGCGCCGCACACCGCCTCGGCGACGAAGCCGAGGCCGCCGCCGATCTCCAGCACCCGCAGCGGCGCGTCGCCGCCCGCCGCCGCGACCGCGCCGCGCGCGACCAGGGCGTCGACCAGGGCCTGGCCGTAGGTGCGACCGGCCAGCGCCGGGTGCGGCAGCCGCAGCAGGTGCGACAGCGTCGTCTCCTGGTGATCGAACTGGGCGTCGGCGTCGTGGACGTCGCGCCGGTAGTACTCGGTCGGCGACACCTCGCGCGGCGTCGCCACCCCGGGCGCGCCGTTGCCGGGCGACCACCGCGGGTACGGCATCGTCGACGCCAGGTACGCCGGCGCCATCTGCGGCCGCTTGGCGAACGTCGACATCGGGAACATGCACAGCTTGAGCGCCTGGACGTCGGAGTGGGTCAGCCGCGGCACCAGCCGCTGGATCAGCGCCGCGTCGTGGTCCTTGCGCAGCTCGGCCAGGCGCTTCTCGCCGTCGATCGCGTCCCACAGCCGGGTCTCGGCCTCGTCGAGCTCGATGCGCTGCACCGGGGCGTCGCCCCACGCGGTCCACAGGGTCACGCGGTCGCCGTGGCGGCGCCACACGTTCCACTTGCCCTTGATCGCGACCATCGGCCACAGCCCCGAGACCTCGTCGTCGTCCTCCTCGATCAGGCAGAAGTGCTGGGCGAAGATCTCGACGAACTGGCGCGGCGACGCGCCCTCGAAGGCGCCGTCGAAGCGCGCGACGACGTCGGCGACCGCGGCGCCGTCGCCGAAGGCGTCGACCACGGCGAGGACGTCGGGGCTCATCTCCATCAGGAACCCGAACAGGTCGTGATAGAGGTACACCGCGCCCAGGTGGGCGAAGGTCGACAGGTGCCGGGAGCGGCGCAGGCGGTCGGGGATGGCGGGGGCGGTCTCGGCCATGCCGAGTTGGTACCATGACGCCGCCCGGCCGCGCCGGGGGAGGACCCCATGCCGTATCTGTTCGAGACCGAGGAGCACGTCGCGCTGCGGGCCCAGGCCCGCCGCTTCGCCGAGCGCGAGATCGCGCCGCACGGCGCCACCTGGGAGGAGGACGAGGAGTTCCCGGCCGCGCTGTACAAGGCCGCGGCCGACGCCGGCATGGCCGGCATCGGCTACCCCGAGGCGCTGGGCGGCACCGGCGGCGACCTCACCCACGTCCTGGCCAGCGCCGAGGAGATGATCCTGCGCGGCCGCTCGGTCGGCACCGTCGTCGGCCTGGGCAGCCACTTCATCGCGCTGCCGATGATCGTCCGCTTCGGGACGCCCGAGCAGCAGGCGCGGTTCGTCACGCCGTGCCTGGCCGGCGACAAGATCGCCGCGCTGGCGGTCACCGAGCCGGGCGGCGGCAGCGACGTCGCCGGCCTGACCACGCGCGCGGTCCGCGACGGCGATCACTACGTCGTCGACGGCGCCAAGACCTTCATCACCTCGGGGTGCCGCGCCGACGTCGTGGTCGCCGCGGTCCGCACCGGCGGCCCCGGCCACGGCGGCGTCTCGATCCTGGTGATCGAGAAGGGCACGCCCGGCTTCGCGGTGTCGAAGAAGCTCAAGAAGACCGGCTGGTGGGCGTCCGACACCGCCGAGCTGAGCTTCGAGGGCTGCCGGGTCCCGGTCGCCAACCGGATCGGCTCCGAGCACGGCGCGTTCGCGATGATCATGGCCAACTTCGCCCACGAGCGGCTGGCGCTGGCCGGCCAGTGCGTCGCGATCGCCGAGCTCGCCTACCGCGAGGCGATCGCCTACAGCCGCGAGCGCCACGCCTTCGGCAAGGCGCTGACCGGCTTCCAGGTCACCCGCCACAAGCTGGCCGACATGGCGTCGCGCCTGGCCGCGGCGCGGGCGCTCACCGGCGAGTGCACGATCCGCGTCGCCCGCGGCGAGATGGTGCCGGCGCTGTGCGCGATGGCCAAGAACGTCGCCACCGACATGTGCAGCTTCGTCGTCGACCAGGCGGTGCAGCTGCACGGCGGCATGGGCTACATGCGCGAGACCCTGGTCGAGCGGCTGTACCGCGACGCCCGGCTGTACCCGATCGGCGGCGGCACCCGCGAGATCATGAACGAGATCATCTCGAAGGCCGAGGGCTACTGACCGGGGCGGCGCGCCCGCGGCGGCGCGCCGGGCCCCGGGCTTGGTAAGGTCGGCCGGTGATCGCCGACCTGCTCGCCTACCTCCACGCCTCGCCGACCCCGTTCCACGCCGTCGCCGAGGCGGTCCGCCGCCTCACCGACGCCGGCTTCCAGCCGCTCGCCGAGGCCGACGCCTGGGACGCGCTGGCCCCGGGCGCCTACGTCGTCACCACCACCGGCGCCAACCTGATCGCCTTCGTGCTGCCCGAGCCGGCCCGGCGCCGCGCGTTCCACATCGTCGGCGCCCACACCGACAGCCCCAACCTGCGGCTCAAGCCCCAGCCCGAGTACGACGCCGAGGGCTACGCCCAGCTCGGCGTCGAGGTCTACGGCGGCGCGCTCCTCAACTCGTGGCTCGATCGCGATCTCGGGCTCGCCGGGCGGGTCCTGGTCCGCGACGACGCCGGCGCGATCACCCCGCACCTGGTCCGCATCGACGCCCCGCTGCTGCGGGTGCCGCAGCTCGCGATCCACCTCGATCGCGAGGTCAACGACAAGGGCCTGATCCTCAACCGCCAGGATCACCTGGCGCCGGTGTTCGGCCTGGCCGGCGGGCGCGCCCTGGTGCCGATGGTCGCCGAGGCCGCCGGCGTCGACGCCGCGCGCGTGGTCGGCACCGAGCTGATGCTGTACGACGTCACGCCGCCGGCCCTGGGCGGCCGCGACGGCGAGTTCCTGTTCTCGGCGCGCCTCGACAACCTGGCGATGTGCCACGCCGCGATCACCGCGATCGCCGGCGCGACCACCTCTGGCGTGATCCCGGTGGTGGCGCTGTTCGATCACGAGGAGGTCGGCAGCGACAGCGCCGGCGGCGCCGGCGGCGCGGTGCTGCCGCGCGTGCTCGAGCGGCTGGTGCCCGGCCGCGAGGCGTTCCACCAGGCCTGCGCGCGCTCGAGCTGCGTCTCGGCCGACATGGCGCACGCGGTCCACCCCAACTACCCCGGCCGTCACGAGCCGCACCACAAGCCCAGGCTCGGCGGCGGCCCGGTGATCAAGACCAACGCGCAGCAGCGCTACGCGACCACGTCGACCACCGCGGCGATGTTCGCCGAGCTGTGCCGCGCCGAGGACGTCCCGGTCCAGCACTACGCCAACCGGACCGACCAGCCGTGCGGCAGCACGATCGGGCCGATCACGTCGACGCTGCTCGGGATCGCGACCGTCGACGTCGGCAACCCGATGCTCAGCATGCACTCGGCGCGGGAGATGGGCAGCAGCCACGATCCCGAGCTGATGACCCGGGTCTTGACCCGCTACCTGCGCGCGACCCCGTAGCCGCGGCGGCCGCGCCCGCGCCCGACCGGCACGGGCGCCGGCTCACTCGACGCCGTGGTCCTCCATGTACATGCCGGTGACGTACCACTTGCCCTTGACCTGCTCGCAGTCGATGTAGGCGACGACGCCGTCGCCGGTGCCGCGCCACACCGCGAACTGGGCGCCGTCGTCGCGCACGTTGACGTGGAAGTCACCCGCCTCGGGCACGTTCAGGTAGGCGAGCAGGCCCTTGGCCTTCTTGATCGCCGACGCCAGCTTCGACGTCTTGGTGGTGACCGCCATGTCGCCGGCGGCCTGCTGGAAGCCGGCCTTGGCGACCAGCTTGACGAACGCCTTGGCGTCCTTCTTGGTGATCGCCTTGGCGACCTTGTCGGCGAACTTGCGGGCGTCGGCGCCGAGGCCGCCGTAGCCCTCGTCGTCCCCGAACACCCCGCCGCCGGCGCCGCCGATCGCCTTGATGCCGAAGAGGACCCGCTGCATGTCCTTCTCGTGCTTCTCGTACTTGCCCTTCTGGCCGATCGCGAAGACGGTCATCGCGCCGGCCGGGGTCTGGACCACCGACAAGAGGATGTCGACGTCGACGCCGTTGAGGGTGCCGGTCCCCGAGGTGACGAAGCCCTTGAGGTCGCCCATGACGCCCGGCTTCTTGTCGCCGACCTTCGTCTGCTTGACGACCTTGCCGACCTGGTCGACCAGGATGTCCCAGGCCTGATCGAGATCGGGCCCGGCCCAGGCCAGGTTGATCGCCAGGGTCTGGTCCTTGGTCGTGAACGTGACCGTCCCCTTGTCGGCCTGGATCAGCCAGCTGTCGGGCAGGTCGACGGTGACCTTGCCCTCGGGAAAGGTGTGGCTCTTGGCCTGGACCGACGGCGCGGCCAGCAGGCCGACCGCGACGATGACGGACACGATCAGTGCACGCATGTGGATTCCCCCTTGGCCGTAGAGCATAGCGCGGCGGGCGCGCCGCCGGGGCGCCGGGCGCGGTGGGCGGCGCCGCGGCCGTGCCGGGACGTCCGGAGCGGGTAGGATGCCGCCACCATGCCGCCCGGGACCAACCCGCTTCTCGACGATCGCGACGTCGACTTCGTCCTCCACGAGGTCCTCGACGTCACCGCGCTGACCCGCCTGCCGTACTTCGCGGACCACGATCGCGACACGTTCGATCTGGTGATCGGCGGCGCCCGCCGGTTCGCCCGCGACGTCCTGTTCGACACCTACCGCCCGCTCGACGAGGCGCCGCCGCGCCTGGTCGACGGCCGCATCCTCGTCCACCCGAAGCTGCGCGAGGTGTTCCCGGCGCTGCTCGGCCTCGATCTGATCGCGGCGCCGCGCCCGGTCGCGGTCGGCGGCCAGCAGCTGCCGCTGACCGTCTTCAACGCCGCGGTCGCGTACCTGATGGCCGCCAACCTCGGCGTCTACGGCTACCTCGGCCTGACCCAGGGCGCCGCCCACCTGATCGAGGCGTTCGGCGACGACGCGCTGCGCGCGACCTACCTGGCGCGCATGTACGCCGGCACCTGGACCGGCACGATGGCGCTGACCGAGCCGCAGGCCGGCTCGAGCCTCGCCGACGTCCAGACCACCGCGACCCCCACCGCCGACGGCCACTACCTGATCCGCGGCAACAAGATCTTCATCTCCGGCGGCGATCACGACCTCGCCGACAACGTCGTCCACCTGACCCTGGCGCGGATCGCGGGCGCGCCGCCGGGCACCCGCGGCATCTCGCTGTTCTGCGTGCCGCGGCTGCGCCCCGAGGGCGGCGCGCTGGTCGACAACGACGTCGCCACCGCCGGCATGATCCACAAGGTCGGCTGGAAGGGCCTGCCCAGCCTGGCCCTCAACTACGGCGAGCGCGACGATTGCCGCGGCTGGCTGGTCGGCGAGCCGCACCGCGGCCTGGCCTACATGTTCCAGATGATGAACGAGGCCCGCCTGATGGTCGGCCTCAACGGCGTCGCCACCGCGTCGGTCGCGTACCACGAGGCCGTCGCGTACGCGCGGACCCGCCCGCAGGGGCGCCCCGCCGGCGCCAAGGATCCCACCGCGCCGCCGGTGCCGATCGTCGCCCACGCCGACGTCCGCCGCATGCTGCTGCGCCAGAAGGCGATCGTCGAGGGCGGCCTGGGCCTGATCGTGCGGTGCTGCTGGTACGCCGACGTCGCCGGCCACGGCGATCCGGCGATCGACCTCGGCGTCGATCCGGCGCAGGCGGCGCTGCTGCTCGACCTGCTGACGCCGGTGGCCAAGAGCTTCCCCGCCGAGAAGGGCTTCGAGGCCAACGCGCTGGCGGTGCAGATCCACGGCGGCTACGGCTACTCCAGCGAGTACCTGCCCGAGGCCTGGCTGCGCGATCAGAAGCTCAACTCGATCCACGAGGGCACCACCGGCATCCACGCGCTCGATCTGCTCGGCCGCCGCGCCCTGGCCAGGGGCGGCGCGTCGCTGCAGGCGCTGGGCGCCGCGATCGCCGCGACCTGCGCGCGGGCCCGCGCCGCCGGCGTCGACGCCGCGTGGATCGCCGAGGTCGAGCGCGCGGTCGGCGTGGTCGGCGCCCTCACCGCCGAGGTCGCGGCGCGCGGCGTCGCCGGCGACGCCGAGGCCATGCTGCTGCACGCCAGCGACTACCTCGACCTGTTCTCGACCGTGGTCGTGGCCTGGCAGTGGCTCGACCAGGCGGCGGCCGCGCGCGAGGGCCTGGCCCGGGGCGGCGCCGCCGCGGCGCGCGCCGGCTTCTACCGGGGCAAGCTGGCGGCGGCGCAGTACTGGATCCGCACCGAGCTGCCGCGCATCGATCACCTTGCCCACCTCTGCCGCAGCGGCGAGGACAGCTACGGCGCGCTCGACCCCGACTGGCTGTAGCCGGCACGGGACGTGCTCTGCACCGGTTCATGACCCTGGTCCAGACCGCAACAGCGACACCGATGTCGTGGATCCGCCGGGTCCGCGTCATCTCGCTCCTCGGCGCGGGGCTCGCGCTCGGCGCCTGTGACGGGCCCCGGCCTGTCGCCGACGAGGCCGACGCGGCCGACACGTCGGACTCGTGCTGGCTGCACGACTGCCCGTCGGATCCGGGCGCCCAGGAGTGCGGCACCTGCACCCACCCCGGCCAGGATCACGAGTGCCCGGTCGGCTTCGTGTGCAGCTGCACCGCGGTGTGCGTCAAGGGGCCGCGTTCGTACGACGCCGGCGTGGTGTGCGGGGCCGACGCCGGGGTCGACGACGCCGGGACCGCCGGTCCCGACGCGCAGACCTACGACTGGCCGGACTGCGACATGGCGCACCTGCCGGGGACCTGACGCGGGCGCGGTGCGGGGACCCGGCGCGCGGGCGCGGCGCGCGCCGGTCGATCGGCTCGCTCGCCCGCAGACGGGCTCGCCGCGCCTGCACGGAGACCGCCTCGCGCAGACGCTCGGCGCAGGGCGTGTGAGGATTTCATCCTCGGGTGGGTGTCAGGTTAGTCGTCGCGCGCGTCGGTACGCCGCGGATCCCGCGGCGACGCGCCCGCGCGGCGCCCGCTCATCGTCGCGTCACCGGCCGCGTCGATCGCTCGATCCGCTGCGCCAGCGACCGGTCCATGTGGGCCGCGTCCGCGCGGTCCACACGGGCCGCGGCCGTCGGCGGTTCGTCCCGTTCGTCCCTGGTCCTCGGCGGCGCGCCGTACGGTCTCCCATCGGCGTGCGTGAAGACGACCTCTCCCGAGGCCGATCTCGTGATCCTCAAGCGGCCCACATGGACCGCGTCGTGGTGGCCGCCGCACAGCGAGACCAGGTTCGCCATCGTGTGCGGACCGCCCTGCGCCCGCGGTCGCACGTGGTGGACCTCGACCCATCGCGCAGCCCGGCAGCCGGGAACCCGGCAGCGGCCGTGGTCGCGCGCGACCACCGCCGCGCGCACCGGCGCCGGGATCGTCTGCGTCGGCTTCGCGATCACGTGAACGTCGCCGTCGCCATCGACCCGGCCGAGCACGCGCGCGTCGCAGCGCGCGCGCTCGACGACGGTCGCCGGCACCTCGACGGCGCGGCCGCCGCCGTCCTGGGTGACGCGCTCGCAGTCGGGACACTGCATCAAGGCGATCTGGTACGCCGCGCGCCCGCGCTTGCCGCCTCCGCTCGCCGGGCCCGGCTCGCCCGCCAGCATCCCGAGGCACAGCACCCGCAGCAGCTCGTCGTCGGGCACGGCCTCGCCGCGCTCGAGCTCCAGCGCCAGCCTCGCGTCGCGCCACAGCGCGTACGTCTCCGCGCTGACCTCCAGCGACAGCACGCGCCGGACCTCGGCCGGGTTCACTGGATCGCCCGGTAGATCACCGGGCTTGCGCCCCGCCACCAGGGCCTCGATCTCGTGCACCGTCTTGCCGGCCGCCGCGTCGAGCCACTCCCCCTCGGTGTCCTCGCGCACGACCCGGGTAAGCTCGCGCACCGCCGAGTACGACTGGTCGCCGCGCGCGAGCGCCGCCGCGGTCCGCGGCAAGACCTGCAGCGCACTCGCGACGCGCAGCCGCTCGCGTGCGGCCCGCGGCCCGTAGCCGAGCGTGCGCTCGAGGTACTCGTGCAAACTGGCGTAGCCGAACCGGCGGTGCAGCTCGACCTGCTGCGCCAGCACCAGCCAGCGCGCCTCCTCGGCGTCGAGCGCGGCGCGCCGTCGGGCGACGCCGCGCAGCTGGCGATCGAGCTGTCGCCAGTCGGGGGCCGCGTCGCCGCCGCCGCTCGCCCCGTCGAGCCCACGCCACACTCCACCTTCGCGGTCCTCGCGATCGAACATCTCCACTCCTCCCTGCGCACGCGCGCATTCCTTCTCTACCATGACGATTTCGGACCTCCTGTCGTCGCCGTGGTGCCCCGCAACCGATCTCGACCCTTCGCGTCGTCATCGCCCGCCGCTTCGCGGCGCAGCGGGCCGCGCTGCGCGTCTCGTCGACGATCGGCAGAGCCATCGCGTCGGCGGCTCGCCGTTGGTCGCGCACGCCGTCAAGAAGAATCGACCACGATCGTCCTCGGCCGTGGCTTTCTTGTCCGGTTGCCGGACAGCGTGCAGCACGGCCCGCACGGCCGTCGCGATCCCGACGACCGGTGCGCGCCCGCAACGCTCGCGCCCCGCGCCGAGGCGCCGGGCCCCCGTCTTCGGGCCCGGCGCCGGTGGTGGTGTTTTGCACCGACGCCGGCGCGAGCACCACGCTCATCGGGTAGCCCGCGAACGGCTGCGCCGGAGCCTCAGCCCACGCAGCCCACGCCCCGACCGCGCCGCACCTCACGGCCCCGCGTCCTCGCGTCCCCGCGTCCCCGCCCCGCGTCCCCGCCCCGCGTCCAACCGCGCCGGCCGACCGGCCGGCCAGCCGGCCGCGCCGCGCACCATCCCGACCATCCCTCGCCGCCCTCTCCGGAGCCTCCGGGAGCCAGCATCGACGCGACGTCCTTCCCCCACGTCCCCCACGTCCCCCACGTCCCCTACGTCCCCCACGTCCCGCCGTCCGGCCCTCACTGGTCGATGGAGCGACAACTACCCTGCCACCGGGGCTCACACGCGCTGTCGATCGGCTCGCTCGCCCGCAGACGGGCTCGCCGCGCCTGCACGGAGAGCGCCTCGCGCAGCCGCGCGGCTCGGAGCGCGTGAGGATTTCATCCTCACACGCGCTGTCGATCGGCTCGCTCGCCCGCAGACGGGCTCGCCGTGCCTGCACGGAGACCGCCTCGCGCAGCCGCGCGGCTCAGGCCGGCGCGCCGCACGTGCAGTCGAGGCAGCCGTGCTCGGCGCAGGTGCCGCAGGCGCGGGCGACCTGGCGCCGCAGGGCGTCGCGGGCCCGGAACAGCCGGACGCTGGCGTTGTTGGCGGTGATGCCGGCCTCGACCGCGAAGTCCTTGACCGACGCGCCGTCGAGCTCGACGCGGCGCAGGGCGTCGGCGTACGCGGGCTTCAGCGTCGCCGCGAGCGCGGCGACGCAGCCGCAGACCACGGCGTCGAGCTCGGCGTCGGTGCGATCGTCGACGAGCGTGGCCCGCTCGTCGGCGTAGGCCTCGAGGCGTCGCCCGGCGCTGGCGGCCCGACGCTGGTGATCGACGATCGCGTTGCGCAGGACCCGGTAGAACCACGCCACCGCGGACTCGCGGATCGTGTCGACCTTGGCGAGGCTGCGGACCAGCGCGTCCTGCACGATCTCCTCGGCCAGCGCCCGGTCGCCGACCCGGCGCTGCACGAACCCGAGGAACGCGCGGTGGTTGGCGACCAGGGTCGCGATCACGTCCTCGGTCAGCGGCGCGGCGCCGTCGTCGACCGCCGCGCCGTCATCGAGGTCGCCGGCCACGTCAGCCGCCGGCGCCGCGCACGACCCGCGCCGCCGGGAACACCGGGTCGACGTCGCGGCGCCGGTGGCGGCGCTCGGCCAGGTAGAGCAGGACCTCGCCGAGGAACAGCAGCGTGCCGGCGGCGAGCAGGCCGAGCGACGTCACCAGGAAGGCGCCGTCGGCGGCGTTGCCCTCGACGTCGGACAGCAGGTGCGCGAACACCGCGCCGGCGAGCAGGACGAACGTGGTCGCGGCGGTGACGACGCCGGCCAGCATGCCGCGCGGGAAGCCGCCGCGGCGCGCCCACGCCAGCGTCATCAGCGCGATCACCGGGCCCACCGCGATCACCGGGCTGAGGTCGTCGGCGTAGCCGTGCCAGTCGCCGGACGCGCCGTAGCCGGCGTGCGACGGCACCCGGTGCGAGGCCACGAAGAACGTCACGACCTGGACGACGGCGCCGGCGACCAGCAGCGCCAGCACGGCGCGTCGGAGCGCGCGGCGCCGGCCGGTCAGCTCCAGCGAGGTCAGCAGGTGGCGCGGGGCGGGGGCGTCCATGGGACCCTCTGGGCATAGCACGGCGCCGCCGCGACTGGTCGGACCGGATGTCTCCACTGGAGACTCCCGCCGAAAAGTCGCGCTCGCGACTTCCGGCGCCACCGCCGCCGCGGCTAGGATGCGCGGGAAAGGGACGACATGTCGCCAGAGCAGCCGTACCCGATCCTGCGCAGCCACGTCGACCGCAAGTCCGACGAGTACCGCGCCAACCACAGCACCAACCTCGCCGCCGTCGAGACCCTGGAGGCGGCGCTGCGCGACGCCACCCGGGGCGGCGGCGACAAGTACAACCAGCGCCACAAGGCCGCCGGCAAGCTCTTGCCCCGCGAGCGCATCGAGCTCTTGCTCGATCGCGACTCGTACTTCCTCGAGCTGTGCCCGCTCGCCGGCAAGGACATCCCGGGCCACGCCGCCGGCGCCAGCGTCGTCGGCGGCATCGGCGTGGTCTCCGGGGTCGAGTGCCTCATCACCGCCAGCGAGGCCACGGTCAAGGGCGGGGCGATGAGCGAGTACTCGGTCCACAAGTCGGGCCGGCTGTCCGACGTCGCCGACCAGAACCGGCTGCCGTCGATCAGCATGATCGAGTCGGCCGGCGCCGACCTGCCCAACCAGTCCAAGATCTTCGTCCCCGGCGGCCGCGGCTTCCGCGACCTGACCCGGCGCAGCGAGGCGCGGATCCCGACGGTGTGCCTGGTGTTCGGCAGCTCGACCGCGGGCGGCGCCTACATCCCGGGCATGAGCGACTACGTCGTCATGGTCAAGAAGCAGGCCCAGGTCTACCTGGCCGGGCCGCCGCTGGTGAAGATGGCCACCGGCGAGGAGACCGATCACGAGGCCCTCGGCGGCGCCGAGATGCACTCGAAGATCTCCGGCGTCTCGGACTACATGGCGCAGGACGAGGTCGACGCGATCCGGCTCGGCCGCGAGATCGTCGCCCACCTCGACTGGCGCAAGGCCGGCCGGCCGCTGGCGCGCGTCGTCGAGCCGCCCCGCTACGATCCCGAGGAGCTGCTCGGCATCGCGTCGCCCGACATCAAGGTGCCGTTCGACGCCCGCGAGGTGATCGCGCGGATCGTCGACGGCTCGCGGTTCTCCGAGTTCAAGCCGCTGTACGGCTCGACGCTGGTGTGCGGCTGGGCCCACCTGCACGGCTTCCCGGTCGGCATCCTGGCCAACAACGGCATCCTGTTCTCGGAGTCGGCCAACAAGGGCGCCCAGTTCATCGAGCTGTGCAACCAGATCGACGTGCCGCTGTTGTTCCTGCAGAACATCACCGGCTTCATGGTCGGCCGCACCTACGAGGAGGGCGGCATCATCAAGAACGGCGCCAAGCTGATCAACGCGGTCTCGAACAGCACCGTGCCGGTGGTGACGATCATGATCGGCGCCAGCTTCGGCGCCGGCAACTACGGCATGGCCGGCCGCGCCTACAAGCCCAACTTCCTGTTCACCTGGCCCAACCACCGGATCGCCGTGATGGGCGCCAAGCAGCTCGGCGGCGTGCTCGAGATCATCCAGCGCGAGGCCGCGGCCAAGCGCGGCGACCAGGTCGACGAGCAGCGCATCGCGCTGGGCAAGGCGATGGTGTCGGCGCAGATCGAGAAGGAGTCGGACCCGTACTTCGCGACCGCGCGGCTGTGGGACGACGGCATCATCGATCCGCGCGACACCCGCACGGTGATCGCGATCGCGCTGTCGGCCGCGTACACCGCGCCGGTGCGCGGCACCACCTCGTGGGGCGTGTTCCGCCACTAGGAGCCGGTGATGTCCAAGAACCACCCGCACCCCACCGACACCCGCACGATCGACAAGGTCCTGATCGCCAACCGCGGCGAGATCGCCCTGCGCGTCATGCGCACCTGTCGGGCGATGGGCATCGCGACGGTCGCCGTGTACTCGGACGCCGACGCCGACATGCCCCACGTCCACGCCGCCGACGAGGCGGTGCGGATCGGCCCGCCGCCGGCCGGCGAGTCGTACCTGGCGGTCGACAAGGTCCTGGGCGCCGCGCGCCTCACCGGCGCCGACGCGATCCACCCCGGCTACGGCTTCCTGTCCGAGAACGCCGGGTTCGCCCACGCCTGCGCCGAGGCCGGCGTGACGTTCATCGGCCCCAGCGCGATGGTGATCGGCCTGCTCGGCTCCAAGCGCGACGCCAAGATCCGCGCCGCCGGCGCCGGCGTCCCGATCGTCCCTGGCTTCAACGGCGACGAGCAGGGCATCGACGCGCTGGCCGCGCGCGGCCGCGACCTCGGCTTCCCGCTGCTGGTCAAGGCGTCGGCGGGCGGCGGCGGCAAGGGCATGCGCGTGGTCCGCGACGCCGCCGCGCTGCCGGCCGCGCTCGAGAGCGCCAAGCGCGAGGCCGCCAGCGCCTTCGGCGACGACACGCTGATCCTCGAGCGCTACGTCGAGCGGCCGCGCCACGTCGAGATCCAGATCCTCGGCGACCACCACGGCAACCTGATCCACCTGTGGGAGCGCGAGTGCTCGATCCAGCGCCGCCACCAGAAGGTGATCGAGGAGGCGCCGTCGCCGGCCCTCGACGAGGCCCGGCGCCACGCCATGGGCGCCGCCGGCGTCGCGGTCGGCAAGGCGGTCGGCTACACCAGCGCCGGCACCGTCGAGTTCATCGTCGCGCCCGACGGCGCGTTCTACTTCCTCGAGGTCAACACCCGGCTGCAGGTCGAGCACCCGGTGACCGAGGCGATCACCGGCCTCGACCTGGTGCGCGAGCAGATCCGCATCGCGCGCGGCGAGGCGCTGCCGGTGGCCGAGGCGCCGCCGATCCGCGGCCACGCCATCGAGGTCCGGCTCTACGCCGAGGACGTCGACCACGGCTACCTGCCGACGACCGGGCGGATCGTCGACTGGCACCTGCCGGCGCGCGACGGCGTCCGCGTCGACGCCGGCGTCCGCGCCGGCACCGAGGTCGGCATCCACTACGATCCGATGCTGGCCAAGGTCATCGGCCACGGCGCGACCCGCGCCGAGGCCGCGCTGCGGCTGCGCCGCGCCCTCGAGCAGGGGCTGATCGCCGGCGTCACCACCAACCGCGCGTTCCTGGCCCGGGTCCTGGCCCACCCGGCGTTCCTCGCCGGCGACCTCGACACCCACTTCCTCGAGCACCACGCCGCCGACGTCCGCAGCGCGCCGCCCGACGACGACGCCCTCCGCGTCGCGGCGATCGCGGTCACGCTGGCCGGGATCGCGGCGCGCGCGGTGGGGCCGCGGCCGCTGCCGCACGTGCCCCCGGGCTGGCGCAACGTCCGGTTCGCGGACGAACAGCTCCGGTTCCAGGTCGGCGCCGACGATCGCGAGGTCGCGGTCGGCTACCGGATCCTGGGCGCGACCCGGCTCGCGATCACCGCGCTCGGCGAGGCCCAGACGATCGGCCTGATCGCGGCGCCGACCGGCGGCGGCGCCGGCGAGGTCGTCTACGAGGACGAGCGTGGGCTGCGCCGCCGGGTCCGGGTCGCCCACGCCGGCAGCCGCTGGACCGTGGCGTCGCCCGAGCCAGGCGGCACCGAGCTGGTCCTGGTCGAGCTGCCGCGGTTCCCCGAGGCCGGCGACGAGGCCGTCGCCGGCGCCTGCGTCGCGCCGATGCCGGGCAAGGTGGTCAAGCTCATGGTCGCCGAGGGCGACGCCGTGGCCGCCGGGCAGACCCTGCTGGTGCTCGAGGCCATGAAGATGGAGCACGCGGTCAAGGCCCACGAGGCCGGGGTCGTGACCCGGCTGTGCGTCGCCGAGGGCGAGCAGGTCGACGGCGGCGCGCTGCTCGCGGTCGTCGAGCCGGCCTGAGCGCGGCGAGCGCCGCGCCGCGCGCCGGTCGGCGGCGCGCCGATCCTGCGCGCCGCTCGCACCCCCCTCACGGTGGTCTCCCGGCGACCGCCGGCCGCGACCGCCGGCGGGCTCGTACGGTGGAGATGATGCCCACCCGCTCCAGGTCCACCGGCGCGCCCGTCGCCGTCGACGTCGGCGCGCCGCCCGCCGCCGCGCCGTCGCCGCCGCCCGCCGTGGCGTCCCGACGCTCCCGGGTCTACACCGCGTGCCCGGTCTGCCACGACACCTTCCGCACCGGCTTCGTGCGGTGCCCGCGCGACGGCGCCACGATGCTGCTCGCCGACCGCGATCCCCTGTCCTGGGCGGTGCTCGACGATCGCTACCTGGTCGGCCGCCGCCTCGCCGAGGGCGGGGTCGCCCGCGTCTACCGCGGCCGCCGCCTCGCCGACGGCGCGCCGGTGGCGATCAAGATCCCGTTCGGCGACGCGGCGCTGGTGTCGAGCACGATGGTCCGGTTCGACCGCGAGGCTCGCCTGGGCCGGCGCGTCCGCCACCGCAACGTCGTCGGCGTCCTCGACGACGGCGCCACGCCCGGCGGGCTGCGCTACCTGGTCATGGAGCTCGCCGGCGGCCCGCCGCTGCGCGCGATGATCGACCGCGTCCACGCGCTGCCCGCGACCTGGATCGTCGGCATGGTCGGCCAGATCGCGGAAGGGCTGCGCCACCTCCACGGCCGCGGCCTGGTCCATCGCGATCTCAAGCCCGGCAACGTCCTGATCGAGGCCCGCCCCGGCGGCGGCGCGCGGGTCCGGATCGTCGATCTCGGCAACGCGGTCGCGGTCGGCGCCGGCGACGGCGGCGGGCGCGCCACCGCCGCCGGCCAGATCTTCGGCACACCCGAGTACGTCGCGCCGGAGCAGCTGCACCACGGGCCGATCGGGCCGCACACCGATCTCTTCACGCTCGGCCTGGTGCTGTGGGAGCTGCTCGCCGGGGTCCGGCCCTTCGACGGCGACGCGCTCGAGGTCGCGCGTCACAACGCCGGCGCGCCGTGGCCTCGCGTCCGCGATCGCGCCCCCGGTCGCCCGGTCGATCCGCTGCTCGAGGCGCTGGCCCGCTGGCTGCTCCATCGCGAGCCCGAGCGGCGGCCGGCGAGCGCCGGCGAGGTCGTCGCCATCCTGCGCGAGATCGCCCACGATCGCGACCGTGCGCGGGCTCGCCTCGCCGCCTGGCGGTGACGCGCGCCGGCCCCGCGCCGTGGCCCCGGTGTGAGCCGATGTCACCGCGGCCGGCCGATCACCGCACGCGGTCCCCGACCGCCGGGGCATACTGCGCGCGATGCGCCCCCCGATCGTCTCCCGTCCTGCCGCCACCCTCGCCGCCGCGGTCACCGCCGCGGCGCTGTGGTCGTGCGGTCCCGGTCCGCAGCCCGCCGCGCCCCGCCCGGCGCCGCCGCCCGACGCCGGCCCCGCGACCGCGACCGCCCCCGCGCGCCCGGCGCCGCCGGCGCCGCCGGCGCTGCGCCTGCCCACCGACATCGTGCCGACGTCGTACGCGCTCCAGCTCGAGCTCGACGCCGACCAGGAGACCTTCCGCGGCACCGTCGCGATCGCGGTCGACGTCAAGACCGCCAGCGACTTCGTGTGGCTGCACGCCCGCGACCTCGAGGTCACGTCGGCCGAGCTCGACGTCGACGGCGCCCGCACCCCGATCACGCGGCTGCCGACCAGCGCCGGCGCCCTGGTCGGCTTCGACCTCGGGCGCACCGTCGCGCCCGGCGCCGCGACGCTGCGCCTGGCGTTCACCGGGCAGGTCCCGACCCGCGAGATGTCGGGGCTGTTCCGCCAGCAGGACGGCGGCGCCTGGTACCTGTACTCGCAGTTCGAGTCGATGGGGGCGCGCCGCGCGTTCCCGTGCTTCGACGAGCCCGGCTTCAAGGTGCCGTGGCAGGTGACCGTGGTCGCGCCCGCCGGGCAGCTCGCGTTCAGCAACGCGCCGCAGGTCAGCGACGTGCCCACCGACGACGGCCGCCACACCGTCACGTTCGCCGAGACCCCGCCGCTGCCCAGCTACCTGGTCGCATTCGCGGTCGGCGGGTTCGACGTCGTCGACGTCGGCGCGGTCGGCCGGGACCACCTGCCGGCGCGCATCATCGTGCCCGCCGGCCACGCCGCCGAGGCCGCCGCCGCGCGGACCGCGATCCCGCAGGTCGTCGACGCGCTCGAGGGCTACTTCGACATGGCGCTGCCGTTCGACAAGGTCGACTCGGTGGCGATCCCGCACTTCTTCGGCGCCATGGAGAACCCGGGGCTGGTCACCTACGACGCCAACATCCTGCTGACCGCTCCGGATCGCGTCGGCCAGCAGTTCCGTCAGCGGATGCTGTCGGTCGCGGCCCACGAGCTCGCGCACCAGTGGTTCGGCGACTACGTGACGCTGGCGTGGTGGGACGACACCTGGCTCAACGAGTCGTTCGCGACCTGGATGGCGGAGAAGGTGGTGGCGCAGCTCGAGCCGTCGTGGGATCGCGCGCGCGCCCAGATCGGCGACGCCACCCAGGCGATGGCCGCCGACGCCCGGCCCAGCGCGCGCCCGCTGCACCGGCCGATCGCCGGCGAGGACGACGTCGAGGGCGCCTTCGACGCGATCTCGTACGCCAAGGGCGGCGCGGTCCTGACGATGTTCGAGCGCTGGATCGGCGAGGACGCGTTCCGCGCCGGCGTCCGCGACTACATGGCCGACCACGCCCGCGGCAACGCCACCGCCGCCGACTTCCTGGCCGCGCTGGCCGGGGCCTCGACGCCCGAGGTCGGCGAGCAGTTCCGCGCCTACCTCGAGCAGCCCGGGGTGCCCGCGCTCGACGTCGCGTTGCGCTGTGACGGCGGCGCCGTCGCCCTCGACGTCACCCAGACCCGGCTGGTCGGCTTCGGCGACGCCGCCTCCGATCAGCTGTGGCCGGTGCGGGCGTGCTTCCGCTGGCCGACCGGCAAGGGCAAGGCGACCCAGGTCACCTGCCAGGACGTCGCGACCGCGTCGGCGACGATCGCGCTGCCCACCAGGACGTGCCCCGCCTGGGTCGTCGGCAACGCCGACGGCGGCGGCTACTACCGCACCCACTACACGCCGGCGCTGGTGACCAAGCTCGCCGGCCACCTCGGCGCGGTGCCCCTGGTCGAGCGCCTCACCGCGGCGGCCGACGTGGCCGCGCTGCTCGACGCCGGTCGCTACGACGTCGGCGCGGCGCTCGGCATGGTCAAGCCGCTGCTCGCCACCGGCGACGACCACGATCTCGGCAGCGCGGTCGATCTGATCCGCGCCACCGAGGAGCTGGTCGGTGACGCCCAGCTCGGCGCGTGGCGGGCCTGGGTGGTGCGCAGCCTGGGCAAGCGGGCCAAGGCGGCGCCGCTGGCCCCGCCGCGCGACGAGACCCCGGTGCAGCACGACGCCCGCATCGCGCTGCTCGAGGTGGTCGGCGTGATCGCCCGCGACAAGGCGCTGGGCGCCCGCGCCGCCAAGCTGGTGGCGCCGTGGCTGGCCGGCAAGGGCGAGGCGCCGGCGGATCTCGACGTGGTGCTGGCGCTCGCCGCCCGGCAGGGCGGCGCCCCGCTGTTCGACCAGCTGGTCGCGAAGGCCAAGGAGGCCGACCAGCAGACCCGGGTCGCGTTGCTCCACGGCCTCGGCTTCTTCACCGACGCCGAGCTGATGGCCCGCGCCCAGCAGGTGATGCTGTCGGGCGACTTCGATCGCTTCGAGGCCGGCGCGATCGTGCAGGGCCAGCTGTCGAGCCCCGAGGGCACCCGGGCCGCCAACGCGTTCCTGCGCGACCACTGGGACGAGATCATCGCGGGGCTGCCCAAGATGGTGATCCCCTACGTCCTGGCGATGGCCGGGCGGCTGTGCGACGCCGACGACCGCGTCGCCGTCGAGGCGTTCTTCCGGCCCCGCGCCGCCGAGCTCGGCCGCGGCGTCCAGGCGCTCGACGACGCCGAGGCGGCGATCGACCGCTGCATCGCGCGGCGGGCCCAGGCCGGCGCCGGCGTGCTCACCGCGATCGGCGCCCGCAAGGGCAAGTAGGCGCCGGCGCCCGCCGGCCGCGCTACGGCGCGGTCGGCTGCTGGTCGCAGTTCCAGGTCAGCGTCGGCAGCGTCCCGGGGTCGGTGATGCGCACCGCCGACCAGGTCGTGCCGGCGAGCGACAGGCCGCCGGCCGCGCCGTCCGCGGTGCCGCACACGAAGTCGGCCGAGCGCAGCTCGATCTGCATCGTCGCGTCGATGTTGGCGTTCGATCCGGTCACCGGGTTGGCCGCCGCCGGCAGCTGGCCCGCCAGCGCGTACTCGCCCTGGCCATCCGCGCCGATCGCGACGCCGTCGTCCGACAGCGGATCGCCCACCGGCTCGTGCGTGGTCACGTCGAGGAACCTGCCGCTGTACGACAGCGTGCCGGTGTTGGTGGTCACCGGCGTGAACGTGAAGGTGACGACGAGCTCGATGATGCGGTCCTCGGGCAGATCCGGCCGCGCGCCCATGTACCAGTCGCCGGTGATGTCCGGCAGCGTCGACACGATCATGCCGTCGATGTCGACGGTGCTGGCGTCGACGAGCTTGTTGCCGAAGTCGTCGTAGTCCTTCCGGGGGTCGACGCAGCCCGCGTCCGCCGCCGCCACCGCCACCATGAACGTCAAGGGAACACCGAGTTTCACGGCACCATCGTAGCGCACGTGGCGCCGACCACCGAAGCGCGGTGGCCACCGACGACGCGCGCGACCGCGATCGAGGTGCCACCTGGTGGTAGCTCGACGCTCGTGTGGGCGCGGCGACGACCTCGCGCCCACGCCCCGGGGCCGTCGGTCAGCGCGCCGTCACGGCGCCGGCTGCTGGTCGCAGCTCCACACCAGCGCCGGCAGCGTGTCGCTCGTGATCCGCGCCGCCGCCCAGGTCGTGCCGGCGAGCGGCAGCGCGCCGGCCTGGCCGCTCACCGTGCCGCAGACGAAGTCCTCGGCGCGCAGCTCCGCGTGCAGCACGGCGTTGACCGCGGCGTTGGAGCCCGACACCGGGTTGGCGGCGGCCGGCAGCATGCCGACCAGGTCGAGATCGCCGCGCCCGTCGCTGCCGATGGCGGCGCCGGTGTCGACGAAGGCGTCGCCGATCGGCGCCAGCGTCGTGAGGTCGAGGGCGTAGCCGTCGAACGCCAGCGTGCCGGTGTTGGTCGTGACCGGCGTGAACGTGAACGTGACCCGCAGCTGCATGATGCGGTCCTCGGGGAGGTCGGGGCGGACCCCCATGTACCAGTCGCCGGTCACGTCGGGCAGCGTCGACTGGATCGGCCCGTCGACGACGGTCGCCCCGGCGTCGACGAGGCGATCGCCGAAGGCGTCGTAGTCGCCACGTGGATCGACGCAACCCGCGTCCGCCGCCGCCGCCGCCGTCATGAACAGGATGGGTCCGACGTACTTCACGCGGTCATCATACGACCGGGCATCGCCGTGACGAGCGCGTACCGTCGGAACCGGGGCACCCGAGACGACTTGCCACGGGCGGCGCTGTGGACCCACGTCGGTGCGCAGCGCTACGTGTCGGAGGCGATGTGCCGTCCGACCGCTCCGCGCCGATCACTCGGCGGGCTGATCGTCGCAGCGGAAGATCGCGGTCGGGAGCGTGTCGCCGGTGATGCGCACCGCGGCCCACGTCGTGCCGTCGAGCGGCAGCGCGCCGGCCTGGCCGGTCAGCGTGCCGCACACGAAGTTGTCGGTGCGCAGCTGGGCCTGCATCTGGGCGTTGACCTGCGCGTTCGAGCCCGACACCGGGTTGGCCTCGGCGGGCAGCATGCCGACGAACGGCGCCTCGAAGGTCGCGTCGCTGGCGACGTTCTCCTGGGTGACGACGAACGCGTCGCCGACCGGCGTCTGATCGGCGACGCTCAGGGGCTGGGCGTTGATGTCGATGAGCCCGGTGTTGGCGGTGACCGCCGTCAGGGTCAGCGTCGTGCGAAACTGCAGGATGCGATCCTCGGGCAGGTTGGGGCGCACCGCGAGGAACCATTCGCCGTCGACGTGCGGCAGCACCGAGACCACCTCGCCGTCGACACCACCTGAGCCCGCGTCAGGCAGCCGATTTGCGAAGTCGTCGTAATCGGCGCGAGGATCCACGCAGCCGACGGCGAGCAGCAGAGAGAACGACGTGACAGCAAGGACGGAGATTCGCGTTGACACCCGGTTCATAACCATAAAAATACAGCCACACCGTTCCGCGTCAACCTAACCGTAGGAAACGTAACGAACCTCATGAAGCGTACATACAGTCAGGCTGTAATCGCAGCCGCCCTCGTCGTTTCCCCGAGCCTCGCTCACGCGGGAGGGTTCATGGTCGCCCGGTTCGGCGGGGAGCACGGCCACGCCGCCAGCGATGACGTGACCTCGATCTACTACAATCCCGCGGGGTTGGCCTTCGGGCACGGCAACCGGGCCTATCTCGAGGGGACCCTGGCCTACCGGACGGTCGACTACAACCGCGACGTCGACGCCATCGACAACCCCGGCACCGGCACGCCCGACGACGGCATCTCCGCCAACGCCGGCCCGGCGCACCTCGCCGACACGCTGGTCAGCCCGTTCGTCGGCGCCGCGACCGATCTCGGCATCCGCGGCCTCGGCCTCGGCTTCGGCGTCTACGCGCCGTTCGGCGGCCAGGCCGACTGGGACAAGAACGACGCGTACGCCGGCAACACGACGTACCCGGGCGCCGTCGACGGCACGCAGCGGTGGGCCAACATCTCCGGCCTGCAGCGCTCGATCTACTTCACGCTCGGCGCCGCCTACGCGACGCCCGAGGGCAAGCTCGCGTTCGGCGCCAGCCTCAGCGCGATCCGCTCGCAGATCGATCTGGTCCGCGCGCGCAACGCTACCGGCACCGACGATCTGCTCGGCGAGGGCCGCAGCCTCCTCGAGGCCAGCGATCTCACCGTCGGCTTCGGGCTCGGCGTCATGTACCGCCCCGACGACAAGATGACGCTGGGCCTGTCGTACCAGAGCCGGCCCGGCATCACCAAGATGAGCCTCGACGGCACGCTGACCAACCGCTTCGGCAGCGGCGAGGTCGTGCAGGACGTGTCGCTGCAGCAGAAGCTGCCCGACATCGTCCGCTTCGCGGTCGAGATCGAGGTCGCGCCCAAGGTCAACGTGCTGGCCGCGTTCGACTGGCAGCACTGGAGCGTCTTCGACAACCAGTGCCTGATCGACCTCACCGACGCGACGCCGGGCTGCGTCTTCAACAGCGACGGCTCGCTCGACACCGGCAACGGCGGCAGCGGCGTGGTCGTCAACCTGCCGCGCAACTGGACCAACACCCACAGCCTGCGCGGCGGCCTCGACTACCAGGCCAGCGCCAAGCTCGATCTCGCCGCTAGCATCACCTACGACACCAACGCGGTGCCCGACGAGACCATCGACCCCAGCCTGTTCGACATGAACAAGATCGTCGCCCAGGGCACCGCCGACATCGACGTCACCGACATGATCGGCGTCTCGGCGACGCTCGGCCACGTCTTCTACTCGGACCGCACCACCCAGCCGCGCGCGGTCGCGCCGGCGCCGCCGAGCCTCAACCCCGACATGGCCGGCACCTACGCGCAGAGCGTCAGCTACCTGCTGCTCGGCGTCACCGCCAAGCTGTAGCCGGTCGCGGGCGCGACGCCGTGACCGGCGTCGCGCCCACCACACCACGGGGTGTCATCCGCCGTTGACGCGGCGGCGCGCAAGTGCACGGGACGGCTGGGGATGCCGCCTGGCATCGCGGTTGCTCTATCCCGGGGCATGCTGCACACCTCCTCCCTTCGCCTCGCCTCGCTGCCCCGCGTCCTGCCCCTCGCCCTCGCGCTGTGCGGCGCCGCCGCCTGCAACTCGGTCGAGACCGGCGCCAACGGCCTGGTCCAGTTCACCCCCGACGACTGCGGCCGCGCGTGGTGCGATCTCGACGATCGCCTCGCGCTCGGCGGCCTGACCGACGTCTCGCTCGACGGCGTCGACGGCGCGTCGGTCAGCGACCTCCACGTCGAGACCTCGGCGCCGTGGATCGCCGACGTCGTCGCCGACGCCGGCACGTTCGAGCCGCGCGCGACGATCGAGGGCACCGGCCTCGGCTTCGTCGACCTGCTCGCGGTCGACGACTGGGGCTACGTCGTCGACTTCTACACGATCGAGGTCGCCGCGCCCGACGAGCTCGCGGTCGACGTGATCGGCGCCGCGGTCGACGGCCCGCACCCGGCCGAGGGCGTCGACGACCTGTACTTCGTCGGCGCCGACAGCCGGATCACCATCGACGTGTCGGCGCTGGCCGACGGCAGCGAGCTGATGGGCCGGCTCGGCTACAGCGTCTTCCTCGACCAGGCCATGTTCGCGGCGGTCGAGCCCGGCGACGACATCACCGACGGTCACTTCGCGCTGCGCGCGCCCGCCGGCGAGCACACCGTGACGATCGTCAGCACGACCGCGTCGCGCACGATCCACCTGTCGGCCAACTGATCAGCACCGCCCGAGCTGGGCGACGATCAGCAGCGCCGCCAGGGCGAGGCTCACCCCGTAGGCCACGCCCAGGCGGCGCCCGCCCAGGATCGCCAGCGTGACGCTGGCGATCAGGATCAGCCAGGCCAGGCCGATCCCGTAGAGGATCACGACGGCGCCCTGCAGGTTGCTGTGGAGATCGTGGCCGCCGCCGCGCGGCCACGCCACCGCGGCGAACGCCGCGAACAGCGCGATCAGCACGCCGACCACCACCAGGTGGACGCGCCACGCCGACGGCCGCAGGTCGACGTCCGCCGGATCCGGCTCGGGGCCCGAGGTCATGCCCCGACGGGCAGCAAGCGCGGTGCCACCGCGGCGCCCCGGCGCGGCGGGCCCCGGCCGTCGTCGCGGTCACGCGATCGCGGCGCGCGCGACGCGGCGGTGATGACCGCGGCCACGGCCGGCGCGTCGCGCGCTGCGCACCGCGGTCGCGGCCCCGCTCAGGTCGCGACCGGCTGGGGCCGGCGCACCGCGCGGGCGCCGTAGAACACCAGCGTGCCGGCCAGCGCCAGCAGGACGATCGACACCGCGCCGTTGATCGTGCCGACCCAGTCGCGGGCGTGCAGCAGGCCGCGGGCCTGGAACACCAGCGCGGTCACCGTGACCGACAGCACCAGCAGCATGGGCACGAACGTGTACCAGACCCGCTTGCCGCTGCGGCGCAGCCACACCGTCACCGCCAGCAGGGTCAGCGCCGCCAGCAGCTGGTTCGAGGTCCCGAACAGGGCCCAGAACTTCATGTAGCTGCCGCGCGACGCGGTCAACAGGAACGCCAGCGGCGCGCCGCAGGTGATCGCGGTGGCCGCGATCGCGGTGACGCGATCGTAGCGGCCGAACAGCTCCTGCAGGACGTAGCGGCCGAGCCGGGTACCGGAGTCGATCGTGTCGAAGACGAACGTCGACAGCGCCATCGCGCCGAACGTCATCGCGACGCGCAGGTTGTCCTCGCCGATCAGCAGGGCCAGGAACTGGCCCATGCCCCGGGCGTACATCGCGCCCGGCGGCCCGGCGTCGCGCGGCGCGACGATCATCACCGTGGCCAGCGCGATCAGCGCGACGAACGCCTCGAGCAGCATCGCGCCGTAGCCGATCGCGTGGCAGTGCGGCTCGCGGTCGATCTGCTTCGACGTCGTCCCCGAGCACACCAGGCCGTGGAAGCCCGAGCACGCGCCGCACGCGATCGTCACGAACAGGAACGGGAACAGGAGCGTCGTGCCGCCGTTGTCGGCGTCGACCACGCCCCAGCCCTTGAACGCCGGCTGGTGGACGTCGAAGTGGCCCGAGAAGATGCCGATCGTGCCGATGATCAGCGAGCCGTAGAGGACGAAGCCGCCGAGGTAGCCGCGCGGCTGCAGGAGCAGCCACATCGGCGACAGCGACGCCAGGAAGCAGTAGATCATGATCAGCACGACCCACGTCTTCCACGACAGCACCAGCACGGTGGAGTACTGGGTGCCCAGCCAGATCGCGCCGATCGTCGCCGGCACGAAGATCAGCGTCATCAGCCACAGCGGCGGCTTGAGCAGCTGGTTGACGACGCCCATGACCAGCGCCAGCCCCAGGTAGACCACCGCGGCCAGCGCGACCGCGCCGCCCTGGTTGAAGCGGAAGCCCAGCTCCTTGACGTCGGCGTCGCCGGTCACGAAGGTCTGCGCGGTGATGTCGGCGAACGCGACCAGGACGTAGATCAGCGCCAGCCAGATGAACGCCAGGATCGCCAGCCAGGCCTCGCGGCCGAGCTGGCGCTTGACGACCTCGGCGATCGACCGGCCGTCGTGGCGGACCGACGCGACCAGCGCCGAGAAGTCGTGGACCGCGCCGATGAAGATGACGCCGATGCCGATCCACAGGATGCACGGCAGCCAGCCGTACTGCTGGCACGCGATGATCGGGCCGACGATCGGCCCGGCCGCGGCGATCGCCGAGAAGTGCTGGCCGAACAGGTAGAACGGCTTGGTCGGGACGAAGTCGACGCCGTCTTCCTGGGTGTGGGCCGGGGTCTCGGCGCCGGGGTCGAGGGCGTACTGGCGCGCGACGAAGCCACCGTAGAAGCGGTAGCCCAGGGCCAGCCCGATCAGCACGATCGCGGCGAGCAAGGGGAGGCTCATCGATCCCAACGAGAACGCCGCGCCGGGCGGGAGTCAACCCTTGCGCGGCCCCAGGGGATCGCGCAGGATGCCGCCCCGTGCCGACCGACGACGACGACTTCGCGGCCATGCTGGCCGACTTCGAGAAGGATCAACCCAAGGGTGGCGTGCGCCGCCGCCCCAAGGTGGGCGACCAGGTCCGCGGCAAGGTCGTGTCGATCGGCAACGACGCCGTCTTCGTCGATCTCGGCGGCAAGGCCGAGGGCATGCTCGACCGCGACCAGGTCGTCGATCGCGACGGCAAGCTGCAGGTCGAGGTCGGCGCCGAGATCGAGGCCCGCGTCGTCGACGATCGCGGCGGCGCGCTGACCCTGCGGGTCCGGCTCGGCGGCCGCGGCCCCGAGGCCAAGGCCGAGCTGCTGCAGGCCTTCGAGCTCGGCCTGCCGATCGAGGGCACGGTCACCGAGGCGATCAAGGGCGGCCTGTCGGTCGACGTCGCCGGCGTCCGCGCGTTCTGCCCGGCGTCGCAGGTCGACGTCCGCTTCGTCGAGGACCTCACGCCCCTGGTCGGCCAGCGCCTCAGCTTCCGGGTCACGTCGTACCAGCCGGGGCCGCGCGGCAACCTGGTGCTGTCGCGTCGCGCCGTCCTCGAGGAGGAGCGCGCCGCGCAGCGCGCCGAGCTGGTCGACAAGGTCGTGCCCGGCGCGGTGCTGCGCGGCACGGTCGTGTCGATCAAGCCGTTCGGCGCGTTCGTCGACCTCGGCGGCCTCGAGGGCATGCTGCACGTCAGCGAGCTGGGCTACGCCCGGATCGAGTCGCCCGAGGAGGTGGTCTCGGTCGGCCAGGAGGTCACGGTCGTGGTCCTCAAGGTCGAGCCGTCCGAGGACGTCCGCAAGCCGGCGCGCATCGCGCTGTCGCTCAAGGCGCTCGAGGCCGACCCGTGGATCGAGGCCACCAAGGCGCTGGTCGTCGGCGGCACCGTCACCGGCAAGGTCACGCGCCTGCAGCCGTTCGGCGCCTTCGTCGAGATCGCGCCCGGCCTCGAGGGCCTGGTCCACATCAGCGAGCTGGGCGCCGGCCGCCGGGTCAACCACCCGCGCGAGGTCGTCAAGCTGGGCCAGGACGTCGAGGTCACGATCCTCGCGGTCGACGCCGACAAGCACCGCATCGGCCTGTCGATGGCGGCCAGCGGCCGCGCCGAGGAGGTCGCCGCGGTCGAGCACGGCCGCGCCATGCAGCGGGCGCCGCAGAGCCTGGGCACCTTCGGCGATCTGCTGGCCAAGGCCACCAGCAAGAAGAAGTAGCGGCGGCGCCGCGGCGATCGCGGGGCGGGGCGGGGCGCCGGCGGGGCGGGGCGCCGGCGACCCGATCGCGGCTCCCGGCTGGGGCTGCGTGGGCCCAGGTCGGCGCGCCGCGGCCGCACGCGCGGCGCGCGCGCGGCCGATCGGCGCTGGCATACCCGCTGCACCAGGCGGCGGCACCATGAGGTCCTCCTTCGTCGTCGTCTCGCTGTCCCTGCTGTCCGCCACCGCCTGCACCGTCAAGGTCCCGGGCCTGTCCATGCCCGGCCGCTCGTCGTCAGCCGCCGCCGCGCCGGCGGCGCCCGGGTCGACCGACGCGCCGACCCCGGCGCCGGCCGCCGAGCACCGCCCCGACGCGCCGCCGTCGACCCCGGTCGGCGATCTCGCGCCGTACTACGCGAGCCTGCAGCTCGACGCGCTGTACCACCTGATCAACGACGAGCGGCAGGACGAGATCTACGAGCGCGCCAAGGCCGACGTCGGGCGCGACCTCTTGTGGCAGAGCCCCAACCCGGATCCGACGTGGATCCTGTCGTGGCGCACCAGCGACTGGACCAACGCCAGCGAGAACGCCGAGGCGATGACCCAGGCCGCGTTCAACCGGGCCTGGGAGGCCAGCTGCGTCGCCGAGGCCGCCGCCGCCCGCGCGATTCACGCCGACCTGGCCGCGGCCTACGGCCCCGAGCTGGCGCGGGTCGACGGCCTCACCAACTACTACGAGCGCATGGCCGGCTACGCCGAGCTGTCGGCGCGCTTCGAGGCCGACGCCGCGGCCGCCGGGCTCCCGATCGATCAGGACCCGTCCGGGCCGGTCGGCTTCCGGGTGACGATCCTGCGCCACGCGGTCGCGTTCCACGCCCAGTCGCGCCACGCCTGGGCCGGCTTCCCGTGGGCGAAGTTCCCGGTCGCCGACCGGGTCCGTCGCGACGACGGCGGCCGCGAGCTCACCGACGACGACGACTTCGAGCGCGCCCGCTACTGCGCCGCGGTCAGCCGGCGCGGCGGCGTCCGCACGCCCGCGTTCACGTCGATCTGGAGCGAGGGCCACATGTCGGCCAAGCGGGTGGCGTGGCCGACGGTGACCGGCGACGAGCGCGCCGACCGCGCCCGCGCCGAGGCCCTGGTTCGCGACGCCCAGGCCGGGCTCGCCACCGCCCCGGCGGTCCGCGTCGAGGCCGTCGAGAAGCTGTACGGCGTGTCGGCGCCGGATGCCGAGCCCAAGCTGGCCCGGTTCCGCGACTACACCGTCGCCGCGGTCGACGGCGCCACCGTGAAGGTGACGCGCACCGACGAGGACACCTACTCGTACGCGTGTCGGACCACCAACCGCTTCGATCACTTCGACGACAACGGCCACGCGGTCTACCAGGAGCGCTGCAAGTCGGGGCGGCGCACCTTCCGGGTCGACGCCGAGGTCACCTTCGACGAGCTGCCGCCCGGCGTGACCCTGGCGGTCGGCGACGTCGTGACCTTCGCCGCCGACGTCGAGCGGGACCGCAACAAGCAGACCAAGAAGTCGGCGAGCCGGCAGGCCTACGTCCGCACGATGACGCTGACCGGCCGGCAGCTCGACGGCGTGCGCCGCGGCAAGACCGAGCTGAGCTGGTGAGCGTCGCGGCGGGCGAGGGCGCGCGCGTCGCGCGCCGCGTCGCGCCGGGTCAGCTCTTGGAGATCGTGAAGCCGGTGATGCAGCGGTACTGCTTGCTCTTGTGCTCCGAGACCTCGTACTCGAGGGTCACCAGGTACTCGGACTTGAACGACGCGAACAGGATCTGGACGCTGGAGTCCGACAGCTCGCGGCCCTTGCACTGCACGCCGCCCCATCGGTAGTTGTACGAGGCCTTGTCGTACTCGAGCCAGATGGCGCCGTGGAAGTTCTTGTAGTTCTTGTCGCCGGGCTCGAGGACCATGACCTGGGCGACCGAGCTGGTCGCGGTGCTGTCGGCGGCGGCGCGGGGCACCGCGGCGACCAGCGCCGCGCCGGCGATCCCCAACGAGACGAGGCTGCGCATCATCCGCCGATGATAGCGCGAAGCCCGCGCCCCGGGGGAGCGCGGGCCTCGGCGGCGCGGTGCGCGGTGCGCGGCGCCGGTCAGGCGCGGCGGCGGCGGCGCAGCAGGAAGCCGACCACCAGGCCGACCATCGTCAGCTGCGCGAGCAGGCCGGCGCGGCTGGGCGCGCTGGTGCTGCAGCAGCCCGGGTCGTCCGCGGCCGCCGGCCAGCACACGCCGGTGCCGGCGCCGCCGCTGGTGTCGAGGCACGCGGTGCCGTCGGGGCAGTCGTCGTTGACGCCGGTGAAGCACTCGCGGGTGCAGATCGACTGGTTGCCGTCGCTGGCGCACGTGCCGTCGTAGGTGTTGGGCCCGACGCAGAACTGGTCGTAGGTGCAGGCGTCGCCGATCTGCCCGGTAGGCGCGGCCCACCGGCAGCCGCCGCTCTCGCACGTCTGGCCGGCGAGGCACTGGTCGGCCGAGGTACACGCCGAGCCCTTGGTGACGTTGATCGTCGCCGCCGAGCTGGCGCCGAGGTCGTTGTACGCGACGATCTTGACCTCGTAGTTGCCGTCGGGCCAGGTGCCGCTCGGGCGCAGCCGGTAGTTGGCCGGCGGCGACCACGGCGGCGTGATCGAGTCGTCCTCGACGTAGGTGTCCCACAGCCAGTCGTTGAGGTAGAGTTCGACGCGGAAGACCGTGCGCGGGTCGTCGGCCTCGGAGATGACCTCGAGGTCGTTGGCGACCGCGGCGCCCTCCGCCGGGTAGACGATCGACACCGTCGGCGACGGGATCGTCGCGCCGCTGGGGCCGAAGACGCTGAGCAGCTTGACGTGCGAGTTCTGGCGGGTGCCGGTGCAGTTGCAGTCACGCAGCGCGAACTCGCCGCACGGCATCAGCTTGTTGCGGAAGAACTTCTGGCCGCAGTTGCCCAGGTACGTCATCGGGTCGGTGCAGTCGTAGAGGTGGTCGCCGAGGCCGTAGGAGTGCGACGACTCCTGGCCGACGGTGGCGCACATCTCGAGCACCTGGTTGGCGGGGTAGGTGTTGAGGAACGAGAACGAGATGGCGTTGTTGCGCGGCTCGCAGCCGCTGGGCGCGATGCCGCCGATGCTCGACGGCAGGTTGACCTCGCTGGGCGCGCCCGCCGCGATCGCCTCGTGGTGCGGGACCATGCCCGGGTCGACGTCGGTGACCATGACGTCGTAGGGCAGGAAGATGTCGCGCAGGCACTGCATCAGCGTGTCCCACGTGGCCTGGTCGTGCTGGAACTCGCTGATCGTGAACAGCTGGCCGTCGTTGCCGGCCGGGATCGTCGAGGTGTTGGTCAGCGCGTTGTTGATGCTGCCCTTGTAGACCTGGCAGCCGCCGACGCAGCGGTTGACGTAGAGGATCTTCGAGATCGTCGGATCGCCGCCGGCGGCGAAGCTCTCGTCGGGCTCGGGCACCATGATCAGCTGCTTGCCCGCTGGCCCGAGCGGCGGCGACAGCTCTTCGGCGGCGGTGTCGTCGCGGCCCTCGGCGGCAGCGGTCGGGATCAGGGCGGCCGTGCACAGGACGGCGCAGAGCGAGGCGAGGATCACGCGCATGGGCCCGGGATACTACATCCGGGGGCCCGCCGTGAACCGGATCCGTCACACCGGCTGTCAGGGACCCGCGGGGGGCGAGGCCGCCGGTCGTGGCGGCGGCCCCGGGCCACCTACAGGTCGATCTGCTTGCCGTCGCGGGCCCCGGTGGTCCACGCCGACATCACCGACGGCTCGCCCGGGACGGTCGTGATCTTGACCTGGCCGGTGGTCACCGCGCCGGCCGGCGGGAACACCGCCTGGCGCAGCGCGCCCTCGACGCACTCGTTGGCGAGGGCGCTGGCCAGGCCGCGGGCGGTCGCGCGCTGGACCACGCCGTCGGCGCCGATCGTGAGGCTGACGAAGATCGTGCCGTTCTGGTCGGGCTTGCGGGCCTGCCACTCGCCGATGCAGCTGTCGATCTGGCCCAGCTTGGCCTCGGCCGCGCGCGAGAAGGCGTCGTCGTCGAGGCCGTGCGGCGCGGCGTCGACCGGCGGGCCGGCGTCGACGTGACGCGCCGGCGGCCGCACCGGCGGCAGCGGGTCGACGGTGGCGGTCGGCAGCGGCGACGCCTCGTTGAGCTTGACCTGCAGCTCCTCGACCTTGCGCTCGGTGGCGGCCAGCTTCTGCTCGAGGGCCTGGATCTGGGCCTTGCGGTCGCGGATGCCGCCGGGGGCGTCGAGGGCGCGGGTCAGCTCGTCGCGCAGCTTGGCGGCCTCGGCGCGCTCGTCGTCGAGCTGGCGCTGCAGCTCGTCGATGCGGCCGCGGTCGTCGCCGCGCATGACGGTCGCGGCGGCGGCGCCGCCGGCGACCAGCGCGACCGCGGCCAGCGCCGCGGTCCAGCGCCGGCGGCCCCGGATCACCGGCGGCGGCGTCAGCTCGACCAGCAGCGCCGACATCGTCGAGTAGCGCTTGACCGGCTCGATCGACAGGCCGCGCATCAGCGTGCGGCCGATCGACGGCGGCACCTTGGTGTCGACCGGCGGCGGCGTCGGCTCGGCGCCGTGCTGGACCATCTCGATGACGCTGTCGCCGGGCAGCGGGTGGGTGCCGTACAGCGCCTCGTACAGCGCGATGCAGAAGCTGAACTGATCGCTGCGGGCGTCGGCGGTGGCGCCGCGCAGCTGCTCGGGCGCCATGTAGCGGGGCGTGCCCAGGACCGCGCCGGTGGCGGTCAGCGTGACCCGCAGCGCGGCCAGGTCGGGGCGGGGCCGGTCCTTGCTCAGCTCCTCGACGTGATCGATCACCGAGCGCGCCAGGCCGAAGTCGGTGACGCGGACCCGGCCGTCGAGGCCGACCAGCACGTTGTCGGGCTTGAAGTCGCGGTGCATCAGGCCGCGAGCGTGGGCGGCGGCGAGGCCGCGGCCGGCCTGGAAGAACATCTCGAGGATCTCGCGCCACGACCGCTCCCAGTGGCCGAGCCACGAGGTCAGGGTCTCGCCCTCGACGAACTCCATCGCGATGTAGACGTCGCCGCTGTCGGCGGTGCCGACGTCGTAGACCGCGACGACGTTGGGGTGCGACAGCTGGGCGATGGCCTGGGCCTCGCGGACCAGGCGGGCCCGGGCCTCGCCCTCGGCCAGCCCCGAGCCGGTGCGCAGCAGCTTGAGCGCGACCTTGCGATCGAGCTGGGGATCGTAGGCGGTGAAGACCACGCCCATGCCGCCGGCGCCGAGCCGGGCGAGGATGATGTAGCGGCCGATGGTGTCGCCGGCGATGACGACGGGATCGCGCGGCCGCGCCGGCACGGTGGCACCGGCCGGGCGCTCGGTGGGCGCGATCGCGACGTCGACCTTGCGGCCGCGCTTGCCCAGCGGGACCCGGCGCGGCGCGGTGATCACGTCGCTCTCGGCGTCGCCCTCGCCCGGCATCGGCGCCAGCGCGGCGACCAGCTGGCGGCAGTCGCGGCAGCTCGCCAGGTGACGCTCGACCCGGGTCGCCGTCTCGCCTGCCATCGACCCCGAAGCGAACTCGGAGGCGTCGTTGTCGTCGAGGCAGTCCATGGCGGCGGAGGCGACCATCATCGTACCGCAGAAAGCATGAGCGATCCGAATGAAATCAACCACCTGGAACGTGCGAGATCCACCCGGGAATCCCCCACCGGGACAAGCGGCCAGTTTCCCTTGACCACCCCGCTCGGCGCGGGGTAGTCATTCGCGCCCTGCAGCACGGAGAAACCTCGTGATCACCGATCTTTCCAAGGTCCGAAACATCGGCATCTCGGCGCACATCGACAGCGGTAAGACCACGCTGACCGAGCGCATCCTGTTCTACACCCAGCGGATCCACGCGATCCACGAGGTCAAGGGCAAGGACGGCGTCGGCGCCAAGATGGACTCGATGGAGCTGGAGCGCGAGCGCGGGATCACGATCCAGAGCGCCGCGACCCACTGCACCTGGATCGGGTCCACGCCCAAGGTCGGCTTCAAGCCGTACCACATCAACATCATCGACACCCCGGGACACGTCGACTTCACGATCGAGGTCGAGCGGTCGCTGCGCGTCCTCGACGGCGCGATCATGGTCCTGTGCGGCGTCGCCGGCGTCCAGAGCCAGTCGTACACGGTCGACCGCCAGATGCGCCGCTACAAGGTGCCGCGCATCGCGTTCGTCAACAAGCTCGACCGCTCGGGTGCCAACCCGTACCGCGTGCGCGACCAGCTCCGCGAGAAGCTGCGCCTGCACCCGGTCATGATCCAGATGCCGATCGGCCTCGAGGACAAGCTCGAGGGCGTCGTCGATCTGATCGAGATGCAGGCCGTCCGCTTCTACGGCGACAACGGCAACCAGATCGAGTACAGCGCGATCCCGCCCGAGCTGGCCGACGAGGCCGCCTCGCTGCGCGAGGAGATGCTCGACCAGCTGTCGATGGTGAACGACGAGCTCACCGAGGCGATGCTGGAGGAGAAGGTCACCCCCGAGCTGATCCGCAAGTGCCTGCGTGACTCGACGATCGCCCTCAAGGCGACCCCGGTCATGATGGGCTCGGCGCTCGGCAACAAGGGCGTCCAGCTGCTGCTCGACGGCGTCGCGTACTACCTGCCGGATCCGCGCGAGGTCGAGAACGTCGCGCTGGACCTCGACAAGGACGAGGCCCCCGAGGTGCTCGAGTCGACCTCGGACAAGCCGCTGGTCATGCTCGCGTTCAAGCTCGAGGACGGCCGCTACGGCCAGCTGACCTACGTCCGCGTCTACCAGGGCCGGGTCTCGAAGGACGACTTCATCGTCAACGTGCGCAACGGCAAGAAGGTCAAGGTCGGCCGCCTGGTGCGCATGCACTCGGACGACAAGGAAGACATCACGGACGCCGGCGCCGGCGACATCTGCGCGCTGTTCGGCGTCGACTGCAACTCGGGCGACACGTTCACCGACGGCACCGTCAACCTGGCGATGACCTCGATGTTCGTGCCCAAGCCGGTGATCTCGGTGGCCATCAAGGCCAAGGACTCCGGCAACGAGATCAACATGTCGAAGGCGCTGAACCGGTTCACCAAGGAGGACCCGACGTTCCAGTGCTGGGTCGATCCCGAGTCGGCCGAGACGATCGTCGCCGGCATGGGTGAGCTCCACCTCGACGTGTACATCGAGCGCATGCGCCGCGAGTACAAGGCCGAGGTCACGACCAGCCCGCCCCAGGTCGCGTACCGCGAGACTATCGGCCAGAAGGTCGAGTTCAACTACACCCACAAGAAGCAGACCGGTGGCTCCGGCCAGTACGGCAAGGTCGTGGGTTACGCCGAGCCGTTCGACGGCGACTTCGAGTTCTCCGACGAGATCAAGGGCGGCGCCATCCCGCGCGAGTTCATCCCTTCGTGCGAGAAGGGCTTCCGCTCGATGCTGCTCAAGAGCCCGCGCCTCGGCGTGCCGGTGGTCGGCCTGCGGGTGTCGATCAACGACGGTCAGGCCCACGCGGTCGACTCGTCGGACATCGCCTTCCAGGAGGCCGCGCGCGGCGCGTTCCGCGACTTCTTCCCGCGCGCCAAGCCGAAGATCCTCGAGCCGATCATGAAGGTGTCGGTCGAGGGCCCGGCCGAGTTCTCGGGCAACATCTTGTCGACGATCATGCAGCGTCGTGGCGTCGTCATCGGCTCGACCGAGGAGGACGGCATGGTGCGCGTCGACTCCGAGGTGCCGCTGGCCGAGATGTTCGGCTACTCGACGCCGCTGCGCTCGGCGACCCAGGGCAAGGCCGAGTTCACGATGGAGTTCGCGCGCTACTCCGAGGTGCCGTCCAACATCTCCGAGGAGCTGCTGGCCAAGGCCAAGGAGAAGCGCGAGAAGAAGTGAGCGCGCGTCGCTCCGCAGCGCTGGTCTGACCGGCGCTGCGGGACGGACGTGAGGCG
The DNA here is from genome assembly GCA_020633495.1 of Kofleriaceae bacterium. Lineage (GTDB taxonomy): Bacteria > Myxococcota_A > Polyangia > Haliangiales > Haliangiaceae > WYBA01. Next base: position 162,679 of record JACKDR010000005.1, on the reverse strand, counting down.
CGACGGGCGGCGGCGGGACATCGGGGCGAGGGGCCAGGGCGGCGGGTCGGTACGGGGGCTGCACTGCAGGTGGTCATGCCGCCGATGCAGGAGCTGCCCATGGTCCGTCTCGTCCTTGGTTTCCTTTTGGTTACAGGCGGTTGTGTCGTCGGTGACCCGACCCCGCGCACCCTCGGCGACGGCCCCGACGCGGGGACCGCGCCCGACGCCTCGGGGGGCGGACTCCCCGACGGTGCCGCGGCCGCGTGCGAGCCGGCCCAGGCGGTGACGCCGGACGGCCACCACAACCCGGGGCAGGTCTGCCTGGGCTGCCACGACGGCAACACCGCAGGCGCGCCGCTGTTCACGCTCGCCGGCACGCTCTACGACAGCGCCGCCGGGACCAACCCGGTGGCCGCCGCGACGATCATCGTCACCGACGCCAACGGCACCGAGCTCAAGCTGCCGACCTCGAACAACGGCAACTTCTTCACGTCGACCGCGCTGACCCTGCCGATCACGGTCGCCGCCAGCAAGTGCCCCGACACCCGCATGATGAGCGGCAACCCGGCGGTCACCGACTGCAACTCGTGTCACGCCGGCGGGCTCGGGCGCATCAACCTCTGAGAGGTTCGCGTCGCGATCAGAGGTAGGCGCGGCAGACGCTGCAGAACCAGCGCTGGTGCTGGCCGACCCACAGCATCGGCGTGACGCAGCGCGGGCACGCCGGGATCATCGCGACCGGCCGCGGCGGCTGGGGCGGTGGTGGCGGCGGCTCGGCCGGCGCGGCCACGCCGGCCGGCGGCTCGGCTGGCGCCGCGGGCGCCGGTGGCGCCCACGGTGAGCGCGCCGCCACCGCGGCGTCGCTCGCGACCGGCGCGGGCCCGGCGTCGGGGTCGGGGTCGGGGTCGGCGTCGGCGTCGGCGTCGCGCCCAGCGGCGGCAGCGCGCCGCCGCCCAGCGCCGGCAGCGTCAGCAGCGCCCTGTCGACGCCGGTGGCGCCGCCGTCGGCCGGCGTCGGCCCGGTGGCGACGACCGCGGCCGCCGGCGACCAGCGCCCGAGCGTGATGCCGCCGCTCGCCAGCAAGCCGGCGCCGACCAGCGCCAGCAGCGGCCCGTACGACAGGCCGACGTCCTTCATCTCGTCGGGCTTGGCGGCGATGAACGCGACCGCGGCGCCGGCGAACAGCGCCGCGACCAGCACCACCCAGCTCGACGGCGAGCGCGCGCCGGTGACCGGCTGCCGCAGCAGCACCAGCCCGGCGCCGATCGCGAACAGGCCGATCGCGGCGAGCCCGCACTGGTAGGTGAAGCCGCCGGCGGCGAGGAAGAAGCGCGGCCGGTCGCGGACGTCGGCGGCGGCCCGCAGCGCGATCGCCTGGCAGTGCTCGCCGCCGTCGCCGTAGGTGCGGCCGCCGAAACCGAGCGCGTCGCGATCCGCCGACGGCGCCTCGCACCACTCGAGCGTGCGCAGGCCGACGCCCACGGTCCACGCGCCGTCGTGGTGCTTCCACCAGGTCTCGGTGGTGATCGCGCCCAGCACCAGCGCCACCCCCACCGCGCCCAGCGCCAGGCCGCCCAGCGGGTCGCGCCAGGCGCGCCGCGCAGCACCCGCGGCCGCGGCGCCGGCTCGGTCGCCGGATCGTAGCCCGCCAGCAGCAGCGCCCCGGCGCCGCCGCAGCCGGCGCCGAACCCCAGCAGCAGCAGGCCCGGCCCCATGCTGTAGGCGATGAACAGCGGCGGCTGCATCAGCACGAACGCGGCGCCGGTCGCGGCCAGCGCGCCGCACGCCACCGCCAGGGTCAGGCCCAGCGCGCGCGGCCCGGGCTCGCGGCCGCGGGTCACGATCGTCACGACCAGCAGGACCAGCAGCGCCGCGACTCCGATGCCGCCGTAGAACGTGATCTGGCCGAGGCGGGTGAACGTCTTGGGCCGGCCGCGCGGCGCGTCGTCGTCGGCGTCGCCGCGGAGCGCGGCGTAGGCGTCGTCGTAGTCGCGGCGCGGCGTGCCCTCGCGCAGCAAGGTCGCCACGCTCGCGGTCTCGCAGCGGGTCTCGGGCCGACCGGCGTCGTCGTGCCCGGGCTTGCAGCTCTCGGCGCGGGTCAGGCCGACCCGCACCGGCGCCTCGCCGCGGGCGCCGACCAGCCAGGTCCGGCTCAGGACCGAGACCAGGATCAGCGTCGCCCCGACGCCGGCCAGGAGCAGTCCCACGGTGCGGCGCTGCATGTCGCCAGCATACGACGGGACGGCGCGGGTGCGGCGGCCGCGGCCCCCCGGTGTGGCACACTGACCGCTGGTCAACGGGAGGCAGCATGGGCATCGCCGGCTTCGGAACCACCCAGCTCCGCTACGACATGTTCGACCTCGCGCGCAGCGCCGACGAGGCGCGGCGGCTGACGAAGTGCGCCAACATCTACCACCGCGGCCAGGAGCTGGCGTGGGACGGCCGCGACGTCCTCGGCGAGCTGCTCGCCGCCCACGGCGGCGTCACGATCGATCCGGCGCGGCGGCGCGCGCTCGAGCGGGTCTTCGCGATCATCATGTGGGGCGAGCTGGCGGCGTGGAAGATCAGCGCCCAGCTCGCCGACGGGCTGGTCCCGCTCGAGGCCAAGATGGCGGCGACCAGCCAGGCCATGGACGAGGCCCGCCACTTCTACGTCATGCGCGACTACCTGGCCGCGCTCGGCTACCGGCCGACCCGCATGGACCGCGCGCCGCAGGCGCTGCTCGATCTGGTGCTCGACACCCCCGACCTCGCCCGCAAGCTGCTCGGCATGCAGCTCATGATCGAGCCGATGGCGCTGACGATCTTCCAGTCGGTGCGCGAGCTGCAGGTCGAGCCGGTGATCACCGAGCTGATGCGCTACTACGAGCGCGACGAGGCCCGCCACGTCGGCCTCGGCATGCAGTACCTGCCGAGCCTGCTCGCCGGCAAGCGCCGCGGCGAGGTCCGCCGGGTCATGGTCTTCCAGATCCGCCTGCTGTTCTGGGCGCTCGCCGAGTTGCGCGTGCTGGCGCCGGACTTCGCGGTGCTCGGCCTCGATCCGCGCGCCGTCCTCGAGCGCGCCCAGCGCAAGCAGATCGCCGCGCTGGCCGCGGCCTACGAGCAGATGGGGATCCCGTTCGGCCGCGATCGCTCGCTGGCGTCGATGAGCCTGGCCGCCGCCGTCGAGCTGGCGTTCCCCGCCGGCGATCGCGGCGTCGCGGCCCGGCTGCGCGCCGCCTACCGCGCGTTCGTCACGCCGGTCGAGCCGCTGCCGGTCGACGAGCTCGCGGTCCACGCCGCCCATCCCATCCGCACCGCGCGCGGCGTGGTCGCCGCCGGGGAGCCGATCACGTGAGCCCGGCGCCCGACGCCGCGACCCGGGCCGCCGGCGTCGCGCACGTCGCCGCCGCCGACCCGCGGCTGGGGCCGCTGATCGCCCGGCACGGCGCGCCGCCGGTGCGCCGCCGCCGGCACCCGTTCGAGTCGCTGGCTCGCGCGATCATCTCGCAGCAGCTCGGCACCGCCGCGGCGGCGACGATCTGGGGCCGGTTCGTCGCGCTCTTGCCCGGCGCCGCGCCGCGCCCCGCCGCGGTGCTGGCGACCCCGGTGGCCCGGCTGCGCACCGCCGGGGTCTCGGGCGCCAAGGCGGCGGCGCTGCACGACCTGGCCGCGCACTTCGACGACGGCCGGCTGCGACCGCGTCGCCTGCTCGCCGCCGGCGACGACGACGTCCGCGCTGCGCTGCTGCCGGTTCGCGGCATCGGGCCCTGGTCGATCGACATGTTCCTGATCTTCGCCCTCGGCCGCCCCGACATCCTGCCGGTCGGGGACCTGGGGGTGCGGCGCGGCATGCAGCGGCACTTCCGCCTGCGCGGCCTGCCCGACGAGGCCCGGATGACCCGGCTGGCCGCGCCGTGGCGGCCGTTCCGGTCGGTCGGGGCCTGGTACATGTGGCGCCTCGTCGAGGAGGGGGGCTAGGACCGGGCCCCCGGCGCGGCCGCGGTGGCCCCCTCGCTTGGACACCGCTGTTGCTGGACCGCGGGGCTGGCGTTGCGTAGATTTCCGCCCGTCTCCTCAGAAACGTGATGAGCTGGCGTGGCAAAGAGAAGTCGAATCCCGGGCGCACCTTCCAGGCGCCGCCGGGCTTCCGCGACAGCGAGGCGCCGGCGCTCAACGCGGGCGAGGTGGTGGCGTCGACCTACCAGGTCCGCCAGCCGGTCGCGCGGACCGAGAACGGTCAGGTCTTCGAGGCCTGGGACATGCTCATGGAGCGGCCGGTGGCGATCAAGGTCGCGTGGCGCGACCCCGGCACCACGCCGCTGATCCACGAGGCGCGCCGCTGCGCCGCGGTCCGCGACGAGATCGCCGCCGACGTGCACCTCGTCGGCAACCACCGCGGCGTCGAGTACGTCGTCGCCGAGCGGCTGGTCGGCCGGCCCCTGCACGAGCTGCTCGCCGCCTACGTCGCGACCGGCGCGCTGATGCCGCCGGGCGAGGTGCTCGACGTGCTGCGCCGGACCGCGCGGGGCATGGTCGCCGCGCACGCCGCCGGGATCGCGACCGGCGAGCTGTCGGGCGAGACCGTGCTGCGCGTCGGCGCCGAGCGCGCCGTGATCGGCAGCCTGTCGATGTCGCAGGTGCCGTCGATCGGCGCCGCCGCGGTGTGCTGGGCGCCCGAGATCGTCACCAAGCAGCGCAACCTGCAGGAGCCCGACGTCCAGGGCCCGGTCGACGTCTACGGCCTGGGCTGCCTCGCGGTCGAGCTGGCGACCGGCCGGCCGCCGTACCTGGGCGACAGCGTCAAGGCGACGCTGTTCGGCCACGTCCACCACCGGCCGCCGCCGCTCGCCGAGCTGCGCCCCGATCTGCCGGTCGAGCTCGGCGATCTGGTCGCCGAGCTCCTCGACAAGAACCCGGCGGCGCGGCCCACCGCCGAGGCGATCGCCGCCCAGCTGGCCTCGATCGAGGAGCGCGCCGCCGCGACCCGCCGGGTCGTGCGGGTGCTGCTGATCGACGACGACGGCGATCGCGTGCGCGCGCTGTGGAGCATCGTGCGCCGCGCCCACCCGCGGGCCACCGTCGACGCCGCGCGCGACGGTCAGGAGGCGGTGGCCAAGCTGCGCCGCGATCACCCCGACCTGGTCGTCATCGACAGCCGGCTGGCCGGCAGCATGAACGCGCTCGAGCTGTGCATGTACGTCAGCGGCCTCGAGGAGGCCAAGGGCGCGGTGGTCGCGGCGATCGCCGACGACGTCGGCAGCGCCGACTCGGCGGTGCTCATGCAGATGGGCGCGCACCAGCTGATCGCCCGCGGTCCCGAGCTGGGCGCGTCGCTGAGCCAGCTGGTCCAGCACGTCGCCGACGCGCCCCGGTTCGCCGGCTCGAGCGGTCGGATCACGATCTCGGGCTAACCCTGCCGGAGTCCCGTGCCGGTGCCCGTGCCCGTGCCCGTGCGGGTGCCCGTGCCCGTGCCCGTGCCGGTGCCCGTGCCCGACGGTGTGCGGTCCCGAGGCGCGCGATGCCCGCGCGTCGCCGTGATCCGGGCGACCGCCGCGTCGCGGGCACCTCGGCTACTATCGAGCCGATGTCGCCGCGCCGTCCCACCCCGAGTCGCTGGTCCCTCACCCTCCACGCCGGCGTCGCCGCGGCGATCACGCTGTGGGCCGCCGGCTGCGGCGACGACGACGTCCAGCCGCCGGCGCAGCCCGACGTCTACTTCGACCTGCACGGCGCCACCGACTCCGCCGCGACGTTCTGGGACCTGCCGTTCCCGTCGGACCTGCGCCTGAACGCCGACGGCACGCTCGACCTCGCCGGCTTCCCCAACACCCGCGACGTCCCGCTGGTCGAGGACCTGCTCGAGGCGGCCCGGCTGCACGTCGGCGTGCCGCTGATGCCGGTCACCTACGTCCGGTTCGCCGCCGACGTCGAGGTGCCCGAGCGCCGGCACGGCGACGTCATCGCCCCCGACGCCGCCGCCGCGGTGTTCCTGGTCGACGTCGACCCGGCGTCCGACGCCCGCGGCACGCTGTACCCGCTGGTCGCCGAGACCCTGGTCCAGGACGACTTCGCGCCGCCGACGCTGGTGGCGATCGCGCCGCGCCCCGGCGTCGTGCTGGCGCCGTCGACGACCTACGCGGTGGTGCTGCGCCAGGCCTTCGCGCCGACCGCGGCGCCGCCGCCCGACTGGATCGCGCTGCGCGACGGCACGCTGACCGGCGACGGTCGCGCCTCCGCCGCGGCCGACGTCTACGCGCCGCTGTGGCCGGTGCTCGACGACCTCGGCGTGGCCGCGGACGACGTCCTGGTCGCGACCGTGTTCACGACCGGCGACGAGAACCAGGTCATGTACGACCGCAGCGAGCAGGTGCGCGCCGCCTACGACGCCACGATCTCGGCGCTCGCGGTCGATCCCGTCGACGGCGCCGCCCACGACGGCTACTGCGAGCTGGTCGGCACGGTGACGTTCCCGCAGTTCCAGGTCGGCACGCCGCCGTTCTCGCAGGAGGGCGCGTTCGTGTACGAGGCCGACGGCACGCCGCGGATGCAGACCACGATGACCGTGCCGCTGACGATCACGATCCCGGTCGGCGAGATGCCCGCCGACGGCTGGCCCCTGTACCAGTTCTTCCACGGCTCGGGCGGGCTGTCGTCGGGCCTGGTCGACCTCGGCAAGACCCTGGCGATCGGCGAGGAGCCGGTGGTCGGCGAGGGCCCGGGCTACGTCGTCGCCAAGCACGGCATCGCCGCGGCGTCGAGCGCGCTGCCGCTCAACCCCGAGCGCTTCGCCGGCGCCAGCGACTACGAGTACCTCAACATCAACAACCTGTCGGCGTTCCCGTTCACGTTCCAGCAGGGCGTCTTCGAGCAGCGGCTGCTCCTCGACGCGCTGCTGGCGCTGGAGATCCCGCCGAGCGCGCTGGCCGGCTGCACCGGCATCACGCTGCCGGCGGGCGCCTCCGCGCACCACTTCGACGCCACCAAGCTGGTCGCCGGCGGCCAGTCGATGGGCGGCATGTACACCAACATGATCGGCTCGGTCGAGCCGCGGTTCGGCGCGCTGGTGCCGACCGGCGCCGGCGGCTTCTGGAACCTGATGCTGCTCGAGACCGAGATCGTGCCCGGCGCGCGGGCCCTGGTGGTCGCGGCGTTCGCGACCGACTTCGATCGCCTCAACTTCATGCACCCCGCGCTCGATCTGATCGCCACCGGCTGGGAGATCGCCGAGCCCATCGTCGCGATGTCGCGGCTGAGCCGGCGGCCGCTGCCCGGCCAGCCGCCGCGCCACGTCTACGAGCCGGTCGGCTACCAGGACGTCTACTTCCCGACCACCGTCTACGACGCCGCGGCGCTGTCGTACGGCAACCAGCAGGCTGGCGACGAGGTGTGGCCCGAGATGCAGGACGTGCTGGCCCTCGACGGCCTCGACGGCCTGGTCGGCTACCCGGTCACCGCCAACACGCCGCACGACGGCGGCGCCGCGACCACCAACGTGGTCGTGCAGTACGCCGGCGACGGCATCGCCGATCCGCACTACCTCTACCGCCAGAGCGACGCGGTCAAGCACCAGTACGCGTGCTTCTTCGAGACCTACCTGGCCACCGGCACCCCGGTCGTGGTGGCGCCGGGCGGTGTCGACGATCCGTGCCAGTAGCGGCGCGGGGCGGCCACCGCGGCGCGCCCGGGCGCGGTCGCGCTTAACGTCGCGGGCCGGCGCGGGTCGAACCCGGCATGAAGCTGCTCCGCTCCCTGCTCGTCGCGACCGTCGCGACCCTGATCCCCGCCGCCGCGCTGGCCGCGCCCGCCCGCGCCGACGCCGGCGGTGACGCTCGCGCCGAAGCCGGCGCGCACGCCGGCAAGGCCGGCAAGGCCGGCAAGGCGCGCAAGGCCGGCAAGGCGCGCAAGGCCCGGCGCAAGGCGGCGCGCAAGGCCGCGCGCCGCCAGGCCCGGCTCGCCCGCTTCGACGCCGACGGCGACGGCAAGCTCGATCCGGCCGAGCGCGCGACCGCCCGCGCCGCGCGCTTCGATCGCCTGATCCAGCGCCTCGACGCCGACGGCGACGGTCGGCTCGGCCCCGCCGAGGTGCCGCCCCGGCTCGCGCGCCGCCTGCAGCGCCTCGACGCCAACGGCGACGGCTGGGTCGATCGCGACGAGCTGCTCGCGCCGCGCCCGCGGCGCGCCCGCGGCGGCGCGCGCTGAGAGATCGAAGGCTCCTCGCGCGCTGACCGGTCGGGCGCCACGCGGGCCGCGACGGCGCGCGCGACGGGTGACGGCGCCGCGCGTCGTCAAGCGGCGGCGTCGAGATCCGGGTGCGTGAACTCGCCGCTGAGGCGTGGCGCCGCACCGCGATCGCGGCGCCGGGCGCGCGTGCTACATCGCGGCGCCATCATGCGCACCTCCATCGCCGTCGTCGTCGTGCTGGCCGCGGCCAGCGCCTGCAAGTCGTCCGAGCCCGCCAAGCCACCGCCGTCGTCGGGCACCGGCGCCGCCGCGGGGACCGCGGCCGCGGCCGGGACCGCCGCCGCCGGCGACGGCACCCGCTCGGCGACCACCGAGGCGACCGGGGCGCTGCGGCCGGTGAGCGAGTGCCCGCCGGCGCTGCGCGGCGCCGACGAGGGCCTCGCCCGCACGATCCCGGCCGGCTGCACGACCGTCGTCGAGGGCGACTACCACGTCGAGGGCCAGCTGATCGTCGAGGCCGGGGCGACGCTGCGCTTCCAGCCCGGCGCCGGCCTGTTCGTCGGCTACGCGACGCCGTCGCGGCTCGAGGTGCGCGGCACCAAGGACCAGCCGGTGCGCTTCACCTCCGCCGGCGACGCCACGCCCGGCGCCTGGGTCGGGGTCCACCTCCACCGCCAGGCGTCGCGGTCGCGCGTCGCCGGGTTGATCCTCGAGCACGCCGACGTCGGACTCGACGTCGAGGCCAGCGACCTGACCGTCGAGGGCAGCACCTTCCGCGCCCTGCGCGGCGGCGCGGTCCGCCTCGCCGACGACGTCGTGCTCGCCGGCTTCACCGGCAACACCATCGACGCGGCCGGTGAGGTCGCGATGAGCCTGGCGCCGGCCGCGATGCCGGGGCTGGGCGCCGGCAACACCTGGCCCGCCGACGCGGTGATCGAGCTGCGCGCCGGCACCGCGGCGAGGTCGGCGACCTGGGTGGCGCAGGGCGCGCCGCTGATGGTCAGCGGCGAGGTCTACGTCCAGGGCAAGCCGGGCAAGGCGACGGTGACGGTGGCGCCCGGCACGACGCTGCGGTTCGGCGGCGACGGCGCGCTCTACGTCGGTTACGACGGCGACGGCGAGCTGGTCGCGGCCGGCAGCGAGGCCGCGCCGGTGACGTTCACGTCGAGCGGCGACGCCAGCCCCGGCGCCTGGAGCCACGGCGTCGTCGCCTACCCGCACGGCACCGTGCGGGTCGAGCACGCGCGCTTCGAGCACGGCGGCGACGCCGGCCACGGCGCGCTGCGCGGCGAGGGCGGCACCCTGGCGGTGTCGTCGACGACCTTCGCCGACAACGTCGTCGGGCTGTCCGCCGACGCCAACACCGAGCTGCGCGCCCTCGAGCACGCCCAGCTCACCGGCAACCGCGACGCCGCGCTGGCGCTGACGCCGCGCCACCTCGCCGCGCTGGCCGCCGACAACGCCTACGGCGCCGGCCAGGTCATCACCGTCGAGGGCGGCCGCGTCACCCAGGTCGTGACCTGGCCGCGCCAGGTCGGCGCCCGCGTCGTCGTCGGCGGCGAGGTCTACGTCGACGGCGGCGGCGCGCTGACCCTGCCCGCCGGCGCCCGCTACGACTTCACCGATCAGGGCGCGCTGTACGTCGGCTACGACGGCGCCGGCACGCTGCGCGTCGAGGGCACCGCCGCCGAGCCGGTGACCCTGGTCGGGCCGCGCGACGAGGCCGGCGCGTGGCCGGGCGTCGAGCTCTACGGCCACGCGGTGGCGAGCGTGCTGCGCCACCTCGTCGTCGAGGACGCGGCCGGCGGCGGGGTCCGGGTCAGCGGCGGCGGCGCGGTCGAGATCGACGGCCTGACCTGCGCCCGCTGCCAGGACGCGGCGCTGCGCTGGGACTGCCCGTCGAAGGTCACCCAGCGCGGCGTCAAGGCCGAGGCCGGGACCCCGACCGCGGCGCTGGCGCCCGACGGCTGCTGACGCGCCCGGGCCGGCGCGGCCGCGGCGTCGCACGCCGCCGCCGCCGGGGCCGGCGGGCGCGCTCCCCTGGCGCGCGCGGCGCTGGCGCTGGCGCTGGCGCTGGCGCTGGCGCTACCCGTGCCGCGCCAGCAGCCGCGCGATCAGCTCCGGCGCCACGTTGCCGCCGGACAGGATCACGCCGACCCGGGCCGGGCGGCCGGGCAGGCCGCGCAGCGCGGCGGCCAGCGCGGCGGCGCCGCTGGGCTCGACCAGCACCTTGGCCTCGAGCAGCAGCGCGACCAGCGCGTCGCCCAGCTCGTCGTCGTCGACGGTGACCGCGCCGGCCAGCAGGCGTCGCGCGATCGCGAAGTTGCGCGCGCCGATCATCACCGGCTTGAGGCCGTCGGCGATCGTCGGCCCGGGCGGGACCGCGACCCGCTCGCCGGCGGCGAGGCTGGCGCCCAGCGCGTTCGCGGCCGCGGGCTCGACGCCCCACACCGCGATCCCCGTGCCCTCGCAGGCCAGCGCGGCGCCGGCGACCAGGCCGCCGCCGCCCACCGGCACCGCCACCGCGTCGAGGGCGCCGCCGGCCTCGGCGACCTGGGCCAGGAGCTCGAGGGTCGCGGTGCCCTGGCCGGCGATGACGTCGTCGTCATCGAACGGCTCGATCAGCGCGGCGCCGGTGCGCGCGACGATCTCGAGCGCGGCGGCGCGCCGGTCGTCCGAGGTCGTGCCGGCGCGGACGATCGTGCCGCCGAGGCGCTCGACGCCGCGGACCTTGATCGCCGGCGCGTCGACGGGCATCGCGATCGTCGCCGGCACGCCCAGCCGCCGCGCCGCCGCCGCCACCGCCTGGGCGTGGTTGCCCGACGAGTAGGTGACCAGGCCGCGGGCCCGCTGCGCCTCGCTCAGCCGGGACGCCGCGTGCAGCGCGCCGCGCGCCTTGAAGGCGCCGACGTCCTGGAGGTTCTCGCACTTGAGCCACAGCTCGGCGCCGGCGCGGGCGTCGAGCGCCGCGACCCGCAGCACCGGCGTGCGCCGGACCAGGCCGGCCAGCCGGGCCGCGGCGGCCTCGACGTCGGCGCGGCACGGGGCGGCCGCGGTCACGCCCGCGGCCCGGGGCGACGGCGCCGCCGCATCGCCAGCAGCCCGAACGCCGCCAGCAGCAGCGGCGCGATCGCCTTCGACGGCTGGTCGCTCGACGAGCAGCAGCCGTCCGGCTCGCCCTCGAGCTCGCAGATCCGCGAGCAGCCGTCGCCGTCGGCGCGGCCGCCGTCGTCGCACTGCTCGAGCTGGTCGACGATGCCGTCGCCGCAGCGGGCGCGCCGGCAGTTGACCCGGCAGGCGTCGGGGGCGTCGGCGTTGTCGTCGCCGTCGTCGCACTGCTCCGAGCCGGTGATGACGCCGTCGCCGCACACGCTGTTGGGGTTGGCGACCACGCAGACGTCGTCGAGGGTCCAGCCGCCGAACTCGAGGCCCTCGTCGGAGGTCAGCTCGAACATCAGCTGGACCGTGCCGTCGTAGATCCGGGTCGACAGCGCGACGTCCTTGAAGACCCAGTCGGCGTCGAGGGTGTGGCGGCTGGCGTCGAGGCTCTGGCCGCTGTCGTAGTTCTGCCACGCGACCTCGCCGTTGGCGTAGATCGTCGCCTTGTCGTAGAAGCCGTCCTCGACGCCGAGCCAGCGCCGGTAGTGGAGGCGGACGTCGCTGTAGTCGCCGACGTCGATCACCGGCGACTGCAGCCACGACACGCTCGACGGCTGGTACTGGCCGTCGTCGGAGTCGAGCCACATGCCGACGACGTTGTCGCCGGAGTACGCGGCGTCGGGGTCGGTGGCGAGGCCCAGCGGCGGGCCCCACTGCCACGGGTCGTCGCCGGCCTCGGCGCCGTGGGTCCAGGCGTCGGGCCCGGGGGCGAACGGATCGGCCTCGAAGTCGTCGCAGTACAGCTCGACGGTCTCGCCGCGGTAGACCTCGTAGTAGGGGTCGCCGCGGTTGTCGGGGAACAGCGTCGACGTGCCGTCGAAGAAGCTGACCTCGACCCGGTACAGGCCGACCTGGCCGGGATCGGGCAGCGGCAGGTCACCGGTGAAGGTGTCGCCCGGGCCGGGCGACATCAGCGTCGACCCGGTCGCCGGCGAGTCGGCGTCGCTGCGCGGCAGCCACGACAGCGTGACGTGGTCGACCTCGTCGCCGGTGCACGCCACCGACAGCCCGCCCAGCGTGACCGTGACCGGGGTCGTGGTCTCGCCGGCGGTGGCGGCGAGGGCGCCGACGTTCTCGATCGACGCCGACACGGTGCGCAGGCCGTGGCGGCCGAAGGCCTCGCGGATCAGGCACTCGTTGGGGGTGCCGTTGCCGAGGTCGCCGTCGTCGTCGTCGGTGACCAGCGCCTCGAGCAGCGACGACGGGATGTCGGTCGCGCGCTGCAGCGTGCCGACGTAGATGCGCGCCGCGAAGGCGCGGCCCTCGACGTCGCCGAGCAGGTCGATCGCGGCCTTGCGCATGTCCCACAGCGCGCCGCTGTAGATGATGCCGGTGTCGTGGATCTCGCCGACGTCGTCGGGCCAGATCCGCTCGCGGTCGGCCTCGTCGATGTCGCGCAGCGGCCGGTCGTCGTAGAAGAAGCCGCGGCCCATGCCGTGGTCCTCGGTGATGATCGCCGACAGGAAGTCGGCCGCGCCCTCGCTCATCGCGCCGTCGAACGAGCCGACGCCGTCGATCACCGAGAAGTCGTGCACGCCGTGGCCGAACTCGTGATAGACGACGTCGGCGAGGCGGCCGGTGTTCTCGCACTGCGGCGACGCCGCGAAGAAGTTGACGGTGCCCTGCTGGTCGCTGTTGCGGGTGTAGTAGGCGTTGCAGTCGTCGTTGATGTTGACGGTCGCGGGCAGGATGTCGTCGACGTAGGCCAGCGCCTGCGGATCGGTGAGGATCGTGCGCGCGAAGTCCTTGGCGATCTGGGCGTGGACGTAGGTCGCGAGCTGGGCGTCGAGGATGTCGGTGCCGGCCTCGCTCCACCGCGCGGTGCCGTCGGGCGCGATCGTCAGGTTGGCGGTGGCCTCCGGCGGATCGTCGCCGCCGGCGCTGTCGACGTTGATGATCTGGACCCGCTCGCCGCCGACGGTCGTGACCAGCGGGACCGACTGGTCGCGGCCCCACGCCACCGTGCCGTCCGCCGAGGTCGTCGCCGGGCCGCCGTCGACGGTGACGTTGACCAGGCGCGCCGGGTAGTCGACGCGGCCGCCGCCGGGGTAGCGCTCGGGGGCGTCGAACAGGACGGTGCCGGTGGCCCAGTGGCGGCGATCGACGCGCACCAGCGGCGCGCCCGACGTCGGGTCGGCGTAGACCGTCCAGGCCCCGGCGGCCCCGGCGTCGACGTCGACCGGCGCGGCCAGGCGGTAGCCGAGGACGGCGTCGTCGGTGACCAGCGGCACGATCACGGCGTCGCCCGCGGCCCGCGCGGTCGCGCCGGTGAGGCCGAGCTCGGTCGCGGTGGCGTCGCGGGCCTGGTCGACGACCGCGGCGGCGGCGCGGCCGCGCGCGATCGCCGGCACCCGGACCCGCGGCAGCGCCTGCGACGCGATCACGAACAGCCGGTCGTGCTTGAAGCGGAAGCTGACCTGGCCGCCGACCACGCGCACGCCCTGGTGGTACTGGGCGAAGCCGATCGAGCGCAGGCCGTGGCCGTCGTCGTGGTTCGACACCGGCACGAAGTCGGTCGGCGACGCGCCGGGCGCCAGCAGGTCGACGTGGTCGGCGAGGAAGCGCAGCGCCGCCCACAGCGCGACGTCGGGCGAGCGGTTGGCGCCGGGGACGTCGACGTGGCTGCCCCAGATCCGGCTGGGCACGCCGGTGGCGCGGTCCCAGGTGGCGCGCCAGCCGGCGCCCTCGGCGTCGCGGAAGCGCTGCCAGGCGTGGCCGACCCGGGTCGGCATCACCGCGGTGACGTCGATGCCCTGGCGCAGCGGCGCCTTGACCGCGGCGGCGGGGGCGGCGGCGACCGGCGGGGCGTGGTGGAGGGCGCGGCCGGGGACGAACGCGGTGGCGGTGGCGGGGGCGACGACGGCCGCGGCGGCGGCGAGCAGCGCGGCGGACACGAGCCGGGTGCGCGGGAGCATGGACGGGCATTGTGGCCCAGAACCCGGGCCCCCGGAACCACGTCCGCTCACAGCCGCCCGCAGCCCCTGCGATCCGCGGATCACAGCCGGTTGGCGGCGGCGCCGGCGCGCGCGCCGGGCGCGACGCCGGTCACGCCAGGAGCGCGGCCAGCAGGGCGTCGCGGTGGTCGCGGACCTGGCGGCCGAGCGCCAGCTGGCCGCGCGCCCGCACCAGGTTGTGGGCGCGCCGCGAGCCGAACCGCGCCGGATCCCAGCCGAAGTAGGCGTCGTCGAAGACGTCGACGCAGAACCGGGCCGCCAGCTCGACGCACACGGTCTCGAGCCCGACCGCGACCGAGGCCAGCTCGTCGCGGCCGTAGCGGTCGCCGACGACGTCGCGCCACGCCGCGATCGCGGCGGCGAAGATGGGCAGCTCGAAGCGGGCCGCGGCCTCGTCCTCGCCGCGCGGGTTGCACCACGACCGCATCGCGTCGCCGAGCTCGAAGGCCAGCGTGCCGCGGCCGAGGGTGTCGAGGTCGAGCAGGCAAATGCCGCGCGGCGTCGCCCCGGCGTCGTCGAACAGCAGGTTCGAGAGCTTGAGGTCGCCGTGGACGTGGCGGCGCGGCGCCGCGGGATCCAGCGGCGGCAGGTCGGCCGCGGTCGCCACGATCTCGGCGCCGAGCGCGCGGGCGTCGCCGATCAGCGCGGGCGTCGCGGCGTCGCCGTCGCCGTCGCCGTCGCCTGCCGTCGCGGCGTCGCCGTCGAGCCGGGCCTGCAGCCGCGCCAGGTGCGCCGCGGTGTCGTGCACGCCGGCGCGCGCGAAGTGGTAGTCGTGGCGCAGGTCGTCGACCGCGCGGTGGAACCGGCCGACCAGCTCGCCGCCGGCCGTGGCCCAGCGCGGGTCCGGCACCGCGTGGACGGTGGTGCCGTCGACCCAGGTCAGCGCGCGCCACACGCCGCCGTCCTCGACCCAGGCGTCGCCGCCGACGGTGCGCCGCAGCCGCGGAGTGGTCAGCCCGCGCGCCGCCAGGTGCGCGGTGACCGCCTCGAGGTCGAGGTTGACCTCGGCGCCGAACACCGGGTGCAGCCGCTGCAGCACCGCGACCGGCGCGTCGCCGTCGCGGATCGCGAAGGTGGCGTTGATCAGCCCGCCCGCGAGCGGCGTCGCTTGCTCGGCGCGCCAGCCCCACGCCGCGAGCACCGCCGCCGGCGGGATCACGGGGCGCCGTGCGCGGGCGTCGGCGGCGGCTGGTTGATGCCGAGCAGCTGGACGTCGAACACCAGCATGCCCTGCGGCTTGTTGGGCGCGCCCTTGTAGGCCAGCTCCTCGGGGATCCACACCCGCCAGGTGTCGCCGACCGACATCATCAGCAGCGCGTCGGTCCAGCCGGCGATCACGCCGTTGACCGAGAACGTCCGCGGCGTGCCGTCGGGGATCGAGCTGTCGAACAGCTTGCCGTCGGTGGTCCAGCCCGAGTAGTTGACGGTGACCCGGTCGGTGGCCGCCGGCTTGGTGCCGGCGCCGGGCAGCGACGGGTCGGTCGCGAGCACCTGGTACGAGACGCCCTTGGGGGTCTTCTTGGCGTCGGCCGGCGGCTTGGCCACGGTCGCCGGCGCCTTGGGCGGCTCGGCGCGGCGGGTGATCTCGGTGAGCGACACCTCGAAGCACAGATCGCCCTCGGGCATGCCCGGGCGGCGCGGCCCCAGGGTCTCGGCGGGGAACCACATGCGGGCGCGCTCGCCGGCGGCCAGCTGCGGCAGCACCTCGCCGAACACCGGCGGCAGCCGGTCCAGCGGCGCGGTCACCGGCTTGCCGTAGACCTCGCTCGAGTCGATGATCTTGCCGGTCGCGTCCCAGCCGGTGTACGCGAGGTGGACGACGTCCCACGCCCGCGGCTTGTCGCCGCTGGCGCTCTTGACCTTCTTCCAGCGCAGGCCGGACTTGGTGCGGGTGGCGTCGGCCGGCGCCTTGGCGACGTCGGGTGGGGTCGCCGGCGACCACACGACGTCGACCAGCTCGACCGCGTAGGCCAGGGTCTCGGGGTTGCCGCGCGGCGTGCCGGGGTAGCCGATGTTCGGCGGCAGCCAGAACATCGCCTTGCCGCCGACCTTCATCTTCTGCAGCGCCTCGGTGAAGCCGGGCGCGCTCGAGAACAGGAACATCGCGGTCGGCTCGGTCGCCGGCTCGGTGGTCGCGAAGGTGGTGCCGTCCTCGCGCCACGCCGAGTACCGGACCTTGACCTGATCGTTGGGACCGGGCGTCGCGCCGGTGCCCTCGGTGATGCTCTTGAAGATCATCCCGCTGGCGGTCTTCTCGGCGTCGCCGGGCGGGGTCTTGACGTCGAACGGCGCCGGCACCTGCTTGGCGGTCGCCTTGGGCGGCGCCGGCGGGGTCGGCGGCCGCTCCGCGGTCGGCTTGGTGGCCCGCTCGGGCAGGTCGACCGCCGGGTCGGCCTCCTTGGACTTGGCGGCCGGCGCGTCGGTGCCCTTCTGGCACCCGGCCACCGCGGTCGCGACGACGACGAAGGAGGCGAGGACGGAACGACGGAACATGGCCGGGTGCATACCACGTCGCGCCGGCGCGGTCAGGCCCGCGCCGGGCGCCGCGCGCCGGGCGGCCGGTCGGCGCGGTCAGGCCGCCGCGAACGCGTCGCGGGTCAGGTCGACGATGCCGTCGGCGGTGACCGCGATGTTGTCCTCGATGCGGACCCCGCCGAACCGGCCCAGCGCGGCGACCGCGTCCCAGTCGAGCAGGCCGCGGCGATCGTCCGCGCGCAGCGGCGCCAGCAGCGCCTCGATGACGTAGCAGCCGGGCTCGATCGTGAACACCTGGCCGACCTCGATCGTGCTGGTGTTGCGCAGCCACGGGTTGTCGGCGCGGGGCGCGCTCGGCTTCATGCCGACGTCGTGGACCTGGATGCCGAGCGAGTGGCCGAGGCCGTGCGGGTACAGCGCGCGGGTCACGCCGCGCGCCACCAGCGCCTCCGCCGAGCCGCGCCCGATCTCGAGATCGACCAGCGCCTCGGCGAGCAGCTCGTGGCTGCGGTCGTGCAGCTCCTCGTAGGGCAGCCCGGGCTGGATCTGCCGGATCAGCGCCTGCTGGTAGGCGTCGACCCGCTCGACCAGGGCGCGGAACAGATCGACGTCGGCGCCGTGGCCGCGCACGGTGGTGCGGGTGATGTCCGAGGCGTAGCCGTGGCACTGCGCGCCGGCGTCGACCAGCAGCGACTGCGCGGCGCGGCCCGGCGCCTGGGCCTGGTAGGTGACGTAGTGCAGGAACGCGCCGTGCTCGCCGAGCGCGACGATGTTCTTGTACGGCGTGTCGACGTCGTCCTGGCCGCTGGCGTCGAGGTAGGCGAGGTGCAATGCCAGCTCCGACGGATCGCCGGCGGTGAAGTCGGCGACGGCGCGGCGGTGACCGCGGACCGCGCGGCGCGTGGCCTCGGCCAGGCACGCGCGCTCGTAGGCGGTCTTGCGGGTGCGGACCGCGTCGAGCCCGGCGATCAGCGCCGCCGGGTTGACGTCGGCGTCGCCGGCGTCGAGCCACGGCGCCGGCGCGCTCGACACCACGGCGCGCCGCCCGGCGGGCAAGGTCGCGCGCGCGGGGTCGCCGTCCTCGACGTCGAACTGTGCCAGCACCCACGGCGGCGGCGGCGGCGGCGGCGCCTCCCAGTAGTCGTCGATGCGGGGGCGGAGCAGGCGGGGGCGACGCCCGGCGACCAGCACCAGACACGCGTCCGGCTCGGCGAGCGGGAGCCAGTGCGCGAAGGCCGGCGTCGGACGCAGCGGCCAGTGCTGGTCGTCGAAGCGATCGCGGAGGGTGGCGCGGCCGGCGTGCACGACGACGACGTCGTAGCCGGCCGCGGCGGCGGCGCGGCCGTACGCGGCGGTGAGGTGCGCGACGTGCTCGGCGTAGGGAGCGGCGAGGTCCATCGCGCGACCCTAGCTCACTCGCGCGGGGCGCGCAGCCGGCCGCGGCTCACGACGCGGTCGGCGACGGCAGCGCCTCGGTGGGGCGGGCGTCGAGCAGGCGCGGGCTGAGGTAGCCGAGGCGGCGCATCGCCCAGTCCCAGGCCCGCTGCGGCAGCAGCGCGCGCAGCACGAAGACGCCGCTGTTGAAGTACGGCAGCACGTAGCGGGCGGCGGGGCGGCGGCGGCGGATGGCGCGGGCGATGCCGCGGGCCACGGTCTCGGGCGCGGCGGCGGTCGACTCCATGCGCGCGCGCATCTGGTCGGCCTTGGCCAGCGCGGCGCCGTAGACGGTGTCGTCGTAGGCGTTGACCGAGGTCATCGCGGTGTCGCCGAAGTTGGTCCGGATCGCGCCGGGCTCGATCACGACGACGTGGATGCCGAACGGGCGCAGCTCGTAGCGCAGGGCGTCCGAGAACGACTCGACCGCGTACTTGGTGCCGTTGTAGGCGCCGAAGTACGGCAGCGTGATGCGGCCGCCGACGCTCGAGACGTTGATCAGCTTGCCGGCGCGGCGCGCCTGCATCGCCGGCAGGAACGCGCGGGTCACCGCCATCAGGCCGAAGACGTTGGTGTCGAACTGGCGGCGCAGCTCGGCATCGCCGATCTCGGACATCGGCCCGAGCAGGCCGAAGCCGGCGTTGTTGATCAGCACGTCGACGCCGTAGCCGGCGGTGAGCCGGTTGACCTCGACGACGGCGCGATCGATCGACTCGAGCGAGGTGACGTCGAGCGGCGTGACGTCGAGCTTGCCCGGCAGCTGCTTGGCGACGGCCTCGGCGCGCAGCGCCTCGAGCTGGGCGACCCGGCGCCCGGTCGCGATCACGTGGTGACCCTGGCCGGCGAGGTACAGCGCGGTGGTGCGACCGATGCCGGCGGTGGCGCCGGTGAGCAGGACGATCTGGGGCTTGGTGGACATGGCGTGGCTCTCCTTGCGATCTGCTGGACTTCCGGGCGTTTGGTTGATTGGGAATGAATGTTCATTCCGTTCGGGACGAAAGAGAAGCCGTGGGCGGGGCGGCCCACGACCGTCACGGGGTCAGGCGCGGATGGCTTCCCAGGCGCACTGCTCGGCCTGGGCGATGAGCTCGGGGGTGAGCTCGAGGTGGCCTTCCCAGGCCTTGCGCATGACGCCGTTGAAGGCGCCGATGGCGATCGAGATCAGCAGCATGGCGGGCATCGCCTTGAGCTCGCCGCGGGCCTGGGCGGCCTGGACGAAGCCGAGCCCCAGGCGCATCACCCGGTCCTCGACGCCGCAGCTCTCGGCGTCGAGGTACGAGGCGTGGTGGTGCAGCTCGAGGAACGCGAACGCCTTGGGCTCGGCGGTGGCGAACGCCGCGAAGCCCTGCCACATGTGATGGAACTGCTGGCGGGCGGGGGCCTCGAGCGGGAAGCCCTTCATGATGCGGGCGAAGATCTCGCCCTTGTAGCGCTGGTAGATCGCGTTGACGATCGCCTCCTTGGAGGCGAAGTAGCGGTAGATGGTGCCGGCGCCGACGCCGGCGCGCTCCGCGATCTCGGGCACCGCCGTGCCGTGGAAGCCGCGCTCGACGAACAGGTCGACCGCGGCCACCAGGATGGCGTCCCGCTTGAACGCCTTGGCGGCCTCGCCGCTGAGGGTCGTGCGGGACGTGGTGGCGGCGGGGGAGCTCATCGGTCGGTGAGGAATGAATATTCATTCCGCTCAGCGAGCGCAACAGGTTTCTGCGACGATCTCGCAACCCACCGAAAGGACTGAGCGGCGCTCCGCCGCGGGCGACGATCCCGTCGCCCGCCGGGCCTACTCGTCCTCGTCCGACGCTTCGGCGTCGCCCTCGTCGTCGTCGCCGACCACGCCGTCGCCAGCGTCGGGGAGGTCGTCGTCGTCATCGACGTCGTAGTCCTCGTCCTCGTCGTCGTCGTCGTCGAGCCCGGCGATGGGGGTCAGCACCAGCTCGTCGAGCGAGCCGCGCGGCTCCTCGTCGAGGCTGCCCTCGTCGACCAGGAACAGGTCCTGAGATTCGGGCTCCAGCAGCAGGAAGCCCTCGCCCTCGACCAGCTCGCCGTCGTCGACCTCGCCGAGGTAGACGATCGGCAACAGCTCGCCGGCGTCGACCTGGTCCTCGGCGTCGCCGAGGTCGCTGCGCCAGTCGTAGCTCTCGTCGTCCTCGTCGATGACCCAGCCCGTGCGCTTGCCGCGCAGCCCGGGTGCGCGGACCGTGACGAGCCGGCCGCGATACTTCTCCAGCGTCGGATGAGACACTCTGATGATCCTCTTTGGCTCCGCATTCCAGCGCGAAGTGGCGCGGGAGACAAGCCGTCGCGGCCGCCAGAGTGCGTCGGTCGATCTCGGACCGCCGCGGGGCGCGGCCGTCGACGTCGGCGCGGCCGGTGACGGGCCCGTCGCATCCGGACCGGTCGCCCCGCCCCGGCGCCCGCGTCGGGCCTGGCTCGAACGCATCTCACCACCTCGCGCACCCCGAGCGGAGGGGGAGCGGCGCAGCCGCGACCCCGAAGTCGAGCGGGCGGGCGCCGAGACGATCCGCTGAGATGCGCTCCAGGCTAGACGCTCAGCTCCTGGCCGAGGACGTCGAGCGGGAACACCGCGCGCCCGGCGGCGACGCTCTCGAGCAGGGCCCGCAGATCGGCGCCGCGCAGCGGCCGCGCCGCGATCTCGTCGAGGGTCAGCCACGCCGCCTGCAGCGACTCCTCGTCGGGTTCCTGCTTGGGCGGCGTGTCGTCGCGCGGCGTCGCCACGAAGATGACCCGGACCCGCGCGCCGGACCGCGACGGCGTGTGCTCGACACGCAGCACGCCGTCGAGGACGACCGGGATCCCGGTCTCCTCGAGGACCTCGCGGACGCAGGCCTCGGCGAGGCCCTCGCCCGGCTCGACCCGACCGCCCGGCAGCGACCAGGTGCTGCCGTACTTGCGCTCCTGGGTCAGCAGGAAGCGGTGGCCCAGCCGGACCACCGCCATCGCGAAGTGCCAGGTCGGGATCGGGCCGCGGGACATGGCGGCACGCTACCGCACCGCGGCTGCGCTCGTCACTGGTTCTGGCAGGCCGCGCCGAACGCGAAGCTCACCGACGCGACGGTGAAGGTGCAGCCGTTGGGGTCGATCGTCGGGTTGGTGAGGCTGGTGACGCCGGAGAAGGTCACGTCGGTGGCGTGGCCGGTGAAGCCGTCGGTGCAGATGGTGTCGAACACCAGCGTGCCGGCGGTGGCGTAGTGGATGACGTTCGACGGCATCTGGTTCTGGACGTCGAAGTCGTAGCTGACGCCGAGCAGCGGCGGGGTGCCGAGGGTGCCCATCGACAGGTCGTAGCCCTGACCGACGACGACGGTGTCGGTCGGGTAGGCGGCCAGCATCAGGTTGGCGACGCCGGCGTACGAGTAGATGCCGAAGCCGGCGGTCGCGCCCGGCACCGCGGTGCCGTTGACCTGGTTGAACAGGAACGTCGGGGTCGCGGGCACGTAGTCGACGACGCACGTGCACTCGCCGCCGCTACACTCGGCGCCGCCCTGGCACTCCATGCCGCACACGCCGCAGTTGAGCGGGTCGACGTCGGTGTCGGTGCACAGGCCGTCGCACTCGGTCAGCTGGCAGGCCGGGGCGTCGGGCGGCGGCTCGGCGTCGGGGGGCGGCGGCGCGTCGAGGAGCTGCAGGCTCGCGTCGGGGGCGTCGCCCGTGTCGCTGCCACAGGCGGCGAGGGGGATCAGGACCAGCGAGGCGAGCGAGGCGACAAGGCTCAGGCGAATCGAAGACATCGGGACCTCCGGCGGGGGGTTGCGCGGCCCGGGGTGCAGGCCGCGCGCTTCATACCGCGTGCGCGTACGCCGCGGGAAGCCCCGTGCCCTCACGCGCCTTGACAGGTCGCCGATCGGGCGGCCGACCGCGGCGGTCGCGGTCGGCTCGCAGGCGTCGCTACTCGTCGAGCTCGAACCAGCCCTTGACCTTCTTGAGGCCCTGGTCGACGACCGCGACCTGGTAGAAATCGGCCTGCTTGACGCCGCCGGAGATGGTCTGGTCGGCCTTCGACAGGGCGTCGGCGACCAGCTTCTTCATGTCGTCGGGGCGGCCGAGGCCGGTCTGGTGACCGTTGATGTAGAAGGCCGGGGTGCCGTTGGTGCCGACCGGGGTGAGGGTGTCGCGGCTGCGCTCGAGCCAGCCCTTGCAGTCGGGGCCGGACATGTCGGCCTTGAACTTCTCGGTGTCGAGGCCGAGCTGGCCGGCGAACTTCTCCATGCTCTCCGGGGTCAGCTGGTCGGTGATGGGCCGGCCCTCGGGGGACCAGGCCTGGGTCCACAGCGCCTCCTTGAACTCCGTGAACTTGCCCTGCTTGTTGGCGGCGCACACCGCGAGGCCGGCCGGGACCGCCTGCGGGTGGATCACGAAGTACTTGGAGACGACGCGGACGTCGTTGGGGAACTCGGCGCGCAGCTGCTCGACCACCGGGTGGGCCATGAAGCAGTAGGGGCACGCGAACTCGTAGCCCTCGACGATCGTCACCTTGGCGTCGGCCGGGCCCTCGACCGGGTCCATCGGATCGACGGGCACCGAGTAGGTCGCCTCGGGATCCGCCTCGGCGGGGGGCAGCACCTTCTCCAGGACCTCCTGGATCTTGTCGATCCGCTTCTCGAGGCGCGCCATGCGCGCCTCGGCGTCCTTGGGCATGGCGGAGCTCTGGCTGGTGGCGGCCGAGTCCTTGGTACACGCCGTGCCGGCGAGCGCGGCGGCGGCGGTCAGGGTGACGAGCAGGGTGCTGCGAAGCATGCGCGAATCCTAGTCGGATCCGACCGATTGTCCAGGCCGCCACCGGGCCGTCACGGTGCGATCGCACCGGGTCTGCTACCCTCGGGGACGTGCCGAGCGCCTGGATCTGTGGGGTCTTGCTGACCCTCGTCGCCTGTGGTGGCCACGCCACCACGCCGCGGAACGCCAGCAGCGGCGACACCGCCTGGAAGGACGACCCGGTGGCGACCGAGGCGTTCGCGACCCGGGCCCCGTTCGTGGCCCCCGGCGAGCAGATGACCTACCGCCTCAGCCTGCACGGCCTGCTGATGGCGTCGTTCGTGATCGTGGTCGGCGACGTCGACGAGGTCGCCGGGCACCCGGTCGTGGTCGTGCAGTCCGGCGTCCACTCGAGCCAGCTGGTGTCGCTGGTCCACGAGGTCAACGATCACTTCACGTCGTGGATCGACACCGCGACGTCGCGCTCGGTGGTGTTCCGGTCCGAGGAGCTGGCGTCCGCCGACGACCAGCAGGTCGAGGTCTCGGAGTCGACGCTGGTCGACGTGTCGTCGGGGACCTTCCCGGTGCGGGTCAGCCGCCCCGACCTCGGCGACGTCGACGAGGAGCAGCACGTCGGCGACGCGCCGCTGTTCGACATGAACAGCTTCCTGATGGTGCTGCGGACCTGGGACCCGCCCGAGGGCACGACCGCGACCGCCGACATCGTGCGCAGCCGCTACGTCTGGCGGACCCAGGTGACCCTGGCCGGCTACGAGGACGTCGTCACCGAGCTCGGGACGCTGCCGGCGGTCCACCTCGAGGGCGTGTCGCGGCGGGTCCGCCGCGACGGCACGCTCGACCCCGGGGTCGCGGCGCGGCCGTACTCGCTGTGGATCTCCGACGACGCCGACCGGGTGCCGCTGGTCATGGTCGCGCACACCGACTACGGCGACGTCAAGATGGAGATCGTCGAGTACCGGCCCGGCTCGGTCCCGAGGCTGGGCTCGTAGTGGTCGCGGCGGCACCGACGGGCGCGGCGCCGGCCGCGCGGCGCGTGGGCGTGGCGCTGGCGCTGGCGCTGGCGCTCGCGCGCGCGTCGTGGTCGCCGGCTGCGGCGACGGCGCGGCGCCGCAGCCGCGCGCGCCGACCGCCGCCGTCACCGCGCCGGGGCCGGGCCAGGGCGCGGCCGGCGGCGTCGCCCCGGGCGCGGCGGCGGTGGAGCCGCCGCCGCCGCCGGCCCTGGCGGCGACCCCGCGCATCGATCTCGTCGCCAACCGCGCCCGCTGGGACCTGCGCGACGCCGGCCTGGTGATCCCGGTCGCGGCCGAGGGCCTGCGCAAGTACGACCTCGCCTACCGCAGCGCCTGGGGCGACGTCCGCGACGTCGACGGCGATCGCGGCCGCGAGCTGCGCGCCCGCCAGGCGGTGCTGACGGTGCCGCGCGCCGACGACGGCGCCGTCGAGGTCGTCGTGATCGCCCGCGGCAAGGGCACGCTGGCGGTGCGCGGCGGCAAGCGGCGCGCCGCCGCGCAGCGGCTCGACGGCACCTGGCAGGAGCTGCGCTTCGCGCTGCCCGCCGGCGCGCTGCCCGCCGGCGACGCCGAGCTCACCGTCGAGGCCGGCAAGGGCACGCTGGTGCGCTCGATCGCGATCGTCCCCGACGGCGCCACCGCGGCGTGCGGCGCGGCGCGGCCGCCGCTGTCACCGGCCGACGGCGACGGCGCGGCCGGGCTCGGCGGCTACGCCCACCTGTCGCTGCGGCTCGAGGTCCCGGCGGCGGCGTACCTGGTCGCGACCGCGGACGCGCCCGCCGGGGCCCGCGCCCGGGTCACGGTCACCGGCGCCGACGGCGACCGCGCGGTCCTGCTCGACGGCGAGGTCCCGACCGGGCCGCAGCAGTGGGACCTGGCGCGCTTCGCCGATCAGCTGGTCCAGCTCGACCTCGAGGCGCCGGCGTGCGACGTGCGCTGGCGCGACGCCGCGATCGCGCTGGCGGCGCGGCCCGCGCCGGTCGCGCCGGTGGTCGCGCGCAACGTCGTGCTGATCGTCATCGACACGCTGCGCGCCGACCGGCTCGAGGTCTACGGCGGCGGCGTCCACACGCCGCGGCTGACCGCGGCGATCCGCGACCGCGGCGTCGTGTTCCGGCGCAACGTCTCGATGGCGCCGTCGTCGCCGCCGTCGCACGCGACGATCCACACCGGCCAGATCCCGCGCCTGCACGGCGCCACCGGCGACACCGGCGCGGTCGTCGCCGACGCGCCGGTGCTGTCGGCGATCCTCGGCGACGCCGGCTTCCACACCTCGTTCGTCGGCGACAACGACTTCGCGATGGAGAAGCTCAAGGCGGTCGCCCGCTGGGACGACAGCATCACCCCGTACTACCGCCACAAGGACAAGGACTGCGCGCCGATCATCGCCGACGGCCTGCGCCTGGCCCGGGCCGCGCGCGACGACGGCGAGCGGCTGTTCCTCAGCCTGCTGCCGATCGAGCCGCACGTGCCGTACCGCTACCACGAGGGCGTCACCGAGACCTACTACGCCGGCCCGTTCGACCCGCCGCTCGGCAAGCAGGTCACCGGCGCGCACCTCGGCCGGATCAAGAAGCTGAAGATGACGCCGCAGCGCTGGGACCAGCTGCGCGGCCTGTACGCCGGCGAGATCGAGCACCTCGACGGCTGCCTCGGCGACCTCGAGGACGGCCTGCGCGACCTCGGCATGCTCGACGACACCGCGATCGTCATCACCTCGGATCACGGCGAGGGCATGGGCGAGCGCGGCGGCCGGGTCGGCCACGCCTACGGCCTCGAGCGCGAGCTGACCGACGTGCCGCTGATCGTCATCGGCGGCGGCCTGCCGCCCGGCGAGGTCGACGTCGTGACCTCGAACGCCGACATCGCGCCCACGATCCTCGCGCTCGCCGGGCTGCCCGTCGACCCGCGGATGCAGGGCGCCGACCTGGGGCCGATCGCGCGCGCCGCGGCGCCGTGGCCGCACCGGGTGATCGCCAGCGAGTACGGCCGCAGCTACGCGCTGCGCGGCGGCCGCTGGCACCTCGTCGTCGGCTACGACGGTCGCGCCCGGCTCTACGACGTGATCGCCGATCCCGAGGAGACCCGCGACGTCTCGGCCGAGGCGCCGCTGGCGTGGCGCTGGCTGCGCGACGCCGCCGGGCTGTACCTGGCCCACCGCGTGGCCTGGCGCGCCACCACCTGGGGCGACCTCGGCGACATCGCGGCGACCTCGCCGCTGGCGCGGTAGCCGCCTGCTACAGTCGGGGCGATGGCCGACTCCGAGCCCGACCCCGACGCGCTGCGCCGGCGCCGCGAGCGCATCCTGCGCGGCTTCGCCGAGGCGGTGCCGCACAACCGCGCGCTCGGCATCGAGATCGTCGAGCTCGGCGACGGCCGCGCCCGCTACCGGCTGCCCTACGACCCGCGGCTGATCGGCAACCCCGAGACCGGCGTCCTGCACGGCGGCGCGATCACCGCGCTGCTCGACGCCTGCTGCGGCTCGGCGGTGTTCAACGCGCTGCCCCAGCCGCAGCCGATCGCGACCCTCGACCTGCGCATCGACTACCTGCGCCCGGCGGTGCCGCCGCACGCGGTCGTGGCGTCGGCGCACTGCTACAAGGTCACGCGCAACGTCGCGTTCGTGCGCGCGGTGGCGTACCACGACGACGAGGCCGACCCGATCGCCGCCGCCGCCGGCACCTTCATGGTCGCGACCAAGCTGGGCGACCCGGCGCGGCGCAAGCCCGCGGGCGGCGGCGCGTGACGATGCGGGCGCGGATCGGCGAGGCCCGCGCCGCCGGCGACGTCGACCGCCTGATCCAGGCGGTGCCGTACGCGCGGTTCCTCGGCCTGACCGCGGCGATCGTCGACGGCCGCGTCGTCGTGACGATGCGCTACGGCGATCACCTGATCGGCAACCCGACGCTGCCGGCGCTGCACGGCGGCACGCTGGGCGCGCTGCTCGAGTCGGCGGCGATCTTCGAGCTCTTGTGGTCGTCGGAGACGATCGTCGTGCCCAAGACCGTGACGATCACCGTCGACTACCTGCGCTCGGGGCGGCCGGTCGACACCTACGCCAGCGGCGTCGTCACCCGGCAGGGCCGACGCGTCGCCAACGTCCTGGTCGACGCCTGGCAGGAGGATCCGGCGCAGCCGATCGCCACCGCGCACGCGCACTTCCTGATCAAGCGCGACGAGCCCGACGGCGACCGCGGCTGACCTGGGCAGGACGGCGCGCCGCCGCCTGCGCTCAGCTGGCGTCGGTCGTCGTCGCCGGCTTGGTCGTCGCCGGCGCCGTGGCGATCGGCGCCGACATCGGCGTGGTGTCGGCGACGAGCTCGGTCGGGCCGGTCGCGACCCGGCACGGCAGGCGGATCGTCGTGACCCGGCCGCCGTCCGGCGCCCGCCGCGGCGCGACGGAGACGGCGCCGCCCATCGCCGCGGCGATCGCCCGCGCCACCGCCAGGCCCATGCCGGTGCCGGTCGGGCCGCGGCTGGGGAACAGCGCGCCGCCGGCGCCCGGGGTGGCCTCGCTGTGGCCGTTGTCGCTGACGGTCAGCACGACCCAGTCGCCGTCGGCGGCGAGGTGGACCTCGACCCGGTGGTGCTCGAGGTCGGTGTGGTCGAAGCCGAGCGCGGCGTCGAGGATGACGTCGAGGACGACCTGGCCGAGCCGCGCCGGATCGCCGTCGACCGGCGGCACGTCGACGAGGGCGACCGCGAGCCGGGCCCGGGTCTCGACCATCGGCGCCGACATCCGCACGACGCCCTCGACGACGTCGCGCATCGCCACCGCCTCGCGCCGCTGCGGCCGCGGATCGGCGAACATCATCAGCTCGCGGACCGCGCCGCGGACCCGCTCGCTGCCCTCGAGCATGGTGTCGAGGACGGTCGCGACGTGGGCCTGGGCCTGGGGCTCGGGGATCCATCGGGCCAGGTTGCGGCGCAGCCCGGCGGCGTGCAGCATGACGTAGGTCAGCGGGTTGTTGATCTCGTGGGCGACCCCGGCGCACAGCGCCGCGACCGTGGCCAGGCGGTCGGCCTCGAGCATGCGCGCCTGCAGCGCGCGCCGCTCCGAGATGTCGCGCAGGAACACCAGCGAGACCACGCCGGCCGGCTCGCGGCGCACGGTGACGCCGAGCTCGACCGGCACGCGGGTGCCGTCGGGGCGCTCGATCTCGGTCTCGATCATCGGCGGCGCGTCGTCGCCGGCGTTGATCGCCGCGCGGATCGCCAGCAGCTTGCTGCGCTCGGCCGGCGCCACCGGCACCAGCACCGGGGTCGCGGCGAGCTCGGCCGCGGTGCGACCGAGCAGCCGCTCGAGCGCGGCGTTGTGGTGCAGCCGCTCGAGGCCGGCGGCGCCGCGGTCGAGGGTGACGGCCAGGGCGATGCCGGCGTTGTCGAGCGCCTCGAGCAGGGCGCCGCCGTAGTCGGCGAGCGGGCCCGGCGTGGTCACGGGGTCGGCTCCGGGGTCGCGCGGGTGAAGGTGCCCAGCGTCCGGTCCTTGACCACGCCCGGGAACCGCAGCACCTGGTTGTGCATCGCGACGTAGACCCCCGGCGGCACCAGCTGGACCGCGAGCAGGGCCTCGGTGAGGTTCTGCAGCGCGTCGGTGCTGCGCAGCTCGTAGGGCCGCATCGCGCCGGTGAGCACGACCGGCGTCGCCGGCGTGCCGACCAGCTCGACGACGCGCTCGCCGGTCGCGGCCAGCCGGTCGGTGCCGTGGACCACGACGACGCCGTCGCAGGCGCGGGCCATCCGATCGGCGGTCTCGGCGATCAGCGTGTGATCGGCGTCGGACATCTCGAGGCTGTCCTTGTTCATCAGCTGGACCCGCATGACGTCGACGCCGCGCAGCTCGAGCGAGGCCAGCATGACGTCGAGCACCGACACCTGGTTGGCCAGGACGCCGGACAGCTCGTCGTAGGTCTTCTCGATCGTGCCGCCGGTCGAGATCAGCGCGATGCGTCGGCGCGACATCGTCACTCGCTGGCCGCCGGCGTGGTCGACGCCGCGCCGTCGGTGGCGGTCGCCGCGGCGGCGTCCAGGCGCGCGGTCAGGGCGTCGACGCGGTCGCCGAGCTCGCGCACGACCTGGTCGAGCGCGTTGATCATGCGGTCCTGGTAGGCGAGGCGGATCTCGAGATCGACGATCCGCTCGTCGACGTCGGTGGGCGAGGACATCGGCCGCGGGTATATCACGCGGCCCCGGCCGCGCGCTCAGGGGCAGGGCGGCTGCGGCTGGCCGTGCGCGACCGCGGCCAGGCTGTCGAAGCGGTACTGCATCGAGGCCCGGATGTCCGACGCCCCGCCGCCGGCGGCGGCGAGGTGCTCGATCGTCTCGATCTCGGTGACGTCGGGATCGTCGGTGGCGTGCAGCTGCACCGAGCCCTCGATCAGCTGGATCAGCTCCGAGCCGAAGACCTTCTGGTAGCGGATCATCGCCAGGGTCGGCGCCGACGGCGTGCCCTCGATCGTCCCGTAGCGCCACAGCTCGTCCCAGGCGATCGTGATGACCTGATCGACCTCGTAGCTGATCCGGAAGCCGTACTCGTACTCGGGCTCGACCCCGACCTCGGCGCTGTAGGTGTCGGTCGAGCACGCCGACGCCATGACGTCGACGTCCTTGCTGGCCGCCCACACGGTGCCGGGATCGGCCAGGATGTAGCCCCGGCCATGGACCCAGGTGTAGTTGGTCAGCTCGCCGTCGACCATGGTGAGGGTCTCGGTGTAGCTGCCGCCCTGCTGGGCCGGCGCGGTGTCGTCCTCCAGCGGCTCGAGGCCGGGCGGGAACTCGGTGGTGGTGTCGCCGAAACAGCCGCCCAGCGCCGCCGTCGCCAGCGCGGCGGTCGCGACCCAGGAGGTCCGGCCAGGGCGTCTCACGCGATCGATTGTCCGCCCGTGCCGCCTTCACTTGCAACCTTCGCGCACGAGTGGAAAATCACGAGGCCCCGCCGGCCCCTGCGATGACGGCTCCGTCACAGCCCGAGATTTTCGGTCCCTACCTGGTCCACGAGCGCCTGGGCGCCGGTGGCATGGCCACGGTGCACCGCGCCATCAAGACCGGGATCGAGGGGTTCGAGCGGCCGGTCGCGCTCAAGCGCCTGCTCGACCAGTACGTCGGCGACCAGGAGTTCGTGCGCAGCTTCATCCGCGAGGCCCGCCTGGCGTCGCGGCTCAACCACGTCAACATCGCGCAGACCTACGATCTGGGCCGGGTCGACCAGACCTACTACATCGCGATGGAGCTGATCGACGGCACCGATCTGCGCCACGTGCTGCGCCACGCCGCGCACTCGGTGGGGCCGCTGCCGGTGCCGCTGGTGCTGTCGGTCCTGATCCAGACCTGCGACGCCCTCGACTACGCCCACACCTTCAAGGACGAGACCGGCCGGCCGCTCGGCATCGTCCACCGCGACATCTCGCCGTCGAACCTGATCGTCGGCCGCGACGGCGTCGTCAAGATCATCGACTTCGGCATCGCCAAGGCGTCGAGCGCGACGCTCTTCACCGCGACCGGCACGCTCAAGGGCAAGTTCTCGTACCTGGCGCCCGAGGCGCTCGACGGCAAGGTCGACGCCCGCAGCGATCTGTTCGCCGCCGGCGTCGTGGCGTGGGAGCTCTTGACCGCGCGGCCGCTGTTTCGCGGCGCCACCGACTTCGACACCCTCGAGCAGGTCAAGCGGATGGCGATCCCGCCGCCGTCGTCGATCAACGCCGCGGTCAGCCCCGAGGTCGACGCCAGCATCATGGGCGCGCTGGCCCGGGATCCCGCGCAGCGCTGGCAGAGCGCCGCGCAGTGGCGCAACTCGCTGGCCGCGCTGGCCCACCAGGTCGACAACCGGACCACCAACCTCGACATCGCGCGGTGGATCGAGTGGACGCTGGCGCAGCCGACCCGCGCGGTGGCGTGGGACGTCGCGCTCGCCGCCGACGACGATCCCAGCCTGGTGATCGAGCTGCAGGCGGATCCGGTGACGATGATGGGCGTCGGGGCCGGGGTCGCGGGCGCGCCGGTGCCGCCGCGGGTCGCGTTCCCGCCGCCCGGCCCGGGGCCGTCGCCGGTGCCGCCGCCGCGCCCGTCGGCGCTGGCGGCGCCCGCGGCCGCGCCGATGGCGCCCCGATCGGGCCGACGGTGCAGGCGTCGGCGCTGCCGCGCCGCCGGTGTCTCCGGTCGGACCGACGGTGCGGGCGCCGGCGCTGCCGGCGACCATGGCGGTGCCGGCGGTCGCGGGGCCAGGGGCGCCGATGGTGGCGCCGTCGCCGGTGTCTCCGGCGATCGCATCGCCGGTGCCCGCGTGGTCGGCGCCGATGGCGCGCGGCGGCGGCCCGGTGGCCGGCGACGCGTCGCTGAGCACGACCGTCATGGCCGAGCCGCTGCCCGCGATCCCGATGGCCCCGATGGCGCCGACCGCCTACGCGGCGTCACCGCCGGCGGGCTACGGCGCCGCGACCCCGGGCACGCCGGGCCCGTACGGCGCGGTGCCGGGCGCCGGCTACCCCGCGGCGACGCCGGCCGGCGTGGCCACCGTCGAGAACCCGCTCGCCAACCCCGAGTACCTCGCCGCCGCCGCCGCGTTCAACGCCGCCGAGGAGCAGCGGCGCCGGCAGATGGTCGACGTCGTCGCCCTGCCGGGCGCGACGAGCGCCGCGGCCGCGCCCGCGCCCGGGATCGGCGAGGCGGTCGCGCCGGTGACGCCGCTGCCGCGGCGCGGTGTCGGGTTGTGGATCTTCATCTTGCTGCTGTGCGCCGGCGCCGGGGTCGGTGGCTTCTTCCTCGTCGACGCCTTCCTGTGACACCATCGCCGCGATGGCGCAGGCGTCCTTCGAGCCGGGGGCGGTCCTCGACGGTCGCTTCGAGCTGCTGCGCCGCATCGGCGCCGGCGGCATGGGCGAGGTGTTCCTGGCCCGCCGGGTCGCGCTCGGCGACCTGGTCGCGGTCAAGTGCCTGCTGCCCGCCCAGGACACCGCCGAGAACCGCGCCCGGTTCCTCGGCGAGGCCCGCGCCGCCGCCCACATCCACCACCCCAACGTGGTCCGCGTCTACGACTTCGGCGACGTCGACGGCGCGCCGTACCTGGTCATGGAGCACCTCGACGGCCCGACGCTGGCCGACGAGCTCGGCGTGCGCACCCGCCTCGACGCCGCCGACGCGGTCGCGCTGTTCGCGCCGATGTGCGCCGCGATCGAGGCCGGCCACCGCCGCCAGGTGGTGCACCGCGACCTCAAGCCGGCCAACGTCATCCTGGCCCGCGCCGACGACGACAGCCGGGTGGTCAAGGTCCTCGACTTCGGCCTCGCGATCATGGCCACCCGTGCCGGGACGCGGCTGACCAGCCCCGGCACGATCGTCGGCACCTGCAGCTACATGGCGCCGGAGCAGGTCGCCGGCGACCCGGCGACGCCGGCCACCGATCTGTTCGCGCTGGGCGTGATCCTCTACGAGATGATCACCGGGGTGCTGCCGTTCGACGGCGACAACCAGCTCGCGGTCATGTTCAAGATCTCGCAGGGCGCCTACCGTCCGGCCCACGCCTGGGTCGACGACGTGCCGGCGTCGGTGACCGCGGCGATCGACGCCGCGCTGCAGCCCGATCCGGCGCGGCGCCCGACCAGCGCCGAGCAGCTCGCCGCGATCGCCCTGGGCGGCGCGGCGACGCGGACCTCGGCGGTGCGGGTGTCGGCGGTGCGGCGCGCGCCGCCGACGACGACGGCGGCGTCGTCGGCGACGGCCCCACCGCGGTCGTCGACCTCGGCGGCGCCGCGATCGCGCCAGGCGCGCGGCGCTTCGACGCCTCGGTGCAGCGGGCGCGCGCGGCGCCGCGCCTCGACGTGGTCGTGGGCCGCGACGCCGAGCTGGCGCGCCTCGACGCCGAGCTGGCCGCGGCCGGCGCCGGCGTCGGCCGCCTGGCGCTGGTGGTCGGCGCGCCGGGCGTCGGCCGCTCGACCGTGCTCGACGCGTTCGCGCGCCGCGCCGCGGCCGGCGGCGCGGTCGTGGTGACCGGCGGCTGGCCGGTGCCGGCGCTGCCGTCGCTGGAGCCGCTGCGGCGCCTGCGCGACGGCGCGGCCGCGGTCGGCGCCGACGATCTCGACGGCCTGGCCGCGGCGCTGGCGACGCGCGCCGGCGCGCGCCGGCTGGCGATCTGCCTCGACGACGTCCACCGCGCCGACGCCGCCGAGCGGGCCCGGCTCGACGCGCTGGTCGCCGCGCTGGCCGGCCGCGGCGTGCTCGTGGTCGCCACCGCGCGCCACGGCGACGACGATCCCGCGGTCGCGGCCTGGCGCGCCGAGCACCTGCGGCGCCGTGACGCCGTGGTCGTGCCGCTGCCGGGGTTCGCGGCGGCCGAGGTGCGCGCCCTGCTCGACGCCGCGCTCGGCGACGTCGTGATCCGCGCCCGCGATCTGCGTCGCCTGGTCGCCGCCGCCGGTGGCAGCCCTGGATCGTCGTCGAGCTCCTGCGCCACCTCCACGCCGCCGGCGCGCTGCGGCCGCGCGACGACGGCTGGGGCCTGGAGCTGCCCGAGCCGCTGCCGGTGCCGCCGCCGCTCGCCGCCCGCGCCGAGGCGCGCCTGGCCGCGCTGGCGCCGCCGCTGGTCGAGCTGGCGGCGGTGGTCGCCGCGCTCGGCGATCCGCCGCTCGGCGACCTGCTCGCCGCCGCCACCGGCCGCGACGCCGCGACGCTGGCCGCGCCGCTCGCCGCGCTGATCGCCGACGACGTCCTCGACGGCGATCCGGACGAGGTCGCCGGCGGCCTGCGCGCCGGCGGCGAGCTGTGGCGCGCCGCGATCCTCGACGCGGTGCCGCCGCGCCTCCGCCGCGCCGCCCACCGCGCCGCGCTCGACGCCCGCGACGCGCGGCCCGACGGCGACCCGCCCGCGCCGCCCACCTGCGCGCGGTCCACCTCGACGCCCTCGACGAGCGGCCGGCGGCGCTCGCGGTCGCGCTCGACGCCGTCGAGGCGGCGCTGGGCCACGGCGACGGTGATCGCGCCGAGGCCGCGCTGGCGCGCGCGCGCTCGCCATCGCCGAGCGCTGGACCGCCGCCGGCGCGCCTCCGGACGAGCGGGCGCGGGCGCGCCTCGACGCGCGCGCCGGCGTCGTGCGCGCGCGCACCGGCCGGCTGACCGAGGCCCGCGGGCTGCTGGGGCGGGGCGCCGAGGCGGCGCGTCGCGCCGGCGACGTCGCCCTGGCGATCGACGCGCTGCTCGAGCTCGCGGCCTGCCAGCTCGAGCTCGGCGAGGCGGGCCCGTCGCTCGACACCGCCGAGCGCGTCGCCGCGGCGTCGCGGCAGCTGGGCGACGCCGGCCGGCTCGCCCGCGGCGAGCTGGCCGCCGCGGCCGCGCTGCTGCGCGCCAGGCACCTCGACGCCGCCCAGGCGCGCCTCGACGCGCTGGCCGGCGGCGACGTCCCGGCGACGGTGCGCGCGTGGTCGCACCGGCACCGGGCGTGGATCCACCTGCGCCGCGGCGACCTCGCCGCCGCGCGCGATCACGCCGAGCGCGGCGTCGCCGCGGCCCAGGCGATCGGCGACCCGACGCTGTCGTGCGTGACCCTGGCGGCGCGCGCTGCGCAGTCGCGGTCGCCGCCGGCGAGCCCGCGGTCGCCCGCGCGCTCCACGAGGCCGCGCTCGCGCAGGCGCGCCGCGGCGCGCTGCGCCGGCTGCAGGCGATCGAGCTGATCGAGCTCGGCGAGGCGTGCGCCGCCGGCGGCGACCGGGCGCGCGCGCGCTCGCCTGCGCCCGCGAGGCCCACGCCATCTTCGCCGGGCTCGGCGACCGCGGCGGCGAGGCGGCGGCCCGGGTGCGGGTCGGGCGCGCCCGGCTC
This sequence comes from Kofleriaceae bacterium, assembly GCA_020633495.1. Classification (GTDB taxonomy): domain Bacteria; phylum Myxococcota_A; class Polyangia; order Haliangiales; family Haliangiaceae; genus WYBA01. The sequence goes on along the minus strand of JACKDR010000005.1, from coordinate 127,965 downwards.
GCGCTCTTCGGCGACGTCGCCGGCGGCCGCCGCGACCTCACCGGCACCGTCGAGGCCTGCGAGGCCGCGGGCGCGCCCACGACGCGGCGCTGGCGCGGCTCGGCCTGGCCGAGCTCGGCCTCGCCGACGGCGACGCCGCCGGCGCCCGCGATCACGCCCGCCGACGCCCGCGCCCGCCTCGACGGCCTGCGGTCGGCCCAGCTGTGGCGCGCCGAGCTGGTGCTGGCCCGGCGGCGCTCCTCGCCGGCGATCGCGAGCGCGCCCGCTACCACGCCCGCCGCGCCCAGGAGCTGGTCGACGCCCGCCGCGGCGCGCGCGCCGGCCGCCGGCGACGACGACGACGCGCGCGCTGCGCGCGTCTCGGCGCCGAGCTCGACGCCTGAGCGCGCGGCTGCCGGCCTCTGCCGGTGCGGGGCCTCGATCGTCGGCGCGCGACGCGGCACACTGAGCGCATGGGCGGCAGGTCGAGCTGGGTGCGAGCGTCGGTGATCGCGGTCGTCGTCGCCGCGTGCGCGCGCCCTGTCGGGCCCACGCCGCCGCCGCGCGCCCTGCCACCGCCGGCCGCGGTGGCGCCGGCGGCGCCGCCGCCGGTGACGCCGGTGACGCCGCTGCCGGTGACGCCGCTGCCGCCGCTGGAGCTCGCGGCCACCGACGCGCTGGTGACCGACCCGGACCTCGCCCTCGCGGTCGACGCCCTGGCCGCGGCGCGCGGCTACGAGTCGGCGGCGGTGGGGATCGGCGGCGTCGAGAGCGCGACCTGGAAGCTGTGGACGCAGGTCGAGACCCGCGCCAGCGCCGACGACCTGCGGGCCTTGCTGCGTCACGTGTCCGCCGTGGTTCGCCTCTACGTGGCCCGCCACCTGGCGTTCCGGGGCGCCGCTGACGAGCTGCCCGCGCTGCTGCCGCTGCTCGGCGACGACACGCCCGTCGAGCTGCTCGAGGGCTGCTCGATGTCGACGCAGTCCGTGGCCGACGCGTTGATCGCCGATCTGTGCCCGCGGTCGGCCGCGGGCGCAGCGCCGGTGCTGCTGGCGGCGGCCGCCGCGGCGCCGCCGGGGCGCGCGAGGCCAGGGCGCTGTCCTGCGCCGCGACCGCCGCACCGGCGGACGCCGCCGCGCTGGCCCATCGGTGGCTCGACGCCGCCGTCGAGGGCGAGCCGGCGGCCGCGGCGCTGTCGGCGCTGGCGGTGGCGGAGCCGGCGGCGGCGTGCGAGGCCGCGGTGACCCGGGCCGCGGATCCCGAGCCCTCGGTGCGTCACGCCGCGGCCCGCGCCCTCGACGGGTGCGACGAGCCGGCCGCCGTCGCGGCGGTCGAGACCTTGCTGGGCGATCGCGTCGACCACGTGGCCGCGGCGGCCGGGCGCAGCTGGCTGCCGCGCGCGCGGCGGCGCCAGGCCCAGTCGTTCGGCTACGACGTGTTGCCCGCCGGCGTCTCGCGGTCGGGACTCCGCCGCGACCTCGACCGGCTGTCCGAGCGGATCGAGGTGTGCTTCCGCCGCGCCGCCGCCGACGACGACGGGCTCGCCGGCCAGCTCGAGCTGCGGTGGGACGTCGACGTCTGGGGCTGGCTGGGCGCGGTGAGGATCGGCGCCGACACCACCGGCACGACCGAGGTGGCGACGTGCGCCCTCGGCGTGGCGCGCGTGGAGCGCCTGCAGGGCCACGTCCAGGACGACGACGGGCGGCGGCCGTCGGTCGTCGCGATCACCTTCCGGTTCCGACCGTAGCCGCGCGCCGCGGCGGCTGCTCAGATCGGCAGCGCCTCCTGCGGCGACGGCTCGTCGCGCCGTCGCGGCGGCGCCTGGTAGCCCAGGTCGGCGTCGACGGTGGCGCCGTCCTCGAGCCGCTCCCGCATCACTACCTGGCCGGCCTCGCGCGACGCGATCGCGACGCCGTCGCGGAACAGGACCGCGTTGCCGACCACCGCCGGCACCCGCGGCCCCGGCGACAGCACGCCGACCAGGTTGAGCGGATCGGTCGCGGCGACCTTGACCAGCTCGGGCTGGGCCGGCGGGTTGCGCACCGCGCGCAGCTCGTCGACCGCCTCGGGCAGCGCGAACTGCTCGCCGACGAAGCCGGCGACGAAGCGGCCGCCGCGCAGCTCGCCGCGGGCCTCGAGCCGCCGGTACACGACCGCGAGCTCGCGCCACGGCGGCAGGCACGACTCGCGCGCCAGCAGGTCGCGGAACACGACCCCGTAGCGGGTCAGCAGCTGGCGCGCGGTGGCCTCGACGTCGACGGCGTCGGCGCGGGGCGCGCCCAGCAGCGACCACCGGCCGGCCGCGGTCGGCAGCGCCCGGGTGGCGTGGCCGGGCCGGCGCTGGTCGCGGGTGCGCGCCTTCTTGACCGCGTCGAGCCAGCGCGGCGTCCGCACCGGCGCGCCGCGGCGGGCGTCGAACAGGCTGCGCGACTGGCCGCGGTGGCGATCGACCAGCACCCGCAGGCTGGCGAAGCCGTCGGCGGTGGCCAGGCCGGCGCCGACCAGCTCCCACAGCGCGTCCTCGACCTCGTCGGGCGCGCACCCCGAGCCGTCGACGATGTCGGGCAGGAACGAGGCGCCGCGATCGCGCAGGTAGCGCCACACCGCGCGCGCCTCGGTCGACAGCTCGGCCGGCTCGGCGTCGTCGTCGCCGGCCGCGTCGTCGCCGCCGTCGCGCAGCGCCGCCGGCGCGCGCAGCCACGCCGCGTCGGCGCGCATCATGAACGTCAGCGGCGCAGCTCGTGACGGCGCCGTGCGCGCCGCCGGCGTCGGCTCGGCCGGGATCTGGTCGAGCGGCGCCACCGCCGCCAGCGATCGCGCCATCTTCGTGAAGACGTCGACCGTGTACGCATCGTCGGCGTGCTCGGTGAGGATGCGCTGCAGATCGTCGGCGAGCGTGCGCGGCGACGCGTCCCCGGCCGTGGCGTCGTCGCCGGCGTTGGCCGCGTTGGCCGCGTCACCGTCGTCGCCCGCTTCCGCCACCGCCTTCTTGCGCGGGCTCAGCCGGCACCACGTCACCTGGCCACCCAGGCACATCTGATCGAGCCACGACGCGTCGTAGCCGTGCAGCCGCGCCGGCAGGACCTCGCGCTCCCACGCGCCGGCCGCGGTCTCGAAGCCCTGCAGCTGCTCGATCACCCGCGCCAGGCCGTCGGCGCCCAGCAGCTGGGCGCCGCGCGCGACCCGCTGCCAGCGCAGCAGGAACCGCATCAGCGCCGCGGCGTTGACCGGCTCGATCTCGCGGCGCAGCCGCATCAGGGTCAGCCGGTGGATCCGCGCCAGCACGCGCCGGTTGCACCACTCGACGTCGAGCGTGTGCGCCGGATCGTCGACCACGGCGAGCGCGTCGCGGAACGCGCCGGCGGCGCTGCGCGGCGGCGCGCCGGGCCGGAACGAGCCGCGCAGGATCGCGCCGTCGCCCTCGAGCCACAGCAGCGCGCCCAGCACCACCGCCGGTGCCAGCCCCAGCGTGTCGGCGAGCTGGCGCGCCGACCGCGGTCCGCCGTGATCGAGCCAGCCGCCGACGATCCGGATCGCCGCGGCGTCGGGGTCGAGCGGCGTCGACCACGCCGGGACCTCGCGGCACGGCGTCCGCGTCGCGTCGGGCACCAGCGCCAGCACCGCGGCCAGCCGCTCGGTCGCGACCCACGCGACGTGCTCGTGGGCTCCGTCCGCGCCGTCGCCGGCGTCACCGCCGGGTGTGGCGGCCGCGTCGACCGGCCGCGACCACCGCAGCTGCACGGCGCGGCCGGCCTCGGCCAGGTCGTCGAGCCAGCGGCCGCTGCCGTCGAGGGTGCGCGCCCGCGCCGCCGGCACCAGCCACAGCGCCAGCAGCGCGTCGTGCAGCTCGTCGCGGTCGCGCACCACCGGCGCGACCTCGGCCTCGGCGGCGTCGATCGCGGCGGCGTCGAGGGCGGCGTCGGCCTCGAGCTGGTCGCTGCGCAGCGTGCGCCGCAGGTTGACCGCGCGGGTCCGCCGCTCCTCGAGCGGAGCGTCGTCGAGGAACGCGTAGGGGTTGGCGTTGAGCAGCTCGTGGCACAGGACCGACGGCTCGACGGTGTCGCGGGCCAGGACCTGGACCTCGCCGCGCTCGATCCGCCCGCACAGCTCGCGCAGGCCCTCGGCGTCGAGCGCCTCGACCAGGCAGTCGCGCACGGTCTCGAACACCAGCGGGTGATCCGGCAGCTCGCGATCGCCGACGACGTTCTCGAGGCACGCCTGGGCGGCGGGGAACACGACGCTGAGCAGGTCCGCGACCCGCATCTTGACCAGCTGCGGCGGCACCTTCTTGCCGCCCATGCGGCGCAGCACCGTCAGCGACCGGGTCGCGTTCCACCGCCACCGGACCTCGAACATCGGCCGGTCGAGCATGGCCTGGACCAGGATCTCCTCGCTCTGCGCCGACGGCACGAACCCGAAGACGGTCTCGAGCGGGAAGCTGTGCGGCTGGCCCAGCGAGATGACGATGCCGTCGTCGGTGGCGGCGGCCTGGAGCTCGAAGTCGAAGGAGCGGCAGAACCGCTTGCGCAGGGCCAGGCCCCAGGCCCGGTTGATGCGGCCGCCGAGCGGCGCGTGCAGCACCAGCTGCATGCCGCCGCCCTCGTCGAAGAAGCGCTCGGCGACGATCAGGTCGCGGGTCGGCACCGCGCCCAGCGCGCCGCGGCCGGCCGCCAGGTACGCGACCAGCTGGGCCGCCGCGCCCCGCGACATCGACGCGGCGTCGGCGAGCCAGCGCTCGATGTCGGCGATGCTGTCGGGGCCCTCGCAGGCGGCGAGCCGGCCGTCGATCTCGCCGCGCAGCGCCGACACCTCGTCGGACAGCTCGCGGGTCCGCGCCGGCGCCTCGCCCAGCCAGAACGGGATCGTCGGCGGCAGGCCGTGGGCGTCCTCGACGATGACCCGGCCGGCCTCGACCCGGCGGATCCGCCACGCCGTGTTGCCGAGCTGGAAGATGTCGCCGGCCATGCTCTCGATCGCGAAGTCCTCGTCGATCTCGCCGACCCGCAGCTCCTCGGGCCACTGCACGACCGCGTAGTTGTTGTTGTCGGGGATCGCGCCGCCCGAGGTGATCGCGGCGAGGCGGGCGCCGCGGCGGGCGCGCAGCGTGCCGGTGGCGCGATCGCGGTGCAGGTGGGCGCCGGCGCGGCCGCGGCGGTGCGACACGCCCTCGGCCAGCATCGCGACGACGGCGTCGTGCTGGGCGCGGGGCAGGGCGCCGTACGGCGCCGCCGCGGTCACCAGCTCGTAGAGCTCGTCCTCGCCGACCTCCTCGCACGCGCACGCCGCGACGATCTGCTGCGACAGGATGTCGAGCGGCCAGTCGCGGACCTTGAGCTCGTCGAGGTTGCCGCGGCGGATCGCCCGCACCAGCGCCGCGCACTCGACCAGCTGGTCGCGGGTCAGCGCGAACAGCCGGCCGCGCGGCCCGGCGTGGGTCGGCGAGTGGCCGGAGCGGCCGACCCGCTGCAGCAGCGTCGCGATCGCCCGCGGCGAGCCGAGCTGGACCACGAGGTCGACGACGCCGACGTCGATGCCGAGCTCGAGCGACGCGGTCGCGACCGCGCACTTGACCTGCCCGGTCTTGAGCCGCTCCTCGGAGCGCAGCCGCAGCGTCCGCGACATCGAGCCGTGGTGGGCCGCGACCTGGTCCTCGCCGAGCCGGGTCTCCAGCGCCGCCGCGACCCGCTCGACCAGCTTGCGGGTGTTGACGAAGACCAGCGTCGTGCGGTGCTCGGCGACCAGCGCGGCGATGCGGTCGTAGACCCGGTCCATCTGCTCGTGCGACGCCACCGCGCCGAGCTCGTCGTCGGTGATCTCGATCGCGAGGTCGAGGGCGCGGGCGTGGCCGGCGTCGACGATCGCCGGCAGCTCGCGCCGGGTCCCGACCAGCAGCCGCGCCACCCGCTCGATCGGCTTCTGGGTCGCCGACAGGCCGATCCGGACCGGCGCCCGGCCGCTGGTGCGCTGGACCAGGCGCTCGACCCGCTCGAGGGTCAGCGCCAGGTGGGCGCCGCGCTTGTCGCCGGCGATCGCGTGGATCTCGTCGACGATGATCGTCTCGACGCCGCCGAGCGCGGCGCGGCCGCGCTCGCTGGTCATCAGGATGAACAGCGACTCGGGCGTCGTGACCAGGACGTGGGGCGGCCGCCGCGCCATCCGGTCGCGCTCGCCCACCGGGGTGTCGCCGGTGCGCACCGCGACCCGGATCTCGGGGAAGCGGACGCCGTCGCGGGCGGCGCGCTCGGCGAGCTCGGCCAGCGGCGCCGACAGGTTCTTCTGGACGTCGTTGGACAGCGCCTTGAGCGGCGAGATGTAGAGGACGCGGACGCCGTCGCGCAGCGGCGCCCGCAGGCCGTCGCGGACCAGGCGGTCGAGGCAGGCCAGGAACGCTGCGAGGGTCTTGCCGGACCCGGTCGGCGCCGCGATCAGCGTGCTCTCGCCGCCGATGATCCGCGGCCAGCCCTCGACCTGGGGCGGCGTCGGCGCGCCGAGGCGTTCGCGAAACCACCCGGCGACGAGCGGGTGGAACTGGTCGAGGGCGTCCGACACGTCTCGCAACCGTACCCGATTTCGGCGTCGACCTGAACACCCGCGCAGCACGGGGATCGCTTGGAGCGCGTATCATCGGCGGCCGGGGGTCTCCATGCGTCTGTCACCTGTCTGGCTGTCGTCCGTCGCCGTGCTCTCGATCGTGGTCGCCGCCTGTGGCGGCGACGACGGCTTCACCGACGCCGCGCCCGGCCCCGACGCGCCGGTCGCCGACGCGGCCGCCGCCGACGCCGAGATGATCGACGGCACCCCGGACGCCGACGTCACGCCGCCGGAGACGACGATCACCGCCCAGCCCGCGGCGGTGGCGAGCTCGGCGACCGCGACCTTCGAGTTCACCGCCGACGAGGCGGCCGCCTTCGAGTGCGACCTCGACGGCGGCGGCTTCGCGGCCTGCACCTCGCCGGCGAGCTTCCCCGACCTCGTCGACGGCGCCCACCACTTCGAGGTCCGCGCCACCGACGGCGCCGGCAACGTCGACGCCACCCCGGCCGCCTACGACTGGTCGATCGACACGGTCGCGCCCGAGACCACGATCGACCAGGCGCCGCCGCTGGTCGACAACTCGCGCGACGTCAGCTTCGCGTTCTCCGCCGACGAGGACGGCACGTTCGAGTGCGATCTCGACGGCGCCGGCTTCGCGGCGTGCACGTCGCCGCAGGCCTACGTCGATCTCGTCGACGCCACCCACACCTTCACGGTCCGCGCGATCGACCTCGCCGGCAACGTCGACCCGACGCCGGCGGTCCACACCTGGGTCCTCGACGCCACCACCCCCGACACCCAGATCGACAGCGGCCCGGCCGATCCGACCAACCAGGTCGACGCCACGTTCACGTTCTCGTCGCCCAACGTCGGCGCCGGCGCGATCTTCGACTGCGACCTCGACGGCGCCGGCTTCGCGGCGTGCACGTCGCCGGTGACCTACACCGGGCTGGCCGAGGGCGCGCACACCTTCACGGTCCGCGTCACCGACGAGGCCGCCAACTCCGATCCGACCCCGGCGACCGCGACCTGGACGATCGACCTGACCGCGCCGGACACCACGCTGGACACCGCGCCGGTCGATCCCAGCCCCAGCGCCACCGCGACGTTCACGTTCTCGGCCGACGAGGTCGGCGCCACCTTCGCGTGCGATCTCGACGGCGCCGGCTTCACCGCCTGCACCTCGCCGGCGACCTACCCGGGCCTCGCCGATGGCCCCCACGCCTTCGCGGTGCGCGCGATCGACGCCGCCGGCAACGTCGACGGCTCGCCGGCCAGCCACGCCTGGACCGTCGACACCGTCGCGCCGGAGACCACGATCTCGAGCCAGCCCGCCGATCCGACCAACCTCGTCGTCGCGACCTTCACGTTCTTCTCCGACGAGGCCACCGCCACCTTCGGGTGCAGCCTCGACGGCGCGGCGTTCGTGGCGTGCGCTTCGCCCACGACGTTCCCGGCGCTGGCCGCCGGCGCCCACACCGTCATGGTCCGCGCCACCGACGCCGCCGGCAACGTCGACCCGACCCCGGCGAGCCGGAGCTGGACGATCGATCTGACGCCGCCGGACACGACGATCACCGCGTCGCCACCGAGCCCGACCGCGTCGACCTCGGCGTCGTTCACGTTCACCGCCACCGAGGCCGGCTCGACCTTCGCGTGCCGCCTCGACGGCGCCGCGTTCGCGCCGTGCGCGACGCCCCTGGATCTGACCGGCCTCGCCGGCGGCAGCCACAGCTTCGAGGTCCGCGCCACCGACCCCGCCGGCAACGCCGATCCCAGCCCGGCCCAGCGGGTCTGGACGATCGACCAGGTCGCGCCCGACACGACGATCCTGTCGGCGCCGGACAACCCGACGATCGCGACCGACGCGACCTTCACGTTCGGCTCGACCGAGGCCGGCTCGACCTTCGAGTGCCGCCTCGACGGCGCGCCGTTCGCGGCCTGCGTGTCGCCGACCACCTTCAACGGCCTCGGCGGCGGCAGCCACACCTTCCAGGTCCGCGCCACCGATCAGGTCGGCAACGTCGACGCCACGCCGGCGAGCCGGACCTGGCAGATCGACGGCGCCGCGCCCGACACCTCGATCACGACCCGGCCGGCCGACCCGACCAACCAGACCTCGGCGCTGTTCGGCTTCCAGGCCACCGAGTCGGGCTCGTCGTTCGCGTGCCAGCTCGACGGCGGCGGCTTCGCCGCGTGCACCGCGCCCAAGGCCTACGCCGGGCTGGCCGCGGGCAGCCATACCTTCGAGGTCCAGGCCACCGACTCGGTCGGCAACACCGACCCGAGCCCGGCCAGCTACACCTGGACGATCGACACGACCGCGCCCGACACGTCGATCACGGCGGCGCCGGCGAGCCCGACCAACGCCTCGACCGCCAGCTTCTCGTTCACCGCCACCGAGGCCGGCTCGACCTTCGCGTGCCGCCTCGACGGCTCCGCGTTCGAGGCCTGCGCCTCGCCGCGGGTCTACGCCGGCGTCGCCGCCGGCAGCCACACCTTCGAGGTCCGCGCGATCGATCCCGCCGGCAACGTCGACGCCAGCCCGGCGAGCCACACCTGGACCGTCGACACGACCGCGCCGAACACGACGATCACGTCGGCGCCGGCGAGCCCGACCTCGGCGACGACCGCGAGCTTCGCGTTCACCGCCACCGAGGCGGGCTCGACCTTCGCGTGCCAGGTCGACGGCGGCGGCTTCGCCGCCTGCGTCTCGCCCCAGGCCTACGCCGGCCTCGCCGAGGGCAGCCACACCTTCGCGGTCCGCGCCACCGATCCCGCGGGCAACACCGACGCCACCCCCGCGACCGCGACCTGGACGATCGACACGACCGCGCCGAACACGACGATCACGTCGGCGCCGGCGAGCCCGACCGCGGCGACGACCGCGAGCTTCTCGTTCACCGCCACCGAGGCGGGCTCGACCTTCGCGTGTCAGCTCGACGGCGGCGGCTTCGCCGCCTGCACCTCGCCCCAGGCCTACGTCGGCGTCGCCGAGGGCAGCCACACCTTCGCGGTGCGCGCCACCGACCCGTCGGGCAACACCGACGCCACGCCCGCGATCGCGACCTGGACGATCGACACCACCGCGCCCGACACGACGATCGCCAGCGGCCCCGCGGATCCGACCAACCAGGTCGCCGCCGCGTTCACGTTCACCGCCACCGAGGTCGGCTCGTCGTTCCAGTGCCGCATCGACGGCGGCGGCTTCACCGCCTGCGCCTCGCCCAAGAGCTACGCGGCGCTGAGCGCGGCCAGCCACACCTTCGAGGTCCGCGCCCTCGACCCGTCGGGCAACACCGACGCGACCCCGGCCAGCTACACCTGGACGATCGACGTCACCGCGCCCGACACGTCGATCACGTCGTCGCCGGCGACGCCGACCAACCAGACCGGCGCCAGCTTCGCGTTCACGTCGACCGAGGTCGGCTCGACCTTCGCGTGTCAGCTCGACGGCGGCGGCTACGCCGCGTGCACCAGCCCCGAGGCCTACGCCGGCCTGAGCGAGGGCGCGCACACCTTCGCCGTCCGCGCCACCGACCCCGCCGGCAACACCGACGCCACGCCGGCGTCGCGGACCTGGACGATCGACACCACCGCGCCGACGACCGCGATCGACAGCGGCCCGTCGGGCACCGTCGCGACCACCGACGCCGCGTTCACCTTCAGCAGCGACGACGGCGCCGCGACGTTCGCGTGCCAGCTCGACGGCGGTGGCTACGCGGCGTGCGCCTCGCCCGCGAGCTACACCGGCCTGGCCCAGGGCGCGCACACCTTCGAGGTCCGCGCCACCGACGCCGCGGGCAACACCGACGCCACGCCGGCGTCGCGGACCTGGACGATCGACACCGGCGCGCCCGACACCTCGATCACCGCGCACCCCGCCGATCCCACCAACCAGACCGGCGCCAGCTTCACGTTCACCGCCACCGAGCCGGGGACCTTCGAGTGCGACCTCGACGGCGGCGGCTACGCCGCCTGCACCACCCCCAAGGCCTACGCCGGGCTCGCCGCCGGCAGCCACACCTTCTCGGTGCGCGCGATCGACGGCGCCGCCAACGTCGACCCGACGCCGGCGACCTTCACCTGGACGATCGACACGACCGCGCCCGACACGACGATCACGGGGCAGCCGCCGCTCTTGACCAGCTCCGGCGCCGCCAGCTTCACGTTCTCCGCCACCGAGACCTCGACGTTCGCGTGCGACCTCGACGGCGGCGGCTTCGCGGCGTGCACCTCGCCCGAGAGCTACGCCGGCCTCGCCGACGGCAGCCACACGTTCCAGGTCCGCGCCACCGACGGCGCCGGCAACGTCGACGCCACCCCGGCGACGTACACCTGGACGGTCGACAGCGTCGCGCCCGACGTCACGATCGACGTCGGGCCGCCCGCGCTCGACAGCTCCGCCGACCCCAGCTTCGAGTTCAGCTCGACCGACGGCAGCGCCACCTTCGAGTGCGACCTCGACGGCGGCGGCTTCGCCGCCTGCCTGTCGCCGCACGCCTACACCGGCCTGGCCGAGGGCGCCCACACCTTCTCGGTGCGCGCCGTCGACGGCGCCGGCAACGTCGGCGTCGAGGCGACGCTGGCCTGGACGATCGACACGGTCGCGCCCGACACGACGATCACGGGCAACCCGACCGACCCGGAGACCACCGGCGACGCGTCGTTCACGTTCACCTCCGACGACGTCGCCGCGACGTTCGAGTGCCAGCTCGACGGCGGCGGCTACGCGGCGTGCGCGTCGCCGCAGCCCTACACCGGGCTCCTCGATGGCAGCCACACCTTCGACGTCCGCGCCGTCGACGCCGCCGGCAACGTCGACGCGTCGCCGGCGACCTACACCTGGACCGTGGCGATCGCCGCGGCGGCGCCGCCGCCGTGGCTGGTCTGGTACGCCGCCGCGACCCACGGCTTCCGCACGCCGCTGCGCTGATCGCGGGCGCACGGCGGCGGCACCGGCGGCGCGCGCCCGACGGGGTCCCTTCCGCTCACGCCGAGCGGAGCCCGAGCGGCGGAGCCGCGAGGGCGCAGTCGAGGCGGCGGGCAGCGTCCGGTCGCGGTCGCGCCACGCGGACCGCGCGCGGTCATCGGTCGGCGGCGGCCGTCGCCGCCGCGATCGCCTCGGCGAGCGCGGCGGGGTCCTTGGTGTAGTGATAGCGGAGCTGGACCTCGTCGTAGCGGTGGCGCCGGCCCACCGGACAGGCGTCGCGCACCGCCAGCCACCGCCGCCAGCCCGCGGCCAGCTCGGCGGTCCCGGCCGGCACGCCGGCCGCCACCGCCGCGGCGAAGGCGTCGCGCCAGCCGCGCGCGCGCAGGCGCACGGCGGCGGCACCGGCGGCGCTGCGCGCGCGCGCGCCGTCGGCGTCGACGACGACGACCGCGCGCAGCCCGATCCACGGCCCGTACGTCGGGTGCACGCACAGGTGGCTCGGCGACAGGTGGGCGAGGCCGGCGATCGCCGCGGCGCGCTGGATCGCCACCGTCGGCGGCAGCGTGTGGGCGTAGCGCGCGACCCACGTCGTGCCGGGCGCGGCCGCCGCGATCGCCGCGGTCACCGCGGCGGCGAGCTCGGCCTCGACCCAGGCGTCGAGCGGGTCGGGGACCGCGGCGCGCCGGCGCCGCCGCCATCGCCGCGACGAAGCGCGGCCACATCGCGCGGTGGTTGCCGATCACCAGCGCCAGCGGCGCGGCACGTCCCGACGGCGGCGCCGGCAGCCGCTGCGCGGGCGCCACCGCGGCGTCGTAGGCGGGGACCGCCAGCGGCGCGACCAGCGCGAGGTCGCGCGCGGTCAGCGCCGCGCGCAGCGCCGCGACCAGCGCGCGGCTGGTCGCCGGCACCGAGGCGTCGCCGGACGCGGCGTCGCCGGCGTCGCCGGGCGGGTCGCGCCCGTCGGGCGCCTGCGGCGTCGTCGCCATCGCGCCCAGGCTACAGGACGTAGCCGCGCTTGAGCAGCATCCGCGCCGACGCCGCGAAGTCCTCGGCCGACGGGATCGCCCAGCCGAAGGCGTCGGCGAGCCGGGTGATCATCGTGAACGTCACGCACACCCAGACCGCCTGCTCGAGCGCGGCGCGGTCGACCCCGGCGGCGGCCGCCGCCGCGACGTCGGGGGCGCCGAGCCGGTCCGGATCGGTCACCAGGGTCTCGATGAAGCCGAGCGCCGCCCGCACCTGCGGCCGCACCGGCGCGGTCCGCCAGTCGCGGTTGACCGCGTCCACCAGGTCCCTGCCGAGCTCCACCGACGCGACCGCGCCGTGGGCCTCGGTTCAGAAGTGGCAGGCCTCGAGCCGCGCCGTGAACGACGCGAACAGCTCGCGCTCGCCCACGGTCCACGCCGACGCGCCGCGCAGGCTGCCCTGGGTCAGCTCGGAGAACGCGTCGCCGAAGAAGTCGCGCCGGTACAGCAGCGTGCGGATGACGTCGGGCACGCGGCGCCGCGACACCACGCCGATCACCTTGATCAGCAGGCGATCGCGCAGCCGGTGGTGGTGCTCGAGCCGGGGCAGCCGCATCAGGCGCCGGTCCCCGTGCGCGCGCCGGGCGCGGCGGCGGCGTCGGCGGCAGCGTCCTCGGCGTCACCGGCCGGCGCCGCGGCGTGGGCGTCCATCGCGGCCCGCGCCGCGTCGAGCCGGCGCGCCGCGACCCCGGCGGCGGCGGCGCAGGTCAGCTCGTAGACGTGGTCGTCGTCGAGGCCGGCCGCGCGCAGCGCCGCGACGTCGTCGTCGGTGATGCGGTAGGCGTGATCGCGGACCTTGGCGACGAACGCCGCCACCGCGGGCGCGCCGTCGACGGCGCCGGCGCCGGCGGCCTGGGCGCGCTGCGCCGCGGGAGTGACGCCATCACCGCCGGTGACACGCGCGAGGAGCGACGCGAAGGCGTCGGCGGGGGCTCGGACCGGCACCCATCGATAGTACATTCTCCGACGCCAGAAACCAGAGCGAGGGGTGGGGCCGCGGGAGACCGTGGTCGGCGCCCGGAGGAGAACACACGATGATCCAGCCAGCGAACTGCTACGCGCGCGTCCAGCTCATCCTCGGCGAGCTCGATCTGCTCCGCCAGGAGGTCGGTCGCCCGCGCGACGACCGCCCGACCTACAAGATCACCGGCGCGGCGCCGCGCGAGGTCTTCTTCGAGGCCACCGCCCTGTTCCGCAAGGCCGACCGCTTCTGCTTCGAGCGCACCGGCGAGGAGGGCTACCTGCCGCACCCGCCGGCCGCCGCCGACATCGAGCCCGCCCACGTCCTGGTCGTCCTCGACGCCGCGCTCGATCGCATCCGCCAGGTCAAGGACCAGCTGCACATCACCGAGGCCACCACCGAGCCCGCGGTCGATCCCGCGCGCCAGCCCACCGACGTCCTCGGCGCCGTCCTCGAGGCCAGCCGCCAGCTCAACCGGCTGCTCGACCAGCCGTTCACGCCCAGCGACGTCTACCAGCTGCTGACCCTCGGCGCCGGCTACGCCGCGCGCCTGTGCGCCCACGCCGGCGTCGAGATGCCGGCGCCGCCGCCGTACGAGCGCCGCAAGCGCCCGGGCGACGTCTTCGCGCGGGTGTGGGCGTGCCTCGGCGCGCTCCGCGAGGTCTCGGCCACCGCCGGCCTGACCATGCTCGAGCCCGGCGCCGCGCCGTACGCCGTCGACGACGTCCTGCCCAGCGACTGCTACGACGCCACGTCGCTCTTGATCTCCGAGCTCGTCTACCTGCACTCGCGGGTCAAGGGCCTGGCGCCGCCGGGCGCCGCCGAGATGTACGAGGTCGGCCACAAGATCCCGGCCCACTGCTACCGCCGCGTCGCGCACCTCGAGAGCGGCCTGCGCGCCCTCGCCGTCGCGGTGTCCGAGCAGCCGGCCCTGCTGCGCGGCTGACGTGGCCGTCGCGGTGCTGCACCACGAGCGCGTCGCCGGCGCCGCCCCCGTCGCCTGGCTGCTGTTCACCCACGGCATCTACGGCAGCGGCGGCAACTGGCGCAGCATCGCGCGCAAGGTCGTCGATCGCCGCCCCGACTGGGGCGCCGTGCTCGTCGACCTGCGTGGCCACGGCCGCTCGCCGGCCGGCGATCCGCCGCACACCGTCGACGCCTGCGCCGCCGATCTCGCCGCCGCGGTCGACGGGCTGGCCGCCGCCGGCGCGCCGGTGCGCGCGGCGTGCGGCCACAGCTTCGGCGGCAAGTGCGTCCTGGCGCTGCGCGACCGCGCCGCGACCACGCCGCTGGCGGTGCCGCTGGCGCAGACCTGGGTCCTCGACGCCACGCCGTCGGCGCGCCCGGCGACCTTCGACGCCGACGACAACACCGTCCGCCAGGTGCTCGAGGTGATGGAGCGCCTGCCGCCGCGCTTCGCGCACCGCGACGACTTCGTCGCCGCGATCGTCGCCGCCGGGCACCCGCCGACCCTCGGCCACTGGCTGGCGATGAACCTGGTCGCGGCGCCGGCCGCCGAGGGTGGCGGCCTGCGCCTGCGCCTCGACCTGGTCCAGGTCCGGACCCTGCTCGGCGACTACTTTCGCCGCGATCTGTGGGCGGCGGTCGAGGATCCGGCGATGCCCGGCGACCTCCACGTCGTCCTCGGCGGCGCGTCGCGCACCGTCCCCGACGACGACCGCGCCCGCCTGACCGGCGCCGCCGCGGTCGCCGCCCGCACCATCGTCGACGTCATCCCCGGCGCCGGCCACTGGCTGCACATCGACGCGCCGGCGGCGGTGGTCGACCTGATCGCCGGCGCGTTGCCGCCGGCGCGCTGACCGGGCTCCGCGCCTCGCGGTGGCGCCGGCCGCGCGCGGCCGCGGTCACGCCTTGGGCTTGAGCTTGACCGTGCCCTTGACCGCGGCCTTGGCCTTGCGCTTGCCCTTGGCGTCGTCGTCGTCGCCGTCGCGCGCGCCGGGCAGCGCCCGCGGCGGCAGCAGCTCGGGCTCGGCGTCGATCGCGCACGCCATGAAGATCGCGGCGTCGAGCTTGCGGAAGCCGCGCTTGCGGTACCAGCTCAGCGCGTTCTCGTTGTTCTCGGCGACCTCGAGCACCAGGTGGGTCAGGCCCCGCACCTTGGCGAGGTGGTGCAGCTGCTCCATGAGAAAGCCGCCGACGCCGCGGCCGTGCCAGTCGGGGTGGACCGCCAGCTCCTCGACGAACAGCGGCCGCATGTCGCGCCGCTCGAAGTAGCGCGGGTTGATCCAGGTGTCGTCGCCGCCGACCACCTCGTACGCGCACTCGGCGTAGGCGACCAGCTCGCCGTCGGCCTCGAACAGCAGCTGCTCGATGCCCTCCTCCTCGTAGACCTCCATGAACCGCTTCTTCGAGCGCGGCCGCTGGTACTCGACGGTCTCCTGGTTGACCGCGCGGAAGCTGATCTTCAGGAACTCCCAGACCTTGTTGAGGTCGCGCCGGTGGATGCGGCGCACCTCGATCACCGGGCCGTCCGCCTGGCCGCCGCGGTCGCGGCCGGCGGACGGGGGTTTGGGAACCTCGGGCGAGGTCGGTCGGGTCGGACGGCGACGGCGGCGCGGAGGGGCCATGGGGCGCACATCATAGTGCCGAGCCCGGGGCCGCGCGAGGTGGCGCGGGCGGGTCGTTGCGACCCCGCGTCAGGGCAGCGACATCCCGGCGGCGCGCAGCGTCGCCGCGCCGGTGCCGTCGAACCGGTAGTGGAACAGCGCGTCGACCCCGTCGATCAGGTAGCGGCGCAGGTGGACCAGCAGGCCGTAGCGCGGCGACACCTCGAAGCCGGCGATCGTGAAGCCCTGCCGCAGCTTGGGCACCAGGATCGGGTTGTTGTCGGCGCGGTGCCGGCTGTAGATCTCGACGAACCCGGCGTCGACGCAGGCCGCGACGATCCGCGGCAGCAGCGCCCGGTACAGGCCGCGACGCTGGAAGTCGCGGCGGAACACGGTGCTGGCCATGAAGTAGCGGCCGAACGACTCCTGCAGCCCGAAGTAGGCGCCGACCGGCTCGCCGCCGTGCTCGAACACCAGCCGGTGAGCCAGCGGCTCGCCCTGCACCGCGGCCAGGTCGGCGAGGCGCGCGGCGGCCTCCGGCGGGTACAGCGAGCCGATCGGCGGCGGCGGCCGCGGGTCGTCGGCCCACAGCGGATCGGCGACCGCCTTCCAGCCCGGCGCGTCGCAGCTGCGGATCGTCACGCCGTCACCGAGCGGCGCGGTGAGGTGGGCGGCGGTGGCGTCGTCGAAGCGGCGGCGGGCGTCGTCAGCGGTCATGGCGCGACGATCACCCACGCTCGAGGCGGCGTCCACGCCCGGCCCTACTTTGCCGGCGTCAGCGTCACCGCCCACGGCGCGTCGGCGCCGGGCAGCGGCCGGTCGTGGGGCAGCTCGCGGTCGGTGCGCTCGAGCCGGATGATCGCGCCGCGGGCCAGCGTCAGCGTCGCCTGGCCGGGGCCGTGCGCGGCGCCGTCGGGGCCGCGCCAGGTCAGCGGCAGCGACGGGTCGGCGGCGACGTCGACGGTGACCGGGCCGGCGTCGCCGTCCCAGCGCAGCAGATCGACGTCGCCGCGGCTGTCGAGCCAGCCGCGCACCGCCGAGCCGGGCGGCGCCGGCGTGGCGTCGGGCGCGTTGCCGTTGGGCTCGCTCTCCCAGCCCGCGTCCTCGTCGTCGACGGTGACGCTGAGCGTGTACGGATCGCTGACGTTCTCGGTCGGGTAGGTCTGGCCCGGCGCCAGCGTCTCGGTGACCTCGACCAGCGCCGGGCCGGCGAGGCGCCACCGCCGCAGCGTCTCGTCGCCGCCGCGCCCGGCCTCGTCGGCGGCCGCGACCACCGCGCCGCGGCCGTCGCGCAGCACCACCGTGATGTCGAGGTTGGGCAGCCCCGACACCCGCACCGTGATCGGGCGGCTGTGCCCGCCCGGCAGGTCGACCCGGTAGAAGTCGCGATCCGGCTCGCTGCGCGACACCCGCCTGCCGAGGTAGCCGGTGACGTCGGCGCCGGCGGCGATCCGCGTCGCGTGCGCGTCGTCGTCGTTCGGCTCGACCTCGGCGGTGTGCGGCGGCCGCGGCCGGAACAGCAGCCACCACGCCGCCGCCGCCGCGACGCCGGCCAGCGCGGTGAGCGCCAGCGCCAGTACGACCCAGCGGCGGCGCCGCAGCCCGCGCTCGAAGTCGTCGAGGTCGGCGCGGCGCAGCCGCAGCTCGCTCAGCGGTTCGTCGTCCTCGGTGTAGAGGCGTCGGCTCGGGCGCGGCAGGCTGACCGGCGTGCCGTCGCCGACCTGGGCCCGCCACACCGCCTCGAGCTCGGTCGTCATCGCGGTGGCGGTGACGAAGCGGGCCGCCGGGTCCTTGGCCATCGCGCGCAGGACGATCTCGTCGATCTCCGGGGTCAGGCCCAGCTCGGGCGCGACCTGCGACGGCGGCACGACCTCGGCGGTCAGGTGCTTGGTCAGCACGCCGACCGCGCTGCGCGCGGTGAACGGCGGCCGCCCGGTCAGCACCGCGTACATCAGCGCGCCCAGCGAGTACAGGTCGGAGCGGCCGTCGACCTCGTCGCCGCGGATCTGCTCGGGCGACATGAAGTACGGCGTGCCGACGATCTCGGTCTTGTCGGTGACGTCGGGCGCCTGCTCGCGCGCGCCCAGCTTGGCGAGCCCGAAGTCGAGCACCTTGGCGAAGTCGCGGCCGCCGGTGGTGCGCGTGATCAGCACGTTCTCGGGCTTGAGATCGCGGTGGACGATGCCGAGCGCGTGGGCCTCGGCGAGCGCGCCGCCGATCTGGACCAGCAGCGGCGCGGCGCGGGCGAACGGCAGCGGCCCGTCGCGCTCGACGATCGCGCCGAGGTCCTGGCCGCGCACGTACTCCATGATCAGGTACAGCGCGCCCTGGGCGGCGCCGAAGTCGAAGACCTGGACCGTGTTGGGATGATCGAGGCGCGACACCGCGGCGGCCTCGCGCTCGAAGCGCCGGACCACGTCCGGGTCGTCGGCGAGGTCCTTGTGCAGGACCTTCATCGCCGCGATCTTGCCCATGCGGACGTGCTCGACCTTGTAGACCACGCCCATGCCGCCGCGGCCGATGGCCTCGAGCACCCGGTAGCGGCCGTCGACGACCCGGCCCAGCCAGGTCTGCACCGACGCCGACAGCCGGCGATCCGCCGCCGCGGTCCAGCCGTGGACGTCGGACGGGTCGGCGCGGTCGGCCTCGCTGCCGGCGCGTCCGGCCTCGCTGCCGGCGCGCCCGGCGCGGCCGCTGTCGAGCGTCGCGGCGAGCCCGGCGGCGCCGAGATCCTCCGACGACACGCCCTCGCGCCGCGCCGCCAGCTCCAGCGCCGAGGCGCGCTGCATGTTGGCCCCGCACTGCTGGCAGAAGCGCAGCGGTTCGTCGTACGACGTCCGGCATCGCGGACACACGTAGCGAGGGGCAGGGGTCGACATCCGTCCGCCGGGAAAGCCGGGTCAGGGTAGCACGCGGGGCCGCAGCGGCTCCCACGCGACGTCGCGCGGCCCCGCCGTCACGGTCACGCCGGTCGGCACCACGCGCGTGCCGTCCGCGAGGTAGCGCGGCGTGGCGTCGAGCGCGCCGACCGGCACGAACAGCGGCGCCGCGCCGCGGCGCGCCGCGCCCGCGGCGCGCGGCAGATCGTCGACCGCGCCCTGGGCGACGACGTCGAGGCCGCGATCGACCAGCGCCGCGGCCAGCGCGATCTCGCCGACATGGACGCCGCCCGGGGCCAGATCGAAGGCCCCTTGCTGGCGCGGCGGCGTCTGGGTCGCCAGGATCGTGGTCGGCCGGTCATCGCCGACGTCGCCCCCGGGCGGGCCGGTCAGGGCGTCGAGCAGCGCCGCCAGATCGTCGACGTCGTGGACGCAGCCGTCGACGCCGGCCGCCAGACGCGTACGCCACGGTACGCCCGGCAGCGTGCCCACGCGCACGCCCGGCAGCTCGATCACCCGCACCTGCGAGCCGTCGACCACCGGCGCGCCGGCGGCGGCGAGCCGGCCGATCGCGGCGCGGTGCTCGGGGATGGCCTCGCGATCGCCGGGGATCGCGACCACCACCCAGGGCGCCCCGGTGGCCAGCGGCCCCAGCGTCGCCTCGATCGTGTCGCGATCGGTGCCGAGGCCGCCGAGCGTGACCACCACCGCGGGCGGCGCGGCGTCGAGCGCGGCGCGCACGCCCCGCGCGGTGGCGCCGGCGTCGTCGCCGCCACGGGCGTCGGCGAGGAACACCAGCCGGGTCAGGGGCCCGCGCGGCGCGGCCGGTGGCGCCGTCGCCGCCGTCGCGGATCAGGCGCTGGCCGTCGAGGTGCCAGCCGCCGGGCGCGGCGGCGGTGACCGGGTCGCCGAGCCAGGCGCACCGCCACGGCACGACCGCGTCCGTGGCGGCGGCGACCGCCGCGGCGATCGCCGCGCCGGTGGCCTTGCCGATCGAGCCGTGCGCCGAGGTGCCGCGCCCGGTCGAGCCGCAGCCCGCGGTCGCCGCGGCGATCGCGGCGGCGATCGCGACGGCCCCGGTCGGGCGACGAGGTCGGGACGGGCGCACCCGCGCATCCTACTGCGCCGCGCCGGGCCCGCGGGCCGCGCGATCGCGCAGAGCGCGCGTCCCGGTCGCTTCTCGCCCCCGGCTGACCGCCCGGTCCGCGCCGCCGCCTGCCGCCTGCCGCCGCGCCCTCAGTTCGCGACCAGGCCGCCGGCCCGGGTCCAGATGTCGCGGATCTTCGGCGAGTACGTGTAGGCGTCGAGGGTGTGCCGCGGCCGGCGCTCGATGACCTTCTTGAACGTCGCGATCGCGGAGTCGGCGTCGCCCGCGGCGACGTAGGCGCAGCCGAGCAGGACCCCGACCTCGGCGGCCAGCGCGCTGTCGAGGAAGTCGGTGTCGACCCGGATGAGGTCGCGCTTCATCGCCGCGTAGTCGCCGCTGCGCCACGCCGCGCGCGCCGCCGGCAGCACGTCGGCGGCCTCCTCCTGCATGCGCCGCCGCTTGTCGGCGCGGGCGCGGGCCTGGGCGTCGGGCGGCGGCAG
>JACKDR010000005.1:0-97500 GCA_020633495.1 Kofleriaceae bacterium | reverse complement strand
GCGGGGTAGTCGACGCCGATCCGCCGCTGCAGGTAGCGCGACACCTCGGCGCGCAGGGCCGGCAGGCCCTCGACCGGCAGGTAGTCCTTGCGGGCCGCGTGCTCGCGAAGCGCGGCGACCACCGCGTCCGGCACCGGGAACGGCGACTGGCCGAGGCCGAACCGGTAGACCGGCAGGCCCTCGGCCGCCCGCTGCTCGCAGGTTGCCTGGCTGGCGACCGTCGCCGACATCGCGAGCCCGCGGACCGGCAGGCTGAGGCTGGTCCACTGGCTGGCCATCTCAGGAGGCTCCCATCACCGGCTGTTCCTGTCCATCGAGCACCCGCAGCTGGTCGCGCCAGCCGCGACCCTGCTCGAAGAAGAAGCGGCCGCCATCGAGGGGGACCAGGTCGTGGAGCCAGCTGGCGTTGGGATCGAACCGGGCGAAGAACGGCTGCCGGACCCACTCGGGGTTGCGCGCCTGCAGGAAGCGCAGGACGAACGCCTTGCGGCGCCCGACCTGAGCGACGCCGTCGATGGTGATCTTGCCCGGGGTGGTGCTCATCGACGGGCCGCGCACGGTCCGGGCGAGCCCGGACACCTGGCGGTAGGCATCGTTGAAGATGTCGAGGGCGCGCGCCAGGGGCACGGCGAAGTAGTGCTGGGCCCCGGTGTCGCGCTCGATGAACATGTAGTACGGCACCGCGCCGTGGCGGACCTCGTCGCGCCACAGCTGGGCCCAGGCGTCGGCGTCGTCGTTGACGTGGCGGATCAGCGGGGCCTGGCACCGCACGGTGGCGCCGGTGGCGCGGACCCGCGCCAGCGCTGCCTGCGACGACGGGGTCGACAGCTCGCGGGGGTGGCTGTAGTGGGCCATGACCGCGAGGTGCTTGCCGGCGGCGACGATCTCCTCGAAGAGGCGCATCAGGTCGTCGGCGTCGCGGTCGCCGAGGAAGCGGTGCGGCCAGTAGGCCAGCGCCTTGCTGCCGATCCGGATCGAGCGCAGGTTCGGCAGGTCGGCCGCCAGCAGGGGCTCGACGTAGCGGCGCAGCAGGGTGGTCCGCATCACCAGCGGGTCGCCGCCGGTGATCAGCACGTTGCTGACCTCGGGGTGGGCGCGCAGGTAGCCGATCAGGTCGTCGGTCTCGCTGGCGGCGAAGCGCTCCTCGTCGAGGCCGACGAACTGGGGCCAGCGGAAGCAGTAGGTGCAGTAGGCGTGGCAGGTCTGGCCCTGCGACGGGAAGAACAGCACGGTCTCGGCGTACTTGTGCTGCAGGCCCGGCAGGGCCCGGCCGTCGAGCCGGGGCACGTTGAGGGTCTTCTGGCCCGCCGGATGCGGGTTCAGCCGGCGCCGGATCTCGAGGGCAGCGGCGGCCAGGCCGTCGTGGCTGGCGCCCCGGCGCAGCAGGTCGACCATGTGGGCGCGGTCGCGCGTGGTCAGCATGCCGGGCTGCGGGAAGGTCAGCTGGAAGATGGGATCCTCGGGGATCCGGTCCCAGTCGATCAGCTCGTCGATGACGTACCGATTGACGCGGAAAGGCAAGACCTCGGCCACCGCCTGCATGGCCAGGCGTTCCTCCTCTGGCAGCCCGGCCAGGTGGGGGAGGGTCGCCAGGTCGCGCTTGGTCACGACCTGGAACGTCTTGGAGTTTCGCGGCTGCATGCCGGCCATTTTAGTTTGTGCACAAAATATTTCAAGGTGACTTGTGAGTTGATTCGTGGTCGGAGTACAAGACGGGACAGGAACCACACGTGCGCGACGATCCACCGCTGCCGCGGACCCTCGCTTTCCTTCGACGCATCTGGGCGATGACCCACGCGGTCCAGGCCCGCTCCAAGCGGATGGAACGGCTGCACAGCGTCACCGGCCCGCAGCGGTTCGTGCTCCGCGTCGTCGGTCGGTTCCCCGGGGTGTCGGCCGGTGACCTGGCGCGCATCCTGGAGCTGCACCCGAGCACGATGACCGGCATCCTGCAGCGGCTCGAGGAGCGGGAGCTGCTGACGCGGACGACGGATCCCGACGACGGCCGCCGGTTCCTGTTCCGGCTGACCGACGATGGCATCCGGTTCGACGCCGAACGCCGCGGCACGATCGAGGCGGCGGTGCGACGGGCCCTGGCCCGGCTCGACGACGCCGAGGTCAAGAAGGCCGAGAAGGTGCTCGCGGTGCTGGTCGAAGAGCTCGAGCGCGAAGAGGCGTAGGCGGGTGCGACCCGACGTCGCGCTCCGGACGGGGGCGGCGCCGGGATCCGTGAATCAGGGCGTGTGAGGATTTCATCCTCACACGCTCTGTCGATCGGCTCGCTCGCCCGCAGACGGGCTCGCAGCGCCTGCACGGAGACCGCCTCGCGCAGACGCGCGGCTCAGGGCAGGTCGGGCGGCGGCGGGGTGTACAGCTCGAGCAGATCCACGGGCTGGCCGTCGGCGTCGAGGCCGCCGGCGATGAGGACCTGCTGGTTGGGCAGCGGCCGCGCCACCGCGCCGGTGCGCGGCACCACCATCGGGATGGTCCCGAGGTGGGCGAGGGTGTCGGGATCGAGCAGCTCGGCGTCGCCCAGGACGTTGCCGTCGGCGTCGCGGCCGCCCGCGACCAGGATGTAGGTCGCGGTGGCGGCGACCGCGGCGTCGAGGCGCCCGGTGGTGAGGACGTCGGCCCGGGAGGTGTAGCTGCGCTGCGCCGGGTCGCACACGATCGCCGAGCGCAGCGGCACGGCGTCGGCGCCGGCGCCGGCGATCGCGATCATCCGGTCGTCGGCGGTGGTGACCAGGGCGTGGTGGCTGCGCAGGGCGTCGGCCGGGGCGCTCTGCGCCTCGAGCGCGCCGTCGGCGAGCCGCATGACGCCCTCGGGGCCGGCGCCGTCGCCGACGATCAGCGTGTAGATCGGCGCGCCGGGATCCTGGGTCCGCTGCACGCTCGCCGGCAGGCCGCCGAGGCTGGTCGGGTCGTCGAAGCCGGTGGCGCGGAGCTGCAGGCCCTCGAGCAGGACCGGCGGCGCGCCGGTCATCAGGAACGCGTCGCCGCCGAGCGGCGCCATCGCGGCGCCGGCGCGCGCTAGGTCCGGCATGTCGGCGGCCTCGTCCCACAGGCCGGCGGGCGCGATCGTGGTGTCGAAGCGCCAGAACGTGCCGCGCGGATCGCCGTCGGCGTCGGTGCCGCCGAAGACGTAGGCGTAGCCGCTGGTGCTGGTGCCGACGGCGACGCCGGCGCGCGGGGCCGGCAGGTCCTCGCCGCGCTGCAGCTCGTGGCCGTAGGCGTTGTAGATGACGACGTCGGCGACCGGCGCGCCGGTGGCGTCGCGGCCGCCGGCGAGCAGCACGCCGTAGTCGAGCAGGCCGGCGCCGACCTCGCTGACCGCGGCGTCGAGCGCGACCGGCGCCTCGGCCAGGGTGTCGGGCGCGGCGACGTAGACGCGGAGGTCGGCGTCGATCGCGGCGATCGGTAGCGGCGGGGTCCGGCCGTAGGCGACGATCGCGTCGTCGGCGTCGTAGCCGAGCAGCAGGATCGAGCCCGACGGGCCGTCGGCGATGACGTCGAGCTCGAGGTCGAAGTGGCCGTCGGCGCCGCGCTCGGCCTCGACGACGGTGTACGGGTTCGACAGGATCAGCCGGACGTGATCGACGCGGTCGAGGACGTCGTCGCCGGGCGCGGTCACGACGTCGAGCGCGATCGTCCCGATCTGCCCGGTGCACGCGGCGGGGCCGAGCGCGGCCGCGGCGGCGGCGACGGCGAGCGCGGCGCCGCGCCGGCTCATCCGGCCACCGCCTGCTCGAGCCGCGCGGCGGCGACGCCGCGGACCCGCACGGTCTTGCGCCGCGACGACGCGCCGGCGACGACCTCGACGTCGCCGCGGCCGACGCCGAGCGCGCGGGCCAGCAGCTCGATCACGGCGGCGTTGGCCTCGCCGTCGACGGGCGGCGACGTCACCGCGACCTTGAGCCGATCGCCGTGGATCGGGCCGAGCCGGGCCCGCGACGCCCGCGGCTGGACCAGCACGTCGAAGACGATGCCCCGGTCGTCGCTGCGGATCTGGAAGGCCTCGGCCACCGGCGTCAGCCTCGGTCCTTGTCGGGTCCCTTGTCGGCGCGGCCGTAGCGCTGGCCGAGCTCGCGGGCTCGGTTGGTCGCGGTCTCGACCGCGTTGATCAGCGTCGTGCGCAGGCCGCCCTGCTCGAGGGTGTGCAGCCCGGCGATCGCGGTGCCGCCCGGCGACGTCACCATGTCCTTGAGCCGCCCCGGGTGCTCGTCGGTGTCGAGCAGCATCTTGGCCGAGCCCATGACGGTCTGCGCCGCCAGGCGCTGGGCGTTGCGGCGCGACAGCCCGACCTTGACCCCGGCGTCGGCGAGCGCCTCGAGGATCAGGAAGATGTACGCCGGCCCCGAGCCCGACAGGCCGGTGACCGCGTCGAGCTGGCCCTCGTCGAGCGTGACCGTCATGCCGACGGCGTCGAAGACGAAGCGCGCGGTCTTCATGTCGGTGTCGGTGGCGTTGGTGCCGGCGGCGATCGCGGTGGCGCCGGCGCCGACCAGCGCCGGCGTGTTGGGCATCGAGCGCACGACGCGCATGCCGGTCGGCAGCAGGTCCTCGATCGCGCCGGTGTCGAAGCCGGCGGCGACGGAGATGATCAGGGTCTCCGGGTGCACGGTGCCGGCGATCTCGCGCAGCACCTTGGGCAGCAGCTGCGGCTTGACCGAGAGGACCAGCACCTCGACCTTGCCGGCGAGCTCGACGTTGCTGGTGGTGGTGAGGATGCCGTACTCGGTGGCGAGCTCGTCGAGGCGCTCGCGGCGCGGCCCCGACGCCATGACGCGGGCGGCGGGCACGTGGCCGCCGCGCACCAGGCCGCGGATCAGCGCCTCGGCCATGTTGCCGGCGCCGAGGAAGCCGATCGTCTTCTCGATCATCGGTGCAGATCTACCACGGAGGCCGGGCGGCCGACCCGGGCCCGTGCGGACCGTCGCTGCCCCGTCTCCGTGCCCGTGCCCGTGCCCGTGGGGACCGTCTCTGTTCCGTGCCCGTGCCCGTGCCCGTGCCCGTGGGGACCGTCTCTGTTCCGTGCCCGTGCCCGTGCCCGTGCCCGTGCCCGTGCCCGTGCCCGTGCCCGTGCCCGTGCCCGTGCCCGTGCCCGTGCCCGTGCCCGTGCCCGATCTGGTTCTGGTTCTGGGAACCGGCGCCCGACCGGTCGTCAGAGCCAGAGATCGGGCACGGGCACGGGCACGGGTCAGAACTCAGACATCGGGCACGGGCACGGGCACGGGCACGGGTCAGAACCAGAGATCGGGCACGGGCACGGGCACGGGCACGGGTCAGAACCAGAGATCGGGCACGGGCACGGGCACGGGCACGGGTCAGAACCAGAGATCGGGCACGGGCACGGGCACGGGCACGGGCACGGGTCAGAACCAGAGATCGGGCACGGTCACGGGCGCCGCCCGCGCTCGTACGCGCGGCCGGAGGATCAGCCGATGTTGAAGTCTTCCTTGTCGCCGGCGCCGGCGCCGTCGCGGAAGCGGGCCAGGGTCGAGCGCTGGAAGATCTCGTGCGGGGCGTCGCCGGTGAGCCAGTCGGCGTAGAGCTTGCCGATCACCGGCGCCATCATGAAGCCGTGGCCGACGAAGCCGCACGCGACGTAGAAGTCGGGGTGCTCGGGCGGCGCGCCGAGGATCGGGTTGCCGTCGGGCGAGCAGTCGTAGGGCCCCGCCCACTGGCGCAGGATCTTGACGTCGCCGAGGCGCGGCATCAGCCGGACCAGGCGGCGCGCGTAGGTCGCGACGAACTCCAGCGTCGACGCCATCGAGTAGGTCGAGCCGTGGCCGGGCACGGTGACGCCGCCGACGATCTCGCCGCGCATCGACTGCGAGCAGTACAGCCCCGACGACAGCTCCGACACCATGGGCTTGAGGAACGGCTTGAGCGGCTCCGACGAGCAGATCTCGTGGCGGATCGGCCAGGTCGGCACCTCGACGTCGATCATCCGCGCGACCTCGGGCGTCCACGCGCCGGCGGCGCAGATCAGGCGGCGCGCCACGACCTCGCCGCGCGGGGTGTGGACGCGGTAGCCGGTGGTGCCGGCGTCGATCCGCACCACCGGGGTGTGGGTGTGGAGCTGCACGCCGAGCGCGGCGGCCTGGCGCGCGTAGCCCCACAGGAACGGCCACGGGAACAGGATGCCGTCGGTGGGGTTGTAGGCGGCGGCGACCACGCCGTCGAGCGACAGCTCCGGCACGATGTCGCCGGCGGCGCCGGCATCGAGCATGCGGGTGGCGACGCCGCAGCGGTTCTGCAGCGCGATGTTGCGCTCGAGCCGCTGGACCTCGGCCGCGGTGCGGGCCAGGAACAGGTAGCCGCCCTGGCGGAACCAGACGTTGACGCCGAGCTCGACGGCGAAGCGCCGGCACAGCTCGACCGACTGCTGCATCAGCCGGATGTTGAGCTCGGTCGACCACTGCTGGCGGATGCCGCCGCCGTTGCGGCCCGACGCGCCCTCGGCGAGGTAGCCGCGATCGATGACGACGACGTCGGTGACGCCGCGCCTGGCCAGGTGGTAGGCGATCGACAGGCCCATGACGCCGGCGCCGATGACGACGTACTCGGCGCGCGGCGGCAGCGGCGCGCGCGCCAGCGTCGGCGCGCCCGCGGGGCCGTGCTCGTCGATGACGTTGCCGCCCTCCATCAGGCCTCCTCGTCGGTGGCGGGGGCGGCGCCGTCGTCCGCGTCGTCGCCGCGATCGTCGGCGAACCGGTGCGCCGCGGGGTCGCGCACGAACCAGCGCAGCGGCGTCGGCGCCAGCGGTGGCCGCGACGTGAACGGCGGCACGGTCGCGGGCGCGGCGCCGGTGAGCCGGGCCAGCGCGCACGCCACCACCGCGACGCACTCCTTGCCCTGGCACGGCCCGGTGCCGAAGCCGGTGTAGCGCTTCACCTCCTCGATGTCGTGGTAGCCGCGGGCCACCGAGTGCTCGAGGTCGGCGAGGGTGACGTCCTCGCAGCGGCACACGACGATCTTGCTCACGGGCAGGCCTCCGCGGCGGCGACCGCGCCGACCCGGGCGCCCATCGCCGCCGCCGCGTCGGGGCCGAGGTGGCCGGTGACGTCGCCGCAGGCGAGGACGTCGGCGACCGTGGTGTGGCCGTCGTCGTCGACGACGACCCGGAAGCCGCCGCGCGGCGGGTCGAGCGTGACCGCGCAGCCGTGCTGGCGCGGCCCCTCCGACGCCGGCGACGGCACCGCGGCGACCGCGACCAGGTCGCAGTCGATCTTCTTGCCGGTGCGCAGCTGCACCGCCTTGACCCAGCTGCGGCCGCGGACCCGCTCGACCGCGTCGGCGGCGACCCGCTCGACCTCGGCGCCGGCGGCGTGCAGCGCGGCCGCGAGGGCGCCGGCGTAGGCGGCGACGCCGGGATCCTCGACGACGCAGATCCGGCCGCCGGCGAGGACGCGGTGCTGGACCAGCAGCCGGCCGACGCCGCGCGCCGCCATGACGCCGGGCCGATCGTTGTCGCCGAACAGCAGGTTCACCGGGTAGCCGCCGCTGGCCCAGACCCAGCGGCGCGCGCGCACCCGCAGCAGCCCGTCGGGCGCCGCGACCGCGAGGACGCCGCCGGCGGCGTCCTCGGGATAGAACGCGATCGCGCAGGCGCCGGCGATCAGCCCGGCGCCGGCGTCGTGGACGTCGCGGACCGCGGCGTCGGCGGCGGCGACGCCGTGGCGCGGGTCGGTGAGCAGCGAGCCGCCGGCGCGGAGCTGCTCGTCGAGGCACAGCACGTGGGCGCCGGCGCGCGCGGCGGCGGCGGCGGCGGCGAGCCCGGCGGGGCCGGCGCCGATGACGCAGACGTCGACCTCGATCGAGCGGACCTCGGGCGCCACCGCGTCGTCGTGACCGGGCAACGTGCCGAGCCCCGACAGCTGGCGCACCACCTTGTTCGCGACCTTGTTGAGCAGGCGCGAGCCGGTCATCAGCGTGTGGTGGTCCATGCCACCGGCGAAGAAGAAGTCGACGGCGCCGAGGATGTCGAAGTCCGGCGACGGGTACGCGTTCTGGCCCTGGATCTCGAGGCCGGGGCGGCACGGGATCTGGCAGGCGCGCAGGTTGGGCACGCCGTCGGCGCGGACCAGGCAGCCGCTGCAGTGGCCCGACATGCAGAAGAAGGTGCGCGGCCGGTGGTACTTCAGCGACCGCGCCAGCACGCGGGTGCCGCTGGCGAACAGCGCGGCGGCGACCGACTCGCCCTCGAAGGCGCGCACCGCGCCGCCCTCGAAGCGCAGCTCGATCGGTGCACCGCGTTCACCACCGTCGTCGGGGGCAGCAGGCAGGCGGCGCGTCACCCGCGATGAATACCAGGGGAGGCGAGCCCTCGTCACGGCCGGTCGCAGGAGGATTCGATCCCGCCGCGTTGACCGACCGCGTCGAGCGGGGTACCGTTCGACGCGAAAACACAGGGGGAATCTGGCCCATGGCGACTCCAACCAGGCCGTGCCCGTACTGCGGCGCGGCCGTGCTCACCACAGCCGCGGCGTGCGGGACGTGCGGCCAACCGGTTCCTGCAGCGCCGGCGGGACCGCCCGCGGGCGGCGGCCCGGCGAAGACGATGTTTGGCTATGCCGCACCGGTGATCAAGCCGCCGGCACCGGGGGGCGCTCCGCGTCCGCCGGGCCCGCCGCCGCCGGGCGGCCAGCCGCCACCGCAGATGGGCGGCTACCCGCCGCAGCCGCACCAGCCGCCGCCGATGGGTGGTGGCTACCCGCCGCAGCCGCAGCAGCCACCGCCGATGGGCGGTGGCTATCCGCCGCAGCCGCAGCAACCTCCGATGGGCGGCGGCTTCCCCGGGCAGCCGCAGCAACCGCCGCCGCCGATGGGCGGGGGCTATCCGCCGCCGCCGGGCGGCCAGCCGCCGATGGGCGGTGGCTTCCCCGGGCAGCCGCAGCAGCAGCAGCCGCCGATGGGCGGTGGCTATCCGCCGCCGCCGGGCGGTCAGCCGCCGATGGGCGGTGGCTACCCCGGGCAGCCGCAGCAACCGCCGCCGCCGATGGGTGGCGGCTATCCGCCGCCGCCGGGCGGTCAGCCGCCGCCGATGGGCGGAGGCTATCCGCCGCCGCCGGGCGGTCAGCCGCCGCCGATGGGCGGTCAGCCGATGGGCGGTCAGCCGATGGGCAGTCAGCCGATGGGCGCGCCCCAGGCCAACCCGTTCCAGGCGCCGCAGCAGAACCTGCCGGGTCCGCTCGACGATCTGGCCCGCAAGTTCGGCGGTGGCGAGGTCGGCACCCTGTTCGGCGTGCCGCTGTCGAAGATGCGCGACGAGGGGCTGCAGCGCAAGGCGCTCACCTTCCTCGGCATCGCCCTCGCGGCGTCCATCTTCGTGCCGCTGCAGCTCAGTCCCACCGCGTTCGCGTGGGACGGCGACATGTTCAAGATGGTGATCTGGCCGATCCTGGCCGCGGCCGCCTACTTGCTGGTCGCGATCGCCCCGCCCAACATCCGCAACAACGTCCCGCCCTGGGTCCTGCAGTGGCTGCCGTTCGCCGTGTCGTTCGCCGGCATCCAGATCCTCGGGATCGGGCCGTTCGCGATGATCGGCGTCAGCGCCGGCGGCACCTGGTACCTGTACTCGATCGGCATGGCGATCCTGCTGTTCGGGTTGCTGGGCAGGTTGTCGAAACCCAACGATCAGACCGCACGCATCATCATCGCGATCGGTGCCGGCTGCTTGCTGTTGCCGTGGATCGACTTCCTCGGCGACGCCTTCAAGTTCAGCCACGTCGGGATCGTCATGATCCTGCACAACCTGCTGTTCTTCGTGGTGCTGCTGATCGGCATCCTGTGCGTGCTCTACGTCGTGCCGCCGGCGAAGCTGCCGCCGGCGCTCAAGGCGATCGACGCGCTCGCGCCGCTGGTCACCGCGGTGCTGCTGCTGTGGCTGCCCCTCCAGGTCGTGCTCGTCGCCCTCGGCCTGTGGCTGGGACCGTTCCCGTTCCTCAACGCCACCGGCGCGATCTTGATGATGGCGCGCGGCCTGCTGGCGCTGCTGGCGTACTTCGGGGTGCTGATGTTGACGGCACCGGCGGCGTACGAGTCGGCGATGAAGTCGTTCGCCAAGGGCCCGTCGCAGCCGCCGCCGCCGGGTGGCGCGCCGCCGCCGGGTGGTGGCTACCCGCCGCCGCCGGGTGGTGGCTACCCGCCGCCGCAGGGCGGTGGTTACCCGCCGCCGCAGGGCGGGGGCTACCCGCCGCCGCAGGGCGGGGGCTACCCGCCGCCGCAGGGCGGGCAGGGTGGCGGCTGGTCGCCGCCGCAGTGATCGCGGCGACCTGATCGCACGAGGTCATCGACAGCCACGGGCCCGCGATCGAGAGGTCGCGGGCCCTCGACGTTCTGGACGCGGCGCGCGCCGGCGCGCTGGCGGCGGCGGTCGCCGGCGCGGCGCGGCTACGGCGCGCGGCAGTAGCCGGCGACGTTCCGGACGCGGCGGTCGCCGGCGCGCCGGCGGCGGCGGTCGCCGGCGCGGCGCGGCTACGGCGCGCGACAGTAGCCGGCGACGTTCCGGACGCGGCGCGCGCCGGCGGGCCGGCGGCGGCGGTCGCCGGCGCGGCGCGGCTACGGCGCGCGGCAGTAGCCGGCGCTGCACGTGCCGACCGCGCAGTCGCCTGGGCCGTTGCACGGCGCCGGCGCGCAGAAGGTGGCGCCGCCGCCGCCGCCGGGCACGGTGAAGCCGAGATCGCCGCCGCCGCCGGCGGCGACGCAGGCCAGCCACGGGTCGCCGGCGCACTCGCCGTCGGCGCCGACGCAGTCGGCGACGCAGCGCGCGCCCAGCGCCGGGAACGTGGCGCAGGTCGAGCCCGTCGGGCACGGCGTCGTCGTGCAGTCCGCGCTGCACGCGCCGCGCACGCCGATCGGCGCGCACAGCCCGCCGGCGCAGGCCTCGTCGACCGGGCCGGCGACGTCGACGCAGGCGGCGCCGATCGGCGCCAGCGCGCCCGCGGGCACGCAGGCGTCGACCCAGCCGGCGTCGCCGGGCACCACCGCGCAGGTCCGGCCCGCCGGACAGGGCGCGTCGGCGGCGCAGCCGGGCAGGCAGTGCGCGCCGGACCACGGCGCGGCGCCGGGCAGCGCCGCGCACACGCCGTCGCAGCCGGCGCCGCAGGCCGCGACGCACTCGCCGCTGGCCCAACCGCCGTCGCAGGCGGCGCCGTCGCCGCACAGGCAAGTGCCGTCGGCGCACTGCGCCGCCGCGTCGCACGCCGCGCCCAACGCCGCGGGCTCGACCGCGATGAAGCCGGGGCGGGCCCGCGCCGCGGTGCCGCCGGGCCCCGACACCGCGAGGCCGACGTCGTAGCGGCCGGGGCTGGCGAAGACGTGGGTCGGGGTGGCCTCGGCGCTCTGGGCGCCGTCGCCGAAGGTCCACAGGTAGGCGTCGATCGCCGCCGGCGCCACCGGGCCGAACGTCACCGCCAGCGGCGCGGCGCCCCGGCACTCGGTGGTGGCGGCGCCGGCGTCGTCGGGCGTCTCGGTGACCAGCGTGCACCCGGTGGTGGCGAAGTCGACCCACGCCAGCGGATCGGCGTCGACCACCGGACCGCCGTCGATCGGCGCGGAGCCGTCGCGGTCGGGCGCCGCGTCGACGGGGGCGCCGCCGCCGTCGTCGCCGCAGGCCGCGGCGGCGAGCCCGGCCCACACGGCGGCGAGGGTGGCGAAGGCGCGCACCGGGGCATCGTAGCAGGCACACCCGGCGGCGCGGCGCACCGATCACCGCGAGGGCGGCGCGGCGTCGCCGGCTCGTGGTGGTATACGACGACGATGTCGCGCCGCCTGCCGCCCGGCCCCCTCGTCCTCGCCTCGGCGTCGCCGCGTCGCCGCGAGCTGCTCGAGCGGGTCGGCGTCGCCGTCGAGGTCCGCCCCGCCGACGTCGACGAGGCGGTGCACCCCGGCGAGGCGCCCCTGGCGTACGCGCGGCGGGTCGCCGCCGCCAAGGCCGCGACCGTCGCCGCCGCGGTCGACGGCTGGGTCCTGGCCGCCGACACCATCGTCGAGCTCGACGGCGAGGTCCTCGGCAAGGCCGACGACGCCGCCGCGGCGC
The DNA here is from genome assembly GCA_020633495.1 of Kofleriaceae bacterium. Lineage (GTDB taxonomy): Bacteria > Myxococcota_A > Polyangia > Haliangiales > Haliangiaceae > WYBA01. The sequence goes on along the minus strand of JACKDR010000005.1, from coordinate 85,457 downwards.
GCGCGATGCTGGCGCGGCTGCGCGGGCGGACCCACCGGGTCACCACCGCGTTCGTGCTGCGCGGCCCGCGCGCCGCCGACGGCCTGGTCACCACCGAGGTCACGATGGTCGGGTTCGGCGACGCCGACCTCGACGACTACGTCGCGTCCGGCGAGTGGCGCGGCAAGGCCGGCGCCTACGCGGTGCAGGGCATCGCCGGCGCGCTGGTCGCCGAGATCCGCGGCTCGATCAGCAACGTCGTCGGGCTGCCGCTCGTCGAGGTCCTGGCCGCGCTCGCCGAGGCGGGCGCGGTCGAGCCGCGGTTCGCGGCGGGGCGGCCGGCGTGACCGCGGTCAGCGGCACCGTCGACGCCGCGGCCATCGCCGCGCGCTGGCGGCAGGTCCGCGCCGAGGTCGACGCCGCCGCCACCGCGGCGGGCCGCGCGCCCGCCGACGTCACCGTGGTCGCGGTGTCGAAGCTGCACCCGGCGGCGGCGGTGGGCGCCGCGTTCGACGCCGGGATCCGCGACGTCGGCGAGAACTACGCCCAGGAGCTGGTCGGCAAGGTCGCCGAGCTCGGCGCCGCGGTGCCGGGCCTGCGCTGGCACTACATCGGCAAGCTGCAGCGCAACAAGGCGCGTGCCGTCGTCGGGGTCGCCGCGCTGATCCACGCCGTCGACGGCGTCGAGCTCGCGGTCGAGATCGATCGCCGCGCCGCCGCCGCCGGCGTGGTCCAGGACCTGCTCGTCGCGGTCAACACCGGCGGCGAGGCGTCCAAGAGCGGGGTCGAGCCCGGCGGCGCCGCCGCGCTGATCGACGCGATCGCGGCGCTGGCGCACGTCCGGGTCCGCGGCCTGATGACGATGCCGCCGTGGCCCGACGATCCCGAGGACAGCCGGCCGCACTTCCGCGGCCTGCGCGAGCTGCGCGATCGCCTGGCCCGGCCCGCGCTGCCGCTGCCCGAGCTGTCGATGGGCACCACCGGCGACTACCGGGTGGCGATCGAGGAGGGCGCGACCCTGGTCCGGGTCGGCACCGCGATCTTCGGCGAGCGGCCGGCGCGGCCGTAGCGGCCGCGCGGCGGGCCGGCGCGGCCCGGTGGGCGCCAAGAAGGGGCGCGACGTGGGAGGGCCGTGGTACGAGGGAGCGTGACCGGTCTGCGCATCGGCCCGCGCCGCGTGCTGGGCATCGACCCCGGCAGCCGCATCTGCGGCTACGGCCTGGTCACGGTCGCCGCCGGCCAGCTCACCTACGTCGAGTGCGGGGTGCTCACCGCGCCCGCCGACTGGGCCATGGAGCGGCGGCTCGGCGAGATCGCGCGCTCGCTCGGCGAGGTCCTCGACGAGCTGCGCCCGCACGAGGTCGCGATCGAGGACGTCTTCAGCCGCATCAACGCGCGGTCGGCGCTGGCGCTGGCCCAGGCCCGCGGCATGGCCCTGGCGGTGGTCGGGCTGGCGGCGCTGCCGGTGGCGTCGTACCCGGCGCCGGTGGTCAAGAAGGCGGTGGTGGGGCGGGGCCGCGCCGAGAAGGACCAGGTCGCCCGCATGGTCCAGGCGCTGCTCGGCCTGGGCGCGGCGCCGCGCGCCGACGCCGCCGACGCGCTGGCGGTGGCGATCACCCACGCGCGCGCGGCCGCCACCGACGGTGCCGCGCGGGTCGTGCCTGCGGTAGTGTCGCCGCGACCATGATCGGGCGGCTGCACGGCACCCTCGTCGAGCGCGACGGCACGCGGGTCATCGTCGACTGCGGCGGCGTCGGCTACGAGGTCATCTGCTCGGGCCACACGCTGGTCGGGCTGCCGGCGCTGGGCGAGCGCGTGACGCTGCAGATCTTCACCGCCGTGCGCGAGACCGAGATCGCGCTGTACGGGTTCGGGTCGGCGCAGGAGCGCGACATCTTCGACCTGCTGATCACGGTCAAGAACGTCGGGCCGTCGTCGGCGGTGGGCATCCTGTCGGGCGGCCACGACCCGCGGGGCATCGCCGAGCTGATCGCCCGCGAGGACGTCGCCGGGCTGACCCGGATCAAGGGCGTCGGCAAGAAGACCGCCGAGCTGCTCGTGGTCGAGCTGCGCGACAAGTGCGAGATGAAGCTCCTGACCTGGGGCGCCGACGGCACGCTGCGGCCGGCGGCCCAGCCGGCCGGGGCCGGCGCCGTGGCCGGCGCGCGGCGCCGCCACCCGCTGCTCGACCAGGTCGCCCAGGCCCTGGCCGGGATGGGCTGGAAGCCGGCCGAGATCGACCCGGTGCTGGCCGAGCTGCCGGTCGAGGAGGGATCGGCGGTCGAGGACCTGCTGCGCCAGGCGCTGCGGGCGATGCGGAATCTGTGAGAGGCGTGTGGGAAGATGCCGGCCGGCGGTGGATGACCGCCTGCTGATGGCCCGCAAGAAGCACATCGATCCGGCGGTGGCCGGCGCCGGCGCCGGCGCGGCCGCCGCGCCCGCGCACGACAGCGAGGTGTCGGCGTCCGAGCGCTCCAGCGAGCGCGCCTGGCAGGCGGCGCTGCGGCCGCGCACCTTCGACGAGTACGTCGGCCAGCGCGATCTGATCGAGAACCTGCGGGTCTCGGTGCGCGCCGCCAAGCAGGGCGGCTGGACCCTCGATCACTTCCTGTTCGCCGGGCCGCCCGGCCTGGGCAAGACCACGCTGGCCCACGTCATCGCCAACGAGCTCGGCGTCGACCTCCACGTCAGCAGCGGCCCGGCCATCGATCACAAGGGCATGCTGGCCAGCCTGTTGACGACCCTCAACGAGGGCGACGTCCTGTTCATCGACGAGATCCACCGCCTGTCGCCGATCATCGAGGAGAACCTCTACCCGGCGATGGAGGACTTCAAGTTCGACTTCTTCATCGGCGACGGCCCGCACGCCAAGGCGATGACGATGCAGCTGCCGCGGTTCACGCTGCTGGGCGCGACCACCCGGATGGGCCTCTTGTCGGCGCCGCTGCTCGACCGCTTCGGCTTCCACTGGCAGCTCCGCTACTACGAGCTCGCCGACATGACCTCGATCGTGCGGCGCTCGGCGCGGCTGATCGGGGTCACGATCGACGCCGGCGGCGCCGAGGAGATCGGCCGGCGCGCCCGCGGCACGCCGCGGATCGCCAACCGGCTGCTGCGCCGGGTCCGCGACTTCGCCGAGGTCGAGGGCACCGGCGCGATCGACGCCGCGATCGCGTCGTCGTCGCTCGACCGGCTCGCGGTCGACCACGTCGGCCTCGACGCGCTCGATCGCGCGTACCTGTCGGTGGTGTGCGAGCGCTTCGACGGCGGCCCGGTCGGCATCGAGGCGGTGGCGGCGTCGCTGTCCGAGGAGCGCGGCACGCTCGAGGAGGTCGTCGAGCCGTTCCTGCTGCAGGTCGGGTTCATCGCGCGGACGCCGCGCGGCCGGGTCGCGACCGCGGCCGGGTTCCAGCACCTGGGCGTGGCGGCGCCGGCCAAGGCGCCCAGCGGCGGCTCGCAGGGCCGGCTGTTCTAGCCGGTCGCGGCCGCCACGGGCCGCTTCCGGGCCCGCGCGATCACGATACCGGGCGGGTCGCGGCGAGCGTGCCGGCGACGTCGAGGTCGCCGTCGAAGACGTGGGCGGCGGGGCCGCGCATCAGCACGCGCGACAGATCCGGCGCGACCGTGATCGCGAGGTCGCCGCCGGGCAGGTGCACGGTGACCTCGTCGCCGGCGGTGGCGCGCCCGGTCAGGCAGGCGGCGACCACGGTGGCGCAGGCGCCGGTGCCGCAGGCCAGCGTGATGCCGCAGCCGCGCTCCCAGACCCAGAGATCGATCTCGCGCGGCGACCGCACGTGGGCGAACTCGGCGTTGGTCTTGTTGGGGAACCAGGCGTGGCGCTCGAGCGCGGGCCCGACGGTCTCGGCGAGGCGGCGCGACTCGGCGGCGCTGTCGACGAAGACGATCGCGTGCGGGTTGCCCATCGACACCGCGGTGACCAGGCGCGGTCGGTCGTCGCCGGCGAGGTCGATCGGCACCTCGACGACGCGCTCGTCGCCGGGGCCGGTCATCGGGAGCTCGGCGCGGGTCAGCCGCGGCCGGCCCATGTCGACGGTGACGGTGCGGACCTGATCGCCCTCGACGGTGACCGCGCAGCGCAGCGGCCCGGCGCCGGTGTCGACGACGATCGCGTCCTTGGCGCGCAGCGCCGGGTCACGCTCCCACAGGTGCTTGACCACGCAGCGCAGGCCGTTGCCGCACATCTCGGCCTCGCTGCCGTCGCTGTTGAGGACGCGCATGCGGGCGTCGCCGTCGGCGCTGACCGGCGGCAGGATGGGCAGGACGCCGTCGCCGCCGACGCCGAACTGGCGGTCGCAGGCGGCGCGGACGACGTCGAGGTCCTGCGTGGTGTCGGCGAGCGCGGCGGTGGCGCCGCGCAGGTCGACGACGAGGAAGTCGTTGCCGAGGCCGTGGTACTTCGCGAACGGGACCGACCGCGTCACTGCGCGCCGGCGCTCCCCGCGGGATCCGCGGACGTGGCCGACGCCGGCGGCGGCTGGACCGTCGGGGTCGGCTGGGCCGAGGCGGGCTTGTCGGCGGCGGGCTTGGCCGGCGCGGCGGCGGGCTTGTCGGCGGCGGGCGCCGGCTTGTCGGCGGCGGGCTTGGCCGGCGCGGCGGCGGGGGCAGGCTTGTCGGCGGCGGGCGCCGGCTTGGTCGGCGCGGCGGCGGGCGCGGGCTTGTCGGCGGCGGGCGCCGGCGCCGTGGCGGGCGCGGTCACCTCGGCCGGGACCTCGGCGGCGCCCGGCGCGGGCGCGCCGGGCTCGGTGCCCGGGGCCACGTCGCCGTGGTCGGTCTCGTCGGCGCCGGTGTCGCCGTCGTTGACGTCGGCGCCGGTGGGGCCGGTGCCGTCGACCGCGGGCGGGGTCACGGTGCCGTCGTCCACGCCGGCGTCCTGATCCTCGAGCGCGCGCTGCTCGGCGGCGGTCTTGCGCTTCTTCGCGGCGGTCTGCTGCGCGCTGTACTTCTTCAGCGCGTCGCCGGCGTCGTTCGACGCGATGTACGCGAGGATGATCGACGTCATCATGAACACGACCGCGGCACCGGCGGTCAGGCGGCGCAGGAACACGGAGGCGCCACCGCTTCCGAACACCGTCTGGGCGTTGGCGCCGCCGAACGCGCCGCCCATGCCGCCCTTACCGGGCTGCAGGAGCACGACGGCGATCAGCACCAGGCACACCATGACGTGCAGGAAGTTGATCAGCGTGGACATAGGCGCTGGGTTCTAGCCCAGCCAGCCGGGCCTTGCAAGTGTCCCCAGCGGCTACGGTTTCGGCTGGGGATCCAGGGGGTTGCCCCGGACGGCGCGGCGCCGCCCCGACCCCGGTGGCGGCGCCGGGGCCCGGGGTGCCTGTCCGGGGCCTGCCTGGGGCCTGCTGGGGCCTGTCCCGGCCCATGGTGGCCGACGCCCCGGGCCACGCCGGCGCCCGGCGGCCCGGCTCACGCCGGACGCGGCCGGGCGGCCTTGACGATCGCGACGAACTCGGCGGCGTCGAGCGAGGCGCCGCCGACCAGCGCGCCGTCGATGTCGGGCTGGCGCATCAGGGTCTCGGCGTTGGCGGCCTTGACCGAGCCGCCGTACTGGATGCGGATCGCCGCGGCGGCGGCGTCGCCGAGGCGCTCGCGCAGCCGGCCGCGGATGTGGGCGTGGACCTCCTGGGCCTGCGCCGGGGTCGCGGTGCGGCCGGTGCCGATCGCCCACACCGGCTCGTAGGCGATCACGAACCGATCGAGCGGCGGCGCGCCGCCGGCGAGGGCGCCGTCGAGGTGGGCGTCGACCACGGCGAAGGTCTGGTTGGCGTCGCGCTGGGCCTCGGTCTCGCCGACGCACGCGATGACGCCGAGCCCGGCCTTCAGCGCGGCCGCGACCTTCTTGCCGACCGTGGCGTCGGTCTCGCCGAAGTGGGTGCGGCGCTCGCTGTGGCCGACCAGGGTCCAGGTGCAGCCGACGTCGGCGAGCATCGTCGGCGCGACCTCGCCGGTCCACGCGCCCTTCTCCTCCCAGAAGCAGTCCTGGGCGGCCAGCACCAGGTGCGAGTCCTCGAGCCGGCGCGCCACCGGCCACAGCGCGGTGAACGGGGGCGCGACGCCGACCGCGACGTCGCGGATCGCGCCGAGCTGGTTCTTGAGCTCGGTGACCAGGGCCTGGGCCTCGGCCACGTTCTTGTGCAGCTTCCAGTTGCCGACCACGAACGGGGTGCGCATGGCGCGCAGGCTAGCACGAGGCCCGGCCCCGTCGGTGCGCGCTACTTCCAGGTGATCACGAAGCGGCACTCGGCGTGGCCGAGCGCCAGGCACATGCCGTGCTCGACCTCGACGTCGGTGCCGCCGGCGAGCTCGGCGACGCGGGTCAGCTGCGACCGGACCATCGCGCACAGCGCGGGGACCGCGGTCGGCTGCTGCAGGAGCAGCTCGGTGTGGCGCTGGGCGCCGAGCGCCGGGGTCAGCCGGGACCAGGTGTGGTACCGGCCCCAGAACGCGGGCGCCGCGCGCATGACGGTCTCGACCGGCAGCGACGCGGGGTTGGCGCCGAAGAAGCGGGCGAAGGTGGCGTGGATCGTCGCCCGCCCGGTCATCCGCGCCAGCTCGTCGGGCGGCATGTACGGGGCCGCGGCGTCGAGCAGCTCGAGGAACGCGCCGATGGGCTCCCAGCCCAGCGCGGGCAGCGACGGCGACAGCACCCGCGCCAGCAGCGGGCTGGCCTCGACGAGGTTGCGCAGCGCGGCGCCGCCGAGGCGGGCCGAGATGCCGCGCGCCGCGACCCGGAAGTGGGCGCCGCGCAGATCGCCCTCGAGCGGGCGCGGCGGCGACGACGGCGACGCCGGCCGCCGCACCACCGGCGGCGCCACCGGATCGGCGGCGACCAGGCCGACCGGCAAGACCTCGGTGACCAGCGCGACCGCGACCTCGGCGGGCGCCTGCGCGGTGGCCGACCGCGCCTTCGACGACGACGGCGCCAGGTCGAGGTCGCCGGCCGCCGGGCCGGCGGCGTCGGGCGCCGGCTCGTCCTCGCGGATGCGGTCGAGCGCGCGCGCCAGGGCGACCGCGAACGCCGCCGCCGAGGCGAAGCGCTTGCGCGGCAGCGGATCGAGCGCCTTGGCCATGACCTCGTCGACCGCGGAGCTGAGGATCGCCCGGTCGCGCGACGGCGGCGTCAGCGCGTCGTTGAGCTGGCGGGTCACGACCTGCATGACCTGCCCCGAGCCGAACGGGGTGTGGCCGGTCAGCATGCAGTAGATCGTGGCGGCGAGCCCGTAGACGTCGGTCGACGGCGACTCGCCGCCCTCGGTGAACGACTCGGGCGCGGCGAACCCGGGGGTGCCGGCGCCCTCGCCGCGCTGGCCGGCCTTGGTGGCGACGCCGACGTCGACCAGCACGGCGCGGCCGCGCTCGCGGTCGAGCAGGACGTTGCCCGGCTTGACGTCGCGGTGGATGACGCCGACCTGGTGCATCGTGTCGAGGGCGTCCGCGACCTCCATGCAGATCTGCGCGACCGCGGCCAGCGGCAGCCACTCGCCGCGCTCGATCGCCGACTTCAGGACCTCCGACAGCGGCTGGCCCTCGACCATCTCCATGACGAAGTAGACGTCGCCGCCGTGCTCGCCGAGCGCGTAGACCTGGACCAGGTTGGGGTGGTGCAGCGACGCCAGCATCGCGGCCTCGGCGCGGAACCGGGTCACCAGCTCGGCGTCCTGGGCGAGATCCGAGCGCAGCACCTTGATCGCGACCGGGCGGCCGAGGCCGATGTCCTCGCCGCGGTAGACCACGCCCATCGCGCCGCGCGACAGCTCGTGGAGGATCCGGTAGGTGCCGCCGAGCGTGACGCCGACGCCGAAGGCGGCGTGCTCGAGCGGCATCTCGCCGTCGGGCGCGCGGGCGTCGGCCGGGATCATCGCGACCGCGTTGGGCCGGGTGCCGCGCAGGATCGCGAGGGCGCGGGCGAACGCGGCCTCGCCGCTGCGCTCGGCGCGATCGATCGGCGCGATCACGGCGCGCACCGCGATCGCGATCGCGGCGTCCTCGAAGACGATCGGCGTGCCGGTGACCCGCTGCACGACCTTGTCGGCGACCAGGCGCGCCTGCTCGGCGGGGGCGTTGATCAGCAGCAGCGCCAGCTCGTCGCCGCCGAAGCGGCCGAGGATGTCGGTGCCGCGGACCTGGGCGCGGATCCGGGCCGCGACCTGGGCCAGGATCTCGTCGCCGGCGCGGTGGCCGTGCTGCAGGTTGATGCGGCGCAGCCCGACGATGTCGACGAACATCAGCGCCAGCGGCTCGCCGCGACGGTTGGCGGCCGCGACCTCGTTGGCGACGGTCTGCTCGAACGCGGCGCGGGTCAGGGCCTGGGTCAGCGAGTCCTGGACGCTGCCGGCGCGCAGGCGCTCGTCCTCGGCGACCAGGCGACGGTAGCCGGCCAGGTGCGACAGCTCGCGGGTCATCCGGGCCGCGAGCGCGCGCAGGTCGGCGCGCTCGGCCGGGCCGAAGCGGCGGGCGTGGTCGACGACCACCGCGACCAGGCCCGCGACCTCGGTGGCGCTGGTGCGCAGCGCCGCCGCGATGACGCTGCGGGCGCCGTCGCCGCCGGGGATGATCGTCGTGGCGCCGGTGGCGGCGGCGACGCGCGCCGCCGCCGAGATCTGGGCGCGGTAGCCGTCGTCGGGCGAGGCCCGGCCGCCGCGCGGGGTCATCTGCGCGCCCTCGCGCCACCACAGGACGCAGTCGTCGGCGGTGAAGGCGGCGGCGATCGCGACCAGGGGCGCGGTGGCGTCGTCGTCGAGCAGCGACACCGCGAGCAGGCTGCGCAGCCGCGCCTGCTCGGCCTCGTCGCTGTCGAGGTCGGGCGCCAGCAGCGCGGTCAGCGCGGCCGGCGTCGTCGGCGTGACCAGGACGCCGGCGGCGGCGCAGGCGACCGCCGCGCCCGCGAGCTTGCCGGCGTCGGCGCTGTCGCCGAAGACCCAGCGCGGGCCGCCGCCGTCGACCGCGGGCAGGCCCGACGCGGCGCCGGCGGCCACCAGCACCAGGTCGGCGTCGCCGAGGGAGCCGTCGGCGATGGGCGGGCGGGCGAGCCGCGCCGCCAGCCCCGCGTCCTGGGCGGCGCGGGACAGACCCTCCACGTGACGACCCGACGGGTCGATGATCGCCACCCGGCGTTGGCCCACGAGGCGATGGTACCCCGCGGTCGCGGCCCAGGTCACGCCCGGAGCGCCGTCCCGTCGGGGCCGACGGTCCGCGCGCCGGCGCGGACCGTGTCACGGTGACAGCGGCCGCGGCTCGGGATCTTCCCGGCCGCGGCGCGGCGTCCTACTCGTCCTCGGCGAGCGCGGCGATGCCGGGCAGCTCGAGGCCCTGGATGAACTCCAGGGACGCGCCGCCGCCGGTCGACACGTGGGTGACCCGGTCGGCGACGCCGGCCTGGGCCACGGCCGCGGCGCTGTCGCCGCCGCCGACGACGGTCAGCGCCAGCCGGTTGTCGGCGAGGGCGCGGGCCACCGCGACGGTGCCGGCGGCGAACGCCGGCTTCTCGAAGACGCCCATCGGGCCGTTCCAGAAGATCGTCCGGGCGTCGAGGCAGATGCGGCGGAAGGTCTCGACCGTGGCGGGGCCGATGTCGAGCGCCATCTGATCGGCCGGGACGGCGGTCACCGCGACCGGGGTGCCGGCGGTGTCGTCGAGGCTGCTCGCGACGACGACGTCGGTCGGCAGGTAGACCGTGACCTTGCGCTCCGACGCCTTGCGCAGGAAGTTGCGGGCCACCGGCAGCTTCTCCTTCTCGACCCGGCTGGTGCCGAGCGAGCGGCCCTGGGCCTCGAGGAAGGTGTTGGCCATCGCGCCGCCGATCGCGATGCCGTTGACGCGCTCGAGCAGCGCGTCGAGGACCTCGATCTTGTCGGACACCTTGGCGCCGCCGACCACCGCGAGGTACGGCCGCTCGACGTCGTCGAGCAGTCGCGACAGCACGGCGATCTCCTTGGCCATGACGTAGCCGGCGCCGCGCTCGCCGACGAACTTGACCATGCCGGCGGTCGAGGCGTGGGCGCGGTGGGCGGTGCCGAAGGCGTCGTTGACGTAGACGTCGGCGTACGAGGCCAGGGCGCGGGCGAAGACCTCGTCGTTGGCCTCCTCGCCGGGGCTGAACCGCAGGTTCTCGAGCAGCGCGATCTGGCCGTCGCGCAGATCGCCCACCACCTTGCGGGCGCCGTCGCCGACCGGCTCGTCGGTGAGGACGACGTCCTTGTCGAGCAGCTCGGCGAGGCGGACCGCGACCGGCTCGAGGCTGTACTCGGGCTTGACCTTGCCGTCGGGCCGGCCGAGGTGCGACGCCAGGACGATCCGGGCGCCGCGCTCGATCAGGTGCCGGATCGTCGGCAGCACCGCGACGATGCGGGCGTCGTCCTTGATCTTCTTGTCCTTGATCGGGACGTTGAGATCGACGCGGACGAAGGTGCGGCGGCCTTCGACCGCGAGCTGCTCGACGTGCTTGATGCCGCGCGGCAGCGCGGTGGTGGCGGGGGTCGACATGGTCACCTCACAGCTTGGAGGCCACGAAGCGGGCCAGGTCGAACATGCGCTGCGAGTAGCCCATCTCGTTGTCGTACCAGGACATGACCTTGATCTGGTCGCCGATGACCTTGGTCAGCTCGGCGTCGACCGTCGACGACGCGCGGTTGCCGTTGTAGTCGCACGACACCAGCGGCTCGTCGCTGACCGCGAGGATGCCCTGCATGGCGCCGGCGGCGGCGGCGCGGAACGCGTCGTTGACCTCCTGCGCCGTGCCCGGCTTCTCGACGCGGACCGTGAGGTCGACCATCGAGACGTTGGGGGTCGGCACGCGGATCGCGAGGCCGTCGAGCTTGCCGGACAGGGCCGGCAGGACCTCCTTGAGCGCCTTGGCGGCGCCGGTCGAGGTCGGGATCATCGACATCGCCGCGGCGCGGGCGCGGCGCAGGTCCTTGTGCGGCAGGTCGAGGATCTTCTGGTCGTTGGTGTACGAGTGGATCGTCGTCATCAGGCCGCTGATGATCCCGAACTTCTCGTGCAGGACCTTGGCGATCGGCGCCAGGCAGTTGGTCGTGCACGACGCGTTCGAGATCAGGTGGTGCTCGGCGGGCTTGTAGGTCTCGAGGTTGATGCCGCAGCACAGCGTCGCGTCGGGGCTCTTGGCCGGCGCGCTGATGATGACCTTCTTGGCCTGCGCGAGGTGGGCGCCGGCGCCGGCGCGATCGACGAAGCGGCCGGTCGACTCGATGACGATGTCGACGCCGTGCTGCTTCCACGGGATCGCCGCGGGATCCTTCTCGGCGGTGATCAGCACGCGATCGCCGTTGACGATCAGGTTGTTGCCGTCGACCTCGACGGTGCCGGGGTAGGCGCCGTGCACCGAGTCGCGGCGCAGCAGGTGCGCGAGCGTGCCGACGTCGGTGAGGTCGTTGATCAGGACCAGATCGAAGGCGTCACGACCGCCGGGGCTATCCGCGAGGCAGCGGACGAAGCCGCGGCCGATACGGCCGAAGCCATTGATACCGATTCGAACCTTGGACATCACGTTCCTCCGGGAAAAGTGCGGGCGGAACGTAGTGCATTTGCCGCGGCGCGAAAAGGGTCAGATCCGGCGTTGCCGCCGCGATCCGACCGTCACACCGCGTGGCGCGAGGCCGCGTCGCGCGTCAGCGCGCGGGCACACGCGTGCGGGTGGTGCGCGGCGTCGCGCACCACGCCAGGCGCGCTCAGCGCGCGATCGCCTGCGGCTGGTCCGAGGCGATCTGCCGCGTGACCTCGCTGATGAGCTCGGTCGCGAGCGCGACGATCTGCTTCTCGTCGTACCCCTGGGACGACAGCTCCCGGTAGATCGACTTGGCCAGGATCCTGGCGGCGCGGGGGTCGGAGCGGAGGTCGGGAGTCTTGAGCATGGGGATTCTCGGGACGAGCCCGAGCAGAGCATCCGCCGTGCCACCGCCGCGGCGATCGCAACTGGTTGAAATCGCCTGGCGGGATCGCGTCGATGAGCTGCACTCGGCAACACCTTGCTGCGCAACGGCGTCGCGGGTGCGAACGCCGCTACGCGGCCCGGGCCGAGTGGTTGGACCGGTCGCCGCGCCCGGCTACGGGCACGGCGACGCGTTGGGCACGCACTGATCGCCGCACGCGCGGCTGCCGACCGGGCAGCAGTAGCCGTTGGAGCAGGCCTCGCCGCCGCCGCAGGCCCGGCCGCACGCGCCGCAGCTGGCGTTGCTGGTGGCGAGGTTCACGCAGGCGCCGCCGCACTCCGACTGGCCCGCCGGACACGACAGCGCGCAGCACCGGAAGCCGGTGTTGGCGAACGTGTAGTCCGACGGCACGACGGTGAGGTCGAAGTCGCAGCTGAGGCCGCCGGCGTGGTTGTCGTACGAGCCGCCGCGCAGGGTGTAGACCGTCTGGCCGCCGACCGTGCGCGGATCCTCGGTCCACTCCTTGAGGTTGCCCGACAGATCGCGCCCGAGGTCCTGCGACTGACAGCCGGCGAGCGTGCCGGTCGGGATCGCGAAGTCCTCGTTGACGCCGCCCGGCACCGGGTCGTAGTCGCTGCCGTTGCAGGTCGTGCCCTGGTAGGTGTTGCCGTACGGGAAGGTGCGGTTCGCCGCGCCCTCGCAGAAGCGGCCCCACTCGTCGGCGGTGATCACGCCCGAGCCGTTGCGGGTGACCTTGCACAGGCGCATGCCGGCGGCCTTGCACGCGGCGTCGGCCTCGGCGTGGTCGCCGCCGGCCCACGGCAGCCGCCCCGCCACCGAGCACGCGCGGGTCTCGACGAAGCCGGCGCTGGCCGCGGTCGCGTTGGGCCGCGACGCCTCGTAGCGGTACATGACGACCGCCTGGCCGCCGATCGTGACCGGCCCGACGACGACGTCGCGGACGCCGGCGTAGCCGCCGGCGTCGTACGGCTCGTCGACGTGGCCGTCGCAGTCGTCGTCGACGTTGTTGCAGGTCTCGGCGACCGGCGTCGCGCCGGCGCTGGTGACGTCACAGGCCAGGCCGTCGTGGCTGCCGTTGCACACCAGGCTGCCGGTGCCGCGGCAGATGCCCAGCTCGCGGCTGGTGCCGAACGTGCCGTCCTCGGCGCACGCCGTGCCCTTGAGCGGGTAGGCCTCGTCGACGCCGATCACGCCGTCGGGGCTGTCGCAGTCGTTGTCGAGGCCGTCGCACAGGCTCTCCTCGGCGACGATGTCGCCGTTGCCGTCGACCTCGACGGTCGGGCCGTAGACGCAGTCCCAGCCGGTCGCGCCGGTGCAGGTCGGCGACGTCCCCGCGCACTCGCCCTGCGGGTCGCAGAAGTTGCCGGGCGTCAGCAGCCCGGGGTCGGCGTCGTCGATCAGGCCGTCGCAGTCGTTGTCGACGCCGTCGCAGACCTCCTGGCCGGTCGGCGTGCAGTTGAGCTCGCAGCCGTCGCCGGGCAGGCCGTTGCCGTCGAACCAGCCCGACAGGCAGGCCAGGACCGTGCAGCTGCCGGCCGAGCAGCCGGCGATCGCGTGGTCGAGGCTGCAGCCCGCGCAGTTGTTGCAGTAGCGCGGGTCGTTGAGCTTGTCGTAGCCCTCGTCGACGCCGCTGTCGCAGTCGTCGTCGACGTTGTTGCAGGTCTCGCTGGTCGGGCCGGTGTCGCCGACGCACACGATCGCGCCGTTGCTGCAGCTGGTCAGGCCGGTGTCGCAGGCGCCGGTCGTGGTGCCGCAGACCTGGTTGGCGCCCGGGTTGCCGTCGTCGATGACGCCGTCGCAGTCGTTGTCCTGGCCGTCGCAGGTCTCGACGCCGCCGTTGGTCAGGACGCAGCCGTACTCGCAGCCGTCGCCGGGCAGGCCGTTGTCGTCCCAGAAGTTGGGATCGCAGGCGTCGATCGCGCAGGCGCCGGCGTCGCAGGTCGCGGTCGCGTTGGCGAAGCCGCAGACGTTGCCGCAGCTGCCGCAGTTGTTGACGTCGGTCTGGGTGTCGAAGCCCTCGTCGACCAGACCGTCGCAGTCGTTGTCGACGCCGTCGCACAGCTCGGCGCCGGTGGCGATGCAGAAGCTCTCGCAGCCGTCGCCCGGCAGGCCGTTGCGATCGTGCCAGCCGAAGTCGCAGGCGCCGACGGTGCAGCCGCCGCTGGCGCAGCCGGCGGTGGCGTGGGCGACCGTGCACGCGGTGCAGCCGCCGCAGTGGGCGGGGTCGTTGTCGAAGTCGAAGCCGTTGTCGTCGACGCCGTCGCAGTCGTTGTCCATGCCGTCGCAGACCTCGGGGCCGCCGCCGTTGCCGCCGACGCAGAACAGCTGGCCGAACGAGCACACCGTGGTGCCGGCGGTGCACACGCCGGTGTCGGTGCCGCAGGCCTGGCCGCCGCCGGGGTTGCCGTCGTCGACGACGCCGTCGCAGTCGTTGTCGATCGCGTCGCAGATCTCGACGCCGCCGTTGCTGGGCGTGCACAGGTACTCGCAGCCGGGCACCGCCGGGTTGAGGTCGACGTAGCCGGGATCGCAGGCGTCGACGACGCACTGCCCGGTGTCGCACGCGGCGCTGGCGTGGACCAGGTTGCAGGCGTGGCCGCAGGTGCCGCAGTTGTTCGGGTCGCTGTCGAGGTTGAAGCCCTCGTCGCTCTGGCCGTCGCAGTCGTTGTCGCGGCCGTCGCAGACCTCGACGCCGCCGCCGGTCTGGATGCAGAAGTACTCGCAGTCGTCGGGGTTGCCGTCGATGTCGACCCAGCCCGGCACGCACGCGCCGCGCTCGCAGGCGCCGGCGTTGCAGACGCCGAACGCGTGGGTGTAGTCGCACGAGGTCGCGCAGTCGCCGCAGTGCTCGGGATCGGCGTCGAGGTTGAAGTCCTCGTCGGTCTGGCCGTCGCAGTCGTCGTCGACGGTGTTGCAGCTCTCGGGCGCGGGCAGGCAGGCGTCGGGCGCCGCGTCGGCGGGCGGCCGCGCGTCGATCGTCCCGCCGCCGTCGTCGTGGCCGCCGGCGTCGTCGCCGATGACGCCGCCGTCGCCGTCGCCGCCGAGCGTGTACGGGTTGACGTTGCAGGCCGCCAGCGCCGCGGTCGCGAGCACGGCGAGCAGCGCGGCGACCGCGCGGCCGCGGCCGGTCGTGGCGAGTCGGGCGGCGATCATCGGCGGGCCTCCCCGGCGCGGCGGGCGCGTCGGCGCCAGGCCGGCACGATCATCGCCAGCGCGATCAGCCACCAGCCGGCGTCGCCGCCGCCGGTCGAGCAGCCGCCGCCGGCCGCGGTGACGCGGTCGACGTCGGGCGGTGGCGGGATCCCGCAGGTCGCCTCGCCGTCGTTGTTGACCAGGCAGTCGAGGCCGGTCGGGCAGGTGGTCTCGCTGCACGGGTCGGGGATGCACGCGCCGGTGGTCGGCACGCACAGCTCGCCGGGGTTGCAGCGGACGCCCTCGCACCGCGGCGGCACGCAGGTGCCGTCGCTGGGGTCGCAGATCTGGGTGCCGGGGCAGGTGACGCCGGCGCACAGGTCGGGCTCGCAGACGCCGCCGACGCAGACCTCGCCGGCGCCGCAGCCGAGCGCGCAGTCGCCGGAGCAGGTGCCGTCGCTGCACACCTCGCCGGGGCCGCACGGGTTGGGGTCGCACGGGTTGTCGACGCACTCGCCGACGCCCTCGCCGTTGGCCTGGCACAGCTCGCCGGGCATGCACTTGCCGGGCAGGTCGAAGCAGTCGAGGCAGAAGCCGTTGCGGCACTCCTCGCCGGTCCGGCACGCGACGTCGGCGCACAGGTCCTCGCACTGGCCGCTGTCGGGGTTGCAGAACCAGCCGGTCTGGCAGGTCACGCCGTTGCACGGGTTGGGCACGCAGTAGTCGCCCGGCGGGTCGACGTCGGTCAGCGGCTCGCAGACGTAGCCGGTGGGGCAGGGGAACTCGCCGCCGATGCAGGCCTCGACGCAGACGCCCTCGTTGCAGACCTGGCCGGCGACCGGGCAGATCGCCATGTCGTCGGCGACGCCGTCGCAGTCGTCGTCGAGGCCGTTGCAGATCTCCTCGCCGGGGCCGACGTAGCCCTCGCACTCGATGCCGCCGTTGGTGCACACGGTCTGGCCGAACTCGCAGGTGCCGGTGTCGCCGACGGTCTCGAAGCCGGGGTCGGTGCAGTCCTCGCCCTCGCCAGGCAGGTCGCCCTCGTCGATCGAGCCGTCGCAGTCGTCGTCGAGGTTGTTGCAGGTCTCGGCGTTGCCGGCCGCCGGGTCGGTGCACTCGAGCACGCCGGCGTTGCACTCCCAGACCCCGCCCATGCAGTTGCCGACGCCCGGCGAGCACTCCTCGCCGACCAGCGGCAGCGTGCCCTCGTCGATGAACGTGTCGCAGTCGTCGTCGAAGCCGTTGCAGGTCTCGACGCCGGGCGTGCTGGGCTGCGCCGAGCAGGTGACGTCGCCGGTCTGGCTGTCGCAGACGTAGACGCCGGGCTGCTCGCAGACGCCGACGCCGGCGGTGCAGGTCTGGCCGAGGAGCGGGAAGTCCTCGTCGATCGCGCCGTCGCAGTCGTCGTCGCGGACGTTGCAGGTCTCGGCCACCGGGCCGATCGTCCCGACGCACACCAGGCCGCCGACCTGACAGGCCAGGACGCCGAACTGGCACTCGCCCTCCTCGGTCGGCACCACCGTGCCGTTGGGCAGCGTGTTGCACGTGTTGCCGACGTTGGGATCGGTCTCGTCGGTGAAGCTGTTGCAGTTGTTGTCGAGGCCGTCGCAGATCTCGGTGGTCGGCCCGATCGAGCCGTCGCACACCGGGTGGCCGCCGATGCACTGCAGCGTGCCGGGCGCGCACTCGCCGACGTCGGTGCCGCAGGCGCCGCCGAAGCCGGGGACGTCCTCGTCGGTGGTGCCGTCGCAGTCGTCGTCGAGGTTGTTGCAGGCCTCGTCGCGCGGGTCGGTCTCGCCGACGCAGACCTCGCCGCCGGCGATGCACTGCAGCGTGCCCTGGTGGCAGGCGCCGACGAACGGCGGCGTGCCGCACGCGGTGCCGATGTCGGGGTCGGTGGTCGCGACGTCCTCGTCGACCAGGCCGTCGCAGTCGTCGTCGATGCCGTTGCACTGCTCGGTGCCGGCGCCCTCGTCGACCAGGCCGTCGCAGTCGTCGTCGAGCCCGTTGCACGCGACCTCGGTGATCGGCGTCACCGCGCCGGTGCACACCGGCGGGTTGGGGAAGTCGTCGCAGACCGCGGTGCCGAAGCCGCAGATGCCGACGCAGGTGCCGGTGCCGAGATCGCAGCCCGGGGTCGCCGCCGGGTAGCACGGCGTCGACATGCCGTCGACGATCGTGTCGCAGTCGTCGTCGAGGCCGTTGCAGGTCTCGGCCACCGGGCCCTGGCCGCCGGAGCAGCTGACGACGCCGCCGTTGCACTGGGTGACGCCGAAGCTGCACTCGCCGAGGTCGACGCCGCAGTCGGCCGGCATGAAGTCCTCGTCGAAGGTGCCGTCGCAGTCCTCGTCGATGCCGTTGCAGGTGTCGCAGTGCGCGGCGTCGGTGCAGACCGCGGTGCAGCCCTGGCAGTTGATGCCGTCGTCGACCAGGCCGTTGCAGTCGTCGTCGAGGCCGTTGCAGATCTCGCCGGCGGGCGCGCCCGGGGTGGCGTCGCAGGTGACGCCGAGCTGGTCGGCGGTGCAGACGATCGCGCCGTCGTCGTAGCACTGCCCGACGCCGGCCGAGCACGCGCTGCCCAGGCCGGGGAAGTCCTCGTCGATCGCCTGGTCGCAGTCGTCGTCGAGGCCGTTGCACCGCTCCGACACCACCGAGCCGGCGACGATCTCGGCGAGCGCGAGCTGGAGCTCGAGCTGGTTGTTGGCGAGGTACGCCGAGCCGGTGCCGCCGGCGGCGGCGATCGCGTCGAGATCCTGGCGGGTCTGGCAGTTGGGGTTGCCGGGCGGGCACACCGCGAAGCCGATGACGTAGACCTCGACCTGGTAGTTGTTGACGACGGTGCCGGCGGCGTTGGTGAAGTCGAAGTCCTGGAACGACTGCGCCGCGGTGACCGCGTCGGCGACCTGCTCGCAGCTCTCGCCGCCGTCGGTGAGGACGATGACCTGGTACTTGCGGCACGGCGTCTTGGTGTCGGCGGTCAGCGTCGCCAGCGTCGAGGTCCGGATGTCGCGCAGCGACGCGGCGATCGGCGTGCCGCCCTGCGGCCGGATCTCGACGTCGGTGCCGAGCGGGTTCTGGACGTGGTCGATGTAGCTCATGAACTGGGCGTAGTTGTCGTCCCAGCCGGTGGCCGGGAACCCGACCAGCCGCTCGGCGCCGGTGGGGTCGCACTGGCCGCCGTTGTTGAAGCCGCCGTGCACCGGCAGGTAGCGCCGGCTCTCCGGCGACGGGCACTGCACGGTCGAGCCGTTGAGCGGGCTGGTGCCGCCGTCCTTGATCTGGCCGAGGCCGTAGGCGTTACAGGTCGCCTGCTCGTAGGTGGTCGTGTAGTTGCACTGATCGCAGCTGAAGCTCGAGGTCGCGCCGTTCCAGATGAACAGGTTGCACTGGCCGTCGGTGTTGGAGCTGTCGAACAGGTTGCCGTCGAGGGCGCACATGTTGGTGCCGTTGACGTTCTCGCAGGTCAGGTTGTGCGCGCCCATCGGCGTCGCCGGGCACTGGTTGTCGGCGGTGCAGGCCTGGCCGCCTTCGATCTGCTGGTACTTCCAGAGGTCGAACTCGACCTCGCCGAAGGTCGCGACGACGTCGGCGAGCGCCTCCTTGGCCTGGTACATGCGCGAGTCGTTGGCGAGGCCGTCGCCGTCGACGTCACAGCCCGGGTACTCGGCCGAGCCGTCGCCGCGGGTCGAGATGGCGTCGGAGATGTTGAGGGTCTGGCGGCAGGTGCCGCTGCCGGTCATCGCCTGGACGCACTGCGCGTAGGCGTTGCGACACGTCGAGTTCCAGTTGCTGGCGCAGCTGCTGATGTAGTGGACCGTGTCGATCACGCACGCGTTGCAGCTCCGCTGCGCCGCGGTCGTGGCGCCGCTGGCGGTGCAGCCGTTGAAGCTCACCGCCGCGCAGGTCTCGGGGAACGTGACGATCTCCGGCGTCTGCACCATCGAACCCGACGAGTCGAGCAGGACCGAGATGCGGTTCTTCACCGGCTGGGCGTCGGCGTCGCGCGGGGCCGCGACAACGGCGGCGAGCGCGACAACGGCGGCGAGCGCGAGCGCGAAGAGCGGCGGCGTCGCGCGCCGGGGGTGGGGGCTGCGGGTCATGGATCCTCCGGAAAGAGCACCGGCGCTCTGCCCGACTCAGGGAGGCGGCGGGCAGAACAGCGGAAGTCCCCTTCCGCAAGCGAGCTTACGAGACCGGACGCGACCGGGTAAAGCCTGCGGTCGCACTTGGGAGGCCGAAGCGGCGTCGCCTGCCGCCGGGGGGCCGGCCGGTCAGGGCTCGAACGGGCCGCGGGGGCCCGGCCCGGCGGCGCGGCGCTCGCTGGCGCCTTCCTCCAGGAACCGCAGGAACAGCTCGAGGTACTTCACCTGCTCGGGCCGCAGGGCCAGGAACGACAGACCGACCTGGTGCTTGCTCTCGAGCGGCGTGCTCCACACCACCCGGCCGCCGAGCTGGATCGGCTCCGAGAACGACGCGTCGCCGAAGATCAGCGCCATCTCGACCTCGACCCGGGTCCCCGCCGGGATGCCCTGGTCGACCAGCGCGCACACGCCGCCGCGCGACACGTTGGAGGTCCTCCCGGTGACGCGCAGGTCCCCCACGGTGAAGGTCACCGTGGCCTCGTGGGCGAACCGGGGAAACTGGCGTTGACCCGACAACGTGGTGATCGTCCCGCCGGCGGCGGCGGTTCGCAAGTTTTCTGGATAGGTGTGAGGTGGTGTGCTCGCTCACGGGTCGCGGGCGCTCCACCAGCCGCCGGTCAGCTCGTCGAGCTGGGCGGTCAGCTCCTCCAGCGCGAGCTCCTGCTGGACCTGGGCCTCGACGGTGTCGGGCGGGTGCCACAGGGCCTCGAGCTGGGCGGCGCGGCGCCGGTAGTACAGGGCGGTGACCTGGGCGGCCAGCGCGGCCCGGGCCCGGGCCCGCTGCTGCGCCAGGGACGCGACCCGCAGCTCGGCGCCGTCGAACACCAGCCGGTCGAGCCGCCAGGTGGCGCGCGCCTCGAGGACCTCCCGGTGGCCGACGTCGCCGACGATGCGGGCCCCGGCGTCGGCGTCGTCCCACGTGGTGTCGCGGCTGGCCTTGACCGCCAGGGTGGGCAGCGCCGCGGCCAGCCGGGCGCGCCGGCGCAGGCCGCGCTCGGGGTGCCGTCGAGGCCGGCGTGGCGCAGCGCGGCCGCGACCACGGCGCGGACCCCGGGCTCGTGGGCCTCCAGCCGCGCCTGGGCCCGCAGGCGGGCGTGGTCGTCGTCGGCGCGCGCCGGCGGCCCGGCGAGGCCGAGCAGCGCCGACGCCGCCACCACGGCGAGCGCAGCGGCGCCGCGGGCGTGCGACCGCCGCGCCGCGTTCGCCGGTGGCGTGGGCCGCGGCGTGGGCCGCGGCGTGGGCCGCGGCGTGGGCCGCGGCATGGCCAGCGGCATGGCCGGCGGCATGGGCGGGCGGATCGTCGGGGTGTGGGTCGTGGTCATGAGGGGCTCCTTGGCGGTTGCATCGGACGGTCACAGGCTCCAGCGCAGGTGCACCCAGCCCTCCAGGACCGGGGCGCGGTCGGCGGCGTCGGTGCGACGCAGCAGCAGCTCGAGGTCGGGCAGCCAGCGCGCGGTCCACGGTCGCTCGAGCATCGCCGCGACGCCGGCGTCCGCGGCCGCCGCGGCGTCGTCGGGCAGCCAGCCGCCGTCGAGGCTCCAGGTCCAGGTGGTGCCGTCGCCGCACCGCACGACGAGGCCGTCGCCGTCGTCGGTCACGGCGGCGACGTCGCCGTCGTCGCACTGGCCGAGCTCGTCCCACTCGCCGTCCCACACCAGCCACACCGAGCCGTCGTCGAGGCCGATCGCGACGCCGCCGTCGGGCACCATCGCCGAGGCCACCACCGCCAGGGTCCACGCCGCGATCACGGTTCCGCCCCCTGGAGGTGCGTGCTACGACCCGGACGATGGCCGCCGCCGACCCGTCCCTGTCCGACAACGCCATGGCGGTGCTGCGCCGGCGCTACCTGGCGCGCGACGGCGCCGGCGAGGTCGAGACCCCGGCGCAGATGTTCGCGCGCGTGGCCCGCCACGTCGCCGCCGCCGAGGCGCGGTGGGGGGCCGGCCCGGCCGACACCGCGGCGCTGGCCGCCCGGTTCGCCGCGATGATGGAGGCGCTCGACTTCCTGCCCAACTCGCCGACCCTGATGAACGCCGGCCGGCCCCTGGGCCAGCTCGCCGCCTGCTTCGTGGTGCCGATCGCCGACAGCACCGGCGCCATCTTCGACGCCGTGCGGTGGGCGGCCGAGATCCAGAAGACCGGCGGCGGCACCGGCTTCGACTTCTCGCGGCTGCGGCCCGCCGGCGATCCGGTGGCGTCGACCGGCGGCGTCGCCGCCGGCCCGGTCGCGTTCCTGCAGGTCTTCGACGTCGCCACCGAGGCGATCAAGCAGGGCGGCACCCGGCGCGGCGCCAACATGGGCATCCTGCGGGTCGACCACCCCGACATCCTCGACTTCGTCGCGCTCAAGCTCGACCCGGCGCGGATGCGCAACTTCAACCTGTCGGTCGCGATCACCACCGCCTTCATGGACGCGGTGCGGGCCGGCACCGACTACGCCCTGATCAACCCGCGCACCGGCGCCGCGGTGCGCCGGCTCGACGCCCGCACCGTCTTCGAGCTGATCGCCAGCGCCGCGTGGGCGGTCGGCGACCCCGGCCTGGTCTTCATCGACCGCATCAACGCCACCCAGCCGACCCCGGCGCGCGGCCCGATCGAGGCCACCAACCCGTGCGGCGAGCAGCCGCTGCTGCCGTTCGAGTCGTGCACCCTGGGCAGCATCAACCTGGCGCGCTTCGCCCGCCCCGACGCCGGCGACGTCGACTGGGATCGCCTGCGCGCGGTCATCCGCGACGCGGTGCGCTTCCTCGACGACGTCGTCGAGGTCAACCGCTACCCGCTGCCGCAGATCGCCGACGCGACCCGGGCGACCCGCAAGCTCGGCCTCGGCGTCATGGGCTTCGCCGATCTGCTGGTCGCGCTCGAGATCCCCTACGACGCCGAGCCGGCCCTGGCCCTCGCCGATCGCGTCGCCGCCGTCCTCGACGAGGAGTCGCGCGCGGCGTCGGTGGCCCTGGCCGAGGTCCGCGGCCCGTTCCCGGCCTGGGACGGCTCGCGCTGGCAGCTCGCCGGCCACCCGCCGCTGCGCAACGCCACCACCACGACGGTGGCGCCGACCGGCACGATCAGCATCATCGCCGGCTGCTCCAGCGGCATCGAGCCGCTGTACGCGCTGGCCTACGAGCGCCACGTCCTCGACGGCGCGGTCCTGCCCGAGATCAACGCCGCGTTCCGCCGGGTCGCCCAGCGCCGCGGCTGGTGGTCGGACGCGCTGGCGGCGCGCCTGACCGAGCGCGGCAGCTGTCGCGGCCTCGCCGGGGTCCCCGACGACGTCCAGGCGGTGTTCGCGACCGCGCACGACGTCCCGGTCGAGGTCCACGTCCGGATGCAGGCCGCCTTCCAGCGCCACGTCCACGCCGCGGTGTCCAAGACGATCAACCTGCCGACCACGGCGAGCCGCGACGACGTCGCCCGCGCCTATCAGCTCGCCTACGATCTCGGCTGCAAGGGCATCACGGTCTACCGCGACGGCTCGCGCGAGGGGCAGGTGCTCGCGGTCGCCGGCGGCGACGTCGCCGCGGCGGCGCGCGGCCCGGCGTGCCCCGAGTGCGGCGCGCCGCTGGTGGTGCACAGCCGTTGCCGGCTGTGCCGCAGCTGCGGCTGGTCGGTCTGTTCCTGAGCGCACGCCCGCCACCAGAGCAACCGTCGCGCCATCGCCAACACCGCGGAACCAGGCGACGCGCGTCCGGATCGCGGTCGCGCCGTCCGGTGTCCGGGCGACGTCGTCCGGCAGCCGTCCCCCGCCGCGGCGCGCGTCCCGCTCCCGGACGCCGCGATCGACGCGCCGCCGGCGCCGAAAGCACCAAACCCCGCCTCGCGGCGGGGTCGGTGGAACGTTCACGGCAGTTTTGAGCGGCGCCTAGCGGCGGCGGCGGCGGCGCTGCGGGCGCGGTGCCACGGCAGCGGCCTCGAGCTCCTCCAGATGCTCGAGCATCTGGATCATCGTGGTCCGCGTGGCCACGTGCGGCTCGTTGGTGATGCCCCGGCCCAGGCTCAAGCGCAGCTCGGCGCGGAGCTCGGACTCGATCAGGCGGTAGGTGCGCAGGGCTTCTTCGGGGTCGTACCCGGTGAGATCCGCCTCGCAGCCGGTCGCGGCGATCCACACCGCGGCCAGGGCGGCGGCCCGACGCCCGGGCTGGGCGACGGCGAACTCCTTGACGGTCGCGCGAAGGCGCTGACGAACGAGCGGGATCGGCGGCAGGGCGACGAGGCCGTCGTTGTCATCGTCGATGCGACGTAGGACAGGGCGCGTCATGTGGCTTGGTCCGTTGTTCCTTGCCCTTGCCGCCCCCCGGCAGCTCGGGCTCTGATGTCGGGTTCGTGAGGGACGAAAAGAGGAGTGGTCGGGAAAGCTAGAATCGCTCTAAGCCCGCAGAAAGGTTCCGTTGAAGCGGAAGTGGACGTTGCACGATCACCGAATTATTTGCGAGGAAATTCTCGAAAAAATGCCCGGGCACTCCGGAGCGAGAATCCTCGGTTGTTTCATCAGGTTACGTGCAATCGTGAACGGAATTCTTGGACGCGATGCGCAACCTACACCTGCCACGTGACATTCGTGCACCCGCCGATCGCAGATCAGCCTGCGATCTCAACGTCTTCGGGCTGTGATCGGGCGGGATCGACCCGCTCGTGCAGGAACCGCGTGACCGCGGGCCCGACCAGCTCCGGACGCTCGATCGGGGCGGTGTGCGATCCCTCCTCGATCAAGAGGAGGTCGGCCCCGGGGATGCGGTCTGCCATCTCGTGGCTTCGCGCCGGCGGGGTGAAGCCATCGCGGCCGCCGGCGATCACCAGCGTCGGCACCTCGATCTGCGGCAGCAGATCGTCGGCCGAGTGCCGGCCGGCCTCGCCGAGCATGGTGGTGAACAGGCGCACGTCCATCCGCGCCATGCCCTCGAGGTAGGGCATGAAGTCGTCGGGATCGACGAGCTCGCGGTTGATCTCGAGCCGGGTCGCGATCTCGAAGGCCAGCCGGGTCGGCAGCACCGCGCGGCTGATCCGGTTGAGCAGCGACGGCGCCCGCGCCACCAGCTTCTGGATCCGCGGCAGGATCTCCTCGAGCACCGCGGCGCCGTGGAAGGTCCGCAGCGGATGCGAGGGGGCGCCGCACGCCAGGATCAGCCCGCGCACCCGGGTCGGGTGGCGGCGCAGGGCCTCGAGCGCGACCTGCACGCCCATCGAGTGGCCGGCGAGGACCGCGCGTCGCACGCCGACCTCGTCGAGGACCGCGACCAGATCGTCGGCCAGGTCGGCGATGGCGACCCGGGCCGGATCACGCGGTGGCGGCGTCCGCCCGTGACCGCGGTAGTGCCAGTGCACGACCTCGCGATCGGCGAGATCGTCGAGGAGGTGTCGCCAGACGTAGCCGTCGCAGCCGATCCCGTCGCACAGGACGACGGGCGCACGTCTCGCTACAGGCGTCGCCTCCCAGTGCTCGAAGAAGACCGGACTCCGGTCGGCAGGCGAGATCGCGTAGCCGCGCCGGGGGGGCCTCATCGCGCAGTGGCCTAGGCGATCTCCTTCTCGTCTTCCTCGCCCGGGAACTCGTTCACGGAGGGGTACTTCATGATCTCCTTGCGGGCGATCTTCCATGCCTTCTGGACGATCCAGGAGAGAGACCGGTCCTGACGGGCCGCCTCCTCCTGGATTTCCTTCAGCATGTCCTCGGGGAAGTAGAGCGACTGCTTGCGCTTGTCAGAGCCGGCCATACGCCCGCTAGTTTCGGTGGCCGACCTACACTGTGTCAAGACGTCGGCCGATGTATGAACCCGAAATCTCGTGGGGTTTGCAAGGATGTGGCCGCAAACCGGCGTCATCTCCGGGAATCACGGCGGTCAGTGGCCGGTTTGCGGTTGCCTAGGCCCCGGTTCGTCATTATTCTCCGCGGCCTTTTCTGGGCCTGAACCGCCGCCTCAGGGGGAGTCGAACTCGTGTCCACCACTGCCACCGCCGTCAAGCCGCTGACCAAGAAGGAGCTGGCCAAGTTCAAGGAGCTCCTGCTGGAGAAGCGCAACGCCGTGCTGGAGCGCGCGCGCAAGACCCTGACGCAGGACATGACCCTGGACACCAACGACCTGGCCGACGAGATGGATCTCGCCGCCAGCGAGTACATCCAGTCCTTCGAGTTTCGCCTGCGCGGCCGCGAGAAGCACCACCTCACCAAGGTCGACCTCGCGCTCAAGAAGATCGAGGAGGGCAACTTCGGCATCTGCGAGGTGTGCGAGGAGCCCATCGGCAAGAAGCGTCTCGAGGCCCGCCCCGAGACCAGCCTGTGCATCCGCTGCAAGGAAGATCAGGAGCGCGACGAGCGCACCTTCGAGAGCTGACCGCTCGGTCGCTCGGCGCGCGCCTGCGAGTTGCTCGCAGCGCCGCGTCGCGCAGGCCACCCTCCGCGCGTCACCCGGGTCCAACGGCGCTGGCGCCGCGGCGCGCGGTGTGCGCCACGCCGCCGCCGCCTCATGTTCGCGCCGTCCCGACGAGGACGCCGTGATCGATCGTGATAACGTCCGCTGTCGATGGCAGACGAAGACGCCGACGGGGACGACGACGTCCCGGGCGATCGCGGCGACGACGCGTCCCAGCTGGGGCGCCGTCGCTTCCTCAAGGTCGCGACCTGCGCGATCGGTGGTGGCATCGGGCTGGTCGTCGCGGTTCCGGCCGTGAAGTACCTGCTCGACCCCGTCGGTCGGCGCGTGGTCACCACCGGCGGCGAGCCGATCGACGTGATCGCGCTCGACCACCTCGAGGTCGGCGGTCCGCCCGTGCGGGTCCGGCTGATCGCCCGCGAGGTCCGCGACGCGTGGTCGACGGTGCGCGACGTGCCGCTGGGCTCGGTGTGGCTGCGCCGCACCGGCGATCGCGACGTCGAGGCGCTGTCGGCGATCTGCCCGCACCTCGGCTGCGCGGTCGCGTTCGAGCCCGGCCAGCAGCGGTACCAGTGCCCGTGCCACGACAGCCGGTTCGACACCTCCGGCAAGCGCCTCGGCGGCCCCGCCGAGCGCGGCCTCGACCCGTTGCCCGTCGAGGTCGACGGCGACCGCGTCAAGGTGGCCTGGATCCGCTACCGCCAGGGCGGCAGCGATCGCGAGCCGGTGTAGGAGCCGCCATGAGCATCCGCGACTGGCTCGACGAGCGCACCGGGTACCGCAAGGTCGTCCACGCCTCCCTCGAGGAGCCCGTGCTGGGCGGCGCCAAGATGGCCTACGTCTTCGGCTCGGTCCTGACCTTCCTGCTGCTGATGCAGATGACGACCGGCGTGCTGCTGGCGTTCTACTACTCGCCGTCCTCGACCGATGCGTGGGCGTCGGTGGCCAACATCCAGGACGTCGTGACGATGGGCTGGCTGGTGCGCGGCCTGCACCACCACGGCGCGTCGGCGATGGTGATCGTCGCCGGCCTGCACCTGATGCAGGTCGCGCTGTACGGCGCCTACAAGAAGCCGCGCGAGGTCAACTGGATCCTCGGCGTGCTGCTGCTGGGGCTGATCCTGGCGTTCGCGCTGACCGGCTACCTGCTGCCGTGGGATCAGACCGGCTACTGGGCGACCAAGGTCGCGACCGGCATCGCCGGCTCGACGCCGCTGCTCGGCGCCAAGGTCCAGCAGGCGATGCAGGCCGGCAACGAGTACGGCAACCTCACGCTGACCCGGTTCTTCGCGCTGCACGTGTTCATCCTGCCGGCGGTGACGCTGGCGCTGGTGGGCATGCACCTGGCGCTGTTCCGCAAGCACGGCGTCACGCCCAGGTGGGGCCGCAGCGACGCCGAGCTGCGCCGCACCGCGCAGCCGTTCTGGCCCGATCAGCTGTTCAAGGATCTGATCGGCATGGCGATCGCGTTCGCGATCCTGTTCGCGTGGACGTGGCACGAGCACGGCGCGCGCCTCGACGCCCCGGCCGATCCGGCGTCGGCGTTCGACGCGCGCCCGGAGTGGTACTTCCGCGCGCTGTTCCAGATGCTCAAGTACTTCTCCGGCTCGATGGAGACGGTGGCGGCGCTCGGCGTGCCGGCGGTGGTCGGCGCGTTCCTGCTCGGGCTGCCGTTCCTCGATCGCGGCCCCGATCGCAACCCGGCGCGGCGCGTCGCGTGGCTCGGCATGCTCGGCGGCGGCGTCGTCGTGGTCGGCGCGCTGACGGTGATCTCGTTCCAGCACGACGCCGGCGACGCCGGGCTGGCCAAGCGCCAGGCGGCGTCGGAGGCGCAGGCGCACCGGGCCCGCGCGCTGGCCGCCGCGCACGGCGTGCCGGCCTCGGGCGGCACCGCGGTGTACACGACCGCGCCGTTCTACCAGGCGCGCGAGCTGTGGGACACGCGGTGCACCAAGTGCCACGAGGGCGACGATCGCTCGGCGCCGCAGATCCGCGCCGGCTACGGGTCGCGGCCCTGGATCGCCGCGTTCCTGAAGGATCCCAGCGGCGCCGACTTCTACGGCAAGACCGAGCTCGGTCAGAGCGACTCGGCGATGCCGGCGGTCGAGGCCAGCCCCGACGAGCTCGAGGCGCTGGTCGAGATGGTCTACGCCGAGAGCGGCGCCGCCGACGTCGACGCCGCGCTGGCCGCGCAGGGCCGGACCCTGTTCGACGGCGACGCCGGCTGCACCGACTGTCACTCGCGCACCGCGCCCGCCGCGGCGGCGCCCGCGATGCCGCCGCCGCCGCCGGCCGTCGACGCCGGGGTCGGCGACGGCGACGCCGCGGTGGCGACCGGCGCCGACGAGGGCGACGGCGACACCGGTGACGACGACGACGACGACGACGCGGGCGGCGGCTCGGCGCCCAACCTCGCCGGTCGCGGCTCGCCGGCGTGGATCGCGGCGATGATCAAGGACGCCGGCGCCCCGACGCTGTTCGGCGCGCACAACAAGATGACCTCCTTCGTCGACGAGCTGTCGCCCGCCGACATCCAGGCCCTGGCCGAGTGGCTGACCTGGCTGCGGACCGCGAGCCTCGAGGACGCCGCCATGCTCGACGCCCCGGGAGTCGTCGATCCCCCGGCCCCCCGGCCGCCGCAGCACCTGTAAGTCCCTGCAACCCAACGCGTTGACACCGGAGAACCGCCGGAGGAATACTCCGGTTGATTCGATCCGGGGGGACGGCCGTCCAATCCGTCGCCAGCCGCCTGTGTAAGACCCGTGTCGGGTCAGACCGTCCGGGGATGGCTGGATCGACTAGCTAGCAAGGAGACTCGAGATGAACCGTACGGGACGACTTCTGAGTGGGATGGGCCTCGCGCTCGCCCTGGCGACCACCTCGGCGTGCGTCGTTCGGACCAGCGGGCACGTCCGCGTGCGCGGCGCCGTCGTGGTGCGAGAGGCCCCGCCCGAGCCCAAGTACGAAGAGGTGCAGGTTCGCGCCGGCTACGTCTGGGTCCGCGGCCACTGGGACTGGCAGAACCAGTGGGTCTGGATGCCGGGCCACTGGGAGCGCGAGCGCGCCGGCAAGGTCTGGGCCGATGGCCGCTGGGAGCAGCAGAACGGCCAGTGGGTCTGGGTCGACGGCACCTGGCAGGTCCAGGGCCACGGCACCGTCGTCGTGCACGACGAGCACCCGGTCAACAACGATCGTCCCGACGTCCGTGATCACCGCGATGGTGGTGGCGGCACCGTGGTCGTGACGGTCAGCGGGCCGACGGCGCCGCCGCCGTCGCCGCGCGCCGAGAACCCGGGCAGCCGGTCCGGCTACGTCTGGATCACCGGTCACTACGACTGGAAGGCCGGCCAGTGGGACTGGGTCCCGGGGCACTGGGAGCGCGCCCGCGCCAAGAAGCGCTGGCGCGACGGCCGCTGGGAGCTGCAGGGCAACGTGTACGTGTGGATCGAGGGTGACTGGGAGGACGACGCCAACGATCGTCCCAAGGTCCGCGACCACCGCTAGCCCCGCGGGCGCGCGGCGCGGGTCGCGCGACGGCAGACGGCCTCGCCTCGGCGAGGCCGTCGCTGTTTTCGGGGGATTACACCGGCGTTATAGCGGGTCCAGGGTCCCCCCGCCGAGGGGCGTGGGCCCCGTGCACCGACGACGTAACCCGCGAGAAGATCAGCGGCGCGCGGTGGCTCGTGGCTTGCAAAATTCCGCGGGCATGAGGCTTCCCGCCGGTCTCCTCGCGCTCTGTCTCGGTCTCTCGCTCGCCGCGTGCGGCGCCGACGATCCCGGCCCCGGGCCCGGCGGCGACGACGACCAGGCCGCGGCGCCGGACGCCGGCACGCCGGCCGATCCGATCCCGTTCATGGGCGAGTGCACGCTCGGCATGGACGACGCCTGCGAGACCGGCGTGTGCTTCGACTTCAACGCCAAGGGGCCGCACTGCACCCACGCGTGCACCGTCGACGCCGACTGCGAGGCGCCGTCGCTGGGCTGCAACGGCATGGGCGTGTGCAAGGCGCCGGGCGGCGGCGACGGCTCCGGCGGCGGTGGCGGTGGTGGCGGCGCCTGACCCGACGACGCGGGCGCGCGTCGCGGTGACCGCGGCGGGCCTGGTGCTCGCGCTCGGCGCCGCCCCGGCGCGCGCCGACGAGCCGACCGCCGCCGCGCTGACGACCGCGGCGCCCGCGACCGCCGCGGCGGCGCCGGCGGCCGCCCGGTGACCACCGCGGCGGCGCCGCTCGACCTCGATCCGGCGGCGTACGCGGGGCTGAGCGACGACGACCTGATCGCGATGGCGCAGGCGCAGGGCGAGGTGATCGTCGTCTGGGACGAGCGCGCCGAGAAGCCGTTCGATCGCGACACCGAGCTGCGGCTCGGCGAGGACGACCTGCGCGGCCGCGGCGTCATCCACCTCGGCGACGCGCTGCGCCTGGTCCCCGAGGTCACGGTGCGCGAGGCCGGCCGCGGTGGCCAGAACCTCGACATCCGCGGCGCGCGCAAGGGCGGCGTCCGGGTCCTGGTCGACGGCATCCCGCTCGACGATCCGTTCTACGGCACGTTCGACCTGTCGACGATCGCGGTCACCGACGTGGTCCAGATCCGCGTCGGCACCTCGCCGTCGTCGCCGATCGACGGCCCCGGCGGCCCCGGCGGCGTCGTCGAGGTCCACACCCGCGACGCCATCGGCGACCGCGTCGTCACCGGCCAGGCCTCGGGCGACACCCTGCCGACCGCGGCGGCGGCGGCGACCGGGCGCGGCCAGCTCGCGCCGGCGTGGGGCCTGCGGCTGTCGGCGACCGGGACGCTCGGCGACCACGGCTACGCCGTGCCGGGCGGCGAGGTCGACGAGGATCGCCACTTCGGCGGCGGCGCCGCGCGCGTCGAGTGGCGCCCGGCGGGCCAGCGCTACCGCCGCGCCGTGCTCGACGCCGCCGGCTTCGAGCGCGCGTTCCTGGTGCCGCCCGCCGACGACGACACCCGCCAGCTCCAGGTCATCGATCGCGACCTCGGCGCCCGCGCCACCGCCGGCTACGAGGACCGGCTCGGCGGCGTCCAGGTCGCGGCGCGGCTGCACGCCTTCCACGACGCCCGGCTGACCCGCTACTTCCCCGACGCGATGGCCACCGCCGAGTCGAACCGCGAGGACCTGCGCGCCGGCCGCTACGGCGGCGTGGTCCTGGCCGACCGTCCGGTCGGCCGGACGATGCGGCTGATCGGCGCGGCCCACCTCGTCACCGAGGACGCCCGCGTCGAGGACGGCCGCGGCATGGTCACCGCCGGGCGCTCGACGATCGGCGAGGTCGCCGCCGGCTGGCAGGTCGAGCGCGGCCCGTGGAAGCTCGACGCCGCCGGCGGCGTCGCGTTCCCGATCGGGGTCGGCGCGTCGCCGTGGCCCGAGGCCAAGCTGGTCGGCCAGGTCAAGCCGGTGGCCGCGGTGGCGCTGGTCGCGACGGTGGCGCGCAAGGGCCGGCTGCCGACGCTGCGCGAGCGGTTCGGCACCAGCGGCGGCAACGCCGCGCTCGATCCCGAGCAGACCAGCTTCGCCGAGGCCAAGGTCGTCGTCGACGTGACCGACCGGGTCCGGATCGAGACCGCGAGCTGGGCGCGCCGCCAGACCGGGCTGATCAAGTACGACGTGCCGAGCCGGATGCTGGTCAACCTCGGCGAGGTCGCCTTCGTCGGCAGCGACGCCCGCGTCGAGGTCGAGGTCGAGCCGCGGCTGACCGCCAGCGGCGCGTGGAGCTTCGTCGAGGCCGACGACGCCACCTACGAGGCGCCGCTCGACAACCTGCCGCGGCACCGGCTGCGCGGCGAGCTGCGGGCGCGGCCGTGGGCGCCGCTGACCGCGACCGCGCGGCTGTCGTGGACGGCGTCGCGCCTGGACCAGCAGACGGTGCTCGCCGCGTACGCCGACGTCGAGGCCGAGCTGGTGTGGCAGGCGCGGCCGGGCTGGCTGGTGTCGGCGCGCGGCGACGATCTGCTCGACCGGCGCTGGGACCTGCACGTCGGCATCCCGTCGGCGGGGCGCACCTTCACGGTCGCGGTCCAGGGCGAGCTGCGGTAGCGAGCTGCGGTAGCGCGCGGCGCGCGTGGGCGCGCGCGCGCCGGCGGCTGTCATCGACGTGTTACCGCGGCGCCGCCGCGCGCCTGGCTACGATGGCGTCATGCGAGCCGTGCTCCGAGCCGTCCTGTTCACGACGTGTGTCCTCGCGCTGGCCGCCGGCGGCGCCGCCTGCGGTGGCGACGACGACGGCGGCGGCATCGACGCCGCGCCCACCGACGGCGCCGCGACCGTCGACGCCACCGCCGCCGACGCGCCCGCCGCATGCGTGCTGCCGGCGACGATCACCGACTGCACCGACGACACGCCGTGCCAGGCGCTGTGCGGCGACGCGTACTGCTACACGTTCAACCAGGTCGGCACGCTGTGCACGCAGCCGTGCGGGGTCGCCGACGACTGCCCGAGCGGCTGGTCGTGCAACAACATGGGCCGGTGCCGGCCGCCGGGGTAGCCGGCGGAGGATCGTAAGATCCTGTCGTTCCTGGCGTTTCCGCCCATCCGTTATGGTGGACAGGAATCCGTCCGTCCGCTATCTTGCCGCCATGTCCGTGATAGCTCCCCTGCTCGGCGGCGCGATGATCGGCCTCGCCGCCGCCGTCGCGCTCGCGGTCGACGGTCGGATCGCCGGGGTCAGCGGGGTCCTCGGCCGCCTGCTGGTGGGCGGTGACGGCCGCGGCTTCCGGGTCGCGTTCCTCGCCGGGCTGGTCGCGGTCGGCCTGCTGGGCGCCGCGGCGACGCCGTCGGCGTTCGGCGGCCGGGTCGTGTCGCTGCCGCTGGTGGGCCTGGCCGGCGTGCTGGTCGGCTGGGGCACCCGGGTCAGCAACGGCTGCACCAGCGGTCACGGCGTGTGCGGCGTCGGCCGGCTGTCGCCGCGCAGCATCGTCGCGGTCGTGACGTTCATGGTCACCGGCGCGGCGACGGTCGCGGTCGTGCGCCTGCTCGGCCTCGGGGGCGCGTCGTGAGGCACCTGCCCGCGTTCGTCGCCGGCGCGCTGTTCGGCGCCGGCCTGCTGCTCAGCGGCATGACCCAGCCCGCCAAGGTCACCGCGTTCCTCGACGTCGGCGGCGGCTGGGATCCCAGCCTGGCGCTGGTCATGGCCGGCGCGATCGGCGTCTTCGCCGTCGCCTACCGCGCGATCGCGCGGCGCGGCCGGACGCTGCGCGGCGGCCGGCTGCACCTGCCGATCCGGACCCACGTCGACAGCAACCTGCTCGCCGGCGCCGCGGTGTTCGGCGTCGGCTGGGGCCTGGCCGGCTTCTGCCCGGGGCCCGCGATCGTGTCGCTGGCGTCGGGCTCGACCTCGGCGATCGTCTTCGTCGCCGCGATGATCGCGGGCATGATCGCGGCCGGCCGGCGCCCCGGCTAGCTAGAGCGCATCTCACAACCTCGCTCACCCCGAGCGCTCGACCGACGGCCGTCGGAGATTTGCGGCAAGACGAACCGAGTCAGGTCGCCTGGTCGACGTGGATCGCTCACCTCGAGCGGAGCCCGAGCGGCGAAGCCGCGAGGGCGCAGTCGAGAGGGCGTGGATCGGTGCGGTCTCGGCGGCGCACCGGTGCCCGCCCCCTCGACTGCGGGGTCGGTGCTGCGCACCTCCCCCTCCGCTCGGGGTGAGTGCTGTCAGGCCCAACTCCGCGGTCAGCCGATCGCTGCGCCACGCAAGATCAGCGGCCTGGCCCAGCTGTTCGTTAGGAGCGGAGGGGGAGCGGCGGAGCCGCGACCCCGAAGTCGAGGGGGCGGGCGCCGAGACGGTCCGCCATCGCCGACGGGGTTCCGGCCGCGGCCCGCCGCCTCGACTGCGCCCTCGCGGCTTCGCCGCTCGGGCTCCGCTCGGCGTGAGCGACGCGTGCGGCGCGACCCGGTCGTGAGATGCGCTCTAGCCGCCGGCGTCGAGCTGGGTCAGCGACAGGATGTTGCCGTCGGGATCCGCGAACCAGGCCACCTGCGCGCCGCCCGGCGACCGCCAGACGCCGCGCGCGTCCTGGTCGAGCCCGGGGAAGCGCGTGAAGGCGACGCCGCGCGCGGTGAGGTCATCGACGGCGTCGGCCAGGGACGCCACCCGCCAGCCCAGCGCGGTGTACGGCGCGGCGTGGACGTGCTCGACCTTCTGGATCCGCAGCATCGTGCCGCCGGCGTCGAGCGCGAGCGCGAAGCCGTCGTCGGAGATCACCCGCAGCCCCAGCGTGCCCTCGTAGAACCGGCGGGCGCGGGCGCCGTCGGCGGTGGCGGCGAACCCGATCAGCGGCGCGTCCTGCAGCATGGGGCGAGGGTAGCCGGGAGTCGGGAACTTGCCCCGGCGCGGCGCGGGACGGGATCATTTTCGGCGCGCCATGGCCGTCACCGCTGCTCCCCCCGCGTCGCCGGCCGCCCCGCCGGCGCCGCCGCCGAAGAACATCGTGATCGGCGCGCCGCGCCAGCCGCTGCGCGACGCCTACCACGCGCTGCTGCGGCTGCCGTGGTCGGTGACGCTGGCGGTCATCGCGGTCGGCTACCTGGCGGTCAACGTCGCGTTCGCGCTGGCCTACTGGGCCACCGGCGGGGTCAGCAACGTCCACGGCTTCGTCGACGACTTCTACTTCAGCGTCCAGACCTCGGCGACGATCGGCTACGGCGGCATGACGCCGACCACCGACCTCGCCAACACGCTGATGGTCGCCGAGGGCGTGGTCTCGCTGATCCTCACCGCGGTCGCGACCGGCCTGGTGTTCTCCAAGTTCTCGCGCTCGACCGCGCGGATGCGGTTCTCGCGCCACGCCGTGATCATCCCGTTCGACGGCGTGCCGACGCTGATGTTCCGCCTCGGCAACGAGCGCGGCAACGCGATCGTCGAGGCCCGCTTCTACGTGACGCTGAGCCGGATGGAGGTCACCCGCGAGGGCGAGCGGTTCTACCGCCAGTACGACCTGCCGCTGGCCCGCGATCGCGCGCCGGCGCTGTCGCGGACCTGGACCGTCATGCACCCGATCACCGAGTGGAGCCCGCTGCACGGCGAGACCCCGGCGTCGCTGGCCGCCGCCGAGGGCGAGCTGTTCGTCTCGGTGATGGGCACCGACGACACCACGGCGCAGACCGTGTTCGCCGGCACCACCTACGACGCCGCCGACGTGGCGTGGGGCCACCGCATGTGCGACGTCCTCGAGGTCCGCGCCGACGGCGGCCTGACCATCGACCTGCGCCGCTTCGACGCGATCGAGCCCGCGTCCCCGACCGAGACGTTCCCGTACCCGGCGCCGGCGGCGACCGCGGTCGAGACGGTCAGTCCCGAGGGTACAGCTTGAGGATGCCCTCGGCCGCGGCCAGCCGGACGCGCGGGGGGGGGGGGGGCGGGGGGCGCGGGGGGGGGGGCCCGCGCCGCCCCCCGGCCGGTGCGCCGCCAGGTAGCCGGCGGCCGCCGCGCGCCGCACCGTGGGCTCGCCGTCGCCGACCAGGGCGTCGAGCGCGGCGACGCCGCGGGCGTCGTCGGCGCGGGCCAGGTCGATCGCGGCCTGCACCTTCAGGAACGCGTCGTCGCCGTCGAGCGCCGACGCCATCACCGTGACCGCGCGGACGTCGCCGTCGAGCAGCCGCGCCGCCGCCAGCCGGACGTCGAGCCGGTCGTCGAGCAGCGCCGCCTCGAGGCGGGCCCGCGCCGCCGCCTTGCCGACCACCGCGACCGCGAGGTTGACGGCGCCGGCGCGGACGGTCCACTCGGCGTCGCCGAGGGCGCGGTCGAGGGCGCGGCCGCCGGCGTCGCCGGCGCGGCTGCCCAGCTCGCGGGCCGCGTGCAGCGCGACCAGGACGTCGTCGCCGCCGAGCAGCCCCTGCAGCGCGGCGTCGTCCTTCAGCGCGCCGAGCAGGCCGACCGCCGCGACCCGCACGCCGAGGTGATCGTCGGCGAGGGCGCGCCGCGCCGCCGCCGCCAGCTCGCCGGTGCGCTTGCCGCGGCCCAGCGCGCGCAGCGCCGCGGCCCGGACCTCGCCGTCGACGTCGCCGGTCAGCTCGAGCAGCAGCTCGGTGTCGCGCGGCTCGGCGATCGCGCCCAGCGCGACCGCCACGGCGCGCCGCACCCGCGGATCGTGGTCGGTGGCCAGCGGGCGCAGATCGTCGCCGGCGCGGGCCCCGACCTTGCGGCCGATGCCCTCGACCGCGATCGCCCGGGCCTCGGGGTCCTGGCTGCCCAGCAGCTCGCCTGCGACGTGGGGCGCCTGGTAGTACGAGCGCAGGATCGCCACCGCCGCGGCGGCCGCGACGACGTCCTCGTCGTCGCCCATCAGTGCCGCGACCTTGTCGGCCAGCGGCTCGAGCTCGAGGCGCTCGACCGCGCGCACCGCGTCGAGCCGGGTCGTCGCCGACGGCGACTCCAGGGCCTGCCAGATCGTCGTCATCGCCATCATCCGCAGCGTGCCGCCGTCGTCCTCGCCGTGGACGCCGCGCCACTGCCCGTACAGCGCGACCGCGCCGCGGGCGTCGTGCTGGCCGAGCGCGGCGCGGATCCGGACCCGCCACAGGTCGCGGTCGCCGGGGTGCTTGGCCAGCTCGGAGGCGGCGTAGTCGGCGGCGCCGGCGTAGTCGCCGCGATCGATCAGCGTCTGCGCCTTCTTGGCCGACGCCGACGGCCCGCAGCCGGCGGCGACGACGGCGACCGCCAGGCCGAGGCCGGCGAGCAGGGGCAGGGCGAGCCGGCGCCGCGAGGCGGCCGGGGCGAGCGGGGAGCGTGCGGGTGCCATGGGGTCCTTCTCCAGAATGTGCACCTACCCGGGCGGGCAGGCCACAGGACAGTGGCCGGCGCCCCGCGGCCGGTTACCTCGGCAGCCTCGGCGGCGACCCGCCGCCGCCGTGGTACAAGGTCCCGCCATGGCCGCCCGCGCCGTCCTCTTCGATCTCGACGGCACGCTCGTCGACACCGAGCGCGAGAGCGCCGAGGCCATGGCGCGGGCGCTGGCCGCCGGTCAGGGCCTGGCGATCGACCAGGCCGACCGCGACTTCATCATCGGGCGCTCGTGGGTCGCGATCTACGACCACCTGGCGGCGCGCTACCCGACGCTGGCGTGGTCGCGCGACGAGGTCATCGCCGCCACCGCCGCCGCCCGCGAGGGCGTCTTCGCCGAGCTCGGCATCACCGTGCTGCCCGGCGCCCGCGCCGCGGTCGATCGCTTCGCCGATCGCCGCCGCGGCCTGGTCACCGGCAGCTCGCGGGTCGAGGCCCGCCAGGCCCTGGTCGCGCTCGGGCTGACCGCGGCGTTCGACTGCGTCTTCGCCGCCGAGGACGTGCCGCGGTCCAAGCCGGCGCCCGACGGCTACCTGGGCGCCGCCGCCGCGCTCGGCGTCGCGCCGCACCAGTGCGTCGTGGTCGAGGACTCGACCGCCGGGATCGCCGCCGGGCGCGCCGCCGGCTGCGTCGTGGTCGCGGTGCGGGCCGGCAACTTCCACGGCCAGGACCAGGCCGGCGCCCACCGGGTGCTCGACACCCTCGACGAGCTGACCGCGGACGTCCTCGACGAGCTGGTCAGCTGCTATGGTCGGGACGGTTCGCCATGACGTTGCAGCTACCCGAGCGCGTCACCGTCTACGAGGTCGGCCCGCGCGACGGCCTGCAGAACGAGGCCCGGCAGGTCCCGACCGCCGACAAGATCCGCTTCATCGACGGCCTGGTCGCCGCCGGCCTGCGCCACATCGAGATCACCAGCTTCGTCAGCCCGCGGTGGATCCCGCAGCTCGCCGACGGCGCCGAGGTCGCGCGCGGCGTCAAGCGGCGCGACGACGTCCACTTCTCGGCGCTGGTGCCCAACCGGCGCGGCCTCGACGCCGCGATGGCCGCCGGCATGCGCGAGATCGCGGTCTTCCTGTCGGCGTCCGAGACCCACAACAAGAAGAACGTCAACAAGACCATCGCCGACACGCTGCGCGCGTTCCGCGAGGTCGTGCCGCCGGCGCTCGACGCCGGCCTCAAGGTCCGCGCCTACGTCTCGACCGTCTTCGGCTGCCCCTACGAGGGCGACGTCGATCCGGCGCGCGTGGTGTGGCTGTCGCGCGAGCTGCGCGAGCTGGGCGTCTACCAGATCTCGCTGGGCGACACGATCGGCGTCGCCAACCCGCGCCAGGTCGAGGCCGTGATGGGCGAGATCCTGGCGGCGATCCCGCTGCGCGACGCCGACGGCGTCGACGTCGTCGCGGTCCACTTCCACGACACCCAGGGCACCGCGCT
Source organism: Kofleriaceae bacterium (assembly GCA_020633495.1). Classification (GTDB taxonomy): domain Bacteria; phylum Myxococcota_A; class Polyangia; order Haliangiales; family Haliangiaceae; genus WYBA01. Next base: position 47,664 of record JACKDR010000005.1, on the reverse strand, counting down.
GGCCAACTGCCTGACCGCGATGACGCTCGGGGTCACGACGATCGACTCGTCGGTGGGCGGCCTGGGCGGCTGCCCGTACGCGCCGGGCGCGTCGGGCAACCTGGCCACCGACGATCTGGTCGCGATGCTGCACTCGATGGGCATCGAGACCGGGATCGATCTCGACAAGCTGATCGAGTGCTCGCGGCTGGCGACGACGTTCGTCGGCCACGAGCTGCCGTCGAAGTACATGAAGGCCCACCTCGGCAAGCAGGCGCGCGTGCGCCGGCGCGCCGAGCGCGAGGCCGAGGCCGGGACCGAGAAGGCGCCGGGCGGCGAGTAGCCGCGCCGGCCGGAGAGGACGGACGCATGGCCGAGCCGATCATCGTCGAGCGCACCGACGCCGGAGTCGCGTGGGTGACCCTCAACCGCCCCGAGGCGCGCAACGCGCTGTCGAAGGCGGTCAACCTCGAGCTGGCGCGGCTCGCGCGCGAGCTGTCCGGCGACCGGACCGTCCGCGCGGTCGTCTTGACCGGCGCCGGCGACAAGGTGTTCTGCGCCGGCGCCGATCTCAAGGAGCGCAAGGGCGTGCCCGCGGCCGAGTCGGGCCCGTACATCGACGCGATCAGCGGCGCGATCGAGGCGTGGGCGCGGATCGCCAAGCCGGTGGTGTGCGCGATGAACGGGTCGGCCTACGGCGGTGGCCTCGAGCTGGCGCTGGCCTGCGACTTCCGGATCGGCGTCGTCGGCGCCGAGGTCGGGCTGACCGAGGTCCGCCTGGGCATCATGCCGGGCGCGGGCGGGACCCAGCGGCTGCCCCGGCTGATCGGCGTGGCGGCGGCGAAGGAGATGATCCTGCTGGGCCGGCGGGTGTCGGCGGAGCGGGCGGCGAGCCTGGGCCTGATGCTGGCGGTGGTGCCGCCGGCGGAGCTGCGGGCCGCGGTCGACGGCGTGCTGGCCGAGCTGGCGGCGTGCGCGCCGCGGTCGGTGGCGCTGGCGAAGGCGGCGATCGAGCGCGGCAGCGACGTGGTGCTCGACGAGGGGCTGCGGATCGAGCGGCAGTGCTACGACGTGACGCTGTTCAGCGCGGACCGCGACGAGGGCCTGCTCGCGTTCGCGGAGAAGCGGCCGCCGCGGTTCACCGGGCGCTGAGGGCGTCGGGCGGCGGCAGCGTCGGGCCGCGGCGGGTGGGGGCGCGTCGACGCGGCTGGTGTGGATCGCACCTACCTGCCGTCGCTCCCGATCGATCGGGGCCGCGGGTCCCGGTGCCGGTGGGGACTCGAGGCCCGATCGCCTCGAACCATGGTGCGCAGGTTCCGGAGATCGCGGAGTCGGGCCACGGCGATCGGCCCCGCCGGGGTTGGCCCGCCTGATGCTTTGGTAAGCGAGCATGTCGATCCTGGACGCGCTCCTCGCCCGGTTGGGGTACGTCAAGCTCGGCCGCTACGGCCTGGCGCTGACCCCCGAAGGACGCATCGTCACCCTCCGCGGGCTCGTCCTCGACGACGGGTACGGCACCCATGTCGTGGGCTGGCGTGACCAGGATCTCGCGCCGGCCGATCTGCACGCGATGGTGATGACCGCCGCGGCCTCGCCGGCCGCCGCGCCCGCACCGCTGCCGGCGGCTCCCCGGCCCGCGCCGGTCGCCGCGGCGCCGCCGCCGGTGCCCGCGCGCGCGGTGGTCACCCCGCCCCTGGTGCCGGTCGCGGCGCAGGCCCAGGCCGCGCGCGCGTCCATGGCCGCCGCCGCCATCGCCGCGACGCCGTCGGCCCCTGTCGGCGCCGGTGCCCAGCGCCGCGCCTCCCGAGGAGGACGAGTGGGGAGTGGCAGATGGCGATGGCGCGCGCCCGCGCCGCCGCCGACGACGGCGAGCGCGCCGTCGCCGTGGCGCGCGCCGCCGTGACCGCGCCGCCGCGGCGCGTGCCGACCGCGCCGCCGACCCGCGCGGTCGACCAGCCGCCCGGTGTCCCCGCCGCGGTCACGCCGCCGCCGCGCGCGCCGCCGACGTGGTGTGGCCGCGCCCGATCGCGAAGGCCGCGCCGGTCGCGAAGGCCGCGCCGGTCGCGAAGGCCGCGCCGGTCGCGAAGGCCGCGCCGGTCGCGAAGGTCGCGCCGATCGCGAAGGCTTCGCCGACCGCGAAGGCCGCGGTGCCCGCGGCCGCGGCGCCGGCACCGCGCCCCACGGTCGCGGTCGCGCCGCCGCCCGCGACCCCGCCTCGCGCGCCGCCGCCCCTGCGGCTCCGCGGCCCGGGCTGCCGCGCCCGCGGCGCCGCGCCCGGCGCGCCCCAGCGCGTCGCGCCGCGGCCACCGCGGCCACCGCGTCGCGCCCTCGGCCCGGCTCCGCGCCGTCGAACGTCGTGCCCCTGGTGCCGCGCGGCCTCGCGCCGGCGGCGCCAGTCGCCACGGTCGCGCCGCCCCGCCGCATGGCCCGCGGCACCGGCCCCGCGGCCCCGTCGGCGACGACCGCGGCGTCGCCGTCGTCCGCCCCGCCGACCCGCCCCGCGTCGATCCGCGCGCCGTGCTGGCCGCGTCGCGGCCGCCGCACACCGGCCGCTGGCGCCGATGCCGCTGCCCCCGGCGACGACACGACCCGGACCCAGGCCGTCCCCGAGGACACCCAGGTCACCGCGGCGGCGCCGCGCCACGACGCCGCCCGCCGCGACGGCAAGCCGGCGCCGCTGCCGCGCTTCAGCACCCGCTTCGCGATCGCCCGCTGAGCCGCGCGTCGCACGCCGGCGCCGCCCGGTCGCCGGCTGGCGGCGCGGCGGCGCGCGTGTTACTCACCGCGCATGCCCGCCCGTCTCGCCGCGCTGACCGTGGTCGCCACGGCGGCCCTCGCCGCCGCCTGCTCGTCAGGCAGCCACGGCGCCGGCGGCGCCGGCGGCACCGGCCCCGGCACGTCGACCCCGTCGCCGCCCGCCGACGCGGCGGTCGCCACCGCGCCCACGCCCGACGCCGCGCCCGGCCGCCTCGGCGACGCCGAGTGCGAGCAGCTCATCGATCACGTCCTCGACCTCCAGATCAAGGCGCAGCGCGCCCAGAAGCAGGCCGACGAGGTCCCGACCGACGAGCAGATCGCCAAGGTCCGGGCGACGATGCGCGACGAGATGCTCGAGCCGTGCCTCACCGCCTGGGATCGGCCGTCGTTCGACTGCCTGATGGCGGCGAAGGACGTCGACGCGCTGTACGCGTGCGCCGGCCCCACCGATTGATCACGAGGTAGCCGTCGATGTCCCTGTGGTTCGCCGTCGTGCTCGGCCTGGTCGAGGGCCTCACCGAGTTCATCCCGATCTCGTCGACCGCGCACCTTCGGATCACGCCGACCCTGCTGGGCCAGCCCGATCCCGGAGCCGCCTTCGCCGCGGTGATCCAGCTCGGCCCGCTGGTCGCGGTGTGCGCGTACTTCGCCAAGGATCTGTTCGTCACGCTGCCGCGCGCGATGATCAAGGCGCCGCGCAGCCCCGAGGGTCGGCTGCCCTGGATGATCGCGGTCGGCACGATCCCGGTGGTCGCCGCCGGCCTGCTGCTCAAGCACCAGATCGAGGGCGACTTCCGCTCGCTGTACGTCGTCGCCGGCGCGCTCGTCGGCGTCGGCCTGCTGATGGCCTACATCGACGCCCGCGGCGCCGGCCAGCGCGGCACCTTCGATCTCGGCTGGACCGACGCGATCCTGATCGGCATGGCCCAGGCGTGCGCGCTGGTCCCCGGCGTGTCGCGCTCGGGCGCGACGATCTGCATGGCGCTGGTGCTCGGCATGTCGCGCAAGGAGTCGGCGCGGTTCTCGTTCCTGCTCGGCATCCCGGCGATCGCCGGCGCCGGCGTCTTCGAGCTGCGCGAGATCCACCTCGGCGGTGACGCCCTGATGCCCGTGATCGTCGGCACCCTGGTCGCCGCGGTCAGCGGCTACCTGTCGATCGCGTGGCTCCTGAAATTTCTGGGTACCCACCGGCTGCGGTCGTTCGCCGTGTACCGGGTGATCGCCGGCCTGGTGCTGCTGGCGCTGCTGGCCAGCCACGTGATCGCCGCGACCGCCGGCCAGTGACCGGGGTCGCACGCGGATGAACATCACGGCGCCGCCGTGGGTCTGACGTCGAAATGCGGGCGCCCTCGCGCCCAAGCCCCCGCAACTCCTGGTACCTTGGGGGCACCGATCCGGGGAGGAACTTCATAATGACCATCGCTTACGTCCTCCGGCGCTGGACCCACGTCGCCGCCTTCTCGCTCGTGGCCCTGGCCCTGTCGCTGGCCCTGCCCGGCGCGCTCGGCACCGCCCACGCCGCGACCAAGTACAAGGTCCGCGTCGACTCCGCGCCCCAGGGCGCGACGGTCTACGTCGACAAGAAGGAAGCCGGCCCGGTCGGCGTGACCCCGTGGGAGGGCTCGCTCACCGCCGGCAGCCACAAGATCATCGTCGAGCTCGACGGCTACATGCCGGCCGAGAAGACCGTCAAGATCGCGCGCACCCGCAAGCTGCAGGACATCTTCGTCCCGCTGATCAAGAAGGCGGATCCGCCGCGCATCGACGTCCGCGCCGACGCCGACAAGAACGTCTTCGGCGCCACCGTCTACCTCGACGGCCAGGCCCAGGGCACGGTGCCGACCCTGCTCACCACCGATCCGGGGCGCCACCTGGTCGAGATCAAGAAGGAAGGCTTCCAGGACTTCTCGACCTGGGTCGAGGTCAAGGAGAACGAGAAGGCCACGCTGACCCCGTTCCTCAAGGAGATCGCCAAGCCCAAGATCGGCACGATCGTCGTCGAGGCCGACGTGCCCGACGCCGAGGTCTACCTCGACGGCAACCTGCAGCCCGACAAGACCCCCGCGGTGCTGTCCAACGTCATCGAGGGCCTGCACGTCGTCGAGGTCCGCAAGGAGCCGGCGATCCCGTGGAAGCAGACCGTCCAGGTCCAGGCCGGCCAGCAGGTCAAGGTCCGCGGCGAGCTCAAGTCGACGCTCGGCGGCCAGGGCGGCGCGGTCCGCGTCCTGTCCAACATCCAGGGCGCGCACGTCTTCCTCGACGGCACCGACATGGGCGCGGTGCCCGTCGACATCAAGGACGTCAAGCCGGGCGAGCACGTCATCGAGGTCAAGGCGCCGGGCTACCAGACCCGCGAGGAGCGCGTCACCGTCAACGCCGGCTCGAGCACCGTGCTCAAGCTCGACCTCAACGCCGAGGCCAAGACCGAGGCGCGCATCAAGGTCGTGTCGCCGGTGCCGGGCGCCGACGTCTACATCGACGGCGCCAGCGCCGGCAAGGTGCCCGCCGAGCAGGCGGTGTCCGCCGGCGAGCACTTCGTCGTGGTCAAGCTCGACGGCTACAAGCAGTTCGAGACCAAGCTGCGGGTCGAGGCCGGCCAGACCCAGACCGTGTCGGCCGAGCTGGCCGCGGTCGGTCGCCTGCGCATCCTGTCCGATCCCATGGGCGGCACCGTCCTGATCAACGGCGTCGCCGTCGGCACGACCCCGTACGAGGTCACCGACCTCGAGGTCGGCGCCACCGTCGTGCGCGTCGAGATGGAGGGCCGGATCCCGTTCGAGAAGACGATGACGATCGAGGGCGGCCAGAACGAGATCATCTCGGCCAAGCTCGAGGTCCTCGGGCCCAGCGATGCCGACCAGGAGAAGGAGCAGCGCGGCCTGTCGTCGTTCGGCGCCCGCACCCTGCCGCGCGGTCGCTCGACGATCGACCTCGGCCTCGGCTACCCGTACTTCGCCGAGATCGCCGTCAAGGTCGGCGCCGGCAACGTCGGCAACTTCGGCTTCGACGCCGGCGTCGGCGTGCGGTCGATGGGCTCGCGCTCGGAGCTGGGCCTGGGCGTCCGCTTCAAGCTGGTCGACGCCGACCCGTTCTCGGCCGGCGCGTTCACCAACCTGTGGTGGGGCACCAAGCTGTTCGACAATTCCAAGCGCAACGGCGCGACCTGGGACGCCGGCCTGCTGGCGTCGTTGACCGCGCTGACCCACGTCACCGTGACCGGTCGCCTCTACCTCGACATGTGGAGCGACCGTCACTGCCCCGAGTACAACGCCACCGACAACACCTTCGACGGCGAGGCCATCGACGCCTGCGTCACCTACCGCGACGTCAAGGTCGTGGGCGGCGGCAGCAACGACGTCACCGACCGCATCGAGGCCCTGACCGGCGAGACCGGCACCGACGTCTTCGGCCGCGAGAACGGCATCCGGGTCATGACCTCGGTGGTCGCCGAGATCGCCTACCAGCAGCGCTGGAACCTGTGGTTCATGCTGGAGGGCGCGCCGTTCCAGGGCGAGCGCGCGCTGCTGACCGACACGTTCACGGCGCCGATGCTGAACTCGGACTACGGCACGTACCTGCGGGTCGGCACGACGTACAAGTTCTGAGCGTGACCGGCCCCGCACCGCGCGGGTGAGCCGGGCTCAGGCGGGCGCCCACGGCTTGGAGCCGCGCGCGCGCCCGTGCTATGTCCGCGGGTCTCATGAGCCTCCCGGAGTCCACCCGCTGGGACGCGGTCGTCGTCGGCAGCGGCTTCGGCGGCGCGATGGTCGCGCACCGGCTGATCGAGGCCGGCGCCCGCGTGCTCATGATCGAGCGCGGCGACTGGGTCGAGCGCGGCGACGCCGCGTGGCGGCCCGAGGCGTCGCTGGAGCTGACCCCGCACTACGCCAAGGACATCCCGTACCGGTGCGAGCGGGGCGCCTACGACAAGACCATCGGCGGCTACGCCTGCGTCGGCGGGCCGTCGGTGTTCTACGGCTGCGTGTCGTTCCGCTTCCGCGAGCAGGACTTCGTCGGCGACCCCGACGTCGTCGCCGACTCGGGCGCGGCGTGGCCGTACCGCTACGACGAGCTCGAGCCGCACTACGCCGAGGCCGAGCGCCTGCTCGGCGTGTCCGGCGACGACGCCGGCGATCCGACGGCGCCGCCGCGGTCGGGGCCGTACCCGCAGCCGCCGGCGCCGCTGGCCAAGATCTCCGAGCGCATCTCGGACGCCGCCGGTGGCCTCGGCCTGCACCCGTTCCGCCTGCCGCTGGCGATCAACTACGCCGAGCAGGGCGGCCGCCAGGCCTGCATCGGTTGCCGCACCTGCGACACCTTCGCGTGCGCGATCGAGGCCAAGAACGACGTCGCGACCCGGATGATCAAGCCGCTGATGGCGCGCGGCATGGCGCTGTGGACGCGCACGGTCGCGACCCGGCTCGAGACCGACGACGCCGGCCGGCGCATCACCGCGCTGCACGTGGTGCGGCGCGACGGCGGCGAGGCGGTGCGGGTCGAGGCCGACGTCTTCGTGGTCGCCGCCGGCGCGCTGGGCACGCCGCACCTGTTGCTGGCGTCGAAGCTCGACGAGGCGTCGCCGGCCAGGGCCGCGGTCGGGCGCTACCTGATGCGCCACGACAACGCGATGGTGTTCGGCTTCTACTGGTCCAAGCCCGACCAGGAGAACCGCTTCCACAAGCAGATCGCGATCAACGACTGGTACTTCGGCGATCCCGACGGCAAGGACGTCGCCGGCCTGACCAAGCTCGGCGGGGTCCAGCAGGTGATGACGCCGCCCAAGGATCTCGTCAAGGCGCACCTGCCACGCGGCACCAAGGCGATGCTGGGCGCGTTCACCCAGCAGCTGACGGGCCTTCTGTGCATCGCCGAGGACCAGCCGCGCGCCGCCAACGGCGTCGGCGTCGACTGGGACGTCAAGGACGCCTACGGCCTGCCGCAGCTGGTGATCGACACCGGTTACAGCGATCGCGACGCGCGCGCGCTGCGCGGCCTGACCCGGCGCGCCAAGCGGGTGCTGCGGCGCTCGGGCGCCTGGTTCTTCCACACCCACGCCATCAAGACCTTCTCGCACGCGGTCGGCACCGTGCGCATGGGCGTCGACCCGGCGACGTCGCCGCTCGACGACGGCTGCCGGTTCCGCGGCGTCGACAACCTGTGGGTCACCGACGGCGCGGCGCTGCCGATGTCGGCGGGCGTCAACCCGAGCCTGACGATCGCGGCCAACGCGCTGCGCGCCGCCGACGGCATCGTCGCGGCGCAGCGAGGCGGGGCGTGATGCGGCTGGCGATGCTGGGCTGCGGCGCGGTCGCCCGCAAGCACGCCGGGCGGCTGCGTCGCCACCGCCGCGAGGTGTCGCTGGCGTTCGCCAGCCGCGATCGCGCCCGCGCCGACGCCCTGGCCGGCAAGTTCGGCGGCCTCGCGTTCGGCAGCTACGACGAGGCGATCGCGTCGCCCGAGGTCGACGCGGTCGCGGTGCTGACGCCGCCGCACCTGCACCTCGAGCTGACCCTGGCGGCGCTGGCCGCCGGCAAGCACGTCCTGGTCGAGAAGCCGCCGTTCCCGCGCGCCGCCGACTTCGACACCGTCGCGGCCGCGGCGGCCGCGGCCGGGCGCCACGTCTTCGTCGCCGAGAACTACTACTACAAGCCGTCGCTGGCGCGGCTGCGCCAGCTGCTCGCCGACGGCGTCGTCGGCGACGTCCTGTTCGTCCACGTCAACGCGATCAAGCGCCAGACCACCGGCGCCGGCGACTGGCGCGACGACCCGAGCCTGACCCTGGGCGGCGCGCTCTACGAGGGCGGCATCCACTGGGTCGACTTCATGGCCAACCTCGGCATGGAGGTCACCCGGGTCCACGGCTTCCGCCCGACGCCTCCCGCGGCGGCCGGGCCGGGCGCGCTCGAGCGCTCGATGATGCTGGGCTTCGACTACGCCGAGGGCGCGGTCGGCATGCTGACCACGTCGTGGGAGGTGCCGTCGACCGCCAAGGGCCTGCGGCTGTCCAAGATCTACGGCCGCGCCGGCACGATCACGTTCGAGTCCAACGGGCTGTGGATCCTGGTCCACGGCAAGAAGACCCGCTTCTACGTGCCGGGCCTGCGGGATCTGTCCGGCTACCACCGCATGTTCGCCGACTTCGTCCGCGCCTGGAGGGCGGGGACCGAGCCGGAGCTGACCCTGGCGCGGGCGCGCCGTGACCTCGCGATCGTCGAGGCCGCATACGCCAGCGCCGGGACCGGAGTGGAGATCGCATGAACTACGTCCTCGCCACCGTCATCGGCTTCCTCGCCGGCCTGCACACCTCGACCTGGGGCATGTACAAGGACGCGCCGCAGGAGGGCTTCACCTGGCCCAAGTACTTCCGCAGCGCGATCACCGGCGCGGTGCTGGGCGCCGGCACCCACTACTTCACGCAGTGGGACCTGCAGCACGTGCCGGCGGCGCGGTTCGTGTACTGGGGCCTGATCTACTGCCTCGAGCGCGCCGCCACCGAGTTCTGGAAGTACTTCATCCGCGAGGAGGACCAGAGCAAGTACTTCATCCCGATGCAGTTCGGGATCATGGGCAAGCCGATGAAGGACGCCACCAAGCGGATCTCGATCGGCCTGGTGGTCGCGGCGATCTGCTTCGCGATCTTCTTCGGGCTGCGCGCGCTGGAGAAGAAGTGGGGCGCCGACGTCCCGACCTGGCTGCTGGTCGTCACCGTGGGCAGCATCTTCGGCTGGATCTCGGCGTTCGGCGGCGCCTGGAAGGACGCGCCCATCGAGGGCTTCGAGACCTTCAAGTTCTTCCGCAGCCCCGGCATCGCGGCGTTCTGGGCGGCGATCCTGGCCCACTTCACGGTGTCGTGGGTGGTGCTGGCGATCGCGGCCGAGGGCTTCACGGTGGCGGCGATCGAGACCTACAAGACGTTCTTCTTCCCGTCGCGGCCGCGCGGCAAGTGGGCCGGCAAGCCGGTGCTGCACCCGGAGTACCTGCAGATCCGCAAGCGGTTCGTGCCGCTGTGGTCGGGCATCTGGCTGCTGGTGATCGCGCACGGCATCTGGGCGTTCACCCAGCCGCACCTGCCGTTCATCTTCTAACGTTGGTCGGCCGCCCCGCGGCGAAGCCGTGGACGCGGCGGTCTCGCGTGGCCGTGGCCGTGGCCGTGGCCATGCCCGTGGCCGTGGCCGTGGCCGTGGCAATGGCCGTGGCCGTGGCCGTGGCCGTGGCCGTGCCCGTGGCCGTGGCCGTGCCCGATCTGGGCTCGGGCCTTGGCGGCGCGGCGCGGCGCTGCGCCCTCCCGATGGAGACGGGAGCGAGTGCGGGCGGGTCCTGTCCCGCGGGCGGCGGCGCCGTTCCGCGCTCGGATTGCGCACCTCCCGGGCCTGCAGGGACGGCGGTGGTATCTCCGACCCGCCAGCGTCGCACCACCGGTCTGCTCTCTACGAGCGCGGAACGTGCGCCACCACCCGCGGGCCACCCGCCCGCCTCCGGGGCGATGCAGCGACGCGGCGGAGGAGCCGGAGTCGAGGCGGCGGGTGGCGGCGCAGTGTGCGCTCCGACCCTGCTGTCAAGCGCCACCAAGAACTGACCCCCGAACGCCACCAAAACTGACCCCGGCCAAGTGTTCAGCGGTTGGTGTTGTTCGAGCCGAGGAGACCGGCTCGCTTCTTCTGCTTGAGGCGGCGGGTGGCGGACCTGGGGAGCACCGCCTCCGCTCACCCCGCGCGCGCGACCGACGGCCGTCGGCGATTGGCCGCAAGACGAACCGGGTCAGGTCGCCGGGTCGATGTGGTTCGCTCGGCGATTGGCCGCAAGACGAACCGGGTCAGGTCGCCTGGTCGCCGTGGTTCGCTCACCTCGAGCGGAGCCCGAGCGGCGCAGCCGCGAGGGCGCAGTCGAGAGGGCGTGGATCGGTGCGGTCTCGGCGGCGCACCGGTGCCTGCCCACCCCCCTGCGCTCGGGGTGAGTGCGGTCAGGCCCAAACCCGCGGTCAGGCGATCGCTGCGCCACGCAAGATCAGCGGCCTGGCCCAGCTGTTCGTTAGGAGCGCAGGCGACGCGGCGCAGCCGCGGAGCCGGAGTCGAGGCGGCGGGGCGCTGGCGGGTCGCGGCCGCGCAGGCGAGGTCGTGCGCGTTGCCTCGACGGCGCCCGCGATCGCGGAGTAGCTTCGGGCCGTGGTCGTCGTCCTGCAGCGCCGGGTCCCGCCCCTTGTCGTGGTGCTCATCGCGGCGGTGTTCGTGACGTCGCTGGTCGCGGCCCTCGATGCGCGCGCCGGTGGCGCGCTGTACGACCACCTCGCGCTGGTGCCGATGCATGTCTGGCGCGGGCAGGTGTGGCGCCTGGTCACCTGGGTCCTGGTCGAGCGCAGCCCGGTGTCGCTGCTGTTCGCCGCGATCGCGCTGTACCGCTTCGGCGGCGACCTGGTGCTGGCGTGGGGGCAGGGCCGCTTCGGCCGCTTCGTCGCCGCGATCGTGCTGATCGCCGGCGTCGGGACCGCGGTGCTGGCGCTGCCGCTGGGGCCGGCGTGGTGGTTCCCGCACCTCGGCGGGACCGCGCTCGCCGACGCGGTGGTCATCGCCTGGGCCCTGCAGTTCCCCGAGGCGCGGATCCGCGTCTATCAGGTCATCGAGGTCGGCGGCCCGCTGCTGGCGTACGGCACGCTCGGCCTCACCGTGCTGTTCGCGGCGTACTACGGCATCGCCTGGTTCCTGCCCGAGTTGCTCGCCGGCGTCGCCGCGCTGGCGTACATGAACGGCGCGCTGCCGCGGTCGTGGCCCGGGCCGTGGCGCCGCGGCGACGGCGCGACCGGCGGCCGCTACGGCGACCCCCACGGCCCGAACTGACCGCGCGCGGCGCCGGCCGCGGCGCCGCCACGGCGGTACGATGGCGACGTGGTCACCGCCGCCTCGCCCGTCCTCGCGCCGCTGCGCTTCGCGCCCGAGCGCGAGCTGATCGAGGACCTGTTCGCCCGCTTCGGGCTCGACGCGCTGATCGATCACTTCGTCGGCGAGGGCCACGTCGCCGAGATGTACGACTTCATCCTCGGCTCGCAGCTGCGCCTGACCCCGGTGCTGTCGCCGCGGCTGACCGGCCTGCTCGGCGAGGCCCGCGCGGTGCTCGGCTTCACCGCGCCGGTCGACCTGTTCGTCGGCCCCGACGCCGGCATCAACGCCGGCGCGATCCACAGCGTCACCTCCGAGCGGCCGCACGTGCTCAGCCTGTCGTCGGCGCTGGTCGAGCGGATGGACGACGACGAGCTGCGGTTCGTCCTCGGTCACGAGCTCGGCCACCTCGCCTTCGACCACTACCGGGCGCGCCTCGCCGGGCCCGCGTTCGGCGACGACGACGACGGCACGTCGCGGATGCCGCCGCTGCTAGCGCGTCGCCTGGAGAGCTGGGATCGCCTCGCCGAGCTGTCGGCGGACCGGGCCGGGTTCCGGGTCATCGACGGCCGGCTCGACGTCGCCGTCCGCGTCTTCTTCAAGCTGCAGAGCGGGCTCGGCCCCGAGCACCTGCGCTTCGACGTCGGGGCGTTCCTCGACCAGCTCGAGCGCCTCGAGGCCCTGGAGCGGCGCGAGCTGCTGTCGGTGTTCAGCCACCCGGCGACGCCGATCCGGGTCCGCGCGCTGCAGCTGTTCGCCCCGGTCCCGGCTGGCGGCGACCTCGCCGCCGTCGACGCCGAGGTGCTGCGGCTGGCCCGCCTGATGGACTTCGAGGCGACCCGGCCGCTCGACGTCCAGGCCCGCGACTTCCTGCTCGCCGGCGGCGTGCTCGCCGCGATGGCCGACGGCGAGGAGGTCACCCACGAGGAGTGGGAGACCCTGGTCCAGCTGCTGCTGCCGCTGTGCGCCGATCCCGAGGCCGAGCTGACCCGGATCACCACCGCCGACGAGGCCGACGAGATCCTGACCCGCAGCGCCACGTGGTTGCGCGACAACGCCGGCGAGGAGCGCTTCGACCTGTTGCGGAACCTGGCCCACGTGGTGTGCGTCGACGGCCGCCTGCTCGGCAACGAGCAGCGGTTCGTGCACCAGGTCGCCGACGCCCTGGCGATCCCCGAGCGCGCCGCGGACCAGATCCTGTACGACGTCCTGGCCGGCTACCTGCAATCGCAGGCGATGCGCCGCGCCGCGGTGCCGCTGCTCGGCGGCCGGCGCGCGCCGCGTCCACCCGCGCCGCTGCCGGCGCCGCCGACGGCGGGGCCGGCGAAGGCGTCCGGCGACGACCCGTAGGCCGCGGCGGCGCTCGCCTACTCCCGCAGCAGGTCCTCGATCTCGCGCAGGGTCTCGGTGTCGTCGCCGATCATCTCCTTCATCGACTGGATCCGGCCGGCGACGACGCGGGCGATCTTGTCCTCGATCGTGCCGTCGGCGTAGGCCCAGTAGACCTGGGCGAAGCGGCCGTCGCGGTGGCAGCGGCCCTCGATCTGCGCCATCTGGATCGCCGACCAGCGCAGGTCGTGGATGATCTGCGAGCGCGGCGCGTCGCCGTGCTCGCCCTGGTGCAGCGAGATGCCCTCCTCGACGGTGAACAGCACGACCTTGGCGTCGCCGCGCTGGAAGCGCAGGCGTTCGTCCTCGCGGGCGCCGGCGGGCAGGCCGCCGTGGATCGTGGCGCACGCCACCGCGCCGAGGCCGTGCTCGAGGCCGTCGCGCAGCGCGGTCAGGGTCTCGACGAAGGCCACCGAGATCGCGACCTGGTGGCCGTTGTCGAGCAGCTCGCGGGCCAGCTCGACCGTGCCCTCGGCGCGGATCAGCGAGCTCTTCTGGCGCAGCCGCAGGATCGCGGCGAGCGCCGATTTCGGATCCTTGCCGCGCGGCGCCAGCTCGAGGTCGCGGCGGAACGCGGTCCAGGCCTGGTCGTAGAGCTCGCGCGCCGACGGGTCGAGCTCGATCGGCGTGAGGATCCGGTTGATCGCCGGCCAGCCGGCGATGTCTTCGGGGCGACGCCGGATACCGGCAGGGCCGTGGCCGCGCGCCGGCTCGAACAGCATGACCCGCACCTTCTCGCAGTCGGCGCGATCGCCGCGCCACTCCCACTTGCCGTAGCCGCCGCGGCTGACGCCGAGGTGCTGGTCGAGGCACCACTGCTCGAAGTCCTTGAGGTCGGTGGCGCGGGCGCCGGTGGTGCTGGCCAGGAGCGGCGCCAGGTACGACAGCTCCAGCGGGTTCTGGCCGGCGGTGGCCGACAGCCACAGGACGAAGCCGGCGCGCGCCACGAGCTTGGCGGCGAGCTTGGAGCGCGCCGCGGTGGGGTTCTTGCAGCGGTGGCTCTCGTCGAGGACGATCACGTCGAGCGCGGGCGCGGTGCCGGCGCGGGCCAGGCCCTTCTTCGACTTGATCTTCTTGCGGGCCTCGGCGCTGACGTCGAACAGCTTGCCGAGGCGCTCGTAGTTGAGGATGACGACGTCCTTGCCGCCGTCGCCCATGGCCTCGACGGTGCGGCGCCAGTGCGCGACCACCGCCAGCGGGCAGACGATCAGGACGCTGCGCGCCGCCGCGGCGTCGAGGATCGCCTGCCACGCGGTGATCGTCTTGCCCAGGCCGACGTCGTCGGCGAGCAGGAAGCCGGGGCGGCCGGCGGCGCGGGCCGCGGCGATCGCGCGCACCGCGTCCTGCTGGTGCGGCCGCAGGACGATCGCGCCGCTCGGGATCGAGGCCGCGGCGGGGGCGGCGCCGTCGAGCTCGCGCTGGACGTGGCGCTCCCACGAGTACGGCGGCGGCAGGAACGGGGCCAGCGCGGCGGGCAGGGCGTCGCCATCGAAGCGGAAGACGCCGTGGTCGGCGTCCCAGCGGGCGCCGGCGGCGGTCGCGACCGCGCGCATCGCGAACGGGACGTCGAGGACGTGAACCCTCGGGCCGGCCGTGGTCGGCACCCGGGTCCCGGGCGGCGGCGCGGCGGCGGCGCGGCGGGCCGCCGCGGTCTTCGGTGCCGACACGGTCCGCTTGGCGCGCAGGATGCTCATCGCGCCGTGGATACCACGCCGCGATCGCGGGGCGCGGCGTGACGGCCGGGCGCCGGCCCGCGGGGAGATCTCCGGGGCGGCGCGCGGGCGCTCGGGGGATTCCATCTCCGGTGGGTGTCAAGCTCGTTGTCGCGCGTGTCGACCGCGCGGCGCCCGCTCATCGTCGCGTCACCGGCCGCATCGATCGCTCGATCCGCGGCGCCAGCGACCGGTCATGGGGGCCGCGTCGTCGCGGCCCACACGGGCCGCGGCCGTCGGCGGTTCGTCCCTGGTTCTCGGCGGCGCGCCGTACGGTCTGCCATCGGCGTGCGTGAAGACGACCTGTCCCGACGCCGACCGCGTGATCTTCAAGCGGCCCACATGGACCGCGTCGTGATGGCCGCCGCACAGCGAGATCAGGTTCGCCAGCGTGTGCCGACCGCCCTGCGCCCGCGGCTGCACGTGGTGGACCTCGACCCATCGCGACGCCCGGCAGCCCGGCACCCGGCAGCGGCCGTGGTCGCGCGCGACCACCGCCACGCGCACCGGCGCCGGGATGGTCTGGGTCGGCTTCGCGCCCAGGTGAACGTCGCCATCGACCCGGCCGAGCAGGCGCGCGTCGCAGCGCGCGCGCGCGACGACGGTCTCCGGCACCTCGACGGCGCGGCCGCCGCCGTCCTGGGTCACGCGCTCGCAGTCGGGGCACTGCATCAAGGCGATCTGGTACGCGGCGCGCCCGCGCTTGCCGCGTTCGCCAGACGTTCCCGCCAGCATCCCGAGGCACAGCACCCGCAGCAGCTCGTCGTCGGGCACGGCCTCGCCGCGCTCGAGCTCCAGCGCCAGCCTCGCGTCGCGCCACAGCGCGTACGTCTCGGCGGTGACCTCGAACGACACCACGCGCCGGACCTCGGCCGGATCCACCGGATTACCGGGCAGGTCACCCGGCTTGCGCCCCGCGACCAGGGCCTCGACCTCGTGCACCGTCTTGCCGGCCGCCGCGTCGAGCCACACCCGCTCGGTGTCCTGACGAACGACCCGGGTCAGCTCGCGCACCGCCGAGTACGACTGCTCGCCGCAGGCCAGCGCCGCCGCGGTCCACGGCAGCACCTGCAGCGCGCTCGCGACGCGCAGCCGCTCGCGCGCCGCCCGCGGCCCGTAGCCCAGCGTGCGCTCGAGGTACTCGTGCAGACTCGCGTAGCCGAACCGGCGGTGCAGCTCGACCTGCTGCGCCAGCACCAGCCAGCGCGCCTCCTCGGCGTCGAGCGCGGCGCGTCGTCGGGCGACGCCGCGCAGCTGGCGATCGAGCTGTCGCCAGTCGGGGGCTACGTCACGTCCGCGGCCGAAGCTCGCACCATCGAGCTCGCTCGAGACCACACTCTCGTTCTCGCGATCGAACATCTCCACTCCTCCCTGCGCACGCGCGCATCCCTTCTCTACCACGACGATCTCGGACCGCCTGTCGTCGCCGTGGCGCCCCACGACCGACCTCGACCCTTCGCGTCGTCGTCGCACCCCGCTTCGAGGCGCAGCGGGCCGCGCCGCGCGTCTCGTCGACGATCGGCAGCGCCATCGCGTCGGCGTCTCGTCGTCGTCTGCCAGCGCCGTCAAGGAGAATCGACCCGAATCGTCCTCTGTCGTGTCTTTCTTGTCCGGTGACCGGACAGCGTGAGGCGTGGCCCGCACGGCCGTCGCGATCCCGACGACCGGCGCGCGCCGGCAACGCTCGCGCCCCGCGCCGAGGCGCCGGGCCCCCGTCTTCGGGCCCGGCGCCGGTGGTGGTGTTCTGCACCCACGCCGGCGCGAGCACCACGCTCATCGGGGAGCCAGCGACCGGTTGCGCGACAGCCTCAGCCCACGCAGCCCACGCAGCCCACGCCCCGACCGCGCCGAACCCCACGCCCCCGCGTCCCCGCGTCCCCGCGTCCCCGCGTCCCCGCGTCCCCGCCCCGCGTCCCCGCGTCCCCGCCCCGCGTCCCCGCCCCGCGTCCCCGCCCCGCGTCCAGCCGCGCCGTCCGTCCGGCCGTCCGGCCGGCCGTCCGGCCCGCCGCCCCGCGTCCCCGCCCCGCGTCCCCGCCCTGCGTCCAGCCGCGCCGTCCGTCCGGCCGGCCGTCCGTCCGTCCGGCCGTCCGGCCCGCCGCCCCGCGTCCCCGCCCCGCGTCCAGCCGCGCCGCCCCGCGCCGCCCCGCGCCGCCCCGCGCCGCCCCGCGCCGCCCCGCGCCGCCCTGCGCCGCCCCGGCCGCGCCAGCCGCGCCAGCCGCGCCGCGCCGCGCACCATCCCGACCATCCCCGCCGCCCTATCCGGAGCCTCCGGGAGCCAGCATCGACGCGACGTCCCTCCCTCCGCTCCTCTCAGGCGCCCGGCGCGACGCGCGCCCACTCGGCCCTCGAGCGCGCCGCGCAGTCCTCGATCGCGAGCCCGGCGAAGTAGTTGCCGGTCACGGCCAGGCGGCCGCCGGCGAGCGCGCGATCGATGGCGTCGACGGTGGCGGCGTGGTCGCGCCCCGGCGCCGGCAGCACGGTCCGCTTCTCGACCACCAGGCGCAGGGCGTCGTCGGCGACGCCGAGGACGTCGCGGACCCGCCGGCGCCGGTCGTCGGGGCTGACCCCGGGCTTGAAGTGGAACGTGAACGCCCGGTGGTGCTCGTCGGCGACCGGGTCGCGGGTCACCGCCGACCAGAAGACGTCGTCGGTGGGCACCACGAAGGCCAGCTCGGGCAGCGCGACCGCGCGCTTGTCGACGACCACGCCGACCGAGTCGACGGTCACGGTCTTGACCGCCGCGACCGCGTCGGCGATCGCCGGGTGGCTGACCGCGAGCAGGCGCGCCGCGGTCGCGGGATCGACGGCGACGCCCAGCACCGGCGCGGTCCAGCGCCGACCGTCGGCGACCTCGACCTCGAAGCCGTCGCCGCCGCGGCGGATCGCCGCGACCGCCGCGCCGGTCGCGACGTCGAGGTCGGCGCCGGCGATGGCGTCGACGATCGCGCCGACGCCGCCGTCGAAGGTGAAGCTCTTGAGGACGTCCTTGCGCCGCGGCCGCTTCTTGAACAGCGAGCCCGGGCCCGCCGCCGGGAAGTCGTCGACCGGCTGCGATGGCACCGCCGACAGGAACGGCGCCAGGACCCGGGCGTAGTTCTTGGCCCCGACGAGGCGGCTGAAGTGCTCCTGCGTGGTGCGGCCGGCCTTCTTGCCGAACAGGCCGCGCGGCGCCCGGGTCAACAGCTCCCAGGTCCCGAACTGCCGGAACACCGACAGCGGCCCCATCGTGACCAGGTGGCCGTCGCGCAGCAGGCCGAACCGCTTGCGGGCGTCGCCGCGCGGCACCAGGTGCGGCGGCGTCGGGCAGCCCTCGGCGATCTCGAGCAGCGCGCCGTACGAGTTGTACAGGGTGTGGGCGCCGAGCTCGAACCAGAAGCCGTCGGGGCCGCGGCGGCTGTCGAGGCAGCCGCCGAGGCGATCGCTGGCCTCGAGCACCAGGGGCCGCTGGCCGGCCCGCGCCGCGTGCCACGCCAGGGCGAGACCGCTGATGCCACCGCCGACGATGAGGACCGGACGTGCTTCCATGACGGCTGCAGGGTAGCGGACCGCGGCGGCGCTGCGAAGCGGCGCGGCGCCGCAGGCGCCGGCTGCGTCAGTTGAGGGCGTCGACCCGCTTGCGCAGGTTGTCGAGCTCGCGGCCGATGCGGTCGTTGGCGGCGTCGAGCAGGTACAGGCGCTCGAGCACCTCGAGCGAGCGGAACAGGTCGCCGCGCTTGCCGTAGATGCCGGCGAGGTTGACCAGCATGCGGGTGAGGATCTGCTGCTTGCTCACCGGCGCCAGGACCGCGGCCTCGAGGGTGGCGTCGGGGCCGTTGACCCGCTTGATCAGCTCGTCGAGGTCGCCGCGCGACAGCACCGAGCCGCCGTTGTACGGATCGATGACGACCGCCCGGTCACCGTCGTGGGCGCGGACCAGGAAGTGGCCGGGGAAGCCGACGCCGGTGACGGTCTCGCCGATACGCCGCGCGGTCTCCATGTACAGGATGCACAGCGTGATCGGGATGCCGACCCGGCGGTCGATGACCTCGTGCAGGAAGCTGTTGCGGGGGTCGTAGTAGTCGTCGGTGTTGCCGCGGAAGCCGAGGTCGGTGAACAGCACCTGGGTGATGGCGCGGGCGCCGGCGAAGGTCCGGTCGGCCTGGTCGTCGCGGACGCGGCGGGCGCTGTCGGCCATGCCATCGAGCACGGCCCGGTAGTGCGGCAGGTCGATCGTGCCGTAGTCCCACTCGCCCAGCAGCAGCGCGGCGACGTCGAGCTCCAGCGCGGGCTCGGGGCGCTGCACCGCCGTGGCGAAGCGCCTCATACAGTCGTCGACCACGCGATAACGCTAGCACGCCCGTGGTACCGTCGGGCCCTGAACGCTCGCGCCGGTGACAACGCGACGCTCGCGGTCGGCGATCGCTACGAGGTCGTCCGCGAGATCGGTCGCGGCGGGATGGGGACCGTGTACCTGGCGCGCGATCGCCAGCACGACCTGCCGGTCGCGCTCAAGATGGTGTCGCGCGCCGACGCCACCCGGGTCGCCCACCTCAAGCGCGAGTTCCGGGTCGTCGCCGAGCTCCGCCACCCCAACCTGGTCGAGCTCTACGACCTGTGGTCGGCGCCGGGCGGCTGCTACTTCACGATGGAGCTGATCGAGGGCCAGGACCCGCGCAACTGGGTGCGCGGCGCGGTCGCCGGCGACGGCGCGTTCGACGCGCCCACCGCGTCGGCCGGCTTCGACGTCACGGTGTCGGGCGCGATCGACGGCCGCGACACCGTCCACTCCGACGCCGCCGCGACCGCGCCGGGCGCCGGGCACCCGCCGCCGCGCGCGCTGCCGCTCGACGCCGCCCGCCTGCGCGCCTGCCTGGCCGACCTCGCCGACGGGCTCGCGTTCCTGCACGCCCGCGGCGTCGTCCACCGCGACGTCAAGCCGTCGAACGTCATGGTCCGCCGCGACGGCCGGGTCAAGCTGCTCGACTTCGGGCTCGCCTTCGACTGGCGCGCGGTCGAGGCCGGCGCGGCGTCGTCGGGGCCGATCGTCGGGACCGTGGCGTACATGGCCCCCGAGTACCTGCACGGCCATCGGGTGTCGCCCGCGATGGATCTCTACGCGCTCGGCGTGCTGGCCTTCGAGCTGGTCACCGGGGCGCCGCCGTTCGACGGCTCGTTCTACGAGGTCGTCGCCGCCCACGTCGAGCAGCGCGCGCCGCGGGCGATCGCCTTCAACCCGGCGGTCCCCGACGAGCTCGACGAGCTGATCGCGCAGCTGCTGCTCAAGGACCCGGCGGCGCGGCCCACCGCCGAGGAGCTGGCGGCGATGGTGCGCGGCGAGCGGGTCGTGGCCCGCCGCCTGCCGCGGCGCCGGCCCCGCTTCGTCGGCCGCGCCGACGAGCTGCGCCGCCTCGACGGCGCGCTCGCCACCGCCCGCGCCGGCACGCCCCAGGTCGTGCTGATCGGCGGCCCGTCGGGGACCGGCAAGTCGGCGCTGGTCGAGGAGCTGCTGGGGCGGGTGCCGCTGCGCGGGATCCGGACCTGGCGCGGCCGCTGCCACGAGCGCGAGCGGGTGCCGTACCGCGCCTTCGACGCCATCGTCGACGGCCTCGCCGGCGAGCTCGCCGACGCCCAGCTGCCCGGCACCGCGGCGGCGTTCGACCTCGGCGAGCTGCCGTGGGCGGCGGCGCTGATCCGGGTGTTCCCGTCGCTGGCGCCGGCTCTCGCCGGCGGCGTCAAGGACGCGGCGCCGGCGGCCAGCGATCTGCGGGTCGAGCGCGAGCGCGCGTTCGGCGCCCTGGCCCAGCTGATGCGGCGCCGGCTCGCCGGGCGCACCGCGCTGGTCGTCCTCGACGATCTGCAGTGGGTCGACGACGGCAGCCTCGAGCTGCTGGAGATCCTGCTCGACCAGCCCGGGTGGCCGCTGCTGGTGGTCGCGACCTACACCACCGACGCCGCCGACCAGGCGCCGCCCGCGCTCGGCCCGCTGATCGATCGCGCGCGCGCCGGCGGCGGCCACCTGCTGCTGGGCCCGCTCGACGACGAGCGCGCCGCCGAGCTGATCCGCTCGGTGGCGCCGGGCATCGGCGCCGAGGCGGTGGCGGCGGCGGTGCGGCTGGCCGCCGGCAACCCGTACCTCGCCGAGCTGATCGCCGGCGAGCTCGACGGCGACGGTGGCGACGGCGCCGACCCGGCCGGCGGCGCGGTCGTCGTCGATGGCGCTGAGCTGCGCCGGGTCGCGCGGCTCGAGCTGGCGGCGCGCGCGATCGCCGACGCCGCGGCTGCCGCCGGCGGCGTCGTGTCGTTCGCGATGCTCCGCCACGTCACCGAGCTCGAGCCGTCGGTGGTGCAGTCGAGCTGCGCGGCCTCGAGCTCGAGCGGGTGCTGCGCACCGCGCCCGCCGGCCCCGGCGCGGTCGCGTACGACTTCTACCACCGCCGCCTCCAGGTCGCGGCCTACGACGCGATCGCCGCCGACCCGCGGCGCGCGCTGCACCGCCGCTTCGCCGGCTGGTTCGAGCACGACGCCGGCGACCGCCCCGAGCGCGAGGCCATCGCCACCCACTGGGAGCTCGCCGGCGAGCCCGCGCGCGCCGCGCCGTGGGCGCTGGCCGCCGCCGACGCCGCGTACGCCCAGCTGGCGTTCGAGCACGCCGCGACCTGGTACCAGCGAGCGCTGCGCCTCGGCCTCGGCGCCGACGCCGCGCGGGCCCGCGAGCGCGCCGCCGAGGCGCTGCTGTGGTCGGGCGACTTCGCGGCCGCGGCGGCGTGGTGCCGCGCCCTCGCCGAGGATCGCGACGGCGTCGATCGCGATCGCTGGCTGCTGCGCGCCGCCGAGGCCGAGCTCAAGCTCGGCGAGCTCAGCTCCGGCCTGGCGCTGATCGATCGCCTGCTGGCGCCGCGCGGCCAGCGCTGGCACGGCCGCGGCGTCGGCGGCGTCGTCCGCGGCGCGGTCCGCGCGGCACGGCTGCTGGCGCCGTCGCGGCCGACCGCGTGGGCGCGCGGCCGGCGCGGCGACGACGTCCTCGCCGGCGCCTACCGGGTGGTCGCCAGCTTCCTGTCGACGCCGCACCCGGTCGAGGCCTTCGAGTACGTCCTCGGCTCGGTCGAGCTGGCCCGCGAGCGCGGCGACGCCGCCGGCGAGGGCATGGGCCTGGCGATGATCGCCGGCTACCTGGCCGCCGGCACGCTGGGCCGGATCGGCGACCGCATGCTCGGCCGCTCGGTCGAGCTGGCCCGGGTCAGCGGCGATCCCTACGCGATGATGGTCGCGCAGGCGGCGACCGGCATCCTGGCGACCAGCCGCGGCCGCTGGGACGAGGCCCGCGACGCCCACGCCCGCGGCGAGCGCATCTGCCACGACCTCGGCCTCGAGCGGTCGTGGGAGGCGTCGTTCCTGCGCAGCTACGCCGCGCTCGGCGAGACCTACGCCGGCGAGCCGGCGCGGGCGCTGACGCTGATCGACGCGCTCGCCGATCGCGCCGCCGACCTGTTCACCCGCGCCATGGTCGGGTCGTTCCGCGGCCGCGCCCTGCTGGTCGCCGGCGACACCGGCGGCGCGGCCCGGGCGCTGGCGGTGCTGGCGCGGGACCCGGCGGCGGCGCGCGGCACGCCGCGCATGTACCGCTACGCGCTCGAGGGCGAGCTGGCGCTGGCCGGCGGCCGCTGGGCCGACGCGGTCGCGGTCGCCGACGAGATGGCGGCGGTGGCGCGGGCCGAGTGGCTGTCGCTCTTGCCCGCGGTGGCGGCGATGCGCGAGGTCATCGCGGCGACCGCCGAGTCGGCCGGGCGCGGGCCGGCGATCGCGGCGCCGCGCCGCGGGCCCGGCGCCTCTCCGACGTGCTGTGGCGGCGCGGCGGCCGCTCGTTCTACGCCCCGACCGCGCTGCGCCTGGCCGCGCAGGCCGAGGCGGCGCGGGCCGCGACGGCGCCGCCCGGCGCCTGCTCGAGCGCGCCGAGGTCGAGGCCGCCGGGCGCGGCGGCCGGGTCGAGCGCGCGGCCATCGCGAAGTTGCTCCACGGCACCGAGGTGCCCCAAGATCTGCGCGCCGCGGTCGCCTGGTGCACCGCGGGACAGCTGGGCTGAGGCCGCGGCGTCGGCCGCGAGGGTGGTGATCCATGGCGAAGGCGATCGTGATCGGTGGCGGCGTCGGCGGCTTGACCGCGGCGCACGAGCTGATCGACCGAGGCTACGAGGTCCACGTCCACGAGGCCCGCACCGCGTGGGGCGGCAAGGCGCGGTCGCAGCCGGTGACCGGCTCCGGCACCGGCGGTCGTGCCGACCTGCCCGGCGAGCACGGCTTCCGCTTCTATCCGCGCTTCTACAAGCACGTCATCGATCTGATGGCGCGGACCCCGGTGCCCGGCGGCGGCACCGTCGCGGGCCGGCTGCGCCCGACCACCGAGAGCGCGATCGCGCTGATCGACGACGACACCTGGTTCCGGTTCTTCCGCCGCAAGCTCGACAAGCCGTACGACGTCCTCGGCGCGCTCGAGCTGTTCTTCCAGACCCTCGACTTCGACTCCGCCGACGTCGCGCTGTTCGGGCTCAAGATCCTGCAGTTCCTGTCGTCGTGCGACGAGCGGCGCCTGGGCCAGTACGACGCGACGTCGTGGTGGGAGTTCCTGCAGGGCGACCGCTACTCGGCCAAGTTCCAGCGCCAGCTGCGCGCGGTGCCGCGGACGATGGTCGCGATGGATCCCAAGCGCGGCTCGGCGCGGACGATCGGCACGATCTCGATGCAGCTGATCCTCGACTACGCGTCGAGCGGCGTGACCAACGACCGCACGATGGGCGGGCCGACCAGCGAGGCGTGGATCGATCCGTGGGTCGCGCACCTGACCGCGCGGGGCGTCCACTTCCACCTCGGCCAGCGCTGCGTCGGGCTCGACGTCGCCGGCGGCCGCGTCGCCGGCGCCCGCTTCACCGGCGGCGGCGCCACCGGCGCGGCGGTGACCGGCGACCACTACGTGCTCGCGGTGCCGATCGACGTCGCCCACGGATTGATCTCGCCGACGCTGGCCGCGCTCGATCCGGCGCTGGCCGCGCTGGCGGCGGCGCCGCTCGACGACCTGGTGTCGTGGATGGTCGGGATCCAGTTCTTCCTCTACGAGGACGTGCCGCTGGTCCGCGGCCACATCTTCTATCCCGACTCGCCGTGGGCGCTGACCTCGATCTCGCAGCCGCAGTTCTGGCGCCACGACGGCCTGTTCCGCCGCCGCTACGGCGACGGCGAGGTCGGCGGCCTGATCTCGGTCGACATCTCCGACTGGGACACGCCGGGCACGTTCGTGCCCAAGCCGGCCAAGCTGTGCACGCCGGCCGAGATCGAGCAGGAGGTGTGGGGCCAGCTCAAGGCCGCGCTCAACGGCGCCGAGGACGACGAGCAGATCCTCACCGACGAGCTCCTGCACTCGGCGCACCTCGACGACGACCTCGAGTACGCCGCCGGCGCGCCGCTGCCGCCGGTCAACCACGCCCGGCTGCTGGTCCACCCGCCGGGCGCGTGGGCGCTGCGGCCCGACGCGGTGTCGGCGGTGCCCAACCTGGTGCTGGCGTCGGACTACGTCCGCACCCACACCGACCTGGCGTCGATGGAGGGCGCGTGCGAGGCGGCGCGCCGCGCGGTCAACGGCATCCTGGCCCGCGACGGCGTCGCCGCCCGCGCCGAGATCTGGCCGCTGACCGAGCCGGCGCAGTTCGACCGGTGGAAGCGCCTCGACGCCGCGCTGTACCGGCGCGGCAAGGGCCACGTCTTCGAGCTGATGCACATCGACAAGGCGTTCGCCGCCGCCGAGCTGCTGCGCCGCGCCGCCGCGTTCACCGGGCTGGCCCGGCTCGACGACTGGCTCGACGAGATCAAGGTGACCGAGGTGGTCGACGGCCTGCTGCGCCGCCTCGGCATCGACGTCTAGCGACCCGGTTCCGGTTCCGTGGCCGTGCCCGTGCCCGTGGCGGTGCCCGTGCCCGGTCCGCTACGGATGCGCGTCCGCCGTGACCAGGCCGTCCGGGCGGCCCGCGGTCAGGTACGCCGCGGCGCCGGCGTCGTCCTTCAAGGTGGCGCGGAAGAACGCCGTGACCCAGGCGGCGGCGATGCCACGGCCGGTCGCCGAGTCGAGGTAGGTGAACGGCTGGCTGTCGGTCTGGCGGGTGCCGTCGCCGCAGCCGGCCGGGAAGGCGTCGTCGTCGACGCCGTCGAGGTCGCTGAACGACCAGTGGCCGGCGTCGGCGACCTCGATCTTCCACGCCGGCACCGTGGCCTGGTCGAAGTTGTCGCGGATGAACGTGTTGCCCAGCTCGGTGATGCTGTTGTCCTCGCGGGCGACGATGAAGCCGATCGGCACGTCGAGCGCGGCGATCGACACGCCCTGGATCAGCGGGTTCTCCATCGGCGCCGCGATCGCCAGCGCGGCGTCGACGCGGTCGTCGTCCTGGGCGACCAGGCCGGCGGTGACCGCGCCGAAGCTGTGGCCGAAGACGCCGATCCGGGTGGCGTCGGCCTCCGCCGGGGCGCCCGCGAGGTAGGCGTCGAGGGTGGCGCGGACGTCGTCGCCGCGGACCGGCAGGAAGTCGGCGTCGAGCGGCACCGCGGTGCCGGCGAGGAAGTCCCACAGCGTGTTGTCGACGTGGTCGACGGCGAGGACGACGAAGCCGTGGCTGGCCAGGCGCTCGATCACGGTCAGCTCGGAGAACCGGGTGCAGTCGTGGCAGTGCGAGAACAGGACGATCGGGAACGGCCCGGCGGCGGCGTCGGGCGCGGCGTCGCGCGCGGCGTGGGCGGTGAGGCTGGGGCAGCCGCCGGGCGCGGCGGCCAGCAGGTCGGCGTAGGCGGTCCGGTTGGGCTCGTCCTCGAGGTCCTCGATGGGGAAGCCGGCGCCGGCCTCGGCGCGGGCGGCCTCGACCGCCGGGTACCAGACCTCGGCCGGCAGGGTCCGGCCGCGCGCGGTGTCGTCGACGGTGAAGCGCCGGGTCCCGACCGGGTACGGCCCTGCGGCCTCGACCGACAGGTCGGGATCGGGGCCGGCGTCCGGGGGCGACCGCGGCGTCGTCGCCGCAGGCGGCGAGCCCGGTGGCGGCGACGGCGGCCCCGAGGGCGGCGCCGACGGCGGCGAGGGCGGCGGGCAGGGTGCGGCGGGACGTCACGCCGCGAGCGTAGCCGATCGCGTGCGCGGCGCGCCGATGTGCGCTACACGAGGCAGACCTTGGTCCTGACCACCCGAGGCCTGACCAAGCGCTATGGCCGGCGCCTCGCGGTCGACGACCTGACCCTGTCGGTGGCGCGCGGCGACGTCTACGGGTTCCTGGGCCCCAACGGCGCCGGCAAGACCACCACCATGCGCATGCTGGTCGGTCTGGTCCATCCCAGCGCCGGCGAGGTCCGGGTCCTGGGCGAGCCGGTGTCGCCGCGGCGGCGCGGCCCGCTGCGCCGGGTCGGCGCGATCATCGAGTCGCCGTCGTTCTACGGCTACCTGTCGGGGCGCGACAACCTGCGCATGCTGGCGTCGCTGACCGGGCCGTGCCCGCCGTCCCGGATCGACGCCGTCCTCGACCGGGTCGAGCTGCGCGACCGCGCCGACGATCCGGCGCGGATCTACTCGCACGGCATGAAGCAGCGCCTGGCGATCGCCGCGGCGCTCTTGCCCGGGCCCGAGCTGATCCTGCTCGACGAGCCGACCAACGGGCTCGATCCCATGGGCATCCGCGACATGCGCGCGCTGGTCCGCAGCCTGGCCCACGACGACGGCCTGACCGTGTTCCTGTCCAGCCACCTGCTCGGCGAGGTCGAGCAGGTGTGCAACCGCGCCGCGATCGTCAGCGCCGGCCGCGCCCGCTGGGAGGGCGAGGTCGCGGCGCTGCTGGCGGGGCGGCGGCGCATCCGCCTGGGCGCGACGCCGC
This sequence comes from Kofleriaceae bacterium, assembly GCA_020633495.1. Classification (GTDB taxonomy): domain Bacteria; phylum Myxococcota_A; class Polyangia; order Haliangiales; family Haliangiaceae; genus WYBA01. The sequence continues at coordinate 21,088 of JACKDR010000005.1, read as the reverse complement.
TCGACCGCGCGGCGCGGGTCATCGCCGACGGCTTCGGGGTCGCGCTGCACGACGAGGTCGCCGCCGACGGCACCGCGTGGCTGCCGGCGCGCGGCGCCGCCGGGCCGATCGCGCCCGCCGACCTGGTCGACGCGCTGGTCGCCGCCGGGGTCCGGGTCCACGAGATCGCGGTCGACGAGCCCGCGCTCGAGGACGTCTTCGTCGAGATGGTCGGCGCGCCGCCGTCGGAGGCGGCGTGAGGACGCTGGTCACCGCGCTGCGCTGGGAGCTGTTCAAGCTGACCCGGCAGCGGGCGTCGTACGTCGGCTTCCTGCTGTGCCTGGCGTTCGCCGTGGTCATGCTGATCGGCTTCAGCTCGTCGCACTTCCGGTTCCTGCGCGGCCTCGAGCGCCTGGGCATCGACGTGCGGTCGCTGATCAACGGTCCGTTCTTCGCCAGCTTCTCGCTGCAGATCGGCTTCTTCGCGGTGCTGCCGCTCCTGGCCGCGACCCTGGGCGGCAACCAGATCGCCGGCGAGGCCAAGGACGGCACGTTGCGGGCGCTGCTGGTGCGGCCGCCGTCGCGGACGACGGTGTTCGTCGCCAAGACGATCGCGACCTGGATCTGGCTGCAGCTCAACGTCCTGTTCCTGATCGCGCTGTCGCTGCTGATCGGCACGGTCGCGTTCGGCGGCGGCAAGCTCGCGGTCTTCGTCTGGGAGTTCCGCGACAGCGGGGTCTGGATCGTGGCGTCGCCGGACTGGATCCTGAGCTTCCTGGTGGTGGGCCTGGGCGCCGGCGCGTCGCTGATGATGGTGGCGGCGCTGGCGATGATGCTGTCGACGTTCACCGACTCGCCGGTGGTGGCCCACGTCGGCACGCTGGGCGCGTTCTTCATCTCGTCGGTGCTGCAGCGCCTGCCCGAGCAGCTCATCGGCGAGACCGTGCGCGACGCCCTGCCGACCCGGCACATGAACTACTGGCACGAGCTGTTCCGGCTGTGGCAGCCGGGCGGCGGCCTCGACGCCGGCCGGTTCTGGAGCGATCTCGCCTGGTGCACGGGGTTCACCGGGGCGTTCTGGGCCCTCGGGCTGTGGTGGCTGTCTCGCAAGGACGTGACGAGCTGAACGTGGCACTATCGACGACGCTCATGCCGCGTCCCCCTGAGCCCGTGCCGGGCACCGTCATCGGCGGCCGCTACCAGCTCATCGAGGTGGCGGGGCGGGGCGGCATGGCCGACGTGTGGCGCGGCCAGGTCCTCGGCGACCACGGCTTCACCCGGGTCGTCGCGATCAAGCAGATGCACACCGCGCTGGCCGAGAAGCCGGCGTACGTGACGATGTTCATCGAGGAGGCCCGCCTGGGCGCGGCCCTCGACTCGCCGAACCTCGCCGAGGCCCGCGACTTCGTCACCGAGGACGGCAACTACTACATGGTGATGGAGTGGGTCGAGGGCGTCGACCTCGGCAGCTGGGTCAAGTGGCACGTCGATCGCGGCGAGCTGACCCGCTGGGAGCTGGTCGCCGCCACCGGCATCGGCATCCTGCGCGGCCTCGCCGCCGCGCACGAGCGGCTCGGCCCCGACGGCCGGCCGATGCCGGTGGTCCATCGCGACGTGTCGCCGCACAACGTGCTGCTGACCAACCGCGGCATGGTCAAGCTGATCGACTTCGGCCTCGCGCTCGCGGTCGATCGCAGCGAGGAGACCACCGACCCCGGCGTCGTGAAGGGCAAGATGGCCTACCTGTCGCCGGAGATCGTCGCCGGCGGCCGGCCGGTGCCGTCGTCGGATCTGTTCGCGGCGGCGGCGGTGATGTGGGAGGCGCTGGTCGGGCGCAAGCTGTTCGACGGCGGCACCGATCTCGAGACCTACAAGCGGGTGCGCGACTGCGTGGTCCAGCCGCTGCGGCCGTCGCGCCCCGACGTGCCGGCGCAGTTCGGCACGCTGCTGGCGCGCGCCCTGGCCGCGGACCCGGCGGCGCGCTTCCCGTCGGCGCGCGAGTTCGCGCGCCAGCTGTCGACCGTGCTGAAGAAGTCGACGATGCGGAAGGACCTGCACACCGCGCTGTCGCGCAGCGTCGCGGACGCGCGCGGCGGCCTGGGGCTGGGCCTGAGGACGGGAGATCCGGCGTCGTCGACGCCGGTGGTGGATGTGAGAGATGTGACGCCGCCGATCGAGGATCGGAGGGGGCTGTGGCACCGGTTGCCGTTCGTGGGGCGGCGGAGGTAGCGGGTTCCCCGGGGGGGGGGGCGGAGGGCGGAGGGCGCCGAGGGCGGAGAGCGGAGGGCGCCGAGGGCGGAGAGCGGAGGGCCGAGAGCCGAGAGCCGAGGCGCCGAGCGCCCGACGGCCGATGGCCGATGGCCGATGGCCGAGGGCCGAGAGCCGAGGGCGGAGAGCCGAGAGCCGAGAGCTGACGGCGGAGGCGAAGGCGGAGGCGGAGGCGGAGGCGGAGGCGGACGCGGAGGCGGGGGGGGGGGGCGGGGGCGGGGGCGGAGGCGGAGGCGGAGGCGGAGGCGGAGGCGGAGGCGGAGGCGGACGCGGAGGCGGAGGCGGGGGCGGGGGCGGAGGCGGAGGCGGAGGCGGAGGCGGAGGCGGAGGCGAAGGCGGAGGCGGAGGCGGAGGCGGAGGCGGAGGCGGAGGCGGAGGCGGAGGCGGGGGCGGGGGCGGAGGCGGAGGCGGCTACGGTTGACGGTCCCGGTCCCGGTCCCGGTCCCGGTGACGTCCGCGGTTCCGACGTCGGTTGTTTGCGTGTGGTGCGTCCTTCGTCGCTCACCCCGAGCGGAGGGGGAGGTGCGAAGCACCGACCCCGAAGTCGAGGGGTCGTGCGCCGTCCCCGCGGCCTCGATCGCGGCGCCGTCGCGAGGCGAGCGTCGGAGGCGCTCGGGGAGCCGGTGTGGTTCTGCCTCCGGACGCGCATCGGGTCCGCCAGCTCTGGCGGTGCGCCCGGTGCGCCCTCGTCGCTGGCACACCCGATGCGCGGAACCGGGCATGAACCACACCATCTCCCCGTCGCGCCTCCTGTCTCGCTTCGTCGCCTATCGCTGCGCGGTCGCCGCGGCCGAGCGAGTGCAGGAGGCAAGCCGCAACTGGCGCGGCGCCGCCTCGCTCGTCGATCAGGCGCGCCGCGCCGCGACCAGCGTCGTGCTCAACCTCGCCGAGGGCAACGCGCACCCGCCGGGCTCGCCGGACCGGCGGCGCTACCAGCGCATCGCGCTGGGCTCGGCGCTCGAGCTCGAGGCCGCGCTGGACGTCGCCGCCGTCAGCGGGCTCGGGCGCGGCGAGGACCTCGCCGCAGCCGTCGAGGCGGCGGGCAGGTCGGCCGCGCTGTGCACCGCGCTGTGTCGGCCGCGCTGAGCGGGGCGGCGTCGGGGCGCGGCGGTGTCGGTGACGACCTGCGCACGGCGTCCGCCCCCTCGACTTCGGGGTCGGTGCTGCGCACCTCCCCCTTCGCTCGGGGTGAGCGACGAGGGCCGCGTCGCGCTCCCGGCCCTCGGCCCTCCGCCCTCCGCCCTCGGCCCTCCGCCCTCCGCCCTCGGCCCTCCGCCCTCGGCCCTCGGCCCTCGGCCCTCCGCCCTCCGCCCTCGGCCCTCCGCCCTCGGCCCTCGGCTCTCGGCTCTCGGCTCTCGGCTCTCGGCCCTCGGCCCTCGGCCCTCGGCGCTCGGCCCTCGGCCCTCGGCCCTCGGCCCTCGGCCCTCGGCCCTCGGCTCTCGGCTCTCGGCTCTCGGCCCTCGGCTCTCGGCCCTCCGGCGTAGGCCCTCGGCCCTCGGCCCTCGGCCCTCGGCCCTCGGCCCTCGGCCCTCCGCCGTCGGCGCTCGGCGCTCGGCGCTCGGACGGCGCACGACGCGCCGTCCGTCCGCCCTGCGCGCGACGGCCCCGGTGCCGCGAGGCTAGTTCGTGAAGTCGACCTCGTCGGCGGCGATCCGGGTGAACTGGTCCTGGACGTCGTCGAGCGAGAAGTCGGTGAGGTCGGCGTCGACCTCGATCGCGTTGACCCGGAAGGTCAGCGTGCCGCTGGGCAGGTTGACGTGCGGGTGCAGCGTCGCGCTGGTCGAGCCGTCGAAGAAGGCCACCGACCACTGCTTGTCGCCCTGGCTGTCCTGGATGTCGAAGGTGTGCAGGGTGGCGCCGGCGACCGCGTGGAACTCGAACGTCGTGCCGTCGGCCGACAGGCCGTCGGGCAGGACCAGCAGCGGGCCGACCGTGTGGTTGTCGAGCGACGCGACGTCGTGCTCGATCGCGATCGACTGCGCCGCGCTGCCGCCGGAGTCGCTGGCCAGGGTCACGACGCTGTAGCTCGAGCCCGCCACCACCGAGGTCTCGGGCACCAGCGGCACCAGGCCCGGCTGCTGCGGGATCGTGATGACGTCGTCGGTGCCCAGCTTCATCTGGATCAGGGCCTGGACCGTGTCGGTGCCGGTCGGCGCCGCCGGCAGCGTCAGGTCCGGCGCGATCAGGTTGGCCGCCGGGATCTGGTCGAGCACGATGCCGGCGGTGGTGCCGCCGTCGTTGACCTGCACGCCCTGCTTCATCGCGAAGCCGTTGACGGTGATGACGTCGTCGCTGGTGTCGGCGGTCCCCATCGGGTTGTAGTCGCCGAGGAACGCGTAGATCGTGACGGTGCCGGCGCGGGCGTTGACGGTCCAGTTGCAGTCGCCGCCCTGGCCCAGGTTGATACAGACGTTGGGCGGTGGGTTGCCGGTGGGCTGGGCGATCTCGTTGGCGGCGTCGCCGAGCTGCTCGGTGAAGCTGTAGCCGACGAACGCGACCACGCCGTGGCCGGTCGGCGGGGTCAGGTCGGCCCAGCCGTCGATCGAGCCCGACACCGCGCCCTGCGGCACGTCGGGCGCGTTGGCCGCGGTGGGGTCGAGGGGCAGCGTGACGTTGGCGCCGTTGGCCCCGATCCAGCTCTGGGTCACGTAGCCGGTCTTCATGCCGGTGATCTCCTGCGGCCCCGACAGGTCGCCGGAGGCCACGAACAGGCCGGTGGCGTCGGTCATGCCCTCGATCGAGCCGACGTGCACCATCGCGTCGGCGAGTGGCTCGTCGGTCTCCGAGTCGATGACGTAGACGTTGACCTCACCGTCGATGGCGCCGTCACCGATGCCGCCGCCGGGGATGACCCGGGGATCGACGTCGTTGCCGCCGCCGCAGGCGACCAGCGCGAGACCGAGACCGGCGAACGAGGTAGCGAACAGGCGTAGTCCAGGCTTGTGCATCATTTCCTCCCTGACCGCGGATGGTATCGCCGAGACCGCGGGGTCGCCAGTGACGGGCGTCGCGCCGCGGTGCGACCGGCCGCCGCGATCCGGGCGCGCACCGCGTCGATCACGGCCAGGACCGCGGGGCGGGCCAGGTCGGCCCCGGTGCGCGCGGCGTACACCGGGATCCGCGGCAGCGCGTCGAAGCGGACCGGGCGCAGCTCGCCGGCGCGGACCAGCGGCGCCGCGGTGACGTCGGGCAGCACGGTCAACAGCGCGCCGCTGCGGCACACCTCGAGGTTCGACCGCAGCGTCGTGATGCGCATGCCGACGTGGCGCGGCCAGTCGGCGGGCCAGCCGTCGAGGACGCGCCCGGTGTCGCCGACCTGGGGCACCGAGAAGGCGTGGGCGAGGACGTCGTCGCGCCGGACCCGCCGCGCGCTCCACAGCGGGTGGCCCCGGCCGCAGTACACCGCGGCGCCGAGATCACCGAGGCGATCGACGACCAGGCCGTCGACGCTGGGGTCCTCGTAGTAGCAGGCGAGATCGAGCTGGCCGCGGGCCAGCAGCGCGTTGGCCTCGGCGGCGCCGACGTTGACGTGCTCGGGGAGCAGGTCGGGGTGCGCCACCTTGAGCGCCGCCAGCGCCGGCACCACCAGCTCCTCGGTGACGACGCCCAGCGACGCCACCCGCAGCGGCCCGGCGAACGGGTCGCCGGCGACCTCGGACAGGCCGCGGTCGACGGCGACCACCGCGCCGCGCAGGGCGTCGCGCAGGGCGGCGCCGGCGCGGTTGAGCACCAGCGTGCGCCCGACCCGGGCGAACAGCGGCTGCGCCAGCTCGCCCTCGAGCAGGCGCAGCGTCCGCGACACCGCGGCCGGCGTGACGTGCAGCGCCGCCGCGGCGCGGCCGATGCTGCCGCGCTCGGCGATCTCGAGGAACGTCGGCAGCCAGTTCCAGGCGCGGTGGCGCAGGCGATCCAGCATCAGGGCGGCGCCTCGGCGGGCGCGGGCGGCGGCGGGCGGCCCAGCCAGCGATCGAGGTAGTCCACCGCGTAGGTCGCGCGCTGCGCCACCGAGCTGGCGCCCCACGGGTACTGGCCGTCGTCGAGGTTGCGGCCGAGGAACATGACGCTCATGCCGAGATCGCCGAGCATCGCCAGCAGCGACTCGGCCTCGTGCGGGATCGGGCCGGCGTCGGCGACCGCGGCGACCGCGACCAGGCAGCGCGCCGCGGCGTGGCGGCAGGCGTCGCCGCGGTGCGGATCGTAGCCGAGGTCCCGGCGCGGCGCCGGCACGTCGACGACCGTGCCGGCGCCGGCGAGGCAGGCGCGCACCGCGGCGTCGAGCGGGGTCGCGGGTGCGCCGTCCGCCTCGTCCTCGGCGGCCAGGGCGTCGCGCAGGGCTCGGCTGGCGGCGACCAGGCGCTCGAAGGTCGGCGGCAGCGACGCCATCGCCGGCGCGTCGACGCCGGCCGCCGCCTCGGCCGCCGACCACGCGTCCACCGCGGCGGCCCAGCCGGCAGCTCGGCGCCGACGACGCGCGCGTAGCTGCGGGCGGCGCGATCGAGCGCCGGCATCGGCGGCGCGGCGGCGGCGGTGGCGGCCAGCTTGGCGAGCCGCAGGCGGAGCTCGTCGACGCTCATCCAGCTCTCGAAGCTCCAGCTCGGATCGCCGTGCTCGGCGCGGGCGAACGGCAACGGGAACCACAGCCGGAGGTGGTGCAGCGACACGTCGGCGGCGTCGACGAACTCGTGGTAGTCGACGAGCTTCTGCTGCCGCGGCGACAGGGTCGGCGGCACGTGCTCGCCCGGGCGAGGCGCCGGTGTCGGCGGTCGCTCGGCGGTGACCGCCCCGTCGTCGGCACCCGCGGCGACCACGGCGCTCGCGTCCTCACCGTCGCCGCGACCGTCCGCGGCCACCGCCGGCCGCGGCGGGCCGGCGTCGTCGCCGTCGGCCAGGGTCAACCCGCCCCACACCGCGGCGCCGGCGACCAGCGCCATCGCCACGCCGGCCACCGGGACGCGCGCGCCGTCGCCCACGGTCAGCCGTCGATGAGGACGTCGACGTCGAGGCTCGCCGCCAGCGCCAGCGCGCGCAGCAGCTCGGCGAAGGCCTCGATCCCCGGCGAGCCCTGGGGCGGCAGCGTCGCCGCGGCCAGGGCCTTGCGGCGGGCGTCGTCGTCGCGCAGCACCTCGAGGTCGACGTCGTGGGGCAGCACGCCGAAGAACAGGCACAGCATCATCGCGTGGGTCTCGCCGATGTTGCCGACGTGGAACAGCATGTGGAAGATCTGGTCGGCGTCGACCTGCAGGCCGTCCTCGTCGTCCTCGTCGCCCCACCGCACCGCCAGCGCGTCGTCGCTCTCGAAGAAGGTGTCGCCCTGGCCGCGCATCTCGGCGGCGTGCTCGCCGTCCCAGCCGAAGTCGGCGAGGGCGCGGACCAGGAACACGCCGGCGCTGCTCTCGAGATCGTCGGGCAGCCGGCCCAGCATCCACGCCTCGGCGTCCTCGGTGATCGGGTAGGCGATGCTGCGGTAGCAGCCGAAGCCGTCGCGGCCGGCGTTGGCCGGGCAGCTCGCGCACGCCGCGCGGTGGTCGTCGAGGGCGCGGGCCTGATCGAGCAGCTCCTGCACCGTGACCTGCTGCTCGGTCACGCCGTCGGTCGTCTGCAGCACCGTCGTGATGCTGATCTGGTCGGGGCCGCGCGCGTCGCCGTCCTTGCGGACCAGCTCGAGCACCGCCTCGGCGCGCGACCGCGCCTTGACCAGGTTGACGATCTGCTCGACCCCGAGCGCCCGCTTGGGGTCGCACGGCAGATCGATGACGTAGTCGATGCCCATGGAGGCCTCCCGCCGCGACGGTACCACCCGCGGCGGCGTCGGGCCCAGCGCCGGCGCCGGCGACGTGCCGCGGCGGCCCGAATGCGCCGCCGCGATCACCGGCCCGCCGGGCCGCGGCTACGACTCGGTGCGGCCCTTGTCCTTGAGCCGGGCGCGCAGGGCCCGGGCGCCGACCTTGCCGCGGCGGCGCTCGTCGAGGCGCGCCGCCTCGTCGCGGCGCCGGCTGTCGGCGGCCTGCTCGAGCTGGAGCTTGCGGTAGCCGGCCAGGCGATCCGCGGCCAGCTCGCCGCGCTCCGCGGCGGCGCGGACCTCGCACCCCGGCTCCTGCTGGTGTCGGCAGTCGGCGAAGCGACAGCGCGCGGCCAGCGCCGCGACGTCGTCGAAGGCGTCGGGCTCGTCGTCGTCGTCGACCCAGGTCTTGAGCTCGCGCATCCCCGGCGTGTCGATCAGCACGCCGGCGTCGAGGACGAACAGCTCGCGGCGGGTCGTGGTGTGGCGGCCGCGATCGTCGTCGGCGCGCACCGGCTGGACCTCCTGGACGTCGCGGCCGAGCAGGGCGTTGAGCACGGTCGACTTGCCGACCCCGGAGCTGCCCAGCAGCACGCCGGTGCGGCCGGGGCCGAGGTGGCCGAGCAGGGCGTCGACGCCGTCGCCGCGGGTCGCGCTGAGCGCCACCACCGGCAGCCCGGGCGCCGCCGAGGCGGCGGCCGCCAGCACCGGCGCGGCGTCGTCGACCAGATCCATCTTGTTGACCGCGATGACGACGCCGGCGCCGCCGCCGCGGGCCATCGCCAGGTAGCGCTCGAGGCGGCGCGGGTTGAGATCGAGGTTGGCCGAGGTGACGATGAACGCGACGTCGACGTTGGCGGCGATCGGCTGGGGCGCGACCTTCTCGCCGGCGGCGCCGCGGACCAGGCACGACCGCCGCGGCAGGACCTCGTGGATGATCGCGAGCTGCTCGGGCCGCGCCGGCGCGCCGTCGGCGGCGGCGCCGCGGGCCTGGGCGCCCTCGGTCGGCGCGATCATGACCCAGTCGCCGACCACCGGCAGCTCGCGGCGATCCCGGGCCTCGAAGTAGGTGGCGCCCGGCAGCTCGCCCCAGTAGCGACCGCCCGCCGCCTCGACCTCGTAGGCGCCGCGGTGCGCGACCACGACCCGCGCCGGCTCGACCGCGCCGTCGAGGCGCGCCGCGGCGGCGGCCGCGGCGGCGGCGCGGTCGTCGTCCCAGCCGAGGGCGCGCAGGTCGATCACGGGGCCAGCGTGGCCTCGGCCCCGGCGCCGGTCAAGCGCGCCGCCCCCGCGCCGACGCCCCGCGCGCCGCCGCCGGCAGCCGGCCCTCGCGCCGCTCCTGCGCCGCCCGCGCCTTCGACATCGCCCAGCCGCAGATCGGGCACGCCGCCGGGTCGTGGCCGCGCGCCGGGCAGTGGCTGCGGCCGAAGTAGATGATCTGCAGGTGCAGCGCGTTCCACCGCTCGCGCGGGAACAGCGCCTTGAGGTCGCGCTCGACCTCCTCGACGTTGCGGGCCCGCGACAGGCCCCAGCGGCCGGCGAGCCGGTGGATGTGGGTGTCGACCGGGAACGCGGGCACCCCGAAGGCCTGGGCCATGACGACGCTGGCGGTCTTGTGGCCGACGCCCGGCAGCGCCTCGAGGGCGGCGAAGTCCTGGGGCACGACCCCGTCGTGGCGCTCGAGCAAGAGCCGCGACAGCGCGCGGATGTTCTTGGCCTTGGCCGGCGCCAGCCCGCACGACTTGATGTGGTGCAGGATCTCGCGCTCGGTCAGCGCCGCCATCGCCACCGGCGTCGGCGCCGCCGCGAACAGCCCCGGCGTCACCAGGTTGACCCGGGCGTCGGTGGTCTGCGCCGACAGCACGACCGCGACCAGCAGCGTGAAGGGATCGCCGTGGTCGAGCGGGATCGCGGGCACCGGGAACAGGTCGTCGAGGATCGCCATGATCCGCGCGGCGCGCGCGCGCTTGTCCGGCCTCGCCGGCGGCCCGGGGGGGCCGCCGGCGCTATTCGGAGGACGAGTCGTCATCGGTGGCCGGGGCGGTGGACGGGTCGGTGGTCGCGCGCTCGGCGGGCGGGCCCGGCGGTCGCGACGGCGCGGTGCCGCCGAGGTTGCGCAGCATCGCGCGGGCCTGGGCGTGGTCGGGGCGGATCGCCAGGGCGCGGTCGAGCGCGGCGCGGGCGGCGTCGTGATCGCCGCGCGCGATCTGGGCCCGGGCCTCGCCGACCCAGACCCGCGGCGACCGCGGGTTGCCGCGCTCGGCCCGGTGGAAGTGATCGAGCGCGGCGTCGATGTCGCCGGCGTCGAGGGCCTGTAGCCCCAGGTAGTAGTTGCCGGACGGGTGATCGGGGGCGAGCGCGACCAGCGCCTGCGACGCGGCGCGGACCTCGTCGGGGTGGCCGAGCCGGCTCGCCGAGCCGGCCCACAGCCGGTAGTAGTCGACCGGCTCGTCGGTGACGTGGCCCAGCCACAGCACCAGCGCGCACGCCGCGACGTGCGCGGCCGCGACCGTCCACCGGCGGTGCAGCGCGAACGCGCCGACCGCGACCAGCGCGATCACCACGACGACCACGGCGCCGCCGTCGAGCGGCGCCGCGACCAGGCACGCGACGCCGGCGGCCCGCGCCACCGCCATCGCCGCGGCGCCGCCGAGCCGCTCGGTGCGCGGCGCCCCCACCGGCACCCGGGCGCGCAGCCGCGCCCACCACCGCGCCGGCGCGGCGCCGACGACCTGGGGCAGCGCCAGCGTGTAGATCGCGATCATGACGTACGAGAACTGGCCGATGCGGAACTCGGCGAGCTCGACCGAGACGTGGAAGCCGACGCCGATGACCAGGGCCAGCGGCCACAGCCGGCGCCACAGCCACGCCACCACCAGCGTCAGCTCGCCGGCCACCACCGCCTTGGACGCCAGCGCCCAGTGGCTGCCGACCAGGTCGCGGATCCACTTCGGCCGCAGCTGCTTCGACAGCGTCGTGCCGTCGAGCCACAGCGGGTCGAGCTTGGCGAGCGCGGCCCACAGGTACAGGACCGCGATCTGGACCGTGAACAGGCGCAGCGCCCACGAGCGGACCCGGGCGTCGCGGGCGTCCCAGGGCACGAAGCTCGCGATGAGCAGCAGCATCGCGACCAGGTAGTGGTGCTGGTACGAGTCGAGCTGGCTGCAGAAGTAGGCGTAGTTGAACAGCACCGCGCCGGCCGGCACGACGATCCGGGTCGCGACCCCCAGCGCCGCCAGCGCGAACAGGTACGTCATCAGGACGTCGAGGCCGAGCATCAGCGGCCGCGACGGCGACGGCAGCGGCAGCCACGCGAAGTGCGGCACGTTGAAGTCGCCGGCGCCGTAGCGCGGGGCGTGGCTGATCTGCAGGTAGGCGTCGATCGCGAGGACGCCGAAGAACGCCAGCCGCAGCAGCGCCAGGTGGCCGCGGTCGACGTCGAAGTCGAACCACCAGCGATCGCGGGCGCGATCGCGGCGCGGCGCCGGCCGGGTGGCCGCCGGCGCGGCGGCGGCGGCCTTCGACGTGGCCTTGCGGGCGGGCGCCGCGGCGGCGTCGTCGGCGGGCGCGGCGTCGTCGGCGGGCGCGGCGGCGGCGGGCGGCGCCGGCTGGCGGCGGGCGCGGGCGGCCTGGCTGCGCGGGTGCTTCTTCTTCGCCACCGTCGGCCCCTAGATCTCCGGCACCGAGCACAGGTCGAAGCCGCCGCGCTGCTCGACCCGGCCGTCGACGGTGCGGCAGCGCAGGTCGACGACGACCCGCTTGCCCGGGTTGAGCTTGCACAGCCGCTGTCCCATCGCCTCGAGCACGACCAGGCGGCCGCGCCGCGCGATCTGGATCCACGCCTCGTGGAAGGTGCCGGCCAGATCGACCGGCTGGTCGTCGACCGTGAAGGTGGGCTGGCAGGTCAGCATCCGCGTCGGCGAGAACATCCGCCACGCGAACCGCTCGTCGTGCTTGTCGCGGCGCACGCAGTAGTAGTCGAGCGGGGCCAGCGCCTGCAGCGCGACGAACGCGACGATGACGGCGCCGCGCCAGCCCCCGCCGGGGAGCCAGCGCAGCAGCGGGTGAGCCTCGGGGGCGGGCGCGTCGGCCACGGGGCCGCGAGCATACCCGCTCGGCCCGGGCCGGTCAGGTGCCGGCGGGCTCGGCCGGCGCCGCGCCCGCGTCGGTCGCGGCCGCCGCGTCGACCCCGGCGGCGACCGCGGCGACGTGGCGGCGCAGCCGGTCCTCGAGCATCGGCAGGCGATCCTGGCCCCAGCCGACCCAGTCGCCGGCGCGGAAGGTCGGCACGCCCCACTGGCCGATCGTCGCCAGGTCGTCGGCGTGCTGCTTGGCCCAGGCGCGCCAGGCGTCGTCGCCCAGCGCGGCGCGGGCGTCGGCCCAGTCGAGCCCGGCGCGCTCGACGATCGTGCGCAGGTCGACGTAGCTGGCGACGTCGAGCGCCTCCGCCCAGATGCCGGTCGCCGCCGCGTGCAGGAACTCGAAGCCGCGGCCGCGCTCGATCGCCAGCTTGCTGATCGCCAGGCAGTGCTCGACGCCCTGGCCCAGCGGATCGGCGATGCGACCGAACGGGATGCCCAGGCGATCGGCCTCGCGCTTGGCGTCCTTGACGATGTACATGCTCTTGGTCGACGGCACCGGCAGGCCGCGGGTCACCATCGGCAGCACCGGCCGCAGCGTCATCGTCACCGGGTAGCGCGCGGCCAGGTCGGCGAGCCGGTCGAGCGCCAGGTACGAGTACGGCGACCGGAACGACCACCACACGTCGAGCGGCACCGGGCCGTCGCCGGCGCACAGCCGCGCCGGCGGGCGCTCGGCCGCGGGGCGGGCGGTCAGCACCGGCGCCGCGCGCGGGAACTCCTCGGCCAGGCGATCCTCGAGGTAGCCGATGCGATCGACGCCCCAGTACCACTCCGAGCCGTAGTGGAGCATCGCGCCCTGGTAGTGGCCGCGCTCGCGCAGCAGCGCGTAGTTGGCGGCCAGGATCGGCGGCACCGCGCCCATCGCCTCGTTGCCCCACTTGCCCATGAGGACGTCGAGGGCCTTGTGATCGTTGCGCCACATGGCGTCGCCCAGCTCGATGATCGCGGTGAGCTGCTGGTCGACCGGGCGCTCCTTGATCAGCACGGCGCCGACCTTGCGCTGGGTGCCGACCTCCGACTCCTTCTTGCCGCCGAAGGCGAGGTCCCAGTGCGCGGCCAGCTCGGCGGCGTCCTGGACGGCGTAGCGGGCGCGCTGCTTGGGCTCGGCGTCGACGTCGGACGCCGGGGTCGAGACCACGTGGATCGCCAGCTCGACCGGGTAGCGCTCGACCAGCCGGGCCACCGCCTGGGCGGTGAGGTAGCTCCACGGATCGCCGGGATCGTGGAAGAACTCGAGGCGGCGGGGCTGGCGGCGCAGCACGCGGGTGGCCTCGGCGACGGCGTCGCGGGCGCGCTGTCCGGGGGCGCCGACGAAGGCACCGATGGCGAGGCCCTTGAGGCGGCTCTTGAGGGTCATGGGACGGGCTCCTGGGTCGTGGCGGGGGCGGGCTCCTGCGCGATCTCCTCGAGCTGCAGCGCGGGATCCGCGGCGATCGCGGCGGCGTCGAACAGGGCCGGGCGCAGCGCGCCGGCGGCGAAGCGTGACAGCTGATCGTCGTCGGCGCCCGTCGCGGCGGCCACGTCGTCGGCGCCAGCGGGGCGCGCGCGCGGCGGGCCGTAGGTGAGCAGGACGTCGGCGACCGGCCCGGTGGGCAGCAGCTCGACCGCCATCACCCAGCTGGTGCCGTAGTTGACGGGGTAGCCGTCGTCGGTGAGGCCGGTGCGCGACCGCGGCGGCGGCCGGGTCGCGCGCGGCAGCAGCGTGCCGTTCCAGTCGACCCACTGGACGACGTCGGTGACGCCGTCGAGCCCGGCGCCGCCGGGGACCGCGACGCGGCCGCCGATCGCGGCGTGCTGGACCTCGCCGAGCGCCGGGTTGCCGGCGCGGACGTCGATGCCGGCGCTGGCCAGCAGGTCGGCGGCGGCGACCAGCGCGTCGGCCAGCGGGTCGGGCCCGTCGGGCGCCGGCGGCAGCCCCGACGGCGTCGACGGCGCCTGCGGATCCCAGGCGTGCTCCCACGGCAGCTCGCCGGTCGGCCCGGCGAGCTGGCGCATCAGCTCGCGCCACAGGATCGCGCCGCGGCTGTCGAGATCGAAGCGCAGGTTCCAGCCCTTGAGGCGCAGGCACAGCGGCTCGAGGGTCGCCGCGCTGCCCGGGCCGTCGGCCACCGCGGCCGGCGGCGGCGGCGCGCCGCGCTTGGGCCGGCGCGCCTTCGCGGCCTTCGCGGCCTTCGCGGCGGCGGCGGCCTCGGCGGCGCGGCGGCGCGCGACCTCGTCGTCGCAGCGGCCGCGGACCTCGTCGCGCAGCTGCTCGCCGGTGAACGAGCGGTTGCTGAGGATCGCCCGCCCGGCCTCGGCCCGGCTGAACAGGCCGTCGGGGCCCGACGCGCCGATCACCGACTTCTCGCGCAGCATGCGCAGGTTCATCAGCGTGCGCGGGGTCGGCGGCCGGTCGGGATCGCCGTACAGGATCGAGAAGCCGTCGCCGACCGGGGCGTCGGCGTTGCCGAACGCCCACGGGTCGTTGGCGTTCATGGCGTAGTCGCGGCGCAGCAGCTCGGGCGCGGCGTCGAACGGGATCGCGCCGGGGATCGCGGGATCGTCGGTGACCAGGTCGAACCGCGACGACGAGCCGTCGAGGACGACGACGCCGCGCTGCCACGCCGCCTCGAGCTCGGGCACCGCCTTGCGCGCCAGGGTCCACGCCGCCAGCGCCTCGGGCGACAGGTCGGGCACCAGCGAGGCGTCGGCGTAGTAGGCGTTGCCGTCGACGTCGGCGGCCAGCGTGTTGAGGAACGGCGTGGCGTGGACGGCCAGCGCGGCGCGGACGTCGTCGACGCCGCGGGCCCGGGCCAGCGCGAGGTCGAGGTCGATCACCGAGCCGGCCTCGAGCGCGACGTCGTGCAGGACGTAGGCCGCGACCCCGGGCTGCCACGGCGCCTCGGCGGCGTCGATCACCGGGCCCTGCGGCGTGCTGTACAGCGTGCGCGTGACCTCGGTGATCGCGCCGTCGGCGCCGAGGACGTCGATCGCGTAGGTCT
Organism: Kofleriaceae bacterium; assembly: GCA_020633495.1. Taxonomy (GTDB): domain Bacteria; phylum Myxococcota_A; class Polyangia; order Haliangiales; family Haliangiaceae; genus WYBA01. Next base: position 5,939 of record JACKDR010000005.1, on the reverse strand, counting down.
GGGCGACCATCGCCACGGTCTTGCCGTCGCGCCGGTAGTGGTAGGCGTCGTCGACCAGCGGCAGCCGGTACAGCACGAACCGGGTCGACGCCGAGAAGGTGTGGGTCCAGGCCTGGTGGCGGTTGAAGCCGATGCCGACCATCGGCACGCCGGGCAGCGTCGCGCCGTAGACGTCGATCTCGCCGGGCAGGGTGAGGTGGAGCTCCGAGAACGTCAGCTCGCCCTCCCAGGGGAAGTGCGGGTTGGCGACCAGCAGGCCATGGTCGCTCTCGGTGCGATCGGCGCCCAGCGCCCAGCCGTTGGACGCCGGCCGCGCCGCCGGCTCGGCGTCGGGCAGGGCGGGGCGAGCGGTGCCGGTCGGGTGCGGCGCGGCGCGCGCGATCTCGGTGGTGAACAGCCGCGACGACGCGATCGTCGCCATCGCGACGTGGAGCCGCAGCAGGTCGTCCTCGCCGATCGGGCGGACCCAGGCGGCGTCGCGGCAGCCCTCGGGGCGCTGCGCCGGCGGGGTCCGGGCCAGGTAGTGGTCGTAGCCGGCGACCCAGCCGCGCAGGACCTCGCGGGCGTCGTCGGACATGCCGGCGCGCAGCGCCGCGACCCGGCGATCGAGGTGGAGGGCGCGGTGGAACAGGTCGCTGTCGAGGTTGGCGTCGTCGGGGCCGGCGCCGAACCAGCGGGCGCGCTCGCCGGCGACCCGGACGAACTGGTCGGCGAGCACGCAGACGTGCTGGCGGGCGGTCGCGTAGCCCTGGCCGAAGCCGAGGCCGGCGAGGTCGTCGGCGGTGACGTGCGGGACGCCGAACGAGGTCCAGCGGATGGTGGCGTGCAGGCCGGCGGCGCGGACCGGCTCGTCGACCGCGCGCGGCGCCGGGCGCGGGCCGCAGCCGGCCGCGCCGCCGGCCCCGGCGGCCGCGATCAGCGCGGCGCCGAGGGTGAGCGCGGTGGCGGCGCGGGCGGGGCGGGGCGACATCGCGCGCACTATACTCGTCGATCCGTGCTAGACGGGGTCGCCGTGCCCGATCCCGACCCGACCCCGAGCGACGACGCCATCGTCGACGACGCTGACGACGGTTCCGCCGGCGATCCCGGCGCCGACGCCGGCGCCTCCGGCCCGATCGACCTCGACCAGCTCCGCGCCCGGGCCGACGACGCCCTCGCCGTGCTCGAGCTGTTCGCCGCCGACCTCAGCCTGCTGGTCGAGCTCGACGAGCCGGTGCGCCGCCGCCTGGTCGTGGTCGCCGGCGCGGTGTCGCGCCCGGATCGCTACAGCCGCAAGGCCCTGAGCAAGGCGGTGACCCGCCAGAAGAAGGCCGAGCGCCGCGCCTCCGACCGCGCCGTGCTCGACGCCACCGGCATCCGCACGCTGCGGCGCGCGCCGGTGTTCCTGACCCCGCCGCGGGCCGCGGTCGCGACCCCCAAGCTGCCGCTCGAGGCCCTGCTCGAGGACGCGCCCGCCGACGGCGTCACCGACGACGCCTGGGCCGCGGCCGAGGCCCGGCGCGACGGCGGCGACGACGCCGCGGCGGCCGGCCCGGTGCTGCGGGTCCAGGACGCCCGCACCTGCTACGTCTGCAAGGTCGACTTCCACGACCTGCACCACTTCTACGATCAGCTGTGCCCGGCCTGCGCCGATCTCAACTGGCGCAAGCGCAACCAGACCGCCGACCTGCGCGGCCGGGTCGCGCTGGTCACCGGCGGCCGGGTCAAGATCGGCTACCAGGCCGCGATCAAGATGCTCCACGCGGGCGCCGAGACGATCGTGATCACCCGGTTCCCGATCGACGCCGCGCGCCGCTTCGCCGAGGAGCCCGACGCGCCGAGCTGGCGGGGCCGCCTGCACATCTACGGCGTCGACCTGCGCCACACGCCCAGCGTCGAGGCCCTGTGCGCCCACATGCGCGCGACCTGGTCGCGCCTCGACGTCCTGATCAACAACGCGTGCCAGACGGTGCGGCGGCCCAGCGGCTTCTACGATCACCTGATGGCGGCCGAGCTCGAGCCGTGGCGCACGCTGCCGCCGGCGGTGCGCGAGCCGCTCGAGCGCTGGGAGGCGCTGCGCGCCGATCGCGCCCTCGCCGCCGGCGCCGGCGAGCCGGCGGTGGCGCTGGCGCCGTCGGCGGCCGCGGCGCCGGGCATGTTCCGCTCGGCGGTGATGTCGCAGCTGCCGCTGCTCGCCGAGGACCTCGAGCGCGGCGGCCACCTGTACCCGCAGGGCCGCCTCGACGCCGACCTGCAGCAGGTCGACCTGCGCGAGTTCAACAGCTGGCGCATGACCCTGGCCGACGTGCCCACCGCCGAGCTGCTCGAGGTCCAGCTGGTCAACGCGGTGGCGCCGTTCGTGCTCAACGCCCGGCTGCGGCCGCTGCTCGCCGCGGTGCCCACCGACGACGCCCACGTCGTCAACGTGTCGGCGATGGAGGGCCAGTTCTACCGGCGCTTCAAGACCGACAAGCACCCGCACACCAACATGGCCAAGGCCGCGCTCAACATGCTGACGCGGACCTCGGCGATCGAGTACGTGCGCGACGGCATCCACATGAACAGCGTCGACACCGGCTGGGTCACCGACGAGGATCCCGTCGAGCTGGCGCGCCGCAAGGTCGAGGTCCACCGGTTCTCGCCGCCGCTCGACATCGTCGACGGCGCCGCCCGCATCTGCGACCCGCCGCTGGCCGGCGTCAACAGCGGCGAGCACCTCTGGGGCCTGTTCCTCAAGGACTACAAGCCGACCCCGTGGTGATCGGGGGCCGAGCCGTGCCCGTGCCCGTGCCCGTGCCCGTGCCCGTGCCCGTGCCCGTGCCCGTGCCCGTGCCCGTGCCCGTGCCCGTGCCCGTGCCCGGTCAGAGCCCGGCCAACCGCTATCGCGGCGTGTAGATCCGGATCGGCACGTCGACGCCCTTGATCCGCGCCTCGCCCAGCGGCAGCAGCTGCTCGGGATCGCTGATCTCGCTGGCGCACCGGGCCGACAGCACGATGCTGCGGCCGGTGGTCGTGCTCAGCGCCTGCAGCCGGGCCGCGCGGTTCACGGTCGCGCCGATCGCGGTGTACTCGAGGCGCTCGGGCGAGCCGACCGCGCCGACCACGACGTCGCCGGTGTCGAGCCCGATGCCGATCTGCAGATCGCTCCACACGCCGCCCTCGCGGCGCAGCTCGTCGGCGGCGCGGGCCAGCTGGCGGGCTGCGCCGATCGCGGCGTCGGCGTGGTGGGTGTGGCGCTCGGGGGCGCCGAACAGCGCCAGCAGGCCGTCGCCGAGGAACTTGTTCACGTGGCCGCCGTGGGCGCGGATGATCACGCAGGCGCGCTCGTAGAAGGCGTTGAGCACCGCCATCGCGTCCTCGGCGCGGCGCCGCTCGCACAGCGCGGTGAAGTCGCGCAGGTCGCAGAACAGGACGGTGACGTAGCGGCGCTCGGACTGGCCCGGGGTCAGGCTGCCCGACAGCACCCGGCTGGCGACGTCCGGCGAGACCAGCCGCTCGAGCTCGTGGATGATGTGGCGGCGCAGGCGGCGCTGCGCGGTGCCGGCCAGGGCCAGCTCGCGGAGCCGGTGGGTCGAGACCGCGAGCATGACGCCACACATGCTCATCCAGAACGCGCGCTCCCATGCCGCCCACGCCCCCAGCGTCGGCAGCCCGAGGCCGCCGAGGTGGGACGCCAGCGCGACGTGATAGAAGACCAGCCACTGCGCGATCGACAGGACGGTCGCGTAGATCACGAGGCTGGCGCGCAGCCGGAACGACGACGCGACGATGCCCAGCATGTAGATCGTCACCACCGGGCTCGACGCGGTCCACGCCGGGCCCTTGATGCGCAGCGTGACCAGGAGCGCGATCGTCGTGAAGGTGGTCTCGAGCGTGACCGAGCCCCAGCGCAGGGCCTCGAGGTAGCGCGCGTCGCGCCGCTGGCCCAGCGCCTCCAGGCCCCGGCGCATCAGCGCGAAGTGCGCGATCGTGATCGTGCACAGCGCGATCTCCGCGGCGGCCAGCGTCGTGCCGATCGCGCCGCGGATCGCGATCAGCATCAGCACCGCGGCGCCGACCACCAGCACCAGGGTCCGGTACGCGGCGATCTCCCAGGCCAGGATGTCGCGCTCGAGGCGGGCGCTGTCGCTGGCCGCCGCCGGCATCACCGCCAGGGCGTTGGCGGTCTGCAGCGGGTTGTCGCCCAGGCCGGTGTCGGGCTCCACGATCACGTCCCCCTCCAGCAACGAACCGGGGTTCGTGCCGACACCGGTCGAGACTGCGGAGAGTGCGCCGGGTGGGGGAGCCATGAAGCTGCCCGCCGATCATGCCAGAGGCTTGCTGGATCACGTGCTTCGATGTACCGGAAGTAAGCTGGCTCACGACTGTTACGCCCGAGCCGGGGCCTTCCTTACGCCGACGTGACGGTGCCGCCGCCGCACGGTGTCATCCTGAGACCATGCGCATCCTCGTGGTGGAGGACGAACGCGGCCTCCGCGACGGCCTGGTCGACCTGTTCACCGGCGACGGCCACACCGTCGAGGCCGCCGCCGACGGCGCCCAGGGCGTCGAGGCCGGCCTCGCGACCCCGTTCGACGTCGTCGTGCTCGATCTCATGCTGCCGCGCCTCGACGGCGTCGAGGTGTGCCGGCGGCTGCGCGCGGCGCGCCCCGGCATGCCGATCCTGATGCTGACCGCGCGCGGTTCCGAGGACGACAAGGTGCGCGGCCTCGGCGAGGGCGCCGACGACTACGTCACCAAGCCGTTCTCGGCGCGCGAGCTGCTGGCCCGGGTCCGGGCCCTGGGCCGCCGCGCCCCCGCCGAGGTCCCCGAGCAGCTCGACGTCGACGGCGTCGTCCTCGACTTCGCCCGGCTCACCGCCGAGCGCGACGGCGCGCGCACCAGCCTGACCCCGCGCGAGGTCGGGATCCTGCGCTGGCTGCACCGCCACCGTGACCGCGTCGTGTCGCGCGCCGAGCTGCTCGAGCAGGTCTTCGGCCAGCGCGGCGATCTGCACACCCGCGCCGTCGACATGGCGATCGCGGTGCTGCGCAAGAAGGTCGAGCGCGACCCGGCGGCGCCGCGGCTCGTGGTCTCGGTCAAGGGCGCCGGCTACGCCTGGGGCGCCGGGTGAACCGGACCGCGGGCGCCGCGGCGCTGACCGCCGTGCTGCTGACGGCGCTGCTGGCGTCGTGGTTCTCGGGCGGGTGGCGTGCGGTCCGCGCCGAGCAGCGGACGCTGCGCGCGGCGCCGCGGCTCGCCGCCGAGCGGACCGCGCGCGAGGTCGCCGACGAGCTCGCGGCGCGGCTCGACCAGCTGCGCCGCCGCGAGGACGCGCGCCCCTACTACCACTACCAGAACCTGTTCCACGATCCGCGCGGCGCCGCGGTCGGCGCCGCGGTGACGCCGTCGCCGCTGGCCGCCGGCCCCGACGATCCGCTGGTCGCCGCCCACTTCCAGATCGACGCCGCCGGCGCGGTCACGCTGCCGACGCTCAACGAGGACGTCCCCGAGCTCAACGCGCCCGACCTCGCCGACAACCGGGCCATGCGCGACGCCCTCGCCTCGGTGGCGCCGAGCCTGCGCCCCGACGACGGCCCCGGCGGGGTCGCGATCGCCGCGCTCGAGCCATCGGCGCTCGGCAACGCCGACCCGATCCAGCAGGTGCAGCAGGGCGGGGTGGCGCAGCGCCCCCGGGTCGAGGTCCTCGACCAGGACGCGTACCTGCAGAACACCTACTCGCAGCAGGTCTACCAGAACGCCCGCGCCGGCCAGGTGGTCGCCCCCGAGCAGCTGCCGGTGCAGCAGGCGGAGCGCGGCGGCGCCCCGACCGGCAAGGTCGCGCGCCGCGACGCCGCCCGCGATCGGGTCGCGGTGACCGTGGCGCCGCTGGCCTGGCGCCGCGTCGAGGTCGCGGGCGCGCCCGCGCTGGTCGCGGTGCGCCGGGTCGACACCCCCGACGGCCCGCTCACCCAGGGCCT
>JACKDR010000049.1 GCA_020633495.1 Kofleriaceae bacterium | reverse complement strand
CGCCGCACCCGCTCGACGCGGTCAAGCTGCTGCGCCTGGTCGGGCCCTGGCGCTGGCTCCACGCCGAGCGCGAGGCCGGCACGCTGCGCATCGAGCGCGAGCGCTGGCTGTTCGATCGCACCCGCGCCGACCCGGCCACCGGCCACGCCCGCGCCGACGGCCGCTACCGCCGCGACGTCCTGGTGATCGCGCTCGACGGCGCGCCGTTCCTGTGCAACCAGCAGCCGTTCTACCTGCAGTCGGCGGTGGTCGACGTCACCGCGCGCGTCGACGACGCCGGCGAGGTCGCGATCGACGAGGGCGACTACCAGGTCGCGCCGTCGCCGTGCGAGCCCGGCTTCCGCCACCTCGGCGCCTACCAGGCGCGGATCCACGATCGCGGCATGCGGGTGACCCTGACCTGGGACGGCGGCGACCAGACCCTCGACCGCCTGCCCGACGACGCGCTGACCGCCGAGGGCCTGGCGCTGACGCCACCGCCGGCGCCGCCCGCCGGCCTCGCCGGGGCCTGGCACTGGCGGCTGGTCGACCGCGACGGCGAGCTCGACGTCCGCGAGGAGGACGAGGCCTGGGAGATCGCGATCGCCGCCGACGGCGTCGCCGGCGCCACCTACCGCCGCGAGGTCACGATCCGCTCGCCCGACGGCGCGCCGATCGCGTGCGCCGGCGCGCCGAGCTACAGCTTCGTCGATCGCTACGTCCTGCGCGGCCGCTTCGACGGCGAGGTCCTGGCGCTGGAGGAGACCGCGGTCGAGCCCGGCCAGCACCCGTGCCTGGCGGCGACGCCGAGCCGCCACCTCGACACCCTCACCGGCGAGCTCGAGGGCGCGGACCTGGTGCTGACCTGGCGCGGCAAGCGCCGCCAGGTCCTGCACCGCCACCGGCGCTAGCGCGTGGGTCGCGCGCTGGCTAGCTCGGCCGGTACATCCGCGCGAAGTACTCCTGGACCATCCGGTCCGAGGAGAACCGCCACTGCGACATCGCGATGCTGGCCTTCATCATGTGCAGCCAGCGACCGCGGTCGTCGTAGTAGACCGGCATGACCTCGCGCTCGAGCGTGTCGTACAGGCGGTTGCGATCGCGATCGTCCGACGGCGCCGGATCGGTGCCGTCGTAGGTCGAGACCGCGTCGTCGGCGGCGTCGGGGTCGCCGATCTTCCAGCCGGTCTCGCCGTGGTGGCAGCCCTCGGGCCACCAGCCGTCGAGGATGCTGAGGTTGAGCACCCCGTTCATCGCCGCCTTCATGCCCGACGTCCCCGACGCCTCGAGCGGCCGCCGCGGGTTGTTGAGCCAGACGTCGCAGCCGCGGGTCAAGAGCGCGCCCAGGGTCATGTCGTAGTTCTCGACGAAGATGACCTTGCCGGGCCAGCGCCGCGACGCCGCCACCAGCCGCGACACCAGCGCCTTGCCGGCGCCGTCGCGGGGGTGGGCCTTGCCGCTGTAGATGAGCTGGATGCGCTCGTCGTGGAGCAGCCGGCCCAGCCGGTGCTCGTCGGCGAGGATCAGATCGGCGCGCTTGTACGACGCCGCGCGCCGCGCGAAGCCGATCAGCAGCCGGTCGAGGCGGACGTGGACGCCGGTGCGGGCCACGACCTCGGCGGCCAGCTCGGCCTTCATGTCCTGGTGGACCCGCCACAGCTCGGCGTCGCGCTCGGCGTCGGACTTCTCGGCCACCAGCGCGGCGCGGACCCGGGCGTCCTGCCAGGTCGGCACGTGGACGCCGTTGGTGACGTGGGTGATGGGCGCGGCGCCGGCGACGTCCTTCCACATCGCGCGCGCGGTGTGGCCGTGCAGCTCGGCGACCGCGTTGGCCATGTGCGACATGCGCAGGCCGGCGACCGTCATCGAGAACGGCGAGCCGCCGATCGCGGTGAGCTCGCTGTCGGTGAAGCCGAGGTCGGCGTCGAGGCGCCGCATGTCGTCGAGCGAGTGGACCTCGTTGCCCGCCGGCACCGGGGTGTGGGTCGTGAAGACGACGTGCGGCCGCAGGTGCTGGAGCCGGTCGGCGATGGTCGTGCCGCCGAAGCGGTTCTCGCGCAGCAGCTCGAGCCCGGCGAAGACCGCGTGGCCCTCGTTGAAGTGGTAGACGTCGACGTCGTGACCGAGCGCGCGCAACAGGCGCACGCCGCCGACCCCGAGGATGATCTCCTGGGCCAGGCGATCCTCGGTGCCGCCGCCGTAGAGCCGGCGCGTGATCCAGCGATCGTCGTCGAGCGCGGGCTCGAGCAGGTACAGCGTGGCCTTGGTGTAGTCCTCGACCTTCCACGCCACGCACGGCACGTTGCGGCCGCGGACCGTGACCTCGATCCGCACCGGCACCGGCGACAGCCGCGACCGATCGGTCTTGGGGTAGTGGTCCTCGGGGTGGCCGTCGTGGCCGATCCGCTGCTGGGTGTAGCCCTCGTCCCAGAGCAGGCCGAGGCCGACCAGCGGCAGGTGCAGGTCGCCGATCGACTTCATGTGGTCGCCGGCGAGGATGCCGAGACCACCGGCGTAGGTGGTGAAGCGAACGTCGAGCCCGTACTCCATGCAGAAGTAGGCGACGCGGGGATAGCGTGACGCACCGAAGGTCGGCGCGTCGCTGGTCGACGCTGGCACGGTCATCTAGAGGGACCTCGTCCGGGGACAGTGCCAGCCAGGCCCGGCGTCATTCAAGGTGGAGGACCAACAACCCGCGATGCGAATCGGCGACATAGATGAGTCCCCGGTCCGTATCAAGATCGATGCCGATCGCGCCCTCGTAGAAGCTGTAGCCATAGCCGCGATCGTAGCCGGGCCAGGTGTCGAAGTGGGCGACCTCGCGCGGCGCCGTCGGGTCCGAGAGGTCCAGGACCCGCACGCCGTCCTGGTAGTGCGCCATGTAGGCGCGATCGCCGACCGCCATGATGTTGTGGACCGAGACCTCCGGGCGGGTCCGCCACTCGCCGATGCCGTTGCCGAAAGCGACGGTGCCCTCGGTGACGTCGACGATGTGAACGTGGGCGTCCCACTGCTCGTCGCCGTGAACCGCGATCCGGCGGGGCCCGACCTGGGTCACCCAGCACGAGTGGCTGGTGGTCTGGCCATAGTCGGCGAACGACCCGACCAGCGCTGTGGCCGCGGGGTCGGCGACGTCGACGATGGCCATGCCCAGATCCCAGTAGTTCAGGTACGCCCGGTCGCCGGCGACGTAGAGGTCGTGCAGGTACGAGAACGGGGTCGCGCCAGGGTGGGTGAAGCCGCCCAGCTTGACCGGGGCGGTAGGATCCGCGAGGTCCCAGATCTCGAGCCCGAGGCTGGTGTTGGCGAGGTAGGCCTTGCCGCCGTCGAGGAACAGCGTGTGGACGTTGATCGGCTCGCCGGGCGCCGGCCGGGTGCCGAGGTGGGCGACGATCGTCGCCGCCGCGGGGTCCGTGACGTCGACGACCACGACGCCGACCAGGTTCGACGCCATCAGGGCGTAGCGGCGGCCGGCGACCTCGGTGACCTTGACGTCGTTCCAGATCTCGCCGGCGTCCGCGTACTCGAGCGGCACGTGGCCGAGCTCGGTCATCGCGGCCGGATCGGCGACGTCGACGATGCGCAGGCCGTCCTGGTAGCGCGCGACGTAGGCGACGTCGCCGAGCACGCGCACGTTCACCGACACGCCGGTGGCGCCGAAGTCGACCGGCCACGGCGCACCGGGGGAACCGGCGAACTCGCCGCGCAGCGTCATGCCGGCGGCCTCGGGCTCGGCCAGGCGGACCACCGCCTTGCCGGTCGCGGTGCCCTGGTAGCAGCCCGACGCGGTGCAGCGGGCGTAGTGGCCGCGCACCGTGCCGTCGGGATCCCGGGCGCACAGGTCGAGGGCCCGGATCCCGCCGACCTCGTCGGCCCACCGGATCAGGACGTCGTCGGCGCCGACCAGGACCCGGGTGGCGTCGTGGCCCGAGATGACGCCGCCGGCGGCGCCGCCGCCGAGGTCGTCGACCCGCGCCGCGGTGGCGTAGACGTAGCCCTCGAGGTCGATCTGGAGGTGGTAGATGCCCTCGACGTCGGCGGCGGCCAGACCAGCGAAGGCCCCGGACTCACAGCCGTCGCGCGGGAAGTCGTCGGGGCTGTCGAAGGCGCCGAGATCGACGAGCGCGTCGGCGCCGGCGTCGGCGGCCGCGCCGTCGTCGCCGCAGCCGGCCAGGCCCAGGGCGGCGACGGCCGCGAGCGCGGCGGCGGCGTGGCGCCCGCGGCGGCGGCGATCCAGGGACGACGACTCGACGGGACCGCGCGCGGGGAGCACCACGCGGGCACCATAGCCAGGTCGCCGCCGCGCCACGCCACGGGCTGGATCACATCGCCTCGCGGCGGGTGACGACGGCGCGACGACGAGGTCGCGCCGCTGTGGTCGCGCGGCGCACACCGTCGCCCTCACCACTTTCTTGGACACACGCGTCGGTGGACGTTAGACAGTATAGGTATGGGGCGCAGTCAGAAACAGCCGAGGCCCCATCGCCCGGCGGTCTCTCCCGAGGAGCAACAGCTGTTCCTCGAGGCCATCGGTGACGCCGTGCCCCTGCCGGGCCGCGACCGCGATCGCGTGCGCATCACCCCGCCGCCGCCGCGCCCGGTGGCGACGCCGACGCTGCCGAGCCCGGTGTCGCTCACGATCGACGGCCACGGCGATGCGGTGTCGGCCCGCGCGCCCGGCGTCAACCGCGCCCAGGTCGCCGAGCTGCGCGGCGGACGCATCCGCCCCGAGGGCACGCTCGACCTGCACGGCCGCACCGCCGCCGCCGCGGTCGGCGACCTGCGCCGGTTTCTCGGCGACGCCGCGACCCATCGCCGCCGCTGCGTCCTGATCGTCCACGGCCGCGGCCTGCACTCCGACGGCGTCGCGGTGCTGCGCGATCTGGTCCTCGCCGAGCTGGTCGGGCCGCTGTCCGGCTACGTCCACGCCTTCGCCACCGCCGCGCCCGGCGATGGCGGCACCGGAGCCACCTACGTGATGGTGCGCGGGTGAGCCGCGGCGCCGGCCTGCGGCGGCTCGTCGCCCGGCTGCTGCCGGCGCTGATGGTGCTCGCGGTGGCCGCCCCGGTCACGATGGCCGGCCCCGGCCCCGCCGGCCCGGCGTCGCGCCCGGCGCCCGCCGCCGCCGCGACCACCGCCGCGCGCCCCGGCGCCAAGCGGCCCGCGCGCAAGGCCAAGCTGTCGACCGGCGCCCGCCAGAAGCGCAAGGGCCAGACCCCGGCGCCGCCCAAGGGCCGCCCCGATCGCGGCGTCGTCGATCCCGCCAAGCTCGCCGCCAAGGCCAAGGTCTCGACCTTCGCGCTGCGCGAGGAGCGGGCCGGCGAGCGCCGCGCCGACAGCGGCAAGCTCACCGCCGCCGAGCAGACCGCCGACCAGATCGAGAAGCTGCTGCACACCAAGCTGCGCGACGGCACGACCTCGCTCTACGTCGCGGACGCCGCCACCGGCAAGCCGCTGTTCTCGGTCTACCCCGACGATCCGCTCAACCCGGCGTCGAACGTCAAGCTGATCTCGAGCGCCACCGCGCTCGACATCCTCGGCCCCGACTACCGCTACCCGACGCGGCTGATCGGCGCGCCGCCCGACGACGCCGGCGTCATCGATCACGACCTCTACCTGCTCGGCAGCTACGACCCGACGCTGGGCAAGGCCGGCCTCGCGGACCTGGCCCGGCAGCTGGCCGCGCTCGGCGTCACCCGCCTCGAGGGCGACGTCGTCGTCGGCCCGATCCCGACCCGCGACGGCATGTACCGCACCTGGGGCGAGGTCACGGTGGTCGCCGGCGCCCCCGGCGAGCACCCGACCGCGAAGGTGTCGACGCCGTCGGAGTTCATCGAGGTCGAGGTCACCGCGACCACCGCGGCCAAGCGCAAGCCGGCCGGCAAGCTGACCGTGACCAGCGAGGTCTACACCGACGAGGGCGGCCACGAGCGGCTCAAGCTCACCGTCGCCGGCACGATCGGCCGCGGCCGCCGCCTGACCCGCGACATCTTCATCAAGGAGCGCGCGCAGCACACCGCGCACCTGCTGCGGGCGGCGCTGCGCGACCTCGGCATCGAGGTCATGGGCGACGTCCGGGTCGGCGCGCTCGGCGACTTCGTCCGCGGCGGCGTGGCCGACGGCTACCTGCCGATGCCGCTGGCCGAGCACCTCTCGGATCCGGCGGGCACGATCATCGCGCGGGTCAACAAGCGCTCGATCAACTGGCTGGCCGACCGCATGGTCGTCACCGCCGCCGCCCACAAGTACGGCGGCGAGCCGTCGATGGCCAAGGCGATCGACGCGATGTACGCGTGGCTGGGCCGCACCACCGGGCTGTCGCGCGACGACCTCGTGATCGACACCGGCTCCGGCCTGTCCTACAAGACCGAGCTGTCGGCGCGCCAGCTGGTCGCGGTGCTGCGCGCCGGCCTGGGCCTGCGCGACGACGACGCCGACGGCCCCGCCGACGGCGTCGACCCCGAGGACGTCCACGCCGCGTACCACGACTCGCTCGCGGTCGGCGGCGTCGACGGCACGCTGCGCCGCCGCTTCCGCGGCAAGCACCTCAAGGGCCACGTCATCGGCAAGTCGGGCACGCTGAACCGCGTGATCGCGCTGTCGGGGCTGCTCGAGGCCGACAACGGTCGGCAGGTCGTGTTCTCGATCGTCACCAACGGCCACAAGCCGAGCTGGAAGCACCGGGTCCGCGAGGGCCACGAGCAGCTGGTCGCGCTGCTGTGCGACTACCTCGAGCACCTCCCGGCGCCGGCGCCGGCGGAGCTCGTCACCGACGAGACCGCGCCCGACGCGGCGGTCGTGGCCGAGGACCACGGCACCTACCCGCCCGAGCTCGACGAGGAGCCCGCCGGAGATCGCGATCCCGAGGCCGTCGGCGGCGACGCCGACAGCGCCGACGACGAGCGCGGCAGCGACGACGCCGAGTAGCCCGCCAGCGGCGGCCTGCTACGGCGCGGGCGGCGTGGCGGCGCCCGCGTCGCCCTGGGCGCGGCGGGCGCGGCCTCCGCCGGCACGGCCTCGGCCGGCACGGCCTCGGCGGGCGCGGCCTCGGCGGGCACGGCCTCGGCGGGTGCGGCCTCGGCGGGCACGGCCTCGGCGGGTGCGGCCTCGGCGGGCACGGCCTCGGCGGGGCGGCCTCGGCCGTCGCGTCGCCCGGGCCACCACGCCGGCGTCCGGGCCCGGGGCCGGCGGCGTCGCGGCCGGCCCTGACGCCGGCGCCGGCGGCCGCGCCGTCGCGGGCACGATGCAGGTCAACAGCGCGGGCAGCGCGGCCGCCGGCACCCGCGCGGTGATGCGCACGTCGCGCCCGGCGCCGTCGACCCGCACCGCGTCGAGCAGCGCCAGCCCCTCGGCGTGGCAGCCCGCCGGGACCAGGGCGCGCAGCCAGGTCGCGAGCTGCACGACCTGGGCTCGCAGCCCGGCGCCGGCGCGGGCGTCGACGGCGCGGAGCGTGGCGTCGACCACGACGCCGCGCGGCGACACCCGCAGCCACGCCACCGCCTCGGCGACGCCGGCCGCGCCTGCCGGCCGCGCCGCCAGCGCCGCCACTGCGTCGCGCGGGGCCCGGGCCAGCAGCGCGATCAGCGCCGCGGGCCGCCGCCCCTGCCCCGCCAGCCGGGCGTCGACCGCGGCCGCCCAGGCGTCGGTGACGCCGACCAGGAGCTCGGGCGACGGGCGGCGGGTGGCCAGGCCACCGCCGGCGACGACGCCGCCGCGACGGGCCAGGGTCGCCAGGTCGTCGAGGCGCATGTGGTCGAGGGTGTCGGCGGCGTCGTGCAGCGCCACCATCAGGCGGCCCGCGCCCAGCGCCGCGATCGCCTCGCCGTCGGCGGCCGCCGCGGCGGCGGCGCGATCGCCGGCCGCCACCGCGCGCTGGTACGCGGCGCCGCGCGACCACACCAGCACCACCGCGTCGTCGGGCACGACGTCGAGCAGCCGGGCGTCGCGCACCGGCGGCCGCGGCGGCGGCGGCGCGGTCCAGTGCAGCCACCAGGTCGGGTGACGCTTGACCGCGGTCCACACGTCGCGCCCCGCCAGCGCCACCAGCAGCCCGATCGACGCGACCCCGACGACGACCAGGCGGAACCAGAACCGATCGCCGCCGGTGAGCTGGCGGCGGCGGCCGTCGCGCCGCAGCGCGCGCTCGCGCGTGACGTGCCACGCCACCGGCGCCACCGGGAACACCAGCGCGCCGACGATCGCCGCGGCCCACGGCGGCAGGCCGCGGTGGATCGCGTACGCCGACGGCACCAGGAACATCACGGCGCCCAGCCCGGCGAGGGCCAGGGCGCTCCGCCACCGGTGGCGCGCCGGTGCGGCCACCGTCGTCGTCCCCTTCCCGCCGGGCTGCGCCTGCGCCATGTCGCGGCGAGTCTACGAGGCGACCCGCCGCGGCGCCAGCGCCGTCACTCCTCCGCCGCGAAGCTCTGGGCCAGCTTCTCGAGCACCGCCTGGTCCTCGAGCGTCGTGGTGTCGCCGCGGGTCGCCGAGCCGCTGGCGATCTCGCGCAGCAGCCGCCGCATGATCTTGCCCGACCGGGTCTTGGGCAGCGCGTCGGCGAAGCGGATCTCCTCGGGCCGGGCCAGCGCGCCGATCTGCTCGGCGACGTGCGCGCGCAGCTCGGCGGCCAGCGCGTCGCCCGGCGCGATGCCGGCGCGCGCGGTGACGAACGCGACGATGGCCTGGCCCTTGAGCTCGTCGGGGCGACCGACGACCGCGGCCTCGGCGACCTTGGGGTGCGAGACCAGCGCGCTCTCGATCTCCATCGTCGACAGGCGGTGGCCCGAGACGTTGATGACGTCGTCGACGCGGCCCATGATCCAGAAGTAGCCGTCCTGGTCCTTGCGGGCGCCGTCGCCGGCGAAGTAGCAGCCCGGCACCTCGGAGAAGTAGGTCTGCACGTAGCGATCGTGGTCGCCGAAGATCGTGCGCAGCATCGACGGCCACGGCCGCCGGATCACCAGGAAGCCGCCCTCGTTGGGCGCGCACGGCGTGCCGTCGCGGTGCGCGACGTCGACCGCGATGCCGGGCAGCGCGCGGGTCGCCGAGCCCGGCTTGGTCGGGGTCGCGCCCGGCAGCGGCGAGATCATGATCGCGCCGGTCTCGGTCTGCCACCAGGTGTCGACGATCGGGCAGCGCTCGCCGCCGATGATCTCCCGGTACCACATCCACGCCTCGGGGTTGATCGGCTCGCCCACCGAGCCCAGCAGGCGCAGCGACGACAGGTCGTGCTTGGCCGGCCACTCGTCGCCCCACCGCATGAACGCGCGGATCGCGGTGGGCGCGGTGTAGAAGACGGTGACCCGCCAGCGCGCGATCATCTCCCAGAACCGGTCGGGGCCGGGCTGGTTGGGCGCGCCCTCGTACATCAGCACGGTGGCGCCGTTGGCCAGCGGCCCGTAGACGACGTACGAGTGGCCGGTGACCCAGCCGATGTCGGCGGTGCACCAGAAGACGTCCTCGTCCTTGAGGTCGAAGACCATGCGCGCGGTGTAGCTCGCGCCCACCAGGTAGCCGCCGGTGGTGTGCAGGATGCCCTTGGGCTTGCCGGTGGTGCCGCTGGTGTACAGCGAGAACAGCGGGTGCTCGGCGTCGAGGCCGCGCGCCTGGTGCACCGGCGACGCGGCCTCGACCAGGTCGTGCCACCAGTGATCGCGCCCGGGCCGCAGCGTGATCTCGGTGTTGGTCCGCTGGACCACGACGACGTGCTGCACGGTCGTGACGTCGGGCAGGCCGAGCGCGCGATCGACCGAGGCCTTGAGCGGCACCGCCTGGCCGCGGCGCCAGCCGCCGTCGGCGGTGATCACGACGCGGGCCCGCGAGTCGCGGATGCGGTCGCCGAGCGCCTCCGCGGAGAAGCCGCCGAACACGACCGTGTGGGGCGCGCCGATCCGGGCGCACGCCAGCATCGCGATCGCCGCCTCCGGGATCATCGGCAGGTAGATCGCGACGAAGTCGCCGGCCTGGACGCCGAGCTTGGTCAGCGCGTTGGCGAAGCGGCACACCTCGCGGTGCAGCATCTGGTAGGTGTAGACCTTGGTGTCGCCGGGCTCGCCCTCGAAGATGAGCGCGGCCTTGTTGCGGCGCGGCCCGTCGAGGTGGCGGTCGAGGCAGTTGTAGGCGACGTTGGTGCGGCCACCGACGAACCAGCGGGCGTCCGGCGGATCCCAGTCGCAGACCTTGGTCCACGGCTGCATCCAGTGCAGGCCGCGCGCGATGTCGCCCCAGAACCGATCGGGGTCGTCGTCGGCGCGCTTCACCAGCGCCTCGTACTCCGCCATGCTGGCGACGTGCGCGGTGGCCGCCAGCTCGGTGGGCGGCTCGAAGACGCGGTGCTCCTGCAAGAGGTTGTCGATACTCGTCGGGTTGGTGGGCACGAGGTCCTCCGGGTGCGGGCTGGGCGTCAGCGGGGTGGCGGGGGCGGCTAGACGATCGCGATCGCCTCGATCTCGACCTTGACGTCGCGCGGCAGGCGCGCCGCCTGGACCGTCGAGCGCGCCGGCGGCGCGGTCGGGAACCGCTCGCCGTAGATCT
This sequence comes from Kofleriaceae bacterium, assembly GCA_020633495.1. Taxonomy (GTDB): domain Bacteria; phylum Myxococcota_A; class Polyangia; order Haliangiales; family Haliangiaceae; genus WYBA01. The sequence goes on along the minus strand of JACKDR010000049.1, from coordinate 12,298 downwards.
CGTTGACGACGCCGAAGTCGCCGAGGTCGGCGAGGAAGATCGTCGTCTTGACGACGTGGGGCCAGTCGGCGCCGGCGGCGCCGAGGACGGCGGCCAGGTTGTCGAGGACGCGACGGGTCTGGACGGCGACGTCGCCCTCGACGATCTGGCCGGTCGCCGGATCGAGGGCGATCTGGCCCGAGCAGAACACCATGGTGCGGTCGCCGACGGCGACGGTCACCGCCTGCGAGTAGGGCCCGATCGCCGCGGGCGCGGAGGGCGTGCGGATCGCGGTACGCATGGCGACGTTGGTACCATGCCTCGCGCGGCGAGGCGCGCCGCGGGGCGCCCCCGTCGCCGCCGCCGCGCCGGTGGTACGCTGGCGACGCGATGCCGGCCCCGATCCTCGCCACCGCGCTCGTGTACGCGTGCGACCTCGACCGCCTGCTGGCGTTCTACCGCGACGGCCTCGGCCTGCCCGTGCGCGAGCGCGCCGACGGCTGGGCGGTCCTGGGCGACGGCGGCGCGACCCTGGCGCTGCACGCGATCCCCGCGGCGATCGCCGCGACGATCGAGCTCGCGACGCCGCCGGTGCGCCGGGACGACACGCCGATCAAGCTCATCTTCACCACCACCGACCTGGCCGCGACGCGGGCCCGGCTCGAGGCCCACGGCGCGATCATGGACCCGCCCCGCGATCCGCGCCGGTGCGACGGCGTCGACCCCGAGGGCAACGTCTTCCAGATCGCCGCGCCCGCTCAGTAGCGGGCGCGCAGCTCGGCGGTCGACAGGCCGCGCGCCAGGTCGGCCTCGACGTCGGCGGCGACCTCGCGATCGACGGTGATCGGGCCGTCGACCGGGACGCCGAGCCACTGGAAGTTGTCGATCAGCACCAGCGAGTCCCAGATCGAGTCGCCCTCGTCGAACAGGTGGAACGTCAGCGTGATGGTCTCCCCCGGGGGCACCGGCGCGATCGTGTGCAGCCAGCCGGTGCCGCCGTAGCTCTGGAACCCGGTGCCGGCCAGCTCGGCCGCGCCGGTGCACGCCGGCCCGGCGCCGGGCTGGCAGACGTCGAAGAAGCCGACGTTGATCGTGACCGGGCGGCCGGCGTCGTCGAACGAGATGTTGCCGTGGAACTGCGACGAGTCGAGGATCGCCAGGAAGGTGTCGTCGTAGTCCGAGCACACCCACCGGGGGAACTCCGCCGACATGAAGTTGAAGTCGTAGGCCACGGCCTGGGCGTTGCTCGGCACCTCGATCGTGAAGGTGAGCGAGACGTAGTCGTTGACGGTCGCTGGATCGGCGGCGCCGCAGCCGTCGCCCGGGTCGCCCTGCGGCAGCGGGTGGGCGTGGCTGGGGCCGCCGGTCGCGGTGCCGTCCGACGGGTTGACCCAGCCGGGGTCACCGGCGTCCCGGGCCAGGCCGGTGGACAGCACCGCCATGACCGCGCCGGCGTGCGGCGTGTAGACCGAGCCGAAGTGGCGCTTGATCGCGCGCTGGGTGGCAGGGACGCCGACCGAGAACTCCGCGCCCTGCAGCCAGTCGCCGCACAGCTCGACGGCGCGGCCGAAGTCCTCGGCGCTCTGGCCGGTGAGCGTGGCGTCGCACGGCGCGTTGCCCTCGTCGATCTGGCCGTCGCAGTCGTTGTCGACGCCCTCGGGCACGACGTCGCCGTCGTCGTCGATCGTGACGTCGACCTCGACCGAGCCCGGGTTGACCAGCGGCTCGGTGTCGTCGCAGTCGCCCTCGACGTTGCTGTAGCCGTCGCCGTCGTCGTCGACCTCGGGCAGATCGTCGTCGATGACGCCGTCGCAGTCGTTGTCGACGCCGTCGGCCTGCTCGACCGCGCCGGGGTAGGTGTCGTCGTCGTGGTCGTCGCAGTCGCCGGTGCGCGGCGTGAAGCCGTCGCCGTCGAGGTCCTCGTCGAGGCCCGGGTCGGCGCCGCCATCGCCTGGGCCGGAGGCGTCGGTGCCGCCGCCACAGGCCGGCGCGAACGAGAGGACGAGGAGGCTGACGAGCAGGGTGGAGCGCATCGGGGTGGCACCCTGCACAACTACCTGTAGTTGTATCAACCACAATGTCGTCGGTACGCTCCCATACCGAACCCGGGTGATGTCGGGCGGTTGCCCCGCCTTGACAGGTCCGGCCGCCTCCGGTACAAGCGTTGGCCTTCCGGGCGCTTAACTCAGCGGAAGAGTGTCACCTTCACACGGTGAAAGTCGTAGGTTCGATCCCTACAGCGCCCACGACGGATTCTCGAGTCCACACGGCCGGTTGCCACGCGAGCGCGGGCACCGGCCGTCGGTCGTTTCGGGGCCCTGCCCGCTCACTGCCAGGTGGCGGCGCGCGAGTGCAGGATCCGGTCGACCAGATCCTCGACGCGGTGGCGGACCTGCCGGTGCGGCTGGCCGCGCGCGCCGTCGACGAGCGCGGTGATCGCGGCCGCCATCGTGCCGGGCAGCTGGTAGCCGTGGCGCAGCCCCATCAGGCGATCGAGCCAGGTCAGGGCGGCGCCGATCCGGGCGCCGTCGAGATCGTCGTTGGCGGTCCAGAACCGCAGGTCCGACTTCAACTTCGCGAGGGTCCGGACCGGCCGCGCGGGCGCCGCCGCGGCCGCCGTGAAGGCGCGGACGAACTCGTCCTGGGAGACGTCGAACGCGGCCGCGACGTGCACCGCGGGGTCGGCGCCGCGGCCGTCGCGGAGCGCAGCGACGGCGTCCTCGAGGCGGCGCCGCGGCGCGCCGTCCAGCGGCACCTGGTGGAGGACCTCGAAGAGCGTCGTGGTCGCGGCCAGCGTCGCGTCGGCGATCGAGCGCGGGCGCAGCTCGCCGACGTGCCCCGCGCCGGCGACGCGGTAGGCGCCGAACGTCGCGAACGCGTCGGCGGCGTCGCCCGGCGCCCACGACCGCGGCGCCGGCCAGTCCGGTAGCAGCTCCATCGTCAGACCTGATCGATGATCAGGAAGCTGTACTGGTCGATGATCTCGTAGTGGCGCACGTTGTAGACGCCGGGCGCCATCGCGCGCACGTAGAGCTTCGACTCGTCGGCGCCGTCGAGCTCGGCGCCGGCGCAGCCGGGATCGATCACGGCGAGCTTGCCCGACGCGCTCAGATCGAGCTGGCCGAGCAGCTTGGCCCGGCCCCGGTCGTTGATGTGTCCGAGGAGGCGATCCTCGTCGTGCTCGGCGCACCCGACCACCACCACGTAGCGGTCGTTGAAGACCACGATGCCGTAGGGCGCGGGCTCGATGACGTTGTTGCAGATCGTGAACGCCTGCTTGTCACCCACCGCGACCGCGGCGCCGACGCTGGCGTCGCACGCCCGCTCGAAGTCACTCTTGTCGAACCCGGGCGAGATCCCGTCGCCGCGCCAGTTCGCCAGGCTCTCGAACGGGAGCACCAGAGCCGGCATGACGCTGTCCTTGAGGAACCGGTACATGCCCCGAGTATCCGGCCCACGGCCGCATCGATCCACCCGCTGCTGCTCCGAAGAATCGCGTTGACCTGCAACCAACCAGCACGACATCCTGGGGTGTGTTCGCCAACGCGGAACCCGTCCCGCCCGGCGTCTTCCCCGACGGGGCGGCCCGCTGCACTCGCCGCAGCCTGCCCGGCCGTACAACCCGGTGCAGCTGATGATCGAGGGCGCCCCGGTGCCACTCGACCCCGCCGCCGTGTCGCTCTCGGCCGCGTCGGCCGACGCGGGCAACGCGGGCATCTTCTCCGGCGCCCTCGCCGGCGTCCCGGGCAGGGTCGGCGCCGGCGCCGCCGCAGGCGCCGCCAGCTCCAGCGACGCCAGCCCCAGCGCCCGGGGCATCAGCAGCCTCCTGGGCGCCCTCGGCCACTGGGCCGACTGACCCCGCACCGCCCACCGCGATCGGCCGCCGCCCGCCGCCTCGACTGCGCCCTCGCGGCTTCGCCGCTCGGGCTCCGCGCGGCGTGAGCGAAGGGAGCTCGATCGTCATCGCGCCCGCGGCACGTCACGCCGGCACGGGTGACGCGAGCGCGGGGGGGCCTCCGCCGGCGAGTTCCGCAGCGGGCCCGCGCGACCACACGACTGCGTCGCCGCCCGCTCCACCACCACCGGCCGCGCGCTCACCACGCGAGGACTGTCTGAGCCGGCGGAGGCTCCCCCCGCGCTCGCGGCAGGACCCGGGCCGGCGGCTCGCGGTCTCCCCACCGCCCGTCATGGATCTGGTCTCCGGCGCGTCAGCCGCGCCGCGCCGCGCCACGCCGCCCCGCGCGTCAGCCGCGGAAGTACTTGTGCAGCAGCGTGTTGTTCGGCCCGCGCACGAAGATGTCGATGCGATCGCCGCCCCACGACACCGCGGTCGGATGATCGACGAGCTGGCCGCCCTGGCTCTCCCAGCCGCTCCAGCTGCCGTCGTAGTAGCGGTGCCACAGCGCGTGGTCCGGTCCCTTGACGAAGACGTCGAGGCGCTTGCCGCCCCACGACGACACCGTCGGCGCCGAGGTCAGGACGCCGCCCAGGTCCTCCCACGCGCTCCAGCTGCCGTCGTAGTACTTGTGCCACAGCGTGTTGTTGGGGCCGCGGCAGAACACGTCGATGCGCTTGTGCCCCCACGACACCGCGGCGGGCTGGTCCTGGAGCACGCCGGCCATCGGGTGGCCCTGATCCTCCCAGCCCTTCCAGCCGTCGTCGAACCGCAGGTGCCACAGGTGCGCGTTGGGGCCGCGGGTGAAGACGTCGAGGCGCCGGCTGCCCCACGACGACACCGCCACCGGCGTCGTGATCACCGCGCCCGGCAGCTCCTCCCACGCGCTCCACTTGGAGCCGTTCCAGTACTTGTGCGACAGGCCGTTGATCTGCGTGCGGATGAAGCAGTCGATCCGGTCGTCGCCCCACGACACCGCCGCCGGCGCGTCGGCCAGCTGGCCGTGCATCGGGTGGCCGAGGCTCTCCCAGCCCTGCCAGCCGCCGTCGAACCAGGTGTGCCACATGGCCCCGTCGGGGCCGCGCGCGAACACGTCGAGACGCTTCTTGCTCATCGAGGATGCGGCGGGCGCCGAGCTCAGGACGCCCCCCTTGTCCTCCCAGTTGGACCAGCCCATGTGATGGTTCCCCCGTTCGGTCTACGGTCGATGGTACACGAGGCGCCGCGCCGCCGCGGCCGGTGGCGGCCGCGACGACGCACGGCCCGGCCGCCGCGGCTACAGCCCGTTCGGCCCGGCGCTGACCAGGGCCTGGATCTCGGCCAGCGACAGCGCGTGGTCGTAGATGCGGGCGTCCTCGACCTGCCCCGCCAGGTACGGATCCGTGCCCGTCGGGGTGCCGGTGGAGAGGATCGCGTCGTCGTGGCGGACGCCGATCAGGACGTCGGCGACGCCGGCGCCGTAGGTCTGCATCGGCCCCGGCGCGAACGCCGCCTTGTAGACGACGCCGTCGCGGTAGGTCGTGATCGTGCCGTCGGGCTGGTAGGCGTACGCCAGCATGACCAGCGTCGGCGTCGTCGCCGTCTCGGCGACGCCGACCGGCGCGGAGTTGCTGCGCTGGCCGAAGTCGCTGCCGACGAACCACTCGCCGGCGAAGCCCTCGCCGTAGACGATCGCGTCGAAGATGTCGTTGGCCGGCGTCGGGTCCTCGAGGGTCAGGACGCCGCCGCCGCGCTGCGCCAGGTTGTCGACCGCGACCCACGCCACCAGGGTCCGGGCGCCGATCGTCGCGTCGATCGGCGAGGTCCGCAGGTAGTCGTCGACGCCGTCGAGGATCAGCCGGCCGCCGACGATCGCGGCGCCGTTGAACAGGGTGCCGTCCGCGAAGCCGTAGGCGTCGTCGGCGAAGCCGGTCTCGAACGACCACCGGTGGATCAGCCCGAGCGCCGCCGGCGGCGACGTCGCGGGGTCGACGATCGCGAACCGGATCTCGCCGGCGACCGTGTACGAGACCGCGACGAGCCCGCCGCCCGGCAAGGACACGATCGACGGGTAGTCGCCGACCGCCTCGACCGTCACCGGCACGTCGAAGACCGACGCGCCGGCGGGCAGCCGGATGACGTCGACGCCGCCGGACAGGCCGGCCTGGGCGACGATCGCGTGGCCGGCGCCGTCGGCGGTGATCGTGCGCGACTGCGGCGCCGCGTTGGCCAGCCCGGTGACCGCGGTCGCGACGTCGGGGGTGGTGACCTGGATGATGTCGACCTCGGGCGCGTCGCCGGTGACGTAGATGCGACCGCCGCCGCGCAGCGCCCAGTCCGAGTACGCCTGGCCGCCGCTGGTCGGCGCGTGGGCCACGCCGAACGACGCGCCGTCGTCGGTGCTCAGCGCCAGCTGGAAGTCGGGGGTGTCGGCGACCGCCCACACGTTGCCCGGCGCCTGCGGGTCGATCAGCAGCTTGCCGAACACCGACGTCACGGTGTCGACGCTGGCGAACGACGACAGGTCGGCGGCGGTGGCGCGGTGGACGACGAGCGTGCCGGCGGTGCTGGTGACCCCGATCAGCACCTCGCCGCCGCTGACCGCGGCGGCGACGCCGCTGCCGCCGGCGACGTCGGTGGTGACGGTCTGCGCCGGCTCCCAGGTCGCGCCGCCGTCGAGGGTCTGCCGGACCGCGACCTCGCCGGTCGTCAGCGCCATCGCGACCACGGTGCGGCCGGGCTGGACGCCGACCACCGTGGCCTCGTCGGCGCCGCTGGCCAGCACCGTCGGGCTCGACCAGCTCTGGCCGGCGTCGCCGCTCTCGGTGACGTAGACGTCGCCGCCGCCGCACAGCATCAGCGCGTACAGCACGCCGCCCGGCGCGACCTCGAGCTTGTGGCCGGCCTGGCCGAACGCGGTCGTGCAGTCGGTCATGCCACCCGAGATCGTCGCGGGCGGCAGCGGCGTGAACGCCACCACCGACGGCGTGCAGGTGACGCCGTCGCCGACGTAGCCGCTGTCGCACTCGCAGGTGAAGCCGGGCTGCTGCGGCGCCCACGGCTGGTTGAAGCAGGTGGCGTGGAGGTCGCAGTTGTCGGTACCGAGGGCGCACTCGTCCTCGTCGGCGCAGCTGGCGTCGCAGCCGTCGCCGTCGGCGGCGTTGCCGTCGTCGCACTCCTCGCCGGGCTGGACGACCAGGTCACCGCAGGGCTGCGGCTCGAGCTCGCACACGTAGGGGCGGCCGGTCGCGCAGTCGTTGTCCTGCCAGGTCGGCAGGTCGCCGTCGTAGCTGACGCAGATCAACGCGTCGAGGGGCTCGTCGGGCTGGCCGCTGGAGAAGTTGAGGTAGCTGGCCGGCAGATCGCCGGTGACCAGGCGGAAGCCGTAGCCGCCGTCGAGGTCGCCGTCGGCCAGGCCCAGCGACGCCGACGCCGGCGCCGCCGCGCGGATCAGCGTGTCCTCGCCGACGTCGTCGGGGACCGCGAGGTAGCCGCCCAGCTCCATGCACACGTCGTTGGCGGTGATGACGTCGAGCGTCTCCGCGAAGCCGAGGTAGCAGTGGCCGGTGCTGGGGTCGTAGGCGCGGCCGTCGGCGGCGATGCCGCCGCCGCAGGTCGCCACGCAGGTCCCGGGCTCGCAGCCGTCGCCGGGCTCGCCGTTGCCGTCGTCGCACTCCTCGACGCCGAGCTCGACGAAGCTGTCACCGCAGAACGCGTCGACGCAGGTGCCGCCGACGCCGTCGGGGCAGGCGTCGCCGTTGTCGCCGTTGCCGTCGTCGCAGGTCTCGACGCCGGCCTGGACGTGGCCGTCGCCGCACCGGGCCAGGACGCAGCCGGTGAGGCAGCCGTCGGTGTCGTCCTGGTTGCCGTCGTCGCACTGCTCGCCGTCGTCCGGGTGGCCGTCGCCGCAGCGCTCGCAGGCGTCGGCGCACGACGCCTCCTGGCAGTCCATCAGGCCGTTGCCGTCGTTGTCGACGCCGTCGCCGCACTGCGCGCCCTGCTCCACCGGCTGGTCGAAGCTGGTCAAGACGGTGCAGCCGGCGGTCGCGGCCGCGCACGCCAGCGCCAGGACCAGCGCCCTCACGGGGCGCCTCCCTGGAGCTCGGCGATCTCTTCGGTGATCTCGTCGCTGCGCTCGCGGGCCCGCGCCACCTTGGCGCCGGCGCCGGTGGCCGCGAAGGCGTCGTACTGCTGCTGCGCCTTCTCGAGCAGGCCGATCCGTTCCTCGGGCGACTTGGCGCGCTTGGCCATCGCGTCGTAGAGGCGGGCGTACGAGTACTTGATCGCCGGGACCTTCTCGCCCGACTCCTCGATCTGCTTGGCGGCCTTGTCGAGATCGCGCTTCGCCTCGCTCAGCTTGCCCGAGGCGATCGAGGTGTTCGCCGCCGAGATCAGGATGTTGACGTCGCCGGTCTCGGCGCTGGCGTAGGCGTCGGCCTTCTCGTCGAGATCCTTCGAGGTCGCGGCCGCGGCGGCGGCGACCCGGTCGGCCTCGGCGGCGGCCTTGCGGCCTCGGCGGCGCGCGCGGTCGCCGCCGGCGACGGCGCCGCCTTGGCCGCGGCCTCGGCCTCGGCGGCGGCGGCCGCCGCCTTGTCGCGGCCGCCGCGGCCTTGTCGCGCAGCAGTCGCGCCGCGCGGGCGAAGCTCTTGACGTTGTAGATGTCGCGGTCGTCGTCGGCCGGGACCGCGATCGCGGCCTCGAGCTGCTTGGCCAGCGCGTCGATCTCGCCGGCCGCGGCGGTCGCCTGATCGCGGGCCGCGGTCGCCGCCGCGGCCGCGGCCTCGACCGCCTGGGTGTCCACCGCCGGGGTCGGCGTCGCGGCCGCGACGCCGGCGTCGGGCGCCGTCGCAGGCACCGGGGTCGGCGCGGCGCCGGCGTCGGGCGCGGCCGCGGGGCCGGCAGGGTCACCGGCAGGGTCGGCGCCGGCGCGGTCGACGCCGGGGTCGTCACCAGGGGCTCGGCGATGCGGGACAGCCGCGCCTTGGCCTTGGCGCGCACGGTGGCGTCGGCGTCGTCGAGCACGCCCTTGTACAGCTTGACCGCGTCGGCGCGCTGGCCGGGCGCGCCGGTCTCGACGACGTCGAGGCCGCGGCCGCGCACGCCGGCGTCGGGATCGGCGAGCATCCGGCGCACCAGCGGCCGCGCCTGATCCCACGGCATCGCCGCGATCTCGGTGGCCGCGCTCTGCCGGACCGCCGGATCCGGCGAGTCGAGCAGCTGGCCCGGGGTGGCGCCGGCGTCGGGGGTCTGGCCGAACGCGAGCATGGCGGCCCGCGCCCGCCCCTGCAGCGACAGGTCCTTCTTGGCCAGCGCCTCCTCGAGCACCGGCGTCGCCGCGGCGGCGTCGGCCTGGTAGTGGGCCAGGCCCTCGGCCGAGGCGAAGCGGACGTCGAAGACGCGATCGCGGATGCCGGTGCTCAGCGTCGGCACCACCATCGGGTTGTCGGCGAGCACCGAGGCCTCGACCGCGGCCTGGCGCACGCCGACCCGCGGGTCGGCGATCGCCACGACCAGCCGGTCGTTGCCGGCGGCGTCGCCGACCGCGATGCGCGAGCCCGAGGCCAGGACGCCGAGCACGCCGGGATCCTCCGCCAGCTCCTGCAGCGCGGGCAGCGCGACCGCGTCGCCGATCGCGCCGAGCGCGCGGACCTGGTCGGCCTTGACCTCGGGATCGGCCTCGGCGAGCACCGCGCCAGAGATCGTGCGCGCGGCCTCGGTGCCCTTCATCTTGCGGGCGCTGCGCGCCGCGGCGCGGCGGACGTCGGGCTTGGGATCGAGCAGGGCCTGGGCCAGCAGCGGCACCGCGTCGTCCTCGGGCATGTCGCCGAGCACGCCGGCGGCGGCCTGGCGCACCGCCCAGTCCTCCGAGTCGAGCGCGCTGCGCGCCCAGTCGACCGACGCCTGGGCCAGCACCGTCGGATCGAGGCCGACGATCGACACCAGCGCGACCGCGGTGGCGACCCGGACGGTCCAGTCGGCGTCCTCGAGCAGCGGCCGCAGCGCCGCGACGCTGTCCTTCTCGCCGACGTCGCCCAGGCCCCGCGCCGCCAGCCGCCGGGTCCCGGGATCCGGATCGGCGAGCTTCTCGGTCAGCAGGTCGTAGCCGGAGTAGTCGCCCAGCGGGATCAGCGCGACCGCCGCGACCACCCGGTTGGGCGACGCGGCGTCGTCGAGGGTCCGCTTGAGCGGCGCCAGCGCGGCCTCGTCGCCGAGCCGGGCCAGACCCTCGGCGGCGGCGAGCCGGGCGCGCTCGTTCTCGTCCTCGAGGATCTGGTAGAGGATCGGCCGCGCCTTGTCGTGGCGCAGCGCCGCCAGCTTGCCGAGCAGGACCGCGCCGGCGTAGGGCGCGACGTCGTTGAGCTCGGTCTCGCGCCCGACCAGGCGCAGCAGCGCCGCGATCGCGTCCTTGTCGCCGCCGTCGCTGGCGTCGGCGAGCTCGAGCGTGGCCCGGAACGCGATCGCCAGGTCCTTGTCGCGCGCGTACTTGATCAGCCGCTTGCGGGCGTCGCGCTCGCCGAGGCGCGCCAGCGCGCCCGCGTACCAGACCTTGAGCGGCGGCGCCGCCGCGCGCTCGGCGCGGACCAGCGCGTCGCGGGCGTCGCGGGCGCCCAGCGCCCCCAGCGCGGCGGCGGCGTGGCCACGGACCTCGCCGTCGGGATCGCCGGTGGCGAGCTCGAGCAGCCGCGGCTCGCTGTCGCCGTCCTTGACGGTGCCGACGCCGTCGGCGCCGACGACGCGGATCCGCGGCTCGGCGTGACCGAGCGAGTCGTGCAGCACGGTGCGGGCGTCGCGGCCGATCTGCTGGTAGTCGAGCGCCGGTGCCGCCGGCGGGGGCGTCGGCGTCGTCGCGGTGCCGGTCCCGGTGCCGGCGGTCGTCGCGCCCGACGGCGCGGTCGGCGCGGCCGGGCTCGGCTTGCCGCGGCCCAGCACCAGGTAGCCGCCGACCGCGAGGCCGCCCGCCGCGACCGCGGCGAGCGGCAGCACGACGCCGCGGCGCGACGACGGCGCGGCCGGCGCCGCGGCCTGGACCTGGGTGCCGCCGCCGGTGCCGGGCGCGCCGGTCGCGACCGTGCGCGGCCGCTCGCGGTCCAGCTTGGACGCGACCGTCGGCACCTTGTCCTGCGCCACCGCGCGCAGGTCGGCGAGCACGTCGCTCACCGTCTGGTAGCGCTCGTCGGCGTTCTTCGCCAGCATGCGGCCGACGATCTGCTGCACCGCGTCCGGCACCCCGAGCTCCGGCGGCAGGCCGGTCAGCGGCGGCGGCTCGTTGAACAGGTGGCCGGTCATGATCGCGGCCAGGCTCTCGCCCTGGAACGGCACGACCCCGGCGAACAGCTCGTGGACGATGATGCCCAGCGAGTAGACGTCGGTGCGGGCGTCGACCGAGGCGGCGCCGTTGATCTGCTCCGGCGACATGTACGTCGGCGTCCCGATGATCGAGCCGGTGCGGGTCAGCTTGTCCTGGGCGCCCTCGAGCCCGACCAGCTTGGCGATGCCGAAGTCGAGCAGGCGGACGTCGACGCCGCCGTCATCGCGGCGGCGCAGCCAGATGTTGTCGGGCTTGAGGTCGCGGTGGACGAAGCCCTTGTCGTGGGCCGCCTTGAGCGCGCGGATCACCTGCTCGAGCACCGGCAGGGCCTCGCCGAAGCTCATCGGGCCGCGCTCGAGGCGCGCCGCCAGCGACTCGCCCTCGAGGTACTCCATGACGAAGAAGACGCGGCCGTCGGGATCGCGACCGAAGTCGTAGATGTCGACGATGTTCTCGTGGTGGATCTCGTTGACCGCGCGCGCCTCCTGGTAGAAGCGCTCGACGACGTCGTCGGCCTGGCAGTACTCGAGCTTGAGCAGCTTGATCGCGCCGCGCCGGCCCAGCTTGGTGTGGCGGCCCTCGTAGACCACGCCCATGCCGCCCTCGGCGAGGCGGCGGATCACCTCGTAGCCGCCGAGCACCTGGCCGACGAAGCGATCGCCCTCGCCGGTCCCCAGCGGCTGGGTGCGCGCCGCCGGTGACGCCACCGGCGACGGCGCCGGCGCCGGCTGCACCATCGTGCCGACCGCGGCCTGCTTGCTGACGCCGGTGGCCGCCGGCGCCGGCTGCACCACGGTGCCGACCGCGGCCTGCTTGCTGACGCCGGTGGTCGCCGGCGCCGGCTGCACGACGGTGCCGACGTCGGCCTGGCCCGAGCCGGTGGTCGGGCCGACCGCGCCGACGCCGGCCTTGGTCCTGGGACCGGCGGCGGGCTGGATCACGGTGCCGATGTCGGCCTGGGACTTCTTGGTGTCGTCGGACATGCGTTCCTTCGGTGGGCGCGAGGGCGGCGGTGAACGGCGAGCTCAGGTCGAGGTCAAGAGCGCCGCCTGGGCGGCGATGCGGACCCGGGGATCGGGATCGCCGTCGGCCAGCGCGGCGACGGCGTCGAGGTGCGACGCGGCGGGCGCGCCGAG
>JACKDR010000048.1 GCA_020633495.1 Kofleriaceae bacterium | reverse complement strand
CCGCCATCCCCCCCCCGCGCTCGCGGCAGGACCCGGGCCGGCGGCCCGCGGTCTCCCCACCGCTCGCGCAGGCGGGGTCCGCGACACACTCCTAGATGCGGTCGACGAACTCGATCCGCCGCGGGACCTTGTACGGCGCCAGGTTGCGGGCGCAGTGATCGATGATCTCCTCGGGCTGGCACTTCTGCTTGGCCACCACCCGCGCGACCACGACCATGCCGGCCAGCGGGTCGGACACCACCATCGCCTGCGCCGCCTTGACCTTGCCGAACGACTCCAGGCAGCCCTCGACCTCGCCGAGCGCGACCCGCTTGCCCTCGACCTTGACGACGTCGTCCTCGCGGCCGGTCAGGTACAGGCGGCCCGGCTTGTCGAGCCGGCCCAGATCACCGGTGCGCAGCCAGCCGTGCTTGTCGATCTCGCCGATCGCCACCATGCCGGAGGCGCGCGCCTTGGGCGGCACCGACGAGCCGGCGGCCTCCTCGTCGTAGGGGCCGATCGACTTGGGCGACAGCGCCTTCGACTTGACCCACAGGAGGCCTTCCTTGGTCGAGCTCGCCGCCTGCGCCTTGCCGTTGGGGCCGGTGATCTTGACGTCGACGCCGTCGATCACCTTGCCGACCGAGGTCGGGTTCTTGCCGGTGGCGTCGAGCGCGACCGTGCCGGCCTCGGTCGAGTGGTAGCAGGACCAGACCCGGACCCCGTACTTCGACGCGAAGTCGTCGGCGACGACCTGCTCGAGCTTGCTGCCGGCCGCCAGGTAGCGCGGCTTGGACAGCTCGAGATCCTTGGCGGTCGGCAGCCGCGACAGCTCGGCGTACATCTGCGGGGTCCCGGGCAGGACGTCGATGCTGTGCTCGCGCAACAGCTTGCCGATGCGCCGCGCCGACACCTCCTCCTCGAGGAACATCGTGCAGCCGGTGCGCAGCGTGGTCAAAAGGCCCAGGTCCCAGCCGTAGGCGTGGAACAGCGGCACCGCGACCAGGATGCGGCTGTCGGTGTCGAGCGACAGCGCCGCGACCGCGTTGTCGACCGAGGCGATCGAGTTCTTCTCGGTCCGCAGCACGCCCTTGGGATCGCCGAGGGAGTCGGCGGTGAACAGGATCGCCAGCGGGTCGAGCCCGGTCTCGGGCGGGGTCCGCTTGAAGACGCTGCAGGTCAAGAGCGTGCCCTGCAGGCGGCGCCGGACCTCGGCGCCGTCGCCGGGCGGGACCTGCGGCGGCGGCGGCTGGGTGATGACCCGGCCGCGGCCCCGGGTCGGGGTCGGCGGCGGCGGCGGCACCGGCGCGCCGGTCGCGGTGATGCTGCCCTCGCTGCCGCGGGGCCGGGTCACCAGGGCCCGCAGCGGCGCCGCGGCGAGCACCAGCTCCAGCTCGCGGCTGCCCGTGGTGGGGTCGATCGGGACGATGGTCGCGCCCAGGCGCGACAGCGCCAGGGCCAGGATCACGAAGTCGGGGACGTTGCCGAGCATCAGCCCGACCCACTCGCCCTCCTTGATCCCCATGTTGTGAAATTCCTGGGCCCGGCGGTCGACCCGCTCGAGCAGCCCGCGCCACGACAAGTAGTTGTCCCGGTACCGCAGGGCCTTCCTGGTATTTCCCTGGACCTTCGAGGCCTTCTTGAGCCAATCGTAGAGGAGCGTCATGTAGAGGCGTGCCTTGCTGCGGCGCGTAGCCGCAGGGCCGGCCGAACTGTACCAGCGGGCCCCCCGTGCCTCAAGCATCCGGGCCCACACATGACGCGCCGCTTGATCCCTGCGGCGATCCGCGATACTCCCAAGCGCCCATGAGCGCACAGGTTCCTGCCAACGACCCGGTCGATCGGGGCGGCGATCCTGGGGCCCGGCGAGGGCCCGGCGCGGCGGATCCCGGCGGGGTCACGGCGGCGCCGGCGGCGCCGGCCGGCCCCGACCTCGCCGCCGAGCACGTCGAGCCCCACCTGCTCGACGCCGAGGCGGTCTACGGCGAGCTCGACCTGCTGCGCCGCAAGCTCGACGACCAGGGCGCCCTGCTGCGCCGCAACCAGCTCGCGCTGACCGAGCTCGCCGAGTCGGTGGGCAAGCTGGTGGCCCAGCAGCGCCGCCGCGAGCGCTCGTTCACGCTGTCCTCGTTCGTCGCCTACCTGCTGTTCACGGTGCTGCTCGGCGGCGGCTTCTTCATGCTGTACCGCAGCCGCGCCGGCGACCTGGTCGCGGCGCGCGACCGCGCCGTCATCGATCGCGACGCCTCGGCGGCGCGGGTCCGCGAGCTCGCCGATCAGCTCGACGCCCGCGCCCAGGCCGCGGCCGCGGCGCACGACTACTGGACGCTCCTGCGCGACGGCAAGCGCAGCGAGGCGATCGCCCAGTACCCCGACGTCCAGGGCGCCGAGCTGACCCCGACCGAGCGCGAGCTGTTCGCCGAGGGCGAGAAGAAGGCGCGCGCCGAGATGGTCGACGCCGGCTTCCTCGCCGGCCTCGACGCGTTCCGCGCCGGCAAGCTGCCCGACGCGGTCACCGAGCTGCGCCGCGCCCTCGCCTACGAGGAGGAGGGCACCCGCGCCGCGCAGATGCGCTACTACCTCGGCGTCGCGCTGGTCAAGCAGGACCAGGCCGACGACGGCACCCACCAGCTCGAGCTCGCGCTGGCCGGCCGGGTCGACAAGGCCGGCGTCGTCGACGCCCGCTACTGGCTGGGCGTCGGGCTCGAGAAGCTGGGCCGCGTCGACGAGGCCCGCGCCGAGTACGACCGGTTCGCGACCGCGCAGCCGCAGAACCCGCTGTCGGTGACGGCGCGCCGCAAGAGCGCCGCGCTGGCCCGCATGGGCGCGCCCAAGAACTGACATGCGCGCGCTGGCCGCCGCCGTGGTCGCGCTGGCCGCCTGCGGCGGTCCGTCCGCCGGACCGGACGCCGCG
Organism: Kofleriaceae bacterium; assembly: GCA_020633495.1. Classification (GTDB taxonomy): domain Bacteria; phylum Myxococcota_A; class Polyangia; order Haliangiales; family Haliangiaceae; genus WYBA01. The sequence continues at coordinate 23,343 of JACKDR010000048.1, read as the reverse complement.
CCCGCGCCCGACGCCGCCGGGGCCGCGCCCGACGCCGCGATCGCGCGCGGCACCTGGGACGATCCGATCCCGCTGGGGCCGCTGCCGGCGTCGGCCACCGGCGACACCCGCGGCGACGGCGGCGACGATCGCGCCGACGCCTACGACTGCGCGCCGACGATCGCCGAGGGCGGCCGCGAGGTCGTCTTCACGCTCGCCGTCGACGCCGCCGCGACGCTGCGCTTCGGCATCGACGATCGCCCCGGCGACGCCGTCGATCTCGACGTCCACGTCGTCGCCACCGCGCCCGGCGCCGACGGGATCGCGACCGGCTGCGTCGGTCGCGGCAACCTCGCGGTCGAGACCGAGGTCCCCGCCGGCACCTGGTTCGTCGTCGTCGACACCTACCAGGACGCCGCGATGGCCGGGCCGTTCGCGCTGTCGGTGCACCACGCCGATCCCGGCGCCTGCCTGGTCAACCCGCTGCCGGCGTGCACCGCCGACGACACCCCCGACGTCGACGGCGTGCCGGTCGAGCCCGCCGGGCTCGGCGGCTGCCCGCCCGGCATGACCCACGTCGCCGACGGCGCCGGCTTCTGCGTCGATCGCTGGGAGGCCGCGCTGGTCGACGAGACCGACGGCGTCGCGGTCGGCCACTCGCCGTACGCCAACCCGGGCAGCCGGCTGGTCCGCGCGGTGTCGGCGCCCGGCGTCGTGCCCCAGGGCTACATCTCGGGGACCCAGGCGGCGGCGGCGTGCGCCCGCGCCGGCAAGCGGCTGTGCAGCGACGTCGAGTGGCTGCGCGCCTGCCAGGGCGCCGCCGGCCACACCTTCCCGTACGGCGACACCCGCGCGCCCGGCGCCTGCAACGACGCCCGCGCCTGCCACCCCGCGGTCCAGTACTTCGAGAGCAGCGACGGCTCGGTGTTCTCGATGATCGATCACCCGTGCATCAACCAGCTGCCCGACGGCCTGGCCGCCACCGGCAGCTACGCCGCGTGCGTCACCGACGAGGGCGCCTACGACATGATGGGCAACCTCCACGAGTGGACCGACGATCCGGCGGGCACGTTCCGCGGCGGCTACTACGTCGACACCCGCATCAACGGCGACGGCTGCCTGTACCGGACCACCGCCCACGACGTCAGCCACTGGGACTACTCGACCGGCTTTCGCTGCTGCGCCGACGCGCCGTAAGCTGGGGCGATGGGCGCCTTGCTCCACCCCGCCGGCCGGTTCGCCGGCGCCTGGGCCGCGGTCCCCGCCGCGGTCGTCGACCGCATGCGCGCCGGCGGGTCGTGGCGCGACGATCCGCGCTGCCCCGGCTTCGACCAGCTCGCCTTCGTCGAGGTCGATCACCGCACCCTCGACGGCGGCGTCGCGCGCGGCGAGCTGGTGGTGGCCCGCGAGGTCGCCGCCGCGACCGTGCGCCTGTTCGGGCGCCTGTTCGCGCTCGGCTTCCCGCTGCGCGCGATGCGCCTGATCGACGACCACGGCGCCGACGACGCCCGCTCGATGGCCGCCGACAACTCGTCGGCGTTCTGCTTCCGCACCGTCGACGGCAGCGACGCGCTGTCGTGGCACGCCCGGGGCATGGCGATCGACCTCAACCCGGTCGAGAACCCGTGGGTGCGCGGCGACCGCTTCGTGCCCGCCGAGGGCGCGCCGTTCCTCGACCGCGCGACGATCCGGCCCGGCATGATCGTGCGACCGGGCCCGGTGACCCGGCTGTTCGACGACGAGGGCTGGGAGTGGGGCGGCGACTGGCGGCACTCGAGCGACTACCACCACATCGTCTGGGCCCGGCGCTGAGCGGTGCGGGCCGGCGCCGGCCTCGATCGGGCGCGGCCGCGCCGATCAGGTGAGCCCGGACTCTGACGGCGGGCGGCCGCGGCGGTACGATTCGCGCGATGCCTCAGGTGATCGAGTTTCCTCCGCTGGGTGCTGGCGCCGATCTCCGCCAGACCGTCGCGTCGCTGGTCGAGGTGTGCAAGCAGACCGTCGAGGGCGAGCCGCTGCGGGCGCTGCGGACCCGGCTGCGCGGCGTCGGCCTGTGGGACCGCGACCGGCCGGTGCCGATCCTGCGCCTGCTCGGGGTCGGCGGCGACCCCGTGGTCGCGCGGTCGCCGTTCATGATCAAGCTGGGCGACGCCGGCACCGAGGACGAGCAGCTCGACACCCTCGGCGATCGCCTGTTCGAGCTCAACCCGCCGCTGTTCAAGGCGTCGCTCGAGCAGGTCGCGCAGCGGCCGCTGCCCAAGGACGAGCTGTACCGCCACATCTCGTCGTTCGCGTACGCCGGCTCGGTGCCGTCGCGGCCCGACTTCGAGACCTGGCTGCAGCTGGCGCTGGTGGTCGGCGCGCTGCGCCAGGTCGGCGTCGCGATGCTGCCGGGGCCGCGCGCCGAGCGCTTCACGCTCGCGATGCGCGAGATCGACGTCGAGGAGTACCTGGCCGCGGATCCGCCGCTGGCCGAGCTGGTCCTGCCCGGCGACGACGCCGCGCCCGAGGCCGCCGCCGCCGCCGACACCGCCGCGGTGGTCGCGGCCACCGCGACCGGCGCCGGCTCGCCGCTGCCGGCGGCGCTGCGTCACCTGGGCGCCGCGACCCTGGCGCAGCCGCGCGGGCAGGGCCCGGCGGTGCCGACGTCGCGGTTCGCCGGCGGCTTCTCGGGCGAGCTGCGCGACGAGACCGCGCAGCGGATCGCGACCTGGTGGGCGGCGGCCAAGGTGCCGTCGCGCGCCCACACCCCGGCCGAGTTCGGCCTCGATCCCGAGGCCTGGGTCGAGCGCGCCGACGAGGTCCTGTACCGGATCGCGGTCGCCGCGGCGCTGGCGTTCCGGCTCGACATCGATCCCGACGGCGTCGTCCGCGCCTACCGCGCCCTCGACGGCGCCGGCGTCCTCGCCGACCTCTACCACGGCACCGTGCCCGCCGAGCTGCCGGCCCAGGTCGACGCCCGCGCCCTGATGCTGGCGTCGCTGGCGGCGCGCCGCTGCGCCGAGGCCCCCGAGCTCGCGGCGTCGCTCGACGCCCAGGCCGACGCCGCCGGCGCGTTCGCCGCCCTCGACGCCGCGCTCGGCCGCGGCCTGTTCCGCATCGAGCTGCTGTGGATCCTGCGCATGCTCGGCCGCCTCGGCGTGGTGCGCTGGGACGATCTGCCCGACTACACCGCGCTGCCGTTCCGGCTGGTGCGCGACACGCTGTTCCGGCTCGGCTTCGTCGACAGCCCGTACGCCCCCGACGCCGAGGCCCTGACCGCGGCGGCGCTGGCGACCCGGCGCGCCGCCGGCGGCGCCACCGACCCCGCCGACGAGGTCGTCGCCGCCTTCGCGATCGCGGCCGGCTGCGCCTACGACTGCCCGCACCGCAAGACCTGCGACGTCGCCTGCCGCGAGCGCCTCGAGTAGGCGCCGGGCCGGCCGGTCCAGGGGCGGGCAGGGCGCCCGGGGAGCCGCCGTGCCGGCGGCGCCGGCGGCGTCGGCGCCATGGCGCGCCGCCCCCGGGTCGGCTACGATCGATGCATGATCGCGCTCGCCCTGGTCGTCGGAGGCCTCACCGGCTGGTATCTCGGGCTCCGCATGGGCCTGGTGGCCGCCGCGGTGTCCGCGGTCGCGATCGCGGTCGGGACCTTCGTCCCCGGGCTGGCCGTGCCGATCTACGCGCTGCTCGCCCTGTGGTGCCTCGGCGTCTACGTCGTCAAGGGCAAGCTGGCGTCGCTGATCCGCCCCGAGCCCGAGAAGAAGGGCTGGGAGCGCGAGGTCGACCGCTGGAAGAAGCGCGCCGCCTGGCTGTGGAAGGCCCGCAAGTAGCGGCGCCGGTCCCCGGGGCCCCGTCGCCCCGGGATCTCTAGGGACAGCCAGCACCACCTGGCGACCCGAGCCCCGGGCGTGCAGGCTCACGCCTACAGGCTTTCGCGTAGTTGGCGTCGGCACGAAGGTTGTAACAGGGGGATGTCGTGCAGCCCCTCCATCTCCAGCTCCCCCGCCTGGCCCTCGTGGCCGGCTCCCTGGCCCTCGCCGCCCTCCCGCTCGCCGGCTGCGACGTCGGCAGCATCGGTGGTGGCAGCGGCGATGACATCAGCACCGGCGACGACGACACCGGCGGTGGCCCGGACGCGTCGGTGGTCGATCCGCCGACGCCGGACTACCGGGTGTCGATGACGCCGCCGACGATCGACACCCAGCTGGCCACCGAGGCTCGCTACACGATCACGCTCGACTCCACCAACTTCACCGGCACGGTCGACCTCGCCGCGACCGGGGTGCCCGACTCGTGGACCGCGCTGTTCTCGCCGACCACGGTCACGGTGCCGCTCGACGGCCAGGCCACCGCGGAGCTGGTCATCTCGGTGCCGGCCAACGCCGAGGCCACGACCGCGTCGATCGCGGTGGCCGCGACCGCGTCGCCCGGCACCCGGTCGGCCACCGCGGCGATGACCGTGACCCCGGACCTCACGCTCGAGTGGGTCGCCGGCACCGGCAACGGGCCGCACGGCTTCCCCACCAACCTCAGCGTCCGCCTCGGCACCCACCTGCACATCCGCAACGGCGACAACGCCGCCCACCGCGTCCACTCCGACGGTGGCCCCGGCTTCCCGCACCAGGACAACGACATGCTGACCGGCCAGGAGTACGTCGTCACCCCCGGCGACGTCGGCGGTTACCGCTTCTACTGCCACGACCACGGCGACGGCACCGGCGTCACCAACCTCACCGTGCAGTGATCGCGGTCGGTGGCCGCCGCCGGTAACCCGGCGGCGCCGTCTGACGTAGCATGGACCCCGGAGGGATCATGCGACCCGGTCACGCACGCGTCACGCTCTGCTTCGGCCTCACCGCCGCCTGCCTGCTCGCCGCCTGCGGCGACAACGGCGGCGACGACACCAGCGACGGCCACGACCCGGCCACCGCGCCGCGCGCGACGATCGATCGCTTCAGCGCCGCCGCCGGCCACCTGATGGTGCGCGACGGCGGCAACGATCTGCCCGCCGCCGGCGCGCCGATCGACATGGACCAGGAGCCGTTCATCACGCACGGCCTCGGCCCCGGCGGCAGCCCGGTCCGCTACTACAACTTCGACGTCCAGCCGGTGACGCCGGCGCCGATCTACGTGCTGTTCCGCGACGGCGAGGACACGCCGGTCGCCGACCAGCTCAACATCGTCCCGGTCATCCCCGGCGACCCCGGCTACAACGACCTCTGGCAGGTCGTCGCGGTCACGGTGCCCGCCGACTACGTCGCCAACACCGCGGCCAGCGTCGCCGAGCTGGTCGAGGCCGGGTACCCGACCCAGGCGATGCCGGTGCTGGTCAACTGCCCGGTCGTGCCGGCGGGGTCGACCGCGACGCGCCGCATCGGCGGCGGCTACACCGACCTCACCGAGGGCTGGTACGGCGGCCAGATCATCCAGTACTTCCACTTCGCCGAGGCCGAGCTGGCGCCGATCAACGCGTCGGTGCCGACCTCGCCGATCTACGTCACGTTCAACATCAACCCCGACCAGCCCGGCGGCGGCCCGCCGTCGGGGTTCGTCACCGAGCCCGGCACCGATCAGACCCACAACGTCGTGGCGTCGGTGCCCGGCGACACCGGCTACTCGCCGCTGTGGGCGGTCAACATCTACGACAACGCCGACTTCGACAACGTCAGCGATCTCACCACCGCGGAGGCGTCCAACATCGTCGAACCGTACGCGGCGATGGTGAACTGTCCTCTGGTCGAGATGTGACGCCACCGACGACGAAACGCCCTCCCCGGGCGGCGGCGCGCGCGGTATCACTCGGGGGTCATGCGCGAGCCCGTCGAGCCGTCCACGTTCGAAGAGTTCTGGCCCTACTACGTGTCGCAGCACCGCGACGCCGCCAACCGTCGCCTGCACTTCGTCGGCACGACGCTGGCCATGGGGTGCGTCGCGATCGCGCCGCTGGTGCCGCCGGCGCTCGCCGCCGCGCCGGTGGTCGGCTACGGCCTGGCGTGGATCGGTCACTTCGCGTTCGAGAAGAACCGCCCGGCGTCGTGGCACTCGGCCAAGCACTTCGCGTGGTCGTTCCGCGGTGACCTCCGGATGTGGCGGCTGACCGTCACCGGCCTGATGGACGCCGAGGTCGAGCGCATCGAGGACGTCTACGATCTGCCGCCGCTGGCGCAGGCCGCGTGATCGTCCTGGCCAGCTGCGACGCATCCGGATAGAATCGGAGCATGTCCTCCGGTAGCCCCGAGCCTCTCCGTTGCGAGTCGCGCCGGTCGGCCGGCGACTCGGTCCTGTGGCGCTACAGCATGGCGGCCGTCATCGTCGCGGCCGCGCTGCTCGACGTCGTGTGGTGGGTCCCGGCCCACGAGGCGCACCGCCGCCTCGACGCGCCGCGTGCCACCGCGTCGGAGGTGGTGCAGCCGCACATCTCGCGGTGCCGCCGCGCCCAGCTGCAGCAGGAGCTCGGCGACCTCGAGGCCCGCGTCGACCAGGTGAAGGCCGAGATCCGGGCCATCGATGACGGCGCCGTCGACGGCGCGATCGAGGCGATCCCGGTCGTCGTCGACACGCCGACGGTTCGCTGAGCGATCGCGCCGCGCCGCTTCCCGGCCGCGGATCCCGACGCGCCACGTCGGGCCCGCGTGGGTCTCGCGCGCCTCGTGCTGCCGCGAGACGCGTGGCGCGTCGCGCGTGGGCGGCGCCGGTCGCGTGGACGGCGCGCGGCGCGCGGTGCGCGCCCGCGGACGGCGCCGAAACGACGACGGGCGAGGTCCGAAGACCTCGCCCGCTTGCGGCGTCCGTTCCGGCCCCGAAGGTCAGGAACGAGCGCGGAGATCCGTGATCAGATCTCGCAGCCCATCGCCTGGGCGCCCTGCTTCATGGCGTCGACGGCCTGCTTGCACGCGTCGTTCGCCTGCTTCTTGACGTCGTCCGGCACCGCGGACATGTCGCCCCAGCCCTGCTTCATGGCGTCGAGGCCCTGCTTGGCGGCGTCGCGCGCCGACTGCGGGACCTTGTCGCACTGCATGTACTTGTCCATGGCCGCGACGTACGCGTCGCAGTCGGCGAGCCCGGTGGAACCGGCGGCGGCCTCCTCCTTCTTGGGCTCCTCCTTCTTGGGCTCCTCCTTCTTCGGCTCCTCCTTCTTCTCCTCGGCCTTCTTCTCGGTCTTGGTGTCGTCCTTCTTCTCGTCCTTCTTGCAGGCCGCGAGGGACAGGGCCGAGCCGACGAACAGAACTGCGAGCAGCGCGCTGAGCTTCTTCATGGAAACGTGTCCTCCAGAAATCCCAAAGGGTGGGTTGGAAAGGTCCTTGGGTCTTGTGCGAAACGGTACGAGCGCGGGCCGGCGCCGGCCAACCTTTTCTTGTAATTTCAGCGTATTGAATCGTATTGGGTTGTAAGGCGATCGCGACGATCACATCCGGATCATCACGTCCTCGACACCCTTGCGGCGCAGGTCGGGCACCTGGGCCCCGTCCGCCGGGTATCCCACCGGGATCACGACGTACGCCCGCTCGTTCTCGGGCCGGCCCAGGACCTCGCGCAGGAACGCCATCGGGCTCGGGGTATGGGTCAGGGTCGCCAGCCCGGCCAGGTGCAGGGCCGACAGCAGCATGCCGACCGCGATCCCCACCGACTCGTCGACGTAGTAGTGCTTGACCCGGCGCCGGGTGCCGTCGGGCTCGTCGCGCCAGCCCCAGGCCTGGGCGAACACGACGATCAGGTGCGGCGCCACCGTGAGGTGCGGCTTGTGCTCGTCGGTGCCCAGCGGCGCCAGCGCCGCCAGCCACTCGTCGCTCATGCGGCCGGCGTAGCTCTTGTGCTCCTCCTGCTCGGCGGCCGCCCGGATGCGGCGCTTGAGCTCGGCGTCCGAGACCACGACGAACGTCCACGGCTGCTGGTGCGCCCCCGACGGCGCGCTGCTCGCGGCCCGGATCGCGTCGACCAGGACCTCCTCGGGGATCGGCTCGGGCGAGAAGTCGCGGACCGTGCGCCGGCGCTGCATCGCGTCGGCGTAGGCGCGGGCGCGCGCGCGCATCTCGGGCTCGGGCAGGCGCTCGAAGGGCAGGGGCACCGGGCGGTAGCTCATGGCCGCTGCAGTCTCGCATCGCGAGGCACTTGCGGCGCAAAGGCGGCTGCGGTAAGTGATCGGTCCGCTCGTTCGCGAGCACCCGGTGCCATAGCCAAGTGGTAAGGCAGTGGTCTGCAAAACCACCATTCCCCAGTTCAAATCTGGGTGGCACCTCCAGAAGCACCCCGTGGCAACACGGGGTCTTCGTCGTTCGGGGGCCAGGGCCGGCCCGGAGCATCCATGCGCGCCAGTCGAGTTCCGCTGACGGTCGTCACCCTCGCGCTCGGGCTGAGCGCGTGCGGCAACAAGGAGCGGCCGCCGGCGGCCGCAGCCCAGGACGCCGGGGCGCCGCGGCCCGAGCCGCCCCGCGACGCCGCGCACCCGGCCGAGCCGCGCGCCCCCGCCCCGCCCCCGGGCGGCCGCCGTGGACGTGCCGTTCATGGGCGGTGACAAGACGATCCGGGTGCAGGCCCAGGTCCCGGCGGCGTGGATCCGTCGCGATCCGCTCGCGACCTGGGATCCCCCGGATTGGCGGCGCTTGCCGACGTGGCATCGCAGCTTCGAGATCACGGTGACCTGCGACGGCGGCTGCACGCCCGCCGAGCTCGCCGACCGCCCGCGGTCGTATCTCGAGGCGGTCCGCGCCCACCACGTCAAGCCCCGGATGAGCGGTGACCCCGCGACCGACGAGGCCACCGTCGCGCCGGTCACCGACCTCGACCAGGGCGAGCTGCCCCAGGGGGGCCGGTTCGCGCTGTTGCGGGTCGAGAAGCCGGTCGGCACCACCGAGGACTACCCGGATCTGTTCGTCGGGACCTGCGTCACGCGACGCCCCGACGACGAGTTCATGGTGGTCACCCGCGTCGCGGCGGCGCCCGACGACGCGCAGACCTGGTGGCCGGTGCTCGTCGCCGCCTGCAAGGCGACGACGATCGACGCCGCGACCCCGGCGACGCCGTAGCCGGGGACGGGGCTGCCGGGCGCCGCCGCCGCGCGGCGCGGCGGCTCGCCGGGGGACGCGCCGTGTGGCAGATTGCGGGCTCTGGATGGAAGCCAGGCTCCACCTCGACATCCTGCCCCAGCCCGACGACACGACGTGCGGGCCGACCTGCCTGCACGCGGTCTACCGCTACTTCGGTGACGACATCTCGCTGCCGCAGGTGATCGCCGAGACCGGGACCCTCGATCAGGGCGGCGGCACGCTGGCGGTCCTGCTCGGCTGCCACGCGCTGGCGCGCGGCTACGACGCCCGGATCTACACGTTCAACCTCACGATGTTCGATCCGACCTGGTTCACCGCGCCCGGGGTCGACGTCGCCGAGCGCCTGCGGCGTCAGCGCGACGCCAAGCCCGACCCCAAGCTCGCGATCGCGACCGACGGCTACGTCGAGTTCCTGCGGCGCGGCGGCGAGCTGCGGCAAGAGGATCTGACCGAGGCCCTGCTGCTGCGCTACCTCGACGTCCGCGTGCCGATCCTGACCGGCCTGTCGGCGACCTACCTGTACCGGGCGCCGCGCGAGGTCCCGCCCGACGACGCCGCCGACGACATCGCCGGCGTGCCGGCCGGGCACTTCGTCGTCGTCGCCGGCTGCGACCGGCCGAAGCGCTCCGTCCTGATCGCCGACCCGGACCGGCACAACCCGCTCGGGGCCGACCAGCTCTACGAGGTGCCGATCGAGCGCGTCGTCTGCTCGATCTTGCTCGGCGTGCTGACCTACGACGGCAACCTGCTGGTGATCCGCCCGCGCGGCGACGCGAGGATCCCGTGATCCCCGCGCTCGTCGTCGTCAGCGACCCCAGGGACTGGCAGCTCGACGTGCCCGACGTGCGCGTCGTGTCGGCCCACGAGTACCTCACCGACGCGCGCTTCGCCGAGGAGCCCCGGCTCAAGGTCGTCAACCTGTGCCGGTCCCTGGGCTACCAGCGCAGCGGCTACTACGTGTCGCTGCTCGCCGAGGCCCGTGGCCACAAGCCGCTGCCCTCGATCGGGACGGTCCAGGACCTCAAGTCGCAGTCGCTGATCCTGCAGGCCTCCGACGAGCTCGACGCCCTGATCCAGCGCGACCTCGCGCCGATCCAGTCGGATCGCTTCGAGCTCAGCGTCTACTTCGGGCGCAACGTCGCCAAGAGCCACGACGGGCTCGCGGCCGCGCTGTCGCGCATGTTCCACGCCCCGCTGATGCGCGCCCACTTCAAGCGCCGCGAGAAGACCGGGCGGTGGGTGATGAACCGGATCGACGCGCTCGACGCCGCCGCGATCCCCGAGCCCCACCGCGACTTCGTGCTCGAGGTCGCGCGGGACTACTTCGGCGGCCGGTACGTCCCGCCGCGGCGCAAGGTGACGCGGCCTCGCTTCGATCTCGCGATCCTCCGCGACCCCAGCGATCCCGAGCCGGCGTCGGACGACCGGGCGGTCAGGAAGTTCGTCAAGGCGGGCGAGTCGGTCGGCTTCGCCGTCGAGGTGATCGGGCGCGACGACTTCGCCCGCGTTCCCGAGTTCGACGCGCTGTTCATCCGCGACACCACCAGCATCAACCACTACACCTACCGGTTCGCCCGGCGCGCCCGCGCCAGCGGGCTGGTCGTGCTCGACGAGCCGGACTCGATCCTCAAGTGCACCAACAAGGTCTACCTGGCCGAGGTGCTCGCCAAGGCCAAGGTGCCGACGACGCGCACCGTGATCGTCCACCGCCGCAAGGTGGCGGCGATCGAGCGCGAGCTCGGGTTGCCGTGCGTGCTCAAGCAGCCCGACGGCGCGTTCTCGGCCGGCGTGATCAAGGTCGACACCCGCGAGGAGCTCGAGCGCGAGCTCGACCGCCTGTTCGAGAAGTCGTCGCTGGTGATCGCCCAGGAGTTCAAGCCGACGCCGTTCGACTGGCGCATCGGCGTGCTCGACGGCCAGCCGCTGTACGCGTGCCGTTACTACATGGCGCGCGCGCACTGGCAGATCATCAAGCGCGACGAGGCCCGCGGCACCAAGCTCGAGGGCAAGTGGGACACGCTGCCGGTCGAGCAGGCGCCGACCCAGGTGGTGCGCGCCGCCCTCAAGGCGGCGTCGCTGTACGGCGACGGCCTGTTCGGCGTCGACGTCAAGGCCGACGACGCCGGCGTCTACGTCATCGAGGTCAACGAGAACCCGAGCATCGACGCCGGCGTCGAGGACGCCGTCCTCAAGGACGAGCTGTACCTGCGCGTCATGCGCTTCCTGATGGCGCGCGTGGAGCAGCGCTCGCGCGCCGGAGCGCCGCGTGACTGAGCCGCCGCCGCGGCCGCTCGGGCTGTTCGAGGCCTACGGCATCGAGCTCGAGTACATGATCGTCGATCGCGACACGCTCGCGGTGCGGCCGATCGCCGACGACCTGCTGCGCGCGGTCGGCGGCGGCCAGCCGGTCGACTACGAGGACGGCCCGGTCGGCTGGTCGAACGAGCTCGCGCTCCACCTGATCGAGCTCAAGACCAACGGGCCCACGCCGGCGCTCGCCGGCTGGACCGCGCGGTTCGGCGCCGACCTGGCGCGCATCGACGCCGAGCTCGCGCGCCACGGCGCGATGCTGCTGCCCGGCGCGATGCACCCGACGATGGATCCCGCGCGCGAGACCGTGCTGTGGCCCCACGACTGTCACGAGATCTACGCCGCGTACGACCGGATCTTCGGCTGCCGCCGCCACGGCTGGGCCAACCTGCAGAGCTGCCACGTCAACCTGCCGTTCGCGGGTGACGACGAGTTCGCGCGGCTGCACGCGGCGATCCGGGCGGTGCTGCCGCTGGTGCCGGCGCTCGCCGCCAGCTCGCCGGCGCTCGACGGTCGGGTCACCGGCCTGCTCGACAATCGCCTCCACGTCTACCTCACCCACCAGGCGCGGATCCCGTCGGCCATGGGCCAGGTCATCCCCGAGGTGATCCGGTCGCGGCAGGAGTACGACGCGCGCATCTTCCAGCCCATCCTCGCCGAGATCACGCCGCTCGATCCGGACGGCGTGCTCGAGCACGAGTTCCTCAACGCGCGCGGCGCGATCGCGCGGTTCGAGCGGGGCGCGATCGAGATCCGCCTGCTCGACGTCCAGGAGACGCCGCGCGCCGACCTCGCGATCGCGCTGCTGGTGACCGCCGCGGTGCGCGCGCTGGTCGACGAGCGGTGGCGGCCGCTCGCCGAGGTCGAGCGCTGCGCCACCGACGAGCTCGTCGCGGTGCTGCACGCGACGATCGCCGCGGGCGAGCGGGCGGTGCTGACCGCCCCGGCGCTGCTCGCCGCGTTCGGCCGGCGCGCGCCGTGCGCGGTCGGCGAGCTGTGGCGAGGCCTCGCCGGCGAGCTGCGCCGCGACGACGCCGACTGGCGCGAGCTCGGGCCCACGATCGACGCGCTGCTCGCGGCCGGCCCGCTGGCGCGCCGCCTGGTCGCCGCGCTCGGCGACGCGCCCGACGGCGCGCGGCTCCGCGCGGTCTACGCCGAGCTGGCGCGCTGCCTGGTCGACGATCGCCTGTTCGCGGCCTGAGTGGTCGTGCCGCCGCCTGGTGCCGTGGTGGCGCCGGCTCAGCCCAGGCCGAGCTGGCGCATGTGCCGCCACAGCGTGCTGCGGCTGATGCCGAGCGCGCGGGCCGTGGGATCGCGCTTCCAGGCGTGCTCCTGCAGCGCGCGCAGGATCGCGTCGCGATCGAGGGCCGGCGCGGGCGCCACGGCGGGGGCGGGCAGGGGCCGCGGCGACGCTCGTCGCGGCCGCGGGCGCGGGCGCGGCGGCGGTGGTCGCCGGCACCGGCGCGACGCCGGCGCCGCGCAGGACCTCGGGCGGCAGGTCCTCGGGCTGGATGGTCTGGCCGCGGCACACGATGGTCGCGAACTCGAGCGCGTTCTCGAGCTCGCGGACGTTGCCGGGCCACGCGTAGGACAAGAGGACCCGCAGCGCGTCGGGCGACAGCAGCAGCGAGCGGCCGCTGCGGTTGCCGGCGCGCGCCAGCAGGAGCCGCGCGATCGGCTCGATGTCCTCGCGGCGCGCCCGCAGCGGTGGCACCTCGATCGGCACGACGCGCAGGCGGTAGTACAGGTCCTCGCGGAACCGCCCGGCGGCGATCTCGGCGCGCAGGTTGCGGTTGGTCGCGGCGATGATCCGGGCCTCGGTGCGGCGCGGCGTGCTGTCGCCGACGCGCTCGAAGGTCTTGTCCTGCAGCACCCGCAAGAGCTTCACCTGCAGGTGCGCCGGCAGCTCGCCGAGCTCGTCGAGGAACAGCGTGCCGTCGGTCGCGGCCTCGAAGCGGCCGACGCGATCGCGCACCGCGCCGGTGAACGCGCCGCGGACGTGGCCGAACAGCTCGCTCTCGAGCAGCTCGGCCGGCAGCGCCGCCGGCGCCACCGCGACGAACGGGCCGTGGCTGCGCGGCGACTGCTCGTGGATGATGCGCGCCAGCACCTCCTTGCCGGTGCCGCTCTCGCCCTCGATCAGCACGGTCGCCTCGCTGGTGTGGAGCATCTCGAGCAGGCGGTAGACCTGGCCCATCGCCTGCGACCGGCCCGACAGCCCGGCGCCGTGCAGCGGGTTGCGCGGCTCGACCTCCTCCTCGGCGGGGCGCACGACGACGAGGTACTCGACGCCCGGCGCGCACGGCCCGTCGGGCGTGTGCAAGAGCGGGCACCCGGAGATCGAGACCAGGTGGCGCTGCGCGCCGGCGGCGAACATGCCGCGCCATCCCTCGCGGCGCTCGCCGCCGAGCAGGGCCTGGCGGAACCGGCCGCGCTCGCCGAACAGCTCGGTGCCGAGCACGCCCTCGATGGGCGCGCCGACCAGCGACGTCGCGGTGCCAGGGCCGCCGATCTGGTCGAGGAACGGCGACGCGTGCACGACGCGGAACTCGGCGTCGAGCGCGAGGCAGGCGCGCCCGAGCGAGCCGAACGCGGTGTTGACGGCCTCGAACAGGCTCGGGTCGGTGTCGGTCGGGTCGGTGGGGCGCGACATCGGGGTGCACGATGCTACAGGATGTCGCGTTTCATGCGACGTTATGTGTCACTCATGTCGCACCGCGCCATGTGACACGGGATCTCGATCTAACGATCATAGATAGTTAGCGGTGGTACGCGGCGTGCTGAGGAGTCTCGGCGTCCCTGGAGGATCCCGATGACCCGCTCCCTGCTCCTCGCCGCCGTCGCCGTCGTCCTGCTCGGTGGTGGCGCGCTCGCGGTGTCGACCACCGGCGGCCCGCGGCACCAGCGGCTGTCGACCGCGTCCAAGGTCGCGCCGACCAACCCGATCGCCGGCCGGGCCCGCCCGCACCTCGACCACCGCGCGTACTTCAAGGAGCCGATGGCGTCGGGGCCCGAGGTCACCGCGAAGTGCCTGACCTGCCACCCCGAGTCGGCGCAGCAGGTCATGCAGACCGCGCACTTCACCTGGCTGTCGGGCGACGTCGAGCGCGGCGGCGAGACCGTGCGCATCGGCAAGCGCAACGTCATGAACAACTTCTGCATCGCCGTGCAGGGCAACTGGAGCTCGTGCACCAAGTGCCACGCCGGCTACGGCTGGCAGGACGATCACTACGACTTCCAGCGCCAGGACAACGTCGACTGCCTGGTCTGCCACGACGGCTCCGGCAGCTACGTCAAGGCCAAGTCCGGGCTGCCCGGGCCCGACGTCGACCTCGCCGCGGTCGCCGGCAGCGTGCGCGCGCCCAACCGCGACAACTGCGGCCTGTGCCACTTCAACGGCGGCGGCGGCATGGGCGTCAAGCACGGCGACCTCGACGACTCGCTGCTCAACCCCAGCGAGAGCCTCGACGTCCACATGGGCCGCCTCGGCTTCCAGTGCGTCGACTGCCACCAGACCCACGACCACCTGATCCCCGGCAAGGTCAACGCGACCTACACCGAGGCGACCCGCGCCGCGCGCTTCGACTGCACCGAGTGCCACGCCGGCCCGGCGCACGCCGACGCCGTCCTCAACAAGCACACCGAGCGCGTCGCCTGCCAGACCTGCCACATCCCGGCGTTCGCGCGGAAGTACCCGACCAAGATGGACTGGGACTGGTCGAAGGCCGGCGACGGCACCCGCCCCGACGAGCCGCACGAGTACCTCAAGATCAAGGGCGAGTTCCGCTACGACGAGGACGTCCGCCCCGAGTACGCCTGGTACAACGGCCACATGGATCGGTACGTCGTGGGCGACACGCTCACGTCGGACGACCAGGCGATCAACCAGCCGCTCGGCTCGCGCGACGATCCGACCGCGAAGATCTGGCCGTTCAAGGTCCACCGCGCCAAGCAGATCTTCGATCCGATCAACCGCGTCCTGATCCCGCCGATCACCAGCGGTGAGGACGGCTTCTGGATCAAGTTCGACTGGAGCATCGCGGCCGAGAAGGGGATGGCGCTGGCCGGGCTGCCCTACAGCGGCCAGTACGACTTCACCCGGACCCACATGTACTGGCCGATCACGCACATGGTCGCGCCCGCCGACGACGCGCTGACCTGCACGGCGTGCCACGACACCGGCACCCGGCTCGACTGGTCCGCGCTCGGCTACGACCGCGATCCCGCCGGAGGTATCCGCCATGACGACTGACCGCCCCAAGCCGTACCTGAACCCGTACCTGGCCGGCGTCCTGCTCGGCGTCGTCCTCTTCGTCGCCTTCGCGCTGACCCACAGCGGCCTCGGCGCCTCCGGCGGCATCAGCCGCCTGCAGGTCGCGATGACCTCGGTGGTGTCGCAGGCCCACGTCGACCACGTCGGCTACTTCGCCGCGGTCGGCGGCGGCGATCGCAACCCGCTCGATCACTCGAGCGTCGCGATGCTGTTCGGGACGCTGCTCGGCGGCGCGCTGTCGGCGTTCGCGCACCGCCGCCTCAAGGCCGAGATCGTCGCCGGGCCGCGCGTGTCGCCGCGCGCCCGCATCGCGCTCGCGCTCGTCGGCGGCGCGCTGATGGGCTACGGCGCCCGGTTCGCGCGCGGCTGCACCTCGGGACAGGCGCTCAGCGGCGGCGCGGTGCTGTCCGCGGGCAGCTGGGCGTTCATGCTCGCCGTCTTCCTGGGCGCCTACGCGGTCGCGTACCCGGCGCGCCGGCTCTGGAACTGAGGAGGCACCATGTTCCCGCTCGACCTCACCAGCCACGGCCACCTGCTGAGCCTGCTGATCTTCGGGCTCATCGGCGTCGGCTTCGGCGTCGTGCTCGAGATGGCCGGCTTCGGCGACGCCCGCAAGCTGTCCGGCCAGTTCTACTTCCGCGACATGACCGTCCTCAAGGTCATGTTCACCGGCATCCTCACCACCGCGCTGCTGCTGTTCGCGGGGGCGGCGTTCGGCTACGTCGACTTCGCCAAGATCTACGTCAACCAGACCTACCTGTGGCCGGGCGTCGTCGGCGGCCTGATCATGGGCGTCGGCTTCGTCGTCGGCGGCTACTGCCCCGGCACGTCGATCGTGTCGGCGGCCAGCCTCAAGATCGACGGCCTGGTCTTCTTCGGCGGCACGATCCTGGGCGCCGGCCTGTTCGGCGAGAGCGTGGCGTCGTTCGGGCGGTTCTGGAACGGCTCGTACACCGAGCGGCTGCTGGTGTCGGACTGGCTGGGCTGGTCGGTCGGCGCCACGCTGGTGGCGATCACCGTCGTCGCGCTGGCGCTGTTCTACGCCGCCGAGAAGACCGAGGCGTGGTTCGCGTCGCCGCGCGCGCCGCTGGCGTGGTGGCCGCGCCGTCGCCGCTACGTCGGCGCCGCGGCCGCCGCGCTCGGCCTGGCGCTGGTGGTGTGGGGCGTCGGCCAGCCCAGCCCCGAGGAGAAGTGGGCGCGCATGGGCGGCGCCTACCAGGCCCAGCTCGACGACCGCGACGTCTTCGTGCACCCGCTCGAGTTCGTCAAGACCTGGAACGACGCCTCGATCAAGCTGGTCACGCTCGACCTGCGGCCGCGTGACGCCTTCGAAGCCTTCCACCTCGACTCGGCCCGGCACGTCACCTTCGACGAGCTCGCGCACAAGGACGTCGTGGCGCAGCTGGCGCAGCTGCCGGCCAACGGCGTCGTCATCCTGGTCGCCGACGACGAGGCCGCGGCGGTCGCCGCGTGGAAGCGGCTCAAGATGGAGGGCGTCGTCAACCTGTACATCCTCGACCACGGCCTGCGCGACTGGCTCGACGTCTTCGCCGGCGTCGCCGACACCCCGCACTTCGACCTCGCGCGGCCGCCGGCCAAGGTGCTCGAGCGGTTCCCCGAGGGCGCCTACACCCCGAAGATCAAGCTGCAGACGGCGCACCGCGCCGCCGGGCTGTGCAGCTGATCGTTGACCCGACCGCCTCCGAAAGGGGGGCCCCGTGACCACGCAACGACATCGCAGCCTCCGGCGCCTGGCGACCCTGGTCGTGGCGCTGTCGGCCCTCGCCGCGCCGCGCGCGGCCCGCGGCGACGGCGGCCCGGCCGCGTGCCTGACCTGCCACGACGACGCCGTCCACGCCGATCGCTACGGCGCGTCGGCGCACAAGGACCTGGCGTGCACCGCCTGCCACCTGGCCGACGCGGCGGTGCCGCCGCCGAGCCGCGGCGACCAGCAGTGCGTCGCCAGCTTCACCGACACCGAGTGCGCGCGCTGCCACGGCGAGGAGGCCGAGGCCTACCGCGGCAGCGTCCACGACGGCGCGCGGCTGCCGGTGGCGTGCGCGACCTGCCACGCCGACATCCACGCCATCCGGCCGCACCAGGGCGACAAGCTGCGCGCCGCCGAGACCTGCGCCGGCTGCCACGATCGCCAGCAGCCGTACTTCGAGTCGGTGCACTACACCGCGCTGGCCGCCGGCAACGACGACGCGCCGACCTGCACCGACTGCCACGGCGTCCACGCGATCGCCCGCGTCGACAACGACGCCGCCGGCCGCGTCTTCCACACCCGCGCCTGCCTGACCTGCCACGACGACCGCGCGATGATGGCGCGCAACGACGTCACGCCGGTCGCGGGCGAGACCTACTTCCGCAGCTTCCACGGCAAGAACGTCGACCTCGGCTACCCCGAGCAGGTCGCCGGCTGCGCCGACTGCCACACCGCCCACGACGTACGCCCGGCCGACGACCCCGCGTCGTCGGTCAACCCGGCCCACCTGGTCGAGACCTGCAGCCAGTGCCACGCCGGCGCCACCGCGTCGTTCGCGAAGTACCAGCCCCACGCCGACGACCACGATCGCGGTCGCTACCCGGCGCTGTACTGGACCCGCCTGGCCATGACCGGCCTGCTGATCGGCACGTTCCTGTTCTTCTGGGCGCACTCGCTCTTGTGGGCGGTGCGCGCGTTCGTCGACAAGCAGCGGCGCGCCCGCGCCGGCGCGCCCCACGCCACGGCGCCGGCGACCGGCGGCCGGATCTTCCGGCGCTTCACCGGCACCCAGATCGCGATGCACGTCGTGGTGGTCGTCAGCTTCCTGACCCTGGCGCTCACCGGGCTGCCGCTCAAGTTCCACGACACGCCGTGGGCCCGCGCCGTCATGGACGCGATCGGCGGGCCGGGCCGGGCGCGCTTCTTCCACCACGCTGCCGCGGTGGTGACGTTCGGCTACTTCGCGGTGGCGCTGGCGATGAGCGTGGCGTTCCTGCGCCGCAAGGGCGGCCGGGGCGTGCTCGACCGCCTGCTCGGCGCCGACTCGCTGTTCCCCAACCGCCGCGACTGGCGCGACTTCAAGGCGATGGTGCGCTGGTTCTTGTTCCGCGGCCCCAAGCCGACGTTCGATCGCTGGACCTACTGGGAGAAGTTCGACTTCCTGGCGGTGTTCTGGGGCATGTTCGCGATCGGCGCCAGCGGCCTGATGCTGTGGTTCCCCGAGGCGTTCGCCCGGGTCCTGCCCGGCTGGATGTTCAACGTCGCGACGATCGTCCACTCCGACGAGGCGCTGCTGGCCACCGGCTTCATCTTCACGGTCCACTTCTTCAACACCCACTTCCGGCCCGAGAAGTTCCCGATGGACACCGTCATCTTCGACGGCACCCTCGACGAGGACGAGATGCGGCAGGAGCGCGGCGATCAGCTGCGCCGCTACGAGGCCGAGGGCCGGCTCGACGAGCTGGTCGTGACCCGGCCGACCTCGCTGGCGCGGGCGCTGATCCTGCGGGTCTTCGGCCTGCTGGCCCTGGTGACCGGGCTGGCGCTGGCCGCCGGCATCCTGTACGGCCTGGTGGTGGGCGGCCTGGGCTGAGCCGGGCGGGAGCGTCCGGATGGGCGGCCGCGTCGGATTTCCGGTCACAGCCTGCCGCGGCTTGCCTCCACCTGCCGACCCGGGCGTCCGCTCGGCGCTCCCCCCCTCACGACAAGGCGGACCGACATGAGCGAAGGCGAGCACGGCGAAGGCGGCCACGGCAGCGAGATCCCGTGGTGGATGAGCATCATGCCCGACGTGGCCGATATCGGCCTCGGGCTGGCGGGCGAGCACGGCCCCGGCGACATCGCGGGGCTCGGGCCGCTCGGCATCATCACCGGGCCGCTGGGCATCGCGGCCGGGCTCCACGAGATCGACGAAGGCAAGTACGCCGAGGGCGGTTTCGGCACCGCGGCCGGCGTCGCCAGCACGACCGAGGGCCTGGCGTCGATCGTCGGCGCGGCCGCCGGCGAGGGCACCGCGGTGGCCGCGGGCGCCGGGGCGGTCGGCGAAGCGGCCGGGATGGCCGCGCCGGTGCTCGCCGCCGGCGCGGTGGGCGCCGCGGCCGGCACCGGCATCGGCATGGCGGCGGACAGCGACTACACGCGGACCGGGGTGTGGGGGCAGAACGACGGCGGCGACAACCGCAGCGCCATGGACTGGGGCGCCAACTGGGGCACCTCCTACGACAAGTGGGCGGGCAACGACGGCCCCAGCGTGATGGGCGGCATCGCCGCGGGCGCGGGCGGCATCGTCGGCGGGCTCGCCGGTGGCGTGCAGGCGGGGTGGAACTGGCTGACCGACTGACGCGAGGTCGCGGACGATGTTCGCGTTCCCTCCCCAGGGCTGGACCGTCCGGCGTCGCGCCGGCGGGGCGCTGCTGGTCGGCCCCGGCGGGCCGGCCAGCGGCATGATCCGCTACACCGAGCGCGCGGGGCCGCTGCGCCCGGCGGTCGCCATCGTCGACGCCGCCGGCGCGCCCGCCGGGTTCGTGCGCGAGGCGATCGAGCCGCCCGAGCGGCTGGTCACCGACGAGGGCGAGCACGCGGCCCTGGTGACGGTGCGCGGTCGCTGCGACGGCGCGCCGATGCAGCTGTGCTTCGGCATCGTGTTCCTCGACGACAGCTGCGCGATGGCGCAGGGCGTCGCGCCGACGACCTCCGACCCGGCGCCGATCCGCGCCGCGGTGCGTGCGGTGATCGTCGGCGATGTGCACCTGCGCGGCCGGCCGCGGCGGCGCCGCGTGGTCTACCAGCCGCCGGCGGGGTGGGTCGGGCGCGCGGCCGGCGTCGACGCCTGGTACTACCCGGCCGACCACCCGGCCAACCCGGCGCGGGTGTGGATCGGCGCCGCGGTGCCGAGCGCACCCGGCTTGATCGCGCGGACCGCCGAGCACCTCGGCGCCGAGCTCCCGCCGGTGACCGCGCCGCTGTCGACCCGCAACGGCCTGCGGGGCCAGCGCATCCGGCTGCGCGGCGCCGCCGTCGAGAGCTACCTGTTCGCGCTCGACGACGGGACCTACGCGTACCTGGTGCGCGCCGACGTCCGCGCCGGCGGCCCCGAGCTGGCGCTGATCGAGGCCCTGGTCGAGTCGATCGAGCCGGTGCCCGGGCCGCGCGTGGTCGCGAGCAAGGCGGCCGAGGCGCTGGCGGTGTGGTCCGACTGATGCGGACCGTGCTGGGCCAGGAGCTCGCCGGGCTCCGCGTCGAGTGCGCCGAGCTGGTGGAGCGGCCCGACGACCTCGCCGCGCTGGTGCCCGGCGCGGTGCGCCGTGGCACCCGACGCACCACCTGCGGCTGGATCTACGACGTCGGCGTCGACCAGCGCGCCGGCGACCCGGTGGTCGTCGCGCTCTACCAGTTCCTCGGCTACGTCGGGGTGGTCCGCGTCCACGGCCCGGTGGCCGCGCGCTGGACCGAGGTGCTGGCGCTGCTCGACAGCGCGCGTCCCGACTGGTCCACCGACCAGCCGATCGGGCTGCACGAGCTGTGGGCGCCGGCGACCGACGCCGCCGTCGATCAGAACGCCAGCAGCGTCCACATGAAGTAGCCGCCGCCCAGGACGAACGCGGTGATCGCCCAGGCGCCGAGCAGGTTGAGGACCCGCGCCGGCACCGGCCGGCGCCACGCCGCCAGCGCGAGCAGCGCGGCGGCGCCGCCGACGGCCGCGCCGCTGGCGCCGTAGAGCATCAGGCCCCAGTAGTCGATGGGCACCGGGCTGCCCGGCCGGGCGCGGACCAGCCAGGCCCGCCGCAGCGGGTCGTACATGACGCGCGGCCACTGGCTCCACGCCGCCAGCGCGTAGCCCAGGGCCCAGCCGACGATCGCCGTGGTCGCGATCAGGTAGCGGCGCTGCCACGGCGGCACGCCGGGGCGGGCGGCAGGCGGCGGCGCGGCGTCCGGTGCGGTCGCGGTCACGGGCGGGGGCGCGGGCTCGGCCACGACGATCCGATACCACGTGTAAGCCGGGCCGGCGCGGCTCGTTGTCCCGACGTCATGCGCACTCGCCTCGCCTCGCTCGCCACGGTCGCCTCGGTCGCCACCCTCGCCACGGTCGCCACGCTCGCCGCCGGGGTCGCGCCCGCCGCCGCCGACACCGCGATCGCCGCCGACGCGCCGCCGGTGGAGCGCCGGATCGACACCCGGATCGGCCTCTTGCTCGGCGGCGCCGACGTCGGCGACGTCAACGGGCCGTCGAGCGGCTTCCACGCCAGCCTCGGCTACCGCTACGGCACGGTCTCGGTGATGGGCGAGTACGAGTACCTCACCGTCGGCGACGGCCTCGGCGATCGGCTCGACCGCGACGGCCGCACCACCCGCGGCGGCGCCGCGCTGCACTGGCAGCTCGCCGACGTCGCGCCCAAGGACTCGCCGGTCGGCATGCAGTTCTGGGTCGAGGGCGGGCTCGGCGCCGAGCGCGTCATGTGGAACCGGGGCGGCGTGCTGTACCGGCCCGACGCCATCGCCGGTTTCGGCTTCGAGGTCGACGGCCGCGGCTGGGCCTCGCCGCGGCCGCGCCACTTCGGCGTCTACGTCGCCTTGCGGGTCATGGTCGCCAAGGGGCCGCCGAGCGCCGAGCCCGCGATGTGCGAGGGCCCGTGCTCGGTCGCGACCACGCCGTCGCGCAACGACGTCAGCCTGTTCGCCCATCTCGGGCTGCACTTCGGCCGCTGATCGGCGGTCGCCACGTCAACGCGGCGCGCCGGCGCCGCACGGAGGAAGCCAATGTTGGATCGCGTCCGCGCGCTCCCCGGGAGCATCGCCTTGCCCGCGCTCGTCTCGCTGGTCGCCGCCTGCGGCGCCGGCGGCGGCGGTTGGGGTGGTCCGCAGAAACAGGCCGCGGGACCCGGCCAGGGCGCCTACCCGGGGACGCCGGTGGCCGGCGACTCCGGCGGCTACGGTGACGCCGGCGGCGCCTACGCCGGCGGCGGCTACGTCGCGCCGCCGGCGGCGACCGGCCAGGTCACGGTGGTGGCGCCGACGCCCGAGCCCGCGCCCAGCGAGCGGCCCGGCCTCGGCACGGTGTGGGGCGAGTCGGTGTACGCGCCGGTGACGACGCAGCCGTTCCAGCGGGCGTCGACCGATCCGTGGGCGATCGTCGCGCTGCGCTACAACGACGCCGAGGGCGTGCGGGCCCACGCCGACTACCTCGGCGCCCAGGTCGCGCCGCTCGAGGTCTACGCCGGCGACGGCTCGCTCGGCATCTCGGTGGTCGACGCCTCGGGCGCGATGCTGCCCGGCATCGCCACCGCCGGCCGCGCCTTCGTGGTCGGCGCCGACGGCGATCGCTACCGCCTGGTCGTGCGCAACGGCACCGGCGCCCGCTTCGAGGTCGTGACCTCGGTCGACGGCCTCGACGTCATCGACGGCGCGCCCGCCGATCCGGCGCGCCGCGGCTACATCCTCGATCCGTACGGGGTGCTGGTCATCGATGGCTTCCGCCAGTCCGACGACCAGGTCGCCGCGTTCCGGTTCGGCGCCGTCGACGACTCCTACGCCGCCAGGACCAGCGGCGATCGCAACGTCGGCGTCATCGGCTTCGCGATCTTCGCCGAGAAGGGCGCGGTGTGGACGCCGGCCGAGCTGCAGCGGCGCGACACCGCCGATCCGTTCCCGGCGCGGTCGTACGCGGCGCCGCCGCCGTCGTGACCGCGGCGCGCCGCGGGGGCGCGTCGGCGCCGTCGCTGCGCGGCGCCAGGAGCGTGTCGCGGATCCCCGCCTGCGCGAGCGGTGGG
>JACKDR010000047.1 GCA_020633495.1 Kofleriaceae bacterium | reverse complement strand
GCACCCGGTCGCCGACCTGGTGGCCGTGGGTGTCGTTGAGGCGCTTGAAGTCGTCGACGTCCATCATCACCACCGAGAAGCCGGTCTCGTAGCGCTTGGCGCGCTCGATCTCCTCCTCGATGCGGGCGTCGAAGTAGCGGCGCACGAACAGCCCGGTGAGGCCGTCGACCATCGCCATCTCGTAGAGGTGCGCGTTCTGCAGCGCCGCCGCGACCTGCAGCCCGATCGACTCCAGCAGCCGCTGGTGCTCGGCGCCGAAGACCCCGGCGGTGCGGCTCTGCACCGACAGCACGCCCTCGCAGCCGCCGTACATGAAGATCGGCACGCCCAGCCAGGCGCGCACGCCCTCGGTGCCGGCGGCGCCGACCGCGACGTCGCTGTCGACCAGGTCGGCGATCACCAGCGGCACCTGGTTGTGCATGACCCACGCGGTCGCGCCCTCGGGGCGGCCCAGCTGCAGGCGGGTGAAGCGGTCGTGGGCGCGGTCGTAGGCGTCGACGACCAGCCGCTCGGCGCCGCCCTGCTGGTCGGCGCCGCGGTGGACCAGCGCGACGACCTCGGCCTCGGGGAGCGCCCGCGTGGTCTCGCGCGCGACGGTGTCGACCAGCTCCTGCAGCTGCAGCGACGCGGCCAGCCGCCGCGCCGTGGTGTCGAGGATCTCGAGCTCGCGGACCCGGCGCCGCAGCGCGGCCGACGCGCCCTGCAGGCGGTTGAAGACGAAGTTGACCAGCAGGTACGTCGAGCACACCAGGCCGAACGCGAGCAGCTCGTCGGGCCGGTACAGCAGCACCAGCACGACCGCCGCCGGCAGCAGCGACGCCTCCGACAGCACGCCGGGCAGCACGACGTCGCGCAGGTACGAGCGCGCGGCCCGGCCAGCGAGCACCGAGCGCACGCCCTGCACCGAGTAGTGGCTGACCAGCAGCGCGCCGCCGACCGCGAAGACCCGCGCCGCGACCGCCAGCTGCGAGCCGCCGGTGAGGTCGAGGTCGTCGACGCCGAAGATCATGCCGCACGCCATCACCAGCGCGCCGGTCATGCCGCCGAAGTAGACGACGTAGGCCAGCTCCTCGCGCCAGGCGTGGCGGGCGAGCCGGGCCCGCCGCTCGCGCCACCACAGGCGCCACAGCGAGTCGAGCGTGAGCGCGAGCGCGACCAGGCGGCCGGCGGGCGCCGCGCCCAGGCACGCCGCGGCGGCGACGTAGAACGCCGAGTCGAGCGACAGCACGCTCTCGGGCACCAGCCGGAACGCCATGCCGCGGGCGGCGATGATCACGCCGAGGAACAGCGTGAACGCCCACGGCCCGTCGTGGTGCGGGCTGCCGACCGACGGATCGTACGCGGTCCACAGCAGCACCCCCCAGCCCACCGCGGCGGCGAGCAGGGTGAACAGCAGCCGAGCGCGCGGGCGCGCGGTCTCTGTCGTGGGCAGCCGCATGAGGGGGCGAGGTGCCTGTACCACCGCCGGAGACCCGGTTCCAAGCGGCAACGCCTGGCACCCGTGGGCCTGGCTGCGAACGCCACTCACCAGCAGAGCCGGACCCACACCGGCGGGGACCGCGCTCGCCACCTCCACCGTCCGAGGGCGCCGCGCCGGCCGGGGCCCCGCGCGCCACCTCCACCGTCGAGGGCGCCGCCAGGGCCGCGCGCGACCGCCGGCGACCGAAAATGCGACGGGCGGCCGCGCGCGGCCGCCCGTCAGGCGTCAGCTCGTGACGTCGTCGACTCAGATGTCGATGACGATGACGCCGCGTTCACCCTCGTCCTTGGGGACGGGGGGCTGGGGGTCGCTGTCGTGGTAGCGCGGTGGATTCTCGAGCGGTAGCTCGATACGGCGCTCCTCGTCGCGACGACGCTGGTCGTCGCGCTCGCGTCGAACGATCTCTTCGATGATCCACGGGTCCAGCATGGCTACCGCCTTTCTAGTAGGTAAGGACGGTGTCGGGGAGTGTCAAATTTCAACGTGAGTGGATCGGGAACCTGACCTGCTCGCTGTCTCTCAGGTGCAAGCGGCGGACCTTCAGTCTCGTCCGCTGGCTACGTTAGTCTAACGCAGGAAAACCATACGGGGTCTAGCATTTGGCGGACGGATCTCGCTCCCGCCGGCATGGGGGATCCCGCGCCCAACCGTGACACCGGGCAGGACCGAACACCCCACATCGTGCCGCGAGATCGTCATTTTGCTCACGACCTCGGCTAGTTGGGCTCGCGGTCGCGGCCTTGAACTTTTTGCGTAGCGAGTGACACGACACCGCTCCCGACCCGCCCCTACACGGCAGATCTCTGACGGCGTCGTCGCCCGCCTGACACTCCCGCCGTCGCCGCCTCCGTCGTCGGTCGCGGCCCGTCGCGCCCCGGCGACTGCGCCACCGTCGTCAGTCGAGGTCCTTGATCTTCCACGCGCCGTCCTCGCGGACGAACTTGACCTCGTAGCGCTCGCCGTAGCTCATGCGCGCCTCGTTGCCCTTCTCCTGGATCGCCTCGTCGATGTTGGCCTCGAGCATGTTCATGAGGACCTCCATCTCCTGGCGCTTGGCGCCCTGGAACTGGCGCTGCATCTTCTCGACGTCCATCTTCTGGCGGTACTTGTCGGGGACGAAGCGCAGCATGACGTCCCAGCGCTCGAGCCGGTACGCGCGCAGCATCGAGCGCAGCGTCGCGCGCGGCGTCGACTGGTCGTAGAAGGTCAGCGGGTTGCTGGCGATCTTCCAGACCCCGCCCTCCTGCACCAGGCGCATCGAGTCGCCGAGGCCGTACTCGAACTCGGCGGAGATCTCCATGCGGCTGGGGTGCTTGTCGAGGCGGCGGGTGGTCTCGCCGACCTCGCGCGGGTTGTCCCGCATCATCCGCACGAACTCCTCGCGCGAGACCTTGGCGCGGAAGCTCGACGACATCAGCTCGTAGGCGCGCTCGTAGTTCTTGTCGCGCAGGGCCTGGCCGTAGCGATCGAGGGCCTTGGCGGCGCCGCCGCTGGGCCCGCCACACCCGGCCGCCGCGACCGCCGCCACGAGGAGCACCACCGCCAGCTGGGGCCCGAGGGTTCTAGCCATCGGCGTCGGTTATAGCGTCTCGGCTGGCGTGAGTCGAACCGTGCCGGGCCGCGTCCGCCGCGAAGCTGCCGAAGGCGCGGACCATCGCCAGCCCGGCCAGGCCGATGACCGCGGTGGGCAGCAGCATCGCCCACTGGAACCCGACCGCGGCCTTGACCTCGCCGACCAGCCACGACGCCGGCGCGGTGCCGAGCAGGTGCATCGAGAAGATCACCAGCGCCTGGGTCGACACCGCCCGGCCCGGCGGCGCCAGGTCGTCGACGGTGGCGGCCATCGGGCCGTGGTACCAGCTGATGAAGAACATCGTCCCGATCGACGCCACGACCAGCCCCGGGCCTGGCGGCACCAGGATCGCCAGCAGCGCGAACGGCACGGTCGAGCCCATGCCGATCGCGATCGTCAGCAGGCGGCCGTGGACGAAGCGGCGCCGCATGGCGTCGCCGATGCGGCCGCCGGCGATGACGCCGCACAGGCCGCCCAGGAACGCGGCGCCCAGCAGCGACGTCGCCGACGCCTCGGACATGCCCTTGGCCTTCTTGAGGAAGTCGAGCAGCCACGCCTGCAGGCCGCCGGCGGCGAACGCCATCAGCGTGGTCGAGACCATCAGCCAGCGCAGCGTGCGGATGCGCAGCAGGTCGCGGGCCTCGCGGTACAGCGCGCGGGCGCCCGGCGCCTTGACCCGGACCG
Source organism: Kofleriaceae bacterium (assembly GCA_020633495.1). Lineage (GTDB taxonomy): Bacteria > Myxococcota_A > Polyangia > Haliangiales > Haliangiaceae > WYBA01. Next base: position 24,761 of record JACKDR010000047.1, on the reverse strand, counting down.
GCCGCCGCGGCACGTCGATGCGCACGACCAGCAAGGCGGCGAACAGCCCGGGGATCGCGAGGCCGATCAGCGCGTCGGGGAAGCCGGGGAACGCGCCGAGCGCGGCGCCGGTGACGCCGCCGAAGAACAACCCCAGGTTGAAGACCGCCAGCACCGAGGCCTTGCGCTCGGAGGGGAAGGTCTCGGCGATGATCGCGTTGGCCACCGGGACGACGCACGCGGTGGCGAGCCCGGTGACGCCGCGGGCCACCGCCAGGGTCGCGAAGTTGGTGGCCCCGGCGGCGGCGAGCGCGGCGGCGCTCCACAGCAGCAGCGCGACCGCGATCAGGCGGCGCCGATCGACGCGATCGCCGAGCCAGCCCGCGGGCAGCGTGCCGAGCGCGTGGGCGCCCATGTAGATCGTCCCGAGCAGCCCCAGCTGCACGTCCGACAGCGCGAACGTCGCGCGCAGGTCGTCGTACGCCGAGTACAGGACGTTGCGCTGGGCGTAGTTGAGGAAGTTGCTCGCGGCGAGCAGCGCGACCACGTACCAGCCGTAGCCGCGGCGCGTGGTCATCGAGGCGAGCCCGGCTCGGTCTCGTCGGGGCTGCCGATCGGCGCGGCGCCGTCGTCGTCGTCGTCGCCGGCGCCGTCGTCGGTCTCCTCGGGCGGCATCGGCAGCTCGCCCGGGGTGAACGACCAGGTCAGCCGGTACGGCCGGACCTCGCCGCTGTCCTGCTTGGTCGGCTTGGCCTTGACCGTGACGATCGCGCCCTGCCCCGCCGGGATCGCGACGCCCGACAGGCGCTCGCGCTTGCCCGGGCCGGCGGCGTCGCCGGCGGCGATCATCGCGCCGTCGGCGAGCGCGACCTCGAGCGACAGGTCGACGCCCGGCGGCGGCTCGACGCCGACGTCGAGCAGCACGGCGTCGGGCTGGGGCTCGAGCAGGAACCGGTCGACGTCGCCGGTGACCCAGCCGGCGCGCATCGTGCCGGAGGTGGCGACGCCGTCGAAGCGCAGCGGCGTGGCGCGCGCCGGGTCGTCGTTGGGCTCGACCTCCTCGTCGTGCTCGAGCAGCCGGGTCGTGAACCGCAGGTCGTAGCCGACCTCCGGGTTCGACCGGTCGGCGGCGATCTTGACGAAGTACCAGGGCGGCTGGTCCGGCGCGATCGACGGCACGATGCTCTGGATCACCACCGGCCCGCCCTTGTCGCCCTTGCGGGCCTGGACGATCTCGCCGCCGGCGTCGAGCACCTCGACCGCGAGCTTGAGGCCGTCGACGCCGGCGACCTCGACGTCGAGGCCGTAGCGCTCGCCGATGCCCTCGAGCGACAGCTTCCACAGGTCGACGTCGCCGCTCCAGCCGATCCAGCCGTGGACGGTGTCGGCCAGCAGGACCTCGACCGCGGTGCCGGCGTCGTCGTCGGGCTCGATCTCGGTGAGGTCGGGCGCGCGCTCGACGAGATCGATCGTCAGCTCGTAGACCGGCGACGGCCCGGTCCGGCCCACGGGCTCGGCGGCGGCGTCCGGCGCGCCCTTCTTGGGCTTCTTGGCCTTCTTGGGCTTCTTGCGCGGCTTGACGTACTCGGCGACCGCGAGGAAGTAGTCGCCCTTGACGACGCCGAAGTCGGGGAAGCCCTCGACGGTGCCCGCCGGCCCGCGATCCGACCGCGCCAGCACCGCGCCGTGGTCGTCGCGCAGCTCGAGCTTGAGGTCGACGCCGTCGATGCCGCCGACCATGACCCGCAGCTGGCCGGTGGTCGGCACCGCGATCTTGTAGACGTCGACGTCGGTCTCGCCGTCGAGCGAGCCCCGCACCAGGCTGCCGGGCGCGGTCGGCGTGGCGTCGGCGTCGCGATCGTTGGGCTCGCGCTCGTCGCCGCTGGTCCGGGCGCCGACCTGGCCGCGGTCGACGACCTCGACCGCGGCGCCGGCGTCGCGATCGCGCCGGATCGCTTGCTCGTGCTTGCCGCAGCCGACGCCGGCGAGCCCGACGCCGGCGGCGAGCAGCGCGGTGCCGGCCCGACGGCTCACGCGACCTTGTCCCTCGGGGCCATCGTCGCCAGCAGCTCGGCCGACGACACGACGTTGCCGTCGACCCGGCACTCGCCCTTGAGCTTGAAGATGCGGCCCTTGCGCAGCGGCACGACCTCGATGTGGAGCTGGTCGCCGGGCACCACCGGGCGCCGGAACTTGACCTGGTCGATCGCCATGAACAGCATGACGTGGGTCGTGCGGTCGAACGCGACGATCCGGCTGGCCAGGACGCCGCCGGCCTGGGCCATGGCCTCGACCTGGAGCACGCCCGGCATCACCGGCGCGCCCGGGAAGTGGCCCTGGAAGAACGGCTCGTTGACGCTGACGTTCTTGAGCGCGACGATCCGGTCGTCGCCGAGCTCGAGGACCCGGTCGATCAGTAGGAACGGGAAGCGGTGCGGCAGGATCTCCTGGATCTGCTCGACGGTCAGCACGGCGGCCATGCTGCGCTCATATCACAGCGGGCCCGGCCGGGCCATTCGTCGCCCGCCGCCGCCGGGGCGCGGGCCGGCGCGGCGCCGTCGCCGCGCGGCCGTCACGGTCGCGACCTCGCGAGGCCGCGCCGCGATCACTTCATCTTCTTGTTGAGCTTCTCGGTGAGATCGACGGCGCTGTTGGCCCACACCACCGCGCTCGAGTCCACGATCAGGTCGACGCCCTCGTCCTTGGCCAGCTGCTCGACGAACGGGCCGGCCTTCTTGAGCAGGTCCTGGACCAGCTTGGTCCGCTCCTCGGACAGCTCGCGCTCGAGGTTGACGTAGAGCTCCTGCAGCGTGACGAACTTCTTCTGCAGGTCGGCGCGCTTCTGCTCGAGGACGTCGGGCTTGAGCACGGTCGCCTGCTTGTCGAGCTCGGCGGCGTACTTCTGCAGCTCCTTCTGCTCCTTGTCGAGCTTGGCCTGCTTGGCCTTGCGGGTCTTGTCGAACGCCTCCGAGGCCCGCTTGCCGGCCGGCGTCTCGTACAGCGTCCGCTCGAGGTCGATCACGGCGACCTTGCCGGTGCCGCCCGCGGCGCCGGCGGGCGGCGCGGTCAGCGGCGCGAGCAGGAGGAGCGCGCCGACGGCGGCCAGGAGGATGGGGGCGATGCGCTTCATGGCGGTCTCCACGGGGCTCGGTGGGGCGGAAGTCCTAACCCGCCGGGCCTTGGCCGTCAAATGGCTTCCCGGGGGCGCCGGGAAGCCGGGGATCATGGGCTCAGAGGAAGTTGCCGATCGTGAACTCGAAGACCAGGGGGTCCTCGTTGGCCTGACGATCGAGCGGGATGCCCCATTCAAAGCGCAGCGGCCCGATCGGGCTGAACCAGCGGAAGCCGAAGCCCGCGGACTTGCGGATGCCGTAGACCAGCGAGTCCGGGAACCGGAAGCAGGGGTCGAACTTGAGCGACTCGGCGGGGCGGACGCTGGCCAGGCCGCTGCAGTAGCGGGCCTCCAGGTTGTAGGCGTTGCCCATGTCGTAGAAGACGACGCCCGAGATGCCGACCCGCTTGAACAGCGGGAACTCGATCTCGCTGTTGAAGATGACCTGCATGTTGCCGCCCAGGGTCAGGCCGCTCTGCGGATCGTCGGGGTCGCGGCCGGTGCGCAGGACCGGGCCCAGCGACCGCGGCGCGAAGCCGCGGACGTCGTAGATGCCGCCGATGAGGTAGCGCTCGGAGATGGGCACGCCCAGCGGGTCGCGGCTGGTGGTGACGCCGACCTCGGCGTTGAGGTGCAGGACCATCGGCCCCCACAGCTCGCGGTAGTGGCGCAGGAAGCCGCCCCAGCGCAGGAAGACGTTCTCCGACGCGGTGTAGCGATCGGCCCACTCGACGAACAGCGAGTCGTACCAGCCGCCGCTGGGGAACAGCCGGTTGTTGCGCGAGTCCCACGACAGCGACGCCCGCAGCGACGAGGTCACGCCGCCGCGGAACAGGTTGGCGACGTCGGTGGCCTCGATGGGCTCGCGGACCGCGCCGAAGTCGGCGAAGCCGCGGCTGCCGGTGGTGATGCCGACGTCCTCGAGCTTGTAGGTCAGGAACGCGCGGGCCTCGTACGACAGCGGGTAGCCCCAGGTCAGGTCGCCGCCCGAGGCGTTGCGGGCGAAGGTGCCGAAGGCGCGGCTCTGGTTGTAGAGGTCGAACGCGAAGGTCCAGTTGGTGTCGAGGAAGTAGGGCTCGACGAAGCGCAGCAGGAACAGCTGGCGCAGGCTCGACAGCTGGGCCTGCAGGGTCAGCTGCTGGCCGCGGCCGAACAGGTTGTTCTGGGAGATCTGGGCCTGGGCGATGAAGTTCTCGACCGACGAGAACCCGGCGCCGATCTGGAACGTGCCGGTGGCGCGCTCGGAGACCTCGACGTTGACCTCGACGAACTCGTCCGAGCTGCCGCGCTTGGTCGAGACGTCGACCTTCTCGAAGAAGCCGAGCGCGTTGATCCGGCGCTTCGAGATCTCGAGGTTGGTGTTGTTGAACAGCTCGCCCTCGGAGATCTTCATCTCGCGGCGGATGACCTTGTCGCGGGTCTTGGAGTTGCCGCGGATGTTGATGCGCTCGAAGTAGGCCTTCTTGCCGCGCTCGACCTCGAAGATCAGCGCGATCTCGTTCTTGCCGGGGATGGGCTTGGTCAGCGGCAGGACGTTGGCGTAGGCGTAGCCCTGGTCCATGTAGAAGTTGGACAGGCGCTCGCGGTCCTCGGCGATCACCGAGCGCGAGAACGTCGAGCCCGGCTTGATCTTGACCTTCTTGGCCTGGTCCTCGGCGGTGCCGATCAGGTCGCCGCGGAACTCGATCGAGGCGATCTTGTAGACCGGGCCCTCCTCGATCGGGATCGAGAGGTACATGTAGCGCTTGTCGCGCGACAGCCGCAGCTGCGGCTCGCCGACGTTGACCGTGGCGAAGCCCTTGTCCCAGTAGTGGGCGCTGATGATCAGCAGGTCGCGCTCGAAGGCCTCCTCGTTGAAGGTGCCCGAGTCGTTGAGGAACGACAGCGCCCCGCCCTTCTGGGTCGCGATCAGGCCGCGCAGCTCGTCGTCGGAGATGGCCTCGTTGCCGATGAACTGGACGTCGCGGATCTGGACCTTGGCGCGCTCGTCGACGATGAAGTAGACGTCGACCTCGGCCTCGTTGACCGGGCGGACGTCGTAGTCGACCTTGGCCAGGTAGTAGCCCTTGTCGACGTAGAGGTCCTGGATCTTCTGGCGGTTCTTCTTGATCTTGGCGACGTCGAGGATGGCGTCGCGCTGCAGGTCGATGACCTCGTTGATCTTGTCGAGCTCGAGGCCGTCGTTGCCGGCGACCAGGATCTTGCGGATCGACGGCTTCTCGGTGACGACGAACGTGAGGATCGCGCCGCCGCCGGGGGCGATCTCCGCCTCGACGCGGACGTCGGCGAAGAACCCCATCTTCCACATCGCGCGGATGTCCTCGCGCACCTTGTTGGGATCGAACGTGGCGCCGACCCGGGTCAGCAGGTTGACGCGGATGGCGTCGTCCTCGACCTTGCGGTTGCCGCGGAACTGGATGCGCTCGATCGGCCGGCCGTTCATGCGCGGCATGACCGCGCCGAGGCCCTCGTCGGGGGCGGCGTCGCCGTCGCCGTCGTCGCCGAGGCCGGGGATCGCGGGGCCGCCGTCGTCGTCACCGCCACCGGCGGTGTCGTCGCCGGGCTGCGGCCCCGGCCCCGGGACCTGCGCCCACGCCGGCGCGGCGCCGCCGGCGATCAGCAGGCCGGCCAGGCAGGCCACCAGCGCCGCCAGCCACGTGCGCCTGCCGGCGCGCGCGCGTCCCGATTCCACGACAGCGATCACGACTCGACTCCCTGCTCGCCGTCGCCCGGCGCCGGCTCTGTCGGCGGTGCCGCGGCGCGGCCATGGTCCTGGATCTCCTCGAGCCGACCGCCGTCGATCATGCGCAGGCAACGCGGCATCAGGCCGGCCAGCTCGGGGTTGTGGGTCACCACCAGCAGGGTCGAGCCCCGCTCGCGGTTGAGGTCGAGGAACAGCTGATGGATGTCCTCGCCGGTCTTGCGGTCGAGGTTGCCGGTGGGCTCGTCGGCCAGCAGCAGCGCGGGCTCGAGGACCATGGCGCGGGCCAGCGCGACCCGCTGCTGCTCGCCGCCCGACAGCTCGGAGGGGCGGTGGGTCAGGCGCGACGCCAGCCCGACCCGCTTGAGGATGTCGCGGGCGCGCCGCTCGGCGACGCCCATGCCGATGCGCTGGATCAGCGCCGGCATCATGACGTTCTCGAGCGCGGTGAACTCGGGCAGCAGGTGGTGGAACTGGAAGACGAAGCCGATCTTGCGGTTGCGGAACTCGGCGAGCCGGCTGGGGCTCATCCGGGTGATCTCCTCGCCGTCGAACTTGATGCTGCCGCTGGTCGGCAGGTCGAGGGTGCCGAGGATCTGCAAGAACGTGGACTTGCCGACGCCGGAGGCGCCGACCACGGCGACCATCTCGCCGGGGTCGAGGACCAGGTCGACGCCCTGGAGCACTGACAGCTTGAGGCCGTCGTGGACGTACTCCTTGACCATGCCGGCGACCTCGACCCGGGCGCCGACGCCACCACGGCGTCCGGTGCCGGGGGCCGACCGGTACGGGCTGCCCGCGGCGGGGCCCGGCAGATCGTCCCGCGAGGCGTGGGACGACGGGGGTGTTTGGCTCGGCTCGGTCACGGAAAGTCGAAAGAGGTCGGGAACGTAGTCGGGTGGTCCGGGGCTGTCAACGTCGCTTGGACCGCACCGTGATGCGGCTGGTTGCCTGGAGATCCGGCCAGATCGGACCCGATCGGATAGGGTCTGACGATGTCGGTCCTGGTCCGCCGCGCCCTGCCCGCTGATGGGCCTGCCTTCCTCGCCCTGGTCCGCGCCCTGGCCGCGTTCGAGAGCCTGCCGCCCCCGGACGACGACGCCGCCGCCCGCCTGGTCGCCGACGCCTTCGCCGATCCCCCTCGCTACGAGCTGTGGGTCGCCGAGGTCGACGGCGCGGTCGCCGCCTACGCCGCGACCTTCATGACGTACTCGACGTTCCGGGCCCGCCCGACCCTGTTCCTCGAGGACCTGTTCGTCCACCCCGACGCCCGCCGCCGCGGGGTCGCCACCGCGGTGCTGGCCCGGCTGCGCGCCGAGGCCGAGGCCCGCGGCTGCGGCCGCTTCGAGTGGATGGTCCTCGACTGGAACGCCGACGCCCAGCGGCTCTACGCCGGGGTCGGCGCCGAGGAGCACAGCGCCTGGCGGCTGTGGCGGGTCACGCTCTGACCCGCCCCGCGGCGGAGGCGGCGGCCCGCGCGGAGCTTTGCAGGCTCCGCGGGCGGGCGCCGGCCGCAGCCGCGGTTCACAGGCCGATCGAGACGCCGACCGAGACCGTGTCCGCGGTGCCCTGCACGGTCATGCCGTCGCGGGCGAGGTCCTCGACGTCGCGCCGGATCTCGACCCAGATCGAGCCCGAGGCCAGCAGCGCCTCGAAGCCGTACTCCATCCCCAGGCCGCCGTGGTAGCTGCGGCCCTCGAGGTCGGTGGTGCCGTCGGCGCGCAGCCAGGTGTGGCCGAGGCCGCCGCGCAGGTAACCGGTCAGGCGATCGCCGAGGGGGACGTGGAACTTGCCGGAGACCGTCGCCGAGATGGCGCGGCCGTCGACGACGTCGGCGGTCTGGGCGCTGACGCCGTCGACGCCGTAGCCGCTGAGGCCGGCCTCGATGGCGAAGCGGCCCAGCTTCTGGCCCAGCATGGCCCGGCCCGAGGCGTGGCCCTCGCCGGAGAAGCTGGCCGAGAGGTCGTCGTGGAAGGTCGGCGCGGTGCCGACGCCGAGCGAGACGTAGCCGCCGGCGTGGGCGGCGGAGGGAGCGGCGAGGAGCGCGGCGGCGGCGAGCGTGGCGGGCAGGAGCAGGGCGGCGGACTTCATGATGCTCCGGTACCAGAGCATCCGCCGTGCCACGTCCTGCCGCACCACATCCCGGGCGGTTGCGGCGGCGCGCCGTCAAGCGCCGTTCACGGTCGACGACATCGACGCCGCGGTCGCGCCACACCGGCCGCCGCGTTGTCGCCGGCGCCGGCGGCGTTCATTCACTCGTGACGGAGCCCGACCGCCGGCCGCAGCCGCGCCGCGATCAGCGCCGGGTAGATCGTGGCGACCACGCTGATGAGCAGGCCGGCGGTGCCGATCAGCGCCACCGACGGCATGTCGACGTGGATGGGCAGCTTGTCGATGTAGTAGACGTCCGGGTTGATCGGGAAGCCCCAGCGCGCGCACGCCCAGCACACGATCAGGCCGGTGACGACGCCGGACAGGGTGCCGACCGCGCCGATGAAGAAGCCCTGCATCACGAAGATGCGCATGACGCCCTGATCGGTGGCGCCCAGGGTCTTGAGCAGCGCGATCTCCTTGCCCTTCTCGACGACGACCATGATCAGGTTGCCGATGATCGAGAACGAGGCGACCAGGATGATGATGGCCAGCACCAGGAACATCGCGATCTTCTCGAGCTTGAGGGCCGAGAACAGGTTGCGGTTGAGCTCCTTCCAGTCCTGGACGCTGTAGCCGGCGCCGAGCGCCTTGCGGATCCGGGCGCCGACCGCGCCGGTGTCCTCGGGATCGGCGATGCGGATCTCGATGCCGTCGACGGTGTCGCCGGTCTGCAGGAAGTCCTGCAGCGAGTCGATCGTGACGTAGACGAACTTGAGGTCGTACTCGTACATGCCGGTGTAGAAGACGCCGGCGACCCGGTAGTCGCGGTGGAACGGGATCGGCGAGCCGGTGGCGTCGGGGTTCGACGGGTCGGCCAGCGGCGACACCAGGCGGACCTCCTGGCCGGTGTAGAGGTGGAGCTGCTTGACCAGCTCCTTGCCGACCAGGACGCCGTCGAGCAGCGCGATGCGGCCGCCGTCGCGCGGGCCCACGGCCAGCACCTCGGGGGCGCGGTCGAGCTGCATGCCGCCGACGTCGTCGTGCAGCTGATCGCCGAGATCGCGCCAGGCGTCGTCGTCGTAGCCGCCGGCGTCGCCGCTGAGGTCCTCGGGATCGGCCGGCTCGCCGATCGCGAAGTCGGCGGGCGCGGGATCGACCGGGGCCGCGGCGCGGGCGTCGGCGGCGGCGGCGTCGGGCGTCGTCACCGGCCCGGCCGCCGGGTCGCCGTCGTCGGCCGCGCTCGGATCGGTCGCGGCCCCGCCGTCACCGGGGCCGGCGTCGTCGGGGTCGTCGTCGCCGCCGCTGAAGTCGATGGGGTCGGTGCCGGTCGGCATGTCGCCGGGCGCGGGATCGGTGACGCCGGCGTCGCCGCCGTCGCCGCCGCCGTCGTCGGGGTGCTCGACGGTCTGGTCGAGGTCGTCGTGCGCCAGCGGGTACAGCCGCTGCATCGCCGACGGCTCCTCGAGATCCTTGACCAGGTCGGTGACGCCACCGACGGTGTCGGGATCGATGCCCTTGATGATGACGCTGGCGTAGTTGTTGTTGGCCGACAGCACCACCTCGCTGGTGGCGTAGGGCGTCACCGCGACGACGCCGGGGACGGCCTTGAGCTGATCGATCGTGGCCAGCCAGTCCTCGATGCCGCCCTCGTCCCGGGTGACGCGGATGTGCGCGTTCGAGCCCAGGATCTTGACCCGCAGGTCGCTCTCGAAGCCGCTCATCACCGACAGCACCACGACCAGCGCCATCGAGCCGATGAAGACGCCGGCCACCGACACGGTCGTGAAGAAGCTGAAGAAGTAGCGCAGCACGCCCAGCACCAGCAGCAGCGGCAGCGGCACCAGCATGATCAGCGCCGCCCACCGGCCGACCTCGACGAACGAGACCTCGCCGATCATCCAGTGGAAGGCGATGCCGAAGCCGAGGACGACGATGCCGGCGACGATCAGCGACCACGCCACCGTCCGACCGCCGCGCCACGCGAACGCCAGCCCGGCGCCGGCGGCGAGCAGGAACGCGCCGGCGCCGCGCATCAGCCACACGCCGAGGGCGTCGTACTCGTGGATCGGCGACATCGCCGCCACGAACCGGTTGAACGGCTGCAGCTTGCTGTGGTCCTTGAAGTACGACAGCACCGCCTCGGCCAGGCCGAACGTGAGCGCGGCGCCGAGCACCAGGCCGACGGCGATCGCCAGCAGCGGCCGCGACACCTGGCGCGGCCGCGCCATCAGGTAGCGCCACGCGACGAACGACTGGAAGCCGGGGCCGAGCACTAGGTTTCGGGCCGCATCAGCGGGAACAGGATGACGTCGCGGATCGAGGCCTGGCCGGTCAGCAGCATCGCCAGGCGGTCGATGCCGACGCCCTCGCCCGCGGTCGGCGGCAGGCCGATCTCGAGGGCGCGGCAGTAGTCCTCGTCGTAGTCCATGGTCTCGGCGGCGCCGGCGGCGCGGGCCCGCAGCTGGGCCTGGAAGCGCTCGCGCTGGTCCTCGGGATCGTTGAGCTCCGAGAAGCCGTTGGCGATCTCCTTGCCGCACACGAACAGCTCGAAGCGATCGCAGAACGCCGGGTCGGCGTCGCTCTTGCGGGCCAGCGGCGACACCGCCAGCGGGAAGTCGGTGAGGAAGGTCGGTTGCACCAGCTTGGCCTCGGCGGTCGCCTCGAAGACCAGGAAGCCGAGGTGCCCGGCGCGGATCCGGGCCTCGTCCCGGGAGGGATAGCGCTCGACCAGCCGCCGCGCCACGTCGGATGCGCGGCCGCCGCGGACCTCGGCCAGCAGCGCCGCCGGCTCCAGGCCGGTCATGTCGGCGACGCCCTCGAGCACCGCGGTCAGGGCGTCACGGGCGTCGACGCCGTGGCGCAGCGCCAGCTCGAAGCCGGCGGCGGGGTCGTCGAACAGGGTCGCGGTGTCGGCCTCGGCGACGCCGCCGAGGCGGTGGACCGCGTCGCGCACCGAGACGCGCTGCCAGGGCCGGCCCAGCGACACCTCGACGCCGTCCCAGGTCACCGAGGTCGTGCCGTTGATCTCCTGGGCCAGCTCGGCGAACAGCTCCTCGGTCAGATCCATCAGGTCGTGCCAGGTCGCGTAGGCCTGGTACAGCTCGAGCATCGTGAACTCGGGGTTGTGCCGGCGCGACAGGCCCTCGTTGCGGAAGTTGCGGTTGATCTCGTAGACCCGATCGAAGCCGCCGACGACGAGGCGCTTGAGGTACAGCTCCGGCGCGATGCGCATGTAGAGCTGCATGTCGAGCGCGTTGTGGTGGGTCACGAACGGGCGCGCCGCGGCGCCGCCGATGATCGGGTGCATCATCGGGGTCTCGACCTCGAGGAAGCCGCGGGCGTCGAGGTAGCGGCGGATGCCGCGCACGATCAGCGAGCGCTTGCGGAAGACCTCGCGGACCTCCGGCGACACCGCGAGATCGACGTAGCGCTGGCGGTAGCGCAGCTCGAGATCGGTCATGCCGTGCCACTTGTCGGGCAGCGGCCGCTGGCTCTTGGTCAGGATCCACAGCCGCGTGGCCAGGATCGACAGCTCGCCACGCTTGGTCCAGAACGCGGTGCCCTCGGCGGCGACGACGTCGCCGACGTCGAGCTGGGGCAGGACCTCGGCGAAGTCCGCGGCGTCGAGGTGCTCGACGTTGAGGTAGAGCTGCAGCTCGGCCGAGCCGTCGCGGATCGGCACGAAGACGGTCTTGCCGAAGCCGCGGCGCGCCATGCAGCGGCCGGCGACCCGCACCACCTCGCCGTCGACCGGCGTGATCGGCGCGCCCTTGTCGACCGGCGCGTCGGCGGCGGGCCGGGTCGGCTCGTAGCGGGCGCGGACCGTGGCGAGATCGTGGGTGGGCCGGACGTCGTTGCGATAGGGATCGCGGCCGCCGGCGCGCAGCGCGGCGGCCTTGCTCTTCCGCTCGCCGATGATGCGGGCGAGGGTCGAGTGGTCGTCGTCAGGACGCGGATCGTCAGAGGCCATGGGGGGTGCAATCTAAGCGATCCGGGCGTTTCGTGCTACGAAGCGGGCATGCGTGCGACCCGGTTCGTCGTCGGCCCCGGCGCCCCCGCCCGGCGCCGTGGCCCTGCCCTCCGCCTGCCCGTGATCCTCGGCCTCGGCCTCGGCCTCGGGCTCGGCCTCGGCGCCTGCAAGAAGAGCGACGACAAGGGCGGCGCCGCGCCGCCGGCGCCCGCGGTCGGCAGCAAGGAGACGCGGCCGTCGCCGTGCCGGCCGGCCGGCGAGACCCGGGGCGCGCTGACCTGGTTCGAGAACGACTTCACCCGCGCCAGCGCGTGCGCCGCCGAGCGCAAGGTGCCGCTGGTGATCGACATGTGGGCGCCCTGGTGCCACACGTGCCTGTCGATGCAGTCGTACGTCATGACCGATCCGTCGTTCGCGCCGCTGGCGGACCGCTTCGTGTTCGTCGCGCTCGACACCGATCGCGAGGACAGCGCCGCGGCGCTGGCGAGGTTCCCGGTGTCGGCGTGGCCCACCTTCTACGTGGTGTCGCCGGACGGCGCGACCGTCGAGGGCCGGTTCGTCGGCTCGACCGACGTCGCCGGCTTCCGCGACTTCCTCGCCACCGCCGAGCGCACGTTCCTCGACGGCGCCCAGCTCGCCGACGACGACCCGCTGGCGCGGGTGCGCGCCGGCGACCGCGCGATGGTCGCGGCCGGCACGCTCGAGAGCGGCACCGAGGCCCGCAAGGTCCTGCTCGACGAGGCCCGGCACGCCTACCAGGAGGCGCTCGCCGCCGCCCCCGCCGACTGGCCGCGCCGCCCCGACGTCCTGGTGTCGCTGGTCGGCGCGCTCTTGCGCGACGGCGACGCCGCCGCCTGCGCCGACCTCGCCACCGCGCACGTCGCCGAGACCGGCAAGGCCGCGCCGGCCGCGGACTTCATGGCCTACGCGCTCGGCTGCGCCGCCGATCTCGCCAAGCAGGATCCGGCCAAGGCCCGCGCCCTGCGCGAGCTGGCGGTGACCCGGCTCGAGGCCCTGCTCGCCGATCCCGGCTCGCAGCTGTCGATCGACGATCGCTCGGACGCGATGATCAACCTGCGCGACACCTACGACGCGCTGGATCGCCACGCCGACGCGGTGCGCACCGCCGAGGCGCAGCGGCAGATGCTCGACGACGCCGCGGCCAAGGCGCCGTCGCCGGCGGTGGCGATGACCTTCAACTACCACCGCGCCGACGTCTACGCGTACCTCGGCCGCCACGACGAGCTGGTGCCAGCGCTCGAGAAGTCGGCGGCGGATCTGCCCGAGGAGTACGATCCGCCGTACCGGCTCGCCGGCCTACTCGAGGACGCCGGCCGCCACGACGACGCCCTGCCCTGGGCCGAGAAGGCGCTGGCGCTGGCCTACGGGCCGCGCAAGGCGCGGGTCGCGCGGCTGGTCGCGACGATCCAGCACGAGCGCGGCGACCGCGCCGCCGAGCGCGCCGCGCGCGAGCAGGTGGTCGCGATCTACGCCGGCCTGCCGGCGGGCCAGCAGGCGCCCGAGGCGCTCGAGCTGGCGCGCACCGAGCTCGCCGCGATGGACGCGCCGCCGACGTCGCCGCCGGCGACCCGCTAGTCCTCCGACCAGAGGATCGCGATCCCGCCACGGCGGCGAGGCGCCCCAGGCGCGAGGCGCAGGGGCGAAGGGCTACTCCCCGTAACTCGAGCTCCTGCAACGAAGCGCATGGGGATGGATCGACGTCGTGGTGTGGTCAGGATCCTCTGGTCGGAGGACTAGTTCTGCGCGTTGGCCTCGCTGCCCTGCTGCAGCAGGAACGTGCGGATCAGCTCGTCGAGATCGCCGTCGAGGACGTCGGTGACCTTCGACGTCTTGAGATCGGTGCGGTGATCGTTGACCTGCTGGTACGGGAACAGGACGTAGCTGCGGATCTGCGAGCCCCACTCGATCTTGAGCCGGTCCTTGGCCGCCTGGCTGGCCTTGGCCTCGCGCTTGGCCAGCTCGTAGTCGTACATGCGGGCGCGCAGCAGCTTGTAGGCCTTGGCCTTGTTCGAGTGCTGCGACCGCTCGCTCTGGCACTGCACGACGATGCCGGTCGGCAGGTGGGTGATGCGCACCGCCGAGTCGGTCTTGTTGACGTGCTGGCCGCCGGCGCCGCCGGCCCGGTAGGTGTCGATCCGCAGGTCGGCCTCGTTGATGTCGACCTCGATGTCGTCGTCGATGTCGGGGGTCACGGTGACCGCGGCGAACGAGGTCTGGCGCCGGCCCTGGGCGTCGAACGGCGACACCCGGACCAGCCGGTGGACGCCGTTCTCGGCCTTGAGCAGACCGTAGGCGTAGTCGCCGGACACGACGAAGGTCGCGCTCTTGATGCCGGCCTCCTCGGCGGGCTGCTCGTCGAGGACCTCGATCGACCAGCCCTTGCGCTCGCAGTAGCGCATCAGCATGCGCATCAGCATCTGCGCCCAGTCCGAGGCGTCGACGCCGCCGGCGCCGGACTGGATCTGGACGATCGCGCCGCCGCCGTCGAGCTCGCCCGACAGCATGCGCTTGAACTCGAGCTCGTCGAGCGCGATCCGCACCGCGGCGACCGCGGCCTCGGCCTCGCGGGCGCTGTCGACGTCGCCGGCCTCCTCGGCCAGCTCGAGCAGGACCTCGGCGTCGGACAGGGCGCGCAGCTGGACGTCGTAGGCGGAGACCTGGCCCTTCATGAGCTTGGTCTCCTTGAGGACGGCCTGCGCCTTCTGCGGGTCGTCCCAGAAGCTCGGGCGGGCGGCGATCGACTCGAGCTCTTCGATCTTCAGACGCTTCCGGTCGAGGTCAAAGATGCCCCCGGAGCTGCTCGGCCTGGACCAAGAGCTCCTTCATCGATCCGCGGATCTGGTTGACGTCGACGCCGTCGATGGCCATGAAGACCTCTATACGCTGCCGCGCCGCAGCTTGACAAGGACGGCCTCGTCCTGGCGCCCGAGCGCCACCGGGTACTTGCCGGTGAAGCACGCCGAGCAGAAGCCGGCGCCGGACCGGGCGGCGCCGACCGCCTCCATCAGGCCGTCGTGGCTGAGGTAGGCCAGCGAGTCGCAGGTGACGTAGCGGGCGATCTCGTCGATCGTGTGGGACGCCGCGACCAGCTCGGAGCGGGTCGGCGTGTCGATGCCGTAGTAGCAGGGGTGCGTGGTCGGCGGCGCGCTGATCCGCAGGTGGACCTCGCGGGCGCCGGCGCCGCGCAGCATCTTGACGATCTTGCGGCTGGTGGTGCCGCGGACCAGCGAGTCGTCGACGACGACCACCCGCTTGCCCTCGACCACCGAGCGCACCGGCGACAGCTTGAGTCGGACGCCGAAGTGGCGGATCGAGTCCTGGGGCTCGATGAAGGTGCGGCCGACGTAGTGCGACCGGATCAGCCCCATCTCGAACGGGATGCCGGCCTGCTTGGCGTAGCCGACCGCGGCCGGGACCCCGGAGTCGGGCACCGGGATGACGACGTCGGCGTCGACCGGCGCCTCGAGCGCCAGCTTGGTGCCCATCTTCTCGCGCGCCCGGTACACCGACTGGCCGTTGAGCTGGCTGTCGGGGCGGGCGAAGTAGACCAGCTCGAAGACGCAGAACCGCGGCTCCACCGGGGTCGCGATCAGCCGGTGCTGGGTCAGGCCGCCGTGCTCGATCACGGCGATCTCGCCGGGCTCGATCTCGCGGATGAAGTCGGCCTCGATCAGGTCGAACGACGAGGTCTCCGACGACAGGACGTAGGCGTCCTTGACCCGGCCGAGCACCAGCGGTCGGAAGCCGTGGGGGTCACGGGCGCCGATGAGCTTGCCGTCGTCGGTGAGCAGCACCAGCGAGTAGGCGCCCTCGACCTGGGACAGGGCGTCGCGCAGCCGGGCCACCGGGTCGACCTCGCGGCTGCGCGCCATGAGGTGGACGATGACCTCGGTGTCGCTGGAGGTCTGGAAGATCGAACCGCCGGCCTCGAGCTGGCTGCGCAGGGTCGAGGCGTTGACCAGGTTGCCGTTGTGGGCGATCGCGACCGATCCCCCGGCGTAGTCGAACAGGAACGGCTGGGCGTTGCGGAGCTCCGACGAGCCCGCGGTCGAGTACCGGACCTGGCCGATCGCCGCCCGGCCTGGCAGCCGGTCCAGCTGCTCCCGGCTGAAGATGTCCGAGACCAGGCCCATCGCGATGTGGCGGCGCAGGCGGCCGTCCTTGTCGTCGCGAGCGACCACCCCAGCCGACTCCTGACCGCGGTGCTGGAGCGAGTGCAGCCCCAGGTACGCGATGTTGGCGGCCTCGTCGTGTCCGTGGATGCCGAAGATGCCGCACATGGCGACCCTCCTGTATCACGCCGGAGGGTCCCCGCAAAGCGCAGCGTCGAACACCTCCGGTGGCAGAAGGCGGTCATGGACTTGAGTGATCCGCCGGCTTGCCCTAATAATCATGGGCAAGTGGGCGCCCGAATCCTTTGGCGCGACGCACAAGGCATCGAGGGCTCGATCGATCTCGGCGCGGGCGAGATCAAGATCGGCCGCTCGATGGACTGCGCGATCCGTACCGACGATGCGATGGTCTCGCGTCACCATGCCCGCGTGATCTGGGGCGGCACGGCGTACGTGCTCGAGGACCTGGGCTCGGCGAACGGCTGCTACTACCAGGAGCAGCGCGTCCCCAGCCACATGTTCAACCACGGCGACGCGGTGCGATGCGGCAGCCTGTGGCTGCGCTTCGTCGACCTCAGCAAGCTGGGTCAGCCGATCCCGGAGGCGCAGCAGCACGGCGGCGCCGGCCCGGTCGGGCACCAGGTCCCCACCGGCAACGCCATGCAGGCGGTGTCCCCGGCCCAGCTCGCCGCGGTCGGCGCCCAGCCGATGAGCGCGCCCGCCCCGGCCCCGGCGCCCGCGCCGGCCCCCGCCGCCGCCGGCCCCGACCCGCAGTCCGAGGAGGAGATCCGGCGCCTGCGTCGCCGCATCGAGCAGGTCCAGGCCGAGCTCCGCATCCTCCGCGGCGGCAAGATGGGCGCCGACAAGGCGCGCCGCATGGAGGATCTCGAGGCCGACCTCGCCTCCGCCGAGGAGGAGCGCGGTCAGCTCAAGACCCGCATCGCCGAGCTGGAGGCGCAGATCGCCAACGAGGGCGGCAGCGTCAAGGTCCAGCGCGCGGTCGAGATCCGCGGCAAGGCCGCCGAGATCGTCACCCAGCTCAACGACATCCTGTCGAGCATGCGCATCGAGGTGATGGCGGCCGAGGGCGAGTTCGACCAGTACTCGCACTCGATCCCGCGGGCCTCGTTCGAGCTGATCCGCCAGTCGCTCAAGGAGTCGGCGGAGTACGTCGACGGCGCCCGCGAGCTGCTGCGGCAGCTACGCGAAGTCGCCAGCTGACCGCGGCGCGCCGCGATCTGCGACGGCGGGGCCAGCGCGGCGGCCGCGCGCCTACAGCTTGACCGGCAGGTAGTCGAGCGCGACCCACAGCGTGCCGTGGGCGATGGTCAGGGCGCCGGCCAGCCACAGGCCGGCGAAGAAGCCGTCGACCTCGAGCCACTGCTTCTTCTCGACGATCCGCGCGGTGCCCCACAGCAGCAGGCCGTTGACCACCAGCGGCATGGCCAGCGACAGCGACCGCAGGGTTGCGATGTCGAGGACCGGGCGGACCAGCCAGTACAGGGCGATGTTGAGCGCGGCGAACAGGACGCCGACCAGCGGGATGGCCCAGCGGGGCTGGATCTTGACCCGGGCGGGCTTGCTGTCCTTGCCGTCCTTGCCCTTGACGTTGCCCTTGCGAGGGCGGGTCGCGAGCCAGAAGACGCCCGTGAAGGCGACCAGGCGGATGGCGATCTTGACCAGGGTCCACGTCATGGCTGTGGGGGCAGCATGACACGCGACCCCGAGGGTTTCCAGGAGTTGGGCCGCGACGCCGTGGCACTTGTCATCATCGAGTTACATTTGTTTGGACAGTTGTACGGACTTGATTACAGTTGGATCATGACGACCCTGCCGACCCTGCCCGTGGATGGTGGAGCGGCCCCCGGTGCCCCGCCCGCGGGTTCCTCACGATCCCTCATGATCCCGGCCACCTCGCCGCGGCTCGAGCTCGCGATCGGGATGCTGGGACTGGTCGCCGCCCTGGCGGTCCTGCCGCTGCCGACCGTCGCCGGCACTCCGGAGGCCGCGTCGGTCCTGGCCGTGGGGGCGATCGCCCTGCTGGCTGGCCACCGCTGGGGCCTGGCCCTGGTCGTCCTGGCCGACGTGGTCCTGGTCGGCGCCCTGTGGCCGCGCGCGTTCCTGCACGATCCGCCCAGCACCTCGGCCCAGCTCGGCGTCGCGCTCGGCCTGGCCGGCGCCCTGCCCGGGGTGGTCGCGCTGCGCCGGACCACGCCGGCGGTGGTCGAGCTGCTGCTCGGCGAGCGCGGCGGCCGTCACCGCGCGGTGTCGCGGATCCTGTTGCCGGTGCTGGCGGCGCTGTGGATCGCGTCGCCGCTGATGTAGCGGGCGCGCGTCGCGCCGCGGCGCCTGCCGCCGCGGCGCTTCGATAAGCGCTTCGCTACCCGGGTCGGGAAGCGCTTCAGGAAGCGTCGAGGGCGGCGCCGATGCGGGCCACCGGCTCGCGGGCGTCGGGCTCGAAGGTGCGGCCGGTGACCAGCTCGAAGTTGCGGATGTAGCGCCGCGCCGCCTCGAGCCGGACCTCGTCGGGCAGGACCGGCGGCGGGCCGTCGCCGCCGTAGCCGCCCTCGCCCACCAGCCAGCGCCGCACGTACTCCTTGTCGAGCGAGCGCGGCTCGTCGCCCCGGGCCAGCCGCTCGGCGTAGTCGTCGGCGTACCAGTAGCGCGACGAGTCGGGCGTGTGGATCTCGTCGATGACGACGACGTTGCCGTCGGGGTCGAGCCCCAGCTCGTACTTGGTGTCGGCGAGGATCAGCCCGCGGGTCGCGGCCAGCGCCTGGCCGTGGGCGAACAGGCGGGTCGCGATCGCCGCCGCGGCGTCGAAGTGGGCCTCGCTGATCACGCCCGAGGCCAGGAGCTCGGCGCGCGACACCGAGACGTCGTGGTCGCCCTTGGCGGCCTTGGTCGACGGCGTGAGGATCGGCGCCGGCAGCGGCTCGTTCTTCTTCATGCCCTCGGGCAGCGGGTGGCCGCAGAAGGTGCGGTCGCCGCGCTCGTAGGCGCGCCACACCGACGTCGAGGTCACGCCGGTGAGGTACGCGCGCATGACGAACTCGGCGTGCAGCGGGGTGCACTCGCGGCCGATCGTGACGTTGGGATCCGGAACGGCGACGACGTGGTTGGGCGCGATCGCGGCGGTCTCCTCGAACCAGTACTGGGCGAGCTGGTTGAGGACCTGGCCCTTGAACGGGATCGTGCCGATCACGACGTCGAACGCCGACAGCCGGTCGGTGCAGACCAGGATGCGCTCGCCGGCGTCGCGATCGATGTAGCAGTCGCGGACCTTGCCGACGTAGCGCTCGATCGACGGCCGGTGCGCGAAGGTCGTCAGCGAGGTCCCGGCCAGGCACTGGCCGAGCTGGGCGCGGAGCACGTCGTCGAGGTCGCGGGACATGGAGGCCTCCGTCAGGTCGCGAGCGCCCGGTCCATGATGGTCTGGGCGTGGCGCAGGTGGTGGTCGAGATCGAAGCAGGCGTCGAGCTCGGCGGCGGTCAGCCGCGCCGCGACCTCGGGGTCGGCGCCGAGCAGCTCGCGGAAGCTGGGGCCGCCGTGGTTGCCGGGCGCGCCGGCCGAGCCCAGCGCGCAGCGCTGGACCCAGACGTAGGCGGTCTGGCGGGCGACGCCCTTGTTGATCAGCGCCAGCAGCACGGCCTCGGAGAAGTACAGGCCGCCGGTGCGATCGAGGTTCTGCTGCATGCGCTCGGGGTGCACGACCAGGCGCTCGACCAGCGTGGTCGCGCGCGCCAGCATGAAGTCGGCGAGGATCGTGGCGTCGGGCATCGCGACCCGCTCGACCGACGAGTGCGAGATGTCGCGCTCGTGCCACAGCGCGACGTCCTCGAGCGCGGCGCCGGCGTAGGCGCGCAGCAGCCGGGCCAGGCCGCACAGGTTCTCCGACAGGATCGGGTTCTTCTTGTGCGGCATCGCGCTCGAGCCCTTCTGGCCCTTGCCGAAGCCCTCCTCGGCCTCGCCGACCTCGGTGCGCTGCCAGTGGCGGACGCCGAGCGCGATCTGCTCGATCGCGGTGCCCAGCAGGGCCAGCGCGCACGCGACCTCGGCGTGGCGATCGCGGCCGACGATCTGGGTGGCGACGGTCTCGCCGCGCAGGCCGAGCTGGCCGAGCGCGGCGGCCTCGATCGCGGGATCGAGGTTGCCGTAGACGCCGACCGCGCCGGCCAGCTTGCCGACCGCCGCGGCGTCGCGGGCGCGGACCAGGCGGTCGCGGGCGCGGCCGACCTCGGCGTACCAGCGGGCGAAGGTCAGCCCGGCGGTGACCGGCTCGGCGTGGATGCCGTGCGAGCGGCCGATCATGGGGGTGCGGGCGTGCTCGCGGGCCCGCGCGGCGAGCGCGGCGCGCAGGCCGTCGACGCCGACCAGGATGCGATCGAGCGCGCCGACCAGCTGCAGCGCCAGCGCGGTGTCGAGGACGTCCGACGACGTCATGCCGAGGTGGAGCCAGCGCGCCGGCTCGCCGGCGAGCTCCTCGACGTGGGTCAGGAAGGCGATGACGTCGTGGCGGGTGGTCGCCTCGATCTCGAGGATGCGCGCGGCGTCGAGCTTGCCGGCGGCGGCGGCCCGGACCTTCGCGGCGGTGCCGGCAGGGACGGTGCCGCGGGCCTCCATCGCCGCGCAGGCGGCGAGCTCGATGTCGAGCCAGAGGTCGAAGCGGGCGCCGTCGGACCACAGCGCGGCGAGCTCGGGGCGGCTGTAGCGATCGATCATGCGCGAACCTCGTACCAGGGCCGGGCGGTCGCGCGCAAGCCGGACCCGACGGGGCGAGGCCCGCTCACAGCGCGAGCGCGAGGCCGACGCCGGCGGCGGCGGCGAGCACCACCGCGAGCAGGATCCACCACAGCGTGCGCGACCGCGACCGCGCCGGCTCGGCGCCCTTGGGCGGCGCGAGGTAGCCGAGCTGGCCGGGCGCGACCGAGAAGGTGCGGCCGCCGGCGGCGTCGGCGATGGGCCGGAGCTTGACCCGCGGCGCCAGGGCCGTCGGCGGCAGCGGCCGGGTCGGCGTGGAGCGCCGGGCGCTCAGGGCCAGCAGGCTGAGCGAGACGGCCTCGAGCCGGAACGTGCCGGGCGGCGCGGTGCGCGCCGCTCCATAGCGCCGGCGATGGCGTCGCGCGCGGCGTCGGCAGGCCGTAGCTCAGCGCCGAGACCGTCACCGGCGCGGCGGCGGCGGGCGGCCAGCGGCCGCCAGGCGGTGACGACGGAGGCCGCAGCGCGGACGCGGGGCGCAGCGCGGGCGCAGGCGCGGCCGGCGGGACCGCCAGCGGCGGTGACGACGGCAGCCGCAGCGCAGGCGCGGGGCGCAGTGCAGGCGCAGGCGCAGGCACGGCCAGCGCGGTCATCGGCGGCGACGACGGCGGCCGCGGCGGGCGCGGCCGTGAGCGGCACCGGGGTCGCGACCGCGTGCCCGACCAGGGTCGCGACGCCGTCCTCCTCGTGCTGACCGCGACGCCGCTTGCCCATCAGGGCCTCGTCCGCCACCGCGGGGCCGCAGGGCCGCGACACCGCCGCGCCGGCGCCGGCCCGGCCGGCGACGGCGCCACGTCGCGATACGGGGTCCGCGCCGCGGTGCGCACCATCTCGGCCAGCGTCGTCGGATCGGGACGGCGCGCCGGATCGGGGCTCATCGCGCCGACCAGCAGCGCGGCGAGCTGGGGATGGCGCTGGGCCACCGCGCGCGTCGGATCGCCACCGGTGGCGAAGCCGGCGATCAGCTCGAGGCCGATGGCCGCCGCGGCCCACACGTCGCACGCCTCGGTGGCGGCGGCGCCGCGTCGCACCTCGGGCGGGACGTAGCGGGCCCGGTCGCGCCAGGCGCAGTGATCGCGTGCGGCTCGGCGTCGCGCCACAGCCCGGCGCCGCCGAGCTTGAGGCTGTCGCCGACCCGGACCACCGCGCCGGGCCACAGGCCGCCGTGGACCAGGCCGTGGCCGTGGAGCGCGGCGAGCGCGGCGCCGACGGCGTCGAACCACGCCGCGACCTGCGCCAGCGGCACCGGCTGTCCGGGGCCGGCCGGCTGCGGCGCCGGCGCGGTCGCCAGCTGCCACGTCGTCCACAGCCCGCCGGCGCCGACGCCGGCGCCGAAGCACTTGCGCACCGCGGGGTGCTGGATCGCGCGCAGCTCGACGCCGAGGCCGAGCACGGCGTCGACGCGATCGCGGTCGGGGAACAGCTCGGGTCGCAGCCACCACAGCGCGACCTCGACCTCGACCTCGCGGTCGAGCGCGCGGACCTCGACGTGGCCGGGCGCCTCGGTCACCGGCGCGAGCACCACGTAGCGATCGCCCAGGACCGAACCGACGGCGGGAGGCGTGGTGGTCATGGCGACGGCTAGCGCCCGGTCGAGCCGAAGCCACCATCGCCGCGCTCGGTGACGTCGAGCGCCTCGACCTCGACGATCTCGGCCTGGGCGACCGGCGCGATCACCAGCTGGGCGACGCGCTCGCCGGGCTCGAGCGCGACCGGCTCGCGGCCGAGGTTGATCAGCAGGACGACGATCTCGCCGCGGTAGTCGCTGTCGATCGTGCCCGGCGCGTTGACCACGGTGACGCCGAGCTTGCGGGCCAGGCCGGAGCGCGGCCGGACCTGGCCCTCGAAGCCGGCGGGGATCGCGACCGCGAGGCCGGTGCCGACCGCGCGGCGGTCGCCGGGCGCGAAGATGACCGGCGCGTCGACGGCGGCGACCAGATCGAGACCGGCGGCGCCCGCGGTCATGTAGCGAGGCACGACCGCGTCGGGGCGGAGTCGCTGGAACTGGACGCGCGGGGCGGACACGGCGGCATGATACGCCGGTTCGCCGGCCGATCTGCCGCCGACCGCGCGCCCACGCGACGCCGCCGCCCGGCCCGCGCGGCCGACGACCGGCGGCGCGGCGCCCGCCCCCTCGACTCCAGGGTCGCGGCTTCGCCGCTCCCCTTGCGCTCCTAACGAACAGCTGGGCCAGGCCGCTGATCTTGCGTGGCGCAGCGATCGGTTGACCGCGGGTTGGGCCTGACAGCACTCACCCCGAGCGGAGGTGCGCAGCACCGACCCCGGAGTCGAGGGGGCGGGCACCGGTGCGCCGCCGAGACCGCACCGATCCACGCCTCGACTTCGCCCTCGCGGCTGCCGCTCGGGCTCCGCTCGAGGTGAGCGAACCACGTCGACCAGGCGACCTGACCCGGTTCGTCTTGCGGCAAATCTCCGACGGCCGTCGGTCGAGCGCTCGGGGTGAGCGACCTCTTCCCGCACGTCAGCCGAACCGCCGACGCCGACGCAAGGATCCCGATGGGGTTCCAGGGGGGAGCACCGGCTCCCCCTTGGATCTGTGGCTCCGAAGGCTCTGGTTCCTGCTCTGCCGAAAAAGCCGAAGGGGGAGCACCGGCTCCCCCTTGGATCTGTGGCTCCGGAGTCTCCGGCCGGCGCAACAGACGTGCGCCAAGCGTCGAGACTCACCCGCCCGTCGGCGGGAGCAGTTCAGACCACGAAATTGTTGATCTCGTCCGCCGGCGGGTTGGCGTCGAGGACGTCGCGGCGCGACAGGCGGATCTTGCCGTCGCGGTCGACCTTGATGCACTTGACGACGACCTCGTCGCCCTCCTGCAGCACGTCCTCGACCGCGCGGATGCGCTCCTTGGCGATCTCGGAGATGTGGAGCAGGCCGTCGGTGCCCGGCATGATCTCGACGAACGCGCCGATCTCGATGATGCGCTTGACGACGCCGTTGTAGTACTGGCCGACCTCGGGCTCGATGGTCAGGCCGGCGATCAGCTGCTTGGCCTGCTCGAGGCTGCGGGCGTCGGCCGAGGCGATCGACACGATGCCGGCGTCGGAGACGTCGATCTGGCAGCCGGTCTGCTCGGCGAGGGCGCGGATGGTCTTGCCGCCCGGGCCGATGATGTCGCGGATCTTGTCGGGCTTGACCTGCACCGTGACGATGCGCGGCGCGTTGGCCGACAGCTCGTCGCGCGGCTCGCTCAGCGCGGCGTTCATCTTCTCGAGGATGTGCAGCCGGCCGCGGCGGGCCTGGTCGAGCGCCTCCTCGAGGATCTGCCGGGTCAGGCCGTCGACCTTGATGTCCATCTGCAGCGCGCAGACGCCGCGGGTGGTGCCGGTGACCTTGAAGTCCATGTCGCCGAGGTGGTCCTCGTCGCCGAGGATGTCGGACAGCACGACGTAGTCGTCGCCCTCCTTCATCAGGCCCATCGCGATGCCCGCGACCGCCGCCTTCGACGGCACGCCGCAGTCCATCAGCGCGAGGCTGCCGCCGCACACCGACGCCATCGACGAGCTGCCGTTGGACTCGAGGATGTCCGAGACCACCCGGATCGTGTACGGGAAGTCCTCGTACTCGGGGACGATGCTGCCGACCGAGCGCTCGGCGAGGAAGCCGTGGCCGACCTCGCGGCGCGACTGGCCGCGCAGCGGCTTGGTCTCTCCCGTCGAGAACGGCGGGAAGTTGTAGTCCATGTAGAAGGTCTTCTTCTTGTCACCGAGCAGCGTGTCGAGCTTCTTCTCGTCGTACTTGGTGCCCAGGGTGCAGACCACCAGCGCCTGGGTCTCGCCACGGGTGAACAGCGCCGAGCCGTGCGCGCGCGGCAGGACGCCGACCTCGCACGTGATCTTGCGGATCTCGTCGGGCTTGCGGCCGTCGATGCGCAGGCGGGTCGACAGCGTGTTGCCGCGCGCCCACTTCTTCTGGGCCTTGCCGAACGCGGCCTTGACCTCGGCGACGCGGCCGGCGTACTTCGCGCCCTCGGCGGTCAGCTCGGCGACGGTCTGGTC
>JACKDR010000046.1 GCA_020633495.1 Kofleriaceae bacterium | reverse complement strand
AGGCCCAGCTCGAGGCGGCCGCGCTGCACGCGGCGCCGGGCGCGCGGCTGCCGTGGCAGCGACGATCCTGACGCGCCGGTTTGCGGCTACGCTGGCGTCGTGCTCGGCTGGCTCCGCAGGCGTCGTCGTCGCAAGCTCGTCGCCGAGCCGGTGCCGGCGGCGTGGCACGACATCCTGGCCCGCAACGCGCCGTTCGTGGCCCGGCTCGACGACGCCCACCGCGCCAAGCTGCTGGCCGACGTCCAGGTCCTGGTCGCCGAGAAGACCTTCATCGGCGCCGCCGGCTTCGAGATCACCGAGGAGGTCAAGGTGACGATCGCCGCCGCGGCGGCGCGGCTGATCACCAACCTCGACATCACCCGCTACGACGACCTCACCGAGATCGTCGTCTACCCCGGCGCCTACAAGCACGAGGGGCAGGACGGCGCGGTGCTCGGCGAGGCCCACAGCTGGGGCGTCGTGGTGC
The DNA here is from genome assembly GCA_020633495.1 of Kofleriaceae bacterium. Lineage (GTDB taxonomy): Bacteria > Myxococcota_A > Polyangia > Haliangiales > Haliangiaceae > WYBA01. Next base: position 29,320 of record JACKDR010000046.1, on the reverse strand, counting down.
TGTCGTGGGACGCGGTGATCCAGGGCATGGGCCGGCCCCACGACGGCCACGACACCGCGGTCCACGAGTTCGCCCACGTCCTCGACCGCGCCGACGGCGCCTTCGACGGCGCGCCCGCGCTGCGCGCCCACGAGGACTACCGGCCGTTCGCCACCGCGATGCAGCGCTCGTACGATCGGCTGCGCAAGCGCGACCGGCGCCTGCGCAAGGCGCTGCGCGACTACGGCGCCACCAACGAGGCCGAGTTCTTCGCCGTCGCGACCGAGGCCTACTTCGAGAAGCCCGACGAGCTGCGCGAGCGCGCGCCCGATCTCTACGACGAGCTGCGCCGGTTCTACGGCGGGCCGCCGGGCTGACGAGCGATGCGGCGCGACCTGACCCGCTCGCTCGCGGTGGCCGCCGTCGTCGCGGCGGTCGCGGCGTGCGGCCCCAGCGACGCCGACCGGGCGCGGGCGCGGCACCGCGCCGAGCAGGAGGCGGCCACCCAGCGCGAGATCGCGCGCGAGGCGCAGCGTGATCGCGAGGCGCGCGCCCACGAGGCCGCGATCCAGGACGAGTTCGACAACCTGACCCTCGAGGCCGACCGCGCCCTGCACGGCGGTGACGCCGACGCCGCCGGCGGCGCCCTCGACGTCCTGCCCGAGGCGCCGGATCCGGATCTGGTCGCCGCGCCGCCCACCGCCTGCGTGCCCGCCGGCGCCGCCACCTCGGCGCGGCTCGCCGGCCGCGACCTGCAGCTGTGCCTCGACACCAGCGGCGACGGCGAGGGTGACGTCTGCGTCGACGTCGACCGCGGCACCGGCGCGGTGCAGGGGCCGCGCGCCGCCACCGTGGCCGAGCGCGGCGGCGCCCGGGCCTGGCGGCTGCCGCTGCGCGCCGACGTCGAGGACGAGCCGGTCCAGGACGGCGTCCCGTCGGTGCTCGTCGTCGACGACCGCGTCGAGGTCTGCGCCGCCGATCGCGCGTGCGTGACCGTGGCGCCCCGGCTGGCCGCCGGCCAGACCCTGGAGCACGCCGAGGCGCGCGGCGACGGCGGCGTGGTCGCGCTCGGCATCACCGAGGACGGCGCCGCCGAGGTGATCGAGGTCTGGGACCTGCAGCGCGGCCGCCGGCGGGCCCGCTTCGTCGCGCCCGGCAAGGGCGACGTCGACGACGCGCCCAACCTCGGCGTCGTCGGCGACGCCGTCCTGGTCGCCCACATCGACGCCGACGACCTCGCGACCATCACCGCGGTCGATCTCGACGGCAAGCGCCCGCACCTGCTCGCCGGCGGCGCGCCGGTGGTCCAGGACGCCCTGGTCCTCGACCGCCGCACCGTCGCGCTGTGGCGGCTGCCGCCCGACGACGACGACGACGCCACCGGCGGCACGCTGATCGTCCAGAACGTGGCCACCGGCGCGATCGTCCGGCAGGTGGCGCTGCCCGATCAGGGCGACGACGACGAGCTCGTAGTCGCGGCGCCCCGCACCGTGGTCGCGATCGGGACGATCGACGACCGCGTCCGCCTCGACGTCGTCGACGTCGGCGCCGGCCGGGTCCAGCGGATCACCGCGGCGCGCTGTCCCTGACCCGGGCCCGCCACGCGCTCGGCGCCACGCCGGCGACCCGCCGGAACAGCGCGCTGAAGTGCTGCGGCGACGCGCACCCGACGTCGAGCGCGATCGCGGTCAGCGACGCGTCGGTGGCCTCGAGCAGGCGCTGCGCGACCCGGACCCGGGCCTGCTCGAGCTCGCGCTGGAACGTGGTGCCGGCGTCGTGCAGCGCGCGCTGCAGCGACCGCGGCGACCGCGCCAGCGCCTTCGCCGCCGCCGGCAGCGTGGCGTCGACCAGGCGGGCCTCGAGCCAGCGCCGCAGCTCGCCGACCACCGGGGCGACGCCGCGGGCGGCCGCGATCGCGGCGTCGATCGCGGCCAGCGCGCCGTCGTCGCCGTCGACCCAGGCCGCCGCCGCGGCCGCGTCGTCGAAGACCCGCACCGGGTACGGCGCGCGCTGGACCTGGAAGAAGCCCGCGACCGCGGCGCCGACCAGGCCCGGGCCGTGGACGATCGCGAGCCGGGTCACCTGGCGCGCCAGCGCCGCGAAGTGGGCCTCGACGTAGCCGCCGATCGCCGCGAACGCCGCCGGATCGACGGCGTCGACGCGACGCAGGTCGGCCAGCGACGCGTGCGGCACCGTCGGCGCCCGCAGCTCGAGCGCGAGCAGGCCGACCAGCCGCGCCAGCGCGTCGGCGCCGGGCCGCCCCCACAGCGCGAAGCCCCACAGCGTCGGCCGCGCGCAGAACACCAGGTGCTCGCCGCCGACCAGGTAGGCCCCGGCCGGGTCGGCCCGGTAGTCGTCGGCATCGGCGGCCGCCCGCATCCCGTGATCCTACCCGCGCCCGCGCTACCATGGGCGGGTGGACGACGACGCGCCGACCACCGCGCTGGCGCCGCGGACGCCGGCCCGGCTGCGCCTGGCCGACTCGCTGGAGAGCGCGCGCCTCGGCGAGGTCGTGCTGCTCGATCGCCGCGGCGACATCGTGACCCGGCAGCGGCGGCGCCGGCACGCCGCCGCCGCCGCGACGCTGGTCGCGGCCGCCGTCGGGCTCGGCGTGCTGTCGGGCGCGTGGGGCGTGATGCTGCTGTGGGGCGCGGTCCTCGCCGGCACGCTCGGCCTGGTGCGGCGCCGCGGCCGCCTCACCCGCGAGGTCCTGCCGCTGCTCGCCGCCTACCGCACCGACGAGGCCGCCGCCCGCCTGGCGGCGCACGGCGATCGCGGCACCCGGGTCGAGCGGGTCAGCTGGGCCCAGCTGTCGGCGGGGGCGGCGTGGCAGCGCGGCGACCTCGCCGCCGCGCTCGACCACTTCGACCGCGCGCTGACGCTGCTGGGCGGCAGCCGCGGCCGCTGGGTCAGCGCGGCCCGCGCGATGGTGGCGTCGTCGCGCACGATGCTGCTGTGGGAGCTGGGCGAGCGCGACCGCGCCGAGGCCACGATGGCCGAGCTGGCGGCGACCCCGCCGGGCGCGTGGTACGAGCTGCGCCGCCGCGCGGTCCGGTTGCTGCGCGCCTACCGGCTCGACGACGACCGCGACCTGCCCGACGACGACACGCTGATCGACTGGGCCAAGGGCCTCTTGCGCCGCAACCACCCGTTCCCCGACATGGCGCTGCTGGCGTGGGTCTTCGAGCGCCGCGGCGACGCCGACATGGTCGCGCTGCTGCTCGGCGAGCTGGCGCAGCGGCTGCCGGTGCCGTACGAGCGCCTGGTCCTGATGTACCCCAGCCTGGATCCGTGGCTGGGCCCGCGGCTCGCCGACCTGCCGGCCGAGCCCGAGCTGTGACGCCCCCGCGCAAGCGGCTGGCGCGCCGGTGGAAGCCGGGCGGCGCCCGCCGCGGTACCGACGACGGATGGCGCCCTTCGACTTCTTCATCGCGCTCGACGGCCACGGCCTCAACGGCTTCGAGGGCTACGCCGGGGTCGCCCGGCTGCGCGGCGACCCCGACGCCGATCGCTGGGACGTCGAGGTCCGCTTCTTCGACGGCGTCGCCGGCGGCCACGCCACCCAGCTGAGCCCGGGCGGCACGGTCGGCTTCCTCGGCAACCTGTCGCAGCAGCTGCTGTTCTACGACCCGCGCACGCTGGCCGAGGTGGCGCGGTGCTCGACGCTGCGGTGGGCGGCGCCGCGGCTGTTCTACGACAGCCAGACCCACGTCGTGTGGCTCGACGACCGCCGCTTCGTCACCGTGATCGGCGCCGAGCTGTGGCGGTTCTCCCTCGACGATCTCGACCACCCCGAGCCGCTCGGCGCCCACGGCGTCACCCTGCCCCACGCGATCAAGCGGTCGCCGTCGGGGCGCTACCTGTTCTACGGCGCGATGGACGTCGCCGGCACCTACGCCAACCAGCTCGGCGTCTTCGATCTCGAGGCCGGCACGGCGCGGGTGGTGCGGCTGCCCGCGACGGTGTGGCACCTCGGCGTCCACCCCACCGAGGACGTCTGCTACGCGCCGACCCAGCGCTGCACCCCGCAGGACGGCGACTTCACCGAGTACGTGATCGCGCACTTCAAGAACTACCTGTTCGAGATCGACGGCGCGACCGCGTCGGTGCGCCGCCACCTGGCGATCCCCAAGGACCTGCCGGGCGCGCTGACCTCGGACGTGATCGTCACCGAGGACGAGGTCGTCTACAACTGCTGCGCGTCGGGCGTGCTGGCGCGGGTCGCGCTCGCCGACCTGCGCACGGTGCGCTACCGCGACGAGCGGCCCGGGCCGTGGCGCCAGCTCCGCGAGCTGCGCGCCGGCGCCGGCAACCTGGTCGAGGCGGTGTCGCGCGCCAACCTGCTCGGCGCGCCGCACTGGCTGGTCAAGGCGGTCCGGGTGTCGCGCGGCAGCCTGCTCGACGGCAGCTACGGCCTCGGCCTGGCGCCCGACCGCCGCTTCCTGCTGTCGGCACACCGCGGCCTCAACGAGGTCATCGTCTACCGCTACCCCGACCTCGCCGTGCACCGGCGGATCCCGTTCCCGCCGATGCGACGCTACGCCCGCCACCTGGGCTGGATCGACGACACCCGGCTCGGCTTCCACCACGCCCAGCTGTGCGTCGCCAGCGCGGCGGCCGCGCCCGGGGGTGCGGCGTGACCGGGTTCGTCCCGCTCGAGGACGCGTCGTCGTTCCGTCGCATGGCGGCGGCGATGTGGCGAGCGCCGCGCGACCCGTCGATCTACGGCACGATGGACGTCGACGCGACCGCGGCGCTGCGGTTCCTGGCCGACGAGAGCGCGGCCACCGGGGTCAAGCTGACCGTGACCCACCTGGTGGCGCGGGCGATCGCGCTGGCGCTGCGCGACCAGCCCGAGCTCAACGCCAAGGTCCGGTTCGGCGGCCGGCTCGAGCGCCGCACCAGCGTCGACGTCTTCGTCACGGTCGCCACCGACGGCGGCAAGGACCTGTCGGGCGTGCGCATCGACGACGCCGACCGGCGCGGCCTGGTCGAGGTCGCGGCCGAGCTGGCGGGGCGCGCCCGCGGCATCCGCGCCGGCGAGGATCGCGCCTACCGCGAGAGCCGCGGCCTGTTCGCGCGGGTGCCGTGGTGGCTGGGCCGCGCGGTGACCCGGGTCTCGGACCTGCTGGTCAACGAGCTCCACGTCGACCTCGCGGCCCGGGGCATGCCGGTCGATCCGTTCGGCTCGGCGATGGTCACCAGCGTCGGCATGTTCGGCATCGACACCGCGTTCGCGCCGTTCGTGCCGATGGCGCGGTGCCCGATCCTGCTGCTGGTGCCGGAGGTGCGGCCGCGGCCGTGGGTGGTCGACGGCGACCGCGTCGAGGTCCGCCCGGTGCTGCGGCTGTGCGCGACGTTCGATCACCGGCTGATCGACGGCGCCGCGGCGGGGCGGCTGGCGCGGCGCCTCGGCGAGCTGCTGGGCGCGCCGGCGGCGCTGCGGTAGCGCGGCTACTGGAAGGTCGCGCCGACCAGGGTCTGCGGCGCGACGATCGTGACGGTGCAGGCGCCGGTCTCGCCGGCGCAGTTCGCCGTGCTCCAGCCGGCGAAGGTGTCCTGCGGGTGGGTGTCGACCGGCACCAGATCGACCATCACGCCGGCCTCGACGTCCCAGCTACAGTCGCCGCTGGGCCCGTCGCACTGGCCGAGGGTGCCGGCGACGACGCGGCCGCGGCCGCTGATCAGGATCCGCAGGGTCGCCAGCGGCGTCGCGTCGACGGCGGCGTCGACGGCGGCGTCGAGCCGTGCGGCGTCGGCGGTGGCGTCGGCGCCGTCGACGCGGGCGTCGATGTCGGCCGGCTGACCGCAGGAGCCGGCGACCTCGGGCGCGGCGCAGAAGCCGTCGCTGCCGCAGATCTGGCCGCCCGCGCACGCGTCGGCGCCGGTGCACCGCACCGCGCAGTCCCGGACGTCGGGCCGGTAGCAGCCGGTGGCCGTCGCCGCCGCGGCGGCGACCGCGACCGCGACCGCCGCGATCCGCCCGGCGGCGCTCAGAAGCGCCCCCACACCGCGACCCGCGCGCCGTCGGGCGACGGCACCAGCGTGACCGCGGCCGCGCGCGGCTCGTCGCGACCGCCCCACAGGTACAGCGCAGTCGCGCCGGCACCGAGGGCGACGCCGCCGCCGAGCAGGCCGATCGCCAGGGCGCGTGAGCGACGGCCGCGGGCGTCGACGTCGGCGATGTCGGCCCACGCGCCGCCGTCCTGGTAGAAGCGGCTGACCTCGTCGGCGGCCTGCGAGGCGTCGATGGCGAAGTACACGCCGGCGGCGAGCGCGACGACGCCGCCGGCGCCGAGCCCGATCACCACCGGGCCGGCGGCTCGACGCCGCGGCGCTGTCACGCCCGGCAGCGGCGTCGCCACCGCGCCCGCGTCCGTCGCCAGCGGCCCGCCAGGCTCCGCCGGCGCGTCGGACGGGCGCCGGCGGCCCCTGGCGGCCCCGGCGTCGTCGCCACCGTCGGCCGCGTCGCCGGCGTCGCCGGGCGCGTGCGCGCCCGCGGCGGCGGTGCAGTCGCCGAGCTCGGCGAGGTGCTGCTCGACCACCGCCCGGTGCGACGAGTCCGGCGCCTGCCGCAGGTAGCTCTTGTAGGTCGTGACCGCGCGCGCGCAGTCGCCGGCGAGCCGGTACGCCTGGCCCAGGTTGTAGAGCAACCCCGGCGACGGATAGAGCCGGTAGGCGTCCTCGTAGCCGGTGATCGCCTCGGCCCACTCGCCGAGATCGAAGTGCACCTTGGCGTCGGCGGCCAGGGTCTCGGCGCGCGCGCGATCATCGGCGCTCCCCGCGGGCCGGGCGGCCGCCGACCGCGCCACCCCGAGCGACGCGATCAGCGCGCCGGCGGCGACGACGCGGGCGCCCGAGGCTCGCCAGCGCCGACGAGGAACGTCGGCCCCGCCGGGACGGAGCGACGTCGGTTCGCGCGCGCTCACTCGAACGGCTCGATCGTGCCGTCGGGGTCGATGGTCGGCGCCGGCCGGCGGCGCTCGGCCTGTGGGGGGCGCGCGGCGCGGCGCGCCAGCCTGACGTCGAGCGCCAGCGTGCCGTCGCCGACCTCGACGGTCCGCCGGTACGAGTGGTACCCGGACGCGGTGACCTCGAGGCGGTGACGCCCGGCGTCGACCGGCAACGAGACGCGGCCGTCGTGGACGCGGGCGTCGGCGCCGTCGATGCGGACCCGGGCGTCGGCCGGGCTGACCTGGACCTCGAGCTGCGGCGGCGCCGGGATCGCGGCCGGCGCGGCGGCGACGTGGGGCGCGGCGGCGACCGGCGCGGGCACCGGCATCGGCACCGGCACCGGCTCGACGGTCGCGACCGCCGCGGGCCGTGCCGTGGCGACCGGCGCCGCCAGCGGGTGCACGTCGCGCCGCGACACCACCAGCAGCACGACCGCGGCGGTGACCGCGGCGCTGATGACGATCGTCGCCGACCAGGCGGCGAGCCGGCGCGAGCGGGGCGTGACCTCGGCGACCGGCGTGGGCGCGGGGGTCGGCGTGGCGATCGCCGGCAGCTCGGTGCGGGGCACCGGGCCGCTGTCGACGACGGGCTGCGCCGGCGCCGGCTCGGCGGCGACCACCGCGACCCTGGTCGGCGCGGTCGGCGCCGTCGTGCGGATGACCCCGATCGACGCCAGCGGACCGCGCGGCCCCAGCGGCGGCGGCTGGCTGCCCAGGGCGAGCCGGCTGCGGCCGTGGCGCGCCCGGGCCGCCAGCTCGGCGCGGACGTCGACCAGCACCGCGACGACCTCGGCGATGTCGGGGCGCGCCTCGGGATCCTTGGCGAGCATCGCCAGCAGCAGGCGATCGAGCGCGCCCGGGATGTCCGGCCACACCTCGCTGGGCGGGGTCGGGGTCTCGCGCAGGTGCATCGCGACCAGATCGGCGACGTTGTCGGCGGCGAACGGCGGCTCCTCGACGAACAGCTCGTAGGCGACGGCGCCCAGGGCGTAGACGTCGGTGCGCTCGCTGACCTCCTTGCCGCGCGCCTGCTCGGGCGACACGTACTGCGGCGTGCCGACGATCATGCCGGTCGTGGTCAGGGTCGGCGTCGTCGGTGACGCCTGCAGCTTGGCGATGCCCCAGTCGAGCAGCTTGACCTTCGGGCCCAGGGGCGCGGCGTCGAGCTCGAAGCGGCCGGTGCGATCGACGTCGACCACCAGCCGGCCGGTCGTGCCCAGCGCGGTCGCGATCGGCGGCGGCTGGACCAGGAAGATGTTGTCGGGCTTGAGGTCGCGATGGATGACGCCGTCGGCGTGCGCGGCGGCGAGCGCGGCGCAGACCTGGAGCAGGATATCGACCGCGTCCAGCGCCGGCACCTTGCCGTCGCCGAGGCGCTGCGCCAGGGTCTTGCCGGCGAGCAGCTCCATCACCAGGTAGGGGCGCCCGTCCGGCAGCGTGCCGACGTCGAAGATGTCGACGATGTTGGGGTGGCCGATCTGGTTGACCACCCGCGCCTCCTGGACGAAGCGCTCGCCGGCGGCCGGCGACCGGCACAGCTCGGCGCGGACCACCTTCAGCGCGGCGCGCTTGCCGATGACCCGGTGCCACGCGGCGTAGACCTCGCCCATGCCACCGACGCCGATCTGGCCGTCGATCCGCCAGTCACCGATCTCGGTGCCCAGCTCGATGGCCCCGGCCACGACCCCGCCTTCCGTGATCACCACCTCACGCGCAGGCGTCGTGGAGGCGCGGACCAGGGGCTGAGTCGCATGACGACCAGGTGGGTTTGGCTCGGGCATCCAGCGCTCACCTACCCCAACGTGATACCGGGTCGCCGGCGGTCCAGACAACGAGAAAGTCTTTGGTTCTAGCTCAGATCCCCACGATTACACGATCTTGCTTACCGAATGAACATGTATGAAAGCTCGATCACCGAGGATTTCTCGGATGCTCAGGCGGAGGCTCCGGCGGCCGTCCGGTCCCGCTGCTGACGGCGCCAGGTCTCGACCACGCCACCGACCATGCGGCCCACCAGGACCGGGTCCAGGCTGACCCGGCCGTGCCGGGTGCTGGCGTAGGCGCCGTCGCCATCGCGGCGGAACCGGCGGGTCGCGGCGACGTACGGCCGCTCGAAGCGGGTCCAGCGGTGCAGCCGCGCCGACAGCGGATCGAGGGCGGCGCCGGGCGCGACGCACTCGACGCCGGCGAGCCCGAGCGCGTCGGTGATCGCGCCGAGCAGGTCGACGACCGTGGGCGGGGTCTGGTTGGTCAAGTGGAACGCGCGCCCCAGGGTGGCGGCGCCCGCGGCGTCGATGCCGGCGATGTCCTCGGCGACGCTGTCGACCGGGATCAGGTTGAGCTCGGCGTCGGCGCGCGCGACGTAGCGCAGCCGGGTGGTCCGCAGGGCGCCACCGGCGGCGGCGTCGAGCGCGGCCAGCTTGAGGGCCCAGCCGAGGAAGCCGCTGACGCCGGTGATCTGCGCGGTCGTGGCGTGGCCGACGACGATCGACGGCCGCAGCAGGCGCCACGGCACGCCGTGGTGCTCGCAATGATCGACGACGAGGTGCTCGCCGTAGTGCTTGGACTGCTCGTAGCGGTTGTTGAACCCGCGCGGCCGGTCGAGGGTCTCGTCGATGTCGCCGGTGCGCCGGCCGCAGACGTACGCGGTCGAGACGTGGTTGAAGGTCGCGACCCCCAGCGGCAGCACGGCCTCGAGCAGGCGCTCGGTGCCGACGACGTTGTGGGCGAGGATCTCGCGCAGGGCCTCCTCGGTGTCCTTGAGCGACGCCGCGGCGTGGAAGACGTGCAGCGGCCCGGCGGCGCGCAGCGTGGCGCGGGCGGCGTCGTCGAGGCCGAGGCCGGGCGCGGTGATGTCGCCCGGGATCGCGTGCAGCCGCGGTCGCAGCGCGGCCAGCGCGTCGGGGTGGCCGTACGCGGTGGCGGCGACGGCGAGCGCGTCGTCCAGGCGGCGCTGCGCGGCCGCGGCGTCGGCGGCGCGGACCAGGCAGTACGCGACGTCGCCGGGGTTGCGCCGCAGCAGCTCGAGGGCGACCGCGCCGCCGACGACGCCGGTGGCGCCGGTGATGAGGAGGGCTCGTTCGGGCGACGGCGACATGCCGCGAGGGATTTGCAGGTCCGGGACCACCCGCGACGAACGTGCGTCGCCGGGTTACCAGCGTCGGCCGGCTCACGTTGCGCGCTGCGGCGTGCGCGCGACGACGCTCGCGACGGCCGCCGCCGGCCACCGCGGGCGGCGAGCCGGCCACTCGGGTGGCCAGCGGCGGGCGGACCTGCCCGGCTTGCCCGGGGGCCCACCGGCCTGTCATCGTGGACGCATGCGACGCTGGGTCCTGGGGATCGCGCTCCTGCTGGTGGCGGCCTGCGACGAGTCGGGGGACGTCGCCCGGCTCGAGCACAAGCTCGACCAGCTGGCGCAGCGGGTCGACGAGATGAAGGCCCAGCGCGACGACGCGATCGCCGCCGAGCGCGACGCGACCCAGCGGCTCGACGACCTGACCCGCCAGGTCGACGAGCTGCGCGCGGAGCTCCGCCGGGCACCGGCGGCGCCCGCTCGCCCCAGCACCTACGGCGGCCGGCCCCGCCCCGATCCCGCGGCCACCTACGCGGTGCCGATCTTCGACGCCCCGTTCGACGGCCCGCGCGACGCCAAGGTCACGCTGGTGGTCGCCGGCGAGTTCGCGTGCCCGTACTGCAACAAGGCCCGGGCCACGCTCGCCGAGCTGCGGCGCCGCTACCCCGACGACCTCAAGATCGTCTACGAGAGCTTCATCGTCCACCCGCAGACCGCGACCACGCCGGGGCTCGCCGCGTGCGCCGCGCACCACCAGGGCAAGTACCTGGCGATGGCCGAGCAGCTGTGGGACGTCGCGTTCGCGCAGCGCAAGTTCGACGAGGACACGATGGTCGAGCTGGCGGGCGCCGCCAAGCTCGACGTCGGCCGCTTCCGCGACGACCTGCACGGCAGCGCGTGTCGCGATCAGCTCGCCCGAGATCAGCAGGCGCTGGCCAAGGTCGGCGTCGCCGCCACGCCCAGCTTCTTCATCAACGGTCGCTACCTGTCGGGCGCCCAGCCCACGGACACGTTCGCGGCGCTGATCGACGAGGAGGCGCGGCGCGCCGACGCCGCGATCGCGTCGGGCATCCGGCGCGCCGACTACTACGACCACCTGCTGTCGACCGGGCTCGATCGCTTCGACCCGTGACCGCGGCGCGCGCGCGCTCACCCCTGAAGGGTGAGCGCGTCGTCGGCAGATCGCGCAAAATTCCCGCCGATCCACACCCACGGGGTGAGGCCGAGCAGGTGATCACGACCAGACAGGTGCCTATACTGGGGCCGGGCGGCGGATCCCATGCAGGCACTCGGACCCCGACAACTCGGACGCGCGCGCGACGCCGACGCTGACGGCGGCCACGTGCGCTCCCCCGACGCCGACGCTGACGGCGGCCGCGCGCGCGCCGCGATCGGGTGGCGTCGATGAGCGCCACGATCCTGGTGGTCGAGCCCAACCCGGCGACCCGCGCGCTGGTGCGGCGCACGCTGACCGACCTCGGCCACGTCGTCCACGAGGCCGCCGACGGCGCCGCCGCGCTCGCCGCGCTCGCCGACGCGGCCCCCGATCTGATCCTGCAGGACCTGGAGCTCCCCGACCTCGACGGCATGACCCTGGTCGGCGAGCTGCGCCGGCGCCTCGGCGACGACATCCGGATCCTCGCGTTCTCCGGCCTCGGCGCGCGCCCCGGCGAGCTGCCGCTGATCGCGGCCGGCTTCGACGACGTCATCGCCAAGCCGATCGAGGCGTCGCACCTCACCGCGATCGTCACGTCGCACCTGGGCACGCCGGAGCTCGACGCCAACGACGTCCACGCCCGCGCGGTGCGCGCGACGCGCACGTTCGACCAGCAGATCGACGCGGTCGCGCGCCTCGAGCGCCGCACCGTGACCCTGACCGCGCAGCTCACCGTGGTCGCGCGGGTGTCCGAGGCGCTGCTGAGCCAGCACGAGATCGGCCCGGCCCTCGACGACGCGCTGGCGGCGTGCTTCGACGCCGGCGGCATCTCGGTGGGCGCGCTGTACCTGCTCGAGGCCGACGGGCGGCTGTCGGCGCGCTCGCTGGGCACGCTGCCCGGGGTCGAGCCCGCGGCGCTGGCGACCTTCTTCGACGACGGCGCCCGGCTGCGCGCGCTGATCGCCGGGCGCGAGCCCACGGCCCTGACCGCGTGCGACGCGCCGCCGTCGCTGGCCCGGGTCCTGCGCGACCACCCCGACGCGGCGGTGGTGGTGACGCCGGTGCGCTACCGCGACCAGGTCCTGGGCGGGCTCTTCATGGTGTCGCGCGGCCGCGTGCCCGACAGCGACTGGGTCATCTTCGCGCGCGCGGTGGCCAACCAGATCGCGGTGGCGGTGACGCTGGCCCGCATGTTCGAGGGCCAGGAGCGCGCGTCGCGCGAGATCGCGGCGTCGCGGGCCAGCCTGCTGGCGCTCACCGAGCACGCGCCCGACACGATCGCGCAGCTCGACTGCGACGGCATCATCCAGTTCATCAACCGGACCACGCCGGGCCGCGACCGCGCCGAGGTCATCGGCAGCCACTGGCTGCGCTGGCTGCCGCCCGGCGCCCACGCCCGGCTCACCGCGGCGCTGCAGGACGTCGTCGCCACCGGCCGTGGCACCTCGATCGAGGCCGAGTCGCACGGCAGCGACGGCACGGTGCGGTGGTGGGCCGCGCACCTGGGGCCGATCGTCCACGACGGCAAGATCACCGGCGTCGTCTCGGTCTCGCACGACATCACCGCGCGCAAGGCGCACGAGGCGCAGCTGATGGTCACCGACCGGATGGCGTCGCTGGGCTCGCTGGCCGGCGGCGTCGCCCACGAGATCAACAACCCGCTGGCCGTCGTCATGTCCAACCTCGACCTGATCGGACGCGCCGGGCAGATCACCGACCCCGAGCTCCAGGACGCCATCCACGACGCCACCGACGCCGCGACCCGGGTCCGCCAGATCATCCGCGACCTGATGATCTTCTCCGGCGCCGGCGCGCCCCGCCACGGCGCCGTCGACGTCCGCGCCGTCGTCGACGCGACGATCCGCCTGGCGTGGAACGAGATCCGTCACCGCGCCCGGCTGATCCGCCACCTCGACGAGGTGCCGCGGGTCGACGGCGACGAGGCCCAGCTGGGCCAGGTCTTCCTCAACCTGCTGGTCAACGCCGCCCACGCCATCCCCGAGGGCCACGCCGCCGACAACCACATCACCGTGGTGACCCGGCGCGACGGCCCGCTGGTCGCGATCGACGTCATCGACAGCGGCGTCGGCATGTCCGACGACGTCGCCCGCCGGGTCTTCACGCCGTTCTTCTCGACCAAGCAGGTCGGGGTCGGCACCGGCCTGGGCCTGGCGATCTGCCACGGCATCATCACCGCGCTGGGCGGCGAGATCCACATGACGACCGCGCCCGGCCGCGGCTCGACGTTCACGGTGCTGCTGCCGCCGGTCGCGACCGTGCCGGCCCCCGAGGTGGCGCCGGCGCCGGCGACGCCGCCGCGGCGCGCCCGGGTCCTGGTCGTCGACGACGAGCCGCTGATCGGCAAGTCGATCCGCCGCATGCTGAGCGCCGAGCACGACGTCACCGTCGTCGATCGCGCCGCCGAGGCCCTGGCCCGCTTCGACCGTGGCGACCGCTGGGACGTCATCCTCTGCGATCTGATGATGCCGCACATGACCGGCATGGATCTCCACGCCGAGGTCGCGCGCCGGTCCACGCCCGACGCCGAGCGCATGGTCTTCCTCACCGGCGGCGCGTTCACGCCGCGGGCGCGCGAGTTCCTCGACACCGTCAGCAACGCGCGGCTCGACAAGCCGTTCGACGCCGACGCGCTCAAGGCGCTGATCGCGAGCCGACTGAGCTGAGTCCACGCGCGAGCGCGCGGCGCGAGCGCGCGGCGCGTTTGTCCCCTCACGTCATCCGTGCAATGGTCGGCGACCATGAACGCCGACGAGATCCTTCCTTACGTCGCCGGCGGCTCGGTGATGATCGCCGGCCTCGTGGTCGGCCTGATCGCGCGGAGCCTGGTGACCCGCAAGCTGGCCGGCTGGGCCAGCAAGTCCGAGTCGCGCGTCGACGACGCGATCGTGGCGTCGCTGCGCCGGCCGATGCCGTGGTGGGGCCTGCTGATCGGCATCCACATCGGCGTCGGGCTGATGCCGCTCGAGCCCCGCTACGTCGAGATCTCGGGCCAGGTCGTCGAGTCGATCCTGATCCTGTCGTGCACGCTGTGGGCCGCGGATCTGCTGGTGCGGCTGCTCGAGCTGGCGACCCAGGCCCGCGCCGGCCACGACATCCCGCTGACCGGCCTCGCCCGCAACATCACGCGCGGCCTGATCTTCGGCATCGGCGGCATGATCCTGCTGGGCTCGTTCGGCATCTCGATCACGCCGCTGCTCACCACCCTCGGCATCGGCGGCCTGGCGGTCGCCCTCGGCCTGCAGGACACCCTGGCCAACCTGTTCGCCGGCGTCCACATCATGCTGGCCGGCAACTTCCGCAAGGGCGACTTCGTCAAGCTCGAGACCGGCCAGGAGGGCCACGTCGAGGACATCGGGTGGCGCTCGACGCGCATCAAGCTGCTCGCCAACAACCTGGTGATCCTGCCCAACAGCCGGCTCGCCCAGAGCCTCGTGATCAACTACGACCTGCCCAGCCAGGACCAGGGGATGATCATCCAGTGCGGCGTCCACTACGCCAGCGACCTGGAGCTGGTCGAGCGGGTGACGATCGAGGTCGGGCGCGAGGTCCTGGGCTCGGTGACGGGCGGGGTCGCCGACTTCACGCCGCTGGTCCGGTTCCACACCTTCAACTCGTCGAGCATCGACTTCTCGGTGATCCTGCGGGTCAAGACCTACGTCGACAACTACCTGCTCAAGCACGAGTTCATCAAGCGGCTGCAGAAGCGCTACGCCGCCGAGAACATCTCGATCCCGTTCCCGATCACGGCGGTCAACCTCGACCAGGAAGGCGCCGACAAGATCCTGCGCCGCTCGGCCTGAGACGAGCGTCTGCGCGAGGCGGTCTCCGCGTCGGCGCTGCGAGCCCGTCTGCGGGCGAGCGAGCCGATCGACAGAGCGTGTGAGGATGAAATCCTCACACGCCCTGAGAGGAGCGGCGGCGGCCGCCGGCGCGCTACAGGAACAGCCGGCAGGCCGGGTCGTCGGTGTCGTCGACGTACGGGTAGTCGAGCGCGGCCAGGAACGCGGCGAAGTCGGCCTCGCGGCCGGGCTCGACGACGATGCCGGTGAGGACCCGGCCGACGTCGCCGCCCTGGTTGCGGTAGTGGAACAGGCTGATGTCGAAGTGCGGCGACAGGTGCTCGAGGAAGCGCCGCAGCGCGCCCGGCCGCTCGGGGAACGAGAACCGCAGGATGCGCTCGTGGCGGACCTCGGGGTTGCGGCCGCCGACCAGGTGCTTGAGGTGGTTCTTGGCCAGCTCGTGGTCCGACAGATCGACGACGCCGAAGCCGGCGCCGGTGAGCTGGTCGCACAGCGCCCGCGACTCGCCGCGATCGGCGACCGCGACGCCGACGAAGACGTGGGCGCGCTCGGCGTCGGCGCGCCGGTAGTTGAACTCGGTGACGTTGCGATCACCGATGCCGGTGCACAGGGTCAGGAACGCGCCCGGCCGCTCCGGGATCGTGACCGCGAGCTGGGCCTCGCGGTGCTCGCCGATCTCGGCGCGCTCGGCGACGAAGCGCAGGCGATCGAAGTTCATGTTGGCGCCCGACGCGATCGCGACCAGGCAGCGCCCGGCGGCGCCCTCGCGCGCCACCCAGGCCTTGGCGCCGGCGACCGCGAGCGCGCCGGCGGGCTCGAGGATCGAGCGGGTGTCCTCGAAGACGTCCTTGATCGCGGCGCAGATCTCGTCGTTGTCGACCAGCACCATCTCGTCGACGACCTCGCGGCACAGCCGGAAGGTCTCGTCGCCGACCCGCTTGACCGCGACGCCGTCGGCGAAGCGGCCGACGTCGGGCAGGTCGACCGGCGCACCCGCGGCCAGCGCCGCGTGCATGCTGGCGGCGTCGACCGGCTCGACGCCGATGACGCGGACGTGCGGGTACAGGCGCTTGACGTAGACGCCGATGCCGGCGGCCAGGCCGCCGCCGCCGACGCACACGAAGATCGCGTCGATCGGGTCGCGGTGCTGGCGGAAGATCTCCATGCCGATCGTGCCCTGGCCGGCGATCACGTCGGGATCGTCGTAGGGGTGGATGAACGCCAGGCCCTCGGCGGCGGCCAGGTCGCGGGCGCGCGCCGACGCCTCGTGGAAGGTGTCGCCCGACAGCACGACCTCGCCGCCCAGCGCGGACACCGCCTCGTGCTTGATGCGCGGCGTCCCGGCCGGCATGACGATGACGGCGCGGCAGCCGAAGCGGCGCGCCGCCAGCGCGACGCCCTGGGCGTGGTTGCCGGCCGAGGCCGCGACCACGCCGCGGGCGCGGACCTCGGGATCGAGGCCGGCGATCTTGTGGTACGCGCCGCGGATCTTGAACGAGAACACCGGCTGCAGGTCCTCGCGCTTGAGCCACAGCTCGTCGCCCAGGCGCGTCGACAGCCGCGGCGCCCGCTCCAGCGGGGTCTCGATCGCGACGTCGTAGACCGGCGAGGTCAGGATCCGCTCGAGGTAGTCGTCCCAGCGACGAGGATCATCCGGCTCGCCCCGGTGGGGTGAGGCCGTCGGCGATGCCAGATCCGGCGCGGTGCTCATCGTCGACGGATCTAAGGTGGTCGGCGGCCCCGGGGTCAACGAAAACCTCGTCGCGGCGGCGGAACCTGGTTCATGCCGGCTCCTGCCGGGTGGCGCGGCTTCCCCGGATCCCGCTCAGCGCGCTAGTGTGCCGCCATGAACGTGCGTGTCGTGTTGTTCGTGGCCGCCGCGGCGCTCGCCAGCGTCGCCGGCGCCGGCCTGTCCGGCTGTGGCCCCTCGGCGCAGGTCCAGGCCGCCCGCAGCGCCAGCTACGGCGGCGCTGATCGCGACGTCGTCTTCGAGGCCGCGGCCCAGGCGGTCGCCGCGAAGTACGAGATCGACCAGGCGTCACCGAGCGACGCCGCGCTGCGCACGGTGCCGGAGTGGTACGAGCCCGAGGGCAACCACGAGCGCAAGGACGCCGACGACCACATCATGATCCGCGCCGGGTCGATCGAGCTGGCGTTCTACGTCGCGGTGGTCGGCGACCAGAGCGCGTGGCGCGTCGAGGTCACGCCGCTGGCGCTGCAGGTGGTCCAGGGCAGCCCGCAGCCGCGCGAGCTCAAGCCGGACGACCCCGCGATGCCGGGCTGGGTCGAGGGCAAGCTCGACGATCTGCGAGTCGCGATCCACGAGCGCGTCATGAGCGCGATCGGGTCGGGCGCCGCGGCGCCGCCCGCCGCGCCGTGACCGGCGCGCGCGGCCGCGGTCGCTACTGATCGGTGTAGATGAACAGGTCGTCGCCGCCGGTCGGGATGATGATCACGATCGTGTCGGCGCGGGTGGCGTCGTCGAGCGCCGCCCACGCCTCGGCCGCGACCTGGGCGTGCTGGTCGTCGTAGGCGAGGATCGCCAGGATCTGCTTGTCCCAGTGATCGGCGGCCGAGACCTCCGCCGACGACAGCAGGATGTCGTCGAGCTTGCGCTGGATCAGCGTGGTCGCGGCGTCGAGGGTGTACGGGTCGCCGAACGGGAAGGTCACGGCGCGGGTCACGCTGACGCCGATCTTGTGGCCGTCGACCTCGACCAGCATGTCGGTCTTCTTGCCGTCGACGTCGTAGACGATCTCGGTCTCGGTCTTGAGCAGGCTGGCCAGGTCGCACCGGGCCAGGACCTCGTAGGCGAAGACCTCCGAGTACACCGAGCTGCCGCCGGCGTTGCCGACCAGGATCATCTCGAGGCCGCCCGGGGTCAGCAGCGGCCGATCGTCGGGGTCGACGTAGCGGCGCGGGAACGACAGGTCGACCGAGAACAGCTCGGGCGCGGTGCCGATCAGGTCGGGCTCGTCGAGCAGATCGCACATCCCGGTCAGGTCGCCGAACCCGGCCAGCGGCAACGTCGCCATCGCGTCGGGCGACGCGTCGAGGACGATCGCGTCGGGGCCGGCGGTGGCGTCGGCGGCGGGGTCGCCGGCGTCGGGGTCGGCGCCGTTGTCACCGCACGCCGCGGTGGCGCACGGGACCACGAGCAGCAGCGGCAAGGACCACGAGCGGAGCGAACGGACCACGGCGCCAGGATATCAGGCCGGCTGCCACAACTCGACGCGATTTCCTTCGGGGTCCATGACCCAGCCGAAGCGCCCGAACTCCGAGTCCTCGACCTTGTCGTCGACGACGTCGCCGGCGGCGCGCAGCTGCGCCAGCATGGCGTCGAGGTCGTCGACCCGGAAGTTCACCATGAAGCTGGCCTTGCTCGGCGCGAAGTAGGCGGTGTCGGCCGGGAACGGGTTCCAGATGGTGGCGGCGTCGCGCCGGGGGTCGTGGTCGGCCCAGCCGAAGCGGGCGCCGCCCCAGTCCTCGACCGCGACCCCGAGGTGGTCGCGATACCAGCGGGCCAGCGCCGCCGGATCCTTGGCCTTGAAGAACACACCGCCGATGCCGCGCACGCGTTGCATGGGTCCGAGCCTAGCGGATCACGCGGCCGCGCGGGGCGGTGGCGCCCGCCGCGACGCCGGCGCCCGCGCCGTCAGGCGGCGTTCAGCGAGGCGCAGAAGCGGCGCAGCGGCTCGCGCCGCTCCGGGGGCACGTACTCGAGGTTGAGCTGGCGATCGGTGACCTCGAAGAAGACCCGGTCGGCGTCGAGGATGTCGGCGCCCGCGGCCTTGATCTGCGCGGGCTCGACGTCGCTGAGGTTGGCGCGGACCCGGGCGGCCTCGTCGGCGTGGCCGTTCTCGAGGAAGAAGCCGCCGAGGATGATCTTGGCCTTGACCGCCAGCGTGTGCAGGTCGGTGCCGTGACGGTGCGGCATGCGGAGGACGACGTCGAGCAGGTCCGACGACGCCTCGGCGCCGGCCTCGTAGGCGCGGCGCACGATGTAGCCGAGATCGAAGATGGCCAGCTGCGGCGCGAAGACCAGCCCGAACATCCGCGCCATCTCGGCGTAGTAGACGAAGTGGCCCGCGACCTCGCGGACCAGGCCGCCGCGATCGGTGAGCTCGCGACCGAGCAGCCGGTACTGGTGGAAGACGTCGTCGACGGCGTGCAGGTTGCGGGTCTTGATGGCCTCGCGCAGGTAGTTGTTGAAGAACCTGACGCTGAGCCGCAGCGCCTCGTCGTCGCGCCGCGCGTCGGCGGCGGCGCCGATGACCCGGTTGGCGTCGGAGAAGCTCGACACCGTGTCCGACGCCTTCGACAGCGCGTGCTGGTAGCCGAGGCTGAGCTGCAGGCCGCACTTCATCTCGACCCAGGTCCGCGACTCGGTGAGCATGTCGAGCGCCTCGGCCGACAGGCCGACGAAGTCGGCGCGGTCGACCTGGAACCAGGCCTCGGGCATCCGGGACTTGAGCGCGGCGTGCTCGTCGATGAGCTGCTTGAGCGACCAGATGCCCTCGCGGGCGACGCTGCGATCGGCGCGGTCGAGCGACTTGAGGACGATCGTGCCGATCTGGTCGATGCGGAACGACAGCTCCTGCTGGCCGGCCGACGGCCGCGCCTTGCCGCGCGCGACCCGGTGCATGATCGAGCGGGCCTCGCGCTGCAGCCGGGTCACGACCCGCGACGGATCGAGGAACCGGACCACGTAGAAGAAGTACGGGATCAGGACGACCCAGCCGGTGATCGCGAAGACGACGGCGACGCGGATCGCCCAGATCGGCGCGAACTCGGGGCCGATCAGGTAGGCGACGAACAGCACGTGGGCGGCGCCCAGCGCCATGAACGACAGCACGAACCGGTTGATCCGGTCGCGCAGGAACATGTCGATCAGCTTGGGCGTGTGCATGTTGGCGGTCAGCGGGATCGCCAGACCGATCGTCGCCAGCAGCATCGCCAGGACGTTGTTGTAGGCCCGCGCCATGGGGCTCAGGAGATCGACCAGCTTGGCGTTGTTGGTGTCCGCCCAGCTCATCTCGTGGAGGCCGGGCATGCCCAGCCGGCGCCACTCGAGGAAGAACTCCAGGCCGAACAGCCCGGCGAACATCACGAACGCGACCGCGAGTGATCTCGCGAAGGTTCCGCGCATCGCAGGAGCGTAACGCCGTCGTCACCGAGATGAAACTTTGTGCCGATCGTGCGCGGTCCGGGACACCGCCCGGTCCGGACCGAGCCGATCGTGCGCGATCCGCGCCGATCCGGCGCCGGGCCGGACCCGGGCGGGGCGGCGCGGCGGCGCGGCCCCGTGGCACGTCGGTTGCTCCTGGTCGCCCCGGACGCACGGAAAGGACGAACGCATGGGACTGCTCGATGTCATCCTCGGAATCTTCGGCGGCGGCGGTGGCGGCGGCGGCAAGGTCAACTTCGGCAACGTCAACCCGGACGACATCGAGTCGTACTGGGTCGTCGATCACGAGATCGACCAGGCCGAGCGCGCCGGCGAGGCGGAGCTCGCCGCGGCGTTCGCCCGGTGGGGGCTCAAGAACATGGACCACTGGGAGCAGGTCAAGGGCGCCCTCTACCAGCGCCACGGCCAGAACCCGGACTTCTCGATGGCGGCGGGCCGGGTCCAGCACCGGATCCAGATGGCCAGCGTCGCCGAGAGCTACCAGATGCCGCCGGAGTACTCGTCGCCGGTGCACGGCGTCGATCTCAACCGCTACGCCGCGATCAAGGCGCGGCTCCAGCTCGGCCAGGCGCCGGCGCAGGTGCTGCCCGAGTACCAGCTCGATCCCGCGCGCTGGCACGAGGTCGACCAGACCTGGGGCTGGCGCATGGGCCCGCAGGGCGACGCCTTCGCCGGGCAGATCCTCGCCGGCTCGTACCACGCGATGTACCAGCAGGCGCTGGCCGCGTACGGGAGGCGCTGATGGTCGTCCCCGCCGGGTTCCCGAGCTTCCCGTGCCCGTCGTGCGGCGGCGCGCTGCCGGCGACGATGGCCGCGGGCATGCGCATCCCGTGTCCGCTGTGCCAGCAGACCATCACCGTGCCGATCGGCGGCGGCCCGACCGCGGCGGCGGCGGCGCAGTACCAGGCCTGGGCCATGGTCCAGGGCAACACCGCGGCGGCCCTGGCCGACCAGGCCGCGCCCGGCGCCGCCGATCGCGTGTTCGCGTCGACCTCCGAGGGGATCCTGATCGACGACGGCCGCGGCCGGCTGCTGGTGATCGGCGCCCAGGTGACCCAGGGCCAGGGCTGGATGCTGCGCGCGATCGATCCGTCGAGCCGCCAGGTGGTGTGGGAGGCCCTGCACGGCTCGCACTTCCGGACCTGCCCGACCCGGCGCTCGACGTGCGCGCTCGGCGGCCGGCTGTACACGGTGATCGACGGCACGCTGTACGCGCTCGAGGTCGCGACCGGCCGCGGCCTGTGGCGGGTCCAGCTCGGCGCCCGCGAGGCGGTCGACGTCGACCGCGCCGCGCGGGTCGGCCACGAGATGGATCTGTACGAGGCCGAGACCCCGGGGGCGCCGACGACGATCGTCGTGCGCAGCGAGAACGACCTGCTGTGGGGCCTCGATCGCGACAGCGGCCAGGTGCTGTGGCGGCGGACCTGGGACGACGGCCGCACCTTCGCGGGGCCGGGCGTGATCGTCCTCAACTCGCACCGCGTCGTCGAGCTGGTGCGGCCGCGCGACGGCGTGACCCTGCTGCGGCTCGAGGGCAAGGTCGACGGCGGCCGGCCGGTGGCGGGCGGCGTGCTGGTCGAGGTCGACGAGGACGGCGACCAGCCCGCGGGCGTCAAGCTGATCGATCCCGCGACCGGCCAGCAGCGCTGGTTCGTCGCGTGCGAGTCGGTCGACCTCGACCTCGACCCGGTCGCGGTCGGCGGCCAGATCGTCGCGATCGTCAACGGCACCCGCGGCCACCAGCTGCTGCGGATCGACGCCGCCACCGGCGCGACCGCGCGCAAGGGCTTCGTCGCGCGGCTGTTCGGCGCCAAGGGCCCGGTGCTCGCCGACCTGCCGTGGACCAAGCACCACGTCAGCGCGATGTGGGAGGTCGGCGACGCGCTGCTGCTCGACTGCGTGTCGTGGGACGGCGAGCGGCGCCTCGCCGTCCTCGACGCCGCGACCCTGGCGGTGCGCTACGACAGCGGCACCGTGCCGCGCGACTCGACCCCGGGCGTGCGGGTCCGCGGCGCCCAGATCGTGGTCAGCCTGCGCAGCTCGGGCGGGCCGCACGAGATCCGCGCGATCGATCCGGCGCGCGGCGCGATGCTGTGGAGCCGGCAGCTGCGCTACCTCGACGAGCTGGCGCTGCGCGGCAACAGCGTCGTGATGGCGGGCGGGCCGACGATCGACCTCGCCGATCCGACGACCGGCCAGGACCAACTGCACTTCGCGCCGTAGGGTGGCGTGGTTCTGCCCGTGCCCGTGCCCGTGCCCGTGCCCGTGCCCGTGCCCATACCCGTGCCCGATCTGGTTCTGCGCTCTCCGCTCACGCCGAGCGCAGCCCGAGCGGCGAAGCCGCGAGGGCGAAGTCGAGGCGGCGGGCAGCCTCCGCTTCGCCTTCGGCGAGAGCGCCCCTCCACGCGGTCCGCCCTCCGCTCGGGGTAAGCGCCCCCGCCCCGACCGCGACCACACCCGCCGCCGACGACGACGCGCGACCCGCGGCCGGGCCGCGCTCGCTACTCGTCCGAGGTCTCGAGCAGGCCCGGCAGCCCCGGCGGCGCCACCGGCGCCGGCAGCCGCGCCAGGCTGCGCAGGTGGTGCAGCAGCTGGTCGCGGTTGTCGAGCACCGACAGGTTCTGCAGCTCGAGCGCGCCGATCCGGTCCTCGGGCGTGAACGGCGGCGCCTCGACCCGCTCCATCGACAGCTTGTCGGGCGCGTACGCCATGTGCTCGGCGCGGGTGTCGAGGATCGTGTAGTCGTCGCCGCGCCGCAGCTCGAGCGTGACGCTGCCGGTCACCGACGGCGCGACCCAGCGCTGCAGCGCGTCCTTGATCATGCACGCCTCGGGGTCGTACCACTTGCCCTCGTAGAGCAGGCGGCCGAGCCGGCGGCCCCACACCGCGTAGGTGTCGAGCGTGTTCTCGTTGTGGATCGCCGACAGCAGCCGCTCGTAGACGACGTGCAAGAGCGCCATGCCCGGCGCCTCGTAGATGCCGCGGCTCTTGGCGTCGATCACGCGGTTCTCGATCTGGTCGCTCATGCCGAGGCCGTGGCGGCCGCCGATCCGGTTGCACTCGACGAACAGCTCGAACAGCGAGCCGAACCGCTTGCCGTCGATCGTCGCCGGCACGCCCTGCTCGAAGCCGACGGTCACCTCCTCGGTGGCGATCGCGACCTCGGGCTTCCAGTGCGCGACGCCCATGATCGGCTCGACGATGCGCATGCCGGTGTCGAGGCGCTCGAGGTCCTTGGCCTCGTGGGTGGCGCCGAGGACGTTGGCGTCCGTCGAGTACGCCTTCTCGGTGCCCATGCGGTACGGCTTGCCGAGCTTCTCGAGGTACAGGCTCATCTCGCGGCGGCCGCCGAACGCGGTGACGAACGCCTGGTCGAGCCACGGCTTGTAGATGTGCAGCCCCGGGTCGACGAGGACGCCGTAGCGATAGAAGCGCTGGATGTCGTTGCCCTTGTGGGTCGAGCCGTCGCCGAAGACGTGGACGTCGTCGTCGACCATCGCGCGGACGATCGCGGTGGCGGTCACGGCGCGGCCCAGCGGCGTCGTGTTGAAGTAGCGCCGCCCTGCGGTGCCGAGGTGGAACGCGCCGCACTGGATCGCGACGATGCCCTCGCGGACCATGGCGTCGCGGCAGTCGAGCAGGCGCGCCGCGACCGCGCCGTGGTCGAGCGCGACCGGGGGAATCTCCGAGGGATCCTTCTCATCCGGCTGCGCCAGATCGGCGGTGTAGCCGTGGACGGCCAGGCCCTGCTCGGCGAGCCAGGCGACGGCGCAGCGGGTGTCGAGACCGCCGGAGAAGGCGATGCCGAGCTTGGTGCCCTTGGGCGGTAGCGAGCGGTAGATACGGCTCATGGGGCCGGGACCATACCGCGCGCGCCGCGGCGGTTGCGCACCGATCGCGCGCCCGTGTAGGGTGCGACTCGATGTACCGGCCGCGGGGGACGGTCACGGTGGCGGCGATCGTCCTCGCGCTGGGCGGTCGTGGCACCGTCGCGCGCGCCGACGACGGCGGTGACGCGAGTTCGCCGCCGCCGGGCACCGTCGCGCCGGCCCCGGCCCCCGCCGCTCCGAGCCATGACGCGAACGATGACGCGAACGATGACGTGCTCGACGACGCGCTCGCGACCACCGCGGCGGCGCCCGACGACGACCCGGGCGAGACCATCCTGGTGGTCGACGGCCACGCGCCGCTGCTCGGCGACCGCGCCGGCAGCCGCATCGATCGCGAGACCCTGCTCGAGCGCCAGCCGCGCTCGGCCCCCGACGCGCTGCGCTGGGAGCCCGGCGTCTACGTCCAGCAGACCGCGGCGGCGCAGGGCTCGGCGTACCTGCGGGGCCGGACCGGCCAGCAGACCCTGCTCCTGTTCGACGGCGTCCGCCTCAACAACAGCCTGTGGCGCCAGGGCCCCAACCAGTACTTCTTCAGCATCGACACCCGCACGCTGGCCGCGATCGACGTCGTCCGCGGCGGCGCGTCGACCCGGTTCGGCTCCGACGCAATCGGCGGCGTGCTGCAGGCGGTGCCGCGCGACCCCGATCCCGGCGAGCGCCGGATCGCGCCCCGCGCCGAGCTCCGCTTCGGCAGCGCCGATCACGAGGTCGGTGGCCGCGTCGAGCTGACCGGTCGGCCGTGGCGCGACGCGGTCGTGCTGGTCGGCGCCGGCTACCGCGACGTCTCGCTGCTCGAGAGCGGCGGCCCGGTGCCCGGCCTCACCAGCGACGACCCCGCGCTGGTGCCGCGCTTCGCCGCCGACGGCCGCACCCAGCTCGGCACCGGCTTCACCGAGGCGGCGTGGGACGCCCGCCTGGTGCAGCGGCTGGGCCGCGCCCGGCTCACCGCGGCCTACTACGACTACCGCCAGCTCGACGCGCCGCGCACCGACCAGTGCCCGGCCGCGTTCGCGCCGGCCACCGAGTGCCTGATCTACGACGAGCAGTTCCACACCCTCGGCTACGTCGCGCTCGACGGCGACCTCGGGCGACGCGCCCGCGCCGGCCGCGTCGTGGTGTCGGCGCAGCAGCAGCACGAGCGCAAGCACCGCGCCCGGCCCCAGGCGATGGCCGAGGACGCCGGCCGCGACGACGTCACGACGGTCGGGATCGCCGCCAGCGCCACCGCCGAGCTGCGACGGCCGGTCGAGGCCGACGACGTGGCCGTCGACCTCACCTACGGCGGCGACGCCTACGGCGACGCCGTCGACTCGGTGGCGTGGCTGCGCTTCACCGACATCGACTACGTCCGCTACGACTCGCGCGGCCAGTACGTCGCCGGCTCGCGCTACCTCACCGGCGGCGGGTTCGCGCAGGGCGCGGCGCGGTGGCCGCGCCTGACCGTGCGCGCCGGCGGCCGGCTCGGCGTCGCCGCGGTGCACGCGCCCGGCGACGCGCCGTCGGCGACCACCGCGATCGATCGCGCGTGGCTGACCACCGCCGCGGTGCTCGGCGCGGCGTGGCGCGCGACCCCCGCGCTCGAGCTGATCGCCAACCTCGACCGCTCGTTCCGGGCGCCCAACCTCGACGACCTCACCGGCCGCCAGGCCGCCGGCCCCGGCTTCCAGTTCGAGAACCCGGCGCTGGCGCCCGAGGTCGCCCACACCGTCGAGCTCGGGCTGCGCCGGCTCGGCGGCCACTCGCGGCTCGAGGCCTGGGCGTTCGCGTCGCGCCTCGACGACGCCATCATCCGCGCGCTGCGCTCGGCCGACGACTGCCCGGCGTCGTCGACCCAGTGCCAGGCGTCGTGGTTCCGCTACCAGCTGGTCAACGACGACGGCGCGCTGCTGTACGGCGCCGAGGCCGCCGCCGAGGGCCGGTGGCCGCGGCTGGCGGTGCGCGGCACGATCTCGTGGGCGCGCGGCGACGGCCCCAACCCGCAGCAGCGGCCCAGCGATCCGACGCTGCCGTACCAGGCGCGGGTGCCGCTGTCGCGGGTGCCGCCGCTGCACGGCACCGTCGAGGCCACCGCGCCGTGGCGGTGGGGCCACGCCGCGATCGGCGCCCGGTGGGCGACCGCGCAGGACCGCCTGGCGCCGTCGGATCTGTCGGACCCGCGCATCCCGCCCGGCGGCACCCCCGGCTACGTCGTCGTCGACCTGCGCGGCGGCGTCCGCCTGCACGACCAGGCCCGCGTCGGCGTCGTGGTCGAGAACCTCTTCGACGCCGCGTACCGCTACCACGGTTCGAGCGTCAACGGCCCGGGGCGCAGCGCCCTGGTCTGGATGGAACTGACCCCATGACAAGGACCGCCACCTCATGAGCACGGCCTCCCGCCCCCTGCTGCTCGCGCTCGCCGCGAGCCTCGCCCTCGCCGGCTGCAGGTCCGACGACCCACCGGCGTCGCCCGACGGCGCGCCGCGCCCCGACGCGACGATCGCCGACGCCGGCCCCGACGCCGCCGACGTCGACGCCGATCCCGGCTGCCAGGCGCTGGCCAGCGACTACACGCCGCGCGACAACGGCTCGGCCGGCGACCCCTGGCCGGCGTGCATCTCCGACGACAACGCCTACCACCCGTTCAACGCGTCGATCTCGTCGATCGCGCGGGTCGCCGCGTTCGAGGACATGGCGACGCTGCTGTTCACCGGCAGCCCGCCGTCGCCGCAGGACTTCCTCGACGCCCGCGCCCTGTACCTGCAGGCCAGCGGCCTGGAGTCGCGGGTGTCGCGGCGCGAGGACGAGCACTACCCGCCGGTCACCGACGGCGGCGGCAACGTCGTGGCGTGCCAGAACCTCACGCCCACCGAGGTCGCCGCCAACCCCGAGCGCTGCGTCGGCCCCGCGGTGCTGGCGCCGATCATCAACGACGCCTTCACCGTCGGCCAGGACGGCGCGTCGACCGACCTGCAGCGCCGGATCGCGGCGGCGCAGATCGAGGGCGCGCTCCTGTGGTTCTTCTACGTGTCCAACCACAAGGAGGCGACGACCTGCACCACCGCGGCCGGCGACTGCGACTCCAGCTTCGCCTACTACACCGGCGGCGACGCGCGCGACGCCGGCAAGGGCCTGGCCCGCTACGTCCGCGCCCTCGACGTCGACACCCACGACCGCATCTGGGACGGCATCCTGGCGGTCCGGTGCTGGCGCGATCTCGACAACCCGACCGGCGTCGCCACCGATCTGACGACCCGCGACCTGGCGATCGCGCAGCAGGACCGGGCCAGCCTGCGCGGCGTCGCCCAGATCGTCCGCGACCGCACCCAGACCCTGGCCGGGCTCGCCGCCGGCGACGCCCGGACCGCGCTGTGGGAGATGATCCGGACCCTGGGCGCGGCGCTCGATCGCGAGGCCACCGCGCGCGACGCCGCGACCGCCGCGCTGCTGCGCACCGAGCTGGCCCGCACCGACGTCGCGCTGGTCGACACGACGCAGATCATCACGGCGCTCGACACGATCTTCCCGTGTAGCTGACGGCGCCGCGGGCAGAGAAGAAAGGGCCCCGGCGTCACGGCGCCGGGGCCCTCGGTTCACGTCGCCTGGGTGGTCTCGGTGACGACGCCGGCGCCGACGGTGCGCCCGCCCTCGCGCAGCGTGAACCGGACGCCGGGCTCGAAGCCCACCGGCCGGTCGAGCGCGAAGCCGACGTCGATCCTGCCGCCGGGCTCGCCGTCGCCGGCGAGCTCGAGGGTGCCGGTGACGTCGGTGGCGCCGAAGAAGAACTGCGGCCGGTAGCCGGAGCGCAGCGGCTTGCGCCGCCCGCCCTCGGCCGCGGTCAGCAGGTAGACCTCGGCGCGCCCGCCGCGCCGCGGCGCCACCGTGCCCGGCGCCGCCAGGACCTGGCCGCGCACGACCTCGTCGCGCCGCACGCCGCGCAGGAGCAGGCCGACGTTGTCGCCGGCCGACGCCTGCCGCTGCTCGCGGTGGAACGACTCGATCGCGGTCACGACCACGCGCCGGGGCTCGCCGTCGACGACCCGGCCCACGATCTCGACCGTGGCGCCCGCCGGCAGCACGCCGCGCGCGACCCGGCCGGTGACCACGGTGCCGCGGCCCTCGATGGTGTGGACGCCCTCGACCGGCATGAGGAACGGCGAGGTCAGATCGCGCGCCGGCTCGGGGATCGCCCGATCCAGCGTGTCGACCAGCGCCTCGATGCTCTTCACCCACGGATCGTCGAGCCGGCCCTCGCCGAGCGCGACCAGCGCGCCGAGCGCGGAGCCCCGCACCACCGGGACGTCGGCGTAGCCGTGCGCCCGCAGCAGGTCCTCGGTCTCGAGCACGACCAGCTGCGCCAGCTCCGGGTCGGCGACGTCGAGCTTGTTGACGAACACCACGAGGTGCGCGACGCCGACCTGGCGGGCGAGCAGGACGTGCTCGCGGGTCTGCGCCTCGGGCCCCTGGCTGCCGTCGACGAGCAGGATCGCGCCGTCCATCTGCGAGGCGCCGGTGATCATGTTCTTGACGTAGTCGGCGTGGCCCGGGCAATCGATGTGGGCGTAGCGACGCGTCGCGGACGCGTACTCGACGTGCGCCAGGTTGATCGTGACGCCGCGGGCACGCTCCTCGGGCGCGCTGTCGATCTGATCGAAGCCCAGGCCGACGCCGCCATGGCGGGCCGCCGTCACCTGGGTCAGCGCCGCGGTAAGGGTGGTCTTGCCATGGTCGACGTGGCCGATGGTGCCGACGTTGACGGTGACGAGCTGCTGGGTGGTCATGGCTTCTCTCCTGGTGCGGGCGGGCACCCGCGAAGGTTCGACACGCGCCGAGCAGTCCCGTGCGCGGACCATCCGCGCGGCGGCTGCCGGCGCGGGGCCCGAAACGGATCGAGCCCCCGGGCCGTCGGGGCCGCGGGGGCTCGTCATGCGGCCGGCGTACCGGCGGCTAGATCGCGTCCCTCGCGGCGCAGACGTCCGCAGCGGCGGCCCGGACCGGGCCGCGTTGCGGAGCTGACGACGTGAGGGCGATGCGGATCATCGTGCGCCACCAATGCCAGGCGGCGGCGACGCGGTCAAGCGGAAGTTCGCAAGCGCGCGGACGCCACACCGCGCGCGTCAGCGACCGAGCCGGTAGCGCGCGACCTGCGACGAGGTCGCGTCGGGCATCGACACCAGCAGCTCGCGGCCGTCGGGGCTCCACGCCACCGCGTAGGGCGCGCGGGGCAGCGGCGTGCGCGCGAGCGCCTTGCCGGCGAGGTCGTAGATCACCAGCTCGCAGCCCG
>JACKDR010000045.1 GCA_020633495.1 Kofleriaceae bacterium | reverse complement strand
CGGCCGACGACGACCGCGCCCGGTTCGAGGCGATCGCGCGCGCCCACGCCGGCAACGTCAGCGCGATCAGCCGCGAGCTCGGGACGTCGCGATCGCAGGTCCGCCGGCTGGAGAAGAAGTACGCGCTGGATCTCGACGCGCTGCGGAGGCGATGACGGTGTCCGACGAGCCCGCCCTGCCCCGGCGCCTGGCGCCGTCCCGCGACGGCGCCCGGGTCGCCGCCCTCGGCGACGGCGTCGTCCGCCTGTTCGACCTCGGCGGCGGGCCGGCCCGGCAGGTCGCGGCGCCCGACGCCACCGACCTGGCCCTGTTCGACGGCGAGCTGTGGATCGTGGGCGGCGCGCCGCCGACGCTGCGCCGCTACACCCTCGACCTCCGCGACACCGGCGCGATCACGCTGCCCGACGGCCGCGGCCTGGTGCGCGCGCCGTTCGGACCGCCGGCGGCGCTGTGGCTGTCGACGCCACCGCGCGTGGTCACCAGCGACGGCGGCGTCCCCGACGCGACCGCGATCGACGTGCCCGCGGACGCGCCGCGCCACGTCGCGATGCTGTCGCCGCAGCGGATCGCGATCGCGCATGGCGGCGCGATCGTCCTGTACGACGGCCACGGCGTCCGGTGGCGCCACGACCTCGGCGCCGACACCGAGGTGCTCGCGCTCGGCGCGCTGTTCGAGGGCCGGTCGATCGCGGCGGTGGTCGGGCGCCGCGATCGCGACGCCGGGCAGCACCTGGTCGTGGTCACGGTCCGGGACGGCCGCCTGCAGCACCGACTCGCCCTGCGCGGCGTCACCGGCGCGTGGTTCGCCGCCCACCGCGGCCTCGCCGTGCTCGCCGCCGGGACCCACCGGCTGCTGCTGGTCGATCTGCGCTTCGGCCGCGTGCTGCACCAGCACGACGAGCCGCGCGGGGTCGCCGACGTCGCGTTCGACGACGCCGGCGAGCACGTGGTCATGCGCCTCGACGACGACGACGACGACGCGCCCGACGCCGGCGTGATCGTCGACCTGCCGGTGCGCGAGATGATCGCCGGCGGCGGCCGCCGCGCCGTCGACCGCGGCGGCGGCGGCGACGACGAGGCGCCGTCGGGCGCCCACGGCGCGGCCAACGACGAGCGTCCCGCCGCCGGCGACGCCGCCAACGACGACGACGGCGACGACGACGACGACGCGACGGTGTCGCCGGCGCCGGCGTTCCTGGCGGCGCTGGCGCGCCCTGCCGCCGCCGCCGACGACGGCCCGACGCCGCCGTCGCTGGAGGTCGGCGAGCTCCGCGCGCTGGCGCTGCGCGGTCGTCGCGGCCTCGCGCCAGCCGCGGCGAGGCCCTGGCGCTGCTCGAGCACCACCGGCAGCTGGTCGCGGCGGTCGCCGGCGTGGCCATCACCCGGGGCTGGGACACCGGGGCGATCGCGTTCGTGGACGAGGACCGGCCGCCGTTCGAGCGCGAGGTCGCGGCCATGGTGCTCGGCGTCCGCGACCTGGCCGCGCCCCAGCGGCGCGCCGCCGAGGCCGCGGCCGCGGTCGCCCACGACGCCCTGCGCACGGCCACCGCCGCGCTCGGCGACCGGGTGTCGCCGCTCACGGCGCTGGGCGACGAGCTGGCGCTGTCGCCGCTGGCCCGCGACCTGCTCGTCTTGATCGCGGCGCCCGGGCTGTGGGGCGAGCTCGCCCGCCTCTACGGCATCCTCGCCAACGACGAGCACCGCGCGGTGTGCGACGAGCAGCTCCTGGTCGAGCTGTGCCGCGGCCGCGTCGACCGCCACGCGATCGGACGGGAGCTCGACCGCGATCAGCCGCTGGTGCGCCACGGCGTGGTCCACGTCGCCGCCGATCGAGCGCGACCGTTCGCGGCCCTCGCCGTCGATCCGCTGGTGCTCAAGCTGCTGCGCGCCGATCCGCTCGACGCCGATCTCGACGCCGGCACCCGCCTGATCCCCGTGACCCGCACGCTCGACCAGCTCCGGGTCCCCCGCGCCGCGCTGGCCCGCGTCGTCGCCGCGCTGGCCGCCGACGACGCCCTGGCGCGCCTGGTCATCCGCGGCCGCGCCGCGCGCGGCGGCGGCCGCACCGTCGCGGCGACGCTGGCGGCCCGCGCCGGCCGCACGCTCGGCGCCGTCGACGCCGCCCGCCTGCTGCGCGAGCAGCGCCTCGACCTGCTCGGCCTGCACCTGCGACGGTGCGCGCTGCGCGGCTGGCTGCCCCTGATCGAGGGCCTCGAGACCATCGCCAGCGACGACGCCGTGGTCCGCGAGCGGGTCCGCGACGTCGTCCGCGATCACCCGGGCCCGCTGGTGCTGCGCCTGCCGCGCGACGCGACGCCGCCGGTCGATCCCGGCTTCGTCGCCCTCGACCTGCCCGCGACCTCGGTCGCCGAGCGCGCCGATCACTGGCAGGCGGTGCTGGGCCGCCGCGGCCTGGCGGTCCGCGACGTCGACGAGCTGGCGGCGCGGTTCGCGATCGGCCCCGGCCTGATCGAGCGCGTCGCGGCCCAGGTCGACGCCGCCCGCGGCGACGCGGCCGACGCCGGCGCGCTGGTCGACGTCGAGCTCGACGACGGCGTCCGCCAGCACCTGGCGTCGCAGCTCGGCCAGGTCGCGACCCGGGTCGGGCGCCTCGCCAACTGGTCGCAGGTCATCCTGCCGCCCGACATCCTCGACAGCGTCCTCGAGCTGATCTCGCGGATCCGCCACCGCCGCGTCGTCTACGACACCTGGGGCTTCGACCGGGTCATGAGCACCTCGCGCGGCGTCACCGCGCTGTTCCAGGGCGGCCCCGGCACCGGCAAGACGATGGTCGCGAGCGCGATCGCCAACGACCTCGGCCTCGACCTGTACCGGGTCGACCTGTCGCGGGTGATGTCGAAGTGGATCGGCGAGACCGAGCAGAACCTGGCGCGCGTCTTCGACGCCGCCGAGGACGGCCAGGCGATCTTGCTGTTCGACGAGGCCGACTCGCTGTTCGCCAAGCGCACCAAGGTGCAGAGCAGCGTCGACCGCTACGCCAACCTCGAGGTCAACTACCTGCTGCAGCGCTTCGACAGCTTCGAGGGCATCGCGATCCTCACCACCAACTTCGGCACCGCGATCGATCCCGCGTTCAAGCGCCGGCTGTCGTTCCGCCTGACCTTCCCGTTCCCCGACGACGAGACCCGCGAGCTGCTGTGGAAGGCGCACCTGCCCGAGGACCTGCCGCGCCAGGGCCCGCTCGATCTCGCCGACCTGGCGCGCCGCTACCGCATGTCGGGCGGCTACATCCGCAACGCCGCGCTGCGCGCCGCGTTCCTCGCCGCCGAGGAGCACGCCACGCTGAGCCAGGACCACCTCGAGCGCGCGATCCGCGCCGAGTTCCGCGAGATCGGCAAGCTCGCCGACACCGGCGTCCTCGAGTAGCGCGGCGCGCTACCGGTCCGCCAGCCAGCGGTCGAGCTCGCGCACCATCGCGGCGCCGTCGGGATCGGCGCCGGCCGCGGCGGCCAGCGCCGCGCGCGCGGTGCGCGCCAGCGCCAGGCCGCGGCGGACGTCGCGGCGCGACTCGACCAGCGCGCGGCCCAGCCAGGCCTGGCCGCGCGCGATCTGCAGGGCGTCGCCGCCGCGGCCCTCGAGCGCGACCGCGCGCTCGAGCCCGTCGATCGCCTCGGCGGGGCGGCGCAGCCGGACCAGGCAGGCGCCGCGCCCGACCAGCGGGTAGATCAGGTACGGCGAGGTCGCGCCGTCGAGCGCCTCGAAGCGCTCGATCGCGCGGGTGTAGTCGGGCAGCGCGTCGGCGCAGCGATCCCGGCCCGCGTACAGCTCGCCGCGGTTGTACAGCGCGATCGGCAGGTTGTTGGTGGTCGCGCCAGCACGCTCGACCAGCGCCAGCAGCGTGGCGTAGGTCGCGAGGGCGTCGTCGACGCGGCCGACGTGGGCGAGCGCGCTGGCGCGGCCGGTCAGGACCGGTACCAGCTCGACGTCGTCGGCGCCGAGCCGGGCCGTGTAGATCTGCAGCGCGCGATCGTGCGCGACGAGCGCACCGGGCCAGTCGCCCTGGGCGCCGAGCAGCGTGCCGACGCCGACCAGGTTCGACGCCAGCCGCACCGTGTCGCCGCCGCGCGCCTCGTTGATCCGAGCGGCACCGCGCGTCGCGACCAGCGCCTCGTCCAGCCGGCCGGCGTGGCGCAGGGTCTCGCCGAGATCGTGCAGCGCGATCGCCTCGGCGGAGCTGTCGGGGCCGTACAGCTGGCGCGCCAGCGCGATCGCCTCGTCGTAGCGCGCGACGCTGGCGTCGACGTCGCCGTCGTTGCTCGCCGCGGTGCCGAGCTCGAGCAGGACGTCGGCCAGCCGCGGCGCCAGCGGCGAGCCGGGGCGGGTCGCGCCGGCCTCGACCAGGGCGCGCCGGGCCTTCTCGAGCATGGCCAGGCCGTCGGCGACCCGGGCGCCTTCGTCGAGGATCTGGCCCTGCGCGTACAGCAGGTCGACCCGGGCGTCGAGCGGATCGCCGGCGCGCAGCACCGCGGCGCTGGCCGCGGGGACCAGCGCCAGCGCGTCGTCGGGCTGGCCCTGCTCGTAGCCGATCACGGCGATCAGCTTGGTCCACGCGAAGGCCTCGCGGCGATCGTCGTGCGACCGCGCCGCGACCTGGGTCAGCTCGCGCAGCGTCGCGGCCGCGGCGGCGCTGTCGCCGACGGTGAGCTCGACCCGCGCCCGCGCCGCGAGCGCGGCACCCAGCACCGCCGGCTGCCC
Organism: Kofleriaceae bacterium; assembly: GCA_020633495.1. Taxonomy (GTDB): domain Bacteria; phylum Myxococcota_A; class Polyangia; order Haliangiales; family Haliangiaceae; genus WYBA01. The sequence continues at coordinate 28,728 of JACKDR010000045.1, read as the reverse complement.
GAGGTCGCGGGCCGCCGCGACGACGTCAGCCGCGCGCTCGGCCAGCCCGGTCAGGCGGTCGGCGCGCAGGTCGATGCGGATCGTCAGGACGCGCGCGGTGATCGCGTCGGCGGCGGCCCGCGCCTGAGGCGTCGCCCCGGGCGGCTCGTCGCGTGCGAGCGCGGCGGCGTCGGCGCAGCCGTCGACCGGCGTCAGCTCGACCAGGCCGACCAGTGCGGCGTCGAGCGCGGCAGCGTCGGCCGCGGCGACGACGACGTCGACGCTGGCGTCGAGCTCGGCGGCGCGACGATCGAGGCAGCGCGCCCGCTGGTCGAACAGCGTATCGGACTGGGTGGCGTCGACGCGGGTCGCGCGGCACGACGCCGCCTGCATGTCGCGCCACGACGCCACGAAGGGCGTCACCGTCTGCGCCATCGCCGCGAACCGCGCCGCGCCCTGCGCCGGATCGATTGCGGCCAGGTGGTCCCGGACCGCGCGCTGCCGCGCCTCGCCCCACATCGCGGCCAGGCGCGCGGTCGGCGTCGGGCACGGCGGCGCCGCCGCCGGCGTCCGGGTCGCGCGCCACGCCAGCGGCGTCGCGACCGCGACCAGCGCGATCGCCGCGCCGCCGACGAGCCACCGCGTCGGCGGCCGGCGAGTCCGCGCCAGGGCGTCGAGCAACGGCCCCATCGCCGGGTACCGGTCGGCCGCGTCCGGCGCCAGCGCGCGGGCCAGGATCGGCCGCAGCCGCGCCGGCACGTCGGCGAGGTCACCGGGCCCGACGCACCGGCGCCCGGCCAGTGCCTCCGCCAGCGACATCGCGAAGCTGTACTGATCGGCGCGCGCGTCGACGTCGCCGCCGCGGCGCTGCTCGGGCGCCATGTACGCCGGCGTGCCCATCGCGCTGCCGGTCACGGTCAGCGCGCCGCCGGGCAGCGCGGCGCGGTCGCCGCGGTCCGCGGCCGTCGCCGCGGCGCCGTCCTCCGAACCGTCGGTGTCGGCGGTGTCGGCGGTGTCGGCGGCGTCGCCACCGTCGCCGCCAGCGGCCGCGCGCTCGACCAGCCCGACCAGCCCGAAGTCGCCGACCTTGACCCGCCCGGCGCCGTCGATCAGCACGTTCGCCGGCTTGAAGTCGCGGTGCACCAGGCCGAGGGCGTGGACCGCGGCGAGGCCGCGGCCGGCGGCCAGGAAGACGTCGACGACCTCGCGCCACGGCCGCCGCGTCGTCAGCCACGCGCGCAGATCGGTGCCGTCGATCAGCTCCATCGCGGCGAACACCAGGTCGCCGCTGATCGCCACCTGGTACACGGTGACGACGTTGGGGTGCGACAGCCGGGCCAGGGCCTGGGCCTCGCGGACCAGCCGCGCCCGCGCGACCTCGCCGCCGGCGCCCGGCCGCAGGAGCTTGAGCGCGACCCGGCGGTCGAGCAGCGTGTCGCGCGCCTCGAAGACCACGCCCATGCCGCCCTCGCCGAGCCGGCGGCCGAGCTCGAACGAGCCGAGCCGCGGCGGCGCGTCGACGTCGCCGCCGTCGGCGTCCGCCACGGTCACGACGTCGGCCGGGTCCATGGTCGTACATGGTCGCCGCGATCCCCATGGCTGTCCACCACCAGATCCGCGACGCGCCGGCGCGCGGCGCGCGACGTGGCCGGCGCCACGCGCGGACGGGCGCGTCGCCCCGGCGCAGCGCCGCCCTACGGCGCGTCCGCGTACAGCGCGATCCGGAGCATCACGGTGGTCGACGCCGGCTCGCCGTCGGCGTTCTTGGGCGCCGGGAAGGTCCAGTGCGCGGCCATCGCGGTCACGCAGTCGTCGACGGTGTCGGGCCCGCCCGTGACCGAGGGCTCGACGCTGCGGCCGGACTCGTTGACGGTGAGCGTGAGCTCGAGGTCGGCGGTGGCGGTCGGGTCGACCTTCAGCGCCTCGACGTAGCAGCGCTTGAGGCCGGCGGCGTAGGTCGACTCGACCTTGGCGATGATCGTGTCGATGCCGAGCGAGGTCGCGACCTCGGCGATCGTGCCACGGCTGACGCGGACGCGCGGCCTCGGCGTCGCCGCGCCGGCGCCCGCGCCCGCGTCCCCGGCCGCCGCGACCGGCGCCGCGAGATCCGTGCCCGGCTGGCGATCGCCGGCGGCGGCGCCGCCGCCGCCGCGGGGCAGCCCGCTGGCCAGCACGACCTCGGGGAACAGCTCGTCGCGACCGTCGCCGTCGTAGCGCACCGCGGCCAAGAGCGGCGCCGCGTCGCCGACGGTCAGCGCCGGGGCCACCAGGATCATCACGCGGCGCTCGGCCTCGGGCCGGGTCTTGCCGGCCCAGCGCCGCTTCGCGACCTCGCCGAGGATCGTGCGGACCCGCGACAGCCAGTCGCCCGCCGGATCGCGGGCCGTGCGCATCAGCGGCGCGGCCATCGTGCCCTCCTGGCCCAGCAGCGAGGCCACGATCACCTGATCGGGCGTGATCGCGACGAACATCTGGAGCGGCGGTGGGTCCGCCAGCGGGTCGGCGGCTGGCGACGACGCCAGCGGGATCACGCCGATCGGCTCGCCGGTGCCGTCGTCATCGCGCTCGACGACCAGCGCCAGCTGGCGCGCCGGCGACCGCAGCGACGCCACCACCGACGCCAGCGTCGCCGCCGGGACCTCCGGTGCCGCCGCGATCCGGACCCACGTCGCGTCGGTCGTCCCCGCGCCGTCGTGCGCCGTGGCCCACGCCTGGACCTCGGGGATCAGCGCCTCGCCGTCGTCGGCGTGGCCGCCGGCCGGTCGCCCGTCGACGAGCGCGACCAGCGACGCGCCGTCCGCGGCCACCGCCGACGACGTGATCGTGACCAGCGATCCCGTCGCCGGCGCCGGCTCGATCCGCATCGACGTGGGCAGCCGCGGCACCCGCAGCTCGCCCCACGGATCCTCGGGCAGGTGCCCCTGCGCCAGGTGCTCGCAGCGGTCCAGCCCGACCTCGCGGGCCGCCGCGCGCAGCACGGCGACGCCACCGTCGGCGGTCTTGCCCATGTCGACGAGCAGCGTCCGCGCCCGCGCGTTCTTCAGCCGCGGCGCCAGCCACTCCGACACGATCCGACCGCGATCGGCGGGGTGGGCGTGAACCGCGCTGGACTCGACGTCGGCGCGACAGATCAGGTCGACGCCGTCGTGGAAGCTCTGGCCGCCCGCCTTGCCACAGCCCAGCAGCGCCAGCGCACACCCGATCGGCAGGATCCCTCGCATGGAACGATCGAACCCGATCCGGCCCGCGCCGTCCAGCGACCGGCGTCGCCGTCGCCCTCGGATCGCATCCTTGCCACCTCGGACCCGCGCGCCCGACGCGTCACTCGCGCGCCGACCACGCCGCCCAGTAGCGCCGCGCGCCGTCGGCCAGCGCCGCCAGCGCCAGCGGCGCCCCGGTGTCCAGGCGCAGCGCCAGGCTGCGATAGCCGAGCCGCAGCGTGCCCGCGCTGCCCCAGACGACGATCCGCCCGGCGTCGTCGCGGGCCTCGAGGATCTCGGGCGCGGCGGCGGCGATCGCGTCGAGCGCGGTCACCCCGTCGCCGCCGAACGGCGCGTAGACCAGGTCGGCGCAATCGAGCAGCTCGAGCACGAAGCCGTCGCCGTCGCCGAACCGGGGCCGCAGGTACGGGATCGTCACGGTCACCGACACCCGGGCGCCGCGCCGCACCAGCCCGGTGATCGCGCCGTCGTGCAGCAGGTTCCACGGCGACACGTCCGACCCCGGGATCTCGGCGACCGCGACGCCGTCGAGCAGGGTCCAGCGCCGTCGCTTGGGCTCGTCGCCGCGCGGCCGGCGGACCCGATCGCGGACCCGGGCGTCGCAGGCGCCGAGCTCGAGGTAATGACCGCGCGCCTGCCACAGCGTGCCGACGTTGGCGCCGCCGCGGTCGACGTGCGCGTCGACGTCGTCCTGGCCGTCGTCCTGCCAGCCGCACACCGCGCAGACCTCGTCGGCGGCGCGGCCCGACAGCGTCGCGTGCCCGCAGCACGGGCAGGCCTGTCGCTCGGCGTCCATCCCGGCCGCGTCCATCCCGATCGTTGTCCCACGTCGCGGCCGCGAAGCCCAGGGCCGCGCCGCCGCCGTGATCAGCCGGCCGCGGCCGGCGCCCAGGCGTGGGTCGGCTGCAGCACCGCCTCGGCCAGGGCCTCGGTGCGCAGCCGCGTCACCTGCTGGTACCCGGGGTTCGACACCATCGCCAGGAACGCGGCGCGGCTGGGGTACTTCACCAGCAGCACCGCGTCCCAGGCCTGGCCGGCCTCGGCGATCAGCGCCGCGCCGCCGAGCCCGGCGTAGACCAGCTCGCCGCCGACGCCGGCCAGGAACGGCGCGGTCGCCATCATGTACTGCTCGTAGCGGGCGCGGCCGCCGTCGCCGAAGCGCAAGAGGTTGAGCATCACGATCGGCGCGCCGTCGTCGGGCGCGGCGAGGAACGCCTGGAGGTCCTTGCCGGTGGGGTCGATGGCCATGCCTCGCTCATACCACCGCCGGGCACCCGGCGCGCTCACCCGCCGGCGAACGCCGCCTCGAGCGCGGCGAGGTCGAGCTTCTGCATGCCGAGCATGGCGGTGAACGCGCGGTCGCGCGCCGCCGGATCGCCGGACGTCATCCAGGCCGCGAGGCGGGTCGGCACGACCTGCCACGACACCCCGAAGCGATCCTTCAGCCAGCCGCACGGCCCGGGCGCGCCGCCGTCGGTCAGCGCGGCCCAGTAGCGATCGATCTCGGCCTGATCGGCGCACATCACCTGCAGCGACACGCCCTCGTCGAAGCCGAAGCCGTGCTCGACGTGGCTGTCCATCGCGACCAGATCGTGGCCGGCGAGGACGAAGCGGGCGTGCTTGACGTAGGTCTCCGGGCCCTCGCCGGGGCCGTAGTGCGCGACGGTGTCGACGCGGCTGTCGGGGAACGTCGCCGCGTACGCCTCCATCGCCGCCGTGGCGTTGCCGGCCTGGGCGCCGCTGAACATCAGGCACGGCGCGATGGTGGCGCCGGCCGGGCCGCGCGGCCCGACGATGACCTGCCACGACACGCCGTAGCGATCCTTGACCCAGCCGAAGCGCTCGCTCCACGGGTAGCTGCCGATGGGCATCAGCACCTGCCCGCCGTCCTCGAGGCGCGCGAAGAGCTGGTCGGCCTCGGGCGGATCGGCGGCGTGGACGAAGAACGAGATGCTGGGGTTGATCGTGAACTGCGGCCCACCGTCGAGCAGGGTCAGCCGGAAGCCCGCGACCTCGACCTCGACGGTCATGACGCTGCCACGCGGCTTGCCGCCGGGGTTGTCGCGGGTCTCCGGGTACCGCGACGTCGCGACGACGCGGCCGCCCGGGAAGGTCTCGACGTAGAACCGGGCCGCGGCCTCGGCCTGATCGTCGAGCCAGAGGCACGGGATGATCGTGGGGGTGCTCGTGCTCATACGCGCCTCGCATCTGGCGCCGCAGGGGCGCCGTCGTCGAACCGGGAACGTCGACCGACGCGACTCTACCGCAGAGCGGTGGACGCGGCCCCCCGAGAGCCCGTCGCGCTCGGCGGCCTGACGCGCTCGCGCGCACGGCATCCTTTGCCGGGTAGGTCGTGAGCGCGATCCGCTGGATCGTGCCAGGCTGCTTCGACTCCGCCGCCCGAACCCAGCGCAGCGCATCCCGCACGTCCACGTGCACCGCACCGCGAATCTACCCACGATGACCAGCTACCAGCGCATGCGGCGGGCCAGCCTCGCCAGGCTGGCCCGGGCGAGCCTGCCGGCACATCCCCACCTCCCGCTGCTCGACGACCGGGTCCAGCGCACGCCCGACGCGGTCGCCCGCCGCCTCGTCGCCCTGTACTGCGTCACCGGGCTCGCCAACGGCGCCAGCGGTCCTGCGATGCGGGCGTGGGTGGACGAGGAACGGCTCGACGCCGGCTTCGAAGCAGCGGAGCTCGAGCTCCTCGCGCACGAGGCGTTGACCGAGGCCCAGCTGAGCGAGGCCTCGTGGTGTCAGGAGTCGCTGTACTACCTGGCCTGGGCCCTGCGACTGGTCGACGAGATGACGTGGCCCACGATCGAGTGCGACCTGGAGGGGCTGTTCCCGAGGATCCCTCCTGAGGTCGCGCCCGCGCGCTTCTTCGCGAAGGCCCGGCTTCGCCGCGAGCAGGACCTGCTCGCCGAGGCGGACTTCTACTACTGCCTCGACGCCTCGCTGCGACACGACGAGCTCTGGGGCGGACAGGCCGTGGAGCTGCGGTATCCAGGCGTGCAGATCGTCATGGCACGGCGTCGCGCCGCCGACTGGCTCCTCGGCGACGCCGCCTGGTCTGCCGTCGAGCTCGACACGTAGCCGGGCGTGACCGCGGCCCCCCGCGCGAGGCAAGGGGAGACCCGGTCATGAGAGTCGTTCCGGGCGGGCGGTGCCACGCCGCACGCGCTACGCCGCCTTCTGCTGGTAGAGGTGCACGTCGCGCTGCGGGAACGGGATGCTGATGCCGGCGTCGTCGAGGGCGCGCTTGATCTGCTCGGTGATCTCGAACTTCACGGTCCAGTAGTCGGCGGTCTTGCACCAGGGCCGGACCACGAAGTTGACGCTGGAGTCGGCGAGCTCGCTGACCGCGATCTGCGGCGCGGGCTCGGCCTGGACCAGCGGGTGCGCGGTGACGACCCCGGTCATGACGTCGCGGGCCTTGCTCATGTCGTCGCCATAGCCGATGCCGAAGACCATGTCGACGCGGCGGGTCGGCTCGGAGGTGATGTTCTCGATGACGCCGCCGGTGATCTGGCCGTTGGGCACGATGATGCGCCGGTTGTCCGGGGTCACCAGCACGGTGTTGAAGATCTGGATGCTGTCGACCTTGCCGACCTCGCCGGCGACCCGCACGACGTCGCCGACCTTGTACGGCTTGAAGCCGATCAGCATGACGCCGGAGGCGAAGTTGCCGAGCGATCCTTGCAGCGCGAAGCCGACCGCGAGGCCGGCGGCGCCGAGGACCGCGACCGCGGCGGTGGTCTTGACCCCCAGCCGCTCCAGCGCCGCGATGATCACGACCATCAACAGGACCGCGTAGAGCAGGTCGCCGAGGAACTTCGACAGCGACTCCTCGAGCTTGGCCCGCGCCATCAGGCGCTTGGCCAGGTTGACCAGGACCCGCGCCAGCCAGCGCCCGAAGACGAAGACCAGCAGCGCGACGACGAGGTTGATGCCGAACGGCACGACGTAGACGTCGACCAGGTGCTTGAGGTACTCGACGCTGAAGAGATCCATGGATCCGCGGGCTCCTGGATCCGGTGGGCACGCGGGCGCGCTCGCCGGACCCGGCTGGGGTGGGCGTGGCGGCCGGCGATGACTCCCGTGACCGGCCGCGTGCAGCGTAGCCGCCTGACGCCGTGGTGGCGACCCCACGCCCGCCGAACCGGCGCGCGCCGGCGCCGCGACCCGCTACGGCGAGGGCACGCGCCGGCTCGCCACCTCCACCAGCCACGGCTCGAGCGTGGCCACCGCCGGACGGGCCTCGACGAGCTCGTAGCGGTCGCCCCGGAACGTCGCGAACATCGGGCAGTCGTCGAAGCCGTCGCGGAAGGTGCGGCGATCCACCGCCGCGCCGGTGGTGGCGTCGACGATCGTGACCTCGACGTCGACGTCGACCCGCGGCGCCATCGTCACGCCGCCGGGCGCGCCCTGGTACGGGCCGCACGCGGCGCCGTCGTGGCGCGCCACGTCGCGGGTCACCGCCACCAGGTCGACCGCGGCGAGGGCCGCGTCGCGGCCGAGCGGCACGCCGTGCGCGTAGCGCGACGCCGGCAGGTACACCAGCGAGCCGGCCACCACCGGCGAGGCCGCCGGGGTCGACGCCGACGGCGTGGCCGCCGGGCGCGGCAGCGGCGTGCCGCGGCCGACCGCCTCGAAGCAGCTCGCGGGCGCGCGGCTCGCCCGCCGGCGTCGGATCGACGACGATCGTGCCGGTGACGGGATCGCCGTGGACCGGCTCGAGCCGCACCGCGAGCCGCAGCGGCGACAGCCGGGCCTTGCCGGCGACCAGCTCGCGGGCCGGCGCCGCCAGCAGCGCGGGATCGAGCGGCACCGCGACCCGGGCGTGGCCGTCACCCGGCACGGTCGTCGCCGGCAGCTCGCCGATGGTCAGCCGCGCGCCCGGCGTCGCGAGCACGTCGAGCTCGATCGCGCCGGCGCCGATCAGGAAGCAGTGGGTGACCTCGCCGAAGTCGCCGCCGATGACGGCGTGGCCCGCCGGGTCGGAGGCGTAGCCGCAGCCCTCGACGTGCACCGACGGGGTCGTCGGCGGCGCGCCCTTGCGGTGCGCCGCGCCGGACCCGTGATCGCAGGCGGCCAGCGCGGCCAGCGCCGCGGCCACGGCAGCGGCGCGGGTCACGCCGACACCTTCCAGCGCTGCTCGCCGTCCTCGATCAGCGAGGCGTGGCGGGCCAGCTCGGCGCGCAGCCGGGTGGTGAAGTCGTCGTAGCGCTCGATCGTGATCCGGTGCGCGACCCCGTCGCGCATCGTGACGTCGAGGATGTTCTTGTTGAAGCCGTACTTGCCGCGCGCGATCGCGGCGATCTGGGTCAGGTCCAGCTCGAGCGCGCGCTTGCCGGCGGTCAGCCGTGACAGCAGCATGCCGAGCGCGCCGAACGCCATCCAGAAGCTGCTGCGCTGGTAGTAGATGATGCGGGTGGCGGTGAGCTCGAAGCGGCCGGGCGCCATGCGGCGCTTGCTCTTGAAGAGGCCGCCGTTCGAGGCGGCGAGGACAGGGTCGGTCACGGTCAGATCGCGTTGCGTCATGGTGCCGGCGCCTTCTGCAGCTGCGATGCCGACCGCAAGTGCGCGGACTCGCGTGGCGCCGCGGCGGCGGTGACAGACCTGTCAGCGCCGGCGCTGCCAGGCCGGTCAGCGGGCGACACCGCTGTCAGCGACCGGCGCCGGGGCGACCCGGATCGCCTCGCGCCCCGCCCGCCGCCGGCACCGGTGATGCCGCGTCACCGCTGGCGCCGCGGCTCACCGCCGCACGCGCCCGGGCCGGGGCGCCGGCGAATCGTGCCAGAGTCGTGCGGCCCCGCGAACGTCCACGCCATCAGCCGAGGAGCCGTCGATGATCTTGCTCGATCCCCACCACCACACCCGCCCCTATCCCGACGCGCGCTCGCGCGAGATCATGCTCGCGACGATCCGGTTCTTCGAGCAGAAGGGCAAGGCGAAGCTCAAGGAGGACGACCTCGCCCGCACCTGGTACGCCGACTTCCTGGAGTTCGTGAAGCAGGAGAAGGTGTTCGCGACCCTGCTGACGCCGGCCGGGCTCGGCGACGACGACGCCCGCTGGGACACCTGGCGCAACTGCGAGCTCAACGAGATCCTCGGCTTCTACGGCCTCTGCTACTGGTACACGTGGCAGGTCTCGATCCTCGGCCTGGGGCCGATCTGGATGAGCGGCAACGACGCGCTCAAGCGCCAGGCCGCCGCCCGCCTCGCCGACGGCGGCATCTTCGGCTTCGGCCTGTCGGAGCGCGCCCACGGCGCCGACATCTACTCGACCGACATGGTGCTGACGCCCGCGCCCGGCGGCGGCTACCTCGCCAACGGCTCGAAGTACTACATCGGCAACGGCAACAAGGCCGCGATGCTGTCGACCTTCGGCAAGCTCGCCGGCACCGGCGCGCCCGCCACCGCCGACGCGCCGGCGCGGCCCGACGACTACGTCTTCTTCGCGGTCGACACCCAGCACCCGCGCTACAAGCTGATCAAGAACGTCGTCGCCAGCCAGTCGTACGTCGCCGAGTACGCGCTCGAGGACTACCCGGTGGCCGAGGCCGACATCCTGTCGCGCGGCAAGGACGCCTGGAACGCCGCGCTCAACACCGTCAACATCGGCAAGTACAACCTGGGCTGGGCGTCGATCGGCATGTGCACGCACGCGCTGTACGAGGCGATCAACCACGCCGCCAACCGTCGCCTCTACGACATGTACGTGACCGACTTCCCGCACGTGAAGCAGATGTTCACCGACGCCTACGCGCGCCTGGTGGCGATGAAGCTGTTCGCGCTGCGCGCCGCCGACTACATGCGGGCGGCGTCGCCCGACGATCGCCGCTACCTGCTCTACAACCCGGTCGTGAAGATGAAGGTCACGACCCAGGGCGAGGAGGTGATCAACCTGCTGTGGGACGTGATCGCGGCGCGCGGCTTCGAGAAGGACACCTTCTTCGAGATGGCGGCGCGCGACATCCGCGCCCTGCCCAAGCTCGAGGGCACCGTCCACGTCAACATCGCGCTGATCGTCAAGTTCATGCCGAACTACTTCTTCGCGCCGGCGGCGTACCCCGAGGTGCCGCGGCGCGACGACGCCAGCCACGACGCCTTCCTGTTCGACCAGGGCTCGACCAGCGGCCTGGGCAAGATCCGGTTCCACGCCTACGACGCCGCGTTCGCCGCGTTCGATCTGCCCAACGTCAAGGTCTTCCGTGACCAGGTCGCGATCCTCAAGGAGCTGCTCGCCACCGCGACGCCCGACGATGCCCAGCGCAAGGACCTCGACTTCCTGATGACCCTCGGCGAGATGTTCACGCTGGTGGTCTACGCCCAGCTGATCGCGGAGAACGCCAAGATCTACGGCCTCGAGGACGACCTGGTCGATCAGATGTTCGACTTCCTGGTCCGCGACTTCGCGCGCTTCGCGACCCAGCTGCACGCCAAGCCCAGCAGCACGCCGGCGCAGATGGCGTGCTGCCTGCGGCTGATCCAGAAGCCGGTCTTCGACGAGCGCCGCTACCAGCACATCTGGCAGGACCACGTCCACGCCCTCGAGGGCGCGTACGAGATGAACCCCTGAACGGCGGGCGCGGCCCGGCCTGCTCGCAGGCGCCGAGGTCGACGCCCTGACCGCCGAGGTCGACGCCTGCCTCGCCGACGCCTTCGTCGACGCAGCCCGGGGTGGGACGGCGGCTACGACGTCGATCGCTACCCGAGCTGCGGCGCCCACTGGCGCACCCTCGACGCCGCCCGCGGCGCCCCGCCGCTGACGTCAGCGCGCGGCGCGCGACGCCGCCGGGCGCCGCAACCAGTAGCGCCGCTCGGTCCCGGTCGCGGGATCGGGCGTCATCCCCAGCTTCGCCAGCACGCGCTGCGACCGCAGGTTGTCGGCGTGGGTCGACGCCCAGATCGCGATCAGCTCGTGGGTCGCGAACGTCCAGGCCACCACCGCCGCCGCGGCCTCGGTCGCGAGGCCGCGCCCCCAGTGCGCCCGCGCCAGGCCGTAGCCGAGCATGGCGACGCCGTGGACGGGATCGATCTCGAGGTTGACGGTGCCGACCACGTGGTCCGCGAGCACGACGGCGAAGGTCGGCAGCGTCGCCCACGGCTCGTCGATGTTGCGGGCCACGAACGCGTCGGCGTCGGCGCGAGTGAACGGCTGCGGGATGTGCGGCAGGTAGCGCGCGAACTCGCGATCGTCGCGATAGGCGAGCGCGTCGTCGACGTCGTCGTGCCGGAAGCCGCGCAGCCACAGGCGCGCGGTCCGCAGCTCGGTGTCGCGATCGACGCCGGTCCACGCCATCGGCTGGTGCACGCCGCTCGCCATCGTGGCGACAGCATAGACGGCGCGCGGCGCGGCGGCACGCGCCCGCGCGTCAGCGCCGGAAGAACGACGCCTGCTGGAACCGCAGGCCGTCGAGGATCTGCTCGACCCGCGCCGGCGACAGGGCGCCGATGCGGTCGCCGAGGCGCGCCCGCTCGACCGCGTCGATCTGCGACACGACCACGACGCTGCGGCGGGGCAGGTCGCCCTCGCCGTCGTCGAGCAGGACGTTGCCCGGCTCGGTCGCGCGGTGCAGGTTGCTGGTCAGGGCGCACACGATCACGGTCGTGACCCGCGAGCGGTTGAAGACGTCGTCCTGGACCACGACGTGAGGGTGCGCGTGGGCGGGCGCCGCTCCGCGCGTGTCGTCGGGCGCGATCCAGTACAGCTCGCCGCGGCGGACGTCGCGGGCCGGCGGCGCGGCCGCGCCGGGGTCGGGAGGATCGAAGGAGGTCGTCGCCATGGCCAGCGGTCCGATCGGCGCGGCGTCGCCGGCGCGGCGTCGATCTAGCACTCGCCGGCGCCGGCGGCGGCCGGCCGGTCGCAGTTCCACACGATCCGATAGTTGACACTGTCAAAAATTGGAGTATGAATGGACTCGTGTCGCAACCACCCGTCGATCCAGCCACCTTGCTCCGCCAGCACGGCGTCCAGGTGACCGCGCAGCGCCTCGCGGTGCTGCGGGCGGTCGCCCGCCGACCCCATGGCACCGCGGACGAGGTCGCCGAGCTGGTGCGGGCCGAGATCGGCGCGATCTCCCGCCAGGGCGTCTACGACGCCCTCGGCACCCTGGCCGACAAGGGCCTGATCCGGCGCATCCAGCCGTCGGGCTCACCGGCCCGCTTCGAGACCCGCGTCGGTGACAACCACCACCACCTCATCTGCCGCGGCTGCGGCCAGACGGTCGACGTCGACTGCGCGGTCGGCTCCACGCCGTGCCTGACCGCCTCCGACGCCGCCGGCTACGAGATCGACGAGGCCGAGGTCATCTACTGGGGGCGCTGCCCGGCGTGCGTCGCCGCCACCGCGCCCCCCGCCGACGACTGACACCCCGCCACCACCGCGGTCGTCGCGCCGAAGACCGCACCACGCACCACGCACCGCGGCGCCGCGCGCCCGGCCGCGCGCATCCATCTCACGACCCGCAGGAGGAACCATGTCCGACAAGCCCGCGAGCAAGTGCCCCATGTCCGGCGGCAAGACCGCGATCGGCGACCGCTCCAACCAGAGCTGGTGGCCGAAGCAGCTCGACCTCAAGATCCTCCACCAGGACAATCCCCACGCCGATCCGCTCGGCGAGGCGTTCGACTACGCGGCCGCGTTCCAGAGCCTCGACTTCGACGCCCTCGCGCGCGACGTCGACGCGCTGATGACGCAGTCGCAGGACTGGTGGCCGGCCGACTACGGCCACTACGGCCCGTTCTTCGTCCGCATGACGTGGCACGCCGCCGGCACCTACCGGATCGCCGACGGACGCGGCGGCGGCGGCGCCGGCGCGCAGCGGTTCGCACCGCTCGACAGCTGGCCCGACAACGCCAACCTCGACAAGGCGCGCCGCCTGCTGTGGCCGATCAAGCAGAAGTACGGGCGCAAGATCTCGTGGGCCGACCTGATCATCTTCGCCGGCAACCGCGCGCTCGAGACCATGGGCCTGCGCACGTTCGGCTTCGGCGGCGGCCGCCGCGACATCTGGGCGCCCGAGGAGGACGTCGACTGGGGCCCCGAGACCACCTGGCTCGGCGACGAGCGCTACAGCGGCGATCGCGAGCTCGCCAACCCGCTGGGCGCGGTGCAGATGGGCCTGATCTACGTCAACCCGGAGGGCCCCAACGGCAACCCGGATCCGATGGCGGCGGCCCGCGACATCCGCGAGACCTTCGCCCGCATGGCGATGAACGACGAGGAGACCGTCGCGCTGATCGCCGGCGGCCACACCTTCGGCAAGACCCACGGCGCCGGGCCCGCCGACAAGTACGTCGGCCCCGAGCCCGAGGGCGCCAGCCTCGAGGAGCAGGGCCTGGGCTGGAAGAACCGCCTCGGCACCGGCAAGGGCGTCGACACGATCACCAGCGGCCTCGAGGGTGCGTGGACCACCAACCCGATCCGCTGGGACCACAACTTCTTCGAGAACCTGTTCCGCTACGAGTGGGAGCTGACCCGGAGCCCGGGTGGCGCCCACCAGTGGACGCCGAAGAACCCCGAGGCCCAGGGCACCGTGCCCGACGCGCACGATCCGTCGCGGCGCCACGCGCCGATGATGGCGACCACCGACCTCGCGCTGATCACCGACCCCGTCTACAAGGCGATCTCGCAGCGCTTCTACGAGCACCCCGACGCGTTCGCCGACGCGTTCGCGCGCGCCTGGTACAAGCTGCTGCACCGTGACATGGGCCCCATCACGCGCTACCTCGGCCCGTGGGTGCCGGAGGAGCCGCTGATCTGGCAGGACCCGGTGCCGCCGGTCACCCACCCGCTGATCGACGCCGCCGACATCGCCGCGCTGAAGGGCCAGCTCCTCGGCAGCGGCCTGTCGATCGCGCAGCTGGTGACCACGGCGTGGGCGTCGGCGTCGACCTACCGCGGCACCGACAAGCGCGGCGGCGCCAACGGCGCCCGGATCCGGCTCGCGCCGCAGGCCGGGTGGGACGTCAACGTCACGTCGGGGGTCGCGACCGTGATCGAGACCCTCGAGGGCATCCAGCGCGCGTTCAACGCCGCGCACGCCGGCGGCGCGCAGGTCTCGCTCGCCGATCTGATCGTGCTGGGCGGCGGCGCCGCCGTCGAGCAGGCCGCGAAGCGGGCCGGCCACGACGTCGAGGTCCCGTTCGCGCCCGGGCGCACCGACGCCACCGCGGACCAGACCGACGTCGACTCGTTCGCCGTGCTCGAGCCGACCGCCGATGGCTTCCGCAACTACCTGCAGCCGGGCCACACGCTGGCGCCGGAGCACCTGCTGATCGAGAAGGCGTTCATGCTCGGGCTGTCGGCGCCGGAGATGACCGCCCTGGTGGGCGGCCTGCGCGTCCTCGGCGGCAACGCGGAGCAGGCGCCGCACGGCGTCTTCACCGACCGCCCCGGCACCCTGAGCAACGACTTCTTCGTCAACCTGCTCGACATGGGCACGACCTGGCAGCGGTCGGCGACCGACGGCGTGTTCGAGGGCCGCGACCGGGCCACCGGCGCCGCGCGATGGACCGGCACCGCGGTCGACCTGGTCTTCGGGTCGAGCTCGCAGCTGCGCGCCATCGCCGAGGTCTACGCCTGCGCCGACGCGGAGCCGGCCTTCGTCCGCGACTTCGTCGCCGCCTGGACCAAGGTCATGAACCTCGACCGCTTCGACCTCGCCTGAGCTCACTCGGGCTGCGCGAAGTCGACGTCGTCGTAGAGCGCCAGCAGGGCCACGGCGATGGCGTCGAGGTCGCCGCTCGCGACGGCGGCGTCGGCGTCGGCGAGGCGCCGGCCCCACGCGCCATCGGCGTCGAACTTGGCCCGGTCGAAGTAGGCCGCGCACACCCGCGGCCAGCGCGACTCGCCGCGGGCGGCCATGCCGCGCGCCACCGAGTCGAGGCGCGCGCGCACCTGGTCGCGCGGCAACGGCCGGCCCCCGAGCAGGCAACCCATGCCCTTGCGCTCGTCGGCCAGACTGTTGCGCTCGTTGCGGCAGTCGAACCACAGCCCGACCCCGGCGACGCCGACGAACAGCGTGGCCACGGCCAGGCCGCCGAGCAGCCGCGCACGCTTGGTTCCAGACGCCGGTGCGGTCATCGACCGCGAATGGTACCGCGCCCGGCGGCGGCGGCGCGCGGCCACCGCCGGCGGGGGCCGCGGCTCACAGCGCCCACAGCAGCAGCAGCGACACGGTCAGCGTCGGGATCAGGACGACGGTGCCGAGGCGCAGGAAGCGCCCGATCCCGATCTCGATGCCCTGGCGGCGCAGCAGGTCCATCCACAGCAGGCCCGCCAGCGAGCCGATCGGCAAGAGCCGCGGGCCGATGTCGCCGCCGACCAGCGCCGCCAGCAGCGGCTTGACGCCCATGGTGTGGTCGATCGCCATCATGTTGAGGATCGACATCGGGTGGTTGTCGATGAGGGCGGAGCCCACCGCGGAGGTCGCGCCGATGGTCGCGAGCTGGGCGCCGCTGGCCGCGGGCACGCCGTGGTAGAGCGCGACGAGCCCGTCGACGACGCCGACCCCGCGCAGGCCCTGGACCACCAGGAAGATGCCCCACAGGAACGCCAGGATGTCGAAGGACACGTGGCCGGTGAGCTTGCGCATCGGCGCGACGCGGTAGGCGCGGGCCAGCGCCAGCGAGCCGCACGCGCCGGCCACCGCGACGAACCAGATCTCGCCGCCGAGCGCGGCGCCGACCGGATAGGCGAAGAACACCACGATCAGCAGCGCCACCGCCGGGCGCTCGGCCGGGTGCGGGTGGATCGTCGTGACGATGCCGGCGGCGGCGGGCGTGGTCGCGGCCAGCAGCCGTCGGTAGGCGACGCGGAGGATCACGTAGGTCAGCACCGCGCCGGCGATCGAGATCGGCAGCATCACCGCGGCGTAGGAGTTGAAGTCGAGCCCCGACGACTCGGCGACGATCATGTTCATCGGGTTGGAGACGATGAACGGCGCCACGCCGGGCGCCAGGAACACCGCGAACGCGAACGCCATCGTGACCCGGGGCTGGCCGGGGTAGAGGCGACGGGTCAGCGCCACCACCAGCGGCGTCAGCAGCAGGATCGCGGCGTCGTTGTTGAGCAGCGACGGGGTCACCGCGCTGATGACGAAGACGACGGTGAAGGTGTGGACGGCGCTGCGCGAGCGTGCCCCGTGCTCGATGCGGGCGGCCAGGCGGTCGAACGCGCCGACCTCCTGGACCACGCCGGTCATGATCATGATGCAGGTCAGCGCCAGCAGCGGCCGCCACTGCAGCCGCGCCGCCGCCACCAGGTCACGCGGGCTCAGCAGGTGGGTCGCCAGCAGCACGACCACGCCCAGCACCGCGGCGCGGCCCGGCGAGAAGCGGAACTCGCGGACGGTCGGGCGCAGCACCGCGAGGCCGACCGTCAGGGCCAGGGTCCCGCACGCGATCACGAGCGAGCTGTCCACGTCCCCAGCATCGGGGGCCGGCCCGGCGCCGGGCCACCGGGGGCCCACCGGAAGTTACTTCTACGCACGTCTGGTTCCTTCGAGTTACTTTGAGTCGATGCCCGGTGACATGCTGACCAGCCGCGAGGTCGCCGCGTACCTCGGGATCCACGAGAAGCAGGTCTACCGCCTGCTCCGTCAGGGCCGGCTGCCCGGCACCCGCATCACCGGCCGGTGGGTGTTCTCGCGCCGCCTGGTCCGCGAGTGGATCGAGGCGTCGTCCCGCGAGGTCCTCCGCCAGGGTCAGCGCGGCGGCGAGGTCACGATCCACAGCGTCGAGCCCCACCACCTGATCTTCGTCGGCGCCGACGATCTGCTGCTGCAGATCCTCCAGCGCGAGTTCAACCGCCGGCACCCGGCGCTGCTGGTGACCTCGGCGGCGATGAACTCGGTCGCCGGGATCGCGGCGGTCCGGGAGCGCCGCGCCCACGTCGCCGGCGTCCACCTGCTCGATCCCGCCAGCGGCGAGTACAACCGCCCGCAGGTGGCGGCCGCGTTCGATCGCGGCCGCGCCATGCTGGTCACCCTCGCCCACCGCCAGATCGGCCTGATGGTGCCCCACGGCAACCCACGCGGCGTCGCCGGCCTCGGCGACGTCATCCGCCTGCGCCTGCGGCTGGCCAGCCGCGAGCCCGGCTCCGGCGTCCGCGTGCTGCAGGACCACCTGCTGCGCGAGCTCAAGCTCGGCAAGCGGCGGGTCGCCGGCACCGAGCTGGCGCTGGCGACCCACCTCGAGGTCGCGACCGCCATCGCCGAGGGCCGCGCCGACGCCGGGCTCGGCACGCTGGCGCCATCGCGCAGCCTCGGCCTCGACTTCATCCCGCTGATCTGGGAGCGCTACGACCTCGTCACCACCGACGAGGCGTTCTATCACCGGCCGACCCAGGCCTTCTTCGAGATGGTGAAGTCCGACTGGCTGCGCCAGCTGATCACGACGCTGCCCGGCTACGACGCCCGCCAGACCGGCCTGCTGACGGTCGTGCAGCCCGACGACTGAGCCGCGCGTCGGCGCGAGGCGGGCTCCGCACCGGCGTCGCTCACGCCGGGCGGCCCGGCGTCCACCCCGGCTGCGCCGCGGCCTGGCGCAGCCACGCGGTCAGCTGCGCCTCGTCGATGGCCTGGCCCTCGTGCAGATCGAGGTAGCGGGTCCCGGCGACCTTGCTGGCACCGGGCGGCGGCGGCGTCAGCGACGTGCCACGGAAGAACGTCAGCCGGAGGAAGCGCGTGAAGGCGTGGACGCTCAGGAACCAGCTCTGGCCGTCGACGCCGTACAGCGGCGAGTTCCACTTCACGGCGCGCCGCACGCCGGGGACGCTGCGCGCGACCAGGGCATCGACCCGGGCCCCGACCGCGCGCTTCCAGCCCGGCAGCGCCGCGACGTACGCGCGCACCGGCGCGTCGCCGTCGGCCATCGCGATCTGCGGGTTGCCGCCGGCGAGCAGGACGACCGGCGCGCGCGGCGCCCGCGCCGCCTTCTTGGCGCCGGATCGAGCCGGCGCCGGCCGTGGCGCCTGACGCGCGCGCATGTCGCGGTACGCCGCGACGATCAGCGCGCGCAGCGCCGCCGGCGGCGGCTCGGCGCCGGGCCGCACCTTGACGTGCCGCATGAACTTGCCGGTGCCCTCGAGGAGCCCGGCGGGATCCGGCAGCACCGCGCCGTTGAACAGGCCGACGTTCAGGTGGGCGCGGAACACCGCGACGTAGCCGAAGGCGGCGTCGTCGACGCACGCGGTGGGCGCGCCGTCGTGCATCAGCTCGCGGACGTCGTCGCCGCAGCCCCGCATCGCCTCGAACCACGACCGCGCCGCCGCACCCAGCGCCGCCGGCCGCGCGTCGAGCCAGTCATCGATCGCCGGCGCCCGCGCCACCGCGTCCGGGAACCGCATGACCCGCATCGTCGGTGCGGAAACCGGAACCGGCCGCGTCGTCGCCATAGCTCGTTCATCGCCCAGGCCGGCGCGCGCCGCAAGCGCCGGCGCGGCCGGGCCGGCGCGCCGGGGGCTCACGACCGCGGGCCGCCGCGCATCGCGAACGGCACGTAGCCCGGCGCCTCGCCGTCGAGCGCCTGCGCGAGGTAGCGATCGACCGCGCGGTCATCGCGGCCCGCAGCCGCGCCAGCACGGCGTCGTCGCGGACCACGTCGGGCGCGACCCGGACGGCGCGCCGCGCCCACGGCTCGGGCGCGAACGGGTCGCGCCAGCGCGACGGCGTGCGGGGCGACGGCGCGGCGGGCGCCGGGAACGGCTGGCTGTTCATGCTAGCATCGTAATCCGAGCAAAAGCTCGGTTCTGCTCGGGTTCGAGGCATGCCCCGCAAGCGACCGCTACCACCCCTGGCGCCCCGGAAACGGCCCACCCAGGCCCGCGCCCACCGCACCTACCTGGCGCTGCTGCAGGCCGGTGCTCGGATCCTCGAGCGGCGCGGCTACGAGGCGCTGACCACCAATCACGTCGCCGAGCTCGCCGGCGTCGGCATCGCGTCGCTGTACGAGTACTTCCCCAACAAGCAGGCGCTGGTCGCCGAGGTCGTCCGCCACGTCCTCGACGAGGTCCTGGCCGACCTGCGGGCCAGCGCGTCGCTGGTGACGCAGGGGCCGCCCGCCGACGCGACCCGGGCGTGGATCGCCGCGATGTTCGCCGCGGTCGCGAAGCGTCGCGGCGTGGTCACGGTGATCTCGCAGGAGGTGCCGTTCCTGTGGGACATCGCCGCGGTCACCGAGGCCCGCGACCTGCTCCTCGAGCTGGCGTTCGCGACCCGCGACCTGCACGCCCGCACCACCGGCACGCCGCCGGTGCCCGACGCCACCGTCCACGTGCTCGCGACCATGACCGGCGCCGCGGTGCTCGAGGCGGTGCTGCGACCGTCGCGGCGCCACGGCGCCGACGAGCTGATCACCGCGCTGGCGGAGATCGTCGACCGCGTGACCCGCCCGACGACGCCCGCGCCCGCGCCGCGCGACGCGCCGCGCGCGCCCGCGATCGCGCGGACGAGCCGCGACGACGACGGCGCGGCGGGCCCGCTGACCGGCCGCGGCGGCCGCGCCGAAGCCGCTGGATCGCGC
Source organism: Kofleriaceae bacterium (assembly GCA_020633495.1). Classification (GTDB taxonomy): domain Bacteria; phylum Myxococcota_A; class Polyangia; order Haliangiales; family Haliangiaceae; genus WYBA01. Next base: position 8,995 of record JACKDR010000045.1, on the reverse strand, counting down.
CACGGCGCCGTGCTCTGCTCGCCGCATGCGCAGCTCCGCCGTCGCGGTCGCCCTGGGCGCGTCGCTCGCCTCGCTCCTGGGAGCCTGCGGCGACGGCGGCGCGCCCGCCGCCGACGCCCGACCGGTGACGGTCGACGCCACGCCCCCGGACGCGGGCCTCGACGCGACGCCCGGCGTGGCGTGCGCCAGCGGCGGCGCCGCCTCGGTGTCCGTCGATCTCGGCGACGGCAGCGCCGCCACCGCCTATCAGGCCGCGTGGTGGAACACCGGCCACGTCACCAAGGCGTGCTTCCAGATCGCCGTCATGCTGTCGACCACGACCGAGGTGCCGGATCCCTACTTCGGTCACGCCGGCCTGCTCGAGGCCTGGTTCACGACCCCGCCGGCGCTCGGCGACAACGCGGTGTCGCTGCACCTGTACCAGCCGGACGCCTACGTGCCGGCGACGGTGACGCTGACGACGCTCTCCGACACCGAGGTCGCCGGCTCGATCGACGGCGGCGACGGCACGCTCCAGGTCACCGGCGCGTTCACCGCCGCGCGCTGCGTCGCGATCTACGATCCCTGCATCTGAGCCGCTGATCCGCCGGCGCGCGGTCCGGCGCGCCGGCGCCGCGCTATCCTCGACGCCATGTCGACCACGGCCGCGCCGCCCCTGCCCGACTGGGCCGTTCTCGAGGATCGCCTCGTCACCGAGCTGCGGCTCGCGCTGGCCACGCTGGCCGACGACGGCCCCGCCGAGCCGCTGGCCGCGATCGTGCTGTGGGCGGACCCGTACAAGGGCTGGTACGAGGTCCTGGCCGACACCCGGGCCCGCAACGCCGAGGGCGCCGCCGCGCGCAACGCGCGGATGCTGGCGCTGCTGCCCGAGCTGGCCGCGGCGCCCGACCGGTGGAAGACGGCGATGACCACGGCCCGCCAGATCCAGGCCCTCGACTTCGATCCGCAGTACGGCGACTACGCCCTCGCCGACGACCCGATCCACACCTTCGAGGTCAGCTACGACGCCTTCGTGCGGTCCGAGCGCTACGCCGAGCTCAACCAGGGCGGCGAGGACGGCTGGCTCGAGGGCCACGTCCGCTACGTGATCGCGGGCGCGCTCGCCCGCCTGGTCGCCGAGGGCGCGTTCGCCGCGGTGGCGACGTCGCTGCTGCGGATCGGCTACGCCTACCCCGACTCGGGGAACGCGATCATCGTCGCCCACGTCCAGCCCGCGGCGACCTGACCGGTCGCGCGCGGCGACCGCACGCCGCGCGGCGGCGCACGCCCGGGCGCATCAGGACGGCGTCGAGCGCGCCGCGAGCCGCGCGACGATGCCGCGGTGGCCCTGCGCCGCGGCCAGGCTGGCCGCGGTCTCGCCCTCGAACGACGCGGCGGCGTCGGCGCCGGCGTCCAGCAGCGCCTCGACCACCGCGTCGTGGCCCTGGTAGGCCGCGCACATCAGCGCGGTGCGCCCGCCGTCGAAGCGCTGGTCGACGTCGGCGCCACGCGCGATCAGCACCCGCACCGCGGCGAGCTGGCCCTGCCCGCACGCCTGGCCGATCGGTGGCCACTCCGACCGGTTGGGGCGATCGATGGCGGCGCCGGCGTCGAGCAGCGCCTCGACCACGTCGGCGTGGCCGCGCAGCGCCGCCCACGACAGCGCCTCCATGCCGCGGCCGTCGCGGGCGTCGACCTCGGCGCCGTCGGCGAGCGCGGCGCGGACCTCGGCCAGATCACCGCGGCTCGCGGCGGCCAGCAGGCGCGCGGTGGCGCCGCCACCGTCGGCCGCCACCGCCGGCGCCGCCATGTCGACGCGTCGCTGCCGCAGCAGCGCGCGGATCGCCTCGGTGCCGTCGACCGACAGGGTCGCGACGTGGAGGACGTCGTCGAGGACGCGCTCCGACGCCGGCGCGCCACGCGCCAGCAGCAGCTCGACCACGTCGCGCCGGCCGTCGCGAGCGGCCAGGTGCAACGGCGTCATGTCGCAGTAGCCGGTGGCGTGGAGGTCGGCGCCGCGGTCGAGGAGGTCGCGCACGACCGCGAGGTGGCCGGCGCTCGCCGCGGCGCACAGCGCGGTGTTGCCGAGCTCGGCGTCGACGGTCGCGTCGATCGCCGCGCCGGCGGCGAGCGCCGTGGCGACCGCGGCCAGGTCCCCCGCGCCGGCGGCCGCCACCAGCGCAGCCGCGGCGTCACCCGCGGCCGTCGCGTCGCCTGCCCCCGCCGGCCGTCGCGGTCGGAATCCCATGCGATCATGGTACGGCGGACCCCGCGCCGGGTCGAGGCTCGCCACCCGGTCCGGCCGCTACCCGGCGGGCGTGATGCCGTGCTCGGCGCACACCGCCGCGTTGCGCGCGTTCGCCCGCTGCAGCGCCGGCCGGGCCGCGAGCCGCTCGGCGTACGCGGCGAACGCCGGGCGCGGCTCCAGCATCTCGAAGCTCAGCATGTAGCGGACGGTGCCGCCGAAGACGACGTCGGCCATCGTGAAGTCGTCACCGAGCACGTACGGCCCGGCGCCGATGGCGTGCTCGATCGTCGCCAGCATCGCGTCGTGGTTGCCGAAGCCGGCGGAGCTCTCCCGGTAGGTCCAGCCCGCCGCCTTGGCCATCGCGCCGGGCTCGATCACCGACGGCGCGAACAGCACCCAGCGCAGGTAGGCGGCGCGCCGCGGATCGTCGAGCGCCGGGGCCAGCCGCCCCGCCGCGTAGCGATCGGCCAGGTACAGGCCGATCGCCGCCGACTCGGTGACGACGGCGTCGCCGTCGGTGAGGATCGGCAGCTTGCCCATCGGATTGAGCGCGAGCAGGTCGGGCGCCTTGTGGGCACCGGCCCGGACGTCGACGAAGCGCAGCTCGTAGGGGACGCCGACCTCCTCGAGCATCCAGATGACGTTGGCGGCGCGGGTGAACGGGTGGTGGTAGAGGACGACGGCCATCGGGAGCTCCTGGCGCGGAGGGAAGGGCGCCGCGCGGTCCCCAGGCTACTCCGCGAACCACCGGCGCGCACCGCGGGCACCGGCCGCGATCGCGACGTCCGCGGGGGGATCGGCCCGCAGGGGCCGCCCGGGCCGTCGGCGACGCCGCGGCGACGATCGCGGGGTACCCGGCTCCCGACCGTCACCACGCGGGGGTAAGGTCGGCGCGATGAGCGAGCGGTCACGATATCTGCTGTGCCGGAACAAGTCGGCGGCGGTCAACGCCGTCGAGGCGGCGCAGGTCGGCGCCCTGGTGGTCCCCTGCGACGGCTGGACCGTCGTGGTGACCGCCGATCCCGCGGCGGTCGCGCCGCACGGCGACGGGCCGTTCCTCGACTACGAGTACACCGCCGACGCCCGGTTCGCGCTGCACCTGTGGGCCGGCGGCGAGCGCGTGGCGCGGCTCGAGGCCGAGACCGAGCCGGCGAAGTCGTCGCACTTCGACCCGCAGGGCTGGGTCGAGCACGGCCTGTGCGACGCCGACGGCGTCGAGGACATCGCGGATCTGATCGGCGCCCGCTGGACGCTGCGCATGGTCCGGGACCGGTCGTGCCGCACGTTCGGCGTCATCCCGGAGAGCTTCCTGCGCGGCGAGGATCTGGAGGAGACGCGCGGCCACCTGCACACGCGCTACCCCAAGGCGCTGCGGTTCGAGGCCGGCAAGCGCGTGTCGTGGGAGCGCGACGACGCCGGCGTCGTCGCGCGCCGCGCCAGGGCCGCGACCACGGCCAAGGAGAAGGCGCGCTGGGAGGAGAAGTCGGAGCAGATCATCGGCTCGCCGCAGCTGACCTTCGCCAAGCCGCCGCGGATGTTCGAGCTGACCGGCGACGCGGTGGTCGAGATCGGGGTCGAGAACCTCGGCGGCGGCAGCGACGGCCTGAGCATGACCGTCGAGGGCGGCGACGGCGCGGTGACCCTGGTCGCGGCCAGCGCCGACGGCCGCCGGGTCGACGCCGTCGACGGCGAGGTCCGCTGGCCCGAGATCGTGTTCCCGGCGGCGCGCAACCCGCAGAAGCCGATGCCGGCGGCGACGATCGCGGTGCGCCTCGAGCTGCGGGTCAGCCGCGCCGCCGAAGGCGTGCTGACCCTGCGCGCGCGCAGCGGCACCTCGGGCGCCGCCGTGGGCAAGAGTCTGGTCGCGCGGCCGTGACGTCGGCGAGGCGGCGTCGCGCGGCGCGGCCGTGACGTCGGCGTCGCCGCACGCGCTATCGTGTCGCCATGCCCAGCCCGGTCGAGACCGCCGTCGAGCTCTACATCCGCGCCGCGGGTGAGCGCGATCCCGCGGCGCGCGCGACGCTGCTCGACGCCTGCTTCGCCGCCGATGGCCGGCTCGTCACCCGCGCGGGGGTGATCCGCGGCCGCGCCGGTGTCGACGCCATGCTCGCCCGCTTCCAGGCCGACCCGGAGGTCCTGGGGTTCCGCATGGCGAGCGCCGTCGACGCCGCCGGCACCACGTTCCGCTACCGGTCGATCGTCGAGCGCCGCGACGGCACCCGCGTCGAGTTCTTCGACGCCGGCGAGATCGACGCCGACGGCCGGATCGTCACGCTGCTGGCGTTCGCCGGGCCGCTCGGCGCCGCGCCGGCGTGACCCACCGCCGCGCCGCGGGCGCGGCCGGCGCGGGCGCCGCTCAGGCCGCCTCGCCGCGCAGGTGACCGGCGAGGGCGCCGCCGTCGCCGAACAACGCCTCGCGCCAGGTCTCGATCAGCGCGGTGGTGTCGCGATCGTCGGGGTGGAAGCCCGGCCGGAAGTAGTCGAGGTACGCCGGGATCAGCCGGGTGTACTCGCCCGGCCACACGTACAGGCGGGTGAGGCCGCGCAGCCACCGCCACGGCCGCCACAGCGCGCCGCGGCGGGCCAGCAGGTGGCCCTGCACGGAGAACGCCACGACGATGAAGATGACGGTCGCGAGCAGCATGATCGCGACGCGGCGCAGGTAGCCGCCGCGGCTGGCCACGTAGACGTCGAACGCCACCGCCTTGTGCTCGCTCTCCTCGAGCGCGTGCCACAGCCACAGCGGCGCCACCTCGTCGTGCATCGGCTCGCGCATCGACGGCCGGCGCAGCAGCGACTCGGCCATCATCGCGGTGAAGTGCTCGAGCGCGGCCGTGACCGCGAGCTGCGACCGCGGCGACAGCACCCGCCGGACCACGCCCTGCAGGAAGCCGCGCAGCCAGCGCTCGACGCCGGGCGCGTCGATCAGCGCGTTGAACGCGCGGTGCTCCTTGCCGTGCATGGCCTCCTGGCCGATGAAGCCGGCGATGCGGCGCTGCAGGTCGGGGTCGTCGACCAGGTGGCGCAGCTGCTTGACCGAGTCGACGAAGAAGCGCTCGCCCTCGGGGAACAGCAGCGACAGCGCGTCGAGGTGCGACGACACGAAGGGATCGCCGTCGTACCAGTCGCGGGGCACCACGGTCGGGTCGAGGTCGAGCTCCACGTTGCGGCGAGGGATCATCGATCGCAGGTTGGCCCCGTCCGCACCAGGACCCTATGTCCGGGCGTGCCGAGTCGTTATCATCTGGGGCCACGTGTCCGAGCCACCTGCACTTCCGGGCGCTTACGTCCGCGATCTCGTCGAGCTGACCGCCCGGTGGAACGTCCGCGCCGACCAGCTGGTCGAGGGCCTGCCGGTCGCGCTCGACGCCCTGCGCGATCCCGCGACCCGGGTGCCGGTGGCCGTGTGCGCCGAGATCATCGAGCGCGCGGTGCGGCTCACCGGCGAGCCGGCGCTGGCGCTCTACGTCGGGTGGCAGATGCGGCTGTCGTCGCACGGCTTCCTCGGCTTCGCCGCGATGACCGCGAGCACCGTGCGCGAGGCGATCGATCTCGCGGTGCGCTTCGCCGCCACCCGCACCACCGCGGTCTCCCTCGACCTCTACGTCGAGGGCGACACCGCGTCGCTGGTGATCGAGGAGCACGCCGAGCTGGACCGGCTGCGCGAGTTCGCGCTGCTGGGGCTGATCGTCGGGCTGTGGCAGCTCGGCCAGGCCCTGACCGGGCGCCGGCTCGAGGGCGTCGCCGAGTGCGCGTTCGCCGCGCCCGCCTACATCGCCCGGGTCCCGTTCGTCGCCGGCCTGGTCCGGTTCGGCGCGCCGACCACGCGGCTGGTGTTCCCGGCGGCGCTGCTCGACACGCCGCTGGTCACCGCCGACCCGGTCGCGACCCAGCTGGCGCGCGCCCAGTGCGAGCGCGAGCTGGCGGCGATCGTCGACGCCGGGCTCCCCGGCCGGGTGCGCGCCGCGATCGTCGCGCGCGACGACGGCATCCCGGCGCTGCCCGAGGTCGCGCGCGCGCTGGCGCTGTCGACCCGCACGCTCAAGCGCAAGCTCGCCGACCACGGCACGACGTTCTCGGCCATCCTCGACGACGTCCGCCGCCAGCGCGCCCTGCTGCTGCTCGACAACCGCGACCTCGGCATCGCCGAGATCGCCGCGCGCCTCGGCTACACCGAGACCCCGAACTTCACGCGCGCGTTCCGCAAGTGGACCGGCACCACGCCCGCGGCCTACCGCGCGCGCTGAGCGCTGCCCCCTCGCCTCTCAGGCGCTGCGGCGTAGCGCGACGTCGAGCACGGCGGCGACCTCGTCGAGCGCGGCCAGGACCGCGGCCGCGGTCGGCGGCGCCGGGCGCGGCGCGAAGCTGGCGAGCCACAAGGACAGGGCGCCGGCGTCGCTGACGAAGAACGTGGCGTCGACGTGGTGGAGCCCGGACTTGATCGTCACGGTCACGGTCTCCTCGTCGGTGAAGACGCCATCGGGCAGCGCGCCGCCGGGGAAGTCGACGACCGCACCGTCGACCTCGGTCCGCACCAGGACGTCGGGCCAGATCCGCTCCAGGCGATCGATCCAGCGGCCGACCAGGTGATCCAGCGTCGCGGCGTCGACCTCGACGTCGTCGTAGCTGACCTCCAGCGGGTCCACGTCGTCGTCGGCGGCGGCCGCGAGCTCTTCGAGGGGCGTCCGCGCCAGCTCGGCCAGCGACGCGCGCGGGACGTCCCCGGTCGCGACCAGCTGCGCCAGGGCGTTGCGGGCGAACGGCTGCCCGGCCTCGGCCGCGCGTACCAGCCAGCGGTGCCCCTCGGCGCGCTCGTCGCCGGCGGCGTCGCGCAGGCTCCACGCCAGGTTGCTCATCGCGTCGGCGCTGCCGAGCTCCGCGGCGCGACGCCAGGCCGCGCGCGCCGCGTCCAGATCGCCGACCCGGTTCGCGCGATCCCCGAGCCGGCACGCCGCGACGCCGCTGCCACGCTCGGCCGCCAGCGCCAGGAGCGCGTGGGCCCGCGCCTCGTCGGCGGTCGCGCCACGCAGGCCGTGCTCGTAGGCGTCGGCGAGGCGCAGCGTGGCGTGCGCGTCGCCCGCCGCGGCGTCCGCGTCCAGCTCCGCCAGCGATCTCTGGTACCAGGGCGTCGTCATCGTCTGTCTTCCTTATATCGCGTCCCGTCGCGCATCGCGGGCGCGCGCTACGGCGTCAGCGCCTGGCGGATGTCGAGGTACTCGAGCCAGGCGTCGAGCTCGCGCGCCTGGTAGGCCAGCGCCGCCGCGCCCGGCGTCGCGCCCAGCCCCTGGGCGTGCTGGTAGAGCCGGACCAGCGCGTGGAACGCGCGGCCGGTCTCGAGGTAGCGCACGGTCAGCGCGCGCATCGCCAGGGCCCGGATCCACGGCAGGTCGGCGACGTCGGCGAAGCCGGCGCCCGCCGCGACGACGACGCTGCCGTCCTCGGCGGGCTCGTCGACGCCGCTGTCGGGATCGAGCTCGTGGCGGCCGGCGCGCGGCACGGCGATCACCTCGGCGAGGGCGTCGACGACCACCCCGCCGCCCAGGGACGCGTCGGTGAGACCCGTGGCCTCCGCGCTGGCGAGCCCCGCAGGTCGTGGATGCGCGCGGCGGCGAACGCCGCCGACGCCGTGCCGGCGATCAGCTGCTCGCGCAGGCGCAGGCGCAGGTCCATCGCCACATCGTCGCACGGTCGGCCACGCAGGGCGCGCGTCGCGACGGCCGGACCGCCCGCCGCGAGAGGCGTGCCGCCGATGGTAGCGCGCGCCCCGGTCCTGGGCGGATCATGCGCCCCGCGCTCCCGCCACGGCCGCCCACCCCATGCACTCCGTCCTCCACGCGCTCGACAGCTTCGGCGGCATCTACGTCGCGATGTTCCTGTTCGCGATGCTGTCCGGGGTGTTCTTCCTTGCCAACAGCGAGGCGGTGCTGGTCGCGCTCGCCGTCGCGTCGTCGTACGGCTGGCCGCAGCTGATCCTGCTCGCCGTCCTGGTCGCGCTCGGCCAGTCGACGACCCACGCGCTGATGTTCCAGTCCGGACGCGGGATCGCGAAGGTCGGGGCCCGGGGCCGCCCCAAGCTGGAGGCGCGGCTCGCCAGGGCGCGCGAGCTCGGCAAGCGCTGGGAGAACAGCGAGCGGCTGCTGATCGCCCTGGGCGCGACGATCGGGATCCCGCCGCAGGTCCTGGTCGCGTTCCTCGCCGGCGTGCTCGGCATCCGGTTCCGCACGTTCGTCGCGATCGACGTCCCTGGGCGGATCCTCCGCTTCACGACCGTCGTCGTGGCCGCGCGGCTGATCTGATCGACCGGGTGCCGCGCGTGGCCGGACGCCTGCGTGTCCGGCAACCGGACAGATATTCGACCGGCGCGGTCGATTCTCCTTGACGGGTCACGTGAGGCTACGCGGGCGCCGTGGTCGAACTGCGCGGAGATCGGCCACGAGAGGCGCGGAGCGGGCGCTGGGTCGCCGACAGCGAGCGCGGCCCCGTTCGACAGGCGTGGCGTCGCGCAGCGGCGCGCCGCGCTCGACGCAGAGGAGGCGCGCTGGCTGGTCGCCGCGCAGCGGATCGCGCTGCACCGCCGCTTCGGCTACGCGACGCTGGCCGAGTACCTCGAGCGCATCCTGGGCTACGGGCCGCGAGCGGCGCGCGAGTGGCTGCGGGTCGCGACGGCGCTGCAGACGCTGCCGAAGATCGCCGACGCGCTGGCGCGCGGCGCCCACTCGTACTCGGCGGTGCGCGAGCTGACCCGCGTGGGTCGCCACGACACCGAGG
>JACKDR010000044.1 GCA_020633495.1 Kofleriaceae bacterium | reverse complement strand
CGTTCTACTACGGCCACGTTGCCCGACGCCGTCGCCACGATCACGGCGAGGCCGGCGCCGCCGCCGCGCCCGTCGCGGGCCGGGCGCTACTCGGTGCGCAGCGCCCGGCCCGGGTTGGCGCGCGCCACCCGGTAGGCGTGGCCGGCGGTCGTGCCCCACGCGATCAGCATCGCCAGCACCGCGGCGCCGCCGAAGATGCCGAGCAGGTACGCCGGCGCGGACAGGTCGATGGCGTGGCGGAACCCGGCCAGCCAGCGCCGCATGACCAGGTACGACACCGGCCACGCGATCAGGTTGGCGATCAGCACCGGGCGCGAGAACTGCCACACCAGCAGGCGCACGATGTCGAGGACGCTGGCGCCCAGCACCTTGCGCATGCCGATCTCCTTGGTCCGCCGCTGCGCCGAGAACGACGCCAGCCCGAACAGCCCCAGGCACGCGATCACGATCGCGAAGCCCGCGAACGCCGCGAAGATCTGGCCGCGCTGCTCGTCGCCGTCGTACTGGGCGGCCAGCGAGGCGTCGAGGAACTCGGTCCGGATCGGCACGTCGGGCACGAGCTGGTGCCAGACCTCCTCGATCCTGGCCATCGTCGCGCGCATGCGGCCAGGCGCGACGTGCACGGTGAGGTAGTTGAAGCCGCTCGCCGGTGGCGACACGTAGTACGCCATCGGCGTCACCGACTCGCGGACCGACCGGAGGTACAGATCGTCGACGACCCCGACGACCGTGGTCTCGACCATCGTGCCGTCGTCGCGACGCGGCTCCCAGACCACCTTGCCGACGACGTCCTCGGGACGGGCCGCCCCCAGCTTGGCGGCGAACGCCCGGTTGATCACGATGCCCTGGTGCAGCGGCCCGTCCTTGGCGTCGTCGGCGACCCGGAAGTCGCCGGCGTGCTCGGCGGAGAACAGCCGCCCCGCGACCGGCTCGACCCCGTAGGCGGCGAAGAAGTCGGGGTCGACCTCCAGGGTCTCGACGACCAGCTTCTCGTCGCCCATCGTCGCGGTCGGGTACAGGAGCGTGTTGTTGTTGTTGTGCAACGGCGGCGCGTCCGACGACAGCGCGGCGTGCTCGACGTCGGGGAGCGCGGCGATCGCGCGCTCGAGCGTCGCCGCCGCCTCCTTGGTGGGCAGGTCGCCGAGCCCGGTGAGCGCGACGCGATCGCCGTGGTCGAAGCCGAGGTCGAGGGTGCGCGCGTAGACGGTCTGGGCGTAGATCGTGGCGGTGCAGACCATCAGGGCGATCGAGATCGCGAACTGGAAGACCACCAGCCCGGTGCGCACCAGCGACGAGCCGTGGACCGACGACTGGTTGGCCTTGAGCACCCGCGCCGGCTGGAACCGCGACAGGTACAGCGCCGGGTACAGGCCGCCGACGACGCCCACCACCAGGACCAGGCCGATCACCACCAGCAGGAGCGACGGATCGCCGAGCAGGTCGAGGCGCAGATCCTTGTGCAGGAAGGCGTCGAACGGGCCGATCGCCAGCTCGACGACCGCGAGCGCCAGCACCAGCGCGATCAGCGCGGTGATGACGGCCTCGCCGAGGTGCTGGGCGATCAGCTGGCTCCGGGTCGCGCCCACCACCTTGCGCATCGCGACCTCGCGGGCGCGGGTCATCGCCCGCGCGGTCGCCAGGTTCACGAAGTTGATGCACGCGATGATCAGGATCAGCAGCGCGATGCCGGCGAACGCCACCACCGCGGTGAAGCTGCCGAGGCGACGGTACCCGGGCGTGCTGGCGTGCAGGTGGATGTCGAGGATCGGTCGCAGCGTGAAGTGCAGCAGGCTGCTGGGGCGCTCGTCGATGCCGGGGAGGTTGAAGGTGACGTTGCGGTCGAGGGCCGCCGGGAGCGCCGCGGCGACCCGGGCGCGCGCCCCGGGGTCGCGCAGCAGCGCGTAGGTCCGGGTGTTCACCGAGGTCCACTGCTGGGCGACCCAGGGCTGCTTCTCGTAGCGGGCGAGATCGAACAGCGCGATCGCCGACAGCTCCAGGTGGGTGTTGCGCGGCAGGTCGGCGAAGACGCCGACGACCGTGAAGACGTGGGTGTCGCTGAGGGTGATCGTGTTGCCGACCGCGGGCTCGGCACCGAAGTACTTGCGCGCCGTGGTCTCGGACAAGAGGATCGAGTGGTTGTCGGCGAGCGCGGCGTCGCGCCGCCCGGCGACGATCGGCAGGTCGAAGACCTCGAAGAAGTTGGCGTCGACGTAGGCGGTCTCGCCGACCAGGCGGCGGTCGCCGACCCGGACCGGCTCCTCCTCGCCGTGGATCCGGACCACCTGGACCAGGTCGGAGGCGAACTCCTTGTCGAGGGTGTCCTTGAGCGGGCCGGGCGCGGCCGCGAACGAGATGGGATCGCGCCCCGGGACGTCGAACGTCGACTCGATCGCCACGATCCGGTCGGCGTCGGGCAGCCAGCGCTCGTACGACAGCTCGTCGCGCACGAACAGCAGGATCATCAGGCACGCCGCCAGGCCGACCGCCAGGCCGCCGATGTTGATCGCCGCGTGCAGGCGGTGCGACGCCAGGTTGCGGAACGCGACCGCGAGGTAGTTGCGCAGCATCGTGGCCTCAGCTCGCCGCCCGCAGGCTCTCGGTGACGACGCGGCCGTCGAACAGGTTGATGGTCCGGCGCGCGTACGCGGCGTGGGCCTCGGAGTGGGTCACCATCGCGATCGTCGTGCCGCCGGCGTTGAGGTCGACCAGCAGCTTCATGACCTCCTCGCCGTGCTGGGAGTCGAGGTTGCCGGTCGGCTCGTCGGCCAGGATCATCGCCGGGCGCGACACCACCGCGCGCGCCACCGCGACGCGCTGCTGCTGGCCGCCCGACAGCGAGGTCGGGAAGTGCTTGGCGCGGTGCGCGACCTTGAGCTGGTCCATGGCCTCGGCGACCCGTTGGTGGCGCTCGGCGGCCGACACGCCCTGGTACAGCAGCGCCAGCTCGATGTTGCCCTCGACGGTGAGCTCGTCGATGAGGTTGAAGCTCTGGAAGACGAAGCCGATGTGGCGCTTGCGCAGCGCCGCCAGCTTGGCCTCGCCGTGGCGGCTGATGTCCTCGTCGCGGAACCGGTAGGTGCCCGACGTCGGCGTGTCGAGCATGCCGAGGACGTTGAGCAGCGTCGACTTGCCGCAGCCCGATGGCCCCATGATCGCGACGAACTCGCCCTCGCGGATCTCGAGGTTGACGTCGAGCAGGGCGGTGGTCTCGACCTCGGCGGCGCGGTAGGTCTTGCTCAGGCTCTGGAGCTTCACCAGCATGGGCGTGGGTCCTTTCGGGGCGGGCGGGCGTGTCAGCGGGTCAGCTCGAGGCGATCGAGCTCGAGGTAGTTGGTGTAGGGCGAGGTCACGATGACCTCGCCGGCGGTGAGGCCGTCGAGGACCTCGATCTGCTGCGGGTTGCGGCGGCCGAGGCGGACGTTGCGGCGGACGGCGTGGGTGCGATCGCCCGACACCACGAACACCCAGGCGCCGCCGGTGTCGTTGTAGAAGGCGGCGTTGGGGACCACCAGCGCCTCGCTGGGCTGGCCGAGCTGGAGCCGGACCTGGGCGGTCTGGCCGCGGCGCACCGCCGCCGGGGTCTCGCCCTGGAAGATCAGCTCGACCTGGAACTGGCCGTTCTGGACCTGCGGCCGGATCTTGGCGACCTGCAGCTGGTAGGTGGTGCCGTCGAGCGGGTAGTCGGCGCGCTGGCCGATGTCGACCCGGGACAGGTAGAACTCGTCGATGTCGGCGACGACCTTGAAGTGCTCGGGGTCGTCGATCTGGGCGATGCGATCGCCGGGCGCGAGGGACTGGCCGACCTGCAGCGTGAACGCGCTGAGCTTGCCGTCGGCGGGCGCCTTGACCTCCAGGCTGTCGAGGTTCTTGCGCGCGATCTCGAGGTTCTTCTCGAGCTGGACGGCGGCGGCGCGCATCTGGACCAGCTGCGCCTGCTGCAGGCGATCCGACTCGCCGCGGGTCTGGGTCTGGACGCGGAGGCGCTGCTGGAAGTACTCGAGCTCGTCGGTCTCGTCGGCGAGCTGGCTCTCGGGCACCGCGCCGCTGGCGACGAGCTCCCTGGTGGTCGCCACCTGCCGGGTCAGCCGCTTGATCTGGTAGCGGACCTCGACCAGCTCGCGCTCGCTGGCGAGGCGGGTCTGGGCCTGGGCCAGCTCGAGGCCGCGCAGGTTGTTGAGCTGCTCGGTGATCTGGGCCTCGCGCGAGATCAGATCGAGCTGCAGCGTGGTGTTGGACAGCGACACCAGCGGCTGGCCGCGGCGCACCACCGCGCCGTCCTCGACCAGGATGGTCTCGACCTGGCCGCCCGACGCGGTGTCGACGTAGGTCGTCCGCAGCGGCGTCACCCGGCCGCGGATCTGGATGATGTCCTCGAAGTCGCCGCGGGTGACCTCCGCGGTCGTGATGTGGGCGCCGGCGACCTCGAGGCTGCGGGCGCTGCGCGGCCGGAGCAGGACGACCGCCGCGGCGGCCGCGGCCGCGACCACGACCCCGATCACGGCGCGGCGGCGCCACGGCGACGCGCGCCGGATCGCCCGGTCCATGGCGGCGCCGCTGGGGGCGCCGGCGAGCGGTGCGGGGCTGGCGGGAGACATACGCCGGCTTCGTAGAGCAAGGATGGCGCCAGGCGCCTGCGCCCTGGTTTCGACCAGTTACGCAGGTTGCCAGGCGGGCGGCACCATGATGGTGTACGGATCCGGACACCGCCGTTCGGAACCGTGCAGGAGCCCGCGTGCCCGAAGCGATCCTCGTCGTCGACGACGACCACGACATCCTGACCGCCGCCCGGCTGCTGCTGAAGCGGCACTTCGGGCGCGTCGTCACCAGCAACGAGCCAGCGCGGATCCCGGAGCTGATGGCGGCGACCACGTTCGACGTCGTCCTGCTCGACATGAACTTCGTCAGCGGCGCGCGCTCGGGCCGCGAGGGGCTGAGCTGGCTGGCGAGGATCCTCGAGGCCGACGCCGACGCCGTGGTCGTGCTGATGACCGCGTACTCCGCGGTCGAGACCGCGGTCGAGGCCATGAAGCTCGGCGCGTTCGACTTCGTCGCCAAGCCGTGGCAGAACGAGAAGCTGATCGCCACGGTCCGGGCCGCGGTGCGGCACCGGGCCAGCCGGATCGAGGCGACCCGGCTCGAGGGCCAGAACCGCGAGCTCGCCGCCGACACCAACCGGCCGGCCGACGTCGTGGTCGGGTCGTCGCCGGCGATGCGGCGGGTCTTCGAGCTGGTGGCGCGATGCGCGCCGACCGACGCCAACGTCCTGGTGCTGGGCGAGAACGGCACCGGCAAGGAGGTCGTGGCCCGCGAGATCCACCGCCTGTCGGGGCGCGCCGCCAAGGTGTTCCTGTCGGTCGACCTCGGCTCCGTGGCGGAGTCGCTGGTGCCCAGCGAGCTGTTCGGCCACCGCAAGGGCTCGTTCACCGGCGCCACCGAGCACCGCGTCGGGCGGTTCCAGGCCGCCGACGGCGGCACGCTGTTCCTCGACGAGCTCGGCAACATCCCCCGGCCGGTGCAGTCCAAGCTCCTGACCGCGCTCGAGCGCCGGGAGGTCGTGCCGGTCGGCGCCAACGCGCCGGTGCCGATCGACGTGCGGGTCATCTCGGCCACCAACGCGCCGCGCGCCGAGGTCGTCGACGACGCGCTGTTCCGCCAGGACCTCTTGTACCGGCTCAACACCGTCGAGATCGTCCTGCCGCCGCTGCGCGAGCGGCCCGAGGACATCCCGACCCTGGCCGCGCACTTCCTGCAGATCTACGCGCGCAAGTACGGCCGCGCGGTCCGGCAGATCGCCGACGACGCGCGGGCCGCGATCGTCGCCTATCCGTGGCCGGGCAACGTGCGGGCGCTGCGCCACGCGATCGAGCGCGCGCTGATCCTGTGCGACGGCGACACGCTGCGGCTCGCCGACTTCCCGCTGCCGCCGGTCGAGCCGCCCCGGGTCGCCGCGGTCGCCGCGGCCGGCGGCACGCTCGCCGAGCTCGAGCGCCAGGCGATCGCGCAGGCCCTGGCGCGCCACGCCGGCAACGTCACCTACGCGGCGCAGGAGCTGGGCATCACCCGCACCTCGCTGTACCGGCGCATGGAGAAGCATGGGCTTTAGCCGGTTCGCGGCCCAGGTGACGGCGCGGATCGCCGCGCTGTTCGCGACGCTGCTGCTGCTGGCCTACCTCCTGGTCGAGACCGACCTGGTCGCGGTGCCCGCGATCGTCGCCGCGGTGGTCGCGCTGCAGGGCTGGGCGGTCATCGCCTTCGTCAACCGGAGCAACCGCGAGCTGGGCCGCCTGCTCGACGCGATCCGCTACGACGACTTCCAGCAGTCGTTCGCGATCGGCGCGCTGGGCTCGAGCTTCGCCGACCTCGAGGACGCGTTCGACGACGTCCTGACCCGGTTCCGCGCCGCCCGGCTCGATCGCGAGGCGCAGCGGCGCTACCTCGAGGCCCTGGTCGAGCACGTGCCGGTGGCGATCCTCGCGCTCCACCCCGACGGCGAGGTCCAGCTGCTCAACAGCGCCGCGCGCCGCCTGCTCGACGCCGCCAGCTCGACCACGACCGCGGCGCTCGACGCCTACGGCGCCGCGTTCCAGCGCGACCTGGTGCAGAGCGCGCCGGGCGGCCGGGTGGTGACGCGGATGAGCGCCGACGGCGTGCTCCGCCACCTGGTCGTGTCGACCACCCAGCTCACCGTCGCGGGCGCGGCGGTGCGGCTGGTCACGCTGCAGGACATCCAGAGCGAGCTCGACTGGAACGAGCTGTCGGCGTGGCAGGACATGGCGCGGGTGCTGTCGCACGAGATCATGAACTCGCTGACGCCGATCGCGTCGCTGGCGCGCACCGCCGACGACATGGTCGACGAGCTGGCCCGGCGCGCCGGCACCGACGACGAGCTGGTCGGCGACATCCACGCCGCGATCCAGACCCTGGCCCGGCGCTCGGACGGGCTGATGCGGTTCGTGCGCAGCTACCGGCAGTTCACCCAGATGCCGCCGCCGACGCTGCGCCCGGTGGCGCTCGACGACTTCGTGCGGCGGCTCGAGCAGCTCTTGCGCACGGAGTGGACCGGCAAGGGCATCGAGCTGCACGTGACGCCGCCGCCCGCGGGGATCACGGTCATGGCCGACGACGGCCTGCTCGACCAGGCCGTCATCAACCTGATGCGCAACGCCGCCGACGCCGCGGCGAGCAACCCGCGGCCCCAGGTGTGGCTCGAGGCGCGGCTGTCCGACCGCGGCCACCCGGTCCTCGAGATCGGCGACAACGGCCCGGGCATCGACGAGTCGCTCGGCGACAAGATCTTCCTGCCGTTCTTCACCACCAAGCCCGAGGGCTCCGGCATCGGCCTGGCGCTGGCGCGGCAGGTCATGCTGGTCCACAAGGGCGCGATCACCGCGGCGCAGCGCCCCGGCGGCGGCGCCCTGTTCCGGCTGACCTTCTGAGCGCCGGCGTCACGGGCAGGGCGACGGGAAGCCGTTCTGCGGATCGAGCGGATCGACGCCGTCGCCGCACAGATCCTCGGGCGCCCGCGCGTAGTGGTCGTCGATGAACGTGCCGAGCGCGCCGAGATCGAAGCAGTCGGCGCGCAGCGCGAAGCCCCAGGCGCTGGCCGCGAACCGGGTGTCGAGCAGGGGATCCGGCGTGACCACGAACCGGTTGGCGACCGGCGCCGTGCACGTCGGGTCGGCGGGGCGGGCGGCGAGGAACGCCTCGAGCGCGGCGACGTCGTCGGCGCAGCCGTCGGGGCAGTTGTAGGTGATGACGACCGCGCCGTGCTCGAGGTCGTGGACCCAGAAGCCCCGTGGCACCGGCGCCGGGTAGCTGCGGTACCGGGCCCAGATCGGGTAGTGCGCGCCGGAGGTCGGCGGGTTGGTCGCGTAGGTGATCGGGCTGCAGGTCGCGACGTGGGTGCCGGCGGCGAGCGGGAAGCCCTCGACCGTGGTGTTGCACGTGCCGGCGTCGGGCGGCGGCGCGTCGATCGTCACGGCGTCGGGGGCGGCCGGCAGGTTGTCGCCGCAGGCGGCGGCCAGCGGCCCGGCCAGCACGATCGCGGTGGCCCACGGGACGACGGCGACCGGGCGGGGCATCCGCGGACGCTAGCACGCCGCCGCGGCGCCGTCGGCCGCGGTCGGACCCGGGCGACACCCGGGCGACCGGCGGCGCGAAGGTTTGGGCTCCCACCGGCTCCCCGGCCTGTGGCAAGCTCGCCAGCAGTCCTGGGGGGACTCATGCGATACAGCTTCGTCCACGTCACGCTCGCGGCCGCGGTGGCCGCCTCGGTCGCCGGCTGCGGCGACGACACCTCCGGCGCCGTGTGCGGCGCCGGGACCACCCTGGTCGCCGGCACCTGCGTGTCCGACGTCCAGTGCGGCGAGGGCACGTACCCGTTCATGGGCGAGTGCGTCACCGTCGATCCCGACGATCAGACCGCGCCGACGACGACCGCGAGCCCGGCGGCGGGCCGGGTCCGGGCGCTGCCGCCGGTGGTCGTGCTCCAGACCGACGAGCCGGCGACGATCTACTACACCAACGACGGCACCGACCCGACCACGTCGTCGGCGTCGTCGTCCGACACCGCGGTCGTCTTCGACGTCACCGAGGGCACCGAGGTCCGGTTCTTCGCGGTCGACCTCGCCGGCAACACCGAGGCGGTGCACGGCGTCGCCTACACCGTCGACCTCGCCGGCCCTGGCGCGGTCACCGGGCTGACCGCGTCGCTCGCGGGCGCCGACGTCACCGTGGCCTGGACCAACCCCACCGACGCCGACTTCGCCGGCGTCGTGGTCGCGCGCGGCCCGGTGGCCCGCGATCCCGAGGACGGCGTCCGCTACGCGGTCGGCGACGCCCTGCCGGGCGGCGCCCCCGTGCTCTACGTCGGCACCGCCGCCGGCGCCGCCGACACGCTGACCGGCGCGGGCCGCGCCGAGTACGCGGTGTGGACCTTCGACGACCTCGGCAACTACGGCCCGATGCGGGTCAGCAACCCGGTCGAGGTCGCGCTGCCGGCGCAGCAGGCGACCCTGTCGGTGGCGCTGACCACCCAGGTCGTCACCGTGACCGCCGCGCCCGCCGATCTGACCCTGGCGGCCACCGCGGTCTACGACGACGCCGGTGACACCGTGACGATCAGCCTCGACGTCACCAACGACACCTCGCGGGTGCTCAGCAACCTCAAGGCGGTCGCGACCGCGCTCGGCGAGGGCACGATCACGACCGGGTCGACCTGGCAGGGCGACCCGGTCACCGCCTACGGCCCCGAGGCGCTGGCGCCCGGCCAGACCCGCACCCGGTCGATCGTGATCACCGGTGTCACCGGCGCCCAGGACCCGCTCACGGTGGACCTCGACTTCCTCACCCACCCGTCGCTGGTCGCGAACGACAGCTACGGCACGGTGCGGACGCTCGACAGCTCGGGCGCCAGCTCGACGCCGGGCACCATCAACGCCGACGGTCGGATCCAGCGCGTCGCCGTCGACGCCACCGCGCGGTTCGCGATCGTCACCGACAAGCAGTTCCCGATCTTGCAGATCATCGACCTGTCGACGCTGGAGGTCGTGGCCGACGTCCAGCTCGGCCCGTGGGGCAGCATCGGCGGCCTCGCGGTCATCGGCCAGCGGGTCTACGCCGCGTACAGCGGCGGCGCCCACGTCAGCGGCTCCGGCGGCAACGAGAGCGGCAACCCCGGGGTCGGCGGCGTCGAGATCGTCGCCGTCGACCTGACCACGATGTCCGTGGTCGAGCGCTTCACGCTGATCGACTTCGCCACCGACGGCGCCGACGGCCCGGTCGCCCGCGGGTTGGCGCTGTCGCCGGACGGCTCGCGGGCGGCGGTGACCGTGGCCCGCGCGGCGCTCGACAGCAACGAGCTGTGGCTGGTCGACCTCGGCGCGATGGCGGTCGAGGCCGGCGCCCAGCCGATCGCGCTGTCCGCGACCCCGGGCCGGGTCACCGATCCGGTGTGGAGCGAGGACGGCGCCACGATCGCGGTGACCTTCGACAACTACCGTCACGAGGGCGCCGGCGACAGCACCACCGACGCGCCGATCGAGCGGGTCGACGTCGCCACCGGGGCGCTGAGCTCGCAGGTCGCGACCTCGGGGGCGCGCTGCGGCCGCGGCGTCGTCATGCGGGGCGGCAAGACCTACTTCGTGTCGGGGATGCGCGACACCGACAGCACGCCGCTGACCGTCTTCGACGGCGCCGGGGCCGAGACCACGCCGGATCCGGGCTTCACCAGCTATGGCGCGAGGGCGCTGGTCTTCGACCCGTCGGGCACCTGGTACTACGTGGCGTCGCACCCGAACTCGAACCAGGGCTGCCAGACCGCGACCTTCGACGCCAGCGACGACACCCTGGTCGACCGCGACGGCGACGGGACCACGGCCCTGGCGATCTGCGCCCGGCACAGCGGGCTGGCGGTGACGCCGTTCTAGGCCGGGCGGCCGCCGGGGTGATCGCCGCGCCATTGTGGCCCACGGCCCCCCACCGGGCGCGCCGTCAGGGTTAGATCCTGGCCATGGACCAGCCACTCGCTCGCGATCTCATGACCGCCGACGTGGTGACCGTCGAGGCCACCACGCCGATCCGCTCGTACGTCGACACGATCCGCGCGCGGCGCTTCTCGGGGCTGCCGGTGGTCGACGGCGACGGCAAGCCGGTCGGCGTCGTGTCGCACACCGACGTCCTGCGCGGCCTGGTCGCGTTCATCACCGACGGCGGCCCGCTGTCCGGCGACCTGGTGACCCGCCGCCGGGTCAGCAGCAAGCTGATGGAGGCGCTGATGGCGTCGGTGCCGGTGCCCCGCCGCATCGGCGACTACCTCGACCAGCCGGTCCGCTCGATCATGGTGGGCGACGTCATCTCGTGCGCGCCGGACACGCCGCTGCGCGAGGCGTGCGCGCTGATGACGTCGCGCCACATCCACCGGCTGCTGGTCCTCGACGGCGATCGCATCGCCGGCATCCTGTCGGCCACCGACGTGGTGCGCCACGTCGCCGGCGTCCCCCGCGCGGTCTGAGCCGGCGCCGGCGTGCGGCCAGCCCCGGCTCGGACGGGCTAGGCTGGCGCCGCGGCCTCGAGGATCCAGGTCTCCATCCGGCCCTTGCCCTTGATCTCGACCGGGCCGCGCGCGACCAGCGTGAACTTGCCGTCGAGCAGGTGGCGGCAGGCGGCGCTGACCTGGATCGTGCCGGGCAGGCCGTGCGACTCCATGCGGCTGGCGGTGTTCACGGTGTCGCCCCACATGTCGTAGATGAACTTGCGCTTGCCGATGACGCCGGCGACCACCGGGCCGCTGTGGATCCCGATGCGGACGTCGAGCGGCTCGCCGAGGCGGGCGCCGAAGTCGCGGACGACGTCGAGCATGGCCAGCCCCATCGCCGCCACCGCCTCGGCGTGGTCGGGCCGTGGCTCGGGCAGGCCGCCGGCGACCATGTAGCAGTCGCCGATCGTCTTGATCTTCTCGAGCCCGAAGCGGCCCGCGAGATCGTCGAACGTGCAGAACAGGTCGTTGAGCAGCTCGACCACCCGTGCCGGGGCCAGGCGCGCCGACATCGTCGTGAACCCGACGATGTCGGCGAACAGCACGGTGACGTCGGCGAAGCCGTCGGCGATGGTGCCGTCGCTGCGCTTGAGCCGGTCGGCGATCGTCGGCGGCAAGATGTTGAGCAGCAGCTCCTCGGAGCGCTGGTGGGCGCGATCGAGCGCGGCCTCGGCGATCAGCGTGGCGCGGCGGGCGTAGTGGGCGCACGCGGCCAGGGTCGCGAACAGGCCGCCGAGGAGGATCGGCCGCAGGATCGCCAGCCGCTCGGGCGCGATCGCGGGGCCGAGCTGGGGCAGCCGGTCGGCCAGCGCCGCGACCACGACCAGATCGACGCCGGCGAGCGCGGCGATCGCGACCATCCGGCGGGTGTGGCGCGGCGGGAACAGCAGGAACGGCAGCACCGTGTGGAGCATGAAGAACAGGTGGACGTCGAAGCCCACGCCCTCGACCAGGACCTGCGACATGACCAGGACGTGGCTGCCCAGCAGCAGCCAGGTGGTCGCGGCGATCGGCCGGCCGCGGTGGTTGAGCCACAGCGTCGGCAGGTAGGCGAGGGCGTAGGCGACCTGCAGCGCCGGGTACAGCGGCGCCGCCGACAGGATCAGCACCGGCGCGAACCCGAGCGTGAAGGTGACGCCGAGCAGCGCGACGATGTTGGTGAGGACCACGTAGCGGGCCTCGGACGGCAGCAGGTCGGGCGTGCGACCGATGCGGATCCAGCGGCCGAGCCGGCGCTGCACGCGGGTCGCGACGGAGTCCCCCCGGGCCATCCCCGCATTGTACGCCGGCGCGGCCGGCCTGCGCGCTACGACGCCCAGGGCGGCACGAACGGCGCGCCGTCGGGCAGCGCGGCGCGGCCACCGACCGGGAACACCGCGACGGCCTCGAACGGCTGATCGTCGGGGTTGGCGAGCGCGAACGGCTGGTGCGCGGGCACCACGAGGGCGTCGCCGGCGGCGAGCTCGAGGGTCTCGGCGCCGACGGTGGCGACCGCGCGGCCGGCGAGGGCGACGAAGATCTCCTCGCGGTCGACCTGGTGGGTGGTGCCCGGGGTGCGCGGCGCCAGCGCCAGGCGCCACACGCTGGTCTCGCGGGCGCCGCGGCTGGGGGCGGCCAGGCCGACGACGGCGAGGCCGGGGAGATCGAAGTGGGGTGCGTCTGCGGACTTGATGATCGGCATGGCGAGATACTAAAGTCAGGTTTAACAAATGCCAAGCCACGATTTCGGGGTCCTGCTGGGCCTGGCCTACCAGGCGTTCGTCGACCAGCTCCACGTCGAGCTGGCCCGCCACGGCTTCAAGGAGCTGGTGCCGAGCTACGGCTACGTGCTCCGCGCGGTCGCCGAGGGTCCGATCAACCAGCGGGCGCTGAGCCGGCGCCTGGGCATCACCGATCAGGGCGCCGGCGCCATCGTCGCGGCGATGACCCGGCGGCGGCTGCTGACGCGCCAGCGCGATCCCGACGACGGGCGCGCGCGGCTGCTGGTGCTGGCGCCGCGCGGCGAGGAGCTGCTGCGGGTGGCGCGCCGCTTCCACGCCCGCTTCGAGCGTGACCTCACGGCGCGGCTGGGCGCGCCGGTCGCGGCCACCCGGCAGGTGCTGGAGGCGATCGCCGCCGCGGTCGACGACAGCGCCCACGGTCGGCTACGCGCGACCTGATCGGCGGCGCGGGCCCGGCCGCGGGCGAGCTCGTCGATCACGTGCAGGCCGCGGCGTAACCGCCCGTGACGCCTCGGCTCGGCGCGCCGCGCGAGATCGCTTGCGACAGTCGGGGAGGGCCGGTGTCCAGGGGGAGATGCCGGCACCCGGCAGATCGGAGCGCTCCCATGTTCGGCGGCAATCACAACGTGTTCCAGCAGGTGGCCTCGGGCGTCAGCCAGGGGGCCGCGGAGTCGGTCGACGCCCTGTCCCACGGCGTCGGGGTCGGTGGCGTCGCCAGCGGCGTCGCGGGCGGCGCCGGCACCGCGGGTGCGGCGATCGGCGGCGCGGCCGGGACGCTGCTCGGCGACGTCGGGCAGATCGCCGGCGGCGCCGCGCACGGCGTCGACGGCGTCGCCGGTGGCGCCGCCACCGCGCTCGGCGGGATCGTCGGCGGCTTCGGCACCGCGTCGCACGGCATCGGCGACGCGCTGCAGGGCGGGTCGGCGTCGGCGGCATCGCCGGCGGTATCGGCTCGTCGCTGCTGCCGGCGGCGCGCAGGCGCTGGGTGGCGTCGGCGCTGGCGCGTCGCAGGCGCCGGCGGCGTGCTCGGCGGGATGATGCAGGCCGGCGCCGGCGTCGCCAGCCTGCCGGCGATCTGGGCCTCGACGGCGCGATGCCGGGGCTGCTGGCGCTGCCGGGCTGCTGGGCTGCCGGGCGGCGGCGGTGGTGCGGCGCGCACGCGCGGGCCGAGGCGGCGCGGGCCGAGGCGCGCGCGCTGTTCGCGTACGCCGACAGCCTCGACGGCGGCGGCGGCGGCGGTGGTGGTGGCGCTGGCGGTTTGCTCGGCGCTGGCCTCGGCGCCGGCTCGGCGGCCTGGCTGGCGGCTTCTCGGCGGCGCGTTCGGCCCCGAGGGCATGCTGATCGGCGGCGCGCTCGGCGCCGGCGCTGGCGCGCTGATCGGCGGCGGCCTCGGCAGCATGATCGGCGGCGGCCTCGGCCTGATGCCGGGGATGCCTGGATGCCGATGCTGCCCGGGATGCCGATGCCCGGATGCCGGGGATGCCCGGATGCCGATGCTGCCTGGGATGCCGATGCCGGGGATGCCGATGCTCCCCGGGATGCCCGGCATGGGTCGCCCGGGCGCCGGCACGATCGGCGCCGGCATCGGCGCCGGGCTGGGCGGCCTCGCCGGCGGCTTCCTCGGCGGCGCGTTCGGCCCCGAGGGCATGCTGATCGGCGCCGGCCTCGGCGCCGGCGCCGGCGCGATGATCGGTGGCGGCATCGGCCGCGCGATCGGGCGCGGCGGCCCTGGGCGGGCTGCCCGGCTTGCCGGGCCTGCTGATGCTGCCTGGCCTGCCGATGCCCGGATGCCTGGCCTGCCTGGATGCCGATGCTCCCCGGCTGCCTGGCATGGGTCGCCTGGGCGCCGGCACGATCGGCGCCGGCATCGGCGCCGGCTGGGCGGCCTCGCCGGCGGCTTCCTCGGCGGCGCGTTCGGCCCCGAGGGCATGCTGATCGGCGCTGGCCTCGGCGCCGGCGCCGGCGCGATGATCGGCGGCGGCATCGGCAACGCGATCGGCGGCGGCCTGATGCCTGGATGCCTGGCCTCGGATGCCTGGCCTCGGGATGCCTGGCCTGGATGCCTGGCCTCGGATGCCTGGCCTCGGATGCCTGGCCTCGGCATGCCTGGCTTCGGCCTGGGCAGCGGCTCCACTGTCGGCGGTATCGCCGGCGGCATCGGCGGCGGGCTCCTCGGCGGCGCGCTGTTCAGCCCCGGCGGCGCGCTGCTCGGCGTCGGCCTCGGCGCTGGCGGCGGCGCCGCGATCGGGACCGGCGTCGAGGCCGGCGCGCCTGGCGTCATCTGGCGGCGCGCGCACCGCGATCGACGGCGTCGGCGACGCGCTGTCGCACGGCGTCGGCGTCGGCGGCATCGCCAGCGGCGTCACTAGCGCGCTCGCCGCCGGCGGCGTCGAGGCCATCGGCGGCGTCAGCGCCGGCGTGTCCGCGGCGTCGGGCGGGCTGCTGCGGCTCGATCCCGGCGCCGCGCAGCGGGTCGCGGGCAGCGCGCGGCGGCGCTGCCACCGCGGCCAGCGGCGTCCTGCCGGCGGCGCCCAGGCGGTCGGCGGCGTCGGCGCCGGCGTCTCGCAGGGCCTCGGCGGCGCGCTCGCCGGCGCCGGCCAGATCGGCGACGCGCTGTCGCACGGCGTCGGCGTCGGCGGCATCGCCAGCGGCGTCGCCGGCGGGTCGCCACTGGCGCCGCTGGCGCCTCGGCGGCGCGGCCACCGCGGCCGGCGGTGTCCTCGGTGGCGCCGCGACCGCGGTGTCGGGCGCGGCGCACGGCGCGGCCCAGCTGTTCCACGGCCTCTTCTGAGCGATCCGATCCGATCCGTTCCCTCCCCGGAGCCTCCCATGACCCCACCGTTCACCGCCCCGTTCTCGACCCTGGCCAGCTTCGCCGACCTCTGCGACTACCTGCGCGAGGAGGGCATCCCCCACGCCGCCGACGTCGACGCCCACGTCGTCGAGCTGACGACCCGGCTCGGCGACGCGCCGGCGACGCTGATGATCCGCTGGGAGTGGCGCCGGCCGCTGATCCAGCTCATCCAGGTCGCGGTCGTCGACGTCGCGCCCGCGCGCGAGGCCGACGTCGAGCACCTGCTGGCGCGCCTCAACCACGCCGCGCCCGTCGCCGGCTACGCCCTCGACCCCGACCGCCGCTTCGTCTACTTCCGCCTGACCCTGCAGCGCGACGAGCGCGACCAGGTCACCGTGCCCGCGCTCAACCGCGCGCTGCTCGCCGCCGTCGGCGCCGCCCAGGACGCGGTCGACCAGGTGCGCGCGATCGCGCGGCCACAGCCGAGCTTGATCGTCGTGTGATGCCGGGCCGCGCCGCGCCCGCCGGGTCAGGTGTCGTCGGGGCCGAGCACCCGGACCAGGCTGAGGTCGACCTGGCTCTCGACCAGCCGGCGGATGCTCTCGAGCTCGGTGGTCTCGACCCCGAGCCGGCGGCGCAGCGCGCGCAGCGTGTCGCCGCCCAGGCGCTCGCGCGCCGACGCCAGCCAGCGGTGCGCGGTGGCGCGGTGGATCTGGTAGAGCGCCGCGATCTCGTCGACGCCGAGGCGGTCGACGTGCCGGAACCGCAGCAGGTTCTTGTCCTGATCGTTGAGGCGCGCGACCGCGTCGAGGAAGGCGGCCTTGAACTCGGCCTGGTACAGCCGCTTCATGTGCGCCAGCTCGGGGTCGCCCGCGGGCGTCGACACCTCGTCGAGGACCTCGTCGTCGTCGACCAGCCGCTCGCGTCGCGCGCTGCGCCGCAGGTTCAGGTACGTCCGCACCGCCGCCGCGCGCAGCCAGCGGCGCAGGTCGCCGCGCCCGGCGTAGTCGGCGATGCGCGGGCCGCGGCTGGCGTCGCCGACCAGCAGCTTCTCGCGCACCGACTGCAGCACCTCGTCGAGGCTGGCGTCGTCGGCGCGCATGCTGCGCAGCGCGGCGCGGATGCCCGGCATGTAGCGCGCCTCGAGCGTCGCGGTGGCGCCGGGATCGTGGCGGGCGCACGCGCACGCCAGGTACAGATCGGCGGGCCGCAGCGCCCGCAGCGCGGCGACGACGTCGTCGTCGCCGGGCGGGATCCGGGGCGCGACCCAGGCGACGAAGTCGTCCGCCGACACCGGCGGCGGGTCCCAGCCCGCCACCGCGGCGGTCGTCAGCTCGGCGAGCGCGGCCGCCAGCTCGGGGTGCTGGCGGGCGCCGTCGCGGCGCGCCTCGTCCAGGGTCGCCAGGAAGCCGTCGACCAGCACGCCGGCCAGTATACTCACGACCAGGGTCATGGGCTGTCTGGACGCTGACACGGTGGTGGACCTCGTCGAGGGACGGCTGTCCACGACCGCGCGCGCCGCCGCCGAGGCCCACGTCGCGGGCTGCGCCGACTGTCGCCAGGTCGTCGCGGCGGCGGTGCGCGACAGCGCCGACCCCGACGCCGACGCCGCGCCGCTGGCCGCGACCGTCGCGGACGACGCGGTGGCGGCGCCGGCGACGCTGGGTCGCGGCGCCACGATCGGCCGCTACGTCCTGCTCGAGCCCCACGGCCGCGGCGGCATGGGCGACGTCTATCGCGCCTTCGATCCCGAGCTCGAGCGCACGATCGCGCTCAAGCTGGTGCGCCCCAGCCACCAGGGCGAGGCCGCCCGGGTCCGCCTGATCCGCGAGGCCCGCGCGCTGGCCCAGCTCGCGCACCCCAACGTGGTCGCGGTCCACGACGCCGGCAGCGTCGGCGATCAGGTCTTCATCGCGATGGAGTTCGTGACCGGCAAGACCCTGCGGCGCTGGCTGCGCGACGAGCGGCCGCCGCGGCGCCGCGTCGTCGAGGCGCTGGTGGCGGCGGGCCGCGGCCTCGACGCCGCGCACCGGGCCGGGCTGGTCCACCGCGACTTCAAGCCCGACAACGTCATCGTCGGTGACGACGGCCGGGTCCGGGTCCTCGACTTCGGCCTGGCCCGCGCCGAGGCCGCGCCGGTGACGACGCCGGGGGCCCCGGCGCCGGCGTCGCGGTCGCCGTCGCTCGGCACCCTGACCCGGACCGGCGCGGTCGCCGGCACCCCGGCGTACATGGCGCCGGAGCAGCACGCCGGCGGCGACGTCGACGCCCGCACCGATCAGTTCGCGTTCGCGGTGACCCTGTACGAGGCGCTGACCGGCCAGCGCCCGTTCCCCGACGACGATCCCCGGCCCGCGATCGCCGCCGGCCGGATCGCGGCGCCGCCCCGCGAACGACCGGTGCCGACCTGGCTGCGCCGGATCGTCGCGCGCGCGGTCGCGGCGGCGCCGGCGGCGCGCTACCCGACGATGGCGGCGCTGCTGGTCGACCTCGAGCGCCGGGCCACGATCCGCCGGCGCCGGATCGCCGCGGTCGGCGGCGGCACCGCGGTCGCCGTGGTCGCCGCCGCCGCGATCACCGCGGGCATGACCGGCGGCGGGCCGACCGCGCCGCCGCCGTGCCAGTTCACCGACGCGCCCCTGGCCGGGCGGTGGGACGCGACGCGGCGCGCCGCGCTCGCCGCGTCCTTCGCCGCCGCCGACCCGCGCCGCGGCGCCGCCACCTTCGCCCGAGCCGCGACCGCCCTCGACGCCTACGCCGCGGCGTGGACCACGATGCGCCACGACGCCTGCGTCGCGACCCGGGTCCGCGGCGACCAGTCCGAGGACGTCCTCGACGTCCGCATGCTCTGCCTCGAGCGCCGCCGCCGCGAGCTGGGCGAGGTCGTCGACCTGCTGGCCCACGCCGACGCCGCCGGGGTCGGCGCCGCGGTCGACGTCGCCACCGCGCTGCCGCCGGTGGCCGACTGCGCCGACGTCGCGACGCTGACCGCGCCGCTGCCGCTGCCGCGCGATCCGGCGCTGCGGGCCGCGGTCGAGGGGCTGCACGCCGAGATCGCACGGGTCGACGCCCTGCGCATCACCCGGCAGCTCGAGCCGGGCCTCGCCGCGGCCAGGGCGCTGGTCGAGCACGCGCGCAACGTCGCCTACCCGCCGGTCCAGGCCGAGGCGATCTACTACGGCGCGCTCATGCACGGCATGGCCAGCCAGCTGGACGACGCCGAGCGCCTGGCCGAGGAGGCGCTGTACCTGGCGATCGCGGCGCGCCACACCGGCGTCGTGGTGCGCGCCGCCAACGAGCTGATCTGGGACCTCGGGATCGCGGGCGAGCGCCGCGACGAGGCCGAGCGCTGGGCCCGCCTGGCCAGCGCGGCGCTGGCCTCGCTCGGCGGCGACGACGAGCTCGAGGCGCTGCTCGAGAGCACGCTGGGGACCCTGGCGCTGTACGAGAGCAAGAACGACGACGCGCTGGCCCACCTCGAGCGCGCGCTCGCGCTCGAGCGCGAGCTCGCCGGCGACGACAGCCCGCACGTCGGGCGCTCGCTGGCCAACCTGGCCATCCTCTACTTCAACCGCGGCGACCTCGCGAAGAGCGGCGAGCTGCTGCGCGAGGCCCACGCGATCTACGTGCGGACCTACGGCGACGACAGCCCGACGCTGATCGAGATCGAGCAGAACCTCGCGGTGCTCGAGGTCGAGCTCGGCGAGCTCGACGCCGCGGCCGCGCACGCGACCCACGCCTACGAGCTGGCGGTCGCGACCTACGGCGAGCTCAGCGCCGAGGCGGCCGCCGGGCTGGCGCCGCTGATCAGCGTGCACGAGCTGCAGGGCGACCTGGTCCGCGCCGAGGGCGAGGCCCGCCGCCGCATCGCCGCCCTCGAGCACGTCCACGGCCCCGACGCCGGGATCGTCGGCAGCGCGCTGGTCGCGCTGGCCGACGTCGAGGCCGATCGCGGCGCGCTCGACGCCGCGCTCGCCGACAACCAGCGGGCGCTCGATCTGTTCGCGCGCGCCTTCGGTCGCGACGGCGAGGACGGCCGCGACGCTGGCCTGGCCTGGGTCGCGCGCAGCGTGATCCTGGTGCGAGCCCGGCGCCCGGGCGAGGCGGTCGACGCCGCGGCGCGCGGCCACCGGATCGCGCGGCGCCTGGTCGGGGACGACAGCACGGTCACCGGCGACGCGCTGGTCAAGCTGGGCGTCGCCGAGGTCCTCGCCGGGCGGCGCCGCGACGGCTTGGCCCACCTCGCCGACGGCGTCGCGGTGCTGACCCGGCTCGGCGCGCCCGCGCCGCAGCGCGGCGAGGCCGAGCAGGCCCTGGCGTCCGCGCTGTGGGTCGACGATCCAGCGGGCGCCCGCGCTCACGCCGCGCGGGCCCGCGACGCCTTCCGCGACGCCGGCGCCAGCGCCGCCCACGACCTGGCCGAGGTCGAGGCCTGGCTGGCCGCTCACCCGCCGTGAGCGGCGAGGGCCTCGGCGAGGCCGA
Organism: Kofleriaceae bacterium; assembly: GCA_020633495.1. Taxonomy (GTDB): domain Bacteria; phylum Myxococcota_A; class Polyangia; order Haliangiales; family Haliangiaceae; genus WYBA01. The sequence goes on along the minus strand of JACKDR010000044.1, from coordinate 13,525 downwards.
CGAGCACCGGCGACTCGCTCGGTCGCGCCGGGACCGCGAGGTGCGGGACGGTGGCGACGATCGTCGCGGTCGGCGCCAGCCCGAGGGCCGGCAGCGCCAGGGTCGGCGCGCCGAGCCGGCGATCCAGATCGTCGGCGCCGAGGTCGGGCACCGGGCGGCTCGCGATCGCGACGCCGGGGGCGGCGCCGGCGAGCTGGCTGCCGTAGGCGAAGGTGACGACGCGGGCGGCGCGCATGCCGGTGGGGCGGGTGCCGTCGACGCGCTCGAGCGCCAGGCCCCAGGCGGCGCCGTCGCGGGCGGCGACCGCGCGCACGCCGGGGGTGTCCGCGGCCGGCCACAGCACGACGCGGGTCGGGAACATGCGACCGGCGCAGGCGTCGAGCAGCGCCAGGATGTCGCCGGCGGCGACGGGGCCCGTCGGCGCCACGCCCAGCGCGCGCAGGTAGGTCCGGGCCCGCGGCTCGGCGGCGGCGCGCCGGGTCAGCTCGGCGCGGCCGACCTCGGGGTGGCGCGCGCACCACTCGATCACCGGGTCGCCGTCGCGGAACCCGCCCCAGCCGGTGCGGCCGGCGACATCGCGGACCCGCCACACCACCGTGAAGGCCTCGGCGCTGCCGCAGGCGAGCAGGCACGGCCCCACGCACCACGGCACGTTGTGCAGGACGCCGTCGTCGTCGACGAAGGTCGCCAGCCACGGCACGATGCCGTCGCCGTAGCGCTGGTACAGGTCGGTGTTGTCGAAGCCGCGGGGGTGGAACTCCCAGCGCAGCCGCGACGCCACCTCGACGAACTCGGCGGCGTCGGCGAGCGACAGCAGCGCCTGCCACATCAGGTCGGAGGCGAGGACCCGCTGGCCGTCGAGCACGCCCTCGCCCTTGACGAACGCCTGGCTGCCGCGCAGCAGCGCGCGCGCCTCGGCCAGCGGCATGGGCCCGGCGTCGGTCATCCCAGCATCGAGTACAGGCGGGTCTGGCCGAAGTCGCGCGCCGCCAGCGCCGCCTTGCTGATCAGGAAGAACAGCTTGTTGCAGTCGCCGAACTGGAACTCGGCGGCGTCGCACGAGTCGACCTGCAGGAGCAGCTGGTCGTCGGTGCCGTTGGCGTGGGCCTCGACGTAGTCCTGCTCGTCGACGTAGCCGAGCAGGAGGTTGGCCTCGAAGCTGTCGGTCGCGCCGCTCAGCGCGTCGGCGTGCTCGCTCTGGAAGTCCTGCCAGAACTCGTCGAGCGGGGCCTGGATGAACGGCGAGACGCCGCCGGGGACGGTCACGGTCGCCTCGAAGGTGAGCGCCGCCAGGCCGTGGATCATCGGCGCGATCTGCGGGGTGTCGGAGAACTCGCTCTTCCACTCGATCCGGGGCGGGGTCGCGCGCACCAGCTGGTCGTCGGGGCCGTCGTGGAACAGCACCGCGCAGCAGGCGGCGTCCGGCTCCATGTCGGTGGTCGCCCACTGGCTGTTGTAGAAGAACAGCAGGCTGCCGGCGGCGGGCAGGCGGCCCAGGGGGTCGAGCGGCGCGGCGTCGGCGAGGCGGAGCTGGGCGATGAACTCCATCGGCACGCCGTCGCGCTCGGGCCAGGCGGCGCCGGGCGGCAGGTCCGGGATGCCGCCGAACCGCGACGCACCCACCGGCAGCGCGTCCATCGCGGCGTCCATCGCGGCGATCGGGTCGTCGCCGCCGTCGTCGCCGGCCTCGGCCTCGTCGCCGTTCCGCCAGCCCTCGGGGCGCCCGGCGAGCTGGCTGGCGTGGATCCGGATCGCCGGCTGGATCAGCGCGGCGACGGCGTCGGCGTGGGCGCCGTGGCCGGCGTCGTCGAGGATGCGGAGGATCGTGGCGCGGTCCATGGGCCGATCGAGCCTAGCCGCGATCGGGTGTGACCGACAATCGACCGGGTCACCGCCGGACGCCGACGAACACGGTCGGCCAGACCCGGACCCGAGCGCGGCCGGGGTCGTCGCCGAGGTCGCCGGTGGTACGGAACAGGACGTCGCGCGGGGCGTCGGGGCGGGTCGAGACGTAGACGTTGCCCGCGACGCCGGCGACCACGCCGACCGCGCCGAGGTCCCAGGCCGCGCTGACCCGAAGCTGCGACAGCAGGCTGAGGTCGCCGTCGTGGCCGGCGCCGTGGTTGACCTGCCAGGCCATGGCGTCGACGTCGACGGTGGTGGCCCGGCCGCGCCAGGTCGGGCCCATGCCGACGCCGTACATCCACACCGCCGGGACGTCGGTCATCGCGGCGTCGGTCGCGGCGTCGGGGCCGCGGCCGCCGACGCCGTAGACCGAGTGCCAGCGGCGGCCGCCGTGACGCAGCAGGACCGCGCCGAGCTGGTTGCTGTCGACCGAGGCCTCGACCTCGGTGCGGCCGCCGCGGACCAGCGACACCACGCCGATGGCGACCACGTCCGGATCGCTCGACACGTTGACGACGCCGAGCTGCAGGCGGGCGCGCCGGGCGACGTTGACGGCGCCCGCGACCTGGAGGCCGGCGTCGTCGGCGACGTTGACGGCGCCCGCGACCTGGAGGTCGGCGCGGCGGGCGACGTTGACGGCGCCGGCCACCTGGCCACCGCGGACGTCGCGGGCGACGTCGATGGCGCCGGCGACCTGGAGGCCGGCGACGTCGCGGGCGACGTCGATGGCGCCGGCGACCTGGGGACCGCGGACGTCGCGCGCCACCGCGATCGCGCCGGCGACCTGGGCGCCGTGGACGTCACCGGCGCTGGCGAAGGCACCGGCGAGCTGGGTGCCGTCGACGGCGCGCGCCACCGCGAGGGCGCCGCCGACCTGGGTGCCGTGGACCGCCGGCGCGACCGCGACCGCGCCGGCGAGCTGGGCGCCGTGGACGTCGCCGAGCTGGACGTCAACGGCGCCGCTGACCGACAGGGTGTCGACGCCGCCGGCGACCCCGACCGCGGCGCTGATCGCGACGACGTGGCGGACCCGCCCGACGTCGCGCCAGTCGGCGGTGAGCGGCGGCAGGATGCCGAGGCCGAGCCACTGCCGGCGCGTCGTCGCCGTCGCGACGTCGACCCGGGCGTCGACCCCGAACGTCCACGCGCCGTCGACGGGGGCGACCGGACGCCGCGCCGGCGGCGGTGGGGCCGCGGCAGCCTGCGGGAACGAGGCGGTCGGGGCCGCGGCGTCGGCGATCGCGAGGGTCGCGAGCAGCTCGGCGGCCTCGTCGCGGACCAGGTTGCCAGCGAGCAGGACGATGGCGGCGCGGGCGTCGTCGCGACCGGCCGGCAGCGCCACGGTCCGGACCCGATCCTCGCCGCCCGGGCTCCGGTACGACACGGTGGCGACGCCGTCGCCGGCGGCGACGCGCAGGCACGGCGCGCCGCAGGCGTCGCCGGCGACCGCGGCCACCGGCGTGGCGAGCTCGTCGCCGAGCTCGGCGACCAGCGCGGCGGCGTCGACGTCGCCGGCGTCGATCGCGACGGCGAGCATGGGCTGGGCCGCGGCGACGTCGCCGAGCGCGACCAGCGCGATCGCGGGCGCCACGGCGGCGAGGGAGGTGCGGAGGAGTCGGTTCGTCATCGTGGGTGGGTGCCCGGTGGCGGCCGAACGGTTCACCGCGCGTCGCGGGCGGCGAGGGCGGCGATCAGCGCCGCGGCCTCGCGCTGGCGGTAGCCCCGCGGCTCGACCGCGCCGTCGGCGAACGGCGCCAGCGCGGCGCGGGCGTCGCCGGGCCGGCCGGCGCGGATCAGCGCCAGGCCACGGTTGTAGCGGGCCTCGACCGCGAAGCGGCTACGCGGCGCCGCGGCCAGGTACGCGTCCCAGGCCGCCACCGCGGCGGCGGCGTCGTCGCCGTGGAAGTGCAGGGCGTGGGCGGCGCGGTACAGCGCGTCGGTGGGGTCGGCGGCGCTCGCGTCGCGCAGCGCGCGGCGGTGGTGGCGGTCGCCGCGACGCGCGGCGGCGTGGGCGCGCGTCGCCGCGGCGCCGCGGTGGTCGGCGCGACGAGCGAGGGCGCGAGGTCGACGTCGGGCTCGGTCGCCGGCTCGATCGCCGGCTCGATCGCCGGCTCGATCGCCGGCTCGATCGCCGGCTCGATCGCCGGCTCGGTCACTGGCTCGATCATCGGGACCGCGGTGGCCTCGACGCGATCGCCGTCACCGCGCGCGGCGCCACGATCTCCGGCCGCGGCCGCCGGCGACGTCACCGGTGCGGCGACCGGCGCCGCGGCGCGCGCGCGATCGAGGCGGCCGGTCGACCACGCCCACGACAGGGTCCCGGTCGACAGCAGCGCGGCGATCGTCGCGGCGATCGTGACCTTGCGGCGCGCCCGCTGGCGCCGCCCCAGCGAGCCCATGATCCGATCGCGGGTCGTCCACGCCTGGCCGTCGTCGACCGCGCCGTCGGTGGCCGCGAGGGCGTCGGCGAGCGCGGCGAGCGACGGCCCGTCCGCCCCCGGTCGCCGCCGCGGCGCGCGCGACCCGGTCACGGCGTGTCCTCCGCCTCGCCGAGCGCGGCGCGCAGGCGCCGGCGGGCGTGGAACAGGCGGCTGCGGATCGTGCCCTCGGGCACGCCGACGATGGTCGCGGCCTCGACGGTGGTGCGCTGCTCCACCTCGCACAGCACGAACGCCAGGCGCTGCGCCAGGGGCAGCCGGTCGAGCGCGGCCCAGGCGCGGGCGGCCAGGACCCGCTGGATGGCCTCGGCGCGCGGGTCGCGGGCGTCGTCGCGGGCCGCGGCGGCGTCGCCGACCCGGTCGTAGGCGCGGCGCCGGCGCGCCGCCGATCGGGTGTGACGGCGCGCATGGTTCACGGCGACGCCGATCAGGAAGGTCCGCAGCGCGCCGTCACCGCGGTAGCGCTGGATCGCGCGGGGCAGGGCGACGAAGGTGTCGTGGACCAGATCCTCGGCGGCGTGGTCGTCACCGACCAGGCGCCGGGCGAACGCGCGCACCGCCACGTGGTGGGCCTCGTAGGTGCGCGCCAGCGCGGCACGGTCGCCGCGGCGCAGGCGCGCGACCAGGTCGTCGTCGACCCCGCCGGCCGCGGGATCCACCGCCACGGCCGGGGTCAGCGCCAGGTCGAACGCTCGCACGTGGGTAGGTGCCCGCAGCCGCCGGTTCCGTTCAAGCGAGATCGACCGGGCCGGTGGCCCCCGGCGGCGACCGCGCTACGGTGCGGGAGTGTCGATCGTCGAGTCCCTCAAGCGGCTGTTCGATCCCGCCACCCAGCGCCGCGAGGAGGGCGAGCAGGAGGCCGCGAGGGAGCTGCCGGAGGACGGCGAGGACGGCGATCCGCCCGGCTTCGACGTCCCGGTCGCGGTCCGGCACGACGAGCGTCGCCTCCACCGCTGCCGGATCTGCGATCACGAGGCCGATCGCGCCGGCTTCTGCCCGGTGTGCCTGGCCGACACCATGATCGCGGTCGAGCCGGCCCGGCGCGGCCCGCGGTAGCCCCGTCACGTCACCGCGGCCTCGCGCACGCGGCGCCGACATCCTGGTAAAAACGGGGCCAGTCATGACCACCACCCAGCTCGCCGTCGCCACCCGCAAGGGGCTCTGGTTCTTCCGCAGCACCGACCGCCGGACGTGGAGCGTCGACGGCCCGCACCACTTCGGCGCGATGGTCCACCACGTCGTCCTCGATCCTCGCGACGGCCGCACCATGCTGGCCGCGACCCGCACCGGCCACCTCGGCCCGGCGCTGATGCGCACGGTCGATCACGGCAAGACCTGGACCCAGATCACGACGCCGCCGGCGTTCCCCAAGGGCGAGCCGCGCGGGCGCGCCGTCGACCACGTGTTCTGGTTGACGCCCGGCCACGCCTCCGAGCCCGGCGTCTGGTACGCGGGGACCTCGCCGCAGGGCCTGTTCCGCAGCGAGGACGGCGGCGACACCTGGGCGCCGGTGTCGGGCTTCAACGATCACCCCGACCAGCAGACCTGGGTCCACGGCGACCAGGATCAGACCCCCGACGGCGGCAAGACCCACTCGGTGCTGGTCGATCCGCGCGACGCCGCGCACCTCTACCTGGGCCTGTCGGGCGGCGGCTTCTTCGAGTCGACCGACACCGGCGCGACGTGGTCACCGCTCAACAGCGGCGTCGCGATGGACTTCGCGCCCAAGCTGCCCGACGGCGGCGAGTACCCGTTCGGCCACGACCCGCACTGCGTCGTGCTGCACCCGCAGCGCCCCGATCGCCTGTGGCGCCAGGATCACTGCGGCCTGTATCGCCTGGACCGCGATCAGGGCCCGCGCTGGACCCGAGTCGGCGAGGCCATGCCGAAGGAGGTCGGCGACATCGGGTTCGCGATCGCGACCCACCCCCGCGACCCCGACACCGCCTGGGTGTTCCCGATGGACGGCACCTCGGTGTGGCCGCGCACCAGCCCGGGCGGCAAGCCGGCGGTGTACCGCACCCGCGACGCCGGCGCGTCGTGGCAGCGGCTCGATCGCGGCCTCCCGGCGGCGCAGGCGTGGTGGACGGTCAAGCGCCAGTGCCTCGCGGTCGACGCCGGCGATCCGGTGGCGCTGTACCTGGGCACCACCGGCGGCCAGGTCTGGGCCAGCGTCGACGAGGGCGAGCACTTCACCCAGCTCGCCGCCGATCTACCGCACGTCTACTCGGTCACCGTGGGGACGCCGGCATGATCCGGGTGCTGGTGCCGACCCACCTGCGCAGCTACACCGACGGCGTCGCCGAGGTCGAGGCGGCGGGCGCCACGCTCGGCGAGGTCCTCGCCGACCTGGAGACGCGCCACCGCGGCCTGCGGGTCCGCGTCATCGACGAGCAGGACCGGATCCGGCCGCACGTGAAGTGCTTCGTCGACGGCGTCCAGGCGTGGAGCCTCGATCAGGCGGTCGCGGCCGAGGTCCAGATCCTGGCCGCCCTCAGCGGCGGCTGAGCCGGACCGGCGCGGCCACGTCGTCGCCGTCGTCGGGCAGCGGCCGCAGCACGCCGCGCGCCAGCCGGTCGTCGAGGACCTCGGCCTCGCCGCGGGCGCGCCGGGCGTCGCGGTCGTCGAGGTCGTCGGCGATCGCGCGCAGCCGGCGCGCGACGTCGGCCATCGCCGCGGCGTCGCGCAGGAAGCTCTGGTCGTTGCGATCGCGCATCGGCAGCATGAACCGGACGCCGACGCCGTCGCGCCGCGCCAGCGCGGCGAACGCCTCGAGCTCGTGCAGGTTGGCGCGCAGCATCACCATGCTGTAGGTGATCGCGCGAGGCCAGCCGGTGGCGGCGCGGCGGGCCCGCAGGGCGTCGAGGTGGCCACGGATCCGCGGCCACGTCAGGCCACGGTTGACCGCCCGGTAGGTCGCGTCGGTGGCGGCGTTGAGGCTGATCGTCAGGTGCTCGAAGCGCACGTCGGCGTGGCGCGCCTGCTCGGTCGGGGTCAGGTACGACGCGTTGGTGGTCAGCGCGACCCGGACGTGGCGGTGCGCGGCCAGGGTCGGCCCGGCGAGGAAGTCGCGGAACACCGGCGACGCCAGCGGCTCGCCACCGAGGACCTCGAGCCGCGCCAGCCCGGGCAAGAGCGGCGCCAGCGCGTCGTAGAAGGCGGCCGGGCGCTCGTCGGCGAGGGTGCCGTCGACGCCCCACCGGCACATCAGGCAGTCGTAGTTGCAGAAGCTGGTGGCCGCGAACGACAGCTCGAGCGGCGTGATCGCGGCGGCGTCGACGTCGCCGGCGACGATCGCCTCGACCACCGCGCGCTGGTTGGCGACGAAGGCGGCGGGGCCGCCCCGGACCACGAGGTGGTCGAGGGCGTCGGAGCGGCCACGCAGGCGCGGACAGCTGGGCCGGCAGGTCGCGGGCGGGCCGTCGCCGGCGAGCGCGGCCCGGAACGCGCGCATCGCCGGCGAGCGGAAGCGCGCCAGCAGCGCGCCGGTGGCGGCGGCGGGGCGGCGCTGGAAGTCGACGCAGCACGGCCCGTGCAGGTCGTCGAGGAACAGCTCGAGGCGGGTCCACGGCAGCGTGCACGGCCGCCGCGCGAGCAGGTCGGGCGCCAGCCAGTCGGCGGGCCGGACCGTGGCGTCGGCGCGATCGACGAGCGCGTCGACCGCGTCGCGCCAGGACCGCGGCGTCGGCGGCGCCGCGGCGTCGACCGCCGCGCGCACGCCGCCGTCGTCGGGGCCGGGCGCGGCGGCGCGCAGGGCGCGCGCCAGGGCCTCGCCGGTCGCGGCCAGGGCCGCGTAGGGGTCGCGCCGCTGCGGTAGGTCAGCGCCGGGCACGCCGCGAACGGGCCCGCCGGGGCGGCGCCGGGCCGCGCGCCGGCGATCGCGAACACGACACGGCCGGCGCCGGCCGCGAGCTCGACGTCGAGGCGCAGCTCGCCGCCGGCCGGCGTGATCGCGACCAGGCGGCCGTCGCCGACCGGCTGGCCGACGACGAGGGTGAGCCAGCGCTCCATGGGGCGATGGTACGCCGGCCGCGCCGGCTGGCGGGACCGCTGCTAGCGGACGCCGGAGCCGGCGGCGTGGCCCGCGGGCGGCGGCGCGTGCCGCGCCGGCGGCCGGGGGAACGGCAGCATCGTGACCACGACGCCGGTGAGCCAGGCCGTGGCCAGGACCAGCGCGATCGGCAGCCAGTACCCGGCGAGCGCGGTGAACGCGGCGCCGGCGGCGTCTCGCGCGATGCCCAGCGCGATCGCCTCGATCGCGGCGAACAGCGCCGTGATGGTCGCCGCCGCCGGCAGCGGATCGCGGGCGCCGCGCGCGGCGAAGTAGTGGCGCGCCAGCGACATCGTGATCGCGGTGACCAGCACGGCGTGCAAGATCGTCGTCGCGACGCCGTCGCCGAGCACCCAGCGCACCGCCAGCAGGCCGGCGGCGCCGAGCGCCCCGATCGCGACGCCGTGCCCGACCAGCCGCGACCACGCCGCGGCCGGCTGCGCGACCACCGTGCCCGGGGTCGCGTACGGCAGCTCGTTGGCGAGGTCGTCGGCCCAGGCGCGGATGCGGGCCGGGTTGCGCCAGTCGCCGGCGCTGGTCTTGGCCATCGCCGCCGCCGGGAAGCCCCGGGCGTCGCGCGCCAGGCGGCCGCCGAAGGTGACGTGGCCGCGGGCGCCGACCCGGTCCATCAGCGCCTGGACCTGCGGCGCCGGCGCCAGCGGGCCGCGCTCGGCGCTGTCGTCGAGCGGGCCGCTCGAGAAGAACCACACCGGGCGCGCGGCCAGGCGCTCGGCGAACCGCCGCACGAAGCGGCGGGCGTCGCGGTGCCAGCGGTTGGCGTAGAGCGCGCCGCCGACCACGACCGCGTCGAACTCGCCGAGGTCGCGGACGTCGCGGGCCGGCCGCGCCACGGCGCGGACGCCCCGATCGGCGAGCGCGTCGGCGAGGATCTGGGCGATGCCCTCGGTGCCACCGCGCGTCGAGCCCCAGGTGACGAGCACGTTCATGACAGCCTCCTTGGCGTTCCGTGCACCACGCGCGCCGTCGGCGGCACGGCCACCGGATCGTCCTCGAACGAGAACGGCGGGTAGTCGTCGACCAGCGACGCCTGGTAGGCCAGCAGCCGGACCGACCAGCGCTGCAGGCCGGTCAGGTAGTGGAAGGCGTGCGGCCCGACCTGCTGCGCGATCAGGATCGACAGCGCCGCCCACAGCCACACGAAGCTGCCGACGAACCCGAGCACGCCGAGCACCAGGGCGCTGGGCAGCCCGGTGATCACGCGCCACAGCGCGGCGCCGGCGGTCGGCTCCGCCGGCGGCGTCCGGGTCTCGATCGTCAGGGTCACGACCTCGTCGGGGGAGGCGCCGGGCAGCCGGTCGGCGACCAGCGCCGCCCACGCCGACACCGCGGCGAACCAGCGCAGGGCGCGGACCACGCGCGGGCCGTCCTGCTCGGCGTAGGCCAGCGAGGCCCGGCCGTTGCCGAGCCGGCTGGCGGCGTACACCGGCAGCGCCAGGTACGCGAACAGGAACACCGCGCCGAACGACAGCCCGAGCACGCCCAGCGCCAGGAACGCGACCATGCGCATCGCCAGCTGCAGGCGGGTGAACGTCGCCGGTCGCGACACCGCGTAGTGAACCGGATACGACCTCATGGGGCACCTCCTCGCCGCGGGCCCCGCGTCCCGATCGCGCGCACGTTGTTCGCGACGCGCCCGGCCCGATCACCACCGGTTGCGTGATCGCGCGCGTGACATCGCGAGAAGTCGCGGAGGTGGCGGCACATGCCCTGATGCGTTGCATCAGGCGTACCCCGCAGCGAGCAAGCCCGGGCCGGTAAGCGAGGCCACGCGACCACGCCGTCGGGGCGGTTCGGAGCGCGCGGCGAGCCCCGGCTAGCCCTGCGGCCGCGGCGGGATCTTCAGGGCGCGGTGGATCGCGCCGATGCACGCGTCCATGACGACCGTGAGGCCGCCGGCCGCGGCGCGGGCGGCGGCGTCGTCGCTGGTGACCCCGAGCTGGAGCCACAGGACGCGGGCGCCGATCGCCACCGCGTCGTCGGCGATCGCCGGGGTGTCCTCGCTGCGACGGAACACGTCGACGATGTCGACCGGGACCGGGACGTCGCGCAGCGACGGGTAGGCGCGCTGGCCCAGGATCTCGGCCTCGTTGGGGTTGACCGGGATGACCTGGTACCCGGCGGCGAGCATGCGCTGCATGATGTCGTGCGAGGCGCGGGCCGGGTTGGCCGAGGCGCCGACGATCGCGATCGTGCGGGCGTCGACGAGGATCTGGCGCAGGGACTCGGCGGGCGGGTTGGCGTGGCTCATGGTGACTCCGGGTGCGGGCGGGCGAAGCGTGGCCCGTCGGGGGCCGGGGTGAGCTCGACGTCGTCGTCGGGGATGGCGGGGAACTCGCGGGCGCGCCAGCGCCGCGCCGCCTCGACGAGCTGATCCTGGGAGCTGCCGACGAAGTTCCACCACATGTAGCGCGGGCCGTCGAGCGGCTCGCCGCCGAGCAGCATGACGCGCGCGGCGGTGGTGGCGCGCAGCACGACCGCGGCGCCGCGCTCGAGGACCGCGAGGTGTCGCGCTGCGATCGGGCGCCCGTCGAGCGTGATCTCGCCATCGACCACGTAGAGGCCGCGGTCGGCGACCTCGGTGGGCACGGCGAGCCGTGCGCCTGGCTGGACGCGCAGCTCGGCGTAGACGACCGGCGCCAGCGACGTCACCGGCGAGCGCACGCCGAACGCGGCGCCGGCGAGCACGCGCGCCCACACGCCGTCGCCCTCCATCACCGGCAGCGCCGTCACCGGCTGGTGCTCGAAGCTGGGCGCGCTGTCCTCGGCGGCGCGCGGCAGCCCGACCCACAGCTGCAGGCCGTGGATCCGGCCGTGCGGGCCGTCGGGCCGCGGGCTGCGCTCGGAGTGCGCGATGCCGCGGCCAGCGTTCATCCAGTTGATCGCGCCGGGCTGGATGAGCTGGCGCGATCCCAGGCTGTCGCGGTGCAGGATCTCGCCCTCGAACAGGTACGTCACCGTGGCGAGGTGGACGTGCGGGTGCGGGCGCACCGCCATTCCGGTGGGCGACGCGCCCGGCGTGTCGAGGTCCGCCGGCCCGATGTGGTCGAGGAAGACCACCGGGCCGACGGCGCGGCGCGCCGCCACCGGCAGGACGCGGCCGACCTGCAGGCCGCCGCCGAGGTCGCGGGGCCGCGCGTCGAGGACGCGCTCGATGGGATCGTCGGGGCTGGGCCCGCGGGCGGACGGATCGCTGGGTTCGGACATGGGACGCTCTGGCTGTCACAGCATGGCGCCGAAGCGGTGGCGTCACCAGGGCGCGGCCCGCAACGCTGCGTTGCGCCGGCGGATCGATCCCGTGCTCAGGGCGCTGCGGGCGCGGCGGGCGCGGCGGGCGCGGCGGCGACCAGCTCGTCGTGCATCGCGGCCAGCGCGGCGATCACGCGGGCGCCGGTCGGGGTCGGGCGCGCGTGCGCGGCCAGCACCGCGAGGCCCTCGGCGTTGCCGGCCAGGACGTCGCGGCGGCGGCGCGCGAACCACGGATCGCGGGTGATCGCGTGATCGAGGGCGGCGAGGCCGGCGTGCAGCGCCGCCACCGGCACGAAGGCGTGGACCGCGAGCAGGACGCCCATCACCGGCCGCGGATCCGGCCGCGCCGGCGAGTCGACGAGCTGCTCGGGCGGGTTGTCGAGGATCGGATCCTGCCACGACAGCGCGTTGAGCTTGGCGTGCTGGGTCTCGTGGACCAGCGCCTCGGCCATGGTCAACGGGTTGGGGTGCAGGCTCAGGTAGACCAGGCCGGGCGCCTCCCGGTACGAGCACGACAGGTGGCGCTCGTCGTCGACGCCGACCGGCACGATCCGGCGCAGCGTCACCGCCAGCTCCGCGGGCAGGGTCGGCACCGCGGCGGCGATCAGCGCCAGCGCGTCGGCGAGCGCGTCGGTCCAGGCCGCGACCGGCCGGCCGCCGAGCTCGAGCGCGTTGCCGGCCTTGTCGGGGTGGGCCTCGACCACGCGCAGCGGGTTGCCGTCGACCTCGGCGAGCCGCAGCGCCGGCAGCGCGTCGCTGACCGGGTGGAACGCGACCCGGGCGGCGACCCCGGCGGGCGGCGCGGCGTCGAGCGGCCACGCGACGCCGCCGGCCAGGGTGACGATCGCGCCGTCGCGGCCCAGGCCGATCGCCGTGGCCGCGGGCGTGAACGTCAGCGCGCGGTCGCGCGTCGGATCGGCGAGCGTGGTGAACGGCAGCGGCCAGGCCAGGGGCGCGCGCACGCCGTGGTCGGCCAGCGCGACCACCAGGCGGGGCCCCAGCGTGCGCACCGCGTCCTCGGCGATCGGCGGCGGCGCGTCGAGGGCGAGCGCGGCGCTCTGGACGTCGAGATCGGCGAAGGCGCGGCCGATCGCGGCGCGCGCCCCCGGATCGCGGGTCGCCAGCTCGTAGAGCGCGCGCTGCAGCGCTTGCAGCGCGCGGGCGGTGGCCGCCGCCAGCCCGCGGCGGTCGGCGGCGACGAAGCGCCGGAACGCGATCGTCGGCAGCCGGTCGGCGAGGGCGCGCGCGGTGTCGTCGCCGGGCCCGGGCAGGGCGAGGAAGCCGCGGGGCGCGGTCACGCCGGCTCCGCGGCCGCGCCGGCGCCGCCGAGATAGACGTGGCGGGGGCCGCCGCCGCGGGTCTCGCTGAGGACCCGGGCGGCGCGTCCCGAGGCGACGATCCGGGCCGCCGCGTCGTCGTCGCCGCACGCCCGCGCCCACGCCACGCCCAGCGCCAGGTGCGCGAAGGCGTGGACGTCGACGTGGAGGGCCTCGTCGCGGCCGTCGCCGCCGGCGCCGACGCGGGTCGACGCCAGCAGGCGCAGCTCGCCGGGCAGCAGGCCGTGGCGCTCGATCAGCGCCAGCAGCGGGCCGGCGAAGCGGGCGCGGGCGTCGGCGGCGGTCAGCCGGGCGTAGCGCTTGATCGCCAGCGGCGCCGCGGCCCCGGGCGCGGCGTCGACGCCGACCATCGCGACGTCGACGTCCAGGCGCGGCAGGCCGAGGACGGCCGCGGCGTGGTCGCGGGCGTCGCCGTCGGCAAGCGCGAGGTACAGCTTGGTGCGCGGCGCGCCGCCGTCGGTGGCCAGGCCGACGAACGCGATCCGGCCGTCGCCGAGCCAGTCCCGCGCCTGCGCGCGCAGCCACGG
>JACKDR010000043.1 GCA_020633495.1 Kofleriaceae bacterium | reverse complement strand
CTGGTCGCCGCGCCGAGGGCGGCGGCGCCGCCGATGGCGCCGAGCAGCTCGCGGCGCCCGATCCTCTGCTGATGTCGATCGCTCATGGTCTCTCCTCGGGAATGCCCCCCACCCACGGCGAACTCAAGAAGCGTGCCGCGCCGGCGCGGCCCGGCGCGGCGGCTGGTGTGGTCCTTGCTCGGGTCGGGCTCGACCCGCCATGACGACGCTGCACACGCTCTACCTCGTCTCGGTCTGGCTCCACATCCTGGCGGCGATGACCTGGATCGGCGGCATGCTGTTCCTGGTCCTCGTCGTCGTGCCGTGGCTGCGGCGTGGCGATCGGGCCACCGCCGCCGCGTTCCTGCGCGACACCGGCACCCGCTTCCGCGACGTCGGATGGACGTGCTTCGGCGTGATCCTCGCCACCGGCACCTTCAACCTGTGGGTCCGCGGCGTCCGGATCGCCGACCTCGCCCGCCCGTCGTGGCGCGCGTCGCCGTTCGGCAAGGCGGTGCTGTGGAAGCTGGCGGTGTTCGCGCTCGTGCTGGTGGTGAGCGCCTACCACGACTTCGTGATCGGACCCCGCGCCACCGCGGCGCTGCGCGACGCGCCGGGCTCGGTCGCCGCCGAGCGCCTGCGGCGCCGCGCGTCCTGGCTCGGCCGGCTCGACGCGGTGCTGGCGCTGATCCTGGTCGCGCTCGCCGTGATCCTGGTGCGGGGCTGGCCGTGGTGATCGCCCCGGTGGCGCGGCGGCTCAGCGGCGGGTGACCTCGGCGCGCCAGACCTCGGGGCCGTGCGCGACGGTGCGGAACTCGAAGCTGCCCGCCGGCTCGGTCGCCTCCAGCGTGTAGTACATGCACGACGGATCGTGGTCGACGGTGAGGTGCAGGGTCGCGCCCGGGCCGAGCGCGCGGTAGGCGTCGAGGATCGCGGCGAGACGATCGCGCGGCTCGACGTCGCGCACGTCGAGGTCGAGGCGCCGCGGGTCCTTGCCGTGGCCACACCCCGCGCTGGTCGTCGAGCCCAGCCACGCTCGCCACCGCGGCAGCCGCGCCGGGTCGCTGGGACACAGGACGATCGGGCCCTGGAAGCGACTCAGCGCCAGCTCGGCCAGCAGCGGCCCGACGCCGCGACCGTCCTGGTCGCGCTGCTCGGGGCCGCCGCCGTGGAGCCGGACCAGCCCGAGCCGGTCGCCGGCGGCGAGGATGAGCGCGGTGGCGTCGGTGAGGCGCTCGGCGGATGGCCGGACCTCCCAGGCGATCCCCAGCGACGCCGGGTCGCCGGTGGCGTCGATCGCCTCGGCCAGCGCGACCATCGCGCCGAGATCGGTACGTTGACCGAGCAGCAGCTGACCGCCGGCGCGGGCGAACGCGATCGCGAGCGCGGGGACGGCGTCGAGCCCCACCTGATCCGGCGGCACGGAGACCGGCACGCCGAAGCGCGCCGACACCGCCGCCAGCGCGGGGACGTCGTCGAGGTCGAGGCGCACCGCCCGCACCGCGAGCACGCGCGCGCCGGAGGTCCGCGCCCGGGTCGCCGCGGCGACGCCCTCGGTGCCGGTGTCGAGCACCAGCTCCTGGCCGTCGAGGCCGCGGTCCCGGCACGCCGCGTCGAACGCCTCCGGCGTCAGCTCGGCCGCGATCGCGCTGGTGACGGCGAGCGGCATCAGCTGCTCTTCTCGATCAGCACCCGCCACACCGCCGGGCCCTGCTCGACGTAGGTCCACGCGAACTGGCCGGGCCGGGTCGCCTCGAACTGGTGGCGCAGCGGGAACGGATCGTGGTCGTTGACCAGCGTGAAGCCCTCGCCCGGCGGCAGGGCGTCGAAGGTGCGGAAGATCGTCGGGTGCTTCTCGCGGGGCGGGACGATGCGGATGTCGAGCTCGATCGATGCCATGGAACGGGTCCTTCGTGCAGCTAGGGTTGGCGGTGACGGATGAACAGGCGGACCAGGTCGGCCGCCTGGGCGCGGATCTCGTAGGTGAAGCCGCGCTGGTCCAGCTGCGGCAGGAGGAACCGCGGCACCTGCACGTTGAGCTGGACCAGCGTCTTGCCGGGCGGCAGCGTGGCCAGCGCCTCGAGCGTGCGCACCATCGGCTCGGGCGGCTCGAGGCCACGCACGTCGAGCACGATGACGTCACCCTCGATCGCGTCGTCGTGGTCGGTGACGGCCTGGCGCGGCGCGCGCACCGCCGACGTCGACGCGGCCGTGGCGGTGTCGTCCGCGTCGCGGTGGAACCACACCACCCAGTCGTCGGCGTCGAGCCGCTCGGTGTGGTGCGCCAGGCCCTGCTTGCCGAGGACCCGGTACAGCGGGACCGGCTCGAAGGTCGCGCGCAGGCGCAGTACGGCGTCGGCCGGCAGCGACCGGACGGTGTCGAGGATGCGTCGCAGCGGCTCGCGGCCAGCCCGCAGATCGTCGCGGACGTCGAGATCGACGATCCGTGCCGGCGGGGTCGCGCGCAGGGCGGCCGGCACCGGGGCGGCCGCGGCGTCGGCGCGGGTCACAGCGCGCCCTCGGCGACCCGGCCGGGATGCCAGCGCGGCTCCCAGACCAGGTTCGGGACGACGTCGTGTACGCCCGGGACGCGCCGCACCGCCTCGACGATGCCGCCGCTGATCGCGTGCTCCATCGGGCAGCCCGGGGTGGTCAGCGTGAAGGTGACGGCGACCTCGCCGTCGACGACGGTGACGTCGTAGACCAGCCCCAGCGTGATCAGGTCGAGGCCGATCTCGGGATCGTAGACCTCGCGGAGCGCGTCGTAGACCCGCGCCCGGGTGTCGTCGTCGCGGCTCATGCGACCCTCCTGCGCGCGACGCGCGCGATGATGATGGCCTCGAGGACGGCGCCGGCCGCGACCGCGACCGCGGCGGCCCGGACCAGGTCGCCGCGGCCGGCGAAGATCCCGATCGCGACCCCGAGCCAGCCGATCGCCAGCAGGGCACCGTCGAGGCGCGCCAGCGGCGCGGCGTACAGCTCGGCGACGGTCGGCACCTTGCGGGTCCCGACCAGCGGCCCGAAGCGGTGGTACCAGACCAGGAACGGGACGATCTTGTAGTAGTGCCCGGCGACGAACAGCGTGATCGCGCCGAGCAGGATCGTGACGTAGGCGGTCAGCAGGTGGAGATCCCGCAGGCCGCGGGACAGCGCGATCGGCGCGACCAGCACGGCGACGGCGAGGCCGATCAGGCCGGCGGCGGCGAGCTGCATCCCGGGATCGATCGAGCGGCGGCGGCGGTGGTGGAAGAACGTCACCGCCTGGACCAGGAACGCGACCACGCCGCCCGCGATCAGCGCGCCCGCGAGCTCGACGCGGACGCCGGCGCCGCCGGGGATCGCGAGCACGGCGGCGCCGCCGGCCAGCAGCGCGATCGCGGTCCAGGCCGCGTGGTCGCGGGCGCCATGCGACAGCAGGAACATCGGCAGCAGCCGGTGCGCGACCCCGACCATGGTCAGGAGCACGACGCCGGCGATCGCGACGTGCGCGTGTGCGGCGACCACCGCGAAGCGGCTGCCGCCGATCAGGCCGCCGCCGCGCAGGTTGAGCGCGAGGACCACGCCGTACGCCGGCGTCACCACCAGGAACACCGCGACCCCGGCGAGCGCCCACCAGGTGAGGCCGCGGTCGCGGACCGTGGCGAGGGTGACGGCGAGGTTGACCGCGAACACGCCGAAGCCGATCGCCAGGCCGCACGCGCCGGCGTGGACCGCCGCGGGATGGCCGGTCGCGAGGCCGCCGACGAACAGCGCCACGCCGGTGACGTGGGCGGCGAACGAGGCGTGGGCCGCGCCCGGCCAGCGCAGGCCTCGACCGATCGCGACCGGCAGGAACTGACAGAGCGCGCCGAAGATCGACGTCATGATCCAGCCGAGCGTGAACAGGTGGACGACCGCGATCACGCGCGGCAAGAAGAACATGCCGGCGGCCAGGTCGCCGGCGACCGCGATCAGGCCGACGCCGCCGATCACGAAGCAGACCAGCGCCGCCGCGAAGTGCTCGCCGGGGAGGATGGGCGCCGGCACCTCCGCGGCGCCGTGGCTGGCGCCGGCGGCGCCGGCGGCGTGCAGCGGCAGCGAGATCGGTCGCGGTGCGGTGTCGGCGAGCATGCGTGCTCCGAGCCCATTGCGCCCCGCGTGCCAGTGGCCGCGACGGCGGTTCGCGCGCGGCGCCGCGCGGGCGGGGGCCCGGCGGGCGAGGTCACTCGCCGCGACGATCCGGCGTCGTCAATGTGAACACGTGTGCTCGGATTGAGGACGGCGCGTCGAGCTGTCCTCGGCGTCGTCCAGGCCGTTGGTAGCTCGCGCGCCGTGGTCGTCGCGGCGATCGCGATCGCGCTGACCGCGTGTGGTCGCGATGGCACGGCGCCGGCGCCGCGCCCGGGCGCGCGCGGCCGGAGCTAACCGCGGCCCGCGTGGTGGGGCGTCACTTGCGGAACTCGCCGTGGCACGGCTGGCACGCCCGCAGCACCGGGCCGAGCGCCGCGGCGGTCGCGTCCAGGTCGTTCCGGACCGTCGCCTCGACCAGCGTCTCGAGGGCGCCGTGGAAGGCCTCGTCGAGCTCGCGGAAGCGGGGCAGGCGATCGGCGTTGCGCGCCAGCTGGTAGGCGCCGCCTTCGAGCGCCGCCTCGGTGGCGTGGCGGGCGTGATCGACCTCGGCGAACGCGGCGGGTGCGGCGCGGACGTCGCCGTAGGCCAGGCCGGTCAGGGTCGTCTGCAGCGCGGCGTGGAGGCGCTGCATCTCGGCCTGGACCGCGTTGCCGGGCGGCGCCGCGTCATGCGGGGTGACGGAGGCCGCCGCCGGCGACGCGGTGCCGGCGCCTCGTGCCGGCGCGGTCGGACAGTCGCGCGAGCACGCCACCGTCATCGAGATCAGCGCGAGACCGAGCGGCAGCTTCATCGGGGGTCCTCGAGGGTGGTGGCGTGGCTCGCCGACGTCGTGCTCAGCATGCGAGCGGCACGCCGGCCCGGAGATCGCTCACCAGCGCGTCCTCCATCGTCGTGGACAGCGCGCCGGCGACCCGAGGATAGATGATCCAGGCCTCCTTGGTGCCGTGGACCAGCAACAGGCTGCGCAGCGTGCCGAGCGCGAGGAGGCTGGTGTCGGCGTCGCCACGCGCCAGCAGCCCTCCGATCTCGGCGACGAGCCGACCGAGCCCGGCGTGCTCGTCGCGCATCCGGGCGGTGGGCGTCGCCGTGGCGGTCGACTCGACCGCCGCCGCGGCGACGTGATCGTACATGGGGAAGAGCAACCGCTCCTCGGTCCGCACGTAGCGCGCGAGGTGGCCGCGGAACCCGGCGAGGCGCTGGCCGGCGTCGGTGAGGGCATGCGCCCGCACCGCGCGCTCCAGGGCGACGAGCCGGAGCTCCAGCAGCTCGTGCTGGTCCTCGAGGAACTGCCGCACCGATCCGGGCGGGGTCACGACCCGGCTCCGGTCGCGCCGGCGCCGGCGCGTGCCGCGGGTGACCAGGCGAGGGTCACCAGCACGGTGCTGTCGTCGTCGGCGCCGACGTCGTGGGCGACGTCGGCGGCGAGCATCACCAGCTGCCCGGCGACGAGCGGGAGCGTGCGGTCGCCGACGTGCATGCGGACGCGGCCACGCAGCAGGTGGATCGTGACCCGTGCCGCCGTGTGGTGCTCGACCACGCGGGCGCCGGCGCGCAGCTCCAGCAGGACGACCCGCAGGTCGGGCTCCTTGATCAGCGTGACCGCGCTCTGGCCGTGCCGCTGCCACGGGGTCTGGGCGCGCAACCGGGCGCTGGCCTGGTCGAGATCGTGGATCGACAGGGCCGCGGCGTGGACGGACATCGATCGCCGGGTGGTCTCGAGCATGATGGCTCCTTGGTGGGGGCTTGGTGATCGGCAGCTCACTCGACCGGCGCGAGCCCGGCGGCGAGGCCGCGCGGAAACAGGACCTGGTTCTCCAGCGCGATGTGCGCGACCAGCGCGTGCTCGAGCTCGCGCAGCAGCTCGACCAGGGGGCCCCCGCCGCGCGGCGCGACGGGGGCGTCGTGCTCGCCGGCGCCGGCGAGCACGTGCAGCTTCTGGACCCGGTGGACCGCGTCGACGTGCTCGTGCTCGAGCAGGTTGACCAGCACGCCGGCGGTGTTGCGACTCCGGCGCCGCAGCCACGGGAAGACCAGCTCCTCCTCTCGACGCATGTGGTCGAGCAGGAGGCTGCTGAGGTCCTGGAGCCCGGCCACGACCGCGCCGTCGACGCCGCGCGCGGCCAGCGCCCGCAGCCGCGCCAGCATCGCGGGGAGGGGGCGGTGATAGGTCGCCACGATGTGGTCGATGAGCGCACCGAGCGGGGCGTCGTCCCAGGTCGACGCGCGAGCGACGAGGCGTGGTGGCAGCGAGCGCATGCCCGGGGAACGAGCAAACCCCGGGCCGCACGCAGGCGGCGTCGACGCGCGCCACAGGGCTCCGGCGCGGCGTCACCGCGAGCACGTGTTATCGTTTCGACGACGATGATCGAACCGCTGCTCCAGGTCGCGCTCGACCTGTGCGCGCACCTGGCCGCGGACGATCGCTACCGGCGGCTCGCCGAGGCCGCGCGCCGGCTGATCCCGTGCGACGCGATCGCGCTGCTGCGGCTCGACGGCGACGTCCTGCTCCCGGTGGTGGTCGACGGGCTGCGCGCCGAGGCGGTGGCGCGCCGGTTCGCGCCCGCGGAGCACCCGCGCCTGGCCCGGATCCTGGCGGCCGACGGCCCGGTGCGGTTCACCGACAGCACCTTGCCGGATCCGTTCGACGGCCTGTTCGCCGCCGACAGCGACGCGCTGGCGCACCCGCACGCCTGCATGGGCTGTCGCCTGGTGGTCGACGGCGAGGTCACCGGGGTCCTCACGGCGGACGCGCTGGCGCCGTCGGCGTTCGACGCGATCGAGGACGAGACCGTCGCCATGCTGGCGGCGCTGGCGGGCGCGGCGATGCGCACCGCGGTGCTCATCGACGCCGTCGAGCTGGCGGCGGCGCGGGACCACATGGTGGCGCGGCAGCTGGTCGCCGACGTCCTGCAGCGCGGCGGCGGCGAGCTGCTGGGCACCAGCGCCGCGATGGCGAAGGTCCGCCACGAGGTCGCGCTGGTCGCGCGGTCCGAGCTGGCGGCGCTGGTCACCGGCGAGACCGGGGTCGGCAAGGAGCTGGTCGCCCAGGCGATCCACGCCCAGTCGCGGCGCCACGACCGCGCGTTCATCCACGTCAACTGCGCCGCCCTACCCGAGTCGATCGCCGAGAGCGAGCTGTTCGGCCACGTCAAGGGCGCGTTCACCGGTGCGGTCGACCACCGGGCCGGCAAGTTCGAGGTCGCCCACGGCGGCACGTTGCTGCTCGACGAGATCGGCGAGCTGCCGCTGTCGATCCAGCCCAAGCTGCTGCGCGCCCTGCAGTCGGGCGAGGTCCAGCGCGTCGGCTCGGATCGGATGCTGCGGGTCGACGTGCGCGTGATCGCGGCGACCAACCGCGATCTCACCGAGGAGATCCGCGCCGGCCGGTTCCGCGCCGACCTGTTCCACCGGCTCAGCGTCTTCCCGCTGCACGTGCCGCCGCTGCGGGAGCGGCGTGACGACGTCGCGCTGCTCAGCGGCTACTTCCTCGACGTCGCGCGGGCCCGGCTCGGGCTCGGCCAGCTGCGGCTGACGCCCGAGGCGCGGGCCCGGCTGCACGAGCACGATTGGCCCGGCAACGTCCGCGAGCTCGAGCACACGCTGCTGCGCGGCGCGCTGCGGGCGTCCGACGGTCGCCGTCACGAGACCGTCGTGATCGACGTCGCCGACCTCGGCCTCGATCCACCGCGGGTGGAGATGGCGGCGGTGGCGGCGGCCTCCACCGTGGCGCCGGGCGCGGTCGCGCCGGTGCCGGCGGGCGCGACGCGGCCGCTGCGCGACGCCATCGACGACTTCACGCGGCAGCTCATCGCCAGCACGGTCGCCGATGCCGGCGGCAACTGGGCCGAGGTGGCGCGCCGCCTCGGCCTGCAGCGAGGCAACCTGCACCGCCTCGCCACCCGCCTCGGCCTGCGGCCGCGGAGCTGAACGGCGGCGCGGCGCGGGGCCTGTCGATCGACTCGCTCGCCCGCAGACGGGCTCGCCGCGCCAGCACGGCGACCGCCTCGCGCAGACGCTCGGGTCAGTCGTCGACCGGCGCCAGCGTGACGCCGTGGCGCGCGCAGACGTCGAAGGCGACCTGCCGCAGCTCGTGGGCCGCCGCGGGCCGGGCCGGCAGGCGAGCGTAGTAGGCGCGGGCCCGGCGGAGGTCACCGCCGAGGCACGCGTAGGTGACGATCAGCATCGCGTTCTCGGGCTGGGCGCCGACCCGCGGCTCCAGCGGCACCATGCGCTGCGCGATCCGGCTGGCCTCGGCGTAGTCGCCGCGCTCGGCGGCCGCGGTCCGCTCGGCGTGGAGCGCGAAGTAGCGGTCGCGCAGCGCGGCGGCGTCGAGGCCGGCGAGCTCGTCGCGCGGCGCGGGGCGGGCGCGGGGCGCGGCGTCGGGCGCGGCGCGGGCGTCGTCAGGGGGCGGGCGTCACGGCGACGGCGGCGTCGTCGGGCGCCTCGCCGACCGTAGGGATGACGACGGCCGCGGCCGCCGCCGCCGCGGCGTCGCCGCCGATCCCGCCATCGAGCGCCGCCGCGCCTGCCGCCGACCCCGGCGGCGCTGGGCCGCCTGACGCCGCGCCGGGCCGCGCCCGACCACGGCGAGCGTGGTGGCCACCGCGGCCGCGACCACGACCACGGCGCCGACGGCGATCCGGACCCGCGCCGCGCCGCGGGCCAGGGGCTCGGCCGGCCCGCGCAGGGCGTCGGACAGCGCGCGCATCGACGGGAACCGCGCCGCCGGGTCGGCGGCGAGGCCGCGCGTCACGGTCGCCTCGAGCCAGGCCGGCACCGGGCGCGGCCACGGCGGCGGCCCCGCCGTGATCGCGGCCAGCAGGTCGGCCATGGTCTTGCCCGCGAACGGGCGCGCGCCGCACAGCGCCTCGTACAGCGCGACGCAGAAGCTGAACTGATCGCCGAGCGCCCCGGCGGGCTCGCCGCGCAGCCGCTCGGGCGACATGTAGGCGGGCGAGCCGATCGTGCCCTGCGTGGTGTCGGTCGCGGCGCCGTCGGGGGCGCGCGCCCGCCCGGCGTGCGCGACCCCGAAGTCGGCGATGCGGGCGCGGCCGTCGTCGCCGACGAGGATGTTGCCCGGCTTGACGTCGCGGTGGACGACGCCGGCGTCGTGGGCCGCGACCAGCCCGGCGGCGACGTCGCGGAAGACCGCGACGACCTCGTCCCAGCGGCGCGGCGTGTCCAGCCAGTGACCGAGCGAGCGCCCCACCACCAGCTCCATCGCGACGAACGTGCGCCCGTCGTGGACCCCGACGTCGTAGACCGCGACCACGTTGGGGTGGTTGAGGCGCGCCATCGTGCGCGCCTCGCGCGCCAGCTGCTCCTGGAAGTCGCCGCCGAGCAGCCGGTCGTGCAGCACCTTGAACGCGACCTTGCGGTGCAGCGCCGTGTCCTCGGCGATCCACACCACGCCCATCGCGCCCTCGTCGAGGCGCTCGATCAGGCGGTAGCGCGCCGGCGCCTCGCGCGGGTCGCGCGGATCGCGGGGCGTCGCGGTCGCCGCGGCGCCGGCCGCGAGGATCGCGGTCGCGCTGGTCGCGCTGTCGCCGCCGGGCTCCGACACGCCCCGACGATAGCGCGCCTGCCGATCGGTTGCTGCCGCGCGCGTCGCCCCGACCGCGCCTTCGTCTTCGAGGTCACACCGGGCGGCACCGAAAACCCGAGGCCGGCGGGGCAGGGACGCCGGCTTCCCGTGACGCACCGCCGCCGTTCCGCGGCGATACGCGCGGCCCGGGACGTGCTTTGCTGTCGGCCATGCGCCCCCTGCCGACCCTGCTCGCGGCCGTCCTCGTCGCGCCGCTCGCCGCCTGTGGCGCCGACGCCGGCGCGATCGACGTCTCGGTCACCGGCCCGGACGACGTCACGCTGAGCGCGGCGTCGCGCCTGACCCTGTCGATCTACGGCTACGACACGCGCATCGCGGATCAGTCGGCGACGCTGATCCGCACCCGCGTCGAGCCGATCACCGCGCTGCCCGTGGTCGTCAGCGTCGCGCTCCCCGACGACGCCCTCGCCCGGGTCGACCCCACGGTCGGCGGCGATCTCGCGGCGAACGTCCGCTTCTACCTGGCCGGGGTCGACGTCGACGTCGACGGCGACGGCGCCATCTGCCCCGGCGAGCTGACCCAGGACTTCGGCCCCGACGGCCCCCTCGTCTTCGGCGTCGACGGCCCGGGCGGCCCGCTCGCGATCCCGATGACCGTGCTCGGCGATCCGGGGTGCGTGGATCCGTTCCCCGACGGCCAGCGCCCCTGAGGACCCACCGCCGCCGCCCGGCGCGGCGCGACGGGCCTCGCTCGGTTCGAGCACGACGTGCGCGACGACCGAGCCGGCCGTGCTCGGCCGACGCGGCGAGGGCGTGAGACGGCGCGGATGCGCGGCCCCGGGGTCCGGAACGGGGGCTGCAACACCACGAGGCAACCAAGGAGCTTCCGGTGGGTCCAGAGCACGCTGTCGCGGACATGAACTTCACGCTCGACGAGGTCGACCACCTCGAGGTGGCGCGCGCCCAGCGCGAGCACCCGGCGGACATGAACTTCTCGCTCGACGAGGTCGACCGGCTGGAGGTGGCGCGCGCCCAGCGCGAGCACCCGGCGGACATGAACTTCTCGCTCGACGAGGTCCATCAGGCCTCGGCGGCGGCCAGCGGCGGCGGCCTGCCTCCGGCGGACATGACGTTCACGCTCGACGAGGTCGATGCGATCAACGCGCGATCGCACGCCGGGCACGGCGGCGGCCACGAGGGCGGCGAGGGCGGCGAGGGCGGCGGCCACGAGGGCGGTGCCGAGCACGAGGGCGCCGGCGAGGAGATCCTCGAGGGGGTCCACACCGGCCACGCCCTCGGCGACATCGGGCACGTCGGCATGGAGATCGCGCACATCGCCGAGGAGGAGCGCGAGGTCGCGGAGGCCGCACGCGCCGGCGTCACCCTCGGCGAGGCCGCCTCCGAGCTGTCGACCCTCGGCACCGTCACCAACGGCCTCGGCGCCGCGCTCGGCCCGATCGGCACCGTGATGGGCGGCTACCAGCTGGGCGAGGGCATCCGCGACAACAACCTCACCGACATCATCGGTGGCGGGCTCGGGATCACCAGCGGAACGGTCGGCACCGCGGCCAGCGTGACCGCGCTGGCCGGCGGCTCCGCGCCGCTCCTGGCCGAGGCCGCGCCGGTTATCGGCGCGGGCGCCGCCGGGTGGGGCGCCGGCCGCCTGATCGACGAGCACATCAACGACGGGATCCAGGCGGTGGGGGTCGACAACGCGCTCACCGCCGCCGAGGTCCTGGTGCCGGGCACGGGGCCGCTCTTGCAGGCCGGGCGCGACGCCGGCGTCTTCGACGCCGAGCGCGAGGAGGTCGGCCGCGGCATGGACGGCGGCACCCACCGGGTCGAGGACGATCGCGCGATGACCGACCGCGTGACCTCGGCGGTCGCCGGGGTGCCCACCGGCCCGGTGTCCGACCAGCAGCTCGACGACGCCTACGCGCGCGGCTCGCTGGGGCGCGCGATGGCGACGCACCTGCCGACCCTGCTCGGCGGTGACCAGGACAACCTCACCTACAACCCGGTGATCGAGGCCACGAGCATGGTCATGGGGCTGTTCCAGTGATCGCGGCGCGCCTCGGCGTCCGCTCGGCGGCCGCGGACGCCACGCTCGCCGCGCTCGGCGGCACCGTCGCGGCGACCGCGGCCGGCGTCGCGTGGACGCCGCCCGATCGCGACGCCGCGCGGATCCACGTCCACCACGCGCGCCGACCGCTGCGCGGCGCCGACCACGCGCTCGTCGACGCCGTCGCCGAGCTGCGCGATCACGGCGGCGACGCCGCGCTGGTCGCCAGCCAGCGCCTGGTCACGCACGAGGGCGAGCACGCGATCCTCGGCCGCATCACCGGCCACCTCGACGGCGCGCGGTTCGAGCTGCACGTCGCGGTCGTGATCGGTGGCGAGTCCTACGCCGAGCTGCACGTGCTGGCCCGCCAGCCCGGGCTGTTCGCGGGCTTCCGCGACCTCGCGGTCGAGCTGGTCCTCGGCTACGAGCTCGGGCTCGGCGCGCTGCGCCGCCGGCGCTGCGTGTACCAGCCGCCCCCCGGCTGGACCGCCACCGACGCCCACCGCGCCACCGTCTGGCGCGCCCCCGATCACGACCGGCGCCACGGCGTGATCACCATCGCCGACGCCGCGCCGCTGCGATCCGACGGCGCCGACGGCGCGGCCGCGGCCGCGATCGCCGCCTGCGGGTTCGCGGTCGACGCCACGCCGCCGCTGCGCGCCGCGATCACGACCCGGGCCGGCCTGCGCGGCGACTACGTCGAGGTCG
The DNA here is from genome assembly GCA_020633495.1 of Kofleriaceae bacterium. Taxonomy (GTDB): domain Bacteria; phylum Myxococcota_A; class Polyangia; order Haliangiales; family Haliangiaceae; genus WYBA01. The sequence goes on along the minus strand of JACKDR010000043.1, from coordinate 27,701 downwards.
CCGCCCGCGACCGACGGCGGATCTTCGAGGTCGTCACCTTGCGCGACGACCGCTACGCCTACCAGGTCACGATGGAGGCCGACGTCGACGACCTGGCCGCGCGGCGCCGGGCCCTCGAGGCCCTGGTCGAGTCGCTCGAGCCGGTGCCGGCGCCGCGGCGCCGCCGCGTCGAGCCGACGACGCTCGCGCACTGGGCCGAGTGACGGCGTCGCCGCGCCTACCGGCGGTCGCGCGCGGTCGCGCGCCGCCGCCGCCGCCGGGTCAGCGGCAGCGCCACCAGCACGGCGAGCAGCGCGGCGCCGCCGGGGCCGCCGCCGACGTTACAGCAGCTGTCCTTGGGCGGCTCGGCGACGCAGCTTCCGGCGTCGGTCAGGACCTGGCCGGCCGGGCAGCCGGGGCCGGCGTCGATCGTGGGCGTGACGCAGACGCAGTCGGGATCGTCGAAGCCGATCTGGCACACCGTCGGGCACCAGCGCTGGACCGCGCACACGTCGTGCTCGGCGGTGCCCTCGGCGCACGACACCGCATCCTGGATGTCCTTGTAGGCCAGGATCGGCGTCCAGGTCCCGGCGGTGGCGCCGGTGCCCAGCGCCATCTCGTCGGGCAGGAACCCGTTCGAGCACAGGTACAGGACGCCGCCGTGCTCCTGCATGCAGTACGCGGCCGGCGTCGTCGCCACCGGCGTGCCGAAGGTGACGCCGTCGGTCGAGACGTGGACGCCGGACTGCTGGGTGGCGAGCACGACCTGCCCGCTCTGCCGGATCACCACCGCGGTGACGTTGTCGCCTGACTGGAAGACCCGGGTCCAGGTCTGCCCGGCGTCGACGCTGCGGTAGATGTCGTCGCCGATGCCCATGCCGTTGGCCTGGAACACGCGGGCGTAGACCAGGTCGGGATCGGTCGGCGACACCGCCGCGATCTGCAGGTCGGCGCCCTCGCCGCCGAAGGCGAAGTCGGTGATCGGCAGCGGCACCCACGTCGTCGCGGCGTCGTCGCTGCGGAACATCATCCGCTGCTTGAGGCCGCTGACCAGGCGGAAGCCGGTCAGGTACAGGCGCGTGGTCGCGCCCGAGGTCGACGGCGCCACCGTCAGCGACTCCCACCAGTCGCCCGCGACGCCCGGCGACGACCGCGGCGCGATCGTCGCGCCGTCGTCGTCGGAGACGTAGATCTGGGCGTCGTCGCCGCCGGCCGCCGCGACGAAGATCGTGTCGTCGCTGCCGACCTCGACCTGCGACGCGAAGGTGTTGCCCAGCGGCGCCGGCGCCTGCGACCAGTTGCAGAAGTCGCGGGTCAGGCGCAGGCCGTCGGCCGAGGTCGTCGTCGCCAGCAGCAGGCCGCTCGACGTGAACGCGTAGTCGGGATCGTAGACGCCGCCGAAGCCGACCGCCTCCTCGCAGACCCAGCGCCAGTGGGCGCCGCCGTCGGTCGTGACGATCAGGCCGAACGTCACCTGCAGCGCCATGACCTGATCGTCACCGGGCTTGAAGTGGACGTCGATCGACTGCGGGAAGCGACCGTTGGCGCGCGCCGCGCCGGGCGCGGCCAGCGCGACCGCGACGGTCACGAGCATCGAGAACAGCAGGCTGCGGCGCACGCCCCACCGTAGCCCAGCCGCCCGGCGGCGTGCGCCCGCCGGCGCTCACAAGCCACCACAGCGGCGCGGCGCCCCGGCATCCCGCCGCCGCGGTCCCGGCCTGGCGCCGCAACCCCACGGGATCCTTCGCCGGTTGACCGCGGCCACCCGGGTCGCGGCATACTGACCTCGGAGTCACCGCCCCGTCCGCGCTGGAGGTCGTCCCATGAGCTCGCCGCTGTCCCTCCGTGATCGCGTCGCGTACCGCGCCCAGCAGTACTCGTTCCTGTTCAACGCCACGGTCCTGCAGGAGACCGCGCGCCTCCTGGCGCGGATCCCGCGCCCCGAGCTGGGCGGCGCGGTGGTCTCGATCCTGCGCCGCCGCACCGAGGAGCTGTACCGGCGCGACCTGCAGAACGTCGCCGACGGCCTGTACCCGCGCGAGCTGCTGTTCGGCATCCCGGTCGCCGAGTACGCCCGCGCCCTGCCGCAGCTGATCCGCGACACCCCGCGCATCGTCAGCCGCATGCGCGCCGGCGACTACAAGGACATCCCGCCGGTCGACAAGGCCCGCTACCCCGCCTACTACCGGCGCACCTTCCACTGGCAGACCGACGGCTACTTCAGCGATCACTCGGCGCGGGTCTACGATCTCGGCGTCGAGCTGTTGTTCCGCGGCACCGCCGACATCATGCGGCGCCAGATCATCCCGCCGATCACGCGCTTCCTGCGCGACGCGGCGCTGCCGCCGGCGCGGACCCGGCTGCTCGACGTCGCCTGCGGCACCGGCCGGGTCCTGCAGCAGATCGCGGTCGCGCACCCGGCGCTGCGCTTCCACGGCATCGATCTGTCGCCGCCGTACGTGCGGGCCGCGCGGCACCGCCTCGCCGACGTCGCCGAGGTGTCGCTGCTGGTCGAGAACGCCGAGCACCTGCCGTACGTCGACGGCCACTTCGACATCCTGACCAGCGTCTACCTGTTCCACGAGCTGCCGCGCAACGCGCGCCGCAACGTCGTGCGCGAGATGTTCCGGGTCCTGCGCCCGGGCGGCCTGGTCGTGGTGGAGGACAGCAGCCAGCACGCCGACAGCCCCGAGATCGCCGCCGTGCTCGCCGGCTTCCCGGCCACCTACCACGAGCCGTTCTACCGCGAGTACCTCGAGGACGACCTCGCCGGGCTGCTCGCCGAGGTCGGGTTCGAGCCGGTGTCCAGCGAGCCCCACCTGGTCGCCAAGGTCGTCGTCGCCCGCAAGCCGGGGAACTGACTCCGCTTCCGCGGCCACGCAGGCTTCGCGCGATCCCGCAGAAGCTGCACGCCCGCAAGGCCTGCGTTGCGCCTGGCGCAAGCGTTGCGCGACCCGCGGGCCGACATCGCGGAGTTGCGTGGGCACGGGACTTGCCGAAGGGACCGGGCACAGAGCCCTGGCCCGAGGAGTCCTATGTCTCGCACCGAGACCTTCCGATACGACGACGACATCGTCCGCAAGTTCATGGTCGCCACCCTGGTCTGGGGTGCCGTCGGCATGCTCGTGGGCCTCTGGATCGCGTTGCAGCTGGCCGCGCCCAGCCTCAACGTCGCTCCGTACTTCACCTTCGGGCGGCTACGCCCGTTGCACACCAACGCGGTGATCTTCGCGTTCGCGGGCAACGCGGTGTTCTCGGCCGTCTACTACTCGAGCCAGCGCCTGCTCAAGACCCGGATGTGGTCGGACAAGCTGGGCCGGTTCCACTTCTGGGGCTGGCAGGCGATCATCGCGGCCGCGGCGATCACGTTGCCGCTGGGCCTGACCCAGGGCAAGGAGTACGCCGAGCTCGAGTGGCCCATCGACCTGGCGATCGCCGTGGTCTGGGTCGTGTTCGCGATCAACTTCTTCGCGACCCTGCGCATCCGCCGCGAGCGCCACATGTACGTGGCGATCTGGTTCTACATCGCGTCGATCGTCACGGTCGCGCTGCTGCACATCTTCAACAACCTGTCGCTGCCGGCCGGCGCGTTCAAGAGCTACTCGATCTACGCCGGCGTCCAGGACGCGTTCATGCAGTGGTGGTACGGGCACAACGCGGTCGCGTTCGTGCTGACGACCCCGTTCCTGGGCCTGATGTACTACTTCCTGCCCAAGGCGGCGGGCCGGCCGGTCTTCAGCTACCGGCTGTCGATCCTGCACTTCTGGACGCTGGTCTTCCTCTACATCTGGGCCGGCCCGCACCACCTGCACTACACCGCGCTGCCGGCGTGGGCGTCGACGCTGGGCATGGTGTTCTCGATCATGCTGTGGATGCCGTCCTGGGGCGGCATGATCAACGGCCTGCTGACCCTGCGCGGCGCCTGGAACAAGGTCGCCGAGGATCCGGTCCTCAAGTTCTTCGTCGTCGGCGTGACCTTCTACGGCATGTCGACGTTCGAGGGCCCGATGATGTCGATCCGCAGCGTCAACGCGCTGTCGCACTACACCGACTGGACGATCGCGCACGTCCACGGCGGCGCGCTCGGCTGGGTCGGCTTCATGACCTTCGGGATGATCTACTGGCTGATGCCGCGGCTGTTCCAGACCGAGCTGTACTCGAAGAAGCTCGCGACCCTGCACTTCTGGATCGCGACGATCGGCATCGTCCTCTACGTGGTCGCGATGTGGGCCGCGGGCATCACCCAGGGCCTGATGTGGCGCGCCTTCGACGAGACCGGCCGCCTGCAGTACCCCGACTTCCTGCAGACCGTGAACCGGCTGATCCCGATGTACTGGGTGCGCGCGCTCGGCGGCTCGCTCTACATCACCGGCACGCTGATGTGCGCCGTCAACATGTGGAAGACCTGGCGCAAGCGCCCGGCCCAGTACGAGGAGCCCGAGATCACCGCGCCGGCGCTCGACGACAGCCACGAGGAGGATCTCCGTCACGGCGCCGCGCCGCCGGCCGGCGCGCTGGCCCGCGTCGCCCAGGCCCGGTTCCACCGCAAGTGGGAAGGCCTGCCCCGGCTGTTCACGATCCTCACCGTCGTCGCGGTGCTGGTCGCCTCGCTGTTCGAGATCATCCCGACCTTCGTCATCGACAGCAACGTCCCCACGATCAAGTCGGTCAAGCCGTACACGCCGCTCGAGCTCTACGGCCGCGACATCTACATCCGCGAGGGTTGCTACAACTGCCACTCGCAGATGGTCCGGCCGTTCGTCGACGAGGTCGTCCGCTACGGCGACTACTCGAAGCCGGGCGAGTTCGTCTACGACCACCCGTTCCAGTGGGGCAGCCGGCGCATCGGACCCGACCTGCACCGCGAGGGCGGTCGGCGCAGCGACGTCTGGCACGTCCACCACTTCCGCAACCCGCGGTCGACCTCGAAGGGCTCGATCATGCCGGCGTACCCGCACTTCTACAGCGACGACATCCCGTGGGACGTCATCCAGGATCGCGTCGACGCGATGGCGATGCTGGGCGTGCCCTACGACGCCACCGCGCTCCACGACGCCAGCGGCCTCGCCCACGCGCAGGCCAAGCAGATCGCCGACGCGATCGTCCAGCAGGGCGGCCCCGCCGGGCTCCAGGACAAGGAGGTGGTCGCGCTGATCGCCTACCTGCAGCGCCTGGGCACCGACATCAAGGTCGACCAGCCCGCCGAGGCCGCCGCGCCCACGCCCACCGCCATGACCACGGAGGTCAAGTGACATGCGCCTGTCCGAGCTCGTAGCCACCCTCACCCCGGCGACGTTCACGATCGTCGCGCTCGTCATGTTCGTGCTGGTCTTCGTCGGCGTCGCGGTCCGCACCCTGCGCCCGGCGGCGCGCGCCGAGCTCGACGCCGCCGGCAGCATGCCCCTCGACGACGACGGCCCCGGCGATCGGGAGCAGCGCTCGTGAGCCGCACCGACGAAGAGCGCCTGATGGCGCACGAGTACGACGGCATCCGCGAGTACGACAACCCGCTGCCGGGCTGGTGGAAGGGCATCTTCGTGCTGTCGATCGTCTGGGCGATCGGCTACTGGCTGTACTTCCACGGCGGGCCCGGCAAGCTGCCCAAGGCCCAGTTCGACGCCGACTGGAAGTCGTACACGGTCTGGAAGGCCGAGGCCGAGAAGAAGGTCACGTTCGTCGCCTCCGAGGAGTCGCTGGCGCGGCTGGCCGCCGATCCGGCGACGATCGAGCAGGGCAAGAAGGTCTTCGCGACCAACTGCGTCGCCTGCCACACCGAGAACGGCCGCGGCAACATCGGCGCCAACCTCACCGACGACTACCAGATCCACGGCACCACCCGGCTCGACATCTACAACACGATCCACGACGGCGTCCCCGAGAAGGGGATGATCTCGTGGGGCCCCACCCTCCACCCCAAGGACCTCGCCGCGGTCGCCGCCTACGTGTCGACCCTGCGCAACACCAACGTGCCCGACGGCAAGGCGCACGAGGGCGCGCACGTCGATCCGTTCCCGCGCTGACCACCCGCGAAGAGATAGGTCGTACGTCATGTCCACCGCCAACTCGCCCGAGCGCGTGCTGTCGACCCTCGCCGAGGACGGCTCGCGGGTGCTCCTGAGGCCCAAGCCCGCGCACGGGCGGTGGTGGTGGCGGCGTGCGGTCGTGGCGTACGGGCTGATCGCCCTGTTCGTGACCCTGCCGTTCATCCACATCGGCGGTCACCCGGCGATCCTGATCGACCTGATCCGGCGCGAGCTGGTCTTCTTCGGCACCGTGTTCCGGCCCAGCGACGGCGCCGTGCTGATGCTGCTCGGCCTCACGGTCGTGCTGACGGTGTTCCTGGTCACCGCGCTGTTCGGGCGGGTGTGGTGCGGCTGGGGCTGCCCGCAGACGGTCTACATGGAGTGGGTCTTCCGCCCGCTCGAGCGGCTGATCGAGGGCGGCGTCGCCGGCAGCCGCAAGTTCGACGAGCACCGCGGCCTGCACCCGCGCCGGCTGCTCAAGTACGTCGTCTTCGGCGTCCTGGCGATCGGCGTCGCCAACGTCTTCCTGGCCTACTTCGTCGGCGTCGCGCAGCTGTCGCACTGGGTGCGGCAGTCGCCGGTCGCGCACCCGGGCGGGTTCCTGGTCATGGCCGGCGTGTCGGCGCTGATGTTCTTCGACTTCGCCTACTTCCGCGAGCAGATGTGCATCGTCACCTGCCCGTACGGGCGCCTGCAGACGGTGCTGCTCGATCGCCAGTCGCTGATCGTCGGCTACGACGAGGCCCGCGGCGAGCCGCGCGGCAAGGCGTCGAAGAAGTCGCTGCCGGTGGTCGAGGGCGCGCCCCGCACCGTCGGCGACTGCGTCGACTGCAAGGCGTGCGTGACGACCTGCCCGACCGGCATCGACATCCGCAACGGCCTGCAGATGGAGTGCGTCAGCTGCACCCAGTGCATCGACGCGTGCGACGCCATCATGGACAAGCTGGACCGGCCGCGCGGGCTGATCCGCTACTCGTCACAGGACGAGCTGGCCGGCAAGCCGCGCAAGGTCCTGCGGATCCGCACGTTCATCTACCCGGCGCTGCTGGTGATCGCGGCGTCGCTGCTGGTGTGGCAGCTCGGCGACCGGCCCGCGGCCGAGGTCTGGGTGCTGCGCCTCGAGGGCCAGCCGTTCGCGACCCTCGGCGACGGCCGGGTCCAGACCCAGCTGCGGCTGCGGGTCGAGAACCGGACCCGCGGCCCCCGCCACTACTCCGTCGACTTCCCCGACGCGCCCGACCTCGAGATCGCCGCGCCGCGCGCGCCGGTCGAGATCGCCGCCGGCGCGTCCGAGGTGATCGGCGTGATCGTGTTCGCCCCCGCCGGCTCCTTCCACGACGGCGAGCGGCGCGTCACGCTGCGGGTCCGCGACGACGACACCTACGCGCGGACCTTCGTCGAGACCCTGCTCGGGCCCGACGCCCACCACCCGCCGGCGCCCGCTGGCGGCGACGACGATCGCGACGGCCACGACGGCCACGATCGCGACGGCCACGACGACGAGCGTCACGACGACGACCACGACCGAGGAGAGACGCCATGAAGGGAGCCCGCTGGATCGCGTTCGTCGTCCTGCTGCTGGTCGGCAACATCGCCGCGATGGGGGTGCTGGCGGCCAAGAGCGGCGATCCGACGCCGCGCGTGATCCCGAACTACTACCAGCGCGCGGTCACCTACGACGCCGTCATGGCCGACCAGCAGGCCAGCCTCGAGCTGGGCTGGGTGGCGCGGATCCGCCTCGACGGCGGCGACGCCGCGCGCCTCGAGGTCGACCTCGTCGACGCCCTCGGCGGCCCGATCGACGGCGCCACCGTCACCGCCCGCGTCCACCACCGCAGCCGCGCCGACCAGCAGGTCGACCTCGCGCTGACCGAGACCGCGCCGGGGCGCTACGCCGCGCCGCTGGTCGCCGCCCACGCCGGCCTGTACGAGACCGAGATCGTCGCCGAGCGCGACGGCGCCCGGTTCGTCGCCGCGCGCACCGTCGATCGAGATCGAGGCTGGCGGTGATCCCGCTGCTGGGCGCGGTGCTGCTGTCGTCGCTGGTGGGGAGCCTCCACTGCGCGGCGATGTGCGGCCCGATCGCCCAGCTGGCCGGCGGCGTCGAGCCGACCGGCCCGCGGCTGACCCCGCACCTGGCCTACGGCGTCGGCCGGCTGGCCGCGTACGTCGTCCTCGGCCTGGTCGCCGGCGCGATCGGCGCCGCGGTCGACGTCGTCGGCGATCTGGCGTCGGTGGGGCGGGTCGCGATGATGGTGGCGGGCGCGACGATGCTGGCGTGGGGCGCGGTGACGCTCTTGCGCGCGCTCGGCGTCGCGCTGCCCGGGCCGTCCGCCGGCAGCGGCCGGCCGGTGCTGTACGCGATCCGGCGGCGGCGTCCGGCGCTGCGCGGCGCGCTGATCGGCCTGTTCACCGCGGCCCTGCCGTGCGGCTGGCTGTACGCGTTCGTCGTGGTCGCCGCCGGCACCGGCTCGCCGCTGGCCGGCGCGCTGGTGATGGCGACGTTCTGGGCCGGCAACGCGCCCGCGCTGCTCGGCGCCGGCGTGGTCCTGCGCGAGCTGGCGCGGCGGCTCGGCCGCCGCCTGCCGCTGGTCACCGCCGGGCTGCAGATCGCGGTCGGCGTGGTCGCGCTGGCGGCGCGGTCGCCGGCGCTCGATCACCAGCCGGCGTCGCCGGGCGGCGGCGCGGTGCCGACGGAGGCGACCTGCCATGGCCCCTGAGCCGGCGACCCTCGGCGGCGCCGCGCTGACGGCGGGCGCGGCGTCGTCGGCGACGGCGACCGCGGCGATCGGCTGCGCCCACTGTGGCCTCGCGGTGCCCGCCGGGCTGGTGGTCGCCGACGCGGCCGAGCAGTTCTGCTGCGCCGGCTGCCGGACCGCGCGCGCCGTGCTCCTCGGCGCCGGGCTCGAGCGCTTCTACCAGCTCGCCGACGGCGAGGTCCGGCCGGCGCGCACCACCGGGCGCCGCTACGTCGAGCTCGACGACCCCGCATTCGCCGCGGTCCACGTCCGGCACGACGCCGACGGCCTGGCCCGCACCTCGCTGCTGCTCGAGGGCGTGCACTGCGCGGCGTGCGTGTGGCTGACCGAGCGGACGCCGACCGCGGTCCCCGGCGTGGTCGAGCTGCGCCTCGACATGGGCCGCGCCCGCGCCGACGTCACCTGGGATCCGGCGGTGGTGCCGCTGTCGCGGATCGCCGGGTTCCTCGACTCCCTCGGCTACCCGGTCCACGCCTACCGTGGCGCCGATCGCGAGGCCGTGCGCCGCCGCGAGGATCGCGCCGCGCTGGTCCGCCTCGCCGTCGCCGGCGCCGCCGCCGGCAACGTCATGCTGCTCGCCGCCGCGCTCTACGCCGGCATGTTCACCGACATGGCGGCCAGCGACGTCCGCTACTTCCGGTGGGCGTCGATGCTGGTGACCGTGCCGGCCGCCGGGTGGGCGGCGCTGCCGCTGTTCCGCAGCGCGATCGGCGCGATCCGCACCCGCTCGGCGCACCTCGACGTGCCGCTCGCGCTCGGCATCGCGGTCGGGCTCGGCTGGGGCGCCGCCAACACGATCCGCGGCACCGGCGAGATCTACTTCGACTCGATCGCGATGCTGGTGTTCCTGCTGCTGGTGGCCCGGCTGGTCCAGGCCCGCCAGCAGCGCCGCGCCGCCGGCGCCGCCGAGCTGCTGGTCGCGCTGACCCCGGGCACCGCGCGGCGCCTCGACGGCGACGGCGCCGCCGGCGCCGAGGTCCTGGTGTCGAGCCTGGTCGCCGGTGACCGCGTCGAGGTCCGCGCCGGCGACACCGTCCCGGTCGACGGCCGCGTCGTCGTCGGGACGTCGTCGATCGATCTCGGCCTGCTCACCGGCGAGTCGCGCCCGGTCGGCGTCACCGTCGGGGATCCGGTCCACGCCGGCACCGTCAACCTGGGCGCCCGCCTCGAGGTCATGGCGACCGCCACCGGCGAGGCGACCCGCATCGGCCGCATCGTCCGCATGGTCGAGGACCAGGCCCGCCGCCGCGCCCCCATCGTCCGGTTCGCGGACCGGGTCGCCGCCTACCTGGTGATCGGCGCGCTGGTCCTGGCGGCGGTGGTGATCGCGGCGTGGGCCGCGGTCGACCCGGCGCGCGGCGTCGAGAACGCGATGGCGCTGCTGATCGTGACCTGCCCGTGCGCGTTCGGGCTGGCGACGCCGATGACGTTCGCGTTCGCGATCGGGCGGGCGGCGCGCCGCGGCATCCTGGTCAAGGGCGGCGACGCGCTCGAGCGGCTGTCGCGCCCCGGGCTCCTGATGCTCGACAAGACCGGCACCCTCACCGAGGGCGCGCAGCGGGTCGTCGCCTGGCACGGCGACGCCGCCGCGCAGCCGCTGGTCGCCGCGCTGGAGGCCCACAGCGCCCACCCGCTGGCGCGCGCCCTGGTCGCGGACCTCGCCGGCGACGCCGACGTCGCGACCGCCGCGCTCGACGTCACCGACGTCCACGAGACCACCGGCGGCGGCATCGTCGGCACGGTCGGCGGCCACGCCGTCGTCGTCGGCTCGGCCCGGTTCGCCTGGACCCAGATCGGCGACCTCGGGTCGCGGGTCCGCGACGTCGACGCCCTCGCCGAGGCCGGCGTGACGCCGGTCGTGGTGTGCGTCGACGGCCGCGCGGTCGCGGTCGCCGGCCTCGCCGACCCGCCGCGGCCCGACGCGCGCGCCACGATCGCGCGGCTGCGCGCCGCCGGCTGGGCGATCGGCGTGCTGTCCGGCGACGACCCGCGGGTGGTCGCCCGGGTCGCCCGCGAGCTCGGCGTCGACGCCGCGCGCTGCCACGGCGGGGTCAGCCCCGAGGGCAAGCTGGCCGCGGTCCGCGACGCGCTCGTCGACGGCCCGGTCGTGATGGTCGGCGACGGCGTCAACGACGCCGCCGCGTTGGCCGCGGCGACCTGCGGGATCGCGGTCCACGGCAGCGCCGAGGCCTCGGCGTCGGTCGCCGACGTCGTCATCACCGCGCGCGACGGCCAGGGCGGCCTGGCGCCGGTGGCGGACACGATCCTGGGCGCCCGCACCACGCTCGGCGTGGTGCGCCGCAACTTCGGCATCTCGCTGGTCTACAACCTCGTGGGCGCGAGCCTGGCCGTGACCGGCCTGGTCCACCCCCTGGTCGCGGCCCTGATGATGCCGGTCAGCTCGCTGACCGTGGTCGGCAGCGCCGCGTGGTCGCGGGCGTTCGCCCCGCGGTCCGCACCGAGGAGCAGGTCATGAGCGTCCTCTACGTGCTGTTGCCCTTGATGCTGGGCGTGGTGGGTGCCGCCGTCGGCACGTTCGTGTGGGCCGCCCGGCGCGGCCAGCTCGACGATCTCGACACGCCGCCCCTGCGCATGCTCGCCGATGACGAACCAGCGGGGGCCCGCCCTTCCACGGCCCCGGCTCGCCAGCGTAACGTCGTCCCGATGCCGCACCGTAGCCGTGAGGAGGACTCGCCATGACTCGCGAAGGCCGCAAGGGCCGGATCCTGGTCGTCGACGACGAGGTCAACGCTCGCACCGCGCTCGCCGAGCTGCTGCGCGACGAGGGCTACGAGGTCGAGACCGCCGCGGACGCGTTCAAGGCGCTCGGCAAGTACGCCGAGTCGACGCCGCACGTCGTCCTCACGGATCTCAAGATGCCGGGGATGGACGGCATCGAGCTGGTCAAGCGCATCCGCGCGATGCCGGATCCGGCGGCGGTCGTGGTCATGACCGCGTTCGGCGCGGTGCAGTCGGCGGTCGAGGCGATGCGGGCCGGCGCGGTCGAGTACCTGACCAAGCCGCTCAACTTCGACGAGCTGGTGCTGGTCCTCGACCGGGTCCTCGAGCACCAGCGCCTCGCGATCGAGGCCCGCCAGCTGCGGGCCCGGCTCGAGGATCGGTACGCCCGCCATAACATCATCGGCTCGGCACCGGCGATGAAGTGGGTCTTCGAGGTGATCGACCAGGTCGCGCCGTCGCGCGCGACCGTGCTGATCACCGGCGAGAGCGGCACCGGCAAGGAGCTGGTCGCCGCCGCGATCCACCAGCGCAGCCCGCGGGTCAACGGCCCCTTCATCAAGGTCCACTGCGCGGCCCTCGCCGAGACCCTGCTCGAGAGCGAGCTGTTCGGCCACGAGCGCGGCGCGTTCACCGGCGCGGTGGCGCGGCGCGACGGCCGGTTCCTGCTCGCCGACGGCGGCACGCTGTTCCTCGACGAGATCGGCGAGGTGTCGCCGGCGGTGCAGGTCAAGCTGCTGCGGTTCCTCCAGGAGCACGAGTTCGAGCGGGTCGGCGGCGATCACCCGATCGCGGTCGACGTCCGGGTCATCGCGGCGACCAACCGCGACCTGGCCCAGATGGTCAAGGACGGCAAGTTCCGCGAGGACCTCTACTACCGCCTCAACGTCGTCACCCTCGAGATGCCGCCGCTGCGCGATCGCAAGACCGACATCCCGGCGCTGGCGCAGTACTTCTTCGAGCGCTTCGCCAAGGAGAACGGCAAGACCCTCGAGGGCTTCGCCCCCGAGGCGCTCGAGGTCCTCGCCGGCTACGACTGGCCCGGCAACGTCCGCGAGCTCGAGAACGCGGTCGAGCGCGCGGTCGTGATGTGCCAGGGCGCGCGGCTCGAGGCCCGGCACCTGCCGACGACGGTGACGCCGCGGGTCGAGTCGAGCGAGGGCTCGCCGCCGATCCCGGGCTCGTCGCTCGAGGCCATCGAGCGGTTCGCGATCCTGCGCACCCTCGAGGCCACCGGCGGCTCGACCTCGAAGGCGGCCGAGATCCTCGGCATCAGCGTGCGCAAGATCCAGTACAAGCTGCACGAGTACAACGCGGCGCCCAAGTCGTCGGTCGACGCGCTCAGCCGGGGCGGCGGGGACGACCCCAAGGCCTGATCGCGTGCCCTGGTACGACGAGGTCCTGGCGTACATCGGCTTCGGCGCCGCCGACGAGGCCTTGCTGCGCGCGCTGCACGTCCGGATCTCGCCGCGCTACCCGGAGATCGTCGACCACTTCTACGAGGTGCTGCAGCGCCACGAGGGCGCGCGCGCCGCGATCACCGACGGCGACGCCCAGATCAAGCGGCTCAAGCTGACGCTGCTGACCTGGCTCGACAGCGGCATGGGCGGCGACCACGGCCAGGCCTACCTCGACGCCCGCCTGCGCATCGGTCGCCGCCACGTCGAGGTCGGGCTGGCGTCGCGCTACATGTTCACCGCGATCGACGTCATGCGGCGCGACCTGCGCAGCGTCGCGATCGACGCCCTCGGCCGCGACCACGCCGACCTGGTGGCCACCTGCGACGCCGTCGACAAGCTGCTCGATCTCGAGCTGGCGATCATGATGCACAGCTACGAGCGCGCCACCGAGGAGCGCCTGGTCGAGCGCGAGCGCGGCGCGGTGGCCGAGAAGCTGCGGACCGTGCAGCGGCTGTCGGCCGGGCTGGCCCACGAGGTCCGCAACCCGCTCAACGCCGCGCAGCTGCAGCTGCAGCTGCTCGAGCGGCGCCTCAAGCGCACCGGCGTCGAGTCGGCGCTGCTCGACGTCACCGGCTTGGTCGGCGGCGAGATCCGCCGGCTGTCGGCGCTGCTGCAGGAGTTCCTCGACTTCGCGCGCCCGGCCCAGCTGTCGGCCGCCGACGCCGACGTCGTCGGCATCGTTCGGCAGGTGATCGAGCTGTGCACCCCCGCCGCCGCCGAGCACGGCATCCAGATCGTCCTCACCGGCGCCAGCCGGGTCGAGATCGAGTGCGACGCCGGCAAGGTCCACCAGATCGTCCACAACCTGCTGGCCAACGCGGTCGACGCCGCGCGCACGACCGTGACCTTGTCGGTCGAGCAGGCCGACGACGACGGCGTCGTCCTGCGGGTCGGCGACGACGGCGAGGGCATCAGCGACAAGGCGATGCCCCACGTCTTCGAGCCGTTCTTCTCGACCAAGCCGGCCGGGACCGGCATGGGCCTGGCGATCACCTACAGCCTGGTCGCGCTGCACGCCGGCGAGATCACGGCCCACAACGACGGCGGCGCGCAGCTCACGGTGCGGCTGCCGCGCCGCCCGCCGCCCGCCGCGGTGAGCACCTCGCTGGAGTACTGATGGCGCGGTCGCTGTGGCCTCGCGAGCACGGCGCCTACGCCCAGCTCGCCGCGCCGCTGGTCACCGCGCTGGCCGCGATCGCGGTCGCGGGCGCGGCGACGGTGGCGGCGGTCGCCCTCGCGGTGGCGGCGGTGGCGGCGTTCGGCGGCCACGAGGCCCTGCTGGTCGCGGTCGGCCACCGCGGCCGGCGCGCCGGGTCGACCACGGCGCCTGGGCGCGGCGCGCGTTGTTCGCCTGCGGCGCGATCGTCGTGGTCGCGGGCGGCGCCGGGTCGCGCTGGCCGCCGCGCCGGCGCGGCTCGCCGCGGTCGGCGCTGCCGCGCTCGGCGCGGTCGTGCTCGCGGTGGCGTGGCGCGGCGCCGAGAAGTCCGTGCTCGGCGAGATCCTGGCCGCGCTCGCGCTCGCCGCCGCGGCGGTGCCGGTGGCGCTGGCCGGCGGCGTCGCGGCGCGCCTGGCGATCGCGGCGTGGATCGGCTGGGCGCTCGGCTTCGCCGCCACCGTCGTCGCGGTGCGGCTGGTGATCGCGGCGTCGCGACGGCGCCTGTCGCGCCGTGGGCGGTCGCCGGTGCCGGCGCGCTGGCGGCGCTCGGCGTGGCTGCGGCGGCGGCGCTGGCGTGGCGCCAGCCGGTGACCGCGGCGGCGCTGCCGCTGTGGCTGGTCGCGACCGCGGTGGCGGTGGCGCGGCCGCCGGCGTCGCGGTTGCGGGCGATCGGCGTCGCGCTGGTGGTGGCGGCCGCGGCCGGTGGGGCGTGCGCGGTGATCGCGACCGGGGCGGCGGTCGGGTAGGGCGCCCGGTCGGGCGCGGGCGCCGGATCGGAGGCGACGCGCCCGGGCCTGGTAGCATCGCAGGCACCGTGGAGCCCTCGATCGTCGTGCCCGGCGTCCATCGCCTCGAGCAGGTCCTGGCCTGGGGCTGGTCGATGTCGATGCACCTGCTGGCGCTACCCGACGGCGGCGTCCTGGTGCACAGCCCGACCTGGTGCGGCGACGGCACGTTCGAGGCGGTCGAGGCGATCGGCGAGGTCCGCGCCATCCTCGCGCCCAACCACTTCCACCACCTGTCGCTGGCGCGGTTCCGGCAGCGCTGGCCCGACGCCATCGCGGTGGCGGCGCCGGCCGCGCTGCCGCGCCTGGCGCGCAAGGGCCACGCCGACCTGCGCGACCTCGACGCCCTGACGCCGCTCTTGCCGGCGGGGGCGCGCGCGATCCCGTGCGCGATGAAGTCCGGCGAGGCCTGGCTGAGCTGGCCCACGCCCGACGGCGCCGCGCTGGTGGTGTGCGACGCGTTCTTCCACGTCACCCGGCCGGTGCGCGGGTTCCGCGGCTGGGTGTTGCGCCGCCTGCAGATCGCGCCCGGGCTGTGCTTCGGCGCCACCACGCGCCGCCTCGCGATCGCCGATCGCGCCGCGTTCCTGGCCTGGGCGACGTCCGCGATCGCGGACGTCGCGCCGACGTGGCTGATCCCGTCGCACGGCGCCGCGCTGCACGATCCCGACCTCGCCGGGCGCCTGCAGGCGTTGCTCGCGGCCCGCCTGGCGTGAGCTGGGTGACACCCCGGCGGCCTCGCTAGATCTTCGAGACCAGAGGGGTTTCAAGGCCTTGCGGGGATGCCGATTCCGTCTTAGCGGACGAACATCCATCATGCTTGACGCCGGCCCGCGGGCGTTGCTAGACAAGTATCCGTTATGGCGGATATCGGCCTGGTAGCCATCGCCGCGGTGAGCCTCGGCGCGGCCACCGTCAACGGCGCGCTCGGCTACGGCTACTCGTCGCTGACCGTCCCGGTCGCGCTGCTGGTGGTCGCGGGCCGCGTCCTCAACCCGGCGATCGTCGTGGTCGAGGTCTTCGTCAACCTGGTCGCGCTGTTCCTCGGCCGCGGCGCGGTGCGCCGGGTCGCGCCGCGGGTCGCGCCGCTGATCGTCGGGCTGGTGCCCGGCGTGCTGCTGGGCAGCCTGCTGCTGGCGCGGGTCGCGCCGACCTGGGTCAAGCTGATCACCTTCGGCGTCCTGCTGCCGCTGGTGCTGCTGCAGGCGGCCGGGCTGCGCTGGCCGCTGCGGCGCGAGCGCGTCGCCGCGGTCCCGCTCGGCACCGGCGTCGGCCTGCTGTACTCGCTGACGACGATCTCCGGCCCGCCGCTGGCGATGTTCTTCAACAACCAGGGCTACGACCGCGCCGACTTCAAGGTCGCGCTGGCGCTGACCCGCACCGCCGAGTCGACGCTGACGCTGATCGCGTACGCGTCGCTGGGCCTGCTCGGCGGCGACAGCAACGCGATGATCGCGTGGATCGCGCCCGGCGTGCTGATCGGCATGCCGCTCGGCCACGCGCTGATCCGCAAGGTCGACGCCGGCGCGTTCCGCCGCCTGTGCGTCACCTTCGACGTCTGGCTGATCGGCTTCGGCCTGTCGCGGGTGCTGGCGTCGCTGCACCTGGTGCCGTCGCCGTGGTGCTACCAGGTGCTGCTGGTCGGCGTCGTCGCCGACGCCTGGCTGCTGCACGGCTTCTTCGCGGCGCGCGACCGGGTCGCCCACCTGCCGGGGCGCCTCGGCGGCGACCGCCTGGCGCGCGAGGGCACGCCGTGACCGCCGCCGCGGTCGCGCTCGACGACGCCGCCCTCGCCGCGGCCGCCGACGACCTCGAGGCCGCGCCGCCCGAGGCGATCCTGCGCTGGGCGGCGGCGCGGTTCGCGCCGCGCCTCGGCTTCGCCACCGGCCTCGGGGTCGAGGGCTGCGTGCTGATCGATCTGATCGGCCGCCACCGCCTGCCGGTCGACGTCTTCACCCTCGACACCAGCGTCCTGTTCGACGAGACCTACGCGCTGTGGGAGCGGCTCGAGGCGCGCTACGACCTGACGATCCGCGCGGTGCGGCCGGCGCTGACCCTCGACGCCCAGGCCGTCGCCCACGGCCCGGCGCTGTGGCAGCGCGACCCCGACGCGTGCTGCGCGATCCGCAAGGTCGCGCCGCTGGCCGCCGAGGCGGCGCGGCTCGACGCCTGGGTCAGCGCGATCCGCCGCGATCAGACCCCCGATCGCGCCGACGCCCGCGTCGTCGAGCGCGACCCGCGGTTCGGGATCGTCAAGCTCAACCCGCTGGCGCGGTGGACCAGCCGCGACGTCTGGCGCCACGTCCTGACCCACGACGTCCCCTACAACCCGCTCCACGATCAGGGCTACCCGTCGATCGGCTGCGCGCCGTGCACCGGCCCGGTCGCCGAGGGCGAGGATCCCCGGGCCGGCCGCTGGCGCGGCCAGGCCAAGACCGAGTGCGGCCTGCACGCGCGCCCCGCCGTGGCGCCGGTCGCGATCCGCCCGCGCGGCGAAGGAGAAGCGTCATGACCCTGGTCGCGCCCCACGGCGGCATCCTCGTCGATCGCGTCGTCACGCCGGACCGGGTCGCCGCCCTGGTCGCCGAGGCCGCGGCGCTGCCGCGGCTGGTCCTCGACGACGTCGAGCTCGCCGACCTCGAGCTGATCGCCACCGGCGCGGCCAGCCCGCTGACCGGGTTCCTCGGCCCGGCCGATCACGCGCGCGTGCTGGCCGAGGCGCGGCTGGCCTCGGGCGCGCTGTGGCCGGTGCCGCTGGTGCTCGCGGTCGAGGACGGCGCCCGCGCCGCCATCGCCGCGGCCGGCGCGGTCGCGCTGCACGACGCCGGCGGCCGGCTGTGGGCGGTGCTGCGCGACGCCGAGCTGTTCACCCGCGATCCGGTCGCCGAGGCCCGCGCCGTCTTCGGCACCGACGACGTCAACCACCCGGCGGTGGCGCGCCTGTTGCGCCAGCCGCGGACGCTGGTCGGCGGCCCGATCGACGCGCTGCCGCTGCCCGAGGTCCTGCCGTTCGCCGGCCGCCGGCTGACGCCGCGGCAGCTGCGCGCCGAGCTGACCGCGCGGGGCTGGCGGCGGGTCGCCGGGCTGCGCACCGGCGCGCCGGTCCACCGCGCCCTCGAGCACCTCACGCGGATCGCGCTCGAGTCCTGCGACGGCCTGGTCCTCCACGCCGCCGCCGCCGACGGCCGCCGCGACGACGTCCCCGCCGAGGTCCGGTTCCGCACCTACGACGCGCTGGTCGCCGGCTACTACCCGGCGGGTCGCGCGCTGATCGCGGCGCACCCGGGCGCGCCCCGCTTCGCCGGTGGTCGCGAGGCCCTGCTCGACGTGCTGATCGCCAAGAACCACGGCGTCGATCGCCTGATCGTCGGGCCCGATCACGGCCGCCTCGGTGGCCCGGCCGCGCCGCGTCCCGGCGCCGGCCCCGACCTGCTCGACGCCGTCGACGCCGCCGAGCTCGGCGTCGCGCCGCTGCGGCTCGAGGCCGCGTTCCACTGCCGGACCTGCGACGCGATCGCGACCGCGCGCACCTGCGGCCACGATCCCGCCGGGCGCCGCGCGCTGTCGGGGACCCGGGTCCGCGACCTGGTGCGCGCCGGTCGCCACCTGCCGCGCGAGCTGGTCCGCCCCGAGGTCGCGGCGATCCTGCGCGCCCATTACCTCGCCGACGTCCACGAGGCGGTCGCGGCAGCGCCGGCGCCGGCGCGCCCCGCGGTCGCCACCGGCGGCGGCTTCATCGTCTGGCTCACCGGGCTGTCGGGCGCCGGCAAGAGCACGCTGGCGACCGCGCTGGCGGCCCACCTCGCCGGCGAGCGCCAGCTCGAGATCCTCGACGGTGACGAGGTCCGCACCCACCTGTCGAAGGGGCTCGGCTTCTCGCGCGAGGACCGCGACGTCAACGTCGAGCGCATCGGCTTCGTCGCGCGCACGCTGGCGCGCCACGGCGTCGGCGTCGTCACCGCGGCGATCTCGCCGTACGCCGACACCCGGCGCCGGGTCCGCCAGGCCGCCGAGGAGCGGGGCCTGGCGTTCGTCGAGGTCCACGTCAAGGCCGAGCTCGGCGCGCTGGTGCAGCGCGACGTCAAGGGCCTGTACAAGCGCGCGCTGGCCGGCGAGGTGCCGCACTTCAGCGGCATCTCGGATCCGTACGAGCCGCCCGAGCACCCCGACGTGGTCGTCCGCACCGACCAGCAGCCGGTCGAGGCGTCGCTGGCGCTGATCCTGGCCGCGCTCGAGGCGCGTGGCCTGATCGCGGCGCGAGCCCCGGCGGTCGCGCCGCCCGCGGTCGCGGCGACCGGTGCGACCGGCGCGTCCTCGGCGCGCGCCGCCGGCGCGGCCGCGGCCGGGAGGGCGTCGTGACCGCGCCCGGGCTGGTGTCGCTGGTCGGGGCCGGCCCCGGCGATCCCGAGCTGTTGACCCGGCGCGCGCTCGATCGCCTGGGCCGCGCCGACCTGATCCTCAACGACGCGCTGGTCCCCGACGAGCTGGTCGCGCTGGCGCCGCAGGCGCGCCGCTTCTACGTCGGCAAGCGCGCCGGCCGGCACTCGATCGATCAGGACGGCATCCACCGCCTGATGATCCGCGCGGCGCGCCGCGGCGACCGCGTCGTCCGCCTCAAGTGCGGCGACCCGTTCGTGTTCGGGCGCGGCGGCGAGGAGGCGCTGGCGCTGCAGGCCGCCGGCGTGCCGTTCGAGATCGTCCCCGGCGTGACCTCGGCGATCGCCGGCCCGGCGCTGGCCGGCATCCCGGTGACCCACCGCGGCCTGGCGTCGGGCTTCGTCGTGGTCTCGGGCCACGCCGAGAGCGCGTACGCGCCGATCCTCGGCTCGCTGGCGCCCGCCGCCGCGACCGTGGTCGTGCTGATGGGCCTGACCACGCGCGGCGCGCTCGCCGGGTTCCTGATCGCCCGCGGCTGGGACGCCGCGACGCCGGCGGCGGTCGTGCTCGGCGCGTCGCACGACGGCGCAGCGACCTGGACCGGACGCCTCGACGGCCTCGCCGCCGCGGCGCTGCCGCCCGGCGAGCTGCCCGGCCTGCTGGTCATCGGCGCGGTCGCCGGCCTCGCCACCACCCTCGCTCCCGCCCTGGCCGCGACGCCCGTCGCCGCGGTCGCGGTCCCGTAGTCGTCGCGCCGCGCGACGTCCCCTCGCCCCAGGAACCCGCCATGTCGAGCCTTGCCAGCCATCACCCCGACGTCGCCGTGACCGCCCAGCCGGTGCGCCTGCGCCTCGGCGACGCCGCCGACGTCGATCGCTACATCGAGCGCCTCGAGGCCTTCGAGCGCGGCGAGCTGACCCCGACCGAGTGGAAGCAGGAGTGTCGGCTCAACGGCGTCTACGACCAGCGCCAGGACGACTTCGTGATGATCCGGATCAAGATCCCGGGCGGCATCCTGACCGCGAGCCAGCTCGAGGCGGTCGCGGTGGCCGCCGAGCGGTGGGGCCGCGGCAAGGGCCACATCACGACCCGGCAGAACATCCAGTACCACTTCGTGCCCGCCGATCAGGCCGACGCGATCCTGCGGTTCCTCGCCGACGAGGCCGGCATCACCACCCGCGAGGCGTGCGGCAACTCGGTGCGCAACATCACCTGCTGCCCGCGCGCCGGCGTCGCCGCCGACGAGCCGTTCGACGTCACGCCGTACGTCGAGGCCCTGGCCCAGCACTTCGTGCGCCAGACCTTCGCCTACGGCCTGCCGCGCAAGTTCAAGCCGTCGGTCGGCGGCTGCTGCGGCACCGACTGCTCGCAGGCGTTCATCAACGACCTGGGCTTCCTGGCCCGCGTCGTCGACGGCGTCCCCGGGTTCCAGGTCATCGCCGGCGGCGGCCTGTCGACGCTGCGCCGCTCGGCGCTGACCGTCGAGGACTTCGTCCCCGCCGGCGAGGTGCTCGAGGCCGCCGAGGCGGTGGTGCGGGTGTTCAACCGCATCGGCAACCGCGGCAACATCGCCAAGGCGCGCCTGAAGTGGGCGATCGACAAGGTCGGGCCCGACGCCTTCCTCGGCGAGTACCACGCCGAGCGCGCGCGGATCCGCGGCGACGGCGGGCGGCCGCTGACCCTGCCGGCGCAGCCGGTGCCGCCGCGGCCGCGCGCCGGGCTGCCGCAGTCGCCGGCCGCGATCGAGGGCTTCGAGGCGTGGGCCGCCGACAGCGTGCGGCCCCAGAAGCAGGCCGGCTTCTCGCTGGTGACCCTGCGGATCGTCCTCGGCGATCTGTCGGTGGCGCAGCTGCGCGCGCTGTCCCGGCTGTGCCGGGACTTCGGCGAGGGCGAGGTCCGGCTGACCAACGATCAGGATCTGGTGCTGCGCTACGTGCCGACCTGGAAGCTGCCGCTCTTGCACGCCGAGCTGGCCGCGGTCGGCCTGGCGCGCGCCGGCGCCGGCACGATCCTCGACGTCACGTCGTGCCCGGGCGCGTCGAGCTGCGCGATGGCGGTGACCCAGTCGCGCGGCCTGGCGCGGCTGTTGACCGACGCGCTCGAGGCCCGGCCCGACCTGGTCGCGCTGGCCCGCGAGCTGACGATCAAGATCTCCGGGTGCCCCAACTCGTGCGGCCAGCACCACGTCTCGGGGATCGGCTTCCAGGGCGGCATGCGCAAGCTCGACGGCAAGCCGGTGCCGCAGTACCTGCTCTACGTCGGCGGTGGCGTCGGCCTCGGCGGCGCGCGCTTCGGCCGCCTGGTCACCCGGGTGCCGCTGCGGCGGATCCCCGAGGCGGTGGCGCGGCTGGTCCAGCTCTACGACGCGGCGCGGACGCCGGACGAGAAGCCCGACGACTTCTTCGCCCGGGTCGGCGTGCCCGAGGTCAAGGCGGCGCTCGGCGGCCTCGAGGACCTGACCGCGGCCGACGCCGCGCCCGACGACTTCCTCGACTACGACGAGCACCGCGCCAGCGTCGAGCTGGTCGGGCCCAAGGGCAGCCCCGAGGACCACATGTGCTGAGCGGGGACGGGCCACGGCGGCCTCGCTGCTGACGAACAGCCGCGCCATCGAAGGCTCGTGACGAGCGGGGCTGGCTGCGCCCCGCGCGACCGCTCGCCTGGTCACGCCGTCGCCCGGCGTGGGCGTCATCGAGGGCTGCGGCGCCGGCCGCTCGCGGCCTTCGCGCTCGCGCGCTGCAGCCGGGTCCGCACCTGCTCGGAGCGCAGCTCGCGGAGCGCATCGGTGGCGACCCACCGCGCGGCCCGCGTGGCCGCGTCGCCGCCGCGGTCGCCACCGGCGCGTCGTCGGGCCGCGGCGAGGATCCGCTCGGCGCGCGCGATGGCGGCGGCGTGGAGCGCCAGGTTCCGCTTGCCGACGTTGCGCAGCGCCCAGTTGACCGCCTTCTTGACGAAGTTGCGATCGTCGAACGCGCCGCGCTCGATCAGCGGCAGCAGCCTCAGGAACGCGCCGTCGGGCGCGGTCCGGTCGTGGTTGGCCAGGCCCGCGATGAGGGCGAAGCCGCCGCGCTTCACCCACGCCTCGTCGCGCGTGGTCCACGCGCGCGCGGTGGCCCACGCGTGCGGCGTCCGGTCGAAGAGGCTGGTGGTCGCCTGGTCGCACACGTCCCACGAGTCGAAGTCGGCGGCCCACGCCTCGAGCTGCGCCGCCGTCACCGCGTCCGGATCGTCGACGAAGCAGGCGAGCAGCCGGGCCTCGTGGTTGCCCGTCGCCCACAGCGATCGCGCCAGCTCGTGGCTGGTGCCGAGGCGCCGCGCGATCTTCCGCAGGGCGTCGACCGGGACGCCGAAGGCGTGCGTCACGTCGATGCCGTAGCGGGCCATGCCGGCGCGGTTGCGGGCGCTGCCCAGGCCGCGAAGCTCGGCGAGGATGGCGGGCACGCGGCCGTCGGCGATGACCTCCATCGCCGACGTCGGCGTCCGCTTGCCCGGGGCGCTCACGTCAGTCCCAGGGCTGGTCGGCGTCGCCCGCGTCGCCGTCGGTGCCGTCGGTGCCGTCGGTGCCGTCGTCCGTATCGCCGTCGTCCGTATCGCCGTCGGTGCCGTCGTCCGCATCGTCGTCGTCGACCGTGGCGCCCTCGTCCTCGTCCTCGCCGTCGTAGATCGGCACGCGATCGTACGCCGTCCCGTTCCAGGTCAGCCGCTCGGCCGCGGTCCGGTCGACGTGGCGGTCCGTCGGCCACTCGTTCTTGACCGTGCGGGTCGTGATCACGACGTCGTACAGGCCGCCGTGCGCCTCGTCCTGGACCTCGTAGCCCTGCTCCTGGCCGCCGTCGTCGTCGACGTAGCCCTCGTACCAGGTCTCGACCCGGAACAGCTCGATCAGCGCGTCGTCGCGGTAGCCCATCACGATCGTCGTGTCGCCGCGCTCGCCGCCGCCGCCGTTCTCGGCCGGCTCCTCCCGCGACGTCGCGGTGTGGAGCTCGATCGCCTGCCGACCCGGGCCGATCGCGACCGCGCCACCGACCTCGGCGGCGACCGTGAACTCACCCACGGCCATCATCTCGGGCCGCGCCCGCACCTCGTCGTCCTGCCGGTCGGCGATCCGCCAGCCGGCCGCGGGATCCGGGACCATCAGGTACAGCGAGTACGCGATCGCGTCGCCGTCGTTGCCGCCGGCCTCCTGGGTCATGCACAGCTGCGGGCCGGCGTCGTCGGCGAAGGCGACGCAGTCGGCCTCGTGCGGGTCACCGTCGGCGGCGATCACCTCGGCGGGCTCGAGCGCGCCGCCGCTGTTGGCCGGCACGACCGGCGCGACCGGCGCGGGCGCGGCGCGGCCGCCGCACGCCGCGGCGGCCAGGGTCATCGACACACAGAGCAGGTGACGCATCGCCTCGGACCTCCACGACGGGATGCCCGAGCATACGTCAGCCCGGGTCGCGGGTGCTGAGGTAGCCGCGGCCGCGCTCCATCAGGGCGCGGAAGCCCTCGGCGTCGCCGGCGCGCACCACCGAGCGCAGGCGCTCGACCGCGTACAGCAGCGCCGACAGCGACTCGGTGCCGTAGTCGTTGAGCCGCTGGATCTCGAAGTACAGGTCCGGGTTCTCGCGCGCGACGTTGCGCGCCACCTGCAGCTGGGCGTCGAACGTGGTCGACGACAGCGTCGCCAGCCGCGGCGCCGCCTCGCCGCTCTCGGCAAGCGCGGTGAAGAACGCGATGTTGAGCGCGTGCGACAGCCCCAGGACGTAGGCGATCAGCCGGTCGTGCGATTCGAGGTCCATGTCGACCAGCGTCGCCATCGTCGGCGTGAACAGCGCCCGCACCGCGGCGGTGGCCTCGGCGTCGCCGACGTCGACGAAGATGACGTGGCGCCCCGACAAGAGCTCGGTGTCGGGGCCGAACATCGGGTGCACCGACGTGACCCGGCCGCCGGCGGCGCGCAGCGCGCGCAGCCCGGAGCGCAGCGGGCTCTTGAGCGAGCCGACGTCGAAGACCACGCCGGGCGGCGGCGCCGCCGCCAGCTCGTGGAGGATCGCGTTGGTCGCCGGCATCGGCGCGGCGACCACGATCAGCTCGTGATCGAGCGTGAGGGTGCGCCAGTCGGCGACCGACGGCACGCCGTCGACCGGGCCGGCCGGGTCGGCGACCTCGACCGCGAAGCCCTGCGAGCCGAGGAAGCGCACGAACCAGCGACCGATGTTGCCGGCGCCGCCGATGACCAGGACGCGCCGGCCGCCGCCGCCGCCGTGGGCGGCGACCTGGTCCTGCTCCTGGACGGTCAGCGAGCTGCGGATCAAGGCCAGCAGGATCTGCTCGCCGAGCACCGGCGGCAGGCCGAGCTCGCCGGCAGCGCCGCGGGCGCGCTCGAGGACGTCGCGCTCCTGGCGGAAGTCGCGGGTCGGGATGCCGGCGGCGCGCTTGACCTGGCCGATCTGCAGCGCCACCGCCTGACGGCGCGCCGCCGCGGCCAGGATCTCGCGATCGATCGCGCCGAGCTGGGTGCGCAGGTCGTCGAGCTGGGCGCGGAGGTCGTCGGTGGCCATGCCGCGAAGGTACTCGTCGAACTTGGCTCGATCCACCGGCGCTGTGGCATGCTGGCGTCATGTCGACCGAGGGTCCGTCGCCCGGGTGCCCGCGCTGTGGGGGTCAGCTGGCGCCGCTGGGCGCCGGCCGCGTCTGCCGGTCGTGCCGCGGCGCCTGGCTCGGCGAGCAGCGCCTCGAGGAGATGGTGCGAACGATGCGCGACGGCCTGTTCGCCGACCCGCTCGAGCTGGTGCCCCGCGCCGCCGACGAGGCCGCGCTGGCCTGCCCGGCGTGCGCCGCCGCCCTCGAGCCCGCGACCTTCGCCGGCCAGCCGATCGACCGGTGCCCCGCCGGCCACGGGGTCTGGCTCGACGACGGCGAGCTGACCGCGGCGCTGCGCGCGGTCGTGCCGTAGGCGCCGCGCCCGCGACCCCGGGTGAACCTCTCGATCTCCCAGGGGCGCATGGCCACGCCACGCCGCCGCCGCCGAACCGGCGCGTGGTCCCACCGTCACCCAACGTGCGCGGCGCCTCGCCCAGCCCCACCGGGGTTGGTTTTCGCGAGCAACGCGCCTCGCCCAGCCCACCGGGGTTGGTTTTCGCGATCAACGCGCCTCGCCCCGCCCAGCCGGGGTTGGTTTCCGCGATCAACGCGCCTCGCCCCGCCCACCGGGCTTGGTTTCCGCGCGCCCCGCCCCACCGGGGTTGGTTTTCGCGCTCAACGCGCCTCGCCCCGCCCCGCCCCGCCGGGGTTGGCTTCCGAGACGGGTTTCCGAGACGAGAAGTGGAGGAAGGACGCCGGGGGGGCTTGGCGGTCGCGTCGGCTACGCGAGACATGGCCATGGTCGGCTTCCGGACGGGGTCCCACGGTGGGGACGGCCACCGGACAGCGAGTCCGGTCAGCGGACGTTTGCGACCGGACATCGGACGATGTGCATGAGGTTCCGCGGTGTTGGCGCCGGCACGTGTCGTGCTGATGCGACGGGGCGATGTCGTTGCCTCGCGAAGTGCTCCCCGGCCGGACCTACATGCTCACGCGTCGGTGCACGCAGCGGCAGCTGCTGCTGCGACCCGACAAGGTGACCAACGAGACGTTCCTGTATTGTCTGGCCGAGGCTGCGAACCGGTACGACGTGCGCATCGTGCTGCCCGTGGTGATGTCGAACCACCACCATACGGTCGTCTATGACGCCGAGGGGCGCATCGTGGAATTCACGGAGCACTTCCACAAGATGCTGGCGAAGGCGCAGAACGCGCACCGCGGGCGACGCGAGAACCTTTGGTCCAGCGAGCCGCCGTGCCTGGTGCAGCTCGTCGAGGTCGACGACGTGCTCGACAAGCTCGTGTACGCGGCGACCAACCCGGTGAAGGCGGGCCTCGTGGACCGCGTGCATCACTGGCCGGGCGTGCACGGGCTCGCCGCGCTGCTGAACCGGAAGGAGATCGTGGTGCGGCGGCCCAAGCAGTTCTTCCGCGCCGGCGGCTCGATGCCGGAAGAGGTCACGCTCGAGCTCGGGTTGCCGCCCGGCATCGAGGACGCCGACGCCTTCCTGTGTGCGTTGCGCGAGCGCGTGGCGGCCGAGGAGGAGCGCCTTGCGGCGGAGCGCCGGCGCGCGGGGCGCGGAGTGCTCGGGCGTCGCGGCGTGCTGCAGCAGGACTGGCGGAGTCGTCCGACGAGCCGCGAGCCGCGGCGCGGGCTGCGTCCGCGGGTGGCTGCGCGCAGCGTGTGGGCGCGCGTCGAGGCGTTGCAGCGCAACCGTGCGTTCGTCGACGCGTACCGCGCGGCTCGAGCGGCGTGGCTGGCCGGCCTGGCGGCGGTGTTCCCTCCGGGCACGTACTGGCTGCGTCGGTTCGCCAGCGTCGTCGTCGCCGAACCGCAGCGAGCGTGACGAGGAAGATGTCTCGCGACGCGCGTGCGCCCCGTGGGCGCGCGCCGTCGCGGCGTGGTGAATTTCGGTCGCGGCGTGACACCTGCGCGGCGTCTGGTCGCGCTTGGCAGCCTTGCCGTGGGTGCCGCGCTGTGAGATGGCCCGACGCTGGCGCGACGCAACCCCGGTCCGGTCTGCCCGGCCCGGTCTGCCCGGTCCGATCTGCTCCGAGGTCGCGGCGGCGAGGTCAGTTCAGGCTCGAGCGCGGCGGCGCCGTCGGCACGTCGTCGTCGTCGTCCTCGGGCGCGGCCAGCTGGCGCGACGCAACCCCGGTCCGGTCTGCCCGGCGTCGTCGTCGTCGTCCTCGGGCGCGGCCAGCTGGCGCGACGCAACCCCGGTCCGGTCTGCCCGGCGGTCCGGTCTGCCCGGCCCGGTCTGCCCGGTCCGATCTGCTCCGAGGTCGCGGCGGCGAGGTCAGTTCAGGATCGAGCGCGGCGGCGCCGTCGGCACGTCGTCGTCGTCGTTCTCGGGCGCGGCCAGCGCCGAGACCTCGCTGGCGTGGTGGTGGATCAGGCGCCAGGCGTTGTCCTCGCGGACGAAGACGTTGGTCGCGACCAGGCGGCCGTCGTCGATCCGCTCGTCGCACACGACGTAGGCGACGTCGCCGACCTGGTGGACCCGCGGCCGGCTGGCGCGGATCGGCGGCGCGCCGCCCGCCATGATCGCCCGCCAGCTCGCCATCACCTGATCGCGCCCGAGCAGCGCGCTCCACCCCGGGTGGACGCACGCCACCGGCGCGCGGCGCGCCCACAGCGCGTCCATCGCGTCGGCGTCCTCGTGGACGAAGGCGTCGTAGAAGGCTTGGTTGGCGGCCAGGATCTCGCGTTCCATCGTCGCACCATAGCGCGTCGCGCCGCGTCCGCGAGGGCGCGCAGATGTCCGGAGGCCGGACGAACGCGGCGTCGCGGTGGCCGGCGCCGTGCGCCGTCGCTCAGGCCGGCGCGCCCGGCGCCGGCACCAGCAGCACCTGGTC
>JACKDR010000042.1 GCA_020633495.1 Kofleriaceae bacterium | reverse complement strand
GCGAGCCCGCGGCGCGCGTCGAGCCGCCCGCGGCCGACGACGACGCCACCGACGACGACGCCGCGGCCCCCGACGTCGACGACGTCGCCCCGGCCGATCCCGACGCGCTGCCCGCCGAGACGGCGGACGACGCGTGCAGCGCCGACGACGAGTGCCTGGTCACCAACTGGCCCGGCTGCTGCTCGTGCCCGCAGTGCTCGATCGGGCAGCCGATGGCGCGGTCGCGGGTCGGGCAGCAGCGCGCCGAGGCCGCGTGCGCGGTCGCGAGCTGCGACGCCAGCATCTGCGACATCGCCGGCATGTGCCCGCCCGGCGAGGACGCGTCGCACTTCGTGCCGCGCTGCCGCGGCGGCGTGTGCGTCGGCGACCGCCGCTGACCGCGCCGACCGTCGGGTGCCGCCGCCGGCGCCGCTACCGCCGCCGGTAGGCCGCGACCTGGGCCTCGATCGCGCGCAGCCGATCGGGCAGCTCGTCGCGCCGGTCCCACCGCGCCTGCAGCTCGGGGTTGAGCTCGGAGATGCGGATGATGTCGTGGTCCTCGCGGCCGGTGGCGACGGCGCGGCACATCGCGTTGTCGGTCATCCAGCCGTCGAGCGAGACCTCGGGCAGGTCGATGGGCGCGGCGGGCTCGCCCGCGGCCAGGCGATCCTCGTCGATCAGCTCCCACAGGTCCGCGGCGGCGCTGGACCGCGCGCTCAGCGGCGCGAGCCCGAACATGCCCTCGAGGTGCTTGAGCGCCGAGGTGTGATCGCGAACGACGCTGGAGACGTGGCCGGCCTTGACGTACGGGCCGACCACCAGCGTCGGGACCCGGAAGCCGAGCTGGTCGAAGCCCTGGTCGGCGTGGTCGTCGACGGTGGTCGGCGGCGAGACGTGGTCGAAGAAGCCGCCGTGCTCGTCGTAGGTGACGATCAGCAGCGTGTGCTTCCACTGCGGCGACGACGCCAGCGCCGCGTACACCGACGCCAGGTACTGCTGCCCGAGCAGCGGGTGGTGCGGCGGGTGATCGTCGGCGAGCGCGAACGGCGGATCGAGGTAGACCACCGCCGGCAGGGTGCCGGCGGCGGCGTCGGCGAAGAAGTCCTCGAGCCGCCACAGCCGGGTCGACAGGTCGACGTCGAACTTGGTGCCGAGCAGCGGCGCGAACGGCAGATCGCCGTAGTAGATCTTCCAGTCGACGCCGGCCTCGTCGAGGCGGTGGAAGATGGTCTTGGCGGTGAACCCGCCCGGCGGCAGGTCGTTGCTGGTCATCCCCATCGAGGTGCCGGCCATCCAGTAGAACCGGTTGGGCCAGGTCGGGCCCATCACCGAGGCGAACCAGCGATCGCAGGTCGCATAGGCGTCGGCGAGGGCCCAGGTCACCGGCTGGTGCTCGCGCGACAGGTACTGCATGGGCCCGAGGTCGCCCGGGGTGTCGCGCTGCTGCTCGGTGACGAAGCCGTCGTTGGCGCCGGCGTTCCACTGCCGGTGCGACGCGTCCCAGCCGTGCGGCGGATCCGGCACGCACATCGTGTCGGGGGTGCCGGGCCACGGCGCCACCACCGCGCCGTCGCTGTCGAGGTTGGTCATCGCCGCGGTCAGGCCGTCGCCCGGCTTGCCCTCGAGCATGCCGCGGGTGCCGAGCACGTGGTCGTAGCTGCGGTTCTCGAACATCAGCAGCACGACGGTGGTGATGCCGGCCTCGCCGTCGTCACCGCCGGCGCCGCCGCAGCCGGACAACAACCGCGACCCGGCGGCGGCGCCCGCCATCGCGCCCATCGACTTCAGGACGTCACGACGCTTCATGGCGGCGACGCTATCTGGTCTGACCACAGCCACGTGGGGCGATCTCGTGACATCTCCGTCGCGCCGCCGCGGCGGGCGCGACGAAGCGCCCGGGGCCGTCGATAGATCCTCTGTCACGGCGCGGCGTTGCAGTGCTCATGCGCGCATCGACCCGGCGACTCAGGGTGGCCCTGGCGGCCGCGACGGCGATCTCGATCGGGGCCGCGGCGCCGGTGGCCGCACATCCCGAGCGCGCCGGCGACCCCGACCGGATCGTGGCGCGGACCGCCGCCGCGGATCCGGCCACGATCACGATCTGCCTGCAGCCGCTGGGCAAGCACGACCGCAAGCTCCTCGCGCCGCTGGCCCGCGGCATCACCGAGGTCTATGGCTTCACGGTGACGACGCTGGCGGCCCGCGAGCTGCCGGCCGAGGCCTGGTACGAGCCGCGCAAGCGGTGGCGCGCCGACAAGCTCCTCGACGAGCTCGCCGCCGACGTCGTGCCCGACAGCGGCTGCCAGGCGGTGGTCGGGGTCACCAGCGACGACATCTCGGTCGCCAAGATCGATCACGCGCGGCGCCAGCAGGACGGCACCCACGAGATCGACTGGGGCATCTTCGGGCTCGCCTACCTCGACTCCCAGGTCGCCGTGATCTCGTCGCACCGGCTGAGCCGCGGCAAGGCGCGCCGCGGCAAGGTCGCGCGGCGCCTGGTCAAGGTCGCGATCCACGAGCTCGGCCACACCTTCGGCCTCGACCACCGCGAGGGCGAGGTCAACGCCACGTGCACGATGAACGACGCCGGCGGCACGATCCGGACCGTCGACGCCGAGCTCGGGACGATCTGCGCCGACGAGCGCGACCACATCGAGCGGCACCTCGGGGTGACGCTGCCGGTGGTGACCGCGCCCGACTGGACCTTCGTCGAGACCGGCAAGCGGAAGGCGACGAAGACGAAGGCGGCGAAGGCGACGAAGGCGACGAAGGCGGCGGCGGGCGGCGAGGAGGCGAAGGCACCGTAGGTCCGCCCCTGGCCGCGACGACCCGGCCGGCGCTGCGCCGGCCGAGCGCCGCCGGTCAGTGCACGCCGACGATCTCGCCGTCGTCGGTGAGATCGATCGACGCCGACGCCGGCTGCCGCGGCAGGCCCGGCATCGTCACGATCTCGCCGGCGAGGGCGAGGATGTAGCCGGCGCCGACCGAGACGCGGACGCCGCGCACGCCCAGGACGTGATCGCGCGGCCGGCCCACCGCCCGCGGATCGTCGGACAGCGACAGGTGGGTCTTGGCGACGCACACCGGCAAGTTGCCGTGACCGTCGGCGACGGCGCGGGCCAGCTCGTCCTTGGCGGCGCGCGACAGCTCGACCGCGCGGGCGCCGTAGATCGTGCGCGCCACGTTCTCGAGCTTCTTCAGGGGCGGATCGTCCAGCTCGTAGAGGAACTTCGGCGTCGCGGTCGACGCCTTCGCGGTCTCGGCGACGAGATCGGCGAGCCGCTCGGCGCCGGCGCCGCCCTCGGTGAAACACCGGACCTCGGCGGCGCCCAGGCCGCGCTCGGCGGCGGCCGCGGCGATCGCCTTCAGATCGGCCGGATCGTCGTCGGGGAAGACGTTGATCGCGATCACCGGCTTGAAGCCGAACGCGGCGACGCTGGCGACGTGATGATCGAGGTGGTCGAGCCCGATCGCGAGATCACCGCGGCCGTGGCTGCGCAGCGCCCGCGCCGTCACCACCAGCACCACCGCCGACGGCCACACCCCGGCGGCGCGGCACTTGATGTCGAAGAACTTCTCGGCGCCGAGATCGAAGCCGAAGCCGGCCTCGGTGACGACCAGGTCGGCGGCGCCGAGCGCGGCGCGGGTCGCGATCACGCTCGAGCAGCCGTGCGCGATGTTGCCGAACGGGCCGCCGTGGACGAACGCCGGGCCGCCCTCGGTGGTCTGCACCATGTTGGGCAGGATCGCGTCGTGCAGCAGCGCCGCCATCGCGCCCGAGGCCTCGAGCCGGCCGGCGGTGACCGGCTCGCCGCCGCGGTCGAAGCCGACGACGATGCGGGCCAGCCGCGCCTTGAGATCGGGGATGTCGCGGGCCAGCGACAGGATCGCCATGACCTCCGACGCCGCGGTGATGTCGAAGGCGTCCTCGCGGGGCACGCCGCCGGTGCGCCCGCCGAGGCCGATGACGATGCGGCGCAGGAACCGATCGTTCATGTCGAGCACGCGCCGCCACAGCACCTGGCGGTGCTCGAGATCGAGGCCGGCGCGGAAGTTGATCGCGTTGTCGACCAGCGCGGCGAGCAGGTTGTGCGCGGCGGTGACCGCGTGCAGATCGCCGGTGCAGTGCAGGTTGATCCGGTCGCTGGGCTCGAGCCGCGACTTGCCGCCGCCGGTGCCGCCGCCCTTGATGCCGAAGATCGGCCCCAGCGACGGCTCGCGCAGCGCCGCGACCGCGCGGTGACCGCGCCGGCGCAGGCCCTGGGCCAGGCCGACCGAGACGGTGGTCTTGCCCTCGCCGGCGGGGGTCGGGTTGATCGCGGACACCAGCACGATGCGGCCGCGGGGCTTCGCCGAGAGGCGGGTGACGGTCGACAGGCGCAGCTTCGCCATGTGCGGACCGAAGGACAGGAGGTCGTCGTCGCCGAGATCCAGCTCGGCCGCGACCTCGTGGATGGAGCGCATGGCGGCACCCTAACGCAGCCACGACCCAGGAGTGAATCCGGTACACCTTCGATCGTACGGACGGATTGTCGCGGCGCTCACACCCGATTCACGCCAAGAATCCGCTACTTCGGGCCCGCGCCGCCCCGGTGTACGCTGCCCCGATGCGCGTCCTCTCGCTCCCCTGCGCCCTGCTGCTGGCGCTGATCCCGGCCTGTGGCGGTGGCGGCGGCTCCGGCGACGACACCGGCGGCGGCGACGGCGGCGTCCCCGACGCCGTGCCCGGCTGCCAGCCGGTGTCCGGCACCCCGACGCTGGGCCTGCAGGAGGTCGCCTCCGGCTTCGACATGCCGGTGTTCGTGACCTCGCCGCCCAGCGACCCGCGCCTGTTCGTGCTCGAGAAGACCGGCGCGATCAAGATCATCAGCGGCGGCCAGGTCCTCGCCGAGCCGTTCCTCACCGTCGACGTCAGCAACGTGTCGTCGCTCGACGACGAGCGCGGCCTGCTGGGCCTGGCGTTCCACCCGCAGTACGCCCAGAACCACAAGTTCTACGTCTACTACACCGACAACAACGGCGACGAGGTCGTCGACCAGTACCTCGCCGACGCCAGCGACCCCGACCGCGCCGACCCCACCAGCGCCCAGCAGGTCTTCTTCCTCGACGACTTCGCCGGCAACCACAACGGCGGCACCCTGGCGTTCGGCCCCGACGGCTACCTCTACTTCGGCATCGGCGACGGCGGCGGCGCCAACGATCCCATGGCCTACGGCCAGAACACCGGCGTCGCGTTCGCCAAGCTGCTGCGCGTCGACGTGTCGTCGCTGCCGTACACGATCCCCGCCGACAACCCGTTCGTCGGCCAGGCCGGCCTCGACGAGACCTGGTCGTACGGCCTGCGCAACCCGTGGCGGTGGTCGTTCGATCGCGCCACCGGCGACCTCTACATCGGCGACGTCGGCCAGGGGCTGTGGGAGGAGATCGACGTCGTCGCCGCCGGCGCCGCCGCCGGGCTCAACTTCGGCTGGAGCGTCATGGAGGGCACCCACTGCTTCAACCCGGGCAGCGGCTGCGACACCAGCGCCAAGGTCCAGCCGGTCTACGAGTACGACCACGGCCAGGGCAGCGCGGTCATCGGCGGCTACGTCTACCGGGGCTGTCGCATGCCCGGCTGGCAGGGCACCTACTTCTTCGCCGACTACGGTGGCCACTGGGTGCGCTCGTTCACGTGGGACGGCAGCGCCGCGGTCGGCGTCCAGGAGCACGACGGCCTGCGCGGCGGCGACATCGTCTCGTTCGGCCAGGACGCCGCCGGCGAGCTCTACGTGGTGCGCCAGGACTCGGGACAGATCATGCAGATCGTCCCGCAGTGATAGCTTCGGGCATGCGCTCGACTCGCCTCCTCGCCTCGCCGGCCGCGCTCGCCGCGCTCGCCGCGCTCGCCACCGCCTGCGGCCCGGCCGCGACCGCACCCGCGGGCGGCGGCGGCGGCACCGCGCCGACGCCCCCCGCCGACCCGCCGGCCCCGGTCGCCGCCGGCGCGCTGGTCCGCGCCTCGCTGCTCGCCGGCGACTGGCAGCCCGCCGACGACGTCGGGCTGCGGGTCAGCTGGCTGCGGCCGGGCGGGCCCACCGGCGCGATCTACGGCGTCGTCCTGCAGGCGTCGCCGCTGGTGTGGGTCGTCGACGACGAGCCCGGCGACGGCGCCGACGGCTCGATCGACGACCGCGCCCTGCGGCTGTGGCAGTACGACGGCGCGGCGCCGATGATCTGCGACGAGGTGCGCGGCGCGGACGCGACCGCCGCCGGCCCCGACGACGGCACGCTGGCGCTGCGCTGCGCCGACGGCCAGGCCACGATGACGATCCGGCGCGACGGCGCGGCGATCGCGTTCGAGACCCGGGCCGGCACGACCACGACGACCGCGCGCTTCACCCCGGCGGCCGGGCCCGGCGGCCTCGCGCTCGAGGACGCCGACCGCGCCTTCGACGCCGCCACCAGCGCGCGCGGCCCCGCCGGCTGGGTCGACGCGTTCGCGCCCGACGGCGTCATGTGGACCGGCGCCGACGCGGCGCAGGGCGCCGACGCGATCCGCGCCGCGATCACCCCGGTGCTGGTCGACGCCACGCTGCGATGGGAGCCCAAGGTGGGGCGGCTGTCGGCCGACGGCCAGCTCGGCGCCACCGCCGGCACCTGGGTGTCGGCGTCGCGCGAGGCGCCGGATCAGCAGATCACGGGCACCTACATCACCGTCTGGCGCAAGCTCGACGGCGCCTGGAAGGTGATCTTCGACGTCGGCCGGCCCGACCGCTGACGACCGGCCGGCGCCGCGCCCGCCTCGCGCCACCGGCTCCTCATCGGTGCGCCGCGCGGTATCATCCCGCACCTGTCCGCCGACGATCCCCATCGCTCGTGGGTCGCTCCGCTCACGCCGGGCGACCACCACCGGCTCCTCGACGTCATCGAGGAGACCGCCGGCATCGGCTCGTTCGTGTGGGAGCCCGACGCGCGGACCGCGTGGTCGGCCGGGATGTACCGGCTCCACGGCTTCGCCCCCGGCGAGCGCTTCACCACCGACGAGTTCTTCCAGCGGATCCACCCCGACGACGTCACCGGCGTCGCGATGGCGCGGCACCTCGCCGAGGCCAGCGATCCGCCGCCGCCGTACGCCTACCGGGTCGTGCTCCCCGACGGCACCACCGAGTGGCTGGTCGGGCACGGCGTCGCCGAGCGCGGCGCCGACGGCCGGGTCCGCCGCTTCGTCGGCACGATGTCGCGGGTCACCGACAGCCACCGCACCAGCGAGCTGTTGGCGCAGGCCAACGCGATGCTGGCCGAGACCCAGCGCGCCGCCGGCGTCGGCAGCCACGTCTTCGATCTCGGCACCGGACGCCTGGAGTGGTCCGACGAGCTGTACCGGATCCTCGGCGTCGAGCCCGGCACCCCGCCCGACGTCGCGATGTCGGACGCGGTGACCCACCCCGACGACGTCGCGCGCCAGCACGACTGGGGCCTCCGGGTCGCCAACGGCGAGCTGCTGCCGCCGCTGCTGGTCCGGATCGTGCGTCGCGACGGCCGCACGATCCACCTCGAGTCGCGGGCCCGCCGCGTCGACGACGACGCCGGCTCGCGGGTCGTCGGCGTCAGCATGGACGTCACCGCCCGCGTCGAGCTCGAGCAGGAGCTGCGCCACGCCGCCAAGATGGACGCGATCGGCACGCTCGCCGCCGGCGTCGCCCACGACTTCAACAACTACCTGACCGTGCTCGGCGCCCAGCTCGACCTGATCCGGCGCCGCGGCGGCGCGGCCCCGGCCGCCGACCTCGACACCATGGGCGCCGCGATCGATCGCTGCGCCGGCCTGGTCCGCCAGCTGCTGGCGTTCGCGCGCAAGCACCCGTTCCGGCCCCGCCGCATCGATCTCGCGAACCAGCTCGACGAGGTCCTGCACCTGTTCACCCGGGTCGCCGGCCACCAGCTCACCGTCGAGGTCACCAGCGAGGCGCGCCCGCTGGTCCACGCCGATCCGACCCAGCTCGACGGCGCGTTCATGAACCTGCTGGTCAACGCCCGCGACGCCATGAACGGCGCCGGCACGCTGCGCGTGACCCTGACCGAGATCGATCTCGCCGCCGACGACGCCCGCCTCGAGGCCGACTGCCAGCCCGGCCGCTACGCCTGGCTGCGCATCGCCGACGCCGGGCGCGGCATCGCCCCCGACGTCCTGCCGCGGATCTTCGAGCCCTACTTCACGACCCGCGCCGGCGAGGGCGGCACCGGCCTCGGCCTCGCCGCGGTCTACGGCACGGTGCGCCAGCACGGCGGCGTGGTCCAGATCGTCAGCGATCTCGGCCGCGGCACCACCGTCGACGTCTACCTCCCGGTGATCAGCGGCGACCCGCCGCGGACGTCGCCGCGCGACAGCGCGCCGCCGCCGCAGCCGGCGCTGCGGATCCTGCTGGTCGACGACCTGCCGCCGGTCCGCCACGCCCTGGCCCGGCTGCTGCGCAGCGAGGGCCACACCGTCGAGACCGCGGAGGACGGCGTCGACGCCCTCGAGCGGCTCGCCGCCGACGCCGCCGCGGGCGGCGCCTTCGAGCTGGTGATCAGCGACATCGCGATGCCGCGCCTCGACGGCCGGGGCCTGGCCCGCGCCCTCGCCGACGCCGGCAACCCGGTGCCGGTCGTGTTGATGACCGGCTACGCCGCGGGCGAGCATCGCCGCGGTGACGGCCCGCCGGTGCTCGACAAGCCGTTCTCGCGCGAGGATCTGCTGCGCGTGATCAGCCAGCTCGTGCGCCGCTGAGGAGGGCGCGGCGGGGCCCCGGCGCCGGCGAGCGTCCGTCATGGTGGATATTCGTCCTTTATCCTTGACCACCACGTCCACCCTGGTAGACATGGATCCGTCATAACGGATGACCCGCAGTGACCAGGCCCACCGTGACGCCCTCCCCGCCCGGCCTCGACGCCCGCCGCCTCACCCACCTCCGCCAGCTCGAGGCCGAGAGCATCCACATCCTGCGCGAGGTCGCCGCCGAGCTCGAGCGCCCGGTGATGCTGTACTCGATCGGCAAGGACTCGTCGGTGATGGTGCGGCTGGCCCAGAAGGCGTTCGCGCCCGGACCGCTGCCGTTCCCGCTGCTCCACATCGACACGACGTGGAAGTTCCGCGCGATGTACGAGTTCCGCGACCGGTTCTGCGCCGACCACGGGCTGCGGCTGCTGGTCCACCAGAACCGCCGCGGCGTCGCCGACGGGGTCAACCCCTTCGATCACGGCAGCAACAAGTACACGCAGATCATGAAGACCCACGCGCTGCTCGAGGCGCTGCGCGAGGGCGGCTACGACGCCGCGTTCGGCGGCGCCCGGCGCGACGAGGAGCGGTCGCGGGCCAAGGAGCGCATCTACTCGTTCCGCGACCAGTTCGGGCAGTGGGATCCCAAGAACCAGCGGCCCGAGCTGTGGAACCTCTACAACGGCAAGGTCAAGCGCGGCGAGTCGATCCGCGCCTTCCCGCTGTCGAACTGGACCGAGCTCGACGTCTGGCAGTACGTCTGGCTCGAGGACATCCCGATCGTGCCGCTGTACTTCGCGGCGCCGCGCCCGGTGGTCGAGCGCGACGGCGCGCTGATCATGGTCGACGACGACCGCATGCGGCTGCGCCCCGGCGAGGTGCCGCGCACCGAGGTGGTGCGGTTCCGGACCCTGGGCTGCTACCCGCTGTCGGGCGCGATCCGCTCCGAGGCCACGACCCTGCCCGCGATCATCCAGGAGATGCTGCTGGCCCGTCACAGCGAGCGCCAGGGCCGGCTGATCGATCACGACGAGGAGGGCTCGATGGAGGTCAAGAAGCGCGAGGGCTACTTCTGATGGCCGCGCGCGATCACGACCGGGCGTCGCCGGCGGTGGCGGTCGACGACGAGGCGCTGCTGCGCGGCGACGTCGAGGCCTACCTGCGCCGCCACGAGCAGAAGGAGCTGCTCCGGCTGGTCGTGATCGGCTCGGTCGACGACGGCAAGTCGACGCTGATCGGCCGCCTGCTGCACGACACCGCCAGCGTCTACGAGGACCAGCTGTCGGCGGTCAAGCGGGCGTCGGCCCGGGGCGCGACCCGCGGCGACGGCTCGGCCGCCGAGGTCGACTTCTCGCTGTTCACCGACGGCCTGCGCGCCGAGCGCGAGCAGGGCATCACGATCGACGTCGCCTACCGCTACTTCGCGACCGCGACCCGCAAGTTCATCATCGCCGACACGCCGGGGCACGTGCAGTACACGCGCAACATGGCGACCGGCGCGTCGACCGCGAACGTCGCGGTGATCCTGATCGACGCCCGCCTCGGCGTCCTGGCCCAGACCCGCCGGCACGCCTACCTGGCGTCGCTGCTGGGCATCCCGCACCTGGTCGTGTGCGTCAACAAGATGGACCTGGTGGCCTGGGATCCGGCGGTGTTCGCGCGCATCGCCGACGAGATCGGCGCGTTCGCCGGCCGCCTGGGCATCCCCGACGTCACCTGCCTGCCGGTGTCGGCGCTGCGCGGCGACCAGATCGTCACGCACGGCGACGCCGCGCCCTGGTACGACGGGCCGACCCTGCTCGAGCACCTCGAGCGGGTGCCGCTCGACGCCGACCGCAACCTGGACGAGCTGCGGTTCCCGGTCCAGTACGTGGTGCGGCCCAGCCTCGACTACCGCGGCTTCGCCGGCCAGCTGGCGTCGGGCGTGGTCCGGGTCGGCGACGAGGTCGTCGCGCTGCCGTCGGGCCGGCGCACGACCGTGGCGGCGATCGACACCTACGACGGCGCCCTGACCGAGGCGTTCGCGCCGATGAGCGTGACGCTGCGGCTCGCCGACGAGATCGACGTCAGCCGCGGCGACATGATCGTGCACGCCGGCCGGGCGCCGCTGGCGTCGCAGCGGCTCGACGCCATGCTGGTGTGGCTGAGCGAGCGGCCGATGGATCCCGACCGCTCGTACCTGCTCAAGCACACCAGCCGGCTGGTCCGGGCCGACGTCGTCGGCGTCGTCGGCGTGATCGATCCCGAGGACCTGGCGCCGCGGCCGGCGCCGCACCTGTCGCTCAACGACATCGGCCGGGTCACGCTGCGCGCCCACCAGCCGCTGTTCTGCGATCCGTACGCCCACAACCGCGCCACCGGCTCGTTCATCCTGATCGACTCGCTGACCCACGACACCGTCGGCGCCGGCATGATCGTCGCCGGCGGCGTGCCGACCGCGGCGGCGGCGGCCGGGCCGCGGGCCCAGGTCAGCGCCGCCGAGCGCCGGGCCCGGCTCGACCAGGTCGGCGCCGTGATCACCGTGGGTGGCGCCGCCGCCGACGCCGCGCGCGGCCGCGCCTACCTCGTCGAGCGCGTGCTGTTCGACCACGGCCGGATCGCCGCGGTGGTCGACGCCGCGGCCGCCGCCGCGGTCGCCGCGGCCGGCGTGCTCGCGATCGTCGTCGCGGCGGACGGTGACGGCGGGGTCGCCGCGGCGCGCCTCGACGACGAGCGCGTCACCGGCGACGACGACGAGGCGCTGGCGCGCGCGGTGCTCGGCGCGCTCGAGCGCGCCGGCAAGCTGGGCGCGACCGAGCCGTTCGATTGATCGGGCGGCGTCAGCGCTCGGTCAGCCGGATCGCCTGCTCGGGGCAGGCCACGACGCACATGCCGCAGGCCTGGCAGGCGTCGGCGCGGGGCGTGTACGCGGTGCGGCGCCGGTGCGCCAGCGCCTTGAGCTTGCCGAGCACGCCGAGCCGGGCGAAGTCGGCGTCGTCGAGGCGCCCGACCTCGAAGACGTCGTAGGGGCAGACCTCGACGCAGTCGCCCTTGCCCTCGCAGCGGCCGCGATCGATGACCGGGGCGTACCGGGTGGGCTCGCCGCGGCACTGCTCGCCGGGCCGGTCGGGGTGGGCGGCGGCGCGACGCGCCTTGTCACGGTTCAGCGACGGCACGCCCCAGGGTAGCGCGAGCGGTGCGACCGCCGTGATACGTTTCGTTGCGTGGCGATGAAGAAGCAGCGCCCGCGGGGAGGCGCCGTCGGAGCGCGTGCGTCCGGCGGCAAGGCGACCACGAAGGCCGCCGCGAAGCCCAGGCCGAAGGCCGCCGCGAAGCCGAAGCCGAAGCCGAAGTCGAAGTCGAAGTCGGCGTCCCAACCCGCGACCGCCGCGAAGCCGAAGCCCGGCGCGAACACCAGGGCGACCGCCAAGGCGCAGCCGCGCCCGACCGCCCGCGGCGCGACCACCGCGGCGCCCGCGCCCCGTCAGGCCGGCGCGACCACCGCGCCGCCGCCGACGCGCGCGCCCCTGGCGCCGGCCCGCCCGCGCCCGACCGCGCCGTGGTGCCGCCGCGGCCCCCCGCGCCGGCCCTGACCGAGCTCGACGCCGACCTCGACGTCGGTCGCCTGTGCCGCTACGGCGAGCGGTTCGGTCCGCACCGCCTCGAGATCCAGATGATGCCGACGCCGCTGGCGGTGACCAGCGGCCGGATCGCGCTCGCCGACCTCGCAGCGCCGCGACGCGGACTGGTGTTCGCGCGCACGGTGCCGGCGGGTCGCTATCGCTGCACGCTCAGCCTCGCCCATACCGACGGCAGCGCCGACCCGCCGCGAGTCGCCGCCGCGGTGCTCCACGTCGGCCGCGGCCCCGTGGTGCGCTGGGTGATCGCCCACGCCGACGGCAAGCGGCCACCGCGCGCCGTCGACGACGCGCCGACCTGCGCGCTGTCGTCGGGCAGGCGGCGTTCCTCGACGCTGCCGCGGCCGCCCGCCCTGACGACGACGGCGCCGCGACCGCCGCGGGCGGCGACGACGGCACGGCGGCGACCGGCGCGCGCGCCGGCGCCGCGCCCGCCCCCGACACCCTGCCGTTCGCGAGCGGCAAGCCCGGCGCGTACCGCTGCTACTGGGGCCTCGACGGCGACGGCCACGCCGCGTGCCTGGTCGTCGACCTCGCGATCTTCACCAAGAAGGACTGGAAGGCCCGCCCCACCTGAGGCCGGCGGAGGCGCGGTGACGCGCTGTGGGGCGTTCAGCCTCGCCGCGGCGCCGCTGGGGCGTTCTGCCTCATGACAGCGGGCGACCGGCGCAGAATGCGGGCGTCGACGCCGGCACGCTGGGTGCAGAACCCGGGGCCGGAGGTTTCATGATCCGACCCACGGACGCGCGAGCAGCGCCCGCGTTGCGACTCCTGGTCGCCGACGACGACCCGGAGATGCGGTCGTGGTTGAAGCTGGCCCTCCGTCCCCTGGCCGCGACCCTGGTCGACGTCGCCGACGGCGTCGACCTGCTCGATCACCTGTCGATCGACGGCGCCTTCGACGCCGTGATCACCGACGTCCGCATGCCGGGGCCCGACGGCCTCAAGGTGGTCGCGATGGCGCGCACCGCCGGGCTGCACACCCCGATCCTGGTCATCACCGCGTTCCCCGACCCGTCGGTGCGAACCCTGGTCGCGCGGATGCCGCGCACCGCCCTGCTGGCCAAGCCGTTCGAGCTCGACGAGCTGCGCGCGGCGCTCCGCGACCTGGTGGCCGGCGCGGCCTGACAGCGGCGGCCAGGATCCGGGCCCACGCCGCGGCTGGGCCGCCCCCCGTGGCCCGGAGTACAAGGCGGCATGCGTCCCCGTCCACTCGTCACCGCCGGCGTGCTCGCCGCGGCGACCGTCCTCGTGATCACCGGCGCGGCGGGCTGCCGCCGCAAGGCGTCGCCCCCGCCGGCCCCGGCGCCGGCCCCGATCGTCGCGCCGACCGCGATGCAGCTGCCCGACGACGCCGCGCCGGTGCGCTACCTCGCCCGCTTCGAGGTCGACCCCGCCGCCGAGACCTTCCACGGCCACGTCGAGATCACGGTGACGCTGGCGCGCCCGCTGCGCGCGCTGTGGCTCGACGCCAAGGACCTCACGATCCACGCCGCGACCTGGCGGAGCGGCGCCGCCGACCGCCCGCTGCGCGTCCTCGACGATCCCGCCGCCCCCGACCGCCGCGGCTTCACGCTCGAGCCCGCGGACGGCCCGGTCACCGCGCTGCCGGCCGGCGAGGCGACGCTGGTCATCGACTACGACGGCCGGCAGACCGCCGAGCAGAGCTACGGCCTGCGCCGCAAGGAGGACCGCGGCGACTGGTACATCGTCACCCAGCACGAGGCCACCGGCGCGCGCCGCGCCGCGCCGTGCTTCGACGAGCCGCGCTTCAAGGTGCCGTGGCAGGTCGAGCTCACCGTGCCCGCCGGGATGATGGCGCTGTCCAACGCCCCGGTCGACGCCGAGGACGACCTGCCCGACGGCCGCCACCACGTCCGCTTCGCCGCGACCCCGCCGATCCCCAGCTACCTGCTCGCGCTCGCGGTCGGCCCGTTCGACGCCGTCGACGCCGGCGCCACGCGCGGCGGCGCGCCGATGCGGATCATCGTGCCGCGCGGCCGCGGCGACGACGCCCGCTACGTCGCCGGCGAGGTCGGCAAGCTGGTCGCCGCGCTCGAGGACTACACCGGCATCCCCTACCCCTACGCCAAGCTCGACAGCATCGTCGTGCCGGGCGCGCCGCGCGGCGCGATGGAGAACCCGGGCCTGATCACCTACGCGCCGCGCCTGCTGTTGATCCCCGACGACGAGAGCGACGCCACCCGCCGCACGTCGATCGAGGTCATGGCCCACGAGCTGGCGCACCAGTGGTTCGGCGATCTGGTGACGATGCGCTGGTGGGACGACATCTGGCTCAACGAGGCGTTCGCGAGCTGGGCCGAG
The DNA here is from genome assembly GCA_020633495.1 of Kofleriaceae bacterium. Classification (GTDB taxonomy): domain Bacteria; phylum Myxococcota_A; class Polyangia; order Haliangiales; family Haliangiaceae; genus WYBA01. Next base: position 29,392 of record JACKDR010000042.1, on the reverse strand, counting down.
CCGTGGGTCGTCGACCAGGTCCACCCCGAGCTCGCCGGCGGCATGACCACCGTCGACGATCGCCGCGTCGCCCTCGACGCCGACGGCCTGGCCACGGCGCGCACGATCCGCCAGCCGGTCGACGACGAGGCCGCCCTGGGCAAGGCCTTCGACCGCATCACCTACCAGAAGGGCGCGACGGTGATCCGCATGTTCGAGCAGTGGCTCGGCGCCGACGTCTTCCGCCGCGGCGTCCAGCGCTACCTGACCGCGTTCGCCTGGAAGAACGCGACCGCCGCCGACTTCCTCGCCGCGATCGGCGACGCCGCCGACCGCGACGTGGCGACGCCGTTCTCGACCTTCCTCGACGCCAGCGGCGCGCCCCTGGTCGAGCTCGAGCTGAGCTGCCCGGCCGGCAAGCCGGCGGTGCTGGCGATGCACCAGCGGCGCTGGCTGCGTAGCGGCCACGCCGAGGCGCCGCCGCGCGCCGCGTGGCAGACCCCGGTGTGCGTCCGCGTCGCCGACGAGACCGAGGCGCGGTGCACCCTGCTGACCGGGGCGACCGGCGAGCTGCCGCTCGGCGACGCCTGCCCGGCGTGGGTGGTGCCGAACGCGGGCGGCCGCGGCTACTACCGGGCGTCGTTGTCGGCGCCGCTGCGCGCCGGCCTGCTGGCGGCGTGGGACGCGCTGACCGCCGAGGAGCGCCACGCCTTCGCGGTCGACGTCGGCGGCCTGGTCGCCAGCGGCGACCTCGAGCTGACCGCGCTGCTCGACCTGCTGCCGCGGCTCGGCGCCAGCGTCGACCCGATGCTGCCGGAGCTGGCCGCGACCACGCTCGCCGGCCTGGACGCGCTGGTCGACGACGCCGATCGCGCCGCGTTCACCCGCCTGGTCGATCGCGTGCTGGGCGGCCGCGCCCGCAGGCTCGGCTGGACCGCGCGCGCCCACGAGCCGTTCGCCGACGCCGACGCGCGCGAGTCCCTGGTGCCGGTGGTCGCGACCGCCGGCGGCGACGCCGCGCTCGCCGACGGCGCGGTCGCGCTGACCCGGGCCTGGCTGGCCGACCACGCCGCGATCCCGCGGTCGCTGTGGTCGACCGTGCTCGACGCCGCGGTCGAGGCCCGCCCCGACGACGTCTTCGACGCCCTGCTGGCCGCGCTGCCCGGCGATCCCGACGTCGCCGCGCGCCGCGCCATCGTCGGCGCCCTCGGCCACGTCCGCGACCACGACCGCCTGGGCCGGGCCCTGGCGCTGCTGCTCGACGGCGACACCACGCCGACCGAGCGGCTCGGCGTGCTCGGCGGCGCCGCCGGCGTCGACCGCCGCGGCGACGTCTTCGACTTCGTCCGCGCCCACGCCGCCGAGCTGCAGGCGCGCCTCGATCCCGACGCCGTCGGCGCGCTCGTGGTCACGCCCTGCGACCCGGCGCGCCGCGCCGACGCGGTCGCCTACCTCGACGGCCTGGCGGCGGTGCCCCGGATCGGCAAGCTCGGCGTCCGCCAGGCGACCGAACAGATGGATCAGTGCATCGCGGCGATCGCGGCGCGGGGGCCGGCGCTGACCGCGTACCTGCGGCGCTGACGGCGGCCGCCGCGGCGGCGCTCCGCGGTCACGCCAGCGTCGCCGGATCGAGCTCGACGATCCGCGCCGACGCCGGCCGGAAGTCGCTGTAGCGGATCCAGGTCGGTCGCACCCGGAGGTACGTGATCCCGGGCCACGCCAGCCGCTCGGGGCCGTCGGGGAAGGCCGCGAAGTAGATCGCCTGGAGCCGGGCCAGCTCGTCGCCGGCCGGCTCGTCGGCGACGCCCTCGTACTGCACGGTCTGGTCGTCGTCGCCGCCGATGACCAGCGCGATCCGCGGATCGCGGCGCAGGTTGACGCACTTGCGGGTCACGTCGAGGGTGTCGAAGACCAGCTCGGCGTCGTCGGTCACGGCGATCCCGACCACCGCGGCCTGGGGCGCGCCGTCGGCGGCGACCGAGGCCTGGACCGCGTGGCGATGACGACGGAGGAACGCGACGAGCTCGGCGCGGGTCATGGCGCGACTCTAGGGGCTGTCCCTATTCAGGGACACCCCCTAGAGATCGCATTCCGTCCGGCCCTCGCTTCGCTGATCCGCGCGCCGCGCGCTGCGCGCGCCGTCGGGCTCCGCTCGGTCCGGACTAGCGCGGCGCGGTCTCGCGCTCCCACCGGCTCAGCGTCGCCAGCGCCTCCTCGGCGGAGTCGCCGCACATCTCGGGGCCGGGCCGCAGGCCGCCGCACACCGCGGGCCGCTCGGGGCGGCCGAACAGCGCGCACCGGATGTCGTCGGTGAGGTGCGGGCAGCGGACGCCGGCGGCCTTGCCGGCGGGCAGCGCCGGGCACGGCGAGATCGACGGCGCGATGCAGCAGGCGCCGCAGCCGGTGCGGCAGGTCGTGGTCACGGAGGCGCGCAGTCGCGGATGCCGGTCATGCCGAGGGTCCGGCACGAGATCTCGCCGCCGGTCCCGACCAGCGCGACCTGGCCACGCCCGCTGCCGGCGAGATCGGAGATCGCCACCAGCGCGTCGGGGATCGTGACGTCGGCGACCGGCGGCACCGGATCCGATGCCAGGGTGGTCGCCGTCATCGTGACCTTGGGGATGATGGTCAGCGTCGAGACCGTGTCGCCGGTGTGGATGACGGCGAGCTCGGGATCGGTGTCCGGCGTCATCTGCGCGGCCAGCATGACGACGTCCTCGTCGTCGGGCACCGTGGTGTCGAGGCAGGTCGTCGCGACCACGCCGGTGACGCTGTAGCCGCAGATCTTGCCCGGGTTGCCGCCCTCCGGCGAGAAGCCGAGGACCTCGGGGACGCTGTCGTCGTCGAGGTCGAGCGGGACCTGGCCGAGCCAGGGCATGCCGTCGCGCAGGATCGTGAACGCGAACATGCCGCCGGGCGGCGGCGCCGTCGGCAGGTCCGAGACCAGGATCTGCGTGCTGGTCACCATGACGACCTCGACCGTGCCCTGCCCGTACGCGAACACGGTCTGCGGCTGGGTCCAGCGCGTCGCCGGCGCCTCGGGCGGGATCAGGCCGAGCATCGGCGACGCGTCCAGCAGGTCGGCGGGCGCGACGTGACGGGTGTCGCCGTCGCTGTCGACGATCAGGCGATCCATCGTGCCGAAGACGGTGGTCGCCAGCCAGCCGTCGCGCCCGGCCGGCGGCGTCGGGATGCCCGACGCGACGTCGTTGAGGAGCTCGAGATCGCTGCCGCGCAGCACCGCGAGCCGGACGTCGCCGCCGGAGACGTAGCTCACCGCGACGTCGCTGCCGGCGGCGGCGTCGACCTCGACCGCGGCCAGCGACACCGGCGCGGTCATCGCCAGCGCCCGGAACGCCGAGAAGTGGGTCGCGATCGGGTCGGCGGTGACGTCGAGATCGACGCCGCCCCGCAGCAGGTAGAGCCCGGGCTCGGCGCCGACCGACGCGATCACCAGATCGCCGGTGCCGTCGCCGTCGAAGTCGCCGCCGACGATCGCCGCGACCTCGATGCCGGCCGGCGGCCACAGCGTGAGGTCGGCGTCGGGCGTCGCGTCGGGCACCTCGGCGTCGATCGCGGCGGCGTCGTGGCTGGCCGCCGGCTGCCCGGTGGGCGCGCTCAGGCACGCCGGCGCCAGCGCCAGGCCCAGCGCGCAGGCCACGCGGCGCGGCGCGCTCATCGCGGACCTCCGAGCGCCCACTCGACGGTGACGCCGCCGCCGCCGGCGCCGACGCTGACGCCGACGCGCGGGCCGTCGTGTGCCGCGGGATGCGCGGCCAGCCACCAGGCACCGAAGCCGGCGGCGAGCGCGCCGACGACGTAGCCCGAGATCGCGATCGTCCGCTGGCCCTTGAACTCGTCGAGCAGGTCGCCGAACTGCGGCTCGTCGACCGGCAGCTGGTTGGCCTGGTCGCGGGTGTCGAGCGCCTTGACGTGGAAGATCGCGCCGGTGACCACGGCGACCCCGGCGACGCCGACCCCGGCCCAGCCCGGCCAGCGCACCGTCGGCGCCGGCGCCGGTGGCATCGGCGGCAGGTCGGGCTCGTCGATCGTGTCGAGCCCGGCCGAGGTGCCGTCGCCGTGACCGGTGGGGCCGGCGTCGGCCTCGGCGCCGACGACGCCGGCGTCGACGTCAGGGACCTCGACATGCGGCCGCGCCAGCTCGAGCGTCACGGTCGACGACGACGACGAGACGTCGACCTCGGTGGTGCCGGGCTCGCGGTCCGGCGCGGTGGCGCTGACCGCGTAGTGGCCGGGCGCCAGCCACACGACGCGCATGTTGCGCACCGCGACCCCGCCGATCTCGATCACCGCGTCGGGCGGGCTGACCGCCAGCGTCACCGGCACGAAGCCGGCGCTGCGCAGCGCGGTCGACAGCTGCTCGCCCAGGGTCGAGATGCACCAGTTGGGGCGATCAGCGTTGCGCAGCGCCGAGATCTCCCACACCAGCTGGGCGCGGGTGTAGACGCCGGCGCGCAGGTACGCGAGCGCGAGGTTGCAGTCGTGGACCGCCGACGGATGGGCGCGCGCCACCTGTTCGAAGATCGTGACCGCGTCGCGGTACTTGTTCTGCTTGGCCAGCTTCTGGGCCCGGGTCACGTCGGCCTTGGCGGCGTCGGCCGCGCCGTCGACCTCGGGGCCGGGCTCGAAGATCCAGGGAGCGTCGGAGGTGGCGGCGTCGCCACCGGCGCGCGCCAGGGCGGCGGCCAGGGCGAGCGACAGCGACGCGACGGCGATCAGGGCGGGGCGTGGTCTCATCAGAAGGGCGTGTCCCGGCCGGAGCCGGCGTGGTCGGACGGGGTGCCGGCACGACGGCGCGGCGGGGTCAGCTCGAGCTTGCGATCTCGATCGGGGACGATCGACTTGCGCGTGATGCGGCCGTCGAGCTCGGCGCTGAGCTCGACCGCGACGTCGCCGCGGGGTACCGCGACGTCGAGCGGCGCGGTGCCGACGATCCGGCCGGCGAGGCGGATCGTCGCGCCCGCGGGGCGGGACGTGACGTGGACCGTGACCGGCGGCGACGCCGGCGCGGCGTCGGGCGCGACCCCGGCGCGACCCCGGCGGGAACCTCCGGCGCGACCCCCCGGCGTCGACGACGATCGCCGCGACCGGCGCCGGCTCGACCGGCGCCGCCGGCACCGTGTCGGCGGACACGGTCGGCCCCGGCGCCTCGGGGGCGGTGGTGGAGGAGCCGCGGGTCGCCATCACGACCGCGACGATCACGACCGCGGCGACCACCAGGCCGCCGACCAGCATCGCGGGCGGGCCGCGGCGGCGCGCCACCGGGACCGCGGTGCTGACCAGCGAGCCCGACGACGCCTCCGCCGCCGCGACGTCGGCGACGGCCGCCGCCGGACGCGGCGCGGTCACCGCCGACGGCGCCGCCACCGTGGGCTCGTGGCCGACCGAGCTGCGCGACGCGGCCCGGCCGCGCTGCGGCGCGGTCACCGCCGGCGCCAGCTCCGGCTCGCCCGCCGGCGCCAGCCCCGGCGACGACGTCAGCTCGACGGTCTCCGCCACGGGCGCAGCGCGACGGACGCCGAGCGGGGCGGTGACCTTGGCGTCGGGCACCGAGCCGTCGAGCAGGGCGAGCAGCTCCTGGCGCAGGGCGGTGGCCGAGCGCGGCCGGCGATCGGGCTCGGGGTGGATCAGCCGCAGCACCAGCGACCGGATCGGCGCCGGGATCTCGTCACGCCGGCTGGTGCCCTCGATCTTCTGGGCGATCAGCTGGGTGAAGCTGGTGGCCTCCCACAGGTACTTGCCGGTGGTCAGCTCGCCGAGGATGACGCCGACCGCGTAGAGGTCGCTGGCCGGCGACGCCGACGCGCCCGCCGCGGCCTCCGGCGACATGTAGCGCGGCGTGCCCACGACCAGGCCGGTCTGGGTGCCCGCGCTCTCGTCGTCGCCGAGCGACTTGGCGAGGCCGAAGTCGAGGACCTTGATCAGGTCGCGCCCGGGCGGATCGTCGAGGACGATGATGTTGCTGAGCTTGAGATCGCGGTGGACGATCTGCAGGCTGTGCGCGGCCTGCAGCGCGTCGCACAGCTGGACGCCGACCCGCGCGGCGCGCGCCACCGAGAACGGCCCGTCCGCGCCCATGACCTCGTCGAGGGTGAGGCCGCGGATCAGCTCCATCGCGATGAACAGGCGCCCGTCCTCGCACTGACCGAAGTCGAAGACGCTCACGGTGTTGGGCTGCGACAGCTGGCTGGCCAGCCGGGCCTCGCGCAGGAACCGCCGCACCGCCATGACGTCGCGGCTGAAGCGGCGATCGATCAGCTTGATCGCGACCTCGCGGCCGATCGATCGCTGCCACGCCCGGTACACCATGCCCATGCCGCCCTCGCCGAGGCGGTCGCGGATCTCGTAGCGGTTGTCGATGACCGTGCCGATCAGGTCGTCGTGGTGCGGATCGACCTCGACCAGGCGCGACCCGCACGCCGCGCACACCGGGACGTCCATCGGTCCCGTGGGCTGCTCCGCGTCGCAGCTGGGACAGATGCGATGGACGGATCTGGTGGCCGAGCTCGTCACCGGGGTCCTCGCTGCTGGCGTCTGGCAGGGTAACACGTCCGCCGACGACGTCGCTGTGGGCCGGTGTCACACCGTGTGAGGTCGTACCTTCGTGTACCTCGCGACGCCCGCTGCTAGATTGCGCCCGTGCGCTCCTCCACGCTCGCCACCGCCGCGCTCGCCGTGGCCGTCCTCGGTCCGGCCACCGGGATCGGCGGCCCCGGCTGCGATGGCGGGGCCGGGGCCCCCGACGCCGCCCCCGGCGACGTCGACGCCGCGCCGGCGGGGCCGATCGACGCCGCGCCCGCCGGCCCCGACGCCATGGTCTGCGCGCCCGACGCGTGCCCCTGGATCGAGAGCTACCTGCGCGAGGTCCTGGGCGTGCTCACCGGCGAGCAGGCCACGCCCGCCGGCGTGACGCTGACCGCGCGCGCCTCGGCGGCGCAGCGCGACGCCACCCGCGCCTACCTCCAGCACGCGCTCGGCGCGCTGGGCCTGACCCCGGAGCTGCACGTCTACGACACCGGCAAGAACGTCGTCGTCCACCTGCCCGCCTCGGGCGGCGCCCCCGGGCCGCTGGTCGTCGTCGGCGCCCACTTCGACGGCGTCGCCGCCGGGCCCGCCGCCGCCGACAACGGCACCGGCACCGCGATGGTGCTGGCGATCGCCCGCTACCTGGCGCCCCTGCCCGGCCGCACCCACCCGGTCGACCTGGTGCTCTTCGATCAGGAAGAGGTCGGCCTGGTCGGCAGCCACTTCTACGCCCTCGACCTCGCCACCGCCGGCACCGACGTCGAGGCGGTCCACATCTACGACATGATCAGCTTCGACGGCGACGGCGACCGCGCGATCGAGCTGTGGTCACCGTCGCCCGCGCTCGAGGCCGCGTACCGGGCCCACGCCGAGCCGCGCGGCATCCCGGTCGAGGCGGTCACCTTCGGCTCCAGCGACCACCAGTCGTTCCTCGATCGCGGCTTCACCGCCGTCGGCGTGTGCGAGGAGTTCGTATCCGGCGATCACACGCCCGACTACCACGAGGCCTCGGACACCTTCGACAAGATCGACTTCGCCTACCTCACCGAGGTGACCAGGCTGGCGATGGCGATCCTCGGCGACGAGGTCACCGCCCCGTGACCGGCGGCGGCGCCGGGCGGGCGTAGTCGATCACCATCTGCGGCTCCCAGGTCGCGCCACCATCGACGGTGCGCTGCCACTCCCAGCGCATCGACGTCGGGGTGACGTCGAGGAAGACCATCCGCATGCGGATCTCCTTGCCGTCCTTCTGGCGCGGCTCGCCGTACAGCGCCATGACGCCGTCCTCGACGCCGCCGGTGAACGCCAGGTAGCCGCCCTGATCGTCGACCCAGGTCTGCCGCCACTTCGCGAGCGCCGGCTGCCACACCGAGTAGCTCTTGCCGGCCCACGGCACGCCGGGTCCGTCGGCGGCGAAGTTCTCCGAGATCGCGCAGCCGCCGAGGATGGCCTCGACGTGCTGGGTGCCGTGCGCCTCGCTCCACTCGGCGGCGCCCGGGGCCTGGCGGGCGCGGACCACCAGGTCCCAGTCGCCGAGCCAGAAGTCGAACTGGTGGTGCTCGGGGCTGGCGCACGCCGCCGACGGCGCGGGGGCCGCGGCGACCGGCGCGACCGCGGCCGCCGGCGTCGCCGGCGGCGCCGGACGGGCCCTCGGCGCCCGGTGGGTCGGCTGGCCACCACACGCCGCGACCAGGCCGAGCACGACCGCGGAGATCTCGATCGATCGGGAGCGCATCGCGCGCAGCGTACTACCTCGTTGCGCGGGCCGCGACCGACCGCCTAGCCTGCCGGCATGAGCGACCGACACCCTCACGTCATCAACGCCGACGACCTGCCCTGGGGCGACGGCCCGGGCCACGGCTCCCGCTTCGGCTACCAGGGCAAGCGGCTCGGCGCCGCGGCCGGCGGCCGGCAGCTGGGCTGCAGCATGTTCCTGGTCCAGCCGGGCCGGCGCGCCTTCCCCTTCCACGCCCACCTGGTCAACGAGGAGGCCCTGTTCATCCTCGACGGCACCGGCAGCCTCCGCCTGGGCGACCACACGGTCGCGGTGCGCGCCGGCGACTACGTCGCGCTGCCCGCCGGCACCGACGGCGCGCACCAGCTCGTCAACGACGGCGACGCGCCGCTGCGGTACCTGTGCGTGTCGACGATGACCAGCCCCGAGGTCGCGCTCTACCCCGACTCCGACAAGCTCGGCGTCATGGGCGGCCAGCCGACCCCGATACGGGTGCTGGTCCGCCGCGACGCCGCGACCGCGGGCTACTTCGACGGCGAGCAGCCGGACGACTGACCGGGCGCGCGCGATCGCGCCGGGCGGTCAGTCGACCGGGATGTCGAAGACGTCCCACGCCGGCGTGTGGTTGTTCTCGTCGGCGGGCTGGTTCCACAGGTACAGCGCCGGGTAGGTCCGCACCGCCTCGCCGTCGTCGACCACCGGGGTGATGAACAGCTGCGGGCGGCCGCCGATGCGCGTCGACGAGAACGTCAGCCAGTAGAAGCGCCGGCTGCCCGAGGTCCCGACCTCGGGCGCCCACTTGGGCCAGCTGTTGGTCACGCCGGGGCTGGTCACGCCCGCGCACTGCGGCGGATCGTTGGCGTCGAGGCGCAGCGGCGTGCCGCCGGCGCCGGGGATCACGAAGACCTCGGCGGCGGCGTCGTTGTAGCTGGTCGCGCCGTCGGCGACCCGGTTGAACGCGACGTAGCGATCGTCGGGCGAGAACGTCGGGTAGTACTCGTTCCACTCCGGCGTGCTGGCGCCGGGGATCGGCGTCGACGCGCCGCCGGCGCGGGCCGCGTACGGGATCGTCGCCAGGTCGCCGCTGTCGACGGTGACGCCGCTGCGGACGTCGGGCGCCGAGACGTAGAGCACGCGGTCGTCGGTGTGGGCGAACGAGGCGTAGCCGGCCTCGCCGGTGTCGCCGGTGCGGGCCAGCACGCCCCAGCCGGTGCCCTCGTCGGTGTTGGGCGCCTCGAGATCGGTCCACGTGATCTCGAAGCGTCCGCCGACCGGATACATCGTGAGGCCGACGCGATCGCCGGCCTGCCAGTGCGCCGCCGAGAACACCGGCAGCTCCTGGTTCTGGCGCGCCATCAGGGTCTGCGCCGCCGCCGACAGGAACGTCGGCGCGGTCGCGTTGCCGTCGACGGTGCGCAGCCCGAAGGTCGCGGGGTCGCCGTTGCCGGCCTGCGGGCTGGCCGAGAACCCGACGAACGCGCCGTCCGGGGTCGACGCGTGACAGCCGACGCAGGCGGTGCCGGCGTCGGCGGGCCGCACGATGTCCTGGACGCCCTCGTCGCCGACCCGGAAACCGCGCAGCGCCGAGCCGCCGGTGGTGGTCCAGTAGACGATCGTCCCCGGCGCCGCCACCGGCGCGATCGCGATGTCGCCGGTCGAGCCTCGCGCCGGGCCGTCGGTCAGGACGGTGCCGTCCCAGACCGCGCCGCGGACGGTGACGGTGATCGGCACGTCGACGGCGTGCGCGGTCAGCCCCGACCATAGCCCGGCCGGCATCGTCCACGACGTCGCCGTCGTGTACACGATCAGCGGGTTGGCCTCGGCGGCGGTCTCGACCCGCAGCTCGAACAGGTTCTGGCCGCCCGCGGGCAGCCACGAGAACCGGGGCCGCAGCCAGTTGCGCGGGTACAGCGTGCCGACCTCGGGCTCGACCAGGCACGGCCCGCCGGTGGCCGAACCACTGCCCGGATCGCCGAACAGTCCGGGCGCGTCGCCGGGCGTGGTCGCGCCGCCGTCGGTGTCGATGATCGGCTGCGCCGGGAAGTCGTCGAAAGGACCGGTGAATGCGTCGGAAGTGACGGGGCCGTCGGCGATCGTGCCGCCGTCCCCGCCGCCGTTGCCCGCGCTCGAGCCACAGGCCGGGATCAGGACGAGGACGAGGGCGAGCGGCCCTGCAGACACGCGGCGCGACCACGACGCTGACGGCATGGCCGGCACGGTAGCACGCGCCGCACGGTCCCATCGACGGCGTTGCCTGTCGCGGGAGCCCGTGGCCATACTGCGGCGTCCATGCTCGTCAGCACGATCATCCCGACCTACAACCGCTCGCAGGACGTCGTCGTCGCGGTCCAGAGCGCCCTCGATCAGACCTACCCGGCCGACCTCCACGAGATCCTGGTCGTGGACGACGGCTCCACCGACGACACCGCCGAGGTGCTGGCGCGCTTCGGCGACCGCATCCGCTACGTCCGCAAGGCCAACGGCGGCGTGTCGGCCGCGCGCAACCACGGCATCGACCTGGCGCGCGGCGAGGCGATCGCGTTCCTCGACTCCGACGACACCTGGGCGCCCGAGAAGATCGCGCGCCAGGTCGCGCTGCTGCAGGCGCGCCCCGAGATCGACCTGGTCCTGACCAGCATCGTCGTCGTCAACCCGGACGGCTCCGAGAAGGAGCGCTACAGCCGGCGCACGACGCTGCCCACCGACGGCCACGTCCTGCGCTACGTCCTGCACAACCCCGCGATGACGCCGTCGACGGCGATGTGCCGGACCGCGGTGCTGCGCGAGGTCGGCGGCTTCGACGCCACGCTGCGCACCGCCGAGGATCTCGACCTGCACCTGCGGATCGCGCTGCACCACCAGGTCGCGGTGATCGACGAGCCGCTGGTCCGCTACCTGCGCAGCGACGCCGGGCTGTCGGGCAGCGCCCGGACGTACCACGACTACGTCCTCGTCATGGAGCGCTTCCTCGCCGCCCACGGCCACGAGATCGGCGAGCAGGATCGCAAGGAGGCGCTGTTCGCGATGTACATGCGCAACGCCCGCGGCCTGCTCCACCACGGCGAGCTGGGCGCCGCGGCGCGCCTCGGCGCCAAGAGCGTGCCCAACCTCCGCCACGGCGGCGACCTGCTGGTGCTCGGCGATCTGTGCCTGAAGTTCGGCCGCCGCGTCGCGGTCCAGGCCATCCGCATGCTGACCGCCGGCGTCGCCCTGTGAGCCGCCGCGACGCCTGATCGGGCGGTCGCGCGCGATCGCGGGGCCGCGCGCGATCAGCGCGCGCCGACCCGCTGCACCAGCTTGCGGATCGCGCGCCACACCGGCAGCGGGATCTCGTGGCCCTCGTCGAAGGGCAACCAGGTGACGTCGGCGCCGGCCTCGACCAGGCAGTCGCGCAGCGCCTCGCCGGTGGCGAACGCGAGGTCGTCGTCGGCGCGGCCGTGGCTGATCAGCACCGGGACCCCGCGCAGCGCGCACGGCGCCAGGTACGGCGGCCACTCGTCGAACGCGATCCGCGAGGTCGACAGCAGCATGACCGCGTCGACCGGGCGCGGCGCGCGCAAGAGCGTGTCGGTCAGCAGCATGCCGCCCTGCGAGAAGCCGCCGACCACCAGCGGTCGGCCGGCGGCGCGCGCGACGACGTCGTCGAGGAACCGGCCGAGCAGCTCGCGGGCGGCCGGCAGATCCGGCGGGTGCTGGCCGGCGAAGTCGCGCGGGCCGATCGCGAGCGCCTCGAGGCGCCGGTCGGGATCGATGTGCCACCAGGCGCGACCGCGCGGCGACGCCGGCAGCGGCGCCTCGGGGAACAGCCACCAGGCCCGCAGCCCCAGCGAGTGGGCGAACGGGGCCAGGTCGCCGGGCTCCATCATGAACCCGTGCAGCAGCACGACGACGTGCTCGGCGTCCGGCTCGCCGACCGCGATCGTCGGCACCCCGGCGACCTCGATCCGTTCCTCGCGCATCGTCACGCCGCCGCCGCCTCGATCACGTAGCGGCGCTTGAGCCGCAGGAAGTGCTTCTCGAGCAGGTGGTACGACGCCAGCGCCAGCACGTAGGTCGCCGCGGTCGCGATCGCGAAGTAGCCGACCGCGACGCCGAGGCCACGGTCGCCGTCGCCGAGCGCGCGCTGCAGCGCCGGCAGGCCGATCAGCAGGTGCAGCGGGGTGTGGAAGATGTACATGGCGTAGCTGTAGCGGCCGACCGAGCGCAGCGGCGCCACCGCCAGGACCCGGCCCAGCAGGTCGCGGCGCGCGGCGGTCACGGTGGCGTCGAGGACCAGCGCCGCGAACGCCACCGCGAACGCGGTGTAGCCCCAGGTCTGGGTGCCGAGGCCGGTGCGCGGCGCGCCCCGGGTCGCGACGAACGTCACCGCGATGGTCAGGCCGACCGCGACGCGCAGCGCCCAGCGGCGCGCGTCGAGCTGCGCGGCGACCTCGGGCCGGCGCAGCAGCACCGCCGCGATCGCGCCGAGGGCGAGCGCGTCGACCCGGCAGATCGTGAACATGTACGGCCCGGTGGTCGCGAAGTCGACGGCGCGCAGCGCGATCCGGCTGGCCAGCGAGGCCACCACCAGCCCGACGCACACCCACAGCAGGCCGCGCGGCGACAGCCGGCGCACCACCACCGGCCACACCAGGTAGAACTGCTCCTCGATCGACAGCGACCAGAAGTGGGGGAACAGCGCGACGCCGGCGCCGAACGGCTCGGCCCAGTTGGCGACGTAGGTCCACAGGTAGACCTGGTGCTCGGCGCCCTCGACCGGGTGGCCGAGGAACAGCGGCGCGATCACGAAGGTGGCGATCAGCACCGCGTAGTAGATGGGGAAGATGCGCACGACCCGGCGCGCGAAGAACACGCGGTAGTAGTTCGTGGCGCGCTTCGACTCCAGCAGGATGCCGGTGATCAGGAAGCCGGACAGGACGAAGAACAGCTGGACGCCGACCCAGCCCCAGTCCATGAACAGGCCCACGGCGCGGGCCACCGGTGAACCACCGTCGGCCAGGACGTTGAAGTTGTGGGCGAGGACGAGCAGCACCGCGACGCCGCGGACGCCGTCGAGGGCGGGGACGTGACCGGCGACGGGACGAGCGGGGCGGGACGGGGTCAGCACGGCGGCAGCACGCGAGCGGGCGGGCGGAGGCGGGAGTCGCGGATCAGCGCGACGGACGAGTCGGAGCGTCCAGTACCACAGCCAGCACGTTGATCAACTGCGGATGCGACCACACCGGCGTGAAGGTGTGGTCGGGCCCGTCGATCATGTCGATCGCGAGCTGGCCGCGGCCACGCAGCGCCGGCACCGCCGAGCCGCCCTGGGCGCGCAGCAGCGGCAGGCCGGGGTCGCCGGTCGCGAAGACGAACCGCAGATCGACGTTGCGATCCGCGATGGTCTCGAGCTCGGCGCCGAGATCCTCGCGCCACGGCATGCCGACCCGGCGCGACAGATCGCGGGCGCGATCGGTGAGCCGGCGAGCCAGGTGGCGCGACAGGGTCTGCGCGACCTTGCGGACGTCGACCTGGCCGCGCAGCAGCTTCTTCCACTTCTCGAGGTCGGCCGCGGACTTGCCGTAGCGCTCGGCGTCGCCGACGACGCGGTGCGCCGGGTAGTCGAGCGACTGCCCCGGCTTCCAGAAGAAGGTCAGCGGGTTGATCACGACGACGCCGGCGACCGGCTGGCCGGCGACCGCGGCCTTGAACGCGTGGTAGGCGCCGGAGCACAGACCGACCGCGCGGCAGTCGCCGACGCCCGGCTGGCGCTGCAGGAACGCCAGCGCCTCGGCGACGTCCTCGAGGGCGCGCGGCGAGTAGACGACGTTCTCGGGCTCGCCCGGCCGGGGTGGGCTGTCGCCGATGCCGGTGATGTCGAGGCGCAGGACCGTGTGGCCGAGCGCCGCCCAGCGCCGCGCCATGACCGTGTACAGGCGATTGGGGCCGATGCGGTGGATCGCGCCGGCGTTGAGCAGCAGGATGCCGTGGCCGCTGGGCGCCCGGGTCGCCGGCGTCGACAGGACGCCGAACAGCAGCCGGGCCGGGTCGGCGAAGACGGCGCGCTCGATCACGTCGGTGCCGTCGACGACGTGCAGCCGGGCCTCGCTCGTCGGCGTCGCCGCCGGGCCGGGCGCGGGCGTGGGCGCGGCCGTGGCCGCGGCCGTCGCGGCGGCGGCCGCCGCGGCGCGGCCCTGGATCCACGCCATCGTGCTGGCGATCATCTCGACCGGGACCACGGTCTTGTGCGGATCGAGGACCATCTCGACGTAGCCACCGACCCGGCGGGCGTCGACGTCGGCGCCCTGCTCGCGCAGCCGGGCCGCCCACTTGTCGGCGGTCGGCAGATCCTCGCGATCGAGGATCAGCGCCGCCGGCGCGGGCGCGCGGTCGAGCTTGGTGAGATCGACCTTGCCGAGCGCCTCGCGGGTCTCGGCGGTGACCAGGAAGCCGACCGCCTCCTGCCCGCCCGCCGGCGCCTCGGCGCCGGGCGGCGGCTCGCCGAGGCCGAGCGCCATCTGCAGGGCCTTGAGCTCGCGCAGGTGCAGCCGCCCCGAGATCGCCGGCGCCACCGCGATCAGCCCGGCGGCCTCCTCGCCCTCGAGCGCGGCCAGCGCGGCGATCATGACGCCGAGGCGGACGCCGAGCAGGAACAGGTTGTCGACGGTGGCGTGGGCGCGCAGCGCGGCGGCGGCGTGGCGGACGCCGGCGACCCAGGCGCCGACGCGATCGGGATCGCGATCGTCGCCCGCGGAGTCGCCGGTGCCGTCGTGGTCGAAGCGCACGGTGGCGACGCCGGCGGCGGCCGCGGCCTCGGCGAAGTGGCGCAGGCTGCGGTGGGCGCAGACCGCCTCGTAGCCGAACGGGTTGCAGATCACCAGGCCGGGTCGCCCCGGCGCCGGGGTCGCGGGCCGGTGCAGCCAGCCGAACAGCAGCCGCTCGGCGGCGCCGAAGTACATGGGCAGGGCGCGAGGCGGGCTCATGCGGTCACCACGATCTTGGAGGACGTCTCGGCGTTGAGGGGCTGGACGCTGCCGCGCGGGGTCGCCGCCGCGGCCGCGGTGCGACGCAGGCGCACCGCGTGGGCCGCGCCGGGCGCGACGCAGAAGTGATCGTCGTCGGCGACGAAGCCGTCGAGGTCGATCGCGACGGCGTGGGCGAGGCGGCGGCTGCGCACCACCAGCTCGAGGTCGCCGCCGTCGAGCGGCCGGGCCTCGGCGGTGACCCCGAGGTCGCGGTCGCGGGTCGCCGGCAGGCCGGCGGGGAAGTGGAACGCCCGGGCCAGCGCGGCGCCCGGCGCCGCGGCGGCGTCGGCGGGCGCGCCCGCCGCGACCAGCGTCGCGACCACGACGTCGCACGCCGGCGGGCCGAACCGGTACGCCCACGACAGATCGACGAAGCCGTCGAGCAGCGCCGCCGCCGGCACCGCGATCGCGTCGTGGGCGGCGACCGTGACGGCGCGACGGCCGTGGCCGACCGGGGTGTCGCCGCCGCGGAACAGCGCGAGGTCGAGCTCGCCGGTGACCGGCGCCGGCCCGTCGTTGACGACGTGGAGCGTGAGGCCGTTGCCGCCCTCGTCGGAGACGTGGACCGCGAGCGGTGCCAGGGCGCGGCGCAGGTAGTGGTAGGCGGCCTTGGCGCCGCCGTCGGCGTCGATCACGCCCCAGCCGGCGCCGGGCCACAGGTCGCGCAGGAACCAGATCAGGCCGCCGCCGCAGCGCGACCGCCGCCGCCGCCACTCGCCGAAGGTCTGGGCCATGACCTCACCGGTGGCGACCCGGCCCAGCGCCAGGTAGCGATCGTGATCGGCGTAGCGCAGCGCCGCCGGGTCGACGCCGAACAGGCGCGCGACGTAGTGATCGCGGACGTCGTCGAAGTCCCAGCCGGCGCCGAGGTCGCGCGGCGTGCGCGCCTTCCAGCCCGGGTGGTGGACCCGCGCCGCCGCGCCGCCGGGCATCCGGGCCAGCGCCCGCGGCGACGGCACGTTGGCGAACGCCAGGCACTCGGACGCGAACTTGACGTCGGCGCGGCGGGCGTCGTCGAGCGGCCGCTGGTAGGCGCCGACGCCGTAGTACGACGCGGTGCCGACGTCGGCCTGGTGCGGGAACGCGCCGCCGTGCGCGCTCGACGGCCAGTACGGCACCTCGGGGCACCACGCGGCGGCGCGGCCGCGCAGCGCCTCGTGGAACAGCGCCGGCTGCCACAGCTCGCGCGCGGCGCCCCACATCGCGGCCTGCTGCTCGCCCTCGCTGTTGCCGCACAGCACCGCCAGCGACGGCCGCGCCTGCAGCCGGGCCAGCACCTGGTCGGCCTCGTCGGCGACCAGCGCGGCGAAGCCGGCGTCGTCGCCCGGGTAGTCCATGTTGGCGAACATGAAGTCCTGCCAGATCAGCAGGCCCAGCTCGTCGGCGAGGTCGTAGAACGCGTCGTCCTCGTAGACCATCGTGCCGCCGACCCGCAGCATGTTCATGCCGGCGTCGCGCACCTGGACCAGCGCCGTCCGCAGCGCCGCGGCGTCGGCGCCCAGGGTCACCGGGTCGAGCGGGGTCCAGCAGGCGCCGCGGCAGAACACGCGCGTGCCGTTGATCCGGATCGCGAAGCCGTCGCCGTCGTCGCCGCGATCGACGGCGACGTCGCGGAAGCCGACCGCGCCGAGGTCGACGTCGACGGTGGTCGCGCCGGCGACGACCGCGAGCCCGACGTGGTAGCGCGCCGGCTCGCCGTGGGTGTGCGGCCACCACCGGGTCGCCGCCGGGATCACGAGCCGGCCGGTGACCCGGTCGGCGCCGGCGTCGCCGTCGGCGGGCGTCGCCGGCGCCAGCGGCGCGCGCCAGGTCTGGCCGTCGCGGGTCACCACCAGCTCGGCGCCGCCGAGCGTGGCCGACAGCGCGCGCAGCCGCGCCGACACCTCGACGACCCCGGCGTCACCGTCGAGCCGCGCCGCGAGCCGCACGTGGTCGACCGCGATCGCGCGCTGGCGCTCGACGCGGACCGGCCGCCACGGCCCGACCGCTGCCGCCGGCGGCGACCAGCTAGGGGTCCGGCCCAGCAGCGTGGTCCGCCACCAGCGCAGCTGCTGGTGCTCGATCATGGGCGCCCGCCAGCGCGGCCGCGGCCGGCGCGCCGCCAGCAGGCCGTCGAGGGCGCGGCACCGGATCACCAGCTCGTGGGCGCCGGCGCCGAGCTCGTGGCGGTGACCGACGAACATGCTGGTGCTGGACAGCAGCGGCGCGCCGTCGAGCCAGACGTCGGCGGCGGTGGCCAGGCCGTCGAGGCACAGCGTGAGGATCTCGCCGGGCACGGCGGGCCCGGCGTCGAAGCGCGTCCGCCACCACCAGTCCTCGGCGTCGAACCGGCGCGGCGCGCCGTCGAGGCTCCAGGCGCCGGCCGCGCGCAGCGCGCCCGCGGCGGTGCCGGGCACCTTCGCCGCGCACCAGGCCACGGCGGCGCGCTCGAGCCCGGCGGGCTCGTCGACCGCGCCCGGCGCGGTCGCACACACCGGCCAGCCAGCGTCGAGCAGCGCGTCCACGTGCCCGCTGACACGGTGGACGCGGCCGGTCAACCCTGGAGCTCCTCGATGGCGCCGCGGATCGCCGCGATGCTCTCGAAGACGCTGCGCTTGAGCATGTGGTCGGGGAACTCGAGGTCGAACTCGCCCTCGAGCGCCAGCATGACGTTGACGCTGGCGTGCGAGGTCATGCCGGCCTGGTACAGGTCCTCGTCCTCACCCAGGGACGTGGCGTCCTTGGACAGGCGGCCGTGCTCTTTGAGGATGGTGCGGATCTTGTCGGTCATGGGGTTGGGCTCGTCGGGACGTTCGAGGTGGAGACGACGACCGCGGTCGCGTAGTCGCCTTCGTGGCTGAGGCTGAGCGCGAGCTCGGCGATCCCGAGGTCGCGCGCGTGCTGGGCGGTGGCGCCGTGGAGCGCGAGCTCGCAGGCGCCGGACGAGGCGCGGCGCACCTCGATCTGACGCCAGTCGACGCCCTCGCCGCCCAGGCCGAGCGCCTTGAGCGCGGCCTCCTTGGCGGCGAAGCGCGCGGCGAGGCGCGCGTGGGTCAGCGCCGGCGCGGCGGTGGCGTAGGCGATCTCGCCGTCGGTGTAGAGGCGGCGCAGGAAGCGATCGCCGAACTCGGCGAGCGACTCGGCGATCCGCGACACCTGGACCAGATCGATCCCGACCCGCAGGCTCACGCCGGGCCTCCGCCGGGCACCAGGCCCAGCCGGGCCTGGACCGCGGGCCACTCGGTGCGGGTGATCGAGAACATCGCGGTGTCGCGGATGATGCCGTCGGCCGCGGGCTGGTGGGCGCGCAGGACGCCCTCGAAGACGCCGCCGAGCCGGCCGATCGCGTCGCGCGAGCGCTGGTTGCGGGCGTCGGTCTTGAGCACCAGGCGGTGCACGACCCAGGTCTCGAAGGCGTGGCGCATCAGCAGCACGCACGCCGCGGTGTTGATCGCGGTGCGCTGCGCCGACGCCGCCAGCCAGACGTGGCCGATCTCGGCGACGTCGGGGGGATCGCCGGCGTCGCGGCGGCGCGGCTCGCCGACCACGAGGATCGGGCCGCGCGGCCAGGTCCACCACTCGAGGTTCATCAGGCGGGTCGCGCCGGCGACGACGCCGCGGTCCTTGCGGACGATCGCGAACGGCGCGGCGCGCCGCGCCCGGGCGTCGTCGAGCGCGGCCTCGACGTAGGCCTGCATGCCGGCGCGGTCGCCGGGCACCGGCGCCAGGCCGAAGGTGGCACGGTCCTCGGTCGCCGCCGTCAGCAGCGGCCCGACGTGCTCGAGGCGCAGCGGCTCGAGCCGCACGACCTCGTCCTCGAGGACCCCGACCTGCATCAGCCGTCCAGCCGCGCGACCAGGGTGTCGATGCCGCGCTGCCAGGCCCCGGCCAGCTCGTCCATCATCGGCGTCGCGTCGAGGGCGCGCTTGCCGTTGACCGCGCGCGCGGCCTTGAGGATGAACGCCTTGCAGCCGGTGCTGATGGCGGTGAACGCCTCGGCCGCCGGCTCGAGGCCATCGCAGCCGGCGGCGCCGGAGCCGCCGAGCCAGCGCAGGTGCGCCGCCGCCAGCTCGAACGCGGCGCCGAGCTGGCGCACCGTCGCGAACGCCCACGCGTGGTAGAAGGCGAGCCCCTGCTCGTGCAGCCAGCCGAGGTCGCGGGCGAACCGGGCCGCGAACCGCGGCACCGGGTTGTCGACCGGGCGGCGCGCCAGGTGGCGGCGCAGGTAGCCGCGGGCCAGCGCGCCCAGCTCGGCGGGGCTGCGCCGGACGACGCGGTCGATGCGGACCAGCTCGGCGAACAGCGGCATGTACGCCGGGTCGTAGGGCTTGCCGACCCGGAAGGTCTCGACGAAGTCCTCGCCCTCGAGCTGGTGGTAGCTGGCGTTGTGGAAGTAGCCGAGCCGGCGCGCCTCGACGTCGAGGTCCTGCAGGACGATCGTCGTCTTGGTGTGCTGGGTCCGGTAGTCGGTGCCCGCGGTGTCGGGCAGCCACCAGGCGTCGGCCTCGGTGGAGATCAGCTTGCCGGCGCCCAGGTGCTCGACCGCCTCGTCGAGCAGCGGCCGCCACACGTTGAGCTCCTGGACGTCGACGCCGTAGAGCTCGTAGAGCTCGCCGTGCGGCGGCTTGAAGAACGTCCACTGATCGCCCTCGAAGTCGAGCGCGACGGTGAAGCCCAGCATCGCGGTCGGGTCGAGCCCGAGCGCGTGGACCGTCTCGATCCAGATGTCGATGTAGCAGTTCTTCTCGACCCAGACCTGATCGTCGGCGTGGAGCGCGTGGCGCTGGTACGTCGCGGGGTCCAGGCCGGGGAGGACCGCCACCCGGCTCACGGCCACAGCCTGTCCCGCACCGCCTGCGGCCACTCGGCCGGCACGAACCCGTGGTGGCGGAACAGCGCCATGACCACGCGCTCGAGGCCGAAGCCGAGGCACGCGGTGTGGGCGACCTCGGCGGCCGAGGTGCGGATGTCGAAGACGGTGCCGAAGTGATCCTGGTGGTAGTTGAACGAGCACACCGCGGTGGGGTGCTCCTCGGAGATCACCGGGACCAGGACCTCGAACTTGAGCTTCTGCGCCTTCTGGCCGTCGGCCAGGATCCGGCCGGCGCGACCGAAGAACGGATCGGCGGCGACGTCGGGGCGCGCCGGCAGGCCGAGCCCGGTCAGCATGTCGACGCCGCGCTGCAGCCACATGTCGCGCCAGGCGACGACGTCGTCGGGCGTGCCGGCGCGGACGAACTCGCGGACCCGGAACGACTGCATGCGGGTCGGCTCCGGCGACGGCTCGTGCCGGAACACCCAGTTGGTCATCGTGACCAGGCGGCCGCCGTCGGGCAGCTGCCCCGACATCGTCGGGTACAGCGGGTAGCACGCCGCCGGGTTGAGGCAGACGTCGGTCATGCCCTGCAGGTCGCCCCACGGTTGGCCGGCGTGGACCTTGTCCGACAGCTCCTTGGCCTGGCGCTCCTTGCCGAAGAAGCTGAAGACGGTGCCGGCGAGGTGCGGGAACGAGTCGAGGTAGTCGGTGCGCTCGATGATCGTCCGGTCGATCACCGGCGGGAACGTGTACAGCTCGGCGCCGTCGTCGACGGACAGCTTGCTGACCAGCGCGTTGACGCGCTCGAGCACGTCCTCGAACACGGCGCCGCGGCCGAACGCACCCTGGACCCGGACCGGGACGATCAGCTTGTGATCGACCAGCCCCTCGTAGAAACGCTGGGGATCGTACTCGGTGGTCACGGGATCACTCGTCCTTGTAGACCAGCAACATCGACGCGGTCTTGTTGAAGATGCGGTCGTTGCTGATCATGAGCGCCGCCGACAGCGAGTCGCGGTAGTTGCGGCCCAGCGAGTACGGCGAGTCGTTCTTGTAGCCGCTGATGCCGACGATCTGCAGCGCCTGATGGACGATCTCGGGGGCGGTCTCGGAGTTGCCGACCTTGAGGTTGTTCATCTTCAGCGCCCAGCCGATCGTCAGCAGCCGCTCCATGCCGTCGGGCTGCTGCATGATCGCGTCGAACTCGACGGCCTGGCCGTAGACGTTGTTGCGCATCGCCTGCAGGTGGACGAAGACCTCGGCGAGCCGGTTGGCCTGCGGCGGCACCGTGCCCGGCTTCTTGCGGGCGGCGGCGCGGACGTAGGCGCTGGCGCGCGCGATCGCGTCGCTGGCGATGCCGAGCCACACGCCCGACCACAGGATGTGCGAGTACGACACCATCGTCTGCGCCGAGGCGTCGGCGAACGAGCCCGGCAGGACGTGGTCGCCGGGGATCCGCGACGCCACCTTGAAGCCCGGGCTGCAGGTGCCGCGCATGCCCATCGTGTCCCAGTTGGTGGTCTGGGTCAGCGTGTACTCGCCGGCGCGCAGCAGCACCAGGATCTGATCGCTGGCCGGCGCGTCGGGCGTGCGCCGGCAGGTCACCAGCAGGTCGTCGGCGGCGGCGCCGTACGACACCGTCGTGGCGTCCTTGTCGAGGCGGAACTGATCGCCGTCCGGCGTCAGCGCGCAGATGCTCGACCGGGTGTCGCCCCAGACGCCGACCTCGGAGGTCACCGACGCCAGCAGCAGCTGCTTGTCGACGATCTCCTTCAGGTAGGCGCGGAAGAACGGTGACTCCATCCCGTGCCGCGCGATGCACGCGACCTGGATGATGTGCATCGCGTAGACCATGCCGCTGGCCGCGCAGCCGTGCGCGAGCTCGGCGCACGCGGCGGTCAGCTCCTGCATCGAGCAACCGTCGCCGCCGAGCTCCTTGGGCACCGCCGCCGACAGCAGCTTGGCCTGCTTGAGGGCCTCGAAGGTCTCGCTGGGGAACCGAGCCTTGGTGTCGACGTCGGCTGCGTGGCGGGCGGCCACCTCGTGGGCGATAGCCCGGGCCTTGGCGACGACCTCGCTCTGGGGTCGCGCGGCGTTTGTTTGGATCACGGCGCAGCAATCTATCCGATCTCGTCGAGTAATCCCAGCGACGTCCCGGCCCGGTTGTCCCGGTGACGACGCCGCGACGCTCCGGCCGCGACGCGTCCGCAAGCGGGCGGAACAACTGGCCGCGCGACGCGCCGCCGGGAGTGGCTACCGCGCTGGCCGCGACCTAGCGCCGCAGCTTGGGGTCGACCTTCATCCGGGCTCGCATCGCCATGTGGGTCGACTTCCAGCGCCGCTTGGCGCGGTCGGCGAGCGCCGGATCGCGGCGGCGCTCGCTCGCGGCCAGCTCGCGCTGCAGGCGATGGAACGCGCGCAGCCGGGCCGGGTCGAGCGCGCCGCGCCGGACCGCGTCGGCGACGGCGCACCCGGGCTCGCCGTCGTGGAGGCAGTCGCGGAAGCGGCACGCGTCGGCGAGCGCGGCGAGGTCGGCGAAGCTGGTGTCGACGCCGCCGGCGTCCTCGACCAGGCCGAGCTCGCGCATGCCCGGGGTGTCGATCAGGACGCCGCCGCCGGGCAGCACGACCAGCTCGCGACGGGTCGTGGTGTGGCGGCCGCGCTCGTCGTCGTCGAGGCCGGCGGTGGCCTGGCGGTCGACGCCGAGCAGGCGGTTGACCAGCGACGACTTGCCGACCCCGGACGAACCGACCAGGCCGACGGTGCGGACCGCGCCACCTGGCCCGGCGGCCAGGTGCGCGCGCAGCGGCGCCAGGCCGTCGCCGGTGACCGCGCTGACCGCCTCGATCGGGACGCCGGGCGCGACCGCGGCGAGCGCCGCGACCAGGGCCGCGACGTCGCCGCCCAGATCGATCTTGTTGACGACCACGACCGGCGCCGCGCCGCTGTCCCAGACCGCGGTCAGGTAGCGCTCGAGGCGGCGCGGGTTGGCGTCGCGGTTGGCCGAGGTGACGATGAAACAGACGTCGAGGTTGGCGGCCACGACCTGGGCCGCGCCGGTGAGGCCGGCGGCGCGACGGATCAGGGCGGTGCGGCGGGGCAGGACGTGATGCACGAGCGCGACGGCGTCGGCGTCGTCGACGTCGCGGATCGCGACCCAGTCACCGACGGTGGGCAGGTCGATGCCGGCGAGGTCGTGGCGCAGGCGACCGGCGAGCTCGCCGACGCCGGCGACGGCGCCGGCGAGGCGGTACCGACCACGATCGACGCGGGTGACGCGCGCCGGGACCAGGTCGGGACGGTCGCGCAGGAGGTGATCGAAGGCGTCGGCGAACGGGCCGAAACCGAGGGACGTGCGAGAGACGATCGACGCGGCGATCGCGTCGGAGGAAGCTGGACGCAAGGGAGTGCTCCGGTCGGAGGTCGGACGGGGAGCCGCCCTCCGAGGAGCCGAGACCGAGGCGCGCGACGCGCCGTGCGTGGGCGCGCGCCTACCGGCCAGCCGGCCGGCCGACAAGGCCGAGGGCAGCGACGAGCGAGCTATGTCCGACAGGGACCGGCATACGTGCGTGCCTCCAGGCCCGTCGGTTGTCGCGCACGCGGCGGCGGCGGTCAAGCACGATGTCGCGGCGGCGGCGCGCCGCGCGGCGGCGCGACCACGCCGTGCCGATCAGCGCACGATCGTCGGGCGACGCCGGCGGCCGCTGTCGACCTTGACCCACAGCTCGAGCCGGTCGCTGCCGGCCGGCTCGTCGGCCTCGCGCTGGTAGCCAGGCGGCGGCGACGCGCCGAAGCCGTGGTAGGTCACGACCCGGGTGCCCAGCTCGAGATCCGCGAGCAGGCCGCGCACCGCGTGGATGTCGTGCAGGAACGTGTCGGTCGACCGCTCGATCGTGCGGTCGAGCATGGGCGCGCCGCCGCCGAGCTGCTCGGCGAACGGGTTGAACAGGTAGAAGCCGTCGAACTGGGACCAGTCGGTGGCGAAGGCGTCGCCGCAGCTGAACGTGACGTTGCGGATCCGCAGCCGGCGCGCCAGGCCCTGGGCGATCCGGACCAGGTGCGGCCGCTGCTCGATGCCCACGAAGCTGGCCTCGGGCGCCAGCTGCGCCGCCGCCAGGCAGAACTTGCCGACGCCCGAGCCGACGTCGAGGATCCGCAGCCCGGGCCGATCGACCAGCAGCTCGGCGGCGCGCCGCGCGATGTCGACGGGCGTGAAGTGGACGCCCGACTTGGCGCGCCACCGCGGCGGCAGCAGCCGATCGAAGTGATCGTCGTCGGCCCACGCGCCGCGGGGGGCGTCGTCGTCGTCCGCGTCGCGCCGTCTCCGCGAGGCGGGCTTTCTCATGGGCGTCGGCTCACGCGATCTTGCATACCATCCGCGGGCCGACCGTGGGCCACCGGCGTGACGGCGCCGACGCCATCGCCGCCGCTCACGGCGCGGGCTACAGTCCGGCGCATGGCCAAGTGCTTCACGAGCTGGACCGTGCTGCCTCACTCGCCGATCGAGAAGATCAACGATCACCTGTGGCGGGTCACCGGCAAGATGCCCGACGGCAAGACCCAGCGCGAGATGGTGCTGGCGCGCATGGCCGACGGCGGCGTCATCGTCCACAACGCGATCGCGCTCGACGAGCCCGAGATGAAGGAGCTGGAGGCCTGGGGCCGCCCGACCGTCATCTTCGTGCCCAACAGCTTCCACCGCCAGGACTGCGCGACCTGGAAGCAGCGCTACCCCGAGGCCAAGGTCGTGTGCCCGCCGGGCGCGCGCAAGCGGGTGAGCAAGATCGTGCCGGTCGACCTGGTCAGCGAGGACGCGCCCGGCGACGACCGCGCGCGACTGCTGTCGATCGAGGGCAGCCAGGCCGAGAGCATCTTGCGGATCGCGGCCGGCGACACCGTCACGCTGGTCTTCAACGACCTCGTCCTCAACATGCCGCGCATGAAGGGTCCGGTCGGCTTCATGCTGGCGCCCACCGGCCAGGTGTCGTCGCCGCGGTTCGCGCGGTGGATGATGATCAAGGACAAGCGGGCGTTCGGCGCCCAGCTCCGGCGCCTCGCCGACACCGCCGGCCTCGCCCGCATCGAGCTGGGCCACGGCGCGCCGATCACCACCGACGCGCCGGGCGCGCTCCGCGCCGTCGCGGCCCAGCTGGGAGCCTGACCATGCGACGCCTCACCCCGATCGTCGCCCTCGCCCTCGCCGCCGCGTCGTGCCACGGCGCCACCGCGCCGACGGCACCGCCGACCCCGCCGCCCGACGCCGCGGTCGCCGCGGTCGACGCGCCGGCCCGGGTCGCCGCGACGCCGCGGCCGACCCTGCGCCTGCCGACGACGCTGCAGGCGCGCGCCTACCGGGCGCGCCTCGCCGTCGACCCGGCGCAGCCGACCTTCCACGGCGAGCTCGAGCTCGACGCCACCCTCACCGCGCCGGCGTCGAACCTGTGGTTGCACGCGCTGCGCCTGACCATCACCTCGGGCGAGGCCCACAGCGGCGGCACCACGATCCCGCTGACGCCCGTGGTCACCGACGGCGGGCTGGTCGAGCTGCGCGCCGCGCAGGACCTGCCGGCCGGCGACGTCACGCTGCACCTGGTCTACGACGGCGCCCTCAACGCCGACGACTCGACCGGCGCGTTCGTCCAGGCGGCGGACGGCGACCCCTACGTGATCACCCAGTTCGAGGCGGTCGACGCCCGCACCGTGTTCCCGTGCCTCGACGAGCCGTCGAGCAAGGTGCCGTGGACGCTGACCCTCGACGTGCCGTCGGCGCTGACCGCGCTGTCGAACACCCCGGTCGATCACGAGGACGATCTCGGCGACGGCCACAAGCGGGTGGCGTTCGCCACCACCCGGCCGCTGCCGAGCTACCTGATCGCGTTCGCGGTCGGCCCGTTCGAGCTGGTCGACGCCGGCGCCACCCGCGGCGGCGCGCCGATCCGGATCGCGACCTTCCGCGGCCGCAGCGCCGAGGCCGCCTACGCGGCGCGGACCACCTCGGCGCTGGTCTCGGCCCTCGAGGACACCTTCGACATCCCGTACCCCTACGCCAAGCTCGACCTGGTGCCGATCCCCAAGACGACCTGGTTCGGCGCCATGGAGAACGCCGGGATGATCACCTTCAACCAGGACCTCCTGCTGCTGCCCGCCGACGCGTCGCCGCGGCAGCGCCGCGAGTTCGACGACGTCACCGGCCACGAGCTCGCCCACCAGTGGTTCGGCGATCTGGTGACGCTGAGCTGGTGGGACGACGTCTGGCTCAACGAGGCGTTCGCGACCTGGTCCGAGGAGAAGGTGATGGCGACGCGCCCGGACTGGGAGGACACCAAGGCCGGCGACAACCGCGAGCGCGGCCTCGGCGCCGACGGGCTGGTCAGCGCCCGCCGCATCCGCCAGCCGATCGAGTCGGTCGACGACATCCGCACCGCGTTCGACGGCATCACCTATCAGAAGGGCGCGGCGGTGATCCGCATGGTCGAGCACTGGGTCGGCGCCGACGCCTTCCGCGCCGGCGTCCACGCTTACCTCACCGCCCACGCCGACGGCAACGCCGACGCCGACGCCTTCCTCGCCGCGATCGACGCGGCCGCGCCCGAGGACGTCACCCCGGTCTTCACCAGCTTCCTCGACCAGGCCGGCGCGCCGCTGCTGCGGGTCACCAAGGTCCAGTGCGACGGCCCCGAGGCCGAGATCCTGCTGCACCAGGAGCGCTGGATCGCCCAGGGCGCCACCGCGCCGGAGGGCGACGCGCCGCGCTGGCAGATCCCGGTGTGCGTGGCCGCCGGCACCGACACCCAGCGGCGTCGCGGCTGCGCGCTGATGACCGGCGACGACGTCAAGATCCGGCTCGAGCACGCCGGCGACTGTCCGACCTGGGTGCTGCCCGACGAGGGTGGCGACGGCTACTACCGCAGCGAGCTCGACCTGAAGGCGCTGACCCGGCCCAAGGTGTGGAAGCAGCTGACGCTGGCCGAGCGCCGGCTGGTCGTCGGCGACGCCGGCGCGATGATCGCGCGAGGCGACCTCGACTACGCGCCGCTGCTGGCGCTGGCGCCGGCGCTCAAGGGCAGCCGCGTCCTCGACGGCGCCGGCCCCGGGATCGCGATGGGCGCCTGGGGCGTGGTCGGCGACGACCACCGCGACCAGCTGCGGCGCTGGGCCCGGGACACCTTCGGCAAGCGCGCCCGCAAGCTCGGCTGGCTGCCCGGCAAGCACGACGACCTCGCCATCGAGTCGACGCGCGGCTCGCTGCTGTGGGCGGCCGCGTTTCTCGGCCGCGATCCCGCGCTCCTGGCCCAGGCGGTCAAGCTGGCCGCGCGCTGGCACGACCTGCCGGAGTCGGTGCGCGGCACCGTGCTGTCGGCGGCGGTGCTCGCCAGCCCCAAGGTCGCGCGCGCGCTGCTCGCCGAGCTGCCCGGCCTCGACGACCGCCGCCTCCACGACGACGCGCTGCAGGCGCTCGCCGGCACCGAGGATCCCGAGATCGCGGCGGCGCTCCTCGACCGGCTGCTCGATCCCGCGACCGATCTGGTCCAGGACTTCAGCACCGTCAACATGCTGGCCCACCGTCCCAACCTCGATCAGGTCGACGCCTTCGTGGTCGCCCACATCGACGAGCTGGCGCCGCGGATGCCCGAGCTGACGCGGGCCTGGCTGCTGTACGCGCGCACCGCCTCGTGCGACGCCGCCCGGCGCGACGAGGTCGCGACCTGGGCCGAGGCCAAGATCGTGCCGCTGCCCGGCGGCGCCCGGGTCACCGCGCAGGGGCTCGAGGCGATGGACCAGTGCATCGCCCAGAAGGCGGCCCTGGGCCCCGGCGTCGACGCCTGGCTCGACGCCCACGTCCGCGGCAAGTAGCGCCGCCGGGCGTCACGCCGCCGCGGTCACGGCGCCGCGGCCGCCGGCATCGGCGGCGGCGGCACGTCGCCGACCAGCGCGTCGAGGTCGGCGGCGGGGCCGTGGACGTCGTGGACGAACCACGGCTGCTCCGGCCGCACCACCGGGCAGGCGCCGGCGCACGCCGCCGCGGTCGCCGCCCAGCGCTGGCCCTCGGGCTCGTCGCCGTCGCGGCCGTCGTTCAGCTCCTCGTAGAACAGCTCGACGACCTGACCTCCGGCGATCGCGAGCCGGACCTGCTCGTAGCCGCCGCGGTGGGTCTGGACGTGGTCGATCGCGGTGTCGTCGCTGTCGGTCCAGCTCGGCACCTCCGGCGGATCGGCGCGCCCGGGCGCCCACACCTGGGTCCGGCCGTCGAGCTCGAGCTTCAGCAGGTAGCGCCGCTGATCGCCGACGTCGATCAGGTAGTAGACGAAGTCGAACTGGTTGCCCATCAGCACGGCGAAGGCGTCGCGGCCGGGGACGTCGTCGAGGTCGGCGGTGCCCCACGCCACCGGCGTGGCGTCGACGATCGCGGCGAGCTCGCGGGACAGGGCCTGGACCTCGGCCGGGGTCGCCGCCGACGGGGCGGTGGCGGCGGCCTGGTTGGCGACGGCCGGGCTCGACGACGCCGTCGTCGAGGTCGCGGGGGACGGCGCGCCGCAGGCGACGGCGAGGGCGGCGGCGGCGGCGGTGGCGGTGGCGGCGCTGGCGACGGCGGCGAGGTCCATGCCGCCAGGGTAGCCCACGGCGTCGATCACGGGCGCGGCCGCGGCAGCACGAACCGGGCGCGCGCGACCGGATCGTCGAGCTCGTCGACGGCGTAGCGGCCGGCGAACGCGACCGGCGGACGCGCGAGCAGCGCCGGGCGCGCCGCGAGCACCGCGTCGAGATCGGCGCCGGCCAGCGCCGGGTCGTGCATCGCGTCGTCGAGGAGGATCACGTACGCCCAGGTGATCGTCGCGTGGTACTTGCCCGGCACGCCGAGCGCCACGGTCAGCGCGCGCAGGTGCCGGACGTAGCGGGCCAGCGCGTCCTCGAGGGGCATCGCCCGCAGGTAACACCAGGCGACGTGGAGGTGATCGCGGTGGTGGAAGCCAGCGGCCGGCACGACGCCGGCCTCGAACGCTCGCACCCGCGGATCGTCGAGCGGCGCCGGCGCCGCCGCCGCGACCCCGGCGGCCGTCACGGCGCCCCGCCCCGCCGGCCGCCGCCGCGTCGCTCGACCAGCAGGTGGCTGTCGGCGGCGCCGAGATCGAGCCCGAAGACGTCCTTGAGCGCGCGGATCTTGTCGAGGGACGCCTCCGGGAACGGCGCCTTGCCCTCGAACGCGTGCAGGACGATGCCCTCGAGCAGATCGCCGAGGCTGAGGCCGTGCAGATCGGCGAGCGCCTTGAGCACGCCGAGCAGCCGCCGCTCCAGCCGGACCCCGGTCTGGACCCGCTCGACGGTCCGGCGCGC
>JACKDR010000041.1 GCA_020633495.1 Kofleriaceae bacterium | reverse complement strand
CTTCACCGACGAGCACCGCCGCGCCGACGACGGCGTGCTGTTCACGGTCGAGGAGGACGGCGCCACGGTCCGGACCCTGCGCTAGCGGGTCGCCGAGGGCACGCGAAGCCGCGCCGCTCGTCAGCCGGCTCCCGTGCCCGTGCCCGCGCCCGTGCCCGATCCGTGCCCGTGCCCGTGCCCGTGCCCGATCCGAGTCCGGGTCCGGGGCAGGGGCGGGCAGGGCGGCCCGGGCGCCGACCGGCGATGGTTGCGGAGGCGCCGGGAGGTCCGTATAACCGCGGCCCATGCGCCTCTCTCGCGCCTTCATGCCGACGCTCAAGGAGAGCCCGGCCGACGCCCAGGTGGTCAGCCACGTCTACCTCGTGCGAGGCGGCTTCATCCGTCGCCTCGCCGCGGGCATCTACAACTTCCTGCCGCTGGGCTGGCGGGTGGTCCGCAAGATCGAGGACATCGTCCGCGACGAGCTCGATCGCGCCGGCGCCCAGGAGGTGCTGATGCCGGCCGCGGTGCCGGCCGAGCTGTGGCAGGAGTCGGGCCGCTGGGACAAGTACGGCCCCGAGCTGCTGCGCTTCAAGGACCGCAAGGGCGCCGACTTCTGCATCGGCCCGACCCACGAGGAGGTGATCGTGGAGATGGTCCGGCGCGACACCTCGAGCTACCGCGACCTGCCGCTGAACCTCTACCAGATCCAGTCGAAGTTCCGCGACGAGATGCGGCCGCGCGCCGGCCTGATGCGCGGCCGCGAGTTCATCATGAAGGACGCGTACTCGTTCGACGTCTCCGAGGAGACCGCGACGACCGCGTACTGGACGATGTACCGGGCCTACGAGCGGATCTTCCGCCGCTGCGGGCTCGACTTCCGCGCCGTCGAGGCCGACACCGGCGCGATCGGCGGCTCGCGCTCGCACGAGTTCCAGGTCCTGGCCGACTCCGGCGAGGACGCGATCGTCGCCTGCGATCACTGCGACTACGCCGCCAACGTCGAGCAGGCCGAGGTCGCGGCGCCGACCGCGCCCGGCATCGCGCCGGGCGCCGACGGCCACGCCGCGGCCACGACCCGCGCCACCGTCGCGACCCCGGGCCAGAAGACGATCGAGGAGGTCTCGGCGTTCCTGAAGGTGCCGGCGACCCAGCTGATCAAGACGCTGATCTACATCGCCGACGACCAGCCGGTCGCGGCCCTGGTCCGCGGCGATCGCGGCCTCAACGAGATCGCGCTCAAGAAGGCGATCGGCGCCAGCGCGCTGTACCTGGCCCGCGACAGCGAGGTCGTCGCCGCCACCGGCGTCGCGCCCGGCTTCGTCGGCCCGGTCGGCCTGACCATCCCGGTCTACGCCGATCACGAGCTGCGCGGCGCCACCGCCGCGGTCACCGGCGCCGGCGCCGCCGACGCCCACCACGTCGGCGTCGACCTCGCCCGCGACGTCACCGTGACCGCGTTCGCGCCGCTGCGCCTGGCCGGCCCCGGCGATCGCTGCCCGCGCTGCGCCGAGGGCCACTTCCGCGGCTTCAAGGGCATCGAGGTCGGCCACGTCTTCTTCCTCGGCACCAAGTACTCGGCGCCGATGGCGTGCACGTTCATCGACGAGCAGGGCGCGAGCCACCCGATGGTCATGGGCTGCTACGGCATCGGCATCACCCGGGTCGCGGCCGCCGCGATCGAGCAGAACCACGACGGCAACGGCATCTGCTGGCCGATGTCGATCGCGCCGTACCAGGTCGAGGTCATCGCGCTGCAGGCCGGCGACGCCGCGGTGGTCGCCGCCGCGACCGCGCTGTACGAGGGCCTGACCGCGCGCGGCGTCGAGGTCCTGTTCGACGATCGCGACGAGCGCCCGGGCGGCAAGTTCAAGGACGCCGACCTGATCGGCGTGCCGCTGCGCATCGCGGTCGGCGCGCGCTCGCTCAAGGACGGCAAGCTCGAGCTCAAGTGGCGCCGCGACGACAAGCCGACGCTGATCGACGTCGACGGCGCCGTCGCCCACGTCGCCGAGCTGGTCGCGGCCGAGCAGCAGCGGCTGCGCGCGCTCGCCGACGCCCCCAGCGCCGCCCCCGGAGGTGCCGCGTGACCGCCCCCGACGCCCCCTTCGACCCCGGCAACCGCCTGGTGGTCGCCCTCGACGTGCCGACCCGGCGCGACGCCCTCGACCTGGTCCAGCGGATCGGCGGCGCCGCCAGCTGGGTCAAGGTCGGCCTCGAGCTGTTCTGCGCCGCCGGGCCCGACCTGGTCCGCGAGCTCACCGGCATGAACCTGCGGGTCATGCTCGATCTCAAGCTCCACGACATCCCCAAGACCGTCGAGGGCGCGGTCCGCCAGGCGGCGCGCCTCGGCGTCGGCCTGCTGACGGTCCACGCGCCCGGCGGCTCGGCGATGCTCGAGGCCGCGGTCAAGGCGGCGCGCGAGGACTCGGCGGGGCCGACCCGGACCCGCATCCTCGCGGTCACCGTGCTGACCTCGCTCGACGACGCCGACCTCAAGGCGACCGGGCAGGCCGGCTCGCTGCTCGACCTGGTGCTGCGCCGGGCCCGGCTGGCCGCGGTCGCCGGCTGCGACGGCGTCGTCGCGTCGGCGCTCGAGGCCGCGCTGGTGCGCGCGACCTTCCCGGAGCCGTTCCTGATCGTGACCCCGGGCATCCGCACGATCGGCGGCGACCTCGAGTCGTCGACGCTGGCCGGCGATCAGAAGCGGATCGCGTCGCCGGTGGCGGCGCGCCGCTCCGGCGCCGACCTCATCGTCGTCGGCCGCCCGGTCCGCGAGGCCGAGGATCCGGCGGCGGCGTGCCGCGCGATCGTCCGCAACCTGCAGCTGGCCGGCGAGGCCAGCTTCGCGCCCATCGACTGAGCGGCGATGGCCCGCCACGTCTACGGCGTCGGCCCGGTGCGCGAGCTGGTGACCGCCCGCCCGGGCGCGGTCAAGGCGCTGCTGGTCGAGCCCGGCCGCGCCCGCAAGGGCGGCCGCGATCCCGTCGCCGAGCTGGCCGCCACGGCCAGGGCCGCCGGCATCCGCGTCGACGAGCGGGCCCGCGCCGAGCTCGACCGGCTGTGCGGCCCCGACGCCCGCCACCAGGGCGTCGTCGCCGTCACCGGCGAGCTGACCTACGTCGACGTCGACGACCTGGTCGCGGCCGCGACCGCGCGCGGCGAGGCGCCGCTGATCGTCGTCCTCGACGGGGTCCAGGATCCCCACAACCTCGGCGCCGTGATCCGCTCCGCGTACGTGCTCGGCGCCCACGGCGTGGTCATCCCCGAGCACCGCGCCGCGGCGGTGACGCCGACCGTGACCAAGGCGTCGGCCGGCGCCACCGAGCTGTTGCCGATCGCGATGGCCGGCAACCTGACCCGCGCGCTCGAGGCGCTCAAGGCCGCCGGGGTGTGGACCTGCGCGGTGGCGTCGGGCCCGGGCGCGCGGCCGCTGGCCGAGGTCCTCGCCGGCCTCGGCGACGTCGGCGTCGCGCTGGTGCTGGGCGCCGAGGGCTCCGGCGTGCGCCCGCTGGTGGCGCGGACGTGCGACCTCCACGCCGAGATCCCGATGGGCGGCGCGGGCGTCGGCTCGCTCAACGTCTCGGTCGCCGCCGGCATCGCGATCTACGAGGCGATGCGGGCGCGGCGCGGCTAGCGGCCGCTACTTGGTCGCGGCCATCAGCGCCGCGGTGGTGCGCCGGTCGCGGCCCTTGCGCTGGGCCTCGGTCAGCATCGCGTCGCAGGTCGCCGGGTCGCCGTCGGCCTGCGGCGTCAGGTAGCAGTCGATCGCCTGCTGCGACCAGCCGTCGGCCTTGCACGACTCGACCGCGGCCGCGACCACGGCCTTGAAGTCGTCGCCGCCGCCGACCGCGGCGAGCATGGTCTTGCCGTAGCCGTCGCAGGTGTGGGCGGGGGCGGCGTCCTTGCCGCACGCGGTCGCGGCGGTGGCGATCGCGGCCAGGGCCAGGCTCGACAGCAGGAGCGTCACGCGCATCCCCACAGTGTCGCACGGCGCGGCGGCGTCAGCGCGACCCGCTACAGCTTCTCGAGGAAGCTGGCCTTGAGCAGCTTCTCGCCGTGGCCGGGGAAGAACGCCAGCGCGCTGTCGCCGACGATGCGCACGACCTCGCCGTCGCCCCACATCGCGTGGCGCACCAGGTCGCCCTTGTCGAGGCCGATGCTCGAGGTCGTGCGGCGCGACCGCTCGATCTTGAGGGCGCGGGCGCGACCGGCGCGGGCGCGCTGCCGGGCCATCGCCTCCTCGGCGACCGCGCGGCGCAAGGGCGACGGCGCGCGGCCGTCGCCGACCCCGGGCTCGTCGTTGGGGCCGCTGCCGGCGCGGCGCGCCGCCAGGGTCGCGGCGATCGACGCGGTGTCGCGCATGACGCGGTCGGTGACCTCGCGCGACCGCCGCCGCGGCGCCGCGTCCTCGGCGGCGGCCCGGGCGCGCGCGCAGTTGTCGCAGGTGCCGCACGCCGGCGCGTCGGTGTAGCCGAAGTAGGTCACCAGCAGCCGGGTCCGGCACAGGCTCGACTGCGCGTAGCGCAGCATCGCGGCCAGGCGGGCCCGGTCCTGGGCGCGCTTCTGCTCGTAGCGCACGGTCGCGCGCGCCAGCTCGTCGAGGCTGGGCGGCTCGTCGGCCAGCGGCGAGAACCGGGCGCCCGGCGCCTCGGCGGCGAAGCCGACCTCCTTGAGGAACGACAGCACGACCCGCGCCTTCTTGGCCGGGGCGTCGGCGCGCTCGGCGATGTCCTTGACGGCGTGCGGGCCCGGCGTGGCGGCCTCGAGGGCGACCAGCGCCTCGGCCACCGCCCGGGTCTGCTCGGGGGTCGGGTAGCGACCGCCGAGGAAGAAGCTCTGGATGCGCTTGTCCTCGGGCTGGTAGAGCAGGACGCAGTTGGCGGGTGCGCCGTCGCGGCCGGCGCGCCCGGCCTCCTGGTAGTAGCTCTCGAGCGAGCCCGGGAAGTTGTAGTGGATGACGAAGCGGATGTCCTGCTTGTCGACGCCGAGCCCGAACGCGTTGGTCGCGACCATCAGGCGCGGGTTCGAGTGCTCCATGAACGCGGTCTGCATGCGCTCGCGATCCTTGGCGCGCATGCGGCCGTGGTAGCGGCCGCAGTCGACGCCGGCGTCCTGCAGGAAGTCGGCGAGCGCGTCGACGGTGCGCACCGTCGCGGCGTAGATGATGCCCGAGCCCTGCTGGCGCTCGAGCAGGCGCAGCAGCAGCGCCTGCTTCTTGCGCTCGGTCGAGGCCCGGAAGACGTGGTAGCGCAGGTTGGGACGATCGAGCCCGATGTCGATGACCGAGGCGTCGAGCATCACCAGCTGGGCCAGGATGTCGTCCTTGACCTTCTGCGGCGCGGTCGCGGTCAGCGCCAGCACCGGCGGCCGGCCCAGGGCGCGGACCGCGTCGCCCAGGCCCAGGTAGGCGGGGCGGAAGTCGTGGCCCCACTGCGAGATGCAGTGGGCCTCGTCGACGACGAACAGCGCGACCCGCACCGACGCCAGGCGCTCGCGGAACCGCGGCTCGCCGAGCCGCTCGGGCGTGACGTACGCGATGCACGGCTTGCCCTCGCACAGCCGCGCCATCGCGTCGGCCTCGTCGCGCGGCGACAGCGTCGAGTCGAGGCGCACGACCTCCATGCCGCGCTGCTCGAGCTTGTCGTGCTGATCCTTCATCAGCGCGATCAGCGGCGACACCACCAGCGTCACGCCGTCGAGCGCGAGCGCCGGCAGCTGGTAGCACAGCGACTTGCCGGCGCCGGTCGGCATGATCGCCAGGGTGTCGATGCCGGCGAGGACGTTGCGGATCGCGAGGGCCTGGCCGGGGCGGAAGTGCTGGATGTCGAACCAGCGGGTCCCGAGCGCCAGCATGCGGGCGTCGATCGCCGCGGCCTCGGGGGAGTCGTCGGCGTCGGCGGCGTCGGTGCCGTCGTCGTCGACCGGCACCGGGGTGCCGTCGAGGAAGACGTCGGACTCGTCGGCGTCGCCGTGCAGGGCGGTGACCACCCCGTCGGCGGGGTCGGTGTCGTCGGCGCCGTCGGCGCCTGGGCCGCGTCGCGACCCGGTCAGCGACGGCACCGGCCCGGTGCCGCGCGCCAGCACCGAGCGGGTCGACGACCCCTGCGCGGTTGCCCCTCTGACCAGCTCTGGGAGGTCGCTATCGTCGGATGCTCTCCCAGGCATGCCCGCGACGTTCGCCCAGCCAGAGGGGGGCTGCAAGGGAAGAATCGGGTTTTCGGCCCGTCGTCCTCGACGGATCTTGACCACCTGGCGTCGCGGTGCAGAATCACAAGCGTCCTGTCGGCGTACTCGTCGTGCAAAGGGTGATCGCCATGACGTCCTGTAGGCGCAGCGTGCGAGGCTAGCGCGTGCTGGCGGGCGCGACGATCGCGGTGGTGGTGGCGAGCGCGGGCGCCGCGCCGATCATCGGGGGCGTCCCGGACGACGGTGACCCGGCGGTCGTGCAGGTCGAGATCGACGGCGGCACCTGCACCGGCGCGCTGATCGCGCCCGAGGTCGTGCTCACCGCCGGGCACTGCCTGGCCGGCGCCGCCGGCGCGCCGCCGCTGGGCACCGTGCGGGTCGGCCCCGGCGACGGCGTCTTCACCGAGGCCGCGACGATCGTCGCGGCGGTGGTCGACCGCGGCTGGAGCGTCACCGGCGACGGCCCCGATCTGGCGCTGCTGCGGCTCGACGCCGCGCTGTCGCCGGCGCCGCTGGGCTACCGGCGCGCCGACATCGTCGCGCTCGACGCGGTCCGGCTGGTCGGCTACGGCCGCACCGGCGACGGCCCCGCCGGGCGCAAGCACGAGGCGGTCGCGCCGGTGGCGCTGGCGGCGGCCTGGCTCGACGCCGGCGGCGACGGCGTCGCGCCGTGCACCGGCGACTCGGGCGGCCCGGCGCTGGCCGACCTCGACGGCGCCGGCGAGGTGATCGTCGCGGTCGACAGCGCCGGCGACGCCGCGTGCGCGGCCGCGTCGCGGATGTGGCGGGTCGACCCGGTGGCCGCGTGGATCGATCTGGTGGTCGCGGCGTGGTCGGGGCCGTGCGCCGCCGACGGCGCGTGCGTCGCCGCCGGCTGCGACGGCCACGTCGATCCCGACTGCGATCCGTGCGGCCTCGACGGCGCCTGCGTGGCGGGCTGCCCGGCGATCGACCTCGACTGCCCGGTCGGCGGGCTCGCCGGCGACGCCTGCGACGGCGACGGCGACTGCGAGGGGCGCCGGTG
This sequence comes from Kofleriaceae bacterium, assembly GCA_020633495.1. Classification (GTDB taxonomy): domain Bacteria; phylum Myxococcota_A; class Polyangia; order Haliangiales; family Haliangiaceae; genus WYBA01. Next base: position 38,110 of record JACKDR010000041.1, on the reverse strand, counting down.
CGCGCCCGCGCCCGAGGATCCGCGCCGCGGCTTCTGCTCCGCGACGTGCGCGCCGGCGGCCAGCGGCGCCGACTGCCCGGCGCCGCTCGACGCCTGCGTCGACGGCACCTGCAGCTTCGCCGGCGGCACGCCGGGCGTGATCGGCGCGCCGTGCGCGAGCGCCGCCGACTGCCGGTCGGGGCTGTGCGATCGCGGCGGCGGCGTGTGCGCCGAGCCGTGCGGGCCCGGCGGCGCGTGCCCGGCCGGCTTCGCGTGCGCGCCGGTGGGGCGGGCGAGGCCTGCACCGTGCCCGGCACGGGCTGCTGCGCCGCCGGCGGCGACGGGCGCGCCGCGCTGGCGCCGGCGCTGCTGGTCGCGCTCGCGCTGCTACGACGCCCGCGACGCCGCGGGCGTGCGCAGGTGGACGCGCAGCGCCTCGGGTAGCTCGTCGACCTCGTCGGGGTCGATGATCAGCCCGTTGCACTCGTCGGTGCCGCAGTTGCACGGCTCGGCGACCGCGGCGCAGAACGCGTAGTGATAGAAGATCTCCTCGCCCGGCTCGATGTCGCGCAGCGCGGTCCACCACGTGCGCACGATCCTGGCCTCGGGATCCCAGCGCGCGTCGACGTCGGTGTTGGGATCGCACGAGTGGTTGATCCAGCGGGTCTGGTCGACCAGGTCGTAGTAGAAGTTGGGCAGCTCGCCGTCCTCGTCGGCGGGCCACGACGGATCGCCGTTGTCGCCGGGCAGGACCAGGGCGTGCGAGTCGACGAAGTCGTCGTCCTCCTTGTAGAGGACGCCGTCACCGTAGGTGACGATCTCGCCTTCGGCGAAGCGGCGGGCCGCGATGAGGCCGTAACCGTGGATGGAGGAGCGAGCGACGATGAGTCCGGGCAGAGGCGGCATCGACGCCGATTCTCCAGATTCGGGATGACGTCGCAAGCCCTTGCTTGCGGCATACTGCCCGACGATGGCCAAGCGCATCGGGATCCTCACCGGCGGCGGCGACTGTCCCGGCCTCAACGGCGTCATCCGGGCGGTCGTCCTGCACGCCCACAACAGCTACGGCTGGGACGTGGTCGGCGTCCGCAACGGCTTCGAGGGCCTCTACGAGGAGGCCTACGTCGAGCTCGACCCGCGCCGCGTCGTCCACCTGCTGGCGCGCGGCGGCACGATGCTCGGGTCGTCGAACCGCGCCAACCCGTTCGCGTACCCGATCCAGCTCCCCGACGGTCGGGTCGAGATCATGGACGTGTCCGCGCGGATCCTGCAGAACCTGGCCAAGCTCGACCTCGAGGGGCTGATCGTCGTCGGCGGCGACGGCACGATGTCGTTCGGCAAGCGCTTCGTCGACCTCGGCGCCAAGATGGTGGGCGTCCCCAAGACGATCGACAACGATCTCGAGGCCACCGACTACACGGTCGGGTTCCAGACCGCGGTCGAGGTCGTGGTCGAGGCCGTCGATCGCCTGCAGACCACCGCGGAGAGCCACGAGCGCATCCTGATCGTCGAGGTCATGGGTCGCTACGCCGGCTGGATCGGCCTCACCGCCGGGGTCGCCGCCGGCGCCCACGTCGTGCTGATCCCCGAGATCCCCTACGACATCGACCGCGTGGTCGACGCCTTCCACCGGCGCCACGGCCGCGGCGTGTCGTACAGCATCGTCATCATCGCCGAGGGCGCGACCCCGGCCGGCGGCGATCACGCGGTCGCGGTCAAGGGCGACGCCACCCGCCAGGACCGCCTCGGCGGCGCCGGCGAGCGCCTCGCCGACGCCATCCAGGCGCGCACCGACTACGAGGTCCGGACCGTCGTGCTCGGCCACCTGCAGCGCGGCGGCACCCCGTGCGCGTTCGATCGCGAGCTCGCGACCCGCTACGGGGTCAAGGCGGTCGAGCTGATCGCCGAGGGCCAGTTCGGCCACGTCGCCGCGCTCGACCGCAACGTCATCGTCGCCAAGACCATGGACAAGGCGATCAAGAAGCTCAAGCTGGTCGATCCGGCGGGCGAGCTGGCGCGCGCCGCGCGCGCGGTCGGCATCGAGCTCGGCGCCTGAGCCCCCGGGGCCGGCCGGTCACATCCAGGCCCGCAGGGTGACGCTGGCGAGGTGGACCCAGACGTCGTCGGGCCGGCGCTCGACGCCGTAGCCGAGCCGCGCCAGCAGCTTGGGGCCGAGCTGGTGGCCGAGGGTGACGCCGACGGCGTGGACGTCGACGTCGACGATGCCCGCGCCGGGCAGCACGCACGGATCGGCGACCACGGCGCGGTCGACCTCGACGCCGTAGCCGTAGCTGACCGAGGTCTCCCAGCCGCGCGGCGTCCACCACAGGCGGCCCCGCGCCCCCCACACGCCGGTGACCTGGCCGCAGCTGGCGGCGACGCCACCCTGGACCTCGGCCTCGAGGCGCAGCCGCCAGGGCAGGGCGACGCCGCCGGACGCCTGCACGCGGTGCAGGTCGCCGTCCCACGGCAGGCGATCGTAGGTGTAGCGGCCGCCGGCGGTCCACCGGCCCTCGGGCTCCCAGCTGGCGTCGAGCAGGATGGTGGCGCGCGGCACGACCTCGACCGCGCCGGCGCGGGCGTACAGGGCCAGCGCCAGGTCGGGCCGGGCCCGCCAGTCGCCGCGGATCGCGACCCGGTGGTTGTCGGTGCCGAAGCGGCGCCGGTACTCGTAGGCCGCGGTCAGGCTCCAGGTCGCGCGCGGGAACAGCGTGACGGTGATGGTCTCGCCGAGCGCGGTGCGGGCGGCGAACCGGTCGGGGTAGACCTCGCCCTCGCTGGCGGCCTCGATCGAGAACCGCTGGATGCTGCTGCGGAAGGCGCGCGCGCCCTGGTGCTCGGGGTCGAGCTCGAGCACCTGGGACGCCAGCTCGTAGGCGCGGCGCGGCTGGTGATCGAGCAGCGCCAGCTGGGCGCGCCGGTACAGCAGCTCGGCGCCGCCGACGCCGTCGACGATGAGCTGCGCGATCAGGCGGCGGGCGACGCTGGCCTGGCGCGCCCACAGCGCGAGATCGACCTGGAGCAGGCGGGCGTCGAGCCGGGTGGGCGCGGCGGCCAGGACCCGGGTGACCCGGGCGCGGGCGGCGTCGTACTGGCCGTCCCAGCCCTCGAGCCGGGCCAGCAGCAGGTCGGCGTCGAGGTAGCCGGGCGCGCGCGCCAGGACGCCGAGCGCGTTGCGGCGGGCGTCGTCGCGCCGGTCGGCCCACAGCTGGCGGGTCGCGAGCTTCAGCCGCAGGTCGACGTCGTCGGGGTGCGCGGCGACTTCGCGCTCGAGGATGGCGATCTCGGCGCCGAGGTCGGCGGGCGGCGGGCGGCTGCGTCCCGGCGCGATCGGCGCATCGGGGGCGGCCGGGACGTCGTCGGGGACGGCGCTGCCGTCATCGCCGGGGCGGCGGGGCGGCGGGGCGGCGGGGCGTCGTCAGCCGGCGCCGCCACCATCGTCGGGGCGGCGGCGCCGCGGCGGGCGCCGGCCAGCGCCGCCGCCATCGCGACCGCGACCGCCGCGGCCCGCGCCGGGCGCCGCGGCGGCGGCTCACTGACGACCCGCATCAGGGCGCGCCGGGCCGCGGCGCGCACGTCGGCGACCGGATCGTCGAGGACGGCGCGCAGCCGGTCGGCGACCTTGTCGACGCCGGCGGCGACCAGCGCGTCGATCACCGCGATCCGCACCGCCGGATCCGGATCGCCGAGCCCGGCGGCGAGGGTGTCGGCGTGGGCCAGCGGGTCGATCGCCGCCAGCGCCGCGACCGCGCTGGCGCGGACCCGGGCGTCGAGCGCGCCACGCAGGCGCCGGCCCAGGGCCTCGACCGCGTCGCCGGCGTCGCGGCGCAGCACGACGCGGGCCTCGACCGACAGGTCGCGGTGGCAGGCCAGGAACCGGGCCACGCCCTCGTCGTCGGGCGAGGTCAGGAGCGCGCGCGCGGCGCGCGCGGCGACCCGCGCCGAGGCGTCGCCGGCGAGCTGGGCCAGCAGGTCGGTGGCGCGGGTCGACGCCAGGCTGCCCAGCGTGGTGGCGAGGGCGCAGCGCACCTCCACCGACGGATCCATCGCCGACGCCGCGAGCTGCTCGATGACGTCGACCCGGGTGGCGCCGTCGAGGGCGCGCACCGCGGCGACGCGGACCGCCTCGACCGGATCCGAGGTGGCGTCGAGGACCGCGCGCAGCGCCTCGGGGGTGGCGAGCCGGGCCAGCGCGGCGGCGGCGGCGCCGCGCAGGGTCGGGCTGGCGGCGCGCAGCTGGGCGCGCAGCGGCGGCAGCGACCGGGCGTCGCCGATCGTGCCGATGACCCGGATGCTGGCGGCGAGCACGGCCTCGGCGTCCTGGCCCATCATCCAGTCGTGGAAGGCCTCGACGTCGCCGGCGTAGACCCGCGCGACCGCGTCCTCGGCGGCGTCGCGGATCTCGCGGCCGTGGGCGCGCAGGCCGTCGAGCAGGGGCACGGCGGCGTCGCCGGGCGCGACGAAGGCGGCCGCGGCGCGCATCGCGGCGGCGCGGACCGTCGGATCGGGGTCGCGCAGCGCCACCATCACCGCCTCGCGCACCGGCAGGGCGGTGGTGGCGTCGCCCAGCGCCGCGATCGCCTCGCGCCGGACCTGGACGTCGGGATCGAAGCGCACCGCCTGGGCCAGCGCGGCGCGGGCCTCGTCGTCGTCGAGGGCGGCCAGCGACGCCGCGGCGTGGCGCCGCGACGCGGGGTCGGCGGCGCCGCGCAGCGCCGCGGCGTGCTCGGCGACCAGCTGCTCGGAGCCCAGGTCGTCGAGGGCGGCGACCGCCATCATCACGGTCGTGCGCGGCCGGATCCGCTCGCGGAACGCGGCGCGCACCGCGTCGTCCTCGCGGTCGAGCATCGCGTCGACGGCGCGCCGGAGCTCGACGTCGCGCAGCCGGCGCATCGCCTCGCCGATGGCCTGCGGCACGCCGGTGAGGCCGAGGCCGACGACGAGCGCCGCCGGGTCGACCTGATCCGGGGGCACCGCGCGCAGCGCCGCGACCGCGTCGTCGCCGCCGAGCATGCCGACCGCGAGCGCGGCGCGGCGACGGACGAAGTCGTTGGGATCGGCGAGCGCGCGGCGGACCTCGGCGACCATCGCCGGGCGCTTCGACTTGCCCAGGCCGTTGACCGAGGCGGCGCGGACGAACGGGTTGGGATCGTCGAGCGCGAGCGCCAGCGCCGCCGCCGACGCGTCGGTCGGGATCTTGCCGAGGGCGCCGGCCGCGCTGGCCCGCACCGGCGGGTCCGGCTCCTCGAGCAGCGCGGTCAGCAGGGGCACCGCCGCCGGGTCGCCGGTCTTGCCGAGGGTCCAGGTGATGCCGATGCGGGTCCGGGCGTCGGGGCTGGCGAACAGGACGTCGAGCGCGGGCGCCAGCGCGGCGAGCCCGAGCTCGGCGAGGCGCTTGCAGATCGCGTCGCGCTGCGCCGGATCGGCCCGGGGCAGGCCGGCCAGCAGGTGGTCGACGGCGCGCTCGCCGCCGACGTCGCCCAGGGCCTCGGCGGCGGCGACGCGCACCGACTCCGAGGCGTCGCTCATGCAGGTCGCCAGCGCGTCGGCGACGTCGGCGGCGACGTCGTCGGCCAGCCGGGCGCCGCGGGCGCCCAGCGCGGTCACCGCCTCGAGCCGGGCCTCGGCGTGGTGGTCGGTCAGCGCCTGGATCAGCAGGCCGGTGGCGGCGCCGTCGCGGACCGCGCCCAGGACCCGCAGCGCGGCGACCCGGACGTCGTCGGAGGCGTCGCCGACGAGGTCGCGCAGGGCGTCGAGGTGGCCGCCCAGCGCCGCCGAGTCGAACCGGCACAGCGCCTCGGTGGCGGCGTCGCGGACGGTGTCGTCGCCGCGGACCCGGTCGAGCAGGGCGCCGGCGGTGGTCGGCACCGCGAGCTCGCCGAGGGCGCGGACCGCCTCGAGCGCGACCTCGGGGTCGTCGTCGTCGAGCAGCGCCATCAGGTCGCCGGCGTGGCGCGGCTCGCCGACCTGGCCCAGGACCCGGGCGATCCGGGCCCGGACCCGCGGCTCGGTGCCGGTCAGCGCTCGCAGCAGGCGCTCCGACAGCCCGGCGCGGCCGACCGCGACCAGGCGGCGCTCGGCCTGGTCGGCGACCATCTCGTCGTCGGAGGCCAGGTCGTCGAACGGCCGCTCGAGCTTGCCCAGCCGCTCGAGCGCCAGCACGGCGCGGCGCCGGACCTCGGGGTTGGCGTCGCCCAGCGCGGTCTCGATCGGCTGGGTGTCGCTGGGCGCCAGCGCCTCGATCGCCTCGAGGGCGCGGAACCGCATCCAGTACTCGGGGTCGCCCAGCGACGCCACCAGCAGCGGCAGCGCGCTCTCGTCGCCGATCTGGCCCAGCGCGCGCGCCGCCTGGGCTCGCACCGCGGCGACCGGATCGCGGAGGATGACGCCGATCAGCGGCGGCACCGCGCGGGCGTCGTGGAGCTCGCCGAGGGCGTTGGCCGCCGACATCCGGAGCTGCTCGGCGCGATCGTGGAGGCGCTCGACCAGCGGCCAGGTGGCGCGGCGGTCGCCGATGCGGCCCAGGATCTGCGCCGCCCACACCCGGGCGTTGAGGCCGGGCGCGGCGTCGAGGGTGGCGAGCAGGGCGTCGACCGCCTCGGGGCCGAACGCGACCAGGACCTGGGCCAGCCGCGGCGACGCCCACTCGTCGACGTCGCCGAGCAGCTCGCACATCTCGGCGATCACCGCCGGGTCGCGGAGCCGGCCCAGCGACTCGGCGCACGCCAGCTTGACGTCGTCGTCCTCGCGCGGGTCGCGCATCGCGTCGACCAGCGGCCGCAGCGCGCGCGGCTCGCCGAGCAGGCCCAGCGCGGTGGCGGCGCGGGCCCGGCCGCGCCAGGTCATCGCGCCGCGGACCTCGTCGAGGTAGCGGTCGGTGAGCCCGAGCAGGTGGAACGACCGCGCCAGATCGCGCGGCACCTCGCCGCCCGAGAGGTCGAGCTCCTTGCGCAGCTCGCTCTCGATGACGCGGTGATCGAGGGTGTCGCGCATGTCGAAGAGCACCTTGTCGATGCCCTCGAAGCCGTCGCCGCGGAGCCGGCCCAGCAGCGTGCCGAGCTCGCCGGCCTGCTTGAGCAGCCGGCGATCGAGGGTGCGGCGCACCAGCTGGCGGCCGATCACCCACAGCGTGACCACCGCGGCGGCGATCACCAGCAGGCCGGCGGCGGCCAGGACGATCGTCACCGCGGGGGCTCCTCGGTGCCGTCGCCGGTGACCACCGGCTGGACCGCGGTGCGGATCGCGGTGCGGCGCGCCGGCGCCTGCTCGCCCAGCGCGCGCTCGAAGCGCCGCAGCAGCGCGTCGGCGTCGGCCGGCTTGGCGATCAGCTCGGCGGCGCCGACCTGGGCCGCCCAGTGGCGGTCCGCGGGATCGACCTTGCTGCTGATCAGGAACACCGGCGCGCCCGCCGTCGTCGGGTCGGCCTTGAGCCGCCGGCACAGCTGGAAGCCGTTGAGCCCGGGCATGATGACGTCGGCGACGACGACGTCGGGCGGGGCGCTGGTCGCCTCGGCGAGGCCGGCCTGGCCGTCGCGGGCGGTGACCACGGCGTGGCCGGCGGCGCGGAACCCGCGCGTCAGCTCGGTGAGGACGTCGAGGTCGTCGTCGCAGACCAGGATGCGCCAGCGCTGCATGGCTACTTGGCCACCGTGCCGGCGAAGCCCTTGCGGGCGAACTTGTCCCAGTCCTTGCGCCCCTTGAGGAAGTCGCGCAGGCCCTTGAGCTGCCACCACACCAGGTACTGGCGGTAGCCGAAGTTGGCGACGAACCCGGAGAACAGCAGGGTCAGGGTGTCGCGCGCCTTGCCGTAGGCGAACAGCGCGCGGTCCTTGCCGAGGCCGATCCGCTGGGTCTTGACCGACAGCACCACCGACGCGGTGGTGAGGAAGACGTTGAGCGCCGTGGCCAGGACCAGGAACGTCAGCGCGTGCAGCGGCGACAGCAGCCCGAACGCCAGCGTGAACGGGACCATGACGTAGCCGAGGGCCTCGACGATGGGCGCCGCGGCCTCGAAGATCAGCTGGTACGGCAGCGAGAACATGCCGATGCGCCGGTAGCGGGGCCGGAACATCATCGCGCGGTGGTACCAGAGCACCTCGAGCAGGCCGCGGTACCAGCGGCCGCGCTGCTTGCCGAGGTCGCGGTAGACCTCGGGGGCCTCGGTCCACGCCGCCGGGTGGGGCAGGAAGTTGACGACCCCGACCCGGCCGCGATCGAGCAGGTAGCGGTGCAGCCGGACCACGACCTCCATGTCCTCGCACACGGTGTGGGCGCCGGCGCCGCAGTACTCCTCGACGACGCGGCCGCGGACGTGCTTGGTCAGGAACCCGCCGGCCGAGATCACCAGGTCGCGCCGCATCAGCGCGAAGACCCCTGACAGGATCAGGATCGAGTTGAGGCGGGCCAGCGCGGTGCGGCCCTGGGTGAACGAGCGCATGTACTCGGCGACCTGGAAGCGGGCGATCCAGGTCGGCGGCAGCCGCAGCTCCTTGACCTCGCCGTTCTCGATCACCGAGCCGTTGGACAGCCCGACCTGGGTGCCGACCGCGATCGTGTGCGACGGGTCGTCGGCGACCACCTGCATCGCGCGCAGCAGCGCGTCGGGCTCGAGGACGCTGTCGGCGTCCATGCTCGACACGAAGACGCCCTCGGCGGCGTTGATCGCGGCGTTGAGGGCGTCGGCCTTGCCGCCGTTGGCCTTGTCGATCAGCACCAGGCGCTTGACGTTGGCGGGCAGCGCGCAGGTCGCCTGGTACAGGCCGCGCACCGGCGCGGTCGCCAGCACGGGGTCGTAGTTGACGTCGGTGCGCTCGAAGCCGAACGCGGCGCGCAGGACCTCGACGGTGCGATCCTTGGAGCCGTCGTTGCAGATGATCACCTCGTACGACGGGTAGTCGAGGCGGAGGAGCGACTTGACGCTCTCGATGCAGGTGACCTCCTCGTTGTACGCGGGCACCAGCAGGGTCAGCGGCGGCAGGAACGCGCTGTGGGCGTCGGTCATCGGCGGCCGGATCTGATCGCGGAACAGCAGCCGCCGCACCCGGTTCGCGCTGAGGGCGACGAACCAGAAGTTGATCGCGAAGAAGACGACCAGGTACGTCACGACCAGGCCGTCCATCACGAGGACCACGCGGGCGGCGATGTCCACGATCCGCGATCTTAGCCCGCGTCGGACGCCGGGCGCGACTTCTCTCCCGGTGCCGGCGAGGCCGCGTGGCCCGGGGCGTCGTCGTTGGCCGGCGCCGCGGTGCCGCCCTGGACGACGACGTTGTCGCGGACGTAGGTCGAGCCGGGCAGGCTCTTGGCCAGCTTCTTGCCGTGGGCGGCCCGGGTCGCGATCTCGGTGTAGCTGGGCAGGCCGACCAGGCCGACCGCGGCGATCGAGACGCTCATGATCGGGAACCTTCGCAGCACGCCCCAGCGATCCTTGGCCTCGATGAAGCCCCGCGCCCGATCGTCGCGGTTGTAGTACAGCGGGATCAGGCGGTCGAAGCGGTCGCAGATCGCGACGCAGACCGCGTCGGCGGCCCGGTTCGAGGCGACCAGGACGAAGTCGTCGCCGGCGATGTGGCCGATGAAGTCGCCGGGCGAGCCGCAGCGGGCGACGACCTCGCGGATCAGGTCGCCGGTCTGGCGGATGATGCCGTCGGCCTTGGCGTAGCCGTAGTAGTCGTTGAACGCCTTGAGGTTGTCGAGGTCGAGGTAGCAGCAGACCGCGTCGTCGTCGCCCTCGCGCAGGCGGCGGTTGAGCTCGGCCTCGATGGCGTCGGCGCCGGGCAGCTGCGTCGTCGGCGACGCCCCCAGCTCGCGGGCCTGGCGGTCGAGCGCCTTGGCGACCCGGGCCACCAGCTCGGCGGTGTCGAACGGCTTGACGACGTAGTCCTCGGCGCCGGAGCGGAAGGCGCGGACCTTGTCGGCGGTCTCGCCCTTGGCCGACAGGAAGATCAGCGGCGTCATGCCGGTCGCCGGGTCGGCGCGCAGGATCTCGGCGGTGCGGAAGCCGTCGACCACCGGCATCATGACGTCGAGCAGGATCAGGTCGGGGCGGAACCGGCGGGCCTCGGCCAGCGCGGCCTCGGCGGAGCCGGCGTCGCGGACCTGGTAGCCGGCCTGCTCGAGGACCTCGCGGCAGATCGCGCGGATCGACGGATCGTCGTCGACGACCATGACCCGCTGCCGGGTCCGGCGGCCGGAGTCGGCCAGCACCCGCGACGCGGTCGCGACCAGCTCGCCGGGCTGGACCGGGCGGGCGACGACGTCGTCGGCGCCGGCGGCCATCAGCTCGGGCTGCTCGTCGTCGGTGCACACCGCCAGCACGGCGGCGCCGCGCAGGTCGGGATCGTGATCGACGATCGCGATCAGCGCCGTGGCGTCGGGCAGGGCGCCCGACACCACGACCAGCGCGGGCCGGACCTCGCGGGCGGTGGCCAGCGCCTGGTCGGGATCGTGGGCGACGTCGACCTGGTGGCCGGCGGCCATCAGCAGGCCCTTGAGCAGGTACGCGCCGTGGCGATCGTCGTCGACCACCAGCACCCGGCCCAGCTCGACGGTCGGGGCCCGGCGCGACACCTCGGGCGTCGGCGCCACCGCGGCGGCGGGCGCGGTCGGCAGGGTCAGCACGAAGCGGGTGCCGCTGGCCGCCGACTCGACCCAGATCCGGCCGCCGTGGGCCTCGACGATCGCGCGCGAGATGCCCAGGCCCATGCCGGTGCCGCCGATGCGGCGGCCGGCGTGGGCGGTCTCGAACGGGTCGAAGATGCGCTCGCGCTCGTCGTCGGGGATCGGCTCGCCGTCGTTGTAGACCGAGACGCCGACGACGCTGGCGACGCCGGCGGGCGCGAAGACCTCGACGTCGACGACGCCGCCGGCGGGCGCGAACTTGATCGAGTTCGACAGCAGGTTGCCCAGCACCTGGGCCAGGCGCTCGCCGTCGCCCTCGATCGTCGCGGCCTCGGTGGTCGAGCGCGCGACCAGCTCGACCGGGCGGGCCCGCGCGACGTCGCGGTAGCGCTCGACGACGTCGCGGACCAGCGCGGTGACGTCCATGCGGCCGCGGGTCAGCGAGATCCGGCCGCCGCCCGCGCGCGCGGCCTCGAGCAGCTGGTCGATCAAGGAGTTCATCCTCGTCGCCGCCTGGCGCGCCATCTCCACGTACCGCCGCTGCTTGTCGGACATGTCGCCCGCGTAGCCGGATAGCACGATGTCGAGGGCGCCCGCCACCGACGTCAACGGCGTGCGCAGCTCGTGTGAGACGCGTGACGCAAACTCCGCGCGCTGTCGGATCATGCCGCGGGTCTCGGCGAGATCGCGCAGCACGACGATCGCGCCGACCGGCGCGCCGCCGTCGTCGTGGATCGGCGACACCACCGAGTGCAGCAGCGCCTCGCCGATGCGGACCTCCTCGCGGACCGGCGCGCCGCCGGCGGCGACCAGATCGAACGGGTAGAAGCCGAGGCGGTCCTTGAGGAACGACGTCGTGACCGGGCCGTCGTCGGGCAGGCCGAGGATGCGGCGCGCCGCATCGTTGACGATCACCTCGCCATGGCGAGTGTCCGCGATGACGACGCCGTCATCCATCGCATCGATGGCACGCGCGAGCAGTGCGATCGAGCTGGGAGGAGGAAGCTCGCTCACAGCCTGGATCGTAGTCGATACCCGGTCAGACCGCGAGATGGGAAAGTGTGCGCCCCGGTGCGCCGCGCCCCTACGCCGCGCTCCGGGGCCTGGTGGCCGCGGCGACGCCGCCCAGGTCCTCGTCGTCGCTCAGGAACCGGCGCGACGGAACGTTCGTTCGAGGGCGGCGTAGGCGCCGCCGGCGGCGATCAGCTCGTCGTGGGTGCCGCGCTCGATGATCTGGCCCCGAGACATCACCAGGATCAGGTCAGCGTTGCGGATCGTGGTCAGGCGGTGGGCGATCACGAGGGTCGTGCGGCCCCGCATCAGCTCGGCGACGCCGCGCTCGATCAGCTCCTCGGCCTCGGGATCGACGTGGGCGGTGGCCTCGTCGAGCACCAGGATCTCGGGCTCGCGGGCCATCGCCCGGGCGAACGCCAGCAGCTGGCGCTCGCCGGCCGAGAAGTTGCCGCCGCGCTCGGTGACGACGCCGTCGAGGCCGTCGGGGCGGCGCGCCAGGACCCGGTCGGCGCCGACCCGGCGCACCGCGTCCTCGAGCCGGGCCCGATCGAAGTCGCGGCCGAGCCGGAGGTTGTCGGCGACCGTGCCGTTGAACATGAAGACGTCCTGCGACACCACCGTGACCCGCCGCCGCAGCTCCTCGGTGGGCAGATCCCGGACGTCGTGGCCGCCGACGTAGATGCCGCCGCCGTCGATCTCGTAGAGCCGGGTCAACAGCTTGATCAGCGTCGACTTGCCGGAGCCGGTGGCGCCGACCACCGCGACCGTGGCGCCGCGGGGGACGTCGAAGCTGACCCCGCGCAGCACCGGCTCGCCGGCGCCGTAGGCGAAGGTGACGTCGCGGAACGCGACCAGGCCGCCGGCGTCTCCGGCGACGTCGGCCGGCACCGGGTGCGCGGCGGCGCTGGGCGGCGCGTCGGGCTCGTCGGTCTCGATCAGCTCCATGATCCGCTCCGACGCCGCCATCGCGCCCTGCATGACGGCGTACTTGGCGGACAGGTCGCGGACCGGGATGAAGAACTTGTTGATGTACTCGATGAAGACGACCACCAGGCCGACCTCGGCGACCGCGCTGGCGCCGCCGCCCAGGCGGGTCGACGCGTACCAGGCGACCCCGGCGATCGCCAGCACGCCGATCGCCTCGACCAGCGCGTACATCGCGGCGTCGGCGCGGATCGACGTGAGGTAGGCGTCGCGGTGGCCGGCGTTGATCTCGTCGTACTCGCGGGTCGCGGCGGCCTCGCGGCGGAACAGCTGGACCACCCGGATGCCCGACAGGTGCTCCTGGACGAACGCGTTCATCGCGGCGAGGCGGACCCGGACCTCGCGGAACGACCGCCGCATCGCGTTGCGGGTGTAGATGACCAGCAGCCACAACAGCGGCAGGGTCAGGAACGTCATCAGCGTCATCGTGACGTCCATCGACAGCATGATGACGACGATCGCGACCATCTTGACGAAGTCGGCGATCAGCGTGACGACGCCCTGCGCGAACATCTCGTTGATGCTCTCGATGTCGTTGGTCATGCGGGTCAAGAGGCGCCCGACCGGCATGCGATCGAAGAACGCGGCCCGCTGGCGCAGGACGTGGTCGTAGATGTAGAGGCGCAGGCCGTGCATCGAGCGCTGGCCGAGCAGCTGCAGGACCCACTGCTCGCCGAACGCCGACCCCGCCTGCAGCACGACCAGGCCGACGTAGAGGACCGCGAGCAGCTCGAGGCCGTCGGGCTTGCCGACCGCGATGTGGTCCTGGATCGCGAGCTTGAGCAGGTAGGGCTGGGCCAGCTCGAAGCCCAGCGTCAGCGGCATCAGGATGACCCACGCCACCAGCAGCCGCGCGTTGGGGCGCACGAACCGCCACAGCTGACGCATCAGCCGCAGGTCGTAGGCCTTGCCGAGGACGCCCTCCTGGCGGGCGCCGGCCGCGCCCCCGGCGGCGTCGCTCACGACGCCACCTCGGCGACCGCGACGCCGTCGGCGAGCTGGGTCCGGTACAGCTCGGCGTAGACGCCGCCGGCGGCGAGCAGCTCGTCGTGGGTGCCGCGCTCGACGACGCGGCCGTCGTCGAGGACGACGATCTGGTCGGCGTTCTTGACCGCGGCGACGCGGTGCGAGATCAGGATCGACGTCCGGCCCTGCATGATCTCGCGCAGCCGGTCGAGGATGATCCGCTCGGTCTCGGCGTCGACCGACGACAGCGAGTCGTCGAGGACCAGCACCCGCGGTCGCGACGCCAGGGCCCGGGCCAGCGCGACCCGCTGGCGCTGGCCGCCGGACAGCGTGATGCCGCGCTCGCCGACGATCGTCCGGTACCGCTGCGGCATCTGCTCGAGGTCGCGGACCAGCCCGGCGGCGCCGGCGGCGTCGGCGATCCGCGGCACCGGCTCGCCGTCGATCAGCACCGGGGCGCGCTCGGCCTCGGCGCGGCGGGCGATGCCGGCGCGGTCGAGCTCGTCGGCGCGGGCCTTGGGCAGGGTCGAGCCGGCGCCGAACCCGAACGCGATGTTGTCGGCGATCGACGTCGAGAACAGGAACGCCTCCTGGGGCGCGTAGCCGATCGCGCCGCGCAGGCTGGCCAGCGGCAGCGTCGTGACGTCGCGGCCGTCGAGGAAGATCGTCCCCGGCGGCACGTCGATCACGCGGGCCAGGGCGTCGACCAGCGTGCTCTTGCCCGAGCCGGTGCGGCCGACGATCGCGGTGATCGTGCCCGGCGTCATGTGCAGCGAGACGTCGTCGAGGATGCGCCGGCCCTCGAGCTCGAGGGTCAGGCCCTCGACGCGGACGTCGCCGGCGACCTCCTCGGGATCGAGCGCGGCGCCGGCGCCGTCGGCGACCGCCGGCCGGGTCCGCAGCAGCGACTCGAGGCGGGTCCACGACGCCCGGCCGCGCTCGAGCAGCGACAGCATCCAGCCCAGCGCCAGGGTCGGCCACGCCAGCCGGGCCAGGTAGCCGTTGAACTCGATCAGGTTGCCCAGCTCGATGTCGTGCGACAGCACCCGGCGGCCGCCGACGAACAGCACGATCACCGCGGCCAGCGAGCCGACCGCGGCCAGCGCCGGGCCGAGCTGGCCGCGGACCCGGGTCAGGTCCATGTTGCTGGCCAGGACCTTCTCGCTGTGCTCGACGAAGCCGATCCGGCGGGCGTCCTCGACCCCGTAGGCCTTGATGACCTGGATGCCGGTGAGGTCCTCCTGGATCGCGTTCGACAGCGCGCCGAGGTTCTGCTGGACCGCGCGGCTGGCCCGGTAGATGCGCCGGCCCATGAACTGGCCGATCACGAAGATCGTCGGGAACGGCAGGATCGCCCAGAACGTCAGCACCGGGTCGACCCGCAGCATCATCACCATGACGGTGACGAACGCGAACCCGGTGTTGACGAGGTTGAGGATGCCGGCGCCCCACAGCGCGCGCACGGTCTGGACGTCGGAGGTCAGCCGCGACATGACGTCGCCGGTGGGGTGGGCGCGGTAGTAGCCGGGATCCAGCGTCAACAGGTGCGCGAACAGGTCGCCGCGCAGGTCGTACTCGGCGGCGCGCGCGGCGTTGAAGATCATCACGCGCGACACGATCCGGGTCACCGCGGTGCCGATCGCGAACGCCGACATCAGCAGCGCCAGCCGCGGCACCTCGCCGGCGGGATCCGGGCCGCCGATCGCCTGCACCGCCATGCCCATCGTGACCGGCACGCCGAGGAACAGGAGGTTGGTGAGCAGCAGCATCACGCCGCCCACGTAGATCCGGCCGCGGTAGCGCAGCACGTAGGTCCACGGCGTGAGCGCGCCGGCCGGCGGCGTGGGGGACGACGGGACGCTCACGTGCGCCCTTGATACGGCGGGGGCGTGGTCCGGGCAAGGGCGCGGCGGCGGACAACCGCCGTGCTACCCGGTCGGGCAGGGGGATCTCGCGGCGTCGCGCGGCCCGGGGTGGCGGCGGCGCGGGACGGTGCCGACGAGGTCCGCAAGGGGTGTGGGCTCCGGAGTGACGCGCTCCGGCTCGTTCGTCTAACCCGTCGAATGTGCTTGGGTCTGCGTTGTGCCGGGCGACGCGCTGGGATTACCATCGACGACGCTCGGAGGTCGAGCGAGCGCGTCGTCGCGCCCGCCTCGAAGCCCACCAACCTCGCTGCAAGGCCCCCCCTTTCGGAACCCAGATGGCCGACTTCTTCCAGTACCTCGCCATCCTCGACGCCGATCCCGACGACTCCGCCGCGCTGGCCGGGCTCGTGGATCGCGCCGCCTCGGTCGCTGCCGATCCCGCCGCCGGCACCGCGCTGGCCGCGACCCGCAAGGCGATGCGCGAGCGCGGCCGGCCCGACGTCGTCCAGCGGCTGCTCGACGTCGAGCTCGGCGCGGTCTCGGACCGGACCCGGCGCGCCGACCTGCTGCTCGAGAAGGCGACCGTGCTCGAGGACGAGCTGCTCGACGAGACCTCGGCGATCGCGTGCCTCAAGGAGGTCCTGGCGCTGCGCCCCGACGACGAGGCCGCCAGCGAGGCGCTCGAGCAGATCGAGCTGGTCCGCGCCAACTGGGAGAAGGTCGCGGCCAAGTACGTCCACGAGGCCGGCGTCGCCACCGACCGCCAGCTCGCGACCCAGCTGTACACCTCCGCCGCCGAGATCCACGCCCGCTGCCACCCCGACGGCGCCGAGGTCGAGGGCCTGCTGAAGAAGGCCCTCGAGGTCGAGCCCCGCAACCGCAAGGCCGCCGGCCACCTCGAGCGCATCCTGCGCGCGGCGTCGCGCTGGGAGGACCTGGCCGCCCACCTCGGCCAGCGCGTCGAGGTCGCGGCGACCCGGGAGGAGCGCACCGCGGCGCTGCTCGGGCTCGCCGACGTGTCGCGGGCCCGGCTCGGCAAGCCCGAGCAGGCGATCGAGCTCATCAAGAAGGTGATCGCCCTCGATCCCGGCCAGCCGCAGGCGCTCAAGGTCCTCGGCGACGTCTACGAGGCCGAGGAGAACTGGCAGGGCCTGGTCATGCTGTACGCGGCGGCGCTCAAGGCCCGCCGCGGCTCCGATCGCGAGGAGCAGGGCATGCTGATGCAGGTCGGCATGATCCTGTGGCGGCGGCTCGGCGACCTCGACGGCGCCGAGGAGTACTTCCGCCGCATCCGCAAGGTCGAGCCCGGCCACCCGGCGGCGCTCGACTTCTACCGCGCGTACTACCCGCCGCGCGGCGAGGGCGCCAAGCTGCTGCAGCTCCTGCGGCAGGCCGAGAAGGCGCTGCCGCACGGCGGCGACCCCGCGGCCGAGGCCCGCAGCCGCGCCCTGTCGGTCGAGATCGCCGAGCTCGCCGAGGCCCAGCTCGGCAACCCCGAGAAGGCGATCGACGCCTGGAAGCAGCTGCTGCGCCAGGACCCGACGTCGCGCGAGGCCCGCGACGCGCTCAAGCGGCTGTACCGCCGCACCGAGAAGTGGAACGCGCTGCTCGACCTCATGAAGGAGGAGATCGACCGCCTGCCCGACGACGACGTCGCCGGCCGGGTCGCCCGCCTCGGCGAGGTCGTCGAGATCTACCGCAGCAAGCTGCGGCTCGACGTCATGGTGATCAACACCCTGGCGGCGATCCTCAAGCTCGATCCCGAGAACCGCGGCGCGATCGACGAGCTGGCCGACAAGTACCGCCAGCTCGGCCGCTGGAACGATCTGATCGGCGTCCTCGGCCGCAAGGCCGAGCTGGAGTCGGCGCCGGTCGCCGACCGGGTCGCGATCCTGCGCGAGGTCGCCGATCTGTGGGTCGAACGCTTCGGCAACCACGCCCAGGCGATCCGGCCGCTCGAGCGCATCCTCGAGCTGACCGCGCCCGCCGCCGACGCCGACACCGTGGCGCGGCTCAAGGACATCTACACGCGGCGCCGCCAGTGGCGGCAGCTGATCGGCCTGCTCGGCAAGGAGGCCGAGGGCCTGGCCGGCGACGACCGCCGGACCAAGATGAGCGAGATGGCGCGGCTCGCCGCCGAGCGCGTCGGCGACACCCGGCTCGCGATCGAGCTGCACAACCAGGTCCTGGCCGAGTTCGGCGACGCGCCCGAGGCCGGCGAGACGCTGGGCGCGCTGGCCGCGCTGTACGAGCGCGAGAAGCGGTGGCTGCCGCTGGCCGAGGTGCTGCGGCGCCAGCGCGCCGCGGTCGACGGCGCCGACGCGGTCACGCTGCTCGAGAAGCTGGGCGCGCTGCTCGCCGACCGGGTCGGCGCGCCGGCGCAGGCGGCGGAGGTCTACGCCGAGATCCTGCACCTCGATCCCGGGCACGCCCGCGCCCTGCGCACGCTGCGCGAGCTGTACGCCGCCGCCGGCGACTACGACGCGCTCGAGCGGCTCTACGGCGAGCTCGGCCAGTGGGACGAGCTGGTCGACGCCCTCGGCGGCATCGCCGATCGCCTCGAGGATCGCGCCGCCCGCCTCGCCGTGCTCGAGCGCGCCGCCGCGGTCGCGGATCGCCGCGCGACCAGCGAGCAGACCGGCCACGCTCTCGACAAGCTGGCCCGGGTCTGGGAGCGGGTGCTGGTGGTCGATCCCGCGCACGCGGTCGCCGCCCGCGCGCTGGCGCCGCTGTACGCGCGCCAGGAGAAGTGGGCGCGGCTCCTGCCGGTGCTCGAGGTCCAGCTCGCCGCCGAGGCCGACGACGCCGGCCGCCTGGCCCGCATGCTCGAGATCCGCGAGCTGTGCGAGCAGCGCCTGGGCTCGCGGGCGCTCGCGTTCACGTGGGCGGCGCGCGCGCTCGAGGTCGATCCGTCGCGCGAGGACCTGCTCGCCGACGTCCTGCGCCTCGCGCACGAGCCCGATCAGTGGAAGGAGGTCGGCGGCCTGCTCGACCGGATCGTCGACGACGACGGGGTCGCGGCGCCGGTGCGGCTGCGGCTCCTGCGCACCGCCGCGCAGGTCGCCGCCGGCAAGCTCGGCGCGCCCGAGCGGGCCCGCGCCTACGAGCGCCGCGTCCTCGAGGCCGCCCCCGACGACGCCGCCGCGGTGGCGCACCTCGAGGAGCTGGCGACCGCGCTGTCCGACTGGCCGGCGCTGCTGGCGTCGGTGACCCGGCGCGCCGAGCGCGAGGCCGATCCGGCCGCCAAGCTCGAGCTGTGGTTCGAGGTCGCGACGCTGCAGGAGCAGCGGCTCGCCGATCTCGACGGCGCCGCCGCCACCTACCGGACCATCCTCGAGCTCGATCCGACCTCGGCGCGCGGCCTGACCGCGGTGTCGCGGGTCCACGAGGCGCGCGGCGACTGGGACGCGCTCGATCACGTCCTCGATCGTCAGCTGGCGCTGACCGAGGAGGCGGCGCCGCGCGCCGCGCTGCTGATGCGGATGGGCGCGCTCGAGGAGCAGAGCCTCGATCGCCCCGAGGTCGCGCTCGAGCACTACCTCGCCGCGGTCGCCCTGGCCCCGACCACCGCCGCGGTCGCCGCGGTCGAGCGCTACCTCGACGCCGCCGGGCTGGGCGCCCGGGTCCCGGCCGAGCGCCGGGTCGCGGTCGCCGAGGCGGTGCTGCCCTACGTCGAGCAGTCCGGCGATCCGCGCCGCCTGGCCCGGGTCCTCGAGGTGCTGCGCGCCGCCGGCAGCCCGGCCGCGGGCAGCGCGATCGACGTCGACCGCCGCCTGCTCGGCCTCTACGACGGCGCGCTCGCCGATCCGACTCGGGCGTGGGCGGCCGCGACCCGCGTCCTCGAGGACGATCCGGCCGACGCCGCGGTCCGCGGCACCCTCGACCGGCTCGCCGGCGCGCTCGATCGCCACGGCGATCTGGCCGCGGCGCTGGGCCAGGCCCTGGCGGCCCGCCGCGCCGCCGGCGCCGGCTCCGACGAGGTCCGCGCCCTCGCGATCGAGCTGGCGACGCTGTACGGCGATCGCCTCGGCGACCGCGCCGCCGCCGAGAAGGCGTGGCTGGTCGTGATCGACGTCGACGCCGCCGCGCCCGAGGCCTACGTCGCCTACGACGCGCTGACGATGACCTACCGCGGCGACGAGCGGTGGACCGATCTGCGCGCGCTGCTGCTGCGCCGCGCCGACACCACCCTCGACGAGGAGGTCCGCAAGGCCTCGCTGCTCGACCTCGCGGCGCTCGAGGAGGACGTCCTCCACGATCCCGGCCGCGCGATCGAGGCCCACCGCCGCGTCCTCGACGTCGACGCCGATCACCTGGCGTCGTACAAGGCGCTCGAGCGGCTCTACACCGAGACCGAGCGATGGGCCGAGCTCGAGGACCTGCTCGGCCACGAGCTCGATCACGTCGACGACAAGCAGCAGGTCGAGCTGATCTACCGGCGCGCCGAGCTGCGCGCCCACCAGCTCGCCAACCCCGACGGCGCCGTCGATCTGCTCGAGGACGTCGTCGGGCGCCGCCGCGGCCACGCCGACGCCCGCGAGCTGCTCGAGGAGCTGCTGCCGCAGCCGACGCTGCGCCAGCGGGTCGCGCGCATCCTCGAGCCGCTCTACGAGCAGGACGAGCTGTGGAAGGACCTGACCGTGGTGCTGCGTGCCCAGCACGAGCTGGCCGGGTCGACCACCGAGCAGGTCGACCTGCTGGTCCGGATCGCGACGATCGAGGAGGAGCGGCTGTCCGCCGCCCGGACCGCGTTCGACACCTGGACCGCGGCGCTGATCGCCGATCCCGCCGACGAGCGGCCCCGGACCGCGCTGCCGCGTCTGGCCCAGTGGCTCGATCGCTGGCCCGACGTCGCGGCGGCCTGGGACAAGGCCGCGGCGGCGGCGCCGGCCCACGACGTGGCGCTGCGCGCCCAGCTGCTCGGCGACCTCGGCAGCTTCTACGACGAGCGCCTCGGCGACACCGAGCGCGCGATCTCGGCGTACCGCCGCCTGGTCGAGGCCGACCCCGCCAACCCCGACTCGGTGCGGCGCGCGACCGGCGCGCTGGCCCGGCTGTACGACGAGGAGGAGCGCTGGGGCGAGCTGCGCGACGTCCTGCGCAAGCAGGCCGAGTGGGCCGACGGCCCCGACGAGCGCCGCGCCCTGCTGGCGCGGGTCGCCGACCTCGAGGAGCACAAGCTGGGCGCCGCCGACGCGGCGCTGGCGACCTGGCGCGACGTCCTGGTCGAGGAGCCCGAGGACGCGGCCGCGCTCGACGCCCTCGAGCGCATGTACGAGGGCGGCGAGCGCTGGACCGACCTGGTCGAGATCCTGCGCCGCCGGGTCGAGATCTCCGAGGACCCCGCCGAGCAGAAGCGGCAGCTGCGCCGCGTCGCCGAGATCTACGAGGTCATGCTGGAGCAGCCGGGCGAGGCGGTCGCCGCCCACCTCGAGGTCCTCGACCACCTGGCCGACGATCTCGAGACCCTGGTCGAGTTGGCCCGCCTCTACCGCGAGGCCGGCCGCCACGCCGATCTGCTCGAGGTCCTCGAGCGCCGCCTGGCGGTCCTCGACGACCGCGGCGAGGGCGGGGAGGGCACCGCGATCGAGCTGCGCTTCACGATCGCCAACCTGCTGGCCGGGCCGCTGGCCCGCGAGCGCGAGGCGCTCGATCGCTGGGCCGAGGTCCTCACGATCCAGCCCGACCACCCGGGCGCGCTGGCCGCGATCGAGGGCGCGATCGACGACGACGAGCTGCGCGAGCAGGCCGCCGAGGTGCTGCGCCCGCTGTACGAGGCGACCGGCCAGGACGACAAGCTGGCCGGCCTGCTCGAGCGCCTGGCCGCCGGCACCGACGACGTCCGCGAGCGCCTGCGCCACCTGCGCGAGGTCGCGTCGATCCGCGAGACCCGCCTCGGCGATCGCGCCGGCGCGCTGGCCACCGCGGTGCGCGCCTTCGAGGTCGCGGTCGCCGAGCCCGAGCTGACCGACGTCCTCGCCGACGTCGAGCGCCTGGCCACCGACCTCGGCCGCGAGGACGAGCTGATCGACATCTACCGGCGGATCGCGCCCGACGTCCTCGACGGCGAGATCCAGCGGACGCTGTACCTCGACGTCGCCGACCTGGCGCGCGCGGTGCGCCACGACGTCGGCCTGGCCCGCGAGCACTACCAGAAGGTCCTCGACGCCCAGCCCGACGACCGCCGCGCGCTGCTCGCGCTCGAGAGCATCTACCGCGAGACCGGCGAGCACGCCCGGCTGTGGGACGTGCTGATGCGCAAGTCCGAGCTCGCCGCCGATCCCAACGCCCGGGTCGCGGCGCTGGCCGAGGCCGCGGCGCTGTGCGCCGGGCCGCTGGATCGCCCCGACGAGGCGATCGCCGGCTGGGAGCAGGTCCTCGAGCTGGCGCCCGAGCGCAAGGACGCGGTCGGCGCCCTCGAGCAGCTCTACCGCGGCGCCCAGCGCTGGCACGACCTCGTCGATCTGTACGAGCGCCGCCTCGGCTTCGCGTTCACGGTCGAGGAGGCGGTCGCGCTGCGCCTCAAGCTGGCGGCGCTGCACGATCAGGAGCTGCGCGACGCCGAGGCCGCGGTCGAGAACTACGCCGCCGCGCTCGGCGGCGACCCCGACAACGCCGACGCGATCGCCGCGCTGGAGCGCTACCTCGACGATCCGGTGGTCCGCGCCGAGGCCGCCGAGGTGCTCGAGCCGCTGTACGTGTCGCGCCAGCAGTGGGCCAAGCTGATCCGGATCTACGAGATCAAGCTCGAGGCCGCCGGCGACCCCGGCGATCGCCTGCGCCTGACCCGCTTCATCGCGCGCCTCTACGAGGAGCAGCTCGAGGACTTCGAGGGCGCGGCCCGCTGGTACGCCCGCCTGTTCCGCGAGAACCCGGTCGACCCGGGCACCCGCGATCAGCTGCAGCGGCTGGCGATGATCCTCGACAACTGGCAGTTCCTGGCCGAGACCTACCAGGGCTGGCTCGACGACGACGCTGGCGAGGGGCCGACCGTGCGTGACGTCGCGCTGGTGCTGGCCACGGTCTACGACCGCCGGCTCGACCAGATCGATCTCGGCGCCGTGGCCTATCGCCGCGTCCTCGACTGCGCGGTCGACGGCGCGACGCCCGACGATCGCGAGGTGCTGGGCCGCCTCGAGGCGCTCTTGACCCGCGGCGAGCGCTGGCCGGTGCTGGTCGAGGTCTACGAGGAGGCGATCGCCGCCGAGGAGGCGCCCGCGCGGCGCGGCGACCTCCAGGCTCGCATGGCCCGCGTCCTCGAGGATCGCCTCAGCGACCGGCGCCGCGCCATCGACGCCTGGCGCGAGGTCATGGCGGTCGCGGCCGACGAGCCCGGCCTCGCCGCGATGTGGCAGCAGGCCGCGCTCGAGCTCGACCGGCTGCTGCGGGTCGAGGCGCAGTGGTACGACCTCGCCGACCTGCTCACGACCCGGATCGAGCGCGCCGACGGCGACGCCGCGCGCGCCGATCTGCAGCTGGCGCTCGCCGAGGTGCTCGAGAAGGAGCAGCGCGACGTCAACGCGGCGATCGATCAGTACGAGGCGGTGCTCGAGGGCCCGGCGTGGGAGCGGGCGCTGCCCCACCTCGAGCGCCTGGTCGTGCTCGAGGATCACCGCGAGCGCATCGCCGGGCTGCTCGAGCCGGTGTACCGCCGCAACGACTGGTGGCAGAAGCTGGTCGTCATCCTCGACGCCAAGCTGGCGTTCATCGACGACCCGCGCGACAAGGTCACGACGCTGTGCGAGATCGCGCAGATCCACGACAGCCGCGGCGGCGACCTCGGCATGGCGTTCGACGCCCTGTCGCGGGCGTGGCGCTCCGAGCCGTCCGACGCCAGCGTCTTCGAGGCGCTGACCCACCAGGCGTCGCGGCTCGGCGCCTGGGACGAGCTGGTCGAGGTGCTCGAGACCGGCATCGCCGGGACCTTCGACCCCGAGGTCGCGGCCACCGTCCACGCCCGCATCGCCGAGGTCCACGAGACCCAGCGCGGCGATCACCCGGCGGCGATCGCGTCGTGGCGCAAGGTGCTCGAGCAGCGCCCCGACGACGCCGTCGCGCTGGCCGCGCTCGATCGCCTGCTGGCGGTCGAGGGCCGGGCCGAGGAGCTGGTCGCGGTGGTCGAGCGGCGCGCCGAGCTCGCCGACGACGCCGGCGTCCGGCTGGTGCTGCTGCACCGGGTCGCGTCGCTGTACGAGGAGGTCCTCGAGCGGCCGCGCGACGCCGTCACCGCGTACCGCAACGTGCTGGCGGTGGACGACGCCGACGAGGCCGCGCTCGACGCGCTCGAGCGGCTGTTCCGCCAGCTCGGCGAGCACCGCGATCTCGCCGAGACCCTCGAGCGCAAGATCGAGCTCGCCACCGATCCGGCGGCGCGCCGCGCCCTGCGCCTAGCCGCGGCCAAGGTCGACGAGGAGGACCTCGGCGACGTCTTCGAGGCGATCGCCCAGCTGCAGGCGATCCTCGCCGAGGCCCCGGCCGACGCCGAGGCGCTGGCCGAGCTCGACCGGCTGTACGGCCGCGAGAAGATGTGGCCCGACCTGCTCGAGATCATCGATCGGCGCACCGCGCTCGCCGCCGACGGCGCCGCCGGCGCCGAGCTGGCGTTCCGCGCCGCGCGGCTGGTCGAGCAGGAGCTGCTCGAGCCCGGCGAGGCGATCGCGCGCTACGGCGCGATCCTGCAGACGACGCGCGGCCACGCCGGCGCGCGCGCCGCGCTCGAGGCCCTGCTGGCCAGCGACGAGCACGTCGATCCGGCCGGCGCGATCCTCGAGCGGCTGTACCGCGACGCCGGCGACGCCGCCGCGCTGGTCGCGCTGTACGAGCGCCGCCTGGCGGTCCCCGGCGATCCCGAGGAGCGCCGCGGCCAGTGGGCGCAGCTCGCCGAGATCCACGAGATCCTGCGCGGCGACCTCGCCGAGGCCAGCCGGACCTGGGCGCGCGCCCTGGCCGAGACCCCCGACGATCTCGGCCTGTTCGCGCCGCTGGAGCGGCTGGCCCACGATCGCGGCGCCTGGCCCGAGCTGGCCGGGGTCCTCGACGAGCGCCTGCGCGCGCTCGGCGACCCCCAGCTCGAGCTGGCGTACGCGACCCGGCTCGGCCAGATCCAGGAGGAGGCGATCGGCGATCTCGACGCCGCCGCCGACGCCTACCGGCGCGCGCTGGCGGTCGCCGACGACGAGCGCGAGCCGCTGGCCGCGCTCGATCGGGTGCTGGTCCGGGCCGGCAAGTGGGCCGAGCTCGGCGACGTGCTGGTGCGCGAGGCCGACGCCGTCGGTGACGACGCGGCCGCCGCCGACTTCCTGTTCCGCCTCGGCGACGCCCGCGAGACCTCGCTCGGCGACGTCGCCGGCGCGATCGAGGCCTACCGCGACGCGCTCGAGCGCGCGCCCCAGCACCGCGCCGCGCGCGGCTCGCTGGAGCGCCTGCTCGCCACCGCCGACGAGCACCGCGCCGCGATCATCGACGTCCTCGAGCCGCTCTACGAGGCCGACGGCGACTGGGCCCGGCTGGCCGACCTGCTGACCGCGCGGCTGTCGGTGGTCGAGGATCACCTCGATCGCGCCGCGCTGTACCAGCGGATCGCCGAGCTGTCGGAGCAGCAGCTGCGCGACCCGGTGCGCGCGCTCGACGCCGCCGGCGGCTGGCTCGCCGAGGATCCGGCGTCCGGCGAGGCGCTGGCCGAGGTCGAGCGCCAGGCCGCGGCGCTGGGGCGGTGGGGCGAGGTCGCGGCGCGGCTCGGCGGCATCGTCGGCAACGCCGACCTCGATCCCGACGTCCGCCTGTCGCTGACGCTGCGCCTCGGCGTCGTCCAGCTCGATCGCATCGGCGACGTCGCCGGCGCGGCCCGCACCTTCGGCGCCGCGCTCGAGCTCGACGCCGAGTGCCAGCCCGCGCTCGAGGCGCTCGAGCGGGTCCACCGCGGCGTCGGCGACACCCGCGCCCTCGCCGAGGTCCTGACCCGGCGCGGCGAGCTGGCCTACGAGCCGGCCGCCAAGCGCGCCGCCTACGCCGAGGTCGCCGACCTGCGCGAGCGGATGGGCGAGCACGAGCTGGCGATCGCCGCCTGGAAGACCGTGCTCGAGCTCGACGAGGGCGATCGCGAGGCGCTGGCCCGGCTGGCGGCGCTGCACCAGCGCGCCGGCGAGCACCGCGCGCTGGTCGAGGTCCTCGAGCAGACCGCGCGCTTCGCGGTCGACGGCGGCGAGGAGAAGCAGCTGCGCATCCAGATCGCCCGGCTCGAGGGCGACGTCCTGCGCGACCGCGACCGCGCGGTCGCCGCCTGGCAGGCCGTGCTCGATCTAGATCCCGACGAGGTCGGCGCGCTCGAGGCGCTCGAGGCCCTGCACACGACCGCCGGCGACTGGCTGGCGGTGCAGGACGTCCTGACCCGCCGGCTCGATCTGGCCGCCGGCTCGGCGGACCGCATCGCGATCCTGGCCCGCATGGCCCAGGTCGCGGAGCAGCGCCGCGGCGCCCTCGACGACGCGATCGGCCACTGGTTCACCGTGCTCGAGCTCGACAACGCGCACGCCGCCGCCTACGACCAGCTCGAGCGCCTGCTCGCCAAGGGCGAGCGCTGGCACGACCTGGTCGAGTTGCTGGAGCGGCGGGCCGAGGTCGAGGGCACGCTGGGCCGCAACGACGACGAGATCCGGACCCTGGCTCGCGCCGCCGACATCTGGGAGGGGCCGCTCGACAGCCCCGACGCCGCCGGCGACATCCTCGAGAAGATCCTGGCCCGCGAGCCCGGCTCGGTCACCGCGCTGACCCGGCTGGCCAAGATCTACGAGCGGTCGTCGGACTGGGACAAGTGCGGCGAGGTGCTGCAGCGGGCGCTGGCCCTGGGGCCGCGCGGCCGCGACGCCGCCGACCTGTTCTACCGGCTCGGCGAGGTGGCGGCCAAGGCGTCCGGCGATCTCGAGACCGCGCAGGCGCACTGGCGCCAGGCGCTCGGCCACGACGCCACCCACGCCCCGACGATCGCCGCGCTCGAGCGGCTGGCGCGCGAGCGCCAGGACTGGGCGACGCTCGCCGACCTGCTGGGCCGCCGCGAGGCGACCCTGCCCGACGGCGACGACCGGCTCGCGCTGGTCCTCGAGCTGGCCGACCTGCACCGCAAGCTGGGCCAGCCGGCCGCGGCGGTGCCGCTGCTGGTCCGCGCCGCCGAGCACGCGCCCGACGACGTCCGGGTCCTGGCGCCGCTGGCCGATCTGTACTTCGCCGCCGGCGAGCTCGATCGCGCGGCGCCGATCTACGACCGGCTCGCCGAGGAGGCCAAGGCCAAGCGGCAGATGAAGGACGTCGCGCGCTACCGGCAGCGGCAGGGCGGCATCCTCGAGGCCCGCGGCGACGGCCCCGGCGCGATGGCGGCGTACGAGGAGGCGTTCCGGGTCAACCCGACCGACGTTCCGACGATGGCGGGCCTCGGCCGCCTGTACATGGCGGCGCGCGACTGGGAGAAGGCGCGCCGGGTCTACCGGTCGCTGGTGCTGCAGAACGTCGACGCCGACGCCGGGCTGACCAAGGCCGACGTCTACTACGCGCTCGGCGTCATCCACGTCGAGCTGAACGAGGCGCCCAAGGCGCGCGGCATGTTCCAGCGCGGCCTCGAGGTCGACCCCCACGACGAGCGTCTCAAGGACGCGCTGGCGCGGCTGGCGTGACGGCGGGCGAGGGCGCCGGCCTGGACGCGCTGCGGGCCGCGCTCGCGCGGTGCGGTTCGCTCGCCGAGGCGATCAAGCTCGGCCTGCTGCGGGCGCCGGCGTGGACCGTGGTCGACGTCGTCGTCCAGGACGAGTTCACCCACGACGTCGTCTTCGCCGCCGACGGGGCGGGGCCGGGGGCCCGGGCGCTCGTCCTCGACTGCACCTGACTGGGCCGCGTCGACGCGGTCTCCGTGTGGGACCACCGCCCGACCGCCGACGAGCTACTCGCCGCCCGCGTCGCCGCCGGCTGGCGGCCGACGCCGACGTCGACCACCGACGGCGACCTCGTGCTCGGCCACGCCTGCAAGCTGCCGACGGTGCGCCGCGACGGCGCCGACTGACCCGATCGGCTCGGACGTCGCTCCCCGCGCGCGAACGCTCGTGGCCGCTCACGTCGAGCGCTCGACCGACGGCGATCGGCGATTTGCCGCAAGACGAACCGGGTCAGGTCGCCTGGTCGACGTGGTTCGCTCACGTCGAGCGCTCGACCGACGCCGTCGGAGATTTGCCGCAAGACGAACCGGGTCAGGTCGCCTGGTCGACGTGGTTCGCTCACCTCGAGCGGAGCCCGAGCGGCGCAGCCGCGAGGGCGTAGTCGAGAGGGCGTGGATCGGTGCGCACCCGGCCCGCGCGGACGCGCACCGGTGCCCGCCCCCTCGACTGCGGGGTCGGTGCTGCGCACCTCCCCCTCCGCTCGGGGTGAGTGCTGTCAGGCCCAAACCCGCGGTCCGCCGATCGCTGCGCCACGCAAGATCAGCGGCCTGGCCCAGCTGTTCGTTAGGAGCAGAGCCCGAGCGGCGCAGCCGCGAGGGCGGCGTCGAGAGGGCGTGGCTCGGTGCGCTCAGCGGCCGCAGCTCGCCAGCGCCCGCTGCGCCGCGTGCGCCACCGCGGCCTCGTCGGACCGCGCCAGCTCGCCCAGCAGCGGCTTCGCCGCGGCCGGGCAGCGCGCGCCCAGCTCGCCGAGCCCGGCCGCCGCCGCCTCTGCAGCTCGGCGAACGCGCCGTCGCAGGCGGCGTCGAGCAGCGTGTCGGCGACGTCGGTGGCGACCGCGGCGTCGGCGATCGCGCCGAGCTGGCCGAGCACGACCGCGGCGCCGCGCGCGACCTGCAGCGCGGCGTCGTCGGAGAACGCCTGGCCGCGCCAGCGCCGGAACCCGGCCAGCAGGTCGGCCGTGGTCGCCAGGTCGGCGAGGGCGCCCAGCAGCGACACCGCCCGGGTCCGCAGCTCGGTGGCGCCGTCGCCGCGCGCCACCGCCAGCAGCCAGGCGCCGACGCCGGGCGCGCGGCACTGCACCAGCGAGGTCAGCGCGTCGCCGCGGACGTCGAGATCGTCGTCGCCGTCGGCGGCGGCCTCGAGCGCGCAGGTCGGGCCGGTGCGCGGGCACGCCGCGGCCAGCGCCACCGCCGCGGCGCGCCGGACCTCAGGCCAGCGGTCGCCGGCCAGCGCGGTCGCCAGCACGCGGTCGACCGCGTCGCGGCCGCGCGCGGCGTCGCCGCCGGCGTCGCCGCCGCCGCCCCAGCCGGCGGCGCCGAGGTCGTCGCGCCCGGCGAGCGCCGCCAGCGAGGCGAGCCGGACGCCGGGATCGCCGTCGGCGGCGAGCGCCGCCAGCAGCGACGCGGCGCCGTCGGCGCGCACCCGCGCCAGCCCGGCCGCGGCGACCTGGCGCAGCGCCGCCGGCGTGCCGCCGCCGTCGCCGAGCCCGCCCAGCAGCGAGGTCAGCGCCGCGACCGCGGCGCCGTCGTCGATCGCGGCCAGCGCGCCGACGATCCGGTAGCGCCGTTCGTAATCGGCGACCTCGCCGGCGCGCCGCGCCAGCGCGTCGATCGCGGCCGCCCGCGCCGCCGGGTCGGCGGCCGCGGCGGCGGCAGCGCCGACCGCGCGCCACAGATCGGCCTCGCGCTCGGCAGCGCCGTCGCTGGCGGCGTCGCCGGCGCGCTCGAGCAGCCACGCCAGCGGCGCGGCGGCCAGCCGCGCCGCGGCGCGCCGCACCCCGCGCGGCCCCAGGCCGAGCGCCGCGACCAGGTCGTCGCGCCGGTCGTCGGGCAGCCGCTCGACCGCGGCGGTCCGGCCCCGCGGGTCGGCGTCGGCGGCGGCGGCGACCCGCGCCAGCTCGGCGACGCCGGCGGCGCCGCCCGGCCCAGGCCGTCGGCGATCGCCGCGACCGCGTCGTCGTCGAGGTCGCGGCCCGCGGCCAGCGCCGCGCCCAGCGTCGCGGCGCTGCCGCCGTCGCCGATCGCGGCGAGCGCGCGCAGCAGCCGCACCCGCGCCGCGGCGCCGCGCTCGCCGCCCAGCGCGGCCTCGACCGCGCGCGCCGCCGCCAGTCCACGCCAGGCCAGCAGCTTGGTCGCCGAGTCGGCGCGCAGGCCGCCGGCGACGACGTCGGCGACCAGGGCGTCGTCACCGCCGCCCAGATCGTCGGCGCCGAGCACGACCAGCTCGGCGATCGCGCTCTGGCCAGCGCCGGCGCAGGCGCCCTTGCCGGCGTGGAACCCGGCCAGCACGACGGTGACGCAGTCGGCGTCGATCGGCTCGGGGAAGACGACCCACCACGGCGTCGCCACCGCGGCGTCGCTGCTGGTGTCGTCGGGGACGTCGACCCAGAACGCGTGGTCGCGGGTCACCACCGCCAGCCGCGCCACCCGGTTGGTCGCGCGCGCCTGCGCCGCCGACCGGCCGTCGCCCGGCACGATGCGCAGGCCGGCGAGGCGGGCGCCGTCGCGGCGGCCGCGGAACGTGAAGAACTCGCCGCGGCCGTCGCCGGCGCGGTCCTCGCGCCACGCCGTCGCCGGATCGCCGTCGTCGAGCTCGGTGGGCCGGCCGAGCTGCGCGGCGTCGCCGGCGCCGGCCTGGCTCGACGCCACCGCGGCGCGATAGCTGATCGACGTCGTCGGCGCGGCGTCGGGCGCGGCCCGGGTCGCGGTCAGCGCCGGCGCCGCGTCGTCGACGTCGGGCCAGGCCCGGATCGCCTGGAAGGCGCGGCCGTTCCACGCCTCGGCGAACAGCCGCGCCGGCCGGCCGTCGCAGCGGTCGACGCCGCCGCGCTGCT
Source organism: Kofleriaceae bacterium (assembly GCA_020633495.1). Lineage (GTDB taxonomy): Bacteria > Myxococcota_A > Polyangia > Haliangiales > Haliangiaceae > WYBA01. The sequence continues at coordinate 7,931 of JACKDR010000041.1, read as the reverse complement.
GGTAGCGGTACAGCGCGCCGTCCTCGACGGCGATCCGCACCTGGTAGTCGCCGTCGCGGCCGACCCGGCCGGCGGCGCCTTGCCACACCAGGGCCAGCTTGCCGCGGCGGTCCCAGCGCAGCACGACCGCCTCGTCGGCGACGCCGGCGCCGAACCGGGCGGTCACGATCAGCAGCCGGCCGGCGCCGCCGTCGTCGCCGACCGCGATGTCGCCGCCGGTCGGGGTCGCCAGGGTCTGCAGGCCCTGCCACGCGACGCCGCCGCCCTTGCCGTCGATCTGGACCACGACCCGCCCCGGCAGCTCGAGCCGGACGACGTCGTCGGCCCGGCCGTCGCCGTCGACGTCGACGGTCGCGGCGCCGAGCGCCGCGTCCGCGGTCGCGGCGGCGGCGCCGTCGCCGGCCGCCGCCGGGGCGGCGCGACCGAGGCTCATCAGCAGCGGCAGGGCCGCGACCAGGGCAGGGCGGGGCGATCGCATCGGATGGCAATCTACGCCACCGGGCCGCCGCCGCCCACGCCGACCGCGCCCGGGGCACGCCACCCCTCGACGACGCGCCCCGGGTGGGGTACGTCCTGCGGTCCGTGCAGCGGCGCCAGGACTTCCACTTCGATCTGCCCCCCGAGCAGATCGCCCAGACCCCCGCCCAGCGGCGCGACGCCTCGCGCCTGCTGGTGCTGGGCGGCGACGGCGCGATCGCCGACCGCACGTTCACGGACCTGGTCGAGCTGATCCCGGCGGACGCCGTCGTGGTCGTCAACGACACCCGCGTCGTGCCGGCCCGGGTCCACGCGGTCAAGGACAGCGGCGGCGGCGTCGAGCTGCTGTTCGTCGAGCCCGAGGGCGACGCGGCCGCGGGGGCGTCGCGGTGGCGGTGCCTGGCCCGCGCCCGGCGCGCCCTGCGCGCCGGCCAGCGCCTCGCGGTGTGCGCCCCCGGCGAGCGCGACGCGCCGGCGCCGGGCGGGCCGGTCGTCACCGTCGCCGCCGATCGCGACGCCGACGGCAGCCTGCTGGTCGACGTCCCCGGCGACGCGATCGCCTTCCTCGACGCCTGGGGCGAGCCGCCGCTGCCGCCGTACATCGCCCGCGATCACGGCCCCGGCGACGACGATCGCGATCGCTACCAGACCGTCTACGCCCGGGTCCCGGGCGCGGTCGCCGCGCCCACCGCCGGCCTGCACTTCACCCCCGAGCTGCTGGCCGCGCTCGAGGCCCGCGGCGCCGCGATCGCGTCGGTGACCCTGCACGTCGGCCTCGGCACGTTCTCGCCGGTGCGGGTCGACGACCTCGCCGACCACGCGATGCACCGCGAGCGCTACACGATCCCCGAGCGCACCGCCGCCCTGATCGCCACCGGCCGGCCCGTGGTCGCGGTCGGCACCACCGTGGTGCGCGCGCTCGAGTCGGCGGCGCGCGGCCCGCGCGACGTCGCGGTCGGCCCCGGCGACACCCGCCTGTTCATCCGCCCCGGGACCGACTTCCGGTTCCGCGTCGTCGACCACCTGATCACCAACTTCCACCTGCCCGAGTCGACCCTGCTGATGCTGGTCTGCACCTTCGCCGGCCCCGCGCCGGTGCTCGCCGCCTATCGCCACGCGGTCGCCGCCGGCTACCGCTTCTTCAGCTACGGCGACGCCATGCTGCTGCGCCGGGCCGCGCCCGAGGCCACGCCGTGACGATCACCGCGCTGCCCACCGCCGGGTTCTCGTTCGAGCTGCTGGCCACCCTGGGCAACGCCCGCGCCGGCGTCCTGCACACGCCGCGCGGCGACATCCTCACGCCGGTGTTCATGCCGGTCGGCACCCTCGGCACCGTCAAGGCCATGACCGCGGCCGAGCTGGTGGCGCCGCCGCGCGACGCCCGCATCATCCTCGGCAACACCTACCACCTGTACCTGCGCCCCGGCCTCGAGGTCATCCGCGCCCACGGCGGCCTGCACCGCTTCGCCGGCTGGTCGCGGCCGATCCTCACCGACTCGGGCGGCTTCCAGGTCTTCAGCCTCGCCGGCATCAACAAGATCGACGACGACGGCGTCACCTTCCAGAGCCACATCGACGGCTCCCGCCACCGCCTCACCCCCGAGGTCTCGATGGAGATCCAGGGCGTGCTCGGCTCCGACATCGCGATGTGCTTCGACCAGTGCCCGCCCGGCGACGCCGCGCCCGAGGTCCACGCCGTCGCGATGGCGCGCACCACCGCGTGGGCGCGGCGCTGCCTCGAGGTCACCCGCCCCGCCGGCCAGGCCCTGTTCGGCATCGTCCAGGGCGGCGTCGATCTCGATCGCCGGCGCGCCCACCTCGCCGAGCTGGGGCCGCTGGGCTTCGACGGCCTCGCGCTCGGCGGCCTCGCCGTCGGCGAGGCCATCGAGGACACCTACCGGATCCTCGACGCCTTCGCCCACGAGCTGCCCGCCGAGCGGCCGCGCTACCTCATGGGCGTCGGCACCCCGGCCGATCTCGAGCGCGGCATCCAGGCCGGGATCGACATGTTCGACTGCGTCATGCCGACCCGCAACGCCCGCAACGGCTACCTCTTCACCTCCGAGGGCAAGGTCGTCATCTCCAACGCCCGCCACCGCCTCGACACCGGGCCGGTGGATCCGGAGTGTCCGTGCGAGACCTGCGCCACGGTGTCCCGGAGCTACCTCCGCCACCTCTACCAGGCGAAGGAGATCCTCTACAACCGGCTCGCAACTCTGCACAATCTCACGTTCTACGCCCGCCACGTCCGCCGGCTCCGCGACCGCATCCTCACCGAGGGCCAGCCGGCCCCATCTTGACCGCGCCGCCGGCCGGTGCTACCTCGTCTCGACTTTTCGGTTTCGCGTCCGGCAGTTCCCGCGCGCCCAGCCCGTCTCGATCGCCTGAAGGAGGCTTCTCGTCATGCAAGCTCTGTCCCCCATCCTGATGATGGTCCTGATGTTCGGCGTCTTCTACTTCATCCTGATCCGTCCCCAGGTGAAGCGGCAGCGCGAGACCCAGGAGATGCTCAAGAAGCTCGACAAGGGCGACACGATCATCACGCGTGGCGGCATCATCGGCAAGATCACGGGCTCCAACGGCGACGTCCTGGTCGTCGAGCTGCAGGAGAAGGTCCGCGTCCGCATCCCCCGCGCCTACGTCGAGGGCCGCTGGGACGAGGGCAAGCAGGCCTCCACCGCGCCGGCCAACGCCAAGGCCGCGTGATTTTTCCCCGCACGGCGCATCGCGACGGGTATCGGTTGAGCTAGAGTCCGGCCCCCCGCGACGGCCGTCGTCTGTCTGACGATGGTCGTCGGGGCCTTAGAGGTTTCCTTATGGATCGCAGTCTTCGTTGGCGCACCATCGGCCTCCTGGTCGTCGTCGCGTACTGTGCGCTGTCGGTGGTGCCCAGCTTCGCCGACAAGAAGGCGCTGCCCAGCTGGTTCACCGAGGTCTTCGATCGCAAGATCCAGCTCGGCCTCGACCTGCAGGGCGGTCTTCACATCGTCTACAGCATCGATCTCGACAAGGCCGTCGACGACAAGGCCTCCGAGATCAAGCGGGACGTCGAGGCCCACCTCGCCGAGACCAAGCTCGAGGGCTCGGTCCACACCCCGTCGTCGCTGGGCGCGGTCACGATCAAGCTGACCGACGCGACCAAGAAGGCGGACATGGAGAAGTGGCTGCGGTCGGCCTACGGTGACGTGATCACCGGCCGGACCTGCAGCGACAAGGACGGCGAGGGCGCGGTGTGCATCCGCGTGTCGTCGGACTACGCCGACTCGATCAAGAAGGCGGCGCTCGGCCAGGCGGTCGACACGATCCGCAGCCGCATCGACGAGAAGGGCATCGCCGAGCCCACGGTCATCACCAAGGGCGACGACATCATCGTCGAGCTGCCCGGCCTCGACAAGGACAACATCGAGCGCATCAAGGCGATCATCGCGCGGACCGCCAAGCTCGAGTTCAAGGTCGTCGCCGAGAACGCGCCGTACATGCGGCAGCTGTTCAAGCAGGTCCGCGAGGACGCCGCCGCCGACGCGCTCGGCATCAAGGCCGACGTCGACGGCTGGCGCCACGACGACAGCGGCAAGACCTACGACGACTACTACATCTTCGCGCACGACCGCGAGGAGTGGATCCCCCTGGCCGACGCCAAGGAGAGCGGCTGCTGGAAGCCCGAGATCGAGGAGGTCGACGGCAAGGTCTACTGCAAGGTCACCGGCCGCCACGTCATCGAGCAGTACCTGGCCGACCTGGCCAAGCAGGATCCCAAGTACGCGATCCCCGACGACCACCAGATCGCCTTCGAGAAGGTGACCCCGGGCGCCGACGCCGAGGACAAGCGCGAGTTCTGGCGCACCTACTACCTCGACCGCGCGGTCCGCCTGACCGGCTCGGCGATCACCGACGCGGTCACGATCTGGGACCCGCAGACCAACCGGCCGGAGGTGCTCGTCACCTTCAACCGCTACGGCACCCGGGTCTTCGGCGACCTGACCTCGCAGAACGTCGGCCACAAGATGGCGATCATCCTGGACGACAAGGTCGCCTCGGCGCCGGTCATCCAGAGCGCGATCACCGGCGGCCGCTCCAACATCAGCATGGGCGGCGGCTCCGCCGACGATCAGCAGCGCGAGGCCGACATCCTGGTCGCCGTGCTCAAGACCGGCTCGCTGCCGGCGCCGCTGCGCTGGGAGTCGGAGGCCAACCTCGGCCCGACCCTGGGCCGCGACGCCGTGTCCAAGACCCAGTTCTCGTTCGCCCTCGGCGTCGTCCTGGTCATCATCATCATGATCGGCACCTACCGGAAGTCGGGGCTGATCGCGATCGCCGCGCTGACGATCAACATCGTCATGATGCTGGCGGTGATGGCGACCTTCGGCGCCACGCTGACCTTGCCCGGCATCGCCGCCGTCGTCCTCACGGTCGGCATGGCGGTCGACGGCAACATCCTGATCTACGAGCGCATCCGCGACGAGCTCCACGCCGGCAAGAGCGTGCGCGGCGCCGTCGACATCGGCTTCGCCCGCGCCTTCACCGCCATCCTCGACGGTCAGCTCACCACGGCCGCCGCCGGCTGGGTGCTCCTGCAGTACGGCTCGGGGCCCATCCAGGGCTTCGCCACGATGCTCCTCGTCGGCATCGGCACCACGCTCTTCACCAACGTCTGGGTGAGTCGCCTGTTCTTCGACCTGTGGGTCGGCCGCGACAAGAACGCCGAGACCCTGTCGATCTGAGGACCGCCCGCCATGGCCACCGAGCACAAGTTCCACTACCTGCTCAAGCCGGGCAGCGACTTCAAGTTCGTCGCCCGCATGCGCTTGCTCGCGACGATCTCGCTCGCCCTCTGCGGGTTGTCGATCGGCATGTTGTTCATCAACAAGTCGACCCGCGGCGACTACATGAACTGGACGATCGACTTCAAGGGCGGCACCGAGATCGTCTACAAGTTCGTCGACAAGAACGACCCCGAGAAGCAGATCAAGCCGGACGCCAGCAAGGTCCGCAAGGCGATCGCCGACCTCGGCGTCGAGGGCTTCGACGTCTCCGAGTTCTCGTGGAAGGACGAGAAGAACCGCGAGATCAACGGCATGATGGTCCGGACCCCGCGCTTCGGCGCGCTGTCGGACCAGCAGAACAAGGACTCGGTCGCGCAGATCGAGACCCAGCTCGCCGACCGCGGCCTCGAGAAGGTCGGCTGGTCGGGCGACCGCCTGTTCGTGCGGTCGACCCAGGAGGTCACCCAGGATCAGATCGCCGGCATCCTCGGCCCGCTCGGCCTCGAGCTCAAGCCGCTCGAGGAGGGCCAGGCCAAGCTCAACGCCACCGCCAACGAGGACACCGGCGAGTACAACGCGGTCTTCACGGTCTACGGCATCGACCGTCAGTACGAGACCGCGATCGAGGGCCAGCTCGGCGACGCCGACGTCCAGATCGTGCAGTCGACCGGCGTCGGCGCCAAGGCCGGCGACAAGCTCCGCAACGACGGCATCAAGTCGCTGTTCTACGCGATGATGCTGATCATGCTGTACCTGGCGTTCCGGTTCGACATCCGGTACGCCCCCGGCGCGATCGTCGCGCTCTTGCACGACGCGATCATGGTCATCGGCGTCTTCGCGGTGACCTGGACCGAGGTCTCGCTGACCACGGTCGCGGCGCTCTTGACCGTCATCGGCTACTCGGTCAACGACACGGTCATCATCTTCGACCGGATCCGCGAGAACATGGTCCGGCTCAAGGACAAGAAGATCGAGCGCATCGTCGACATCTCGCTCAACGAGACCCTGGTCCGGTCGATCCTGACCTCGACGACGCTGTTCGCGACGACGCTGATGATGAACATCTTCGGCGCCGGCCTGGTGAAGAACTTCGCGTTCGCGATGAACGTCGGCGTCATCGCCGGGACCTACTCGTCGATCTTCCTGGCCTCGCCGCTGTTCCTGTGGATCCACCAGCGCTGGTACTCGAAGCCGTCGAAGCGCGGTCGCCGCGCCGCCGCGGCCTGAGCGAGCGTCTTCGCGACGCGGACTCCCGAGCCGATCGCCGTGACCCCCGACGCGCCGTCGCCCCCAACGGGCCGCGGCGCGTCGCCGTTTTCGGGGCCCGGCACCGGCGAGATCCCCGAGATCTCGCCGGCCTGCGGCGCACGTTCACCGTCAGGGGCGGCGCGTAAGGTGACCGGCATGCAGCGGCCGATGCGCGTGCGAGACGTCGACCTGGAAGCCGTGGCGCGCCTGCAGGCCGCGCTGAGGGTCCGTCCGGCGACCGCGCGGTGCCTGGCCGGCCGCGGCGTCGGCGAGCCCGACGACGCCCGTCGCTACCTCGAGCCCCGCCTGGGCGGCCTGCGCCGGCCCGAGGGCCTGGCCGGCTTCCACGACGCCGTCGAGCGGGTCGTCCGCGCGGTGGTCACCGGCGAGCGGGTCGGCGTCTTCGGCGACTACGACGTCGACGGCGTCACCACCGCGGCGCTGTTCACCAGCTTCCTGGGCGCGGTCGGGGTCGCGGTCGAGGCCCGGGTGGCGCGGCGCGACGCCGGCTACGGCTTCGGCGAGGCCGACGCCGCTCACTTCGCCGCCACCGGCTGTCAGCTCGTGATCACCGGCGACTGCGGCACCAGCGATCTGGTCGCGGTGGCCGCTGCCCGCGCCGCCGGCATGGACGTGGTCGTCGTCGACCACCACACCGTGCCGCCGGCGGACACGCCGCACCCGGCCAACGTCCTGGTCAACCCGTTCCGCGCCGACTCGACGTTCCCGTTCCGTGGCCTGGCCTCGGTCGGGCTCGCGTTCTACCTGGTGGCGGCGGTGCGGACCCGGCTCGACGAGCAGGGCTGGTTCGAGGGCGCCCGCGCCGCGTCGCGCCCGGACGTCCGCGAGCTGCTCGACCTGGTCGCGCTCGGCACGGTCGCCGACCTGGTGCCGCTGCGCGGCGAGAACCGGATCCTGGCCCGCTTCGGCATCGAGCGCCTGGCGTCGGGGCCGCGCCCCGGGGTCGCCGCGCTGCTGCGGTCGGCGGGCGTCGACCCGATGCGGCCGATCGACGAGCGCACCGTGGCGTGGAAGCTGGCGCCGCGGCTCAACGCGCCGGGGCGGCTCGGCGACGCCGATCCGTCGCTGCGGCTGCTGCTGGCGCCGGCGGATCAGGCCGATCGCTGGGCCACCGCGCTCGAGGAGGCCAACGCGTCGCGCCGCGAGCTGCAGGACCGGGTCCTCGAGGAGGCGCTCGGCATGCTCGACGGCCACGAGCCCGGGCCCGCGATCGTCGTGGCGGGGCGGGGTTGGCCGGCGGGCGTCGTCGGCATCGTCGCGGCCAAGCTGGTCGATCTGTACCGGCGGCCGTCGTTCGTGGTCGCGATCGACCCCGACACCGGCGTCGGCCGCGGCTCGGCGCGGACCGCCGGCGGCGTCGACCTGTACCGGGCGCTGGCGGCGTGCGCGCCGCGGATGGTCCGCTTCGGCGGCCACGCCGCC
>JACKDR010000040.1 GCA_020633495.1 Kofleriaceae bacterium | reverse complement strand
CTTCGGCATCGCCAAGACCACCGAGGCCGAGGAGGCGCGCGATCGGCGCCTGACCAGCCCGGGCATGGCGATGGGCACGCCCGAGTACATGGCTCCCGAGCAGGCCGCGGGCCGGCCCGCCGACGAGCGCTGCGACGTCTACGCGCTCGGCGCGATCCTCTACGAGATGCTCACCGGGGTCCCGCCCTACCAGGGCGAGAACTTCATGGAGATCCTGACCAAGAAGGCGACCCTCGATCCGGTCGACCCGACGCACCTGCGCTCGACGATCCCGCAGGCGGTCAGCGATCTGGTGATGCAGGCGATGTCGCGCAACCCGGACGGCCGGCCGCGCTCGATGGAGGCCTTCGAGTACGAGCTGACCAAGTGTCTGGCCGGCCGTGGCGTCGCGGTCGCGCAGATCCTGGGCATGTCGACCGACGCCAACCTGGTCGCGCAGCTCAACCCGGGCCTGGCGGTGCGCCCCGCCGAGGACGCGCTGGTGACGCGCAACGACTCGAGCAGCCCGGGTCGCGGCGTGCCGGCGTCGTACCCCGGCGGCGCGGTCATCCAGGGCGCCGCGGCGCGCGCGGTGTCGCAGACGTCGGTGTTGACCCCGGCGCCGATCGCGCCGGCGGCGCTGCACACCACCGGCGGTCACGCGGTGCAGCCCAGCGGGCTGTACGAGGAGCTGTCCGCCGATCTCGCGCTACCCGGCAAGCGCTCCGGCCTGGGCGTGCTGGGCTGGCTGCTGCTGGCCGCGCTCATCTTCGGCGGCGTCGGGGTCGTCCTGTACGTCGCGGTCGGCGAGCAGAAGGCGCGCTCGGATCGCGCGGCCGCGGGGGTCGGCGTGCTCGACGCCTCGGGCGCGGGCGCCGCGACCGGCACCGCCACCCCGGCGGCCGTCGACGCCGGCGTCGCCGGGCCCGGCACCGGCGCCGCGTCGGGCAGCGACGGCGTGGCCGGCTCCGGTTCGGGGACGGGCACGAGCGCCGGCTCCGGAGATCGCAAGGACGACCGCAAGGTCGACCGCAAGGACGATCGCAAGGACGACCGCAAGAGCGACGGCAAGAAGCCCGACAAGGGCGCCGACGTCGCGGTCGCGATCAACGGCGTGCCCAAGACCGCCGACGACGCCAAGAAGCTGCTCGCCGAGGCCCAGGGCAAGCTGAAGGACAACGACTGGAACGCCGCGCTCGACATGTTCTCGCGGCTGTCGCAGTCGAGCTTCCACCGCAAGGACGCCTACCTCGGCATGGCCAACGCGTCGTGGCAGCTCAGCCACGTCAACGAGGCCATCACCTACGCCCAGCAGGCGGTGCGCGCCGGCGCCGGCGACGCCGCCAAGACCATCCTCGGCCACGCCTACTTCAAGAAGGGCAACTACCGCCAGGCGCTCATCTACTACGATGAGGTGCTCAAGCACGACCCCGACAACAAGGAGGTCAAGGCGGCGGCCAAGGCGGCGGCGGAGCGGATGGGCAACTAGCGCGGGCCGCGCCGGATGTAGCGGCGGCGGACCGATCCACGCCGCCTCGACTTCGTCCGCGCGGCTGCGCCGCGCGGGCTTCGCTCGGGGTGAGCGGAGAGGGGAAGCGGCGCCGGCGAGCGGCGGCCGGCTCAGAACGACAGGTGGGCGCCGACGTAGGCGCCGCCGCGGGTCGGGACCACGGCGATGGCGCGCTCGCGGTGCGAGCTCTGGTGGTCGCTCCAGAACATCCAGCCGGCGGCGCCGGCGGCGGCGACGCCGACCACGACCAGCGACACGCCGGCGGTGCCGGTGTCGTAGACGTCGGGGCAGGTGACGCCGGCGACGCCGCAGGTGGGATCGCCGTCCATCGAGATCAGCACCGCGCCGACCACGACCGCGACGGCGGCGCCGCCCGCGGCGCCCCACTTGGCGATCCGGAACGGCCGCGCCACGTCGCGCGGCGCCAGGACGATCTCGAAGCGCTGCTCGGTGCCGTCGTCGGCGACCGTGATCTCCTGGTGGCGCGGCGCGTAGCCGTCGAGCCGCGCCTCGATGTCGTGGGCGCCTGGCGGCAGCTCGCCCTTCCACGGCGCCTGCTGGGTGCCGACGCCGGGGATGACCAGCGTGGCGCGCGCCGGCTTGCTGACGATCTCGACCGGCAGCGGGCCGCCGGCGTCGGCGGTCAGCAGATCGTGGACCCGGGTCGCGGCGAGGTCGGCGAGGTCGGTGGTCGTGCACACCGTGCAGGTGCCGGTGCGCTGGCGGCGCGGCCCGTCGACGTCGAGGAGCTCGAGCTCGAGCTCGTAGTTGGCGCCGGTCGCGGTGATCGTGACGCGCAGGAACAGCTTGGCGTGGACGACGTCGCCGATGGCCGCCAGGCAGGTCGTGCTCATGCAGCCCTGCAGCGCCGGCTTGGCCGCGATCGCCGCCTGGACCTCGTCGTAGCCGATCAGCCCGGCGCCGGCGTCGGTGACGCCCTTGGCCAGGCCGGCCTGGACCTGGGCGCGCAGCTGCGGGTCGGCGTCGCCGTTGACCTCGATCTGCACGACCGCGTAGCTGGGGCCCGGCGCGGCCGGCGCCGCCGGCTCCGGGTCACCGCCGGCGCGGGCGGCGGGGGCGGCCGCGGTCAGCACGGCGAGCAGGACGGCGGTGGCGGCGACGCACGGGCGAAACCAGGTCGGCGCGGACGCGGGCGACATCGGCGGCGACGATATCACCTCGTGCCGGCCGCCTCGGCGATCAGCCGCGGCAATTCGTCGTCGGCCAGCGGCCGATCCACGCGTCGCGCGATCACGCCGCGACGGTCGAGCACGATCGTCGCGGGGACCACCTCCAGCGGGCCCAGCGGGCTGTGGCCGGCGATCATGGCGTCGTCGGCGAGCGTCACCAGGTAGCGGACGCCGAGCGCGCGCCGCCACGGCGCGACCGTGGTGCGGCCCTCGCGGTCGAGCGCCAGCCCGACCACCGAGACGTCGTCGCGCTGGTCGGCGGCGACGAGCTGCGGCACGTCCGCGGTGGCGGCCATCGACCAGGTCGTGAAGACGTGGATGACGACGACGCGGCCACGCCACGACGCCAGGTCGAGCTCGCCGCCGTCGAGGGCAGGGAGCGTCATGGCGATCGGCGCCCGCGAGGTCACCGTCGCCGCCGGACCGGCCGCCGCCGCGCCGCCGCCGCCGCAGGCCGCCGTCGTCGCGGCCCCCCAGCGCGATCAGCGCGACCAGCGCGCGCCGCGCGGTCGCCCGCGCCGCGACCGCGCGCCGGCTCACGTCAGGCTCTCCGCCTCGTCGGGCGGCCCCGCCGCCGGGGTCTCGCCGCCGGCGCGCCGCAGCGACCACGCCAGCACCGGCGGCGTCACCATGGTCGTGAACATGACCATCAGGACGATCGCGGCGTAGGTGGTGTCGCTGATCACCGGCTGGCCGCCGAGGTTCAGCTTGAGCCCGACGGCGGCGAAGATCAGGCCGACCTCGCCGCGCGGGATCATGCCGAGGCCGACCGAGGTCTTGTGGACGCCGGGCCCGAACGCGACCAGCGAGCAGGCCTGCTTGCCGATGATCGCCGCGACCGTGAGCGCGCCGGCCAGGGCCAGGGCGTCGATGTTGCCGAAGGCGGCGAGGTCGACCTTGGCGCCGGTCAGCACGAAGAACATCGGGGTCAACAGCTCGGCCAGCGGCTCGAGCATCTCCTCGAGGCGCCGCATCTCGCGCGACTGCAGGTCCTGGAAGACGACCTCGTCGAGGACCAGCCCCGCGGCGAACGCGCCGACGATCGTCGCCAGCCCGACCAGGTGGGCGAACCAGCTGATGACCAGGCAGAACGCCAGCGACGCCGCCAGCAGCACGTGCTTGACCCGCAGCGCGCTGGCCATCTTGTAGAGCCGGCTCGACACCGGCCGGCCCAGCAGGATCGCCAGGCCGAGGAAGCCGATCGCCTTGGCGACCAGGATCGACACCGAGACGACGTCGAGCGAGCCGCCGGTCTCGGCGGCCTCGACCACGCCGGTCACCACCGCCAGCACGATCAGGCCCAGGACGTCGTCGATGACGGCGGCGCCGAGGACGACGCGCCCGGTCGGCGAGTCGATCTTGCCCAGGTCCTTGAAGACGCGCGCCGTGATCCCGACCGAGGTCGCCGACAAGACCGCGCCGATGAACAGGTGGGTGTGCCAGGTCCGGTCCGGCACCAGCACCGCGTGCAGGCCGTAGCCCATGGCCATCGGCAGGATCACGCCGACCACGGCGACGACGAACGCCGAGGCGCCGACCTTGGCCATCTGGGCCAGGTTGGACTCGAGGCCGACCTGGAACAGCAGCAGCACGACGCCGAGCTCGGCGAGCAGCTCGAGCTGCGGATCGTGCTCGATGAAGTGCAGGCCGCCGAAGCCGAGCAGATCGAGGTTGCCGAGCACGATGCCGGCGAACAGCTCGCCCAGCACCGGCGGCAGGCTGAGGCGCTCGAACAGGTCGCCGAACAGCTTGGCGGCGGCGAGCATCACCGCGATCGCGATGAAGACGTTGGCGTCGACCCCGCCGCCGTCCGCGCCCATGCCGAGGATGGCGAGGGCGGCGACCGCGAAGGGCAACAACGAACGGCGGCGACGACGCATCGGGAGCGGAGTTTAGCCGCGAGCCGGCGTCAGGCCCCGAGCATGGCGCGGTAATCGACCTCCGCCGCGGGGGCCAGGTGCACCAGCAGCAGCGCGACGCCGCGCCGGGGCTGGATCTCCTTGCGGACCACCTCGGCGCGGGCCGCGGCGCGGCGGCCGTGGCCCTCGATCGTGATCGCCAGCCGTCCGCCCAGCGGGTGGCCGTCGGGGTCGTCGAGCGCGACGAAGATGTTGCGGGGCCCGGCCTCGAGCACGGCGACCCGGGCGCCGTCGGGCATGACGACGGCGAGATCGCGGCGCGGGCCCCGGGGCGTGCCGCGGCGCTCGACGTCCTCCTCGACGATGGATGGCTCGGCGGCGAAGTCGGTGGGGCGGCGGGGGGCGGTCATGGGATCACGGGGAGGCTAGACCAGCGAGCCGGCCAGCCAGTCGGCCAGGCCGCCCACCGAGCTGAGCGTGTCGTTGGCGCGGCGCAGCCGCTCCGACAGGGTCTTGACCATGTGGACCAGCAGCGCGATCGCGGCCGCCGGCTCGCGGGCGATCAGCGCCTGGACCGCGGTCTGGGGCAGGCGGAACAGGTACGCCGGCTCGGTCGCGGTCACCGACGCCGACCGCGGCGCCGGCTCGAGCATCGACATCTCGCCGAAGAAGTCGCCGGGCTCCAGCGTGGCCAGCGGGTGGCCGACCTTGGACACCGCGACCCGCCCGGTCAGCACCAGGTACAGCGCGTCGCCGAGGCGGCCCTCGCCGACCACCTCCTCGCCGGGCGCGAAGTGCTCGACCTCGCCGGCGTCGGCGATCAGATCCAGCTGGTGCCGGTCGAGGCGGGCGAGCAGCGGGTGACGCTCGAGCAGCTCGGCGTGGGACACCCCGCCAGGATACACCCGCCGGTGGTACCGTCGCCGCGATGCCGCGCCTCGTCTCGATCGCCGTGTGCCTCGCCGTCGCCGCCGCGCCCGCGGTGGCGGCCGCCCAGGTCGACCGCCGGTTCGCGGAGGAGCCCACCGGCGGCGTCGACCTGCCGGCGACGCCGCTGGCCGGCACCCAGGACGCCCGCGCCACCGTGGTCAACCCGGCCGGGCTGCACTTCCTCGGCGGCCCCGAGCTGATCCTCGCGATCGACGCCGACGCCGAGGACGAGGCCCGCACCGCCGGGCCCGGGGTCGGGCTCTACGTGGCCCAGCCGCTGGGCGTGGTCGGCAAGCCGTGGCTCGGGCTCGGCGTCGGCGTCGAGTGGCTGCGGCCGTCGCGGCTGCGCCTGCTGCCGGATCCCGGGTCGCCGCTGCGCCTGACCCTGTCGACCTCGACCGCGCTGGGTCGTCACGCCGCGCTCGGCGTCGCGTGGCACCACTTCAGCGACGACGGCGCGATCGACGGCCTCGACACCGCCGACCTCGGCCTGTCGTGGCGGCTCGGCAACCGGCTCGCGGTCGGCGCCGTGGTGCGCGACGTCGGTGCGCCGTCGGTCGGCGACGTCCCGGTGCAGCGCCGCTACGAGCTCGAGCTCACCGGCCGGCCGCTCGGCACCGACCGGCTCGATCTCGGCCTCGGCGGCCGCATCGGCGAGCGCCGCGCCGACGTCGACGGCTGGCTGCGGGTGTCGGCGCGCCTGACCCGCGGCGTCTACGCCCACCTCGCCGCCGAGACCCGCGAGCTGCAGGTCGTCGACCTGACGCCGTCGGGCGGCCAGAACCAGTTCGAGGATCGCGATCTGCGCGTCGTCGCCGGCCTCGAGCTGTCGTTCGGCGCCACCGGCGTCACCGCCTACGGCGCCGCCGGCGTCGACGAGGACGGCGCCGGCCACCTGTCGGGCGCCACGATCGTGCTGCGGGCGTCGACCCAGCAGGTGCCGCCGGTGCAGGGCCACGCCACCCGGCTCGAGCGCGTCGATCTGCAGGGCGCGATCGGCGCTCGCGAGGCCGCGCGCCTGGTGCTGCGGCTGCGCGCGATGGCGCGCGATCCCGACGTCGCCGGGCTGGTGCTGGCGATCGACGGCATCACCGCCGGCTGGGGCACGGTCCAGGAGCTGCGCGGCGAGGTCACGCGGCTGCGCGCCGCCGGCAAGAAGGTCTTCGCGTACCTCGTCGTCGGCGCCAACCGCGACTACTACCTCGCCACCGCCGCCGACAAGATCTACATCGACCCGGCGGGCGGGGTCCGGCTGACCGGCCTGGCGGCGACGACGATGTACTTCAGGGGCGCCTTCGACATGCTCGGGGTGTCGGCGCAGTTCGAGAAGATCGCCGAGTACAAGAGCGCGCCCGAGTCGTACACCGACGTCGGCCCGTCGGAGCCGGCCCGCCGCATGCGCGACGAGCTCTACGACAGCATCTACGACCAGCTGGTCGCCGGCATCGCCAGCGGGCGCGGCCTCGACCCCGCCGTGGTCCGGCAGCTGATCGAGGACGGCCCGTACAGCGCCGGCGATCTGGCCAAGGACAAGCGGCTGGTCGACGCGGTCGGCGTCCCCGACGAGATCAGCCAGCAGATCGTCGTCGAGCTCGGCGCCAGCTACCCGGTGGCGGCGGCGCCGTCGGAGCGCGACGATCGCTGGGACCGGCCGGCGGTCGCGATCATCTACGCCGACGGCGACATCGTCGACGGCAAGTCGAGCGAGATCCCGCTGCTGGGCCGCAAGCTGGTCGGCGGCGAGACGCTGATCGGCGCGCTGCAGGCGGCGCGCCTCGATCCGTCGATCAAGGCGATCGTCCTGCGCATCGACTCGCCCGGCGGCAGCGCGCTGGCCTCGGAGCTGATGGCGCGCGAGGTCTTCAAGACCCGCGGCGTCAAGCCGATCATCTGCTCGATGGGGGACGTCGCGGCGTCGGGCGGCTACTTCCTGGCCGCCGGCTGCGACAAGATCTTCGCCGAGCCGATGACGATCACCGGATCGATCGGCATCTTCTACGGCAAGTTCGACCTGTCGGGGCTGATCGCCAAGCTCGGCATCACGACGACGACGTTCACCCGCGGCCGCCACGCCGACATGGACGGCTACTACCGCGGCTACACCGACGAGGAGCGCGCGCTGATCCAGGACAAGCTGCGCTACCTCTACGGGCGCTTCACCGGCACCGTGGCCGAGGGCCGCGGCCTGACCGTCGACCAGGTCGACCAGGTCGGGCGGGGCCACGTCTGGTCCGGCACCCAGGCCCGCGGCGTCGGCCTGGTCGACGAGCTCGGCGGCCTCGGCGACGCCCTCGACTACGCCAAGGCGCAGGCCGGGTTGGGCGCCGGCGACCGGGTCCGCGTCGTCGAGCTGCCCGAGGCCGGCGGCGGCCTGCTGTCGAAGCTGATCGGCAACCTGCTGCGCGCCCGCGCCGCCGATCACGTCGCGCTGTCGGACGTCGGGCTGCTGCGCCAGCTGGTCCGCGGCGTGCCGGCGTCGGTGCTGGTCGCGCCCGAGACGCCGCAGGCCCGCCTGCCGTTCGACATCACCTGGGAGTGAGCGGGGCGGGGCGGACGCCGCTCACTCGGCGGGCGGCGGCGCGGCGTCGGGGATGCCGGCATCGACCGGCGCGGCCTCGACCGGCGCGGCCTCGACCGGCGCGGCCGCGGCCGCGCGTCGCCGGCGGCACCACCGTGGTCGCGGCGTGCGGCTCGGGCGCGAAGCCCTTGAGCCGGGGCGGCGGCTGCGGCGGCCGCTGCGCGCCGTGGACGCGCGGCCGGCCCGACCACACGTAGAAGCCGACCGCGAGGTTGATGAGCCCGATGAGGATCATCCCGCCGGTGACGGGGATCCAGTACCGGCGGTGCTTGCGCGAGAACGGCGCGGCGCGATCTTTCGCCACCCGCGCCTCATAGCACGTTCAGGAGATCGCGCCCGGGTCGGCCGGCGTGGCGGTTCCGCGCAGCTTCTTCCAGAACCACATCGGGCCGATCAAGAGGAACGTCGGATCGCGGAAGAAGCTGGGCGCCTTGCCCTCGAAGGCGTGGCCGACGAACTGCAGGATCCAGCCGAACACGAACAGGCTGCTGCCCAGCAGCGGGTTGAACGGCAGGATGCCCAGCGACGCGACGATCATCGGGATCCCCACCGAGTGCAGGGCGCGGTTGACCGGGTGCTGGTGGTCCCGGTTGTAGGTCTCCATGTAGTTCTTCAGGACGGACATCGTGACTCCTCGGGGCTCCCGGCCCGGCCGAGGCGGGCGGGTCCAGGGCATGTGGTAAGACCAATCGGGTGTCAGCCACCCGTATCACGATCCGTGGTCGGCCCGGTCGAGAAAATCGCGGAGCTCCGGGGCCAGCGGGCTAACTACCCGGACTGTCTCGGGCTTCTCGGGGTGCGGGAACTCGACCGCGGCGGCGTGCAGGGCCTGGCGGGGCAGGCCGAACAGCACCGCGAGGTCGGGGGTCAGGCCCTGGTCGCAGAAGCGGCGGAACGCGGTGTCGCCGTGGCCGTACAGCTTGTCGCCGACGATCGGGAAGCCGGCGAAGGCCAGGTGGGCGCGGATCTGGTGCTGCCGCCCGGTGATCGGGGTGCAGCGGACCAGGGCGTGGCGGCCGGCCCGGCGCAGCACCCGGACCCGGGTCGCCGACGGCAGGCCGCCGGCGCGCGGCACCATGCGGACGCCGGGCAGCTCGGTGTCGTCGTCGACGCCGGCCAGCGCCAGCGGGATGTCGATCAGGACGTCGGCGGCGCGGTCGTCCTCCTCGGGCCACGGCGGCTGGCCGGTGACGATCGCCAGGTAGGTCTTGGCGACCTTCTTGGCGGCGAACGCGCCCTTGATGCGGGCCGCGGCGTCGCGGCCGCGCGCGCACACCAGCGCGCCCGAGGTCTCGCGATCGAGGCGGTGGCAGATCTGCGGCGCGTCCTCGCCGAAGCGCTCGAGAAGGACCCGGGTGAGGGTGTTGAAGTAGAACTTCGCCGACGCGTGGACCGGCAGCCCGGCCGGCTTGTCGACGACGACGAAGGCCGGCTCGTCGTGCAGGACCTCGACGTGGCGCGGGCACGGCGGCTCGGGGCGGGCGTCGCGGTGGATCACGAAGACGTCGCCGGCCGCGACCGTCATCGCCGGCTTGGGGGTGCGGCCGCCGAGGTGCTGCAGCGTGCCGTCGATGACCGCCTGGATGCGAGTCCGCGACAGCCGGGGGATCATGTGCTTGAGGTAGTGGTCGAGGCGCCAGCCGGCGAAGTCGACGGTGACCTCGAAGCGACGCTGCACGACGTGGGGGCGGCCGTGGCGATCGAGGTGGGCGTCGAGGCCGAGGTCGGCGTCGTCGGGCAGCCACGGGTACAGGCGACGGCCCTCGGCGCGGCGGCGGGCGCGGGCCTCGGCGTCGTCGGCGGTGGCGGCGCCGCCGACCGCGTCGACCGCGTCGACCGCGTCGACCGCGTCGTCGCCGGCGGCGTCGATCGCGACGTCGTCGTCGGTGCCGTCGCCTGCGTCGCCGCCGGGGGACGCGGGCGCGTCCCCGCCGCCGATCACCGGAACTGGTCCGGGTCGAGGTTGAACTTCTTCATCTTGTTGTAGACGGTGCCGCGCGACACGCCGAGCGAGCGCGCGACCTCGGGGATGCGGCCGCGGTGCGCGGTCAGCGCCGCGACCAGCAGGTCGCGCTCGCTCTGCTCGACCGTCTTGATGCCGGCGACGCCGCCCGGCGGCGGCGCGCCGAGGGCGTCGCGCCACGGCGCCGCGGCGCCCGGCGGTGCCCACCCGGCCAGCCCGGCGGTGGCCCGCCGGCCGGCGTCGCGCCAGGCCGTGGGCCCGCCCGGCGCGCCGCCCGGCATGCCGGGCCCGCCCGGCCACCACGGGTACGGCCACGGTGGCCAGCCCTCGGCGCCCGGCGGCGGCGCGGCCGCCGCGGCCTCGGCCGCCGCGGTCTGCTGCTGCAGCATCAGCGGCACCTCGACCAGCTCCTGCTGATCGGCGCTGGCCATCGTGACCTCGCTCTCGAGGACGTGCTCGAGCTCGCGGATGTTGCCCGGCCACGGGTAGGCGAGCAGCGCCTCCATCACCGCCGGCGCGACCCCGGTGAGGCGCTTGCCGGCGCGCGCCGAGTAGACCTCGAGGAAGTGGGTGGTGAGGAACTCGACGTCCTCGCGGCGCTCGCGCAGCGGCGGCAGCTCGATGTGGATGACGCGCAGCCGGAAGAACAGGTCCTGGCGGAACAGGCCGCGCCGCGACTCGGTGCCGAGATCGCGGTTGGTGGTGGCCAGGATCCGGCACGAGATCGGGACCTCGCGGGTGCCGCCCAGGCGCATCGTCGTGCGCTCCTGCAGCACGCGCAGCAGCTTGGCCTGCATCTCGAGCGGCATGTCGCCGATCTCGTCGAGCAGGATCGTGCCGCCCTCGGCGAGCTCGAACTTGCCGGGGCGGCCGCCCTTGCGGGCGCCGGTGAAGGCGCCGGCGTCGTAGCCGAACAGCTCGCTCTCGAGCAGGTCGCGCGGGATCGCGGCGCAGTTGACGGCGACGAACGGGCCGGCGGCGCGGGCGCCGCCGTTGTGGATGGCCTGGGCCAGGACCTCCTTGCCGGTGCCGCTCTCGCCGGTGATCAGCACGCTGGCGTCGGACCGGGCCGCGGCCTGGGCCAGGGTCAGGGTGCGGCGCACCGCGCCGGAGCGGCCGATGATGTCGCCGAACGAGTAGCGCGCCGACGAGCCGACCATGCGCTGGGCCAGGCTGGTGGCGCGCTTGAGCTCGGTGAACGTGGCGATCAGGCCGGCGGGCTCGCCGTCGTCGTCGCGGACGACGCGGGTGTTGCACAGGAACTCGCCGGTGGCGAGCGTGACGATGCGGCCGTCGAGCTCCTCGCCGCGGTTGAGGCTGGCGCGCAAGACGTCGAGCTCGGCGATCGCGCCGGGCGGCGGGTTGTCGGCGCCGCGCAGGCCCAGGATCCGCGCCGCCGCCGCGTTGTGGGCGCGGATCGCGCCGTGGGCGTCGAGCGACAGGACGCCGTCGCTGATGGCCTCGAGCGTCGCCGTCGTGGTGCGCGCGGCGAGCCGCAGCTGCTCGGCGATGCGCGCGTTGATCAGCAGGATCGCGGCCTGGCCGGCGAAGACCGCGAGCAGGTCGAGATCGCGCTCGGTGAACAGGCCGCCCGACGGGGTCTTGTCGACCCACAGCTGGCCGAGCACGGCCTCGCCGCTGCGCAGCGGCACCACCATCGAGGCGCCGAGCCGCGCGCCGGCGCGGGTGCGCAGGCGATCGACCCGGCTGCGATCGTCGATCTTGCCCGGGATGAGGACGATCTTGCCGCCGGCGTCGGCCATCGCCTGGTCCCACGGCCGGGCCTTCTGCTCGTCGATGCCCCACGCGCCGAGCTCGCCGCCGGCCAGCTGCATGACCGCGCGATCGCCGCCGGTGAGCTGGCAGGCCAGGCGCGACACGGTCTCGGGCAGCGCGCCGAAGTCGGTGGTGGTCGCCAGCACCCGGGTCAGATCGAGGAGCGTGCGGATGTGCTCGCGCTCGACGACGACCGCGTTGACCGCGGTGACGAAGCGCTCCTCGACCGAGGCCAGCTCGGCCAGCGACCGGGTCAGGCCGCCCTCGGCGGCCTGCAGCAGCGCGCCGTCGACCGTGCCGCCATCGTCGGCGCGGCGCAGGACGAGGTCGTGGAGGTGGCCGGCGGCGTCGTGGACCGCGCTGCGCTGGCCGCGCAGCTCGTCGAGCAGGCGGGCCAGCTCGGACTCGGCGACCCGGTCGGTGGCGCGGCGGCCGTAGCGGCGGAAGGCGTCGCGGACCCGCTCGAGGTCGGGCAGGCCGCCGAGCTCGCGGAACAGCTCGAGGGCCCGGGCCAGGTGCCCGGCGGGCTGCTCGAGCGGGGTGCCGTTCTCGGCGAGGTCGCCGCACAACAGGCCGAACCGGAGGTGGCTCTCGGCGAGGTCGCGGCGCAGGTCGTTCTCGGCGAACCGCGCGATCGCCCGGCGGAACGCGGTCGCGGCGTCCTGCGGGGCGCCGCGGGCCAGCGCCACCGCGGCGGCGGCGAGATCGACGCGGCCGCCGAGCAGCGGGTCGTCGGCGTCGCCGGCCTCGTCGCGGGCGGTGCGGATCAGCTCGACGGCCTCGTCGACGCGGCCGGTCTCGAGCGCGCACATCGCCAGGCCGGCGAGGCACCGCGCCAGCTCGGCGCCGTTCCAGTAGCTGTCGAAGTGGCCGCGCGCGACGTCGAACAGCTCGGCGGCGCGGGCGACCTCGCCGCGGCGCAGCGCGTGGTCGGCGAGGGTCGCGACGACCCGGGCCCGCAGGTCGCCGTCGCCGGCGGCCTCGGCGGTGTCGAGCGCGCGGTCGAGGAAGGTCAGGGCGCGGTCGTGCTCGCCGCGCATCATCGAGACCTGCCCCATGTACAGGTCGATCTCGGCGATCGTCGTGCGGCCGCGGGCCGGATCGGCCGAGGTCCGGGCCGCGCTCAGCCACCGCATCGCCTGCTCGGGTACGCCGATCCGGCTCCACCGGCGCCCCAGCTCGAGCTGGAGGCCGGTGCGCTCGCCTGGCGTCGCCGACTCGAGCTTGGCCTCGAGCTCGGCGATGCTGGCAGGACTGCCCATCTCTGCCACTATACGCGATGGCGCCGGTGGGCGGTGGCGGTGCGGGCGCGCCGCCCTGTAAGATCACCGGCAGGCGGGGCCATGAAGAAGTTCCCTGACTTCGTACCTCCCACCAAGGTCACGTACCTCGAGCGTGGGACCACGCTGCACCTGCGCCGGTGCACGTTGACGTCGATCGACGATCCGACGCAGGAGTGGACGTTCGACAAGGAGGGCGTCCGCCTGGGCTCGATGGACGACAACGACGTCGTCCTGCGCGACGACACCGTGTCCCGCTACCACTGCAAGATCGTCCAGGAGGACACCGGCTACGTCCTCGTCGATCTGGGCTCGACCAACGGCACCTTCATCAACAAGGTCCGGGTCCGCGAGGCGTACCTCAAGCCGGGGTGCACGGTCGCGGTCGGCCAGAGCCAGCTGCGGTTCGCGGCCCGCGAGGAGGCGGTCCAGATCCTGCCGTCGCGCGACAACCGCTGCGGCGCGCTGATCGGCGGCAACCCGCGGATGCGCGAGATCTACTCGATCATCGAGAAGATCGCGCCGACCGCGACGACGGTGGTCCTCGAGGGCGAGACCGGCACCGGCAAGGAGGTCGTCGCGCAGACGATCCACTCGATGTCGCCGCGCGCCAGCGGCGAGCTGGTGGTCTTCGACTGCGGCGCGGTGCCGCCCAACCTGATCGAGAGCGAGCTGTTCGGCCACGAGAAGGGCAGCTTCACCGGCGCGGTCATGACCCGGCAGGGCCTGTTCGAGCTCGCCGACGGCGGCACGCTGTTCCTCGACGAGCTCGGCGAGCTGCCGCTGGATCTGCAGCCCAAGCTGCTGCGCGCGCTCGAGCAGCGCGAGGTCCGCCGGGTCGGCTCGGCCAAGCCGACCAAGGTCGACGTCCGCATCATCGCCGCGACCAACCGCACCCTCGAGGACGAGGTCCGCGCCGGCCGGTTCCGCCAGGATCTCTACTACCGGCTCAGCGTGGTCAAGCTGCACCTGCCGGCGCTGCGCGAGCGCACCGACGACATCCCGCTCTTGATCCAGCACTTCCTCGATCACGGCGCGTACAACCGCAACCCCGACGGCAGCCGGCGGGTCCGCGCGGTGTCGCGCGAGGCGCTGGCGGCGCTCGCCGCCTACCCGTGGCCGGGCAACGTCCGCGAGCTGGTCAACGTGGTCGAGCGCGCGGTGTCGTTCTGCGACGGCGACGTCATGGGCGCGGCGGATCTGCCGGACACCGTCCGCGACGCCGCGCCGATGATGGCCGGGGCGACGACCCGGGCCGGGCGGGGCGCCACGGCGCCGGCGGCGCGGGCCGAGCCGCGTCGCGGCACCGACGCCTTCGCCGAGGCGCCGCGGCCGCCGGAGGACCTGCTCGCCGACGGCGTCACGTTCAAGGACGCCAAGGAGAAGTGGGTGTCGAGCTTCGAGCGCGACTACATCCTGTCGCTCTTGCGCCGCAACAGCGGCAACATCTCGCACGCGGCGCGCGACGCCGACATCGACCGCAAGTACTTCCGTAAGCTCATGCGGAAGTACGACATCGAGGCCGCCGGCCTCGACGGCGACGACGACGAATGAGCCGGGCCGCACGATCCTCGCTCGTGGCCGCGGCCGCGGCCGCGACCGTCGCGCTGGGAGCCGGCTGCGCCGGCAGCCCGACGCCGCCCGCGCCTGGCGCCGCCGCGACCACCGAGCCGGCACCGCCGGCGCCCGGGCCGATCGCCGTGGCCCCGCCCGCCGACGCCGCGGTCGCGCGCCGCCGCCCGCGATCGACGCCGCGCCGCCACCGCCGGCCGCCGCGCCGCGGCTCGAGCTCACGTTCATGGGCGACATCATGTTCGGCGGCACGTTCAACGGGCGCTTCGTGCCCCAGGCGGTGCCCGAGCACGATCCGCTCGCCGACGTCGAGGCGCTGTTCGCCAGCGACCTGCCGCTGGCCAACCTCGAGACCACCGTCGTCGACGACATCCCGAAGGAGCTGCCCGGCAACCTGCGCTTCGCCGCGACCCCCGATCAGGTCGCGCTGCTGCCCGCGCACGGCCTGACCGCGGTGACGATCGCCAACAACCACGCCAACGATCTCGATCGCCCGGGCGTCGACGAGACCCCGGGGCACCTCGCGGAGCTGGGCCTGCACGTCATCGGCGCGGCGCGGCCCGAGGAGCCGCGGGTGCGGGTCGACACGATCGAGGTCCGCGGCTGGAAGCTCGGCTTCGTCGCCGCCACCGCCAAGCTCAACCGCGGCCAGAAGAAGGCCGACCCGCCGATCCCGTTCGTCGATCCCGACGATCTCGGCGACACGCTGGTGCCGGTGATCGAGGCCGCCAAGGCCGACCACGACCTGGTGATCGTGGTGCTGCACTGGGGCACGCAGTACGACGACGCGCCGTCGCGGTGGCAGATCACCGCGGCGCACCGCTTCATCGACGCCGGCGCGGCGGCGGTGATCGGGCACCACCCGCACGTGCTGCAGGGCATCGAGCGCTACCACGACGGCGTCATCGCGTACTCGCTGGGCAACTTCGTGTTCCAGAACGCGATGCCGCGGGTCCGCGACACCGGGGTGCTGCGGCTGGCGTTCGAGCGCGAGGCGCGCTGTCTGGATCGGGCGGTGTTCCATCCGGCGATCGAGCGGCGGTCGCCGATCCACCACCCCGAGCCGGCCAAGGGGCGCGACGGCGACGAGGTCGCGACCCGGCTGATCACGCTGTCGAAGGCGAAGCCGCTGGGGACGACGTGGACGCGGGAGGGCGACGACGTCGTGGTGGCGGGGAGCTGCCCGTAGCGGCGGGGCGGGCGGCGGGCGGCGGGCGGCGAGGCGGCGAGGCGGTGGGCGGCGAGGCGGCGAGGCGGCGAGGCGGCGAGGCGGCGCGGCGGCGCGCAGATCCATGACGAGCGGTGGGGAGAGCGCGAGCGCGCCGGCCCGGGTCCTGCCGCGCGCGTGGGGGGATCCCCCGCCGGCTCAGACAGTCCTCGCGGTGGCGAGAGCGCGGGCGTGGGTGCTGGCGCGGGCGGTGACGCTGTCGTGTGCTGGCGCGGGCCCGCTGCGGAACTCGCCGGCGGGTGACCCCCGCACGCGCGCGTCACCCGTGCCGGCGTGACGTCGCGCGAACGCCGGATGGGTGGGAGCCCGGAGCGCGGGTGGCGTGGCCGCGCGGGCGAAGTGGAGAGGGCGTGGAGCGGTGCACATGGCGGAGGCGAGGGCGGAGGCGGGGGCGGGGGCGGAGGTCGGTTTTTTGCCCGTGGTTCCAGCCTCCTGGCCGGTCTGCGACTTTCTGCCCACTCCCGCCACTCCCGCCTGTACGATCAGTCATCTACCCCCGGAGGAGCGCCATGCCCGATCGGGACCACGTCCACACTCCCGCCGATTCGCGCCGCCGCGGCCTGCCCGCGATCGGGTTCCGCCTGCGAGCCCCGGCCGCGGTCGCGCTCGAGGTTCCCGCCGACGGCCCCGTGCTGCTGCGGGCCGAGGAGCGCGGCGGCGACGACGGCGTGGTCGGTGCCCTCGAGGTCACCGCCTGCGACGCGTCGCTGATCATCGATCGCGACGGCGTCCTCGAGGAGCTGGCCAGCGACGCCGCCGACCGCGTCCTGGCCCACCCCGCGGTCGGCCGGCTGTCGTCGATCGTGCCGGTCGAGCTGGCCGGCGGCCCCACCGGCTTCCGCGCCGACGTCGATCTGTCGCGCGACGCCCGCGGCGTCCGCCCCGAGCTGCCGTGCCTGGCCCTGTACGCCCTGGCGTCGCCGGACCTCGCGGTCAGCGGCGCGCTGATCGTCGTCGTCCGCAGCGTCACCACCGAATGGCCGGCTGCGGCGGCGATGATGGCGAGCCTCAAGGTGCTGTCGCAGCGCGGCGGCGCCGGCTACGGCGGCGCCGGTCACGACGACGGCGGCGACGACACCGTGCGCCTGCGCCTGCCGGTGCCGCGGCGCCGGTAGCGGCTACGACGCCTGCTCGCGGTTGTTCTCGTCGAGCAGCCGCGCGCCTTCGATCAGCAGGTGCATCGTCGTGGTCTGGACCCGGTCCGGGCCCTCGATCTCGCAGGCCAGGAACTCGAACGTGCCCTCGGACCAGCCCAGCAGCTCGTAGACGCAGTCGACGTCGACCGGGGTCGGCGCGTCCTCGAGCCGGGCGTGCACGACCCGGCCGGTGCGGACCAGGATCTGGCCGACGTGGCCCGCCGGATCGCGCAGCGTCAGCATGCCGGTCTTGCGCTCCAGCTCGATCAGCGTGAGCAGCGCGGACAGGCCGACCTGGGTCAGCTCGCCCTTGATGCCGGGCTGGCCGAGGTGGTCGCGCGTCTCCTGCACCATCGTCTGGGTGCGTCGCAGGACCCGCGCGACCCGCAGGTCGAGCTCCTCGAACCGGAACGGCTTGGGCACGTAGTCGTCGGCGCCGAGCCGGAAGCCGCGGATGCGGTCGTCGTCCGACGACAGCGCGGTCAGGAAGATCACCGGGAGCAGGCCCATCTCGGGGCGGGCGCGCAGCGCTCGCACCAGTGACCAGCCGTCCATCCGCGGCATCATGACGTCGGTGATCACCAGGTCCGGCGGGTTCTTGAGCGCGCGCTCGAGCGCGTCCTCCCCGTCGGTCGCGGTCTCGACGACGTAGCCGCGCTTCTCCAGCACGGTCGAGACCATGCGGAGGATCCATGCATCGTCATCTGCGATCAGCACGCGCGGAGCCATGGAGCCTCACAGGGTAAAGCCGCCGCACGATCCGGTCAAATCGCCTGTTGTCACGAAGGGTTTGCGTACCTGTAAGGGATCCTCGGAGCCGCACCGACGCCGTCGGTCGGCGGCGGCGCTCACCGGGTCCGCGCGGGAGGCGATCCGGCGGGCGGCGCGGGCAGGGCGTCGGTGACCGCGGTCGTGGTCCAGGCGTCGCCCCGGCGCAGCGCGATCGTGCCGTCGGCCAGCGCGATCAGGACGTCGCCGTCGGCGTCGACCGCCATCCCGACCGGGGCTCCGGCCACCGGCAGGTCGTCGACCCGGGCCAGCTGCTTGCCGTCGACCCGGGCCAGCACCAGCGCGCCGGCGCCGGTGGCGACGACGACGTGGAGCGCGCCGCCGCCGTGGCTGGCGGCCGCGGTGGCGGTCACCGGCTCGCCGTCGAGGCGCAGCGGGATGGTGCGACCGCGCGTCAGATCGCGGATGGCGTCGGCGTCGATCGCGTACGGGCGGTCCCCGGCGAGGGCCGTCGGCGCCGCGCCGGCGCGCTCGAAGCGCTTGCCCCGCAGCTTGTAGAGGCCGTCGTCGGTGGCGGCCCACACCACGGTCGCGCTCTGCGCCCACAGCGCGGTGGCGTTGTCGGGCAGGGCGCCGACCCGCTTCCAGGTGCCGCCGACGTCGACGTGGACCGCCTTGCCGACCGCGACCGCGGGCGCCGGCCCGGTGCCGAGGCGGGTGCGGCCGCTGCCGCCGACCCGCAGCGCGTACCAGATGGCGTGGTCGCGCCGGTACAGCGGCGCCGCCCGGCCGGCGACGACCAGGTGGCCGTCGGCCAGGGTCGCGCCGCCGACGTCTCCGGCGACGCCGCCCTCGGCGAGGCGGCGCCAGGCCCCGGCGCCGTCGGGCTCGTAGACCTGCCCCGACGGGCCGATGATCAGGGCGCGATCGACGTCACCGTCGCTGGCGATCGCGGCGACCCGGGGCGCCGCGCCGCCGTCGTCATCGGGGGCGGCGCGCGCCGCCGGCGCGAGCGCCAGCGACAGGACGAGCGCCGCGAGCCCGCGTCGCATCAGGGCGTGGCGCCGGTCCCGGCCGCAGCGCCCGTATCCGAACCCGCGGCCGAACCCGAACCGGCGGCCGTATCCGAACCCGCGGCCGAACCCGAACCCGTGCCCGTGCCCGTGCCCGATCCGGTTCCGGTCGCCGCGCCGGCGCCGGCATCCGAACCCGCGGCCGTATCCGAACCCGAACCCGAACCCGTGCCCGTGCCCGTGCCCGTGCCCGTGCCCGTGCCCGTGCCCGTGCCCGATCCGGTTCCGGCTCCCGTCCCCGTCCCGCTGCCCGCGCCCGCCGCCTTCTTGTCCTCGATGCGCTTCTCCATCGCCTGCTCGTCCTTGATCGCCTCGATGTCCTCCTTGGACAGCAGGCCGCAGCGCTCGAGCTGCTCGATCGACGACGCCTCCAGCGCGCACTTCACCGACTCGCGGGTCGCGTTGCCGCGACAGGACCGGACCGCGGTCTCGATCTCCTTGCCGCCGCGGATGTTCGACGTCCCGGTGAGCTCCCGGATGCGCTCGATGGCGCGCCGGCAGTCGCCCTCGCTGGGCTTGTTGCACGCGCCCACCGCCAGCACCGCGGCGACCGCTAGGACCACATGACCGATTCTCATGACGCGCTCCAGTCTGCCAGACCCGACTCGACGAGCGCCACCGCACGCTCCAGGTCCTGGTTGGTGTCGATCTCCCGCCACTGCCCGTCGATCGTCACCGGCACGACGTCGCGGCCGGCATCGATCAGCTCCTGCAACAGATCCGTCAGGTACGCGTTGCGGAACCGCGCCGCGCGCTGGAACGGCTCGTCCTCGCGGCCGGCGTAGCGCGCCAGCAGCGCGTCGATGCCGTCCCGCACCCAGCGCGTGCCCTCGGCCGACAGCTTGAGCAGGCCGATGAACTCGCCGTGGGCGTCGCCGGCGGGCAGCGCGCGCTTGCCGACGCGCCGGACCCGGCCGCGGTCGTCGAGGTCGGACACCTCGCCCTCCTCGAGCGGGTGCTCGGTGCGGCCCTCGTAGATGTCGCGGAACCGGCGATCGATCACCAGCGCGACGTCGCCCTCGGCGTCGGCCAGGGCGCGCGCCACCGCGGGCGTGAAGATGATGTCGCTGTAGGTCAGGTAGACCGGGCCGTCGAGCTCGTCGCGCGCGCACGCCAGCGACAGCAGGATGTTGTTGGTCTGCCACGCCGGGTTCTCGACGAACCGCGCGCCCGGCCACAGCGCCCGCGCGCCCGCGGCCAGCTCGTCGGGGCGGTAGCCGCGGATCATGACCAGGTCGTCGACGCCGGCGGCGCGCAGCGCCTCGACCTGCCAGCCCAGGATCGACCGCGCGCCGACGTCGACCAGGCACTTGGGCCGCTCGTCGGTGTGGACCCCCAGCCGCTTGCCGCGCCCGGCGGCGATCACGATGACCTTGCGGGGCCGCGCGCTCACGCCGGGCCTCCGGCGGCGGGCGGCGCGGGCGGCGGCGGCGCCGCCGCGGCCTGGGCCTGGGCCGCGAACGTCGCGACCGGCGCGCCGAAGCGACCCAGCCGGACCAGGATGGTCAGGAAGCTCTTGGCCAGGTACAGCGCGTTCACCGCGCCGTACGCCCAGAAGAAGATGTCGATGCGATCGACCGCGGCGCACAGCCAGATGTAGCTGGGGTAGTGGACGACGACCCGGGCCGCGGCCTCGAGGCCGTTGAGCACCAGCCCGACCGGGCCGCGGCGCTTGCCGACGTCGGCGGGCTGACCCTCCTCGGTGATGGGCTTGGCGCCGTACTCGGGCCGCCGCATGAACGAGGTCAGCGAGATGCCCGAGGCCAGGCAGAACATGCCGCCGAGGCCGACCAGCAGGACGTAGACCTCGTCGGTCTGCTGCCACAGCCGCACCGTGATGCAGCCGTAGATCAGCATCGCCTTGAGCTCGTCCATCAGGAAGTCGAGCAGGTGGCCCAGCGGCGACGCGATCTTCTTGAGCCGCGCCAGCTGGCCGTCGACGCAGTCGAGGACGAACGACAGCTCGAACACCAGCGCGGCCAGGATCAGCCACAGGTGACCGGGCAGCAGCGCGAACATGGCGCCGGCGCCGACCGCCACGAAGGTGGCCAGGAACGTCACCTGGTTGGGCGTGATGGGCGTGCGCCGCAGGAAGTACAGGAGCACCGCCGCTGGTGGCCGGGCGATGTGCTCGGTGAACCAGTTGATGTCCTTCTTCTTCTTGGACGCCCGGTAGATGCTGACGATCTCGGACCACATGGGCAGGGGGGGCCGCGCGCGGGCGCCGGCCGAGGGGCGATATAACAGGATCCCCGCGCCGGGTGCACCTCGCGGGTCCGGGTTCCCCACCCGGCGCGCTCCGGCCGGCCGGCGCGCCACCGCGTGGCCGCGGCGCCGGTCCCCGGCCCCGGCGCGGCGCCGGTCTCCGCGACATTGCACGGCGAATTGTCGTTGCGGTGACCTGGGCGCTGTGGCTACGGTCGCGCCCGCGTGACCGGGGGGGACCTCGTACGGACCCCCGGACGCGCGTTCACCTGACAACCAGCAGCAAAGAAGGAGGGGGTTCAGGATGCCCGAGCACACGATCCCCGAGACGCTCATCGAACAGATCAAGGCTGGCCGCGCTGCCCTCGTGGTCGGCGCCGGCATCGGCGATGCTTCCTGGAAGCATCTGCTGGAGCGCATGACGCGCGAGCTCGAGACCCGCGGCCGCGACGGCGACGACGCCGCCGCGAAGGATCTCGCCCGCCTGCTCCACAAGGGCAGCCTGGTGCGCGCGGTGGGCTTCTTGGCCCGCGCGCTCGGCGAGGACGCCTGCGATCGCCTGGTCGAGGAGGCCTGGCAGACCCCCGAGGCGCTGCCCGAGGTCGCCAAGCTGCTGGCGCGGATCCCGATCCGCCACGTCTGGACCACCTTCCCCGGCGACGTCCTCGAGCGAGCGCTCGAGGAGCACAGCCCCGAGGGCTGGCCGGCGACCAAGGTCGTCACCTACCAGGACCTCGGCGAGCTGTCGCGGCGCCGCCGCACGCTGATCAAGATGCTCGGTAACTTCGACAGCTACGTGGTGACGCCGCGGTCGGTGCGGCGCGCGCTGTCGGGCGCGGTCGACCTGCGCGAGTACGCCCGCGACTTCTACGTCGAGGGCACGCTGATCTTCGTCGGCTTCCGCTACGGCGACCCCGACCTGGCGGCGCTGCTCGATCGCGTCTTCGGCCTGTTCGAGCCGCCGCGCAGCAGCCACTACTTCCTGGGCGCCGGCGTCGGCCCGGTCACCGTCGACGAGCTGCTCGCCGAGCACCACATCGAGGTCGTCAACCTGGCCGGCAAGAGCGGCGACGAGATCGCCGAGAAGGCGGTCGTCGAGTGGCTCGAGGCCCTGACCGTGGCGTGCGGCGACGCCCACGTCACGCTGCACCAGGCGGTGCCCGACGCCGACGATCTCGACGGCTGGATGGCGCTGCTCGCCGACGGCCAGAAGGACGCCGCCGACGCCGTCGACCTGATCGAGCGCCGCGCCCGCGAGGCCAACGACACCGATCGCCTGGTCGAGGTCCTGCTCGGTCGCATCGAGCACTCCGACGAGGCCGCCGAGCGCGCGGGCCTCTTGCGCGAGCTCGCCGACGTCTACGAGAACGGCGCCGGCGATCTCAAGCGCGCGTTCGAGGCCCTCACCACCGCGATGCACGTCGATCCGTCGGACAACGCGATCGCGGCCGCCGCCGAGCGCCTGGCCGCGGCCACCGGGTCGTGGGCCGACCTAGTCGCCGAGGCCTCCGAGCTGACCACCGAGGGTGGCGATCCCAAGGTCCAGTCGCGTTGGTGGGGCCGGCTCGGCCGCTGGTACTCCGAGAAGCTCGATCGCCACGACTACGCGCTGCCGTCGCTGCGCCGCGCCCTCGAGCTCGACGGCGAGAACCAGGCCGCGCACGCCGCGTTCGCCGAGGTCCTGCGCAAGCAGAGCAAGTGGGCCGAGCTGGCCGACGCGATCCGCGCCCACGTCGAGGTCGAGACCGACACCGCGACCCAGCTCGACCTCTACATCGCGCTCGGCGACCTGTGCGAGAGCCACCTGGCGTCGACCGCCAAGGCGATCGAGGCCTACCAGGCCGCGGTCGATCTCGACGACGACAACGACGACGCGCTGGCCGCGCTCGAGCGGCTGTACCGGCGCGACGAGCGCTGGGGCCTGTTGGCCAAGGTCCTCGAGCGCCGCGCCGAGATCATCGAGGCCGCCGGCGACGCCGGCCGCGCCGGCGCGATCCGGCGCGAGCTGGCGACCCTGCGCCACGAGAAGCTCGGCGACCTCGAGGGCGCGATCTCGCGCTACGAGACCCAGCTCGACGCCGATCCCGCCGATCTCGCCGCGCTCAAGGCGCTCGAGGATCTCTACGACAAGACCGGGCGCACCGACGACTACCTGCGCACCCTCGAGCGGCTGTCGACGTACGCGCCCGAGGGCGAGAAGCTGGCCAACCTGCGCAAGCTGGCGGCCGAGCTCGAGGACCGCGAGGGCGCCCGCGATCGCGCGATCGACGCCTACCAGCGCATCCTCGACATCGACGGCGTCGCCGAGGACGCGTTCCGCGGCCTCGGCCGCCTGCTCGCCGCCGACGGCAAGTGGTACGACGTCGTGACGCTCAAGGAGCGGCAGGTCGCGGCCGCCAAGTCGCCGGCGCAGAAGATCGAGCTGTTCCTCGAGACCGCCGGCATCCACGAGAAGGAGCTCGCCGATCCGCACCGCGCGATCGAGTGCCACCTCAACGTGCTGGCGCTCGACGAGACCAACCGGTCGTCGCTGCACGCGCTGGCCCGGCTGTACCAGCGGGTCGAGGCCTGGGACCGCGCGGTCGCGATCCTGGTCCGCCACGCCGACCTCGAGGGCAACCGTGGCGCCGCGCTGTGGGCCGAGGCCGGCCGCTTCGCCTACGAGCACCTCGACGACGCCGAGCTGGCCGAGCGCCACCTCGAGAAGGCGCTGGCGATCGAGCCCGGCCACCTGGTCGCGCTGCGCACCGCGGCGCGGCTGCACCAGTCGCGGTCGGCGTGGGCCAAGGCGGTCGACTGCCTGCTGCGCGCCGAGGAGGCGTCGAGCTCGCGGATCGAGCGGGTCGAGATCCTCGGCGAGGCCGCCGAGCTGGTCGAGACCCGGCTCGAGGACGGCCCGCGCGCGCTCGAGCTGCGCGAGAAGATCCTCAAGCTCGATCCGGACCACGTCGAGGCCGGGGAGCAGGTCGCCGACCGCCTGGTCGCCGACCATCGCTGGGACGACGCGCTGCCCATCCTCGAGATGCTGGCGCGCCGCGCCGAGGGCGCCGACCGGCTCGAGCGCGCCCGCCGCGAGGCCCAGCTCGGCAAGGCCTACGAGGAGCTGCACCGCCACGAGAAGGCGGCCAAGCACTACCGGGTCGCGGTCGAGGCCGACGCCGACAACCTCGACGCCGCGCTCGGCCTGGCCGCGATGCTGATGGCCGAGGCCACCGGCGCGACCGACCCGGCCGCGGTCGAGGACAAGTACAAGGAGGTCGACAAGCGCTACCGCGAGGTCCTGGCCCGTCACCGCACCGGGCTGGCCGACGGCCAGGTCGCCGACATCTGGCACCGCCTGGGCGAGACCGCGCGGGCGCTGGGCGACGACAAGAAGGCCGAGAACGCGCTGCGGCGCGCGCTCGAGCGCGACCCCGGCCACGAGCCGGCGCTGCAGGCGCTGATCGACGTCGCCGGCGCGCGCGGCGACTGGAAGACCGTCGTCGAGGCCAAGCGCAGCCTGATCGAGGCCGTGCCCGACGCGGTCAAGGGCCGGCTCTACGACGAGATCGGCGACGTCTGGCGCCACAAGCTCAAGGACGCCGGCTCCGCGGTCGGCGCCTACCTCGAGGCGCTGCGGCTGCAGCCCGGCTCGCACGTGCTGCTGCACAAGCTGCTCGACGCCTACACCGAGCAGAAGCAGTGGCGGCGCGCCATCGAGACCCTCGACCAGCTCGCCGCCCAGGAGAGCGGGGCGTCGCGCCGCGCCAAGTACTACTACGCGGCCGCGGTGATCGCGCGCGACGAGCTCGCCGACGCCGAGCTCGCGGTCGAGAAGTTCCACGCCGCGCTCGATGACGTCCCCGAGACGCCCAAGGCGTTCGAGGCGATCGACAAGCTGCTCACCGACAAGCACGACTGGAAGAACCTGGCCCGCGCCTACCGCCGCCACCTCAAGCGGCTCGGCGAGGACGCCGACCACGATCGCCTGCTCGAGATGTGGACCCGGCTCGGTGACGTCTGCCTCGATCACCTCGGCGATCACGAGGCGGCGATCGCCGCGTTCGAGGTCGCGTCGGGGCTCGATCCCGACGACGTCGGCCGCCACGAGCAGCTCGCCGACCTCTACCTCGAGGCCGGCGAGCCGCGCCGCGCCGACGCGATCGAGGAGCTCCAGGTCCTGCTCGCCCACGCCCCCGACCGCGTCGAGCTGTACAAGGCGCTGTCGAACCTGTACCGGGAGGAGCACGAGCTCGACAAGTCGTGGTGCGTGGCCCAGGCGCTGGTGTTCCTGGGCGCCGCCACCGACGACGAGCGCCGGCTCTACGAGAAGCACCGGCCGCAGCAGTTCACGCCGGTGGCGCGGCGCCTCACCGAGGAGCTGTGGCAGAAGGCGATCATCCACCCCCGCGAGGACCGGATCGTCGGCGCGATCTTCGCGTCGACGCTGGGCGGCCTGGTCGCGTCGAGCGCGCAGCCGCCGCAGGCGTTCGGCCTCGACGCCGGCCAGCGCGCCGATCTCGACCACGACCAGCGCCCGGTCAGCCGGGTCGTCAAGTACGCCACCGGCGTGCTGGCGCTCGACCCGACGCCGATGGTGTGGCTGCAGAAGGACGGCGACGGCCTGCGGGTCGCCAACACCACCGACAAGGGCAGGCTGCAGCCGTCGCTGCTGGTCGGCGAGCCCCAGCTCGACAAGGTCGACGAGCGCGAGCTCGCCTTCGAGGTCGGCAAGCGGCTGGCCTACCTGCGGCCCGAGCGGTTCGTGACCTTCGCGCTGGGCAGCCTGCCCAAGCTCGAGGCCGCGTTCCAGGGCGCGCTGCTGGCCGCCGGCGCCGCGCTCGAGGGCGCGGCCGGCGCGGTGACGCCGGGCGACGAGGCCCGCCGCCTGGCCCAGGGCCTCAAGACCACCGTGCCGGGCGCGATGCTCGAGCAGGTCGCGGCCCTGGCCACCAAGGTCGCGGGCCGGATCGGCAACGGGCTGATCCCGGGCTGGCGCAGCGCCACCGACATGACCGCCAACCGGGTCGGGCTGATCCTGTGCAACGACCTCGAGGTCGCGGCCCGGCTGATCGCGACCGAGGTCGGGATCACGTCGACGCTGCCGGCCAAGGACCGGCTGCGCGACCTGCTGGCCTACTCGGTGTCCGACGGCTACTTCAACGTCCGTCGCCACCTCGGCGTCCACGTCCGCGACGAGGTGTCGGCGTGAGCCGCGCCGGGCTCACGGTCGCGGCGCTGGCGCTGGGCGGCGCCGCGCTGATCGGCGCCGGGTCGGTGTCGTGCGGCGGCGGCGGCGACGCCGTGTGCGGCAACGGGCTCGTCGAGGACGGCGAGCAGTGCGACGACGGCAACGCCGACGAGACCGACTACTGCCAGCAGTGCGTCGTCGTGCTGCCGCCGCGCACGACGATCAAGTGGCGCTTCAACGCCGAGGCCGCGCCCGGGTTCAGCCAGGACTCGTGCACCGACCTCGGCGTCCTCAACGTCCGGGTCGATCTCGACGGCCCCACCACCGCCAGCGCCGAGGCGCTGTGCCCGACCTTCCAGGTGGTCTTCGAGGACCTGCCGCCGGGGCCGTACCAGGCCTCGGTGTTCCCGCTCGACGGCAACGAGGAGCCGCTGGTGGTCGCGCCGGCCCAGGCCCAGGTCACCGCCGAGGCGGTCGACACCGAGCACACGATCAACGTCACCCCGGACCTGTGGACCGGGCCCTACACCGGCGCGTTCTTCTTCAACCTCAAGTGGCAGGGCGCGCCGTGCACGACCGCGGCGCCGCCGGTGGCGCAGCAGGTCCTGACCCTCACGATCGGCGGCGTCGTCGTGACCCAGCTGACCGAGCAGGGCCAGAAGCTCGACGGCACCGATCCCAAGCCGTGCATCGCGCCGGGCAGCCCGTCGCAGTCGGTGCTGGCGCTGCCGTTCGGCATGGCGACGATCACGGTGGTCGGTCGCGACGCCGGCGGCGTCGAGGCGTTCCGCGGCTCGTTCGAGACCTTCATCGGCGCCGGGCCGTCGAACCCGACGATCGAGTTCGACGTGCCCACGGTCTACGACGCGATGCCCGCCGACGCCGAGCCGCCGGACGCCGGCGTCGACGCGATGTAGCCGGCCGCGCGGCCCGGGGCGGGGGCCCCGGCCCGCGCCCGAGATCGCCACCCCACCGATGTGATCGGCGCCGGGCTTCGCGGTATCGTGGAGCCGACGTGGGAACCCCAAACCTCGTTGCGGCGTTCGCGCCACGGCGGCGCGGTCGCCTGGTCGTGGTGGTCCTGGCGGCGGCGACGCTCGCGGTCGGCGCCGGCTGTCCGCGGCCGCCGGCCAAGGCGACCGGCGGCACCACCGTCACCGTCGACGGCGATCCGCCCGACTACCCCGACGGCTTCGATCCCGGGCAGGCGCTGCCCGAGCCGGCGCCGCCCGACCCCGGCGCCTACGGGGTCGCCTACCTGCAGATGATCTACCCGGCGATCCGCGACGCCTGGTCGGCGTTCCTGGAGGACTGCCGGCTGCGGCTGCCGCCCGATCACCCGCTCAACAGCCCGACCCTCGAGGCCACCGTCGAGATCGTCATCGACGGCGACGGCCAGGTCGCGAGCGTCACGCTGATCCGGCCCAGCGGCAACGACGACTTCGACGGCGTCGCGCGCGACGTCGCGGCCGAGGCGGCGCCGTTCCCGCCGCCCCCGAAGGCGCTGATCTCCGACGACGACCACGCCTACGTCACCTGGCTGTTCGCCCGTGATCGCCGCCAGGCCGGGGTCGCCACCGCGGCGCTGCGGCGGGTCGAGTGGCCGCTCGACCGCGCGGTGCCCAAGCTGGTCGAGGCCGGGCGCCTCGACGACGCCGCGCGCCGCCTGGCCGCGGCGGCGCCCGGCGCCACCGGGGCCGAGAAGGACCAGATCCTGGGCCTCGCCGAGCGGGTCTTCGTGACCGCGGTCCGCGGCGGCCTCGCCGTCGACGACGCCGCGGTCCAGCGCGCCGCGATCGAGGCGATCCGCGGCGCCGCCCGCCACGCCGGGGGCGGCGCGCTGGCGCCGCTGGCACCGACGATGCGCGAGCTGCGCTCGATCGCCGACGGCGCCGTCGAGATGCCGCTGCGCGCCGCCGCGATCGCCGCGCTGGGCGCGATCGGCGATCGCGACGCCGCCCCCATGCTGCTGGCGATCCTCGACAAGGATCAGGGCCACAACGTCGAGCTGTCGGGCGAGGCGGCGCGAGCGCTGGTCGCGCTCGACCAGGCCAAGGCCACCGCCGCGGTGCTGCGGCCGTGGCTGACCTCGACCGAGCGCGCCAAGGTCACCGGCGCGCTGGTGACCCTCGGGCGCGCCGGCGTGCCCGGCCTCGAGGCCGAGCTCGCCAAGCTGATCGGCCACAAGGACGTCGCGGTGCGCACCGGCGCGTGCGCCGCCCTCGGCACCGCGCTGACCGCGGGCGCCAGCGACGCCGCCTGGAAGGCGATCCGCAAGGGCCTCGACGATCGCGACGCCAGCGTCCGCGGCGCCTGCGCCCGCGGCGCCGCGGTGGCCGCGGCCGGCGGCGGCAAGAGCCGGGCCGCCTACTGGCGCCTGGTCGAGCTGTTCCGCGACAAGGACGAGCGGGTCCGCGCCGGCGCCGCCCTGGCCGCGGTCCGTCTCGACCCGTCCAAGGTCACCCAGGAGCTGGGCGCGCTGGCCAAGGAGAAGAGCCCGGTGGTGCTGGCCGCGCTCGCCGAGGGGCTGGGCGCGACGCCGGCGGGGCCGCCCGACAAGCGCCTGGTCGCGCTGTCGGGCGCCGACGACGTCCGGGTCCGCACCGCCGCGGTCCGGGCCCTGGCCGGCCGCGCCGACGCCGAGTCGCGCGGCCTCGCCGCCGGCAAGATCGTCGACCCCGAGGTCGCGGTCCGCCTGGCCGCGATCGAGGCCATCGACGACCCCGCCCAGCTCGAGACCCTGGCCAGCGACCCCGTGGCCGAGCTCGCCGCCGCGGCGTCGCGGCGGCGGATCGCCCTGGCCGGCCGCTGGGGCAGCCTGCCCGAGGTCGCCGAGGCGGTGGCTGCCGCGCCCAAGGCCAGCCTGGCCCGGGTCCAGCTCGCCGGTGCCTGGTTGCAGGCGCCCTGAAGCCCGGCCACGATCACGGGATGCCACCGGCCCGCACCGCTGTCCCGAGCCGCCGCCGTCGCCGGCGCGTCGCGCCGGGCGCCGCCGCGGTGCTCGCCGCGCTGGTGGTCGCGCCGCCGCTCGCGGTCGGCGGCAGCGCCGCGGTCGCCGTCGAGGAGCCGGTGGTGCGGCCGGCGCGCGCCGGCAAGGTGGTCCGCGTCGAGCAGCCGCCGCCGCCGATCGTCGACGTCCCGGCCGGCACGTTCACGATGGGGCTGGCGCCCGACGACGTCGACTACGCCTGGGGGCTGTGCACGTACCTGCACGGGCCCGGGCCCAACTTCATCTTCCAGCAGATGTGCGAGGACTACCGCGCGATGCAGGGCCGCATGCTGGCCCGCGAGGTCCACGTCGGCGCGTTCCGCATCGATCGCGACGAGGTCACCGTCGCCGCGTACCGGGCCTGCGTCGCCGACGGCGGCTGCGTCGTCGATCCGCTGCTCGCCGGCGACGAGCGTCACCTCGCCGACGACCTGCCGCAGGTGAACATCCGGTGGGACGAGGCCGCGGCGTTCTGCGCGTGGCGCGGCGGCCGCCTGCCCACCGAGGCCGAGTGGGAGCGGGCGGCGCGCGGCGACGACGCCCGGCGCTGGCCGTGGGGCGATCTCGATCGCCCCGACGACTTCAACCACGGCCAGCTGCCGTCGGACGCCATGGTCCAGGTCCGGTCGATGTTGACCCGCGAGGGCGCCCACCTCGTCGAGTACGGCGATCCCGACGACAGCGACGGCTTCGCGTTCGCGGCGCCGCCGGGCTCGTACCCGTGGGACGAGGGCCCGTACGGCACCCGCGACCAGGCCGGCAACGTCTCGGAGTGGGTCCAGGACGAGCTGACGATCGACGGCTACGACGGCCTGGGCGACGTCGATCCGGTGCGCAACCCCGACGGCGGCGCGTTCCTGGTCCGCGGCATCCGGGGCGGCTCGTGGCGCGATCCGCCCGGCTTCGCGATGACCGGGGTGCGGCTGCCGCGCAACCTCGGGCTGTCGGCGCAGGGCGCCGGGTTCGCGATGACCGGCGACGACCGCTTCCCGCAGGTCGGCTTCCGCTGCGCCTACGCGCCGTAGCCGGGGCCGGACGGCGCCCCGGGCGCGGTCAGGCGTCGATCGGCATCGCGTCGATCGGCGTGGCGTCGATCGGCATCGCGTCGATCGGCGTGGCGTCGATGTCGGCGTCGGGGGCGGGCTCGGCGTCGGGGGCGGGCTCGGCGTCGGGGCCGGCGTCGATGCCCGACGACGTCGGGGCGCAGGTGTGGTCCGACGGCCGACAGATCAGGCCGTCGGTGCAGTCGGTGTTGACCTGGCACTGGCCGCCCTCACCCTGCTTGCAGCCGCCGAGGCCCCAGGCCACGGCGGTGACGGTGCCGACCGAGGCGGCCAAGGACAGGGCGATCGAGACGAGGCGACGCGACATGATGGCTCCAGATAACACGGCCCGGGCCGGGCCGGAAGTTCGACCGGGCGGGCCGCCGCCGGGTTGCCTGGCGGCGGTCGCGGTCGTCGGCGTGGCCGCCGGGGCCCCGGCGCGGTCGCGCGGCGCTACGCCGCGGGCTCGTCGTCGTCGGGGTCGCCGACCTCGAGCCACTCGACCTCGACGACCTCGTACTCGCGCTTGCCCTTGGGCGTGGTCACGACCACGGCGTCGCCGACGCTCTTGCCGATCAGGGCGCGCGCGACCGGGGCGCTGATCGAGATCTTGCCCTTCTTGATGCTGGCCTCGTGCTCGCCGACGATCGTGTAGCGCTGCTGCTCGCCGCTGTCGGCGTCCTCGATCGTGACCGTGGCGCCGAACTTGACGGTGTCGCCCGACAGCGACGTCGGGTCGATGACCTCGGACAGCGCCAGCTTGGCCTCGAACTCGCGGATCTTGGCCTCGATCATGCCCTGCTCCTCCTTGGCGGCGGAGTAGTCGGCGTTCTCGGACAGGTCACCGTGGCCACGCGCGATCTCGATCGCGCGGGCGTTGGCCGGACGATCGACGTCCTTGAGCTTCTTGAGCCGGCGCCGCATCCAGGCGTTGCCCGCCGGCGTCATCGGGAACTTTTCGGCCATGGCGGTCAGTGGTACCCCTGGAGCGGCGCCACCCGCAACCCCTCGCGCCGGACGAGCGCGATCGCGTCGACCGCGGCCTGGGCGCCGCGGATCGTCGTGAAGTACGCGATCTGGTTGCGCAGCGCGCCCCGCCGCAGCGACTGCGAGTCGAGGATCGCCTGCGCGCCCTCGGTGGTGTTGACGATGAAGTCGACCTCGCCGTTGTCGAAGGCGTCGACGCAGTGCGGGCGGCCCTCGAGCACCTTGTTGATGCCCCGCACCGGCAGGCCCGCGCCCTCGAGGTGGCGCGCGGTGCCGTGGGTCGCGACCAGCGCGAAGCCGAGGTCGAGCAGCCGGCGCGCCAGCGCCTCGGCCGCGCCCTTGTCGTCGTCGCGCACGCTGATGAACGCGGTGCCGCCGGTGGGCAGCTCGACGCCGGCGGCGAGCTGGGCCTTGACGTAGGCGCTGACGAAGCTGTCGTCGATGCCCATGACCTCGCCGGTCGAGCGCATCTCGGGGCCGAGGATCGTGTCGACCTCCTCGAACTTGACGAACGGGAAGACCGACTCCTTGACCGCGACGTGGGTGGGCCGGACCTCGGTGACGCCGAGCTCGGCGAGCGTGCGGCCGGTCATGACCTTGGCCGCGACCTTGGCCAGCGGCACGCCGATCGCCTTCGACACGAACGGCACGGTGCGCGACGCCCGCGGGTTGACCTCGATGACGAAGACCTCGCCGGCGTGGACCGCGAACTGGACGTTCATCAGGCCGACGACGCCGAGCTCGGCGGCGAGCAGGCGGGCCTGGCGCCGGACCTCCTCGATCGTGTCGGCGGGCAGCGAGTACGGCGGCAGCGAGCACGCCGAGTCGCCGGAGTGGATGCCGGCCTCCTCGATGTGCTCCATGACGCCGCCGACGATCACCGCGCCGGTGGCGTCGGCGACGACGTCGACGTCGAGCTCGACGGCGTCGGCGAGGAACTGGTCGACCAGCAGCGGCAGGCCGACGCCGCTCGAGTGGGCGGCGGCGTCGTCCTCGGCGCGGCCGAGCCGGGCCGGGGCCAGGAGGACGCGCTCGAAGTAGTCCTCGAGGGTGCGGGCGTCGTAGACCCGCTCCATGGCGCGGCCGCCCAGGACGTACGACGGCCGCACCATCACCGGGAAGCCGATCTCGGCGGCGACCGTGCGGGCCTCGTCGAGGGTGCGCGCGATGCCCCAGCGGGGCGCGCGCAGGCCGAGCTTGGCCATGACCTCGCCGAACCGCTCGCGGTCCTCGGCGCGGTCGAT
Source organism: Kofleriaceae bacterium (assembly GCA_020633495.1). GTDB lineage: Bacteria > Myxococcota_A > Polyangia > Haliangiales > Haliangiaceae > WYBA01. The sequence continues at coordinate 16,540 of JACKDR010000040.1, read as the reverse complement.
CGCGTCGGCGGTGGTGCCGAGGATCGGCACGCCGGCGCGGGTCAGCGGCACCGCCAGCTTGAGCGGGGTCTGGCCGCCGAACTGGACGATCACCCCCGACGGCCGCTCGAGCCGGCAGATCTCGAGGACGTCCTCGAGGGTCACCGGCTCGAAGTACAGCCGGTCCGAGGTGTCGTAGTCGGTCGACACCGTCTCGGGGTTGCAGTTGACCATGATGGACTCGATGCCCTCCTCGGCGAGGGCCATCGCGGCGTGGACGCAGCAGTAGTCGAACTCGATGCCCTGGCCGATCCGGTTGGGGCCGCCGCCGAGGATCATGACCTTGCGGCGGTCGGTGGGCCGCGCCTCGCACTCCTCCTCGTAGCTCGAGTACAGGTACGGCGTGTGCGACTCGTACTCGGCGCCGCAGGTGTCGACCCGCTTGAACACCGGGTGCAGGTCGAGCCGGTCGCGGGCGGCGCGGACCTCGGCCTCGGCGACGCCGCGCAGCGACGCGATCCGGCGATCCGACATGCCGCCGCGCTTGGCCCGGCGCAGCAGCGCGCGATCGGCGAGGGCGTCGTCGGCGGCCGCGACCTCCTGCTCGATGACCGCGGCGTCGCGGATGTGGCGCAGGAACCAGGGATCGATCCGGGTCAGCTCGTGGGCGCGGTCGAGGTCGAGCCCGAGCTGGAAGCCGCGGGCGAGCTGGAACAGCCGCTCGGCGCTGGGCATCGCCATCGCGCGCTCGAGCAGCGGCAGGTCGTCGCCGAGCGCGCCCAGCGGCAGGTCGAAGCCGTCGCGGCCGGTCTCGAGCGAGCGGATCGCCTTGCCCAGGGCCTCGCGGAAGGTCCGGCCGATCGCCATCGCCTCGCCGACCGACTTCATCTGCGGCCCCAGGGTGGCGCGCGCCATCGGGAACTTCTCGAACGCGAAGCGCGGCCACTTGACGACGACGTAGTCGATCGTCGGCTCGAACGACGCCGGCGTGACCCGGGTGATGTCGTTCTGCAGCTCGTCGAGGGTGTAGCCGATCGCCAGCTTGGCGGCGATCTTGGCGATCGGGAAGCCGGTCGCCTTCGACGCCAGCGCGCTCGACCGCGACACCCGCGGGTTCATCTCGATGACCATCTGGCGGCCGGTCGCGGGGTCGACCGCGAACTGGACGTTGGAGCCGCCGGTGGTGACGCCGATCTCGCGCATGATCGCGATCGAGGCGTCGCGCATGCGCTGGTACTCCTTGTCGGTCAGCGTCATCGCCGGCGCCACCGTGATCGAGTCGCCGGTGTGGACGCCCATCGGATCGAGGTTCTCGATCGAGCAGATGATGATCGTGTTGTCCTTGGTGTCGCGGACGACCTCGAGCTCGTACTCCTTCCAGCCCAGCACCGACTGCTCGATGAGGACCTGGTGGACCGGGCTCTGGTCGAGGGCGAACTGGACCATGCGGTCGAGCTCGCGCGCGTTGTACGCGATGCCGCCGCCGGAGCCGCCGAGCGTGAACGACGGCCGCAGGATCGCCGGGAAGCCGATGTCGTCGATGATGGCGCGGGCCTCGTCGACCGACGACACCAGGTACGAGCGCGGGCTGATCAGGCCGATGCGCTCCATCGCCTGCTTGAACTGCTCGCGGTCCTCGGCCATCTCGATCGAGCGCACCGAGGCGCCCAGCAGCTCGACGCCGTGGCGCTCGAGGACCCCGGCCTTGGCCGCGGCCATCGCCAGGTTGAGGCCGGTCTGGCCGCCCAGCGTCGGCAGGATGGCCTGCGGGCGCTCGCGCTCGAGCACCTTGTCGAGGACGTCGACGGTGAGCGGCTCGACGTAGGTGGCGTCGGCCAGCTCGGGGTCGGTCATGATCGTCGCCGGGTTGGAGTTGATCAGGATGACCCGCAACCCCTCCTCGCGCAGCGCCTTGCACGCTTGCGTCCCCGAGTAGTCGAACTCGCAGGCCTGACCGATGACGATCGGCCCCGACCCGATGATGAGCACCGATTCCAGGTCGCGGCGGCGCGGCATGGGGCGGTTGTTACCAGACGCGGGGTGCCGACGGAAAGCCCGACGGTCGCCGGGCGATCGCCATTGCCGCCGGGGCCCGGGGGAGTTAGCTTGCCGCCACCATGGTCTTCGGGCTGTTCTCCAAGGAAAAGGCGCTGCAGCGCACGATCGATCGGGCCACCAACAAGCTGTCCCAGCAGGCGGACCGCTGGGGCGCCCTGGAGAAGCTGCGTGAGGACGGCTCGGAAGAGGCCCTCTACGGCCTGTGCAAGCGGTTCTCGATCGTCTGCATGAAGGGCTCCGAGGACGAGGTCGAGAAGCGCTGGACGGTCGAGGTGCTGGTCGCCAAGGGCGATCAGGCCCTGGCGCCGCTGCGCCGCTACCTCAAGAACCACGCTCAGCTCGGCTTCGCGCTCGAGGTCCTGGGCCAGATCGTCCCCCACGACCGTGCCCTCGAGGTCGCCGACGAGGTCCTGGCCACGGAGGAGCCCGGCTACACCCGGGACCCCGAGCGCCGCCTCGACGTCATCAAGTGGCTCGGCGAGTGGAAGGACTCGACCCCGGACGACGTCGTGCCGCGGCTGGTCCCGTACCTCAAGGACCACAGCGAGGACGTCCGCTACTTCTCGGCCGAGGGCATCGCCCGGCACTGGCGGGACGACGCCGGCGAGCACCTGATCGCGGCGCTGATCAACCCGGAGGAGGAGGCGGGGCGGTTCAAGCGGCGCCTGTGCGAGATCCTGATCGAGCACGACCAGCCGCTGGGCGACCTCGCCGCGCAGGTCTCGGCGGCGATGACCGGGCCCGCGACCGACGGCTTCGCGGTCAAGAACGGCAAGCTGGTCGCGCGCTGAGCGAGGCGGCCCGACGCCGGGCCGCCGATCGCCGCGCTCAGAACCGCAGCGACGCGGCCAGGCCGGCCCGCCCCGGCGCCAGCGTCGGCGTCAGCACGATCGCCGAGCCCGACTCGGTCTCGTTGCCGCGGTCGAGGATGAACATCGTCGCGGCGAAGATCGCGCTGGCCCCGGCGGCCGCGAACGCGACCGTCGACAGCGTGTTGAACCGCTTGCCCTCGTCGATCAGGCTCTCGTACTGGGCCCGGACCTCGCCCTCGTAGGCGGCGGGCTGCGAGTTCGCGGGATCGCGGAAGTCGGCGAGCGCGTTGATGTCCTCCTCGCGGGACCGCGCCGACATCACGAAGATGGCGCCGGCGGCGCCGAACGCGACCGTGGCGCCGACCCCGATCCAGGCCGCGGTCTTCTTGCCGCTCGAGCCGGTGGTCAGGAAGCTGGGCTCGGTGCCGGTCCCGGTGCCCATGCCCGTATCTGAACCCGTGCCCGTGCCCGTGCCCGTGCCCGTATCTGAACCCGTGCCCATCCCCGTGTCTGAACCCGTGCCCGTCCCCGTGTCTGAACCCGTGCCCGTGCCCGTGCCCGTGCCCGAATCCGATCCCGTGCCCGTGCCCGTGCCCGAATCCGTCCCCGTCCCCGTCCCCGTCCCGGTCCCGGTCCCGGTGTCGCCGCCACCGCACGCGGCGATCCGCTCCTGGGTCACCTTGCGGTTGTCCTCGTTGGGCTCGCCCTCCTTGAGGTACCGGTTGTAGTACCGCACCGCGACGTCGCACTTGCCGGCGGCCTCGTAGGCCTTGGCCATGAAGAAGAAGATGCGCGCGTCCTTGGTGAGGTCGTACGCGATGCCGTACTCGGCGGCGGCCGCGTCGTAGCGGCCCTCCTTCATCGCCTGCTCCGCGTTCTGGTAGTGAACCTTCGCCGACTTGGTGTCGGGCTGTTCGTCGCCGCCTCCGGCCCGGGCCAGGCCGGGCAGGGCGGTGGGGGTGATCAGGGCCAGGGCCAGGGCAGCGGCGACGCCGGAGCGCATCCTCATGTGCTGATCCTAGCCGGGGCGGTTAGGTGGCCACAACCCTGTGCTATACGGAGCCGTCGTCATGGCCAAGATCGACCTCGTTCGCAACATCGGCATCGTCGCCCACATCGATGCCGGCAAGACGACCGTCTCCGAGCGGTTCCTGTTCCACTCGGGCAAGATCCACCGCACCGGGGAGGTCCATGACGGCCAGACCCAGATGGACTGGATGGCCCAGGAGCGCGAGCGCGGCATCACGATCACGGCCGCCGCGACCACGTTCACCTGGGGCAAGCACGAGATCCACCTGATCGACACCCCGGGCCACGTCGACTTCACGATCGAGGTCGAGCGCTCGCTGCGCGTCCTCGACGGCTGCGTCGTCGTGTTCTGCGCGGTCGGCGGGGTCCAGCCCCAGTCGGAGACCGTCTGGCACCAGGCCGACAAGTTCAAGGTCCCCCGCCTGGCGTTCATCAACAAGCTCGACCGCATCGGCGCCGACTACGGCGCCGTGGTCGCCGAGATCCGCGAGCGCCTGGGCGCCAACGCGGTGCCCATCCAGCTGCCGATCGGCGCCGAGGACGCGTTCGAGGGCGTCATCGACCTGGTGCGGATGCGCGCGCTGTACTTCTCGGGCGAGCTGGCCGACGCGCCGCGCGTCGAGGAGATCCCGGGCGAGCTCGAGGACCAGGCGATCGAGGCCCGCGAGACCATGATCGCGGCGCTGGCCGACCTCGACGACGCCCTCGCCGAGAAGTACCTCGAGGGCCAGGAGCTGAGCCCCGAGGAGCTCGACGCCGCGATCCGCAAGGCGACGATCGCGGTCAAGATCGTCCCGGTCCTGGGCGGCACCGCGCTGCGCAACAAGGGCATCCACCCGCTGCTCGACGCGGTCATCGGCTACCTGCCGTCGCCGGCCGACCTGCCGCCGGTGCACGGCGTCGATCCGCGCAACCCCGAGGTCCAGCTGTCGCGGGCGCCCAAGAACAGCGAGCCGTTCGCGGCGCTGGCCTTCAAGGTCGCGATGGACGAGGGCCGCAAGGTCGTCTTCCTGCGCGTCTTCTCGGGCACGATCGAGCCCGGCGCCGAGATGCTCAACGTCCGCACCGGCCGCAAGGAGAAGATCGCGCGCCTGTTCCGGATCCACGCCGAGAAGCGCGAGCGCCTCGACAAGGGCGTCGCCGGCGAGATCGTCGCCGCCGCCGGGCTCAAGGACGCCACCACCGGCGACACCGTGTGCGCGCCGACCGCGCCGATCCTGCTCGAGCGCATCGACACCTACGAGCCGGTGATCTCGCAGGCCATCGAGGCCGAGAACAGCTCGGCCAAGGAGCGCCTCGACTTCGCGCTCGCCAAGATGGCCGAGGAGGACCCGACGTTCCGGGTCCGCGAGGACGCCGAGACCGGCCAGACCATCATCTCGGGCATGGGCGAGCTCCACCTCGAGATCATCGTCGACCGCATGCGGCGCGAGTACGGCGTCCAGGCCGGCGTCGGCAAGCCGCAGGTCGTCTACCGCGAGACCGTCCTCGGCGACGCCGAGGGCTCGGCGGTCTTCGAGCGCGAGCTCGAGTCCAAGCACATCTACGCCGAGGCGACCTGCCGGGTCGCGTCGCGGCCGCGCGGCTCCGGGCTCGACCTGCAGCGCGCGCTGCCCGCCGATCCGATCCTGCCCGACGAGGTCATCGCCGCCGCGATGCAGGGCCTGCGCGACGCCACCTCGGCGGGCGCCGACGGCTTCCCGCTCGAGGACGTCGCGGTGACGCTGCTGCGCCTGGGCATCCGCGACGGCGCCGACCCGGTGATCGGCGCGCGCGCCGCCGCCGCCGAGGCGTTCCGCCGCGCGGTCGTCGCCGCCAACCCGGTCCGGCTCGAGCCGATCATGAGCGTCGAGGTCACCACCGACGACGAGTTCCTCGGCGCGATCATCGGCGACCTCAACCAGCGCCGCGGCCACATCCAGGACGTCGAGCAGCGCGGCACCAAGCGGATCGTCGGCGCCCGGGTGCCGCTGCGGAACATGTTCGGCTACTCGACCCGGATGCGGTCGCTGTCCGAGGGCCGCGCCACCTATGCGATGCAGTTCGACAGCTACGGGACCCTGGAGGGCTAGCGTGCGCGGCGTCGCGGTGATCGCGGTCGCGGGCCTGCTCGCCGCGGTCGCGCCCGGCTGCGGTGGCGGCGGCCACGCGGCGACCACCGCGCCGGCGCCCGGTCCGGATCCGTTCGCCGGCGACCCGGTGGCCGCGCTCGGCGGCCTCGAGGCCCGCCTGCTCGCCGCCGACCACGTCACGATCACCGCCCAGGTCTCGGCGTCCGGCGCGGCGCGCGCCGAGCTCGACGGCACGATCGAGATCGCCCGGGCCACCGGCGCGTCGATCGCGCTCGAAGGCACCTTCGACGGCACCGCGATCGCGACCCGCTGGGACTCGACCGCCGCGGCCGCGGTCGACACCGGTCCGCCGGTGTGGGCCGACGGCCTCGTCATCGGCGTGACCCGGATGGGCGTGCTGCACAACTGGGCCAAGGTCATCGGCGGTGCCGATCCCGACACCGGCAACGGCGATATCCGCGACTGGGTCGGCACCGACGAGCCGACCTGGCTGCACGACGATCCGGCGAGCCGCACCCTGGCGTTCCACGTCGTCTTCGGCGGCGCCCCGATCGGCGAGGTCGAGCTGACCCTCGACGATCGCGGCCTGCCGGCCCGGCGCGTCCAGGTCGTGCACTTCCCCGAGGGCGACATGCGCGTCCTCGAGGAGTACGTCCGCTTCGACGTCCGGCCGTAGCGGCCGAGCAGGCGTCGCCCGTGCCCGTGTCCGCGGGGTGTCCGTCCGGCGCCTGGCGCGGCGGATCCAGCGGCGCGGCGGCCCTGAAGGAGGAACGTCGCGTCGACGCAGGCTCCCGGAGGCTCCGGAGAGGGCGGCGGAGGATGGTCGGGAGGGTGCGCGGCGCGGCCAGCCGGCGGCGCGGTTCGCCGCGCGACTCCTCGGGCCGTGGCGTTCACCTCGGTGATGCCTCACGCATCGCGCGCCGGAGCGCGACCTCCAGCGACCGGCCCGCGTGGGTCGCGCCGCTCGCGTCGTCGACGTGAGTCGCGACGTGGCCCACGACTATGTAGTGGCGGTGAGGTCAAGCGCGGATCTCCGCCGTTCGCCGCGCTCGTGTTCGTGAGCGGCGCCTGGTTCGACCCGAGGTTCGGCGGTCCCGGAAGGAGGATGTCGGGCTGTCGTACTCGACTATTCGCGCTCGTCGGCGCAGTAGCGAAATCCATCGGCGACGTCGCATTCGTGGGTACCAGGTCGTCGCCGACGGAATCGGTACGCCTGAACGTGGGCCTCGCGATCGTCGCCTCTGGACAGCCTTGACCCGGGTGCGTCTGGAGCGCGGCTACGCGGTTGCGTCCGCTGGCCGAGCGCTTCGCGATGGGCGGTACGGCGTCCCGTCGCGCCACATCGCGAACAGGATCCCGGCGAGCTTCCTCGCGAGCGCCACCACGGCGATGAACCTTCCCGGCGCGCGCGGCGATCGTCGTCGCCCATCGGGTGGCAGGGTCGTTCGGCTGCGTGCGCAGCAGGGTCCACGCGGCCTGCACCAGCGCGCGACGGAGCGCGATCGGGCCAGCCTTGGTGATCCCGGTCATGCGCACCGTCTGCGAGCTCGAGCGCTCCCCGGGCGTCAGGCCCAGGTAGGACTCGAGCTGATGTGCCGTCGCGAACCGGGTCACGTCGTCGAGTGCCGCCACGAAGCGCACCGAGGTCACGGGCCCCACGCCCGGCGCCGTCATCAGCAGCCGGCAGATCGGATGCTCGCTCGCGAACCGCGACACCTGCGCGTCCGCGAGGGCGATCTGTGCGTTCACGGCGTCGATCACCAGGAGCTGGCGCTCGACGTGTTCCGGCAGCGGCGTCTCGCGCATCGTCGCGTGGGCGCGTACGCGTGCCGGGAACGACTTCGTCGCGCCCGTCTTCACGCGCCACAGTTGCGTGCGCAGCCAGCCGCGCGTGTTGTTGATCAACTTCGTCCGGGTCTCGATCAGCGACTCGCGGGCGCCGCAGATCGACTTCAGCTCGCGCGCCAACGTCGTCGGCACGTGGACCGACGGTAGGTCGATCCGGCACGAGACCTCGCTCAGCACCTGGGCGTCCTGCCGGTCCGTCTTCACGCCGCGCGCGCCGACCCCGAGCGTCTTCACCAGCGTCGCCGGCACCACGCGCACGTCGTGCCCCGCTTGCTTGGCCGCGTCGGCCAGGTGGAACGCCTCGGCGCACGTCTCCAGGATCACGCGGCAAGGCTCCCAGCTCGCCATCCGGGCCGGGAGTCGCTTCGTCGCGACGCGGGCCTCCTCGACGATCGTCCCGTCCGACCTGCGAATGCAGATCTGCGATTCCTTGCCCCCCAGATCGATGGCAACATGGTTCACGGCTGTCCTCCTCGGTGTGCGCCTCGAGCGCGTTGCTTGTGGAGGCCCGATTCTCGGTGACCTCGGTCGCCGAGGGGGCAGCCGCTTTGCCTCGGCGTGCTCGCGGTGCGTTCGTGCGGGGCGCCACTACATCCGTTCTTGGGCCATGACCTCCGCCGGCGCCGCCCCGTACCGTCGCCCGCCGGCGTGGGTGAACACGGGCTCGCCCGACGCCGCCCGCTCGATCCGCGAACGGCCCACGTGGACCGCGTCGTGGTGGCCGCCACGCAGACAGATCAGGTTGTCCATGGTGTGTGGCCCGCCGAGCGTCCGCGGTCGCACGTGGTGCACCTCGATCCACCGCGACGACCGACAGCCCGGCACCCGGCCGGGGAGCCAGCCGGCCGCAGCGCCGGAGCCGCAGCGTGCTGGGAGTGCCCGGTCCCGACGACGTCGCCACCCCGCGGCGCCGTGGCGCGACCGCAGCGACGCGTGGAAGCGCGCGCCCGCTACCAGCGCCGGCGAGGCGACGCCGTGTCCTCGAACCGGACCTGCGCGATCGGCGCCGCGACCCGGTGCAACGTGCCGAGGCAGTCGACGACCAGCTGCTGGCACGCGCGCAGGTAGGGCCGCGGCGCGAAGTCCGGCCGTCGCTCGGTACCGTCGCTGGAGTACCGCCGGATGCGGCAGTCGATCGGGCCGGTCTCGACGACGAGGTCCGGGCCCTGCCAGCGCGCGGTGACCTCACCCCACGCCCCGGTCGCGGCCCGCGCCACGGTCTCGCGTGCGTCCGCGGCCACGTCGGTCGCGAAGGTCACGGTCACGCGGAGACGATCGTGCGCGGGCTTGGCCTCGAGGCGCGCCGCCAGCGAGTCGCGATCGATCGGGAAGGGGAGGTGGCGGACCCACGCCGCGCGGCGGCGCCAGCGCAGCCTGGTCACCACGCTCGCCACCACGAACGAGACCGCCAGCGCGGGCACCGGGACCGCGACGACCCACGGCTCGCGCAGCCAGAACACGAGCGCGGCCGCCGCAATCGGCACCGCGCACAGCCCGAACGTGCGCCCGAACTCCGCGTCGTCGCCGAGGCCGGCGAGCGCGCGGTCGAGCCGGTCCTTGCCGTCGCGGCGCGGCGGCGTCGGCGCCGCCGCCGCGCGCTGGGCCGCCGCGGCGCGCTCCGCGTCGCGCTGCCGTCGCGCCGCTGCGCGGCCTCGGCCGCATGCGCGGCGCGGGCCGCCAGCTCCTCGACCTCGGTGCGCGGCTTCGGCGCCGCCGCCGCGCGCAGCCGCTCGACCTCGCGCGCGAGGTCCTCCTTGTCGCGGCGGAGGGCGTCGGCCTCGTCCTTGGCGACCTCGAGATCGGTCTGCAGGGCGTCGGCGCGGGCGAGCAGCGCGTCCTCGTCTTCGCGGAACGGCATCGCCGCCAGGCTACACCCTTCGCGCGGCCACCCGGCCGCGCCGTCGCCAACGCCACGGGATCGCTGGGCCGCGGCGGTTCGATAGCCGGTTATCGAAGTGCACCGCGGCGCGGCCGAAAAATGGCCCACGAGATCCCGGGCCCCGACGATGCGTGCATGTCCGATCGCACGGGGCGTCGTTCGAGGATCGAGGCGCGTCGCCGCATCGCCGGCCTGGTCGCGCGCAAGCAGCCGGCCCGCCGGCCCGGCGCGGCACCGGCCCGCACCCTGCCGGCCAAGCCCGGCCGCGCCGCGCCGACGCCGGCGCGCGTCGTCGAGGCGTCGCCGATCGTCAAGTGGGTCGGCGGCAAGTCACGCCTGCTGGCGCAGCTGCTGCCGCGGCTGCCCGAGACCTACGGTCGCTACTACGAGCCGTTCGCCGGCGGCGCCGCGATGTTCTTCCGGCTGGCCCCCGAGGCCGCCGTGCTCAACGACTTCAACGCCGACCTGGTCGCGACCTACCGCGCGATCGCCGGCGACACCGACGCGGTCATCCGCCGCCTCGAGCTGCACCGCAAGCACCACGCCGAGAAGCACTACTACGAGGTGCGCGCGCGGTGGAACGATCGCAGCGTGTCGTGGAGCCCGGTCGACCGCGCCGCCGCGTTCATCTACCTCAACAAGACCTGCTACAACGGCCTGTGGCGGGTCAACCGGTCGGGCGGCTTCAACGTCCCGATGGGGCGCTACGTCGACCCGCCGATCTGCGTGCCCGACGCGCTGCACGCCGCCGGCGCGGTGCTGGCGCGTGCCGAGCTGCGCAGCGGCGACTACCGTGCCGCCGTGGCCGACGCCGGCCCCGGCGACTTCGTGTACTTCGATCCGCCGTACGACCCGGTGGCCCCGACCGCGAACTTCACCAGCTACACGCGCGACGCGTTCGGCCCCGACGACCAGCGGGCGCTGGCCGGGCTGGCCCGCGAGCTGGTCGAGCGCGGCTGCCGCGTGATGCTGTCCAACAGCGACACGCCGTTCATCCGGTCGCTGTACCGCGGCTTCCGCGTCGATCGCGTGCAGTGCGCGCGCGCGATCAACTGCAACGCCGCCAAGCGTGGCGACGTCGACGAGGTCGTCGTCATGGGCGGCTACTAGGTAGCCGCACCGACCCCGCGCGATCGCGCCGGTCGCGATCGCGTCGGTCCCGTGATCGAGCTGCGACCGGCCCGTGGCTGGCCCGCAGGCGACCTACAGCTCGATCGCGGCCAGGTACGCCTGGGTGGCCGGGTCGTAGTCGACCAGGACGCCGGCGACGTGCGCGGACTGCGCGATCGCCACCATCTCGTCCTTGTTGCCACGCACGACCATCCGCGGCTCGGCGACCACCTCGCAGGCGGCCAGGAACTGGCGCGCCTTGGGGACGTTCTTGAACGCCAGGAGGTAGGTCTGATCGTCTCCGGCGCGCGCCATCATCGGCACGCGGCCATCGGGATCGCTCTTGGGGAGCTCACCCTCGTTGGCCACCAGGAGCACCCAGAGGCCTTCGATCGACGTCGGAATCATGGGCGCGGGGCTATTGCCCGCGCGGGAGGCCGACCAGTTCTTCGACTGACCGTGACCGCTCACCTGCTGCATCCAGTTGTCTCCTTGCGACATCCAGTTTTCGCGCACTTAGGTGCCGCGTTTCGCGCGCCGAGTCAAGCCAATTCTCGGTGACGCCGGGATCGCGCGACTGTGCAGGTAGATGCACGATGGCTGCGCACCGTCTTGCACAGCGGATCGCCGATCCAAGCGTTCGTAACCATTGATGGCTTGACGCCGTATCGCAGCCAGGCACACTGCCCGAGGTCCCCGATGAGCGTCGTCCGTCTCCCCGTCGTGTCGTCCACGTCGCCGCCGCCCGCGGCGCGCGCGCACCCGGCGGCGATCGTGGACGGCGATCCGCGCGACGCCCTCGTCGATCGCTTCGCGCGGCGGGTCTCGTACCTGCGGCTGTCGCTGACCGACCGGTGCAACTACCGCTGCACCTACTGCATGCCCGACGACGCGGCGTTCCGGCCTCGCGCCGATCTGCTCACCTTCGAGGAGATCGTCGACGTCCTCGGCGTCTTCGCCGAGCTGGGGGTGCGCCGGGTCCGCCTCACCGGCGGCGAGCCGACCGTGCGCAACGGCGTCGTCGATCTCGTCGCCCGGGTCGCCGCGGTGCCCGGCATCGACGAGGTCGTCATGACCAGCAACGGCCATCGCCTGCCCGAGCTGGCCGCGCCGCTGGCCACCGCCGGCCTGCGCGCCGTCAACGTCTCGATCGACACGCTCGACCCCGCGCGCTTCGCGGCGGTGACCCGGCGCGGCGACCTCGCCCGCGTCGTCGACGGCATCGACGCCGCGATCGCCGCCGGCCTCGAGGTCAAGCTCAACGCGGTCGCGCTCGGCGACCTCAACGGCGACGAGATCACCGCGCTGTGCGCCTTCGCCTGGGCGCGCGGCATCGTCGTCCGCTTCATCGAGCACATGCCGATGTCCGGCGGCGCCCTGTTCGACGCCGACCGCGAGGTCACCGCCGCCGCGATCCGCGCCGCGGTGGAGGCCGCCTTCGGGCCGCTGCGGCCGTCGCCGCCGCGCGCCGGGGCGCCGCGCGGCCCGGCCCGCTACTGGCACCTGGCCGCCGATCCCGGCCGCGAGGTCGGGATCATCTCGGCCATGACCGAGCACTTCTGCGACGACTGCAACCGGCTGCGGGTGACCGCCACCGGCGAGCTCCACGCCTGCCTGGGCCATGACGACGCCATCAGCCTGCGAGACGTCCTGAGGGCCGGCGGTGGTCGGGCCGGCCTCGTCGACGCCATCGCCGCGTCGGTCGGGGCCAAGCGGGCGGGGCACGATTTCCAGCGTTCGGGGGGCGGTGGCCCCAGCAAGCACATGGTCATGATGGGCGGCTGACGCCGCTCGCCGCGAAGTCTCTGCGCCCGATGGCGTCGGGGCGCAAGATCTGCTGAAATCTCGGTCGCCTCGTCCCGGCACCCTCGCGACAGCCCTGCGCGGACCTGCCACATGGGCTCGGCCGAGGAATTGGCGCGGCAAGTGCTAGGTTTGCACCTTCGGAGGCCAGCATGCGCAAGAGCACGGTAGCCAAGATCATCTTCTCCGCCGTCCTGGTTCTGGGCGGGACCGGGTTTCTGGTCTACGCGTCCCTGGACGACGCCCAGTACTACGAGTTCGTCGACGTCGTCGTCACGCACCCCGACAAGTGGGTCGACAAGGACCTCAAGGTCCACGGCTACGTCGTGCCGGGCACGATCGAGGACACCGGCGGCGGCACCCACTGGGCGTTCCAGATCGAGCGCAACGGCAAGCACATCGCCGTCGAGTTCTCCGGCGTCAAGCCGGACAACCTCAAGGATCGCTCCGAGGTGGTCGCCCAGGGCCGTTTGCACGAGGTCGGAGGTGATCTCGTGCTGGTCTCGAACGACCTGATGGCGAAGTGCCCGTCGAAATACCAGGGCGCCCAGTCCAACAAGGATCTGTTCTAGGCCGTCGTGCCCGTCTTTTCAGGGTAGAACGAACCGTGGCACCCGCGTCCCCCGCGACATCGCCTATTGCGATCGTCGGCACCGTCAGCCTCCTGGTCGCCCTGATCGTGGCAGCCTGGTGCATCGCGGCCGGCATCGCCGGCAACGTGCGCAAGAGCCGTCGCCTGGTCCTGTCGGCTGTCTACGGCCTCTACGGCTTCTTCGCGCTCGTCGCGTTGGCGTCGTCGTTGCTCATCTACGCGTTCGTCACCCACGACTACTCCATCAAGTACGTCGCGATGACCAGCGACACCTCGATGTCGCTGGCCTACAAGATCACCGCCTTCTGGGGCGGCCTCGACGGCTCGCTGCTGTTCTGGGTGATGATCCTGGCGACGTTCTCGGCGGTCGCGGTGCGGATCAACCAGCACCGCCACCGCGACATGATCGGCTTCGTCGTCGCGACGATCATGGTGGTGCAGCTGTTCTTCCTGGCGCTGCTCATCTACGTCAAGAACCCGTTCGCGGTGACGCTGACGCCACCCCCGGTCGACGGCCAGGGCCTCAACCCGCTCCTGCAGAACTACTGGATGGTGATCCACCCACCGTCCCTCTACACCGGCTACGTCGCCGCCACGATCCCGTTCGCGTTCGGCATCGGCGCGCTGGCGTCGGGCCGCCTCGACGACCTGTGGCTGTCGTCGGTGCGGGCCTGGACCCTCATCTGCTTCTTCTTCCTGTCGTTCGGGCTGATCCTGGGCGGGCGCTGGGCCTACGAGGAGCTGGGCTGGGGCGGCTACTGGGCGTGGGACCCGGTCGAGAACGCGGGCCTGTTCCCCTGGTTCACCGCGGTCGCCTTCCTGCACTCGGCGATCATCCAGGAACAGCGCGGCATGCTGAAGGTCTGGAACCTGGCGCTGGTGATCATCACCTTCCTGCTGACGATCTTCGGCACCTTCATGACCCGCAGCGGCGTGGTCCAGTCGGTCCACGCCTTCGGCAAGGACGACGTCCTGGCCCTCACGTTCATCCTGTTCATGGCGTTCATGGCCATCGTCTCGTTCGGGCTGCTGGTGTGGCGGGCGCCCAAGCTGCGCGCCCAGAACTCGTTCGAGTCGTTCTGGTCGCGCGAGTTCGCGTTCCTGCTCAACAACTGGATCCTCCTCGGCTGCGCGTTCTTCGTCCTGTTCGCGACGATGTTCCCGACCATCACCGAGGCGTTCCAGAGCAAGCGCGTCTCGGTCGGCATCCCGTTCTTCAACAAGTTCATGATCCCGCTCGGCCTGCTGTTGCTGCTGCTGGCCGGCGTGGCGCCGCTGCTGGCGTGGCGCCGCACCACCCGCGAGCGCCTGCTGCGGCAGTTCGCGGTGCCGCTGGGGGTCATGGCGCTGACGATCGGCCTGCTCGCGGTGGTCGTGCCCGAGACCCGGACCCTCACGTCCATCTTCCACGACAAGCTGCGGCTGCCGATGCAGCTGACCTGCTTCGGCATCATCGGCTTCACGCTGGCGTCGATCGGCCAGGAGTACTGGCAGGGCCTGCGGGTCCGCATGAAGCAGACCGGCTCGGACCCGGTGACCTCGCTGATCGGCATGGTCCTGGTCAAGCGCCGCAAGTACGGCGGCTACATCATCCACCTCGGCATGGCGGTGATGTTCGTCGGGTTCGCGGGCAAGGCCTGGGACTCGATGGACGACCGCGAGATGAACGAGCCGACCCGGGTGATGCTGGGCAAGAAGGCGCTGGCGGCCAAGGGCGCCGACGTCAACCTGACCCCGGCCGAGGAGCGCAAGGCCACCTTCTACGTGCGCGGCTACACGTTCGTGTACCGCGACCTCGAGCAGGTCTCCGACGATCACAAGCTGGCGACCACCGCGGTGGTCGATCTCTACAGCGGCACCGACAAGCTCACGACCATGCACCCGGCGCGGTGGGACTTCCAGAAGGGCGAGCAGCCCACGACGGAGGTCAGCATCCACCCGCGGCTGTCCGAGGACGTCTACGTCGTGCTCACCGGCTTCGACGCCGAGACCAAGAGCGCGACCTTCCGCATCTACATCAACCCGTTGATCAACTGGGTGTGGCTCGGCTTCGTGCTGCTGGCGATGGGCACGTTCGTGTGCCTGATCCCGCAGAGCCTGGTCGACCTGGTGTCGTCGCGGCCCAAGAGCCGGCTCGGCCGGGTCGCCGACGCCGCGGCGCTGCTGCTGGCGGTCGGGCTGATGACGCTCGGCGGCGTCAGCGCCGCCCACGGCGACGCGCCGCTGCCCCGCGACGCCCACGTCGTGCTGGCCCAGGCCGACACCGCGACCCCGCCGCCCGGCATGGAGCACAACGACGGCGCCGGCGGCGCCCGCATGGGTCACGACGACGGCACCGGCTACGCCCACCTGTTCCGCCCCGAGGCGATGCCGGATCAGGCGTCGCGCGACCTGGCGCGCCGGCTCATGAAGGAGCTGGTGTGCATGTGCGGTGGCTGCCAGCGCGAGAGCCTGTACGACTGCAAGTGCGGCTACGCGGCCCAGGACCGCGAGCTGGTGCTGTCGATGCTCAAGAGCCGCGACCTGTCGACCCCCGACGGCCGCGACAAGGCCTATCGCGAGGTCGTCTCCGGGTTCGTCAGGAAGTACGGCGGTGA
The DNA here is from genome assembly GCA_020633495.1 of Kofleriaceae bacterium. GTDB lineage: Bacteria > Myxococcota_A > Polyangia > Haliangiales > Haliangiaceae > WYBA01. The sequence goes on along the minus strand of JACKDR010000040.1, from coordinate 761 downwards.
GCAGGTGCTGGCGACCCCGCGCAACCAGGCGTCGTGGGTCCTGCCGTACGCGGCGATCGCGGGCGGCCTGGCGCTGCTCGTGGTGCTGGTGCGGGGCTGGGTCGTACGCGGCCGCGCCCAGGCGGCACGGGACGCCGGGCCCGGTGGTCCCGAGGACGAGACCTACGGCGAGAAGCTGGATGACGAGCTCCGCGACATCGACTGATCGCAAGGACGACGGCGGCGACGCGGCGGGCGGAGGGCGTCCGCCCGATCGCCGCTGGGTCGTGGTCATGGGCGGCGCCGGCGTCGGCCTGGTCGCCGGCTGGGCCTTCATCCTTTGGCACCACCGCTTCCACGTCACCGCCCCGGTGGTGATCCTGATGCTGTCGTGGGCCGCGGCGGTCGGCATGGTGTACTTCTTCTGGCGCACCGCCGACGCCGCCGATCTCGACGACGAGCAGGACTGGTGGCGCGCCGCGGGCCGCCGCGAGGAGCTCAACCGCGAGAAGAAGAGCCTGCTCAAGGCGATCAAGGAGACCGAGGTCGACCGCGAGACCGGCAAGCTGTCGCCGCGGGACGCCGCCGACCTGATCGCGCGCTACCGCGGCCAGGCGATCGAGGTCATCAAGGCCCTCGAGGCGCTGGCCAGCGGCGGCGCCGACGACGCCACCAGCGTCCGCGATCGCATCGAGCGCGAGGTCCGCGCCCGGCTGCAGGTCGATCGCGCCGCGCGGGCGGGCGCGCCGGCGGCCGCGGCCAAGGGCGCGTCGGCCCCGGTC
>JACKDR010000004.1 GCA_020633495.1 Kofleriaceae bacterium | reverse complement strand
GACGACGGCGGCGTCGCCGACGCGATGCCCTCCGGCGACGCCGCGTGGCAGGCGCTCGCCGCGCTGCCCGGCGGTCGGCCCCGCTGGCGCGTCGACCTGGCCCGCCGCGTCGACCTCGCCGAGCGCGGCCTCACCGGCCCGCTGATCGCCGACGGCGTCGCGATCGTCGGCGGCACCGCGGTCGGCGTCGCCGGCGTCGACGTCGCCACCGGCGACCTCGAGTTCCAGCGGCCGCCGCCCGACGGTGACACCGGCCCGGCGGTGCTCGAGGGCGACCGCTGGCTGTCGGTCGGCGACTGCCCGGCGCCGCTCGCGGTCGGCCACGGCGATCGCCTGGTCGGCTGCTACGCGGTGCTGGCGGCGCGCGGCCAGGCCGCCTACGGCGCCGGCTCGATCGTGGTCGGCGGCGGCGTCGAGCCCCCGGCCGGCCGCCGCGAGGTCCGCGTCGACGGCCGCCACGTCTACGTCGGCCGCGACGACGCCTGGGTCGCGTTCGACCTCGACGAGCCGCCGCGCGGCGAGGCCCGGGCCCAGCCGGTCGATCCGCGCACCGTCCCGCCGGCGCCCACCGCGCCGCGCCTGCGCGGCCAGGTCCACGGCTTCGCCGTCGACGTCTGGGCCGCGGACGACGCGCTCGAGCTGCGCTACCACGATCCCGACATCCTGGCGCCGCGCGCCGCGGTGCGCGCGATCGCCGCCGCGCCCGGCGCGGTGTGGGCGGCGCCCGGCGACGACGCCGCGGCGCGCGCCTTCACCTTCGGCGACGGCGTCGCCAGCCTGCAGCCGGTGGAGATCGGGCTCGAGCGCCTGATCCCGATCGCGCTGGGCGCGCCGCTGCCCGGCATCCAGCTGCTCGCGGTCGCCCACGACGACGCCGGCGGCGGCTTCGTCGCCGCGATCCGCCTCGACGCCACGCTGCAGCACGACTACGTCGCGGCGTACACCGCGACCGGCGCGCTGGCGTGGGTGTGGCGGCTGCCGCCGCCGCCCGGCGGCGGGCGCGCGCTGCCGGTCGGCGTCGCGATCACCGGCGATGGCGTCGTGGTGTTCCACGACGGTGCCGCGGTCACCGGCCTGCCGCCGCCGTAGCGTAGGAAATCGCGACACCGCAAGTCGTCGAGATCGCACGATCCCACCTCGGCACGCGACCTGCTCTAGCAGCGAGCAGCCGTCAACCGAGGAGAACTTCGATGCGCCACGTCTCGCTGCTCGCCGCCGCTCTCGCCCTGCCCCTGGTCGCCTGCATCCCCGCCAACGACGACCCCCACCCGGTGGCGAAGGCGTTGCCGCGCGCCGAGGACGTGCAGATCAAGCTGCCCGACAACGCGGGCGCCAAGCCCGGCACCGACGTCCTCGGCGAGACCTCGCCCTGGTACGTGGTCACCCGCCAGGTCACGCGCGACCTCAACGGCGGCACCGCGTGGGTGCTGATCGTCGTGCACTCGATCGTCCAGTTCCCGCCGACGTCGCACGACGGCGACAGCTACACCTGGGGCCCGTGGGACGGCAGCGCGCTCGACCCCGCGCGCTACCGCCTGGTCGTGACCGAGCTCGCCGACGGCAGCTACGACTGGACCCTCGACGGCCAGTCCAAGACCCAGGCCGACGCCGACTTCGAGACCATCATCTCGGGCAACGCCGTCCCCGGCGACACCGAGGGCACCGGCACCGGCGACTTCACGATCGACTTCGACGCCGCCGAGCGCGTCAACCCGATCGACAACGACGCCCGCGGCGTCGTCGCCGTGACCTACGACCTGCCCGACCGCCACCTCGACATGAGCGTCTCGACCGTCGAGATCCGCGACGGCGTCGAGGTCCCGGTCGACTACGAGTACGCCTACACCGAGGGCGCCGACCGCGCCGGCGACATGACCTTCGCCTTCCACGGCGACACCGACGACGAGGGCACCGCCGCCGAGGACGCGGTCATCCGGTCGCGGTGGCTGGCCACCGGCGCCGGCCGCGCCGACGTCCGCATCACCTCGGGCGACCTCGGCGACCTCCAGGTGACCGCCTCGGAGTGCTGGGACACCTCGTTCGCCCAGGTCTACTACGCCGACTCCGGCGACTTCGTGACCCCCGAGGGCGACGAGGCCAACTGCGCCTTCGCCACCTCCGACCTGCCCTGACCCCGGTCGGGCGCGGCGCGCCCGCCTGCGGCCTGCGGATCACGCCCCCGGACAGGGGGCGTCATCGTTTTCGGGCTTGCGGGCGCGCGGGTCGTCAGATGTAGGATGCGCGCCCATGACCAGAACCCTCGGTGTCCTGTCGGTCCTCCTGAGCTGTGGCCTGGTGCTCGCGGCCTGCGCCCAGGCAGGCGGGGACGACCAGCCGATCGGCGGGGACGACGACCAGGGGGACGTCTGCGGCGACGGCGCCTGCACCGGCGCCGAGAGCCCGACCACCTGCTCGCGCGACTGCGGCAACGTCCAGACCGTGTGCGGCGACGGCCAGTGCAACGGCGCCGAGTCGGCCGCCACCTGCCCGCGCGACTGCGGCGGCAGCCAGGCGGTGTGCGGCGACGGCACCTGCAATGGCACCGAGACCGCGTCGAGCTGCCCCGGCGACTGCAGCGACGCCGCGATCTGCGGCGACGGCCAGTGCAACGGCACCGAGACCCAGTCGAGCTGCCCCGGTGATTGCGGCGCCGCGCCGATCTGCGGCGACGGCCAGTGCAACGGCACCGAGACCCAGTCGAGCTGCCCCGGCGACTGCGGCGGCGGCGGCGGCGGCGCGACCTGCGGCGACTTCGTCTGCGACGTCGCCGGCGGCGAGTGCGCCAGTTGCTTCCTCGACTGCTTCCTCGAGACCGCCTGCGGCGGCGGCGGCGGCGGCACCTGCGACCACGACGTCTGCACCGCCGGCGGCGCCCTCGACTGGAGCTGCGGCAGCTGCGAGAGCGCGGTCTGCGACTACGACGACTGGTGCTGCACCTCGGAGTGGGACTCGTTCTGCGTCGACGAGGTCGCCACCCAGTGCGGCCAGACCTGCCCCTGAGGCCGGTCCCGACGCGGGCGGGGCGGCCCCGGCGCGGCCCCGATGTCTCCACGCGGTACCTCCGCGGCGACGCTTGACGGCCGTCGAGGCGTCGCGGTACACCCGCGGCGCGCCCCGATGGGCCGCCGCGACGCCTCGCGGACGATGCCAAAGCTTGTTTGGCGACACGCTGCTACGGAGGATTTGCCATGGCCGTTACGATGCCGAAGGACGCCCAGGAGCTGTTCGATGTCCTGGTCCCGCAGGGGCTGAAGGCCTTCCCGGACAAGGCCCGGGAGGTCAACGCGATCTACGCTTTCAAGATCAGCGGCGAGGGCGGCGGTGACTGGACCGCCGATCTGACCGCCGATCCGCCCACCATCGAGAAGGGCGACAGCGGCAAGGCGCAGTGCACCATCGAGGTGTCGCACGACGACTTCAAGCAGATGCTGACCGACCCCAACGCGGGCATGCAGCTGTACTTCCAGGGCAAGCTGCGCGTCTCCGGCGATCCGATGCTGGCGATGAAGCTGCAGCAGTTCTTCGACATCGCGAAGCCGGCGTGACGCCGGGGGGCAACGCCCCGTGAGCGCCGCCGACCGCCCCCTGCAGGGCATCCGCGTCCTCGACCTGTCCCGGCTGCTGCCGGGACCGTTCTTGACCATGGTCCTCGCCGATCTCGGCGCGGACGTGGTCAAGGTCGAGGACCCGCGGGTCGGCGACTACATGCGCTCGTTCCCGCCCGCCAAGGGCGACCTGGGCGGCCGCTACCTGGCGGTCAACCGCAACAAGCGGTCGCTGGCCCTGGACCTCAAGGCGCCGGCCGGCCGCGACGCGCTGCTGCGCATGGCCGAGCGCGCCGACGTCGTGGTCGAGAGCTTCCGGCCCGGCGTGCTCGACCGGCTGGGCGTCGGCTACGTCGCGCTGGCCGCGCGCAACCCCAAGATCGTCCTGTGCTCGATCAGCGGCTACGGCGCCACCGGCCCGTACTGCGATCGCGCCGGCCACGACCTCAACTACATCGCCCTCGCCGGCGTCCTGGCCATGGGCAGCGAGGCCCGCGGCCGCGCCCCGGCGATGCCGGGCGTGCAGATCGCCGACCTCGCCGGCGGCGCCCTGTGGAGCGCGACCGGCATCCTCGCGGCGCTGGTCGGGCGCGAGCGCACCGGCCAGGGCACCCACCTCGACATCTCGATGACCGAGGGCGCGCTGGCGCTGCTGGCCGCCGAGCTCGGCAACCTCGACTGCGGCGCCCACCCGACCCGCGGCGCCGAGACCCTCAACGGCGGCCTGGCCTGCTACTCGGTGTACCGCGCCGGCGACGGCCGCTATCTGTCGGTCGGCGCGCTCGAGCCCAAGTTCTGGCTCGCCTTCAACCAGGCGATCGGCCGCAAGGGCAACCTCGCCGAGCTGGTCGGCAACCCGGTCCAGCAGGACGCGGTGCGCGCCGAGATCCAGGCGATCCTCGAGACCCGCAGCGCCGCGGCGTGGGCCGAGCACCTGGCCGCGCACGACTGCTGCTGCGAGATCGTGCTCGAGCCCGACGAGCTGCCGTCGCACCCGCTGCACCAGGCGCGCGACGTCTTCTTCACGATCGACGGCGGCGAGCTGGGGCCGATCACGCAGGTGCGCACGCCCGTGGGCGTGCCCGCGACCTCGACGCTGGCGCCGCGGCTGGGCCAGCACAGCCGCGAGGTCCTGGCCGAGTACGGCTTCGCCGACGACGAGATCGCCGCGATCACCGCCGCCTGAGCCGAGCGTCTGCGCGAGGCGGTCTCTGAGCCGGCGCGCGCGCGCGCGCGGGAGCGATCGCGCCGGCTTGACGGCGCGCGGCCGCGGCGCGACCGTCGCCGCATGATCGATCACATGAGCATCCACGTCAGCGATCTCGACCGCTCGATCGCGTTCTACAAGGCCGCCCTGGCGCCGCTCGGCTACGAGCTGGTGATGCAGTTCCCCGGCGTCGCCGGCTTCGGCGAGGGCGGCAACACCGACTTCTGGCTCGGCGCCGGTGGGCCGGTGAGCTCGACCAACCACGTCGCGTTCCACGCCCGGACCCGCAAGCTGGTCGACGCCTTCCACGCCGCGGCGCTCGCCGCCGGCGGCAAGGACAACGGCGCCCCAGGCGTGCGCGCGATGTACCACCCGGACTACTACGGCGCGTTCGTCCACGATCCCGACGGCCACAACATCGAGGCCGTCTGCCACGAGGCGTACCTGGGCTAGCTGGCGCGGCGCGCCGCGGCGCGCCGCGCCGCCGCTACCGCAGCACCATCGTGCCGACGTCCTCGCCGGCCGCGGGCACGCGCAGCGTCGCGACCCGCGCCGCCGGCAGCCCGAGCTCGACCAGCGCCGCCAGCGCCTCGGCGACCGCGCCCTCGGGCAGGCACAGCAGCAGGCCGCCGGAGGTCTGCGCGTCGGTCGCCATCGTCGTCAGCAGATCGCGCTCGTCGCCGTCGACGATCGCCGGATCCGGGCGCAGCAGCGGCGTCACGAACGTGCGGTTGGCCTTGCTGCCGCCCGGCAGCGCGCCGGTGGCGGCGTGGGCCCGCGCGCCCGACAGCAGCGGCAGCGCCGCGAGGTCGACGGTCGCCGCCAGCCGCGAGCCGCGCAGCAGGTTGCGCAGGTGGCCGAGCATGCCGAAGCCGGTGACGTCGGTGCACGCGGTGACGCCGAGGCCGCGGGTCGCCGCCAGCGCCTCGCCGTTGGGCGTCGTCATCGAGGCCACGGCGGCGGCGATCTCGTCGGCGCTGGCCGCGCCCTTCTTGATGGCCTGGCTGATCACGCCGGTGCCGAGCGCCTTGGTCAGGATCACGGCCTGCCCGGCGGCGGCGGTGCGGTTGGACAGCACCTCGCCCGGCGCGACGTCGCCGCTCACCGACAGGCCGTACTTCACCTCCGGATCGCGGACGGTGTGGCCGCCGACGATCGCGACGCCGGCGCGCTCGCACGCGCGGGCGCCGCCGCGCAGGATCGCGGCCAGCACCGACAGCGGCAGCTCGTCGCTGGGGAAGAACGCCAGGTTGAGCGCGAACCGCGGCACGCCGCCCATCGCCCACACGTCCGACATCGCGTTGGTCGCGGCGATCATGCCGAACGCCTCGGGCTCGTCGACCAGCGGCGCGATCACGTCGGCGGTCAGGACCAGCGCGCGGTCGCCGGTGCCGCGCACCACCGCGGCGTCATCGCCGTGATCGCGATCGACGAGGACGTCCGACTCGGAGCAGATGCCGCGCAGGACGTCGCCGGATCCGGATGCCGGCACCTGCGCGAGCACCTCGACCAGATCCTGCTGCTTCAACTTTGCCGCGCAGCCGCCACCGCGCGCGAAGCGCGTCAGACGTACGGGATCATTGCCGGGATCGTGATCGCTCATGCGACGCAGCGTACAGCGTGATCACGACGAGAGCGAGCGTGGGGCATTCACGGGGTGACCCCACCTCCTTCTCGTGGTAGTGGGAACCACTCACGAAAGGAGACTCGCTCATGAACAGACTGACGATTCCCACCTTCCTCGTCTCCCTCGTCGTGACCGGCATGATCGGCTGCGGCAGCAAGAGCAAGCCGGCGACCACGACGGTCGCCGACACGCCGGCGTCGGACACGTCGAAGCAGCCCACGGCCGAGGCGTCGCCCTCGGTCGACACCGCCGCCAAGGACATGCCGGACCCGGCGTCGCTGACCCCGACGATCTACTTCGAGTTCGACTCCTCGAACCTGTCGGAGGAGGCGCGCAACGAGCTCAACGAGAACGCCGAGTGGCTCCGCGAGGACCCGGCGCGGACGCTGACGATCGAGGGCCACACCGATCCGGTCGGCACCGACGAGTACAACCTCGGCCTCGGCGAGCGCCGCGCCCGCGCGGTCAAGGACTACCTGGTCCGGCTCGGCATCGCCGACAAGCGCATCGAGATCATCACGTACGGCGAGGAGCGGCCGGCGTCCGACGAGGACGCCAAGAACCGCCGCGCCGTGTTCGTGTCGCAGCGCTGAGCGACCTCGCCCCGGCCGCGCGGCCGGGGCCGGGGCCGGCCGGCCGGGGGCCCGTCAGGGGCCCGAAAACGTCGCCGTCGCCCCCAGGGGGTGACACACCGCCCCGGTCGGGGGCGCAGCCCGGGTACAATAAGCAACCCGTTGGCCGACACCCCCGAGAACATCGCCTCCGCCGAGCTCCTCCGCTCCATCGCGGATCGCCGCATCCGGCGCAAGGTCCAGAAGCTGCTGCAGCTCGGCGAGGAGGCCGTGCGCGCGCTCGGCGAGCTGGACGCGGCGCTGTACATCCGCGAGGACGGCGAGGAGCAGCTCCAGATCGTCGCCGACGCGGTCCTGAGCCACCTCCGCCGCCTGCTCGAGTACCTCGGCATGGTGGCGAGCCCGGCCGAGGCCAGCGAGGAGGCGGCCGGCGAGCCCGATCTCGACGACGTCCCCAGCCGCCGCTCCGAGCGCACGCTGGCCCGCAAGGCCGCGCTGGGCGTCACGGCCGTGCGCGACAAGAGCGACGACGAGAAGTGGGCGGCGCTGGCCGGCGAGATGGACTCGTTGCAGTACGGCCTGACCTCGGAGCTGCGCGAGTTCGACCGGCGCTTCGCCGACGCCCTGTCCCACGATCGCAAGGAGCAGGCGCTCGTCGACATCAACGACGCCACCACCGCGCTGATGGACGGCGTCTTCGCGGTCATGACGACCGTCTACGAGTGCTTCCTCGGCCACGCCGAGCCCGAGCGCATGATCCCGGGGCACCGGGACACCCTCGGCAAGGCCCTGGCGGTACGGCGCGCGATCGCCGAGCTGCGCCGGACCGTGCGCCACCTCAACGGCGCGATCCAGGACCGCGGCAGCGATCCCAACGTGGCCGAGACCCACTACCACCTGGTCGTCGAGGCCATGGTCGCGTTCATCGCCAGCGACGTGTTCTTCTACCTGCGCTCGGACACCCGCAAGGAGTTCGAGCGGTTCCGCGAGCTGCTGGCGACCGGGTCCGCGGCGCGCAACCGCCTCGACTGCGAGGGCTTCGACAAGTACCTCGACTCGCTGGCGTTCGTGTCCCAGCGAGGCGTGCTCATCAAGCACGACACCGACCTCAAGCTGCGGATCAACGCCGAGCTCGAGCGCGCGCTGACCTACGCGGCGCTGCTGCCCGAGCTGGTCTGCGAGGTGTTCGAGCAGGCCTTCGTCAAGGCGGAGCGGCTGCTCGGCCTCAACGACCAGATCGACGTCCTCGTGGTGAAGTGGATGTCGCTGACCGCGGACCAGCGGATCGATCCCGACGAGGCCGTGCCGCTGGCGCGCGCGCTGTGCGAGCTGGTGCGACCACCGCCGACCTCGGCGCCGGACGCCGGCGACTTCTTCTAGCCGCCGGGGCGACGCCTGGTCGCCGCCCGCCGCGCGACCCCGGCGCGGGTGTACGATCGCGGTCATGCGAATCGGCTACTCGTGGAGCACGGTCACCGGGGATCCGTGTCCGACGTGCAACCAGAACGTCGTGACCAAGAACAAGCGGCTGTGGCTGTTCGGCATCCCGCTCGGCAAGGGCTTCACGACGGTGTCGTGCGGCTGCCCGAAGGAGGGCAAGGCGGCGGCGCCGCCCGCGAGCACGTAGTCGACGGCGCGGGATCGCCCGCTGACCGCTCGGTCGAGGAGCCGCGACGACGGGGACGCGGCGAGCTGGTGACGGTGACGCACATCGCGACGCCGTCGCCGTGGCGCGCCCGAATGTCACCCGGCTGAGGACGCGGTGACCTGCGCGCCCGGTACCAACCGGGGGCATGAAACCCACCATCGTCTTCGTCTCGCTGGTCGGCCTCGGCGTCGCCGCCGGCGTCGTCGCGCCGGCTCCGGCCGGCGCCCACCCCGCGCACCACCGCTCGCCGCTGAGCTTCGCCGTCATCGGTGACGCGCCGTACGGCACCTCGCCGTCCGACACCACGCAGCTCGAGCTGCTGCCGGCCTTCGTCGACGCGATCAACGCCGACGCCGACCTCCACTACGTCGTCGACGCCGGCGACATCCACTCCGGCAAGCAGTACTGCACCGAGGCCTACGACCAGGCCATCTTCGACCTCTGGCAGCAGTTCGCGGTGCCGCTGATCTACACCCCCGGCGACAACGAGTGGACCGACTGCCACAAGCCCGCCGAGGGCGGCGGCACCTACGACGCCACCACCGGCCAGGTCGCGTACGTGCTCGACGCCGACGGCGACCCGGTCGACTACGCGGGCGGCGATCCGATCGCCAACCTCGACCTGATCCGCCGGACCTTCTTCGCGCGCCCCGGCGTCGCGCTCGGCGGCGGCCGGATGTTCGTGGCGTCCCAGGCGTGGTTCTTCGACTGGCGTCACCCCGACGACGCCGACTTCGTCGAGAACGTGATCTGGACCGAGCGCGACGTCGTCTTCGTGACGGTCAACGTGCCCGGCGGCTCCAACAACGATCAGGACGTGTGGTACGGCGCGCCCACCGAGTCGGCGGCCCAGGCCGACGAGCGCGCCGCCCGCACCGGCGCCGATCGTCGCTGGCTCGACACCGCGTTCACGCTGGCCCGGCTGACCCGCGCGCGCGCCGTCGTGATCACGATGCAGGCGGACATGTGGGATCCCGAGAAGGGCGCCGCGCACCAGGCCGGCTACGAGCCGATCATCCAGACCCTCGCCGCCGACGCGCTCGCGTTCGGCGGCCCGGTGCTGATGTTCAACGGCGACTCGCACGACTTCCTGTCCGACAACCCGCTCGCGGCCGACGCCCCGCTGGCGTACATGCACCCGGGCTACGACGTGCCCAACTTCCACCGCGTCGTGGTCCACGGCAGCACGCTGCCCTTCGAGTACCTGCGGGTCACGATCGATCCCCGGGGCGCCGCCGGCGCCGACGACGAGGACTTCGGCCCGTTCCGCTGGCAGCGGGTGGTGCCGACCCTCGACGCGCCGTGACCGGCGCGCGGCGCGCTCGGGGCGCGCGCAGACGGGCTCGCCGCGCCTGCACGGAGACCGCCTCGCGCGGACGCTCGGCGCAGGGCGTGTGAGGATTTCATCCTCACACGCGCTGTCGATCGGCTCGCTCGCCCGCAGACGGGCTCGCCGCGCCTGCACGGAGACCGCCTCGCGCAGACGCTCGGCGCAGGGCGTGTGAGGATTTCATCCTCACACGCGCTGTCGATCGGCTCGCTCGCCCGCAGACGGGCTCGCCGCGCCTGCACGGAGACCGCCTCGCGCAGACGCTCGGCGCAGGGCGTGTGAGGATTTCATCCTCACACGCGCTGTCGATCGGCTCGCTCGCCCGCAGACGGGCTCGCCGCGCCTGCACGGAGACCGCCTCGCGCAGACGCTCGGCTCAGGGCGCCCGGATGCGGCGGCCGAACAGCTCCTCGCGGGCGCCGTCGAGGTCGTCGAAGGCGTCGGTGGGCGCCGAGAAGAACACGGCCAGGCTCGAGCCGCTGTGGCCGTACAGCGCGCCCTCGGCCATCTGCTCGCCGCCGTAGATCGTGCACCGGTAGACCTGGGCGCCGGCGCCGCTGACCATCCGCGACGCGCTCAGCGCCCCGGCGTAGAACTGCTCGGCGATGTCGTTGCAGCCCTTGTCGAGCTCGGCCTTGGACAGGTGCGACAGGTCGTCGGAGACGGCGACCGCGATGATCCGGACCAGCGCGCCGTCGAGCGTGCCGGTGTAGACGTAGGTCGGGTTGGCGCCCTGGTCGATCGGGGTCTCGATGAACCCGATCGGCATGACGACGTGCCAGTAGCCGATCGCGACGGTGTCGCCGCGCGGCGCCGCGGTGGCGCCGGTCGTCGTGCCGGTCGTCGTGCCGGTCGTCGTGCCGCCGCCGGTCGCGGAGCCGCCGCCGCTCGCCGTGGCGCTGCTGCCCGCCGACGTGCCGCCGCCGCCGCCGCGTCCCTGCAGCGCGACGACCAGGCCGACCGCGGCGGCGATCGCGACGACGAAGCCGATGACGATGGGCGTGTTCGACCGGGGCCGCGCCAGCGCGCCCGGGCCAGGGCCAGGACCGGGCATCGCGGCCGGCGCGCTCGGCCCCGGCGCCGGCGTCATCGTGGCCGCGTGCGGCGCCATCGCGGCCGCGTGCGGCGCGTGCGGCGCCGGCGTCGGCGCGTGCGGCGGGGTCCCGACCGCGGACGGGCTGGTCACCGGCACCGGCTGGGCGCAGCCGTCCGGCGGCATCATCATCACGCCCGGAGGCAGGGTCTGCGGCACGCCGGGCGGTCGGCTGTACAGGCGCGGCGCCGCGGACGGCGGGGCGCCACCCAGGGCGTGGCCGGTCGCCGGGCCGCCAGGGCCGGTCGCCGGGGTCGCGACCATGCCGCCGTGGCTGACCGCGCCCGGCGGCGGCGGCGTGCCCGGCCCCGGCCCCGCGTGGCCGGCCGTCGCGGCGCCGCCCCACGGCGCCACCATCACCGCGCTGGGCGCGCCGATCGCGTGCGCGACGTGCGCCAGGCGCTCCGTCACCACCTCCATCGACGCCGGGCGCGCGTCGGGCGCCTTGGCCAGCAGCTCCATCACCAGCGCGTCGATCACCGGCGGGATCGCGAGGTCGGGGCGGCGCTGGGTCGGCGGCACCGGCGGATCCATCAGGTGCCGCGACAGGATCGCCATCAGCGACGGGCCCTCGAAGGGCAGCCGGCCGGTGATCATCTCGTAGACGATGGCGCCGAGGGCGTAGACGTCGGTGCGGCCGTCGACGTGCTCGCCGCGGATCTGCTCGGGCGCCATGTACTGCGGCGTGCCGACCAGATCACCGGCCTGGGTCATCGGGTTGACCGTGACCTTGTTCTGCTCGTCGCGGACCTTGGCGATGCCGAAGTCGAGGACGCGCACGACGTCGTGCTCGCGGCCGCGCGCGGTCAGCATGACGTTGTCGGGCTTGAGGTCGCGGTGGACGATGCCGTGGGCGTGGGCGTCGCCCAGCGACGCGGCGATCTGCGCCGCGACGTGGAGCGCCCGGCTCGGCGGCAGCGGCCCCTCGGTCATGATCGCCTGGCGCAGCGATCGGCCCTCGAGGTACTCCATCGCGATGAACAGGGTGCCGTCGGCGTCCTGGCCGAAGTCGTAGATGTTGACGGTGTTGGGGTGGCTGAGCTTGGCGACCAGCTCGGCCTCGGCGTTGAAGCGGCGGACCAGCCCGGGGTCGGCCGACAGCTCCGGGCGCAGCAGCTTGATGGCGCACTTGCGCTTGAGCGAGATCTGCTCGCCGCGATAGACGGCGCCCATGCCGCCCTCGCCGAGCTTGGCCAGGATCCGGTAGCGCCCCGCGATCTCGCGGCCCGACAGATCCGGCGCCGCGATCGCGGCGGCCGGGAGATCACCGGCGCGCGACGGCTCGGTGGCGGAGGTCGCCCGGCCGCAGACGCCGCAGAACCGCGCGTCGACGGCGTTCTGCGCGCCGCAGTGCTGGCACGTCAAGGGTGACCTCGCGGGGGCACGGCGATGGCGGCAGTATACCCGTCAGGACCGGGCCAGCGCGAACACGCCGTACAGCGGGGCCGCGCCGCCGCGCAGGAGCCGCAGCTCGACCCGGTCGTCGTCGAAGATGGCGATCACGGCGAGCGCGTCGCCGCCGCCGTCGGTGGTGGCGACGAACGCCAGGTAGACCCGCAGCGGCGCGCCGTCGAAGCTCATCCCGGCGAGCGCGTCGGCCTCGGCGCCCTCGAGCGAGGTCACCGCGGCGTCGGCGACCAGGCCGTCGACGTCGAGCGCGCCGGCCAGGCCGTGACGGTCGATGCGCGCGATCGCGAGCGTGGCGGTGGCGTCGGAGGCGACCCCGACCCGCAGCGGCGCGGCGTCGCCGACCCGGGCGCCCCGCCAGGTCCCGGCGTAGTCGCGGACGTCGGTGCAGGCGGCGGCGGCGACCACGCAGGCGACCGCGACCGCGGCGAGGGCCAGCGAGCGCATCGCCGCCAAGGTAGCACCGTGGCGGCCCCGGCGCGGTCGCGATACGTTGTCGTCGTGCGCACGCGCTCCACCGCCGCGGTGATCCTGGCCACACTCGCCGTGGTGGCGGGCGGGCCGGCGCACGCCCAGCCGCAGGACCTGCCGTGGTCGCGGGTCGAGCCCGACGCCGCGCCCGAGCCCGGGCCCGACGCGGACGGCGACCCCGACGGCGACGCCGACGGCGACCCCGACGTCGACGTCGACCCGCCGCCGCCCGCCGCCGAGCTCCCGGACGACGGCGTCGCGCCCCGGTCGCGCGCCTCGGCGGCGCCGCTGGGCCCGGTGATCGTCATCGAGCGCATCGACATCGAGGGCAACCGCTCGACCCTCGACAGCGTCATCCGCCGCGCCCTGCCCATCGTCGAGGGCGACGCGCTGCGCGCCAGCGACCCGCGGCTGCGCGACGCCCGCTTCAAGCTGCTCGCGCTCGGCTTCTTCCGCGACGTCAACCTGGCCCTGCGCAAGGGCAGCGCCCGCGGCCAGGTCATCCTGACCGTGACCGTCGTCGAGCGCGGCACGATCGTCCTCAACCGGCTGTGGTTCGGCACCAGCGTGACCTCGCCGTGGTGGCTCGGCGCCGACGTCGGCGAGCGCAACTTCCTGGGCACCGGGCTGTCGGTGGGCGGCGGCCTGGTCTTCGCCGGCCACGGCGACGTCGTCGGCAGCCGCGACCAGTGGGCGGCGGAGCTGCGGGTCGCCGACCCGTCGCTGTTCGGCTCGACGCTGGGCTGGCGCGGCTCGTTCACCTGGGTCCACGGCAGCGAGCCGTACCGGGTCGGCGGCGACCCCGACGACGCCGCCGCGGCCAACTTCCGCGCCTTCCCGTACCAGCGCGTGGTCGGCCGCGCCGGCCTGACCTGGGACGCGCGGGCGCTGTCGCGGCTGTCGGCGGACCTGCGGGTCGAGGCCATCGACGCCGAGCTGCCGGTGGCGCCGACCCGGGCCCTGCCCGACGGCCGCATCACCGCGGTCGACCTGTCGCTGCGCCCGGGCTCGAGCGAGGTCGTGTCGCTGGCGCTCGGCTTCGACCACGACACCCGCTCCGATCCGGTGCTGCCCCGCCACGGCGGCCGCTTCACCGCCCACGTCGAGCTGGGCTCGACGCTGCTCGGCGGCAGCTATGACTTCGCGGTGCTGCTGGCGCGGTGGGAGCGGTGGTGGCCGGCGGGCGGGCGCGGCGCCTGGGGCGTGCGCGCCGCCGGCGGCGTCATCCTCGGCGACGCCCCCCGCTTCGATCGCATCCACGTCGCCGACGTCAACCGGCTGCTGACGCCGCGCGCGCTCGGCCTGGTGGTGTCGGCGCAGGGCTCGCCCGACTTCCTCGGCGCCGGCACCGACGACAAGGTCTACGGCCAGGTCGGCGGCAGCGGCTTCGTCGAGTACGCGCGGCCGCTGTTCCGCCGGACCCGCACGATCTACGGCGGCGACCTGTTCGTCGGCGCCGGCCTGTGGGCGCTCGCCGATCGCGACGACCTGCGGGTCCGCGACACCCCGGTGTGGAGCGCGTTGCCCGTCGACCTGGTCGTCGACGCCGGCCTCCGCCTCGACACCGAGATCGGCATCTTCGAGCTGACGATCGCCAACGCGCTGGGGAGGGTGCCGCTGTGACGCGGGGCCGCGCCGCGTCGCTCGCGGTCGCGCTGGTGGTCGCGGTGCTGACGTCGACGACGGCGGCGCGGGCCGACGACGACGACGACCGTCCGGTGACCCAGAAGATGCGCTTCGTCGAGAAGGGCGGGGTGCTGCGGGTCTCGACCAAGATCACCCAGATCTTCGACAGCGCCGCCTACGAGGCGCTGGGCAGCGGCTTCGAGTCGACGCTGCTGGTGCGGATGTGGCTGTACCGCAAGGGCGAGGCCGAGCCGGTCGCGTTCCAGATGATCCAGCGCAAGGCCATCTACGACATGTGGGACGAGGTCTACGAGGTCCGCCTCGAGGGCGGCGGCGTCCGCGCCCGCACCAAGAAGGTCAAGTACCGGGCCGAGGCGCTCAAGCTGCTGACCTCGATCGACTCGGTGCCGATCGCCACCGTCGACGACGTCCCGGTCGACACCAACCACGTCCTGGTCGTGGTCGCCGAGCTCAACCCGGTCTCCGACGAGACCCTCGCCGAGGTCCGGCGCTGGCTGACCGAGGGCAACGGCGGCGGCCTCGACCGCGGCGGCTCGCTGTTCGGCGCGATGGTGTCGGTCTTCGTCAACCCCAAGATCGCCGGCGCCGACCGGGTCGTCCGCCTCAAGTCGCAGCCGTTCTACCGCGAGAGCGAGGACGAGGCCGCGACCGCGCGCGACGACCGGGGGGCGCCGTGACCGCGCCCGCCGCCACGCCGCCGCCGCGGCGCCGCCGCGTCAGCCTGCAGATCAAGCTGGCGGTGGTGCTGCTGCTGATCGTCATGACGCCGCTGATCTGGTCGGCCTACCTGATCGATCAGATCGGCAAGGTCGCGGCCAACTTCGGCGCCGCCGAGGCCGCCGCCCGCGAGGACTCGATGCGCCGCGCCGAGGACGCCTACCTCGAGGCGTTCGAGACCACCAAGCGGTGGCACGCCGAGGTCGCGACCCGGCTGGCGTCGCGGCCCGACCTCGCCGCGCTCGATCCGACCGCGCCGCTCGATCGGATCCTCGACGCCGAGCAGGGCCTGGTCGAGATCGCGCTGATCGATCACGACGGCCACGTCGTGGCGTCGCGCAGCCGGCCGCTGCCGGAGCGGTGGGGCAAGTGGGGCGTCGTCGACAACCACGTCGATCACCCGCTGCCGGGCGGCGCCACCCTGGCGCTCAACTTCGCGGTGCCCGACCTGCAGCCGCACTACAAGGCGCTGCAACAGTCGCGCGCCGTGGTCGAGGAGGCGCAGCGGGTCCGCACCGCGCTCCCCTACGGCCTCAAGCTGAGCTTCCTCATCGGCATGGGGGTCGCGGGCGTCCTGGCGATCGCCCTCGGGGTCCTGGCGTCGCGGGTGATCACCAGCCGGATCGGCCTGCTGGTGACCGCGGCGCGCAAGATCTCCGGCGGCCAGCTCGACGCCCGCGCCGGCCTGCGCGGCAACGACGAGCTCGCCGAGCTGGGCGCGTCGTTCGACACGATGCTCGACGACCTCGACCGCCAGCGCCAGCAGATCGAGTACCTGCAGCGGATCGGCGCCTGGCAGGACGTCGCGCGCAAGCTCGCCCACGAGATCAAGAACCCGCTGACGCCGATCCAGCTGGCGGTGCAGCAGTGCGTGTCGGCGTACAAGGGCGACGACGAGCGCTACCGCAAGCTGCTCGCCGACACCGGCGAGATCGTCGAGGAGGAGATCGCCGGCCTGCGCCGGCTGGTCGACACCTTCCGGACCCTGGGCGCGCTGCCCCGGGTCGAGGCCCAGCCGCTGGACCTGCGCGAGGTGGTCGAGGAGCTGCACCTCGACGCCCAGCTCGCCGAGCGCCTGCGCATCGAGCCGCCCGCCGACGACGTCACCGTGCGCGCCGACAAGCTGCTGCTCAAGCGCCTGCTCACCAACCTGTGCGAGAACGGCGTCCACGCCGGCGAGGGCGCGGGCAACCCGGGCGACGTCGTCGTCGGCTGGGCGCTGGCATCCGGCGGCCGCGCGGTCGCGATCACCGTCGACGATCACGGCCCCGGCGTCCGCGCCGAGGCCCGCGAGCGCATCTTCGAGCCCTACGTCACGACCAAGGCCACCGGCACCGGCCTCGGCCTGGCGATCGCCAAGAAGATCGCGCTCGAGCACGGCGGCGATCTCGAGATCGCCGAGACTCCGGCGCCCACCGGCGGCGCCCGCTTCGTGGTCACGCTGCCGCTCGGCGACGCCGCGGCGTAGCGACGCGGCTCGCCGCGCGGGCGGGCGCCGTGCGTGCGCGGGCCGGTGGAGGGCGCATCGATCCACGCCCTCTCGACTCCGCCCTCGCGGCTGCGCCGCTCGGGCTTCGCTCGAGGTGAGCGGGACATGCCTGGCCGGATCGCTCACCCCGAGCGGAGGGGGAGGTGCGAAGCACCGACCCCGCAGTCGAGGGGGCGGGGGGCGGGCGCCGGTGCGCGCGCCGCGCGGCGGCTACGGCGCCGCGCGGTAGGTGATCTCGACGGCGTCGACCGACGGAGTGGCGTCGCCGTCGCCGGTCAGGACCAGCTCGTACTGGGCGAAGCGCGCGCCGGTCACGGCGGGCCGATCGCCCGAGGTCGTCACCGGCGGCGACCAGTCGGCCGCCAGGCACAGGTCGGCGACCGCGCAGGTGCGCAGGCGGACCGCGACGCCGGTGCCCGCGGGCAGCCGCCCGGTCCACGTCACGGCGTCGAAGCCGACGACGTCGCCGAGGTCCTCGATCGGCGACACGTACGTGGCCGCCGTGGCGATCGGCGCGGCGCCGCCGCGCAGCCGCACGGTCAGCGACGCCTCGCCGATGCTGCCGACGTCGCCGGCGACGCCGTCGCGGACGCGTAGCTGCCAGGCGCCGGCGACGGCCTCGCCCGGCGTCGGGACCGTGACGCGCTGGGTCTGGTTGCCGGTCATGCTGGCGCTGCCGGCGGCGACCACGACGTAGGCGGTGCCGTCGGGCGCGATCACCGCGATCTCGAGATCGCTCCAGTGCGGGTGATCGATGCGGTAGCCGACCTCGACGGCGATCGCCGTGGCGTCGGCGGGCGCGGTGATCGGCAGGCTCAGCGCGACCTCGCCCTGATCCGGGATGCCGGCGCCGCCGACCCCGACGCCGGCGGTGCGCTCGGCGCGCGGCGCGGTCGGGCGCAGCCGGGCCGCGTCGATCGGCTCGCCGCCGCTGGGGTTGTCGTCGTCGCCGAGGACGTCGAGGTCGAGCTTCTGGTTGCCGGTGTTGTCGGTGAAGTCGACGACGAGATCGTGCCAGCCGGCGTCGAGCGTGAGCGGGTCGGTGGTGTGATCCTGGGTGGCGTCGAGCAGGTAGTCGAGGACCAGCGCGCCGTCGATCCACAGCCGGTGGCCGTCGTCGGTGTCGAGCCGCACCCGGTAGGTGCCGGCGTCGTCGACCTGGACCTGGCCGGCGAACCGCATCGAGAACCGGTCCGACTCGGCGAAGCCGAGGTCGGTGATCGCGCCGTTGTTGGGGTGGTAGGCGAACGCCGGCTGGTCGAACAGCCAGACCTCGGGCAGCGGCCGCAGCAGGTGGCTGTCGTCGAACCCGGTCCAGGTCAGGCCGGCGACGGCGGCGTCGCTGACGCGCAGCCGGTCGGTGGCGATCGGGGCCGCCGCCGCGGCGCCCGGCGGCTGGTGCTCGAGGTCGAGGAAGGCGTCGCCGACGCTCTCGGCGACCGCGAGCCGGATCCGGTACCAGCCGTCGGTCGGCGCGTCGTAGGTGGCGGCGCCGGGCGTCGTGTAGGTCGCGGCCACGACGCGGGTGAACGCGTCGCTGCCGGGCGCCGCCAGCTCGACGAACGCGGCGTCGTCGGCGGCCAGCGTGAAGCGGTTGCTGCCGGCCTCGAGGCGCAGCTCGCCCTCGGCCCAGTAGGTGAACGTGTCGCCGCTGGTCACGCCGATGCCGCGCGGGCGGTCGAGGTTCCACTTCACCGGCGCCAGGCTGGTGAGGGCGGTGCCGGCGGGCGTCGCGGTCGCGACGGTGGCCCACTCGGTGCCGTCGAGCTGGGTGTCGAACAGCTGCTCGTCCGAGGCGTGGGCCACGAGCAGCCCGGTGGTCCAGGTCGCCGGGCCGATCGCGCCCCACGGCTCGACGACGGCGTCGGTCAGGGTCGCGCCCGGCGCGCCGAAGTCGGCGGCGCTGTCGTCGCGCCAGGTCGCGGCCACGCCGCCGCCGTCGTCGCCGGGATCGACGAACGCGTCGGTGGGCGCGACGCCGGCGGTGTCGAAGAAGCAGGCGCCCGCGAGCCCGCTGGACCCGACCGCGGCCACGACGGCGAAGACGGACGACCAGGCGCGCATGCCTCACCGTCGCGCGACGACCACCGTCGACACAAGCCTTCCGTCGCTGACCGTGGTTCGCCTGTGTCGTCGATTACGCGTCTTGCGCGGGGACAACCCCGATCGGCCAGACTTTGCCAGCCGCGCGCAACGCGAAGCCGCTCGGTGCGTCGCGATCCTCGACGACGCGCTCGGCGACGGCGGCGTGGGCGGCGGTGCCGAGCCGGCCGCGCAGGCGGCCGCCGCGGACCCGGCAGCACAGGCCGCCGTCGCCGGCCGCGTACAGCGTCGCGTACGCGAGCTCCTCGTCGCGATCGTCGTCGAGGCGGAGCCAGACCCGGTCGTCGTCCCAGCGCGCCGACACCGCGCGCAGGTGGGCGTCGTCGACGTCGACGTAGGCGTAGCGCTGATCGTCGAGGCGGACGACGTCGCGGCCGTCGTCGCGGACGTCGAGCCAGCGCAGCAGCGCCTGGCGCAGGCGCGGGTGGGTGACCTCGACGCCCTGGTGCCAGAACCGGCCCGCGCGATCGAGGCGCAGGCCGATCGTGCGGAACTTCTCGAGGAGCTCCGGGGGAAGCGGCGCCCCACCGTCCTCGGTCATGCGGCCTCCGGCGGCTACGCGCGCAGCCGCGAGATGCGATCCTTGGTCAGCAGCTTGCGCTTCTTGAGGCGGCTGTACTCGAGCTGCTCGGCCGGGGTCAGCGCCATCCGGCGCTCCAGCTCGCGTACCTGGTCGTCGAGGCGACGATGCTCCTCGGTCAGCTCGGCGAGCTGGGCCTCGCGGTCGACGCGGATCGCTGTGCTCACGGTGCCTCCGGTCGCGTCACGTGCGACCTGGATCGACGATAGCCCCCGCCCCGGCGGCCGGCAACCCGAACCGGGC
The DNA here is from genome assembly GCA_020633495.1 of Kofleriaceae bacterium. Classification (GTDB taxonomy): domain Bacteria; phylum Myxococcota_A; class Polyangia; order Haliangiales; family Haliangiaceae; genus WYBA01. The sequence goes on along the minus strand of JACKDR010000004.1, from coordinate 345,670 downwards.
TCGCGCGGTGATCCGGATCGCCCCCGTCACGGTCGGCGCAGCGCGCCCGGCACGCCGCCCGGGTACTTCACCTCGGCCTCCGACGGCCGCACGTACGCGGGCGCGCCGTCGACGAGGTGATCGACGCGATCGCCGGCCAGCGCCAGCCGCGCGACCGCGGCGGCCGACGGGGTGCGGCGGGCGTCGACCAGCCGCGCGTACGCCGGATCGAGCGTCGCGAGCGCGGCGGCGTGGGCGTCGAGGCCGTCGCCGAGCAGCGCGACGCCGGCGCCGTCGCCGGCGACCGCGGCGATCATCGCGGCGAGGTCGGCCGGCGGCAGCACCCGCTCGGGGCCGAGCGCGACCAGGGCGTCGCCGTCGCGCCGGAACGCGCCGGCGTAGACCTCGCCGCGGCGGGCGTCGAGGATCGGCACGACGATCGTGCCGGCGGCGACCTGGGCGTCGTCGGCGAGCGCGGCCAGCGACGACACCGCCCACAGCGGCGTGCCGAGCGCGAACGCCAGGCCCTTGGCGGTGGCCATGCCGATGCGCAGGCCGGTGAACGAGCCGGGCCCGGCGCCGACCGCGATCGCGTCGAGGTCGGCGGCGCCGAGCCCGACGCCGGCGAGCACCTCGGCGCACAGCGGCAGCAGCCGGTCGGAGTGGGTCGAGGTCCGGATCTCGGACAGCGCGGCCACGGCGCCGTCGATGACGATCGCGGCGCTCTCGGTCAGGGTCGCGGTGTCGATGCCGAGGACCTTCACGCCATCACCGCAGGAAGTACCGCATGACGTCGTTCTTGAGCGCGAGCACGGTGATCGCGCCGACGGTGATCAGCCCGGCGAGCTGGACCCGCTCGCGCGCCTGCGGCGACAGCGGCTTGCGGCGGACGCCCTCGATCGCGAAGACCAGGACGTGGCCGCCGTCGAGCACCGGCAGCGGCAGCAGGTTGATCAGCCCGAGGTTGATGCTGATCAGCGCCATCATCAGCAGGAAGGTCTCCCAGCCCTGGCTGCCCGACACGGTCGCGACCTTGTACATCATGACCGGGCCGCCCAGGCTCTCGCTCGGCGAGTCGCCGCCGATGATCGACAGGAAGCCCGAGACCATCATGCCGATGGTCTCGCCGGTGCGGTGCACCGCCTTCGACACCGCGTAGCTGAAGCGGCCCTCGATCGGCACCATCTTGCCGGGGCTGCGCTGGGCGTCGTTGTGGGCGCCGAAGACCAGCCGCTCGACGGTGTGGCCGTAGGCGTCGAGCTGCTTGCGGCGGACCTGCGTGACCTGGGCGGTGTGGGTCTCGACCTTGCCGTCGGCGCCGGTGCGCTCGTAGGTGATCGTCCAGGTCCGGCCCGGGTCGGCCTGCAGCCGCTGATCGAAGATCATCCAGTGGCTGACCGGCTGATCGTCGAGCGCGACGATCAGGTCGCCCGGCCGCAGCCCGGCGACGTCGGCCGGCGAGCCGGCGACGACGTCGGCGACGAACATCTCGGCCCGCTCGAGGCCGCTGTAGGCGCTGCGCTTGAGGCCGGCGTCGAGCTCGAACTCGGGGACGAGGTCGGCGAAGTGGGCCTCGAGCAGGTCGAGGTGGGGGATGCCGGGCACCTCGGTGCCGCGGAAGTAGACGACGTTGGTGCGGCGGCCCCGGCCCAGCTTGTGGGCGACGTCGCCCCAGTTGGCGATCGGCTGGCCGTCGATGCTGATGATCAGGTCGCCGGTCTGCATGCCGGCGCGCGCCGCCGGTGACTGCAGGTCGAGGACGCCGATCAGCGGCGCGAACGGGGCCCGGGTGATGCCGATGCGGCCCTGCGACGCCGACGTGCCGTCGCGCTTGTGGACGACCTCGGCGATGGGCACGACGTACTTCTCGAAGACCTTGCCGGCGCGCTCGAGCCGCAGGTGCAGCTCCTTGCCGGGCGCGCGCTGGATGCCGCCCTCGAGCTCCTCCCAGTAGCGGACGCCCTTGCCGTCGATCGCCAGCACCGTGTCGCCGGGCTCGAGGCCGGCCCGGGCCGCCGGGCTGTCCTCGAGGACGTCGCCGACCACCGCGGCCGGCAGCTCGGTGTGGCCGGCGAAGAAGACGAAGTAGATGACCACGGCCAGCAGGAAGTTGGCGGCCGGGCCGGCGAAGACGATGACCAGGCGCTGCCACAGCGACCGGGACGCGAAGCTGCGGCCGGCCTCCCCCGGGGCCGGGTCGTCACCGTCCTCGACGCCGAGGATGCGGACGTAGCCGCCGAGCGGGAAGATGCCGATCTGGTACTCGGTCTCGCGCAGCATGACCCGCACCAGGGGCCGGCCGTAGCCCAGCGAGAACCGCAGGACCTTGACGTCCAGGATCTTGGCGGCGACGAAGTGGCCGAGCTCGTGGATGACCACGAGGACCCCGACCAGCATTAGAAAGTACAGGACCGACATGACCCGGGGCGCGGCAACGAGAGCTTCGCGCGTCCTACCACGTCTGATACGCTAGGTAAACGTGGCCTCGAAGTCGGCCTATCAAGCCCAGGAGAAGGGCGCCGAGATCGAAGAGCAGCTCGACCAGCTCGAGAAGCTGATCGATCGCCTGCGCGTGATGTACGAGCAGTACTTCCTGGGCATCTCCAAGCTGGCGCCGGCGCAGCTGCACACCGAGGCCGAGCGGCGCATCCGCGACGTCACGCAGCTGCAGATCAAGAACACCGGCCTGCGCTACCGGTTCGCGACGCTGTCGCAGAAGTTCGGCGCCTACAACTCGTACTGGAAGCGCACGATGCGCCAGATCGAGCAGGGCCGCTACGTCCGCGACCTGCAGCGCGTCGGCCGCAAGGCGGCGCGCACCGGCGACGACATCCCCGAGGAGATCCTCCAGGCGATGCCCAAGCTGATGCGCGAGCGGGTCAAGCGCGACCGCGCCGCCGCCGAGGCGATCGCGCGGCGGCAGGGCAAGCTGGACGCCGCGGCGGCCGCCGCGGCCGGCGACGCCGACGACGGCGCCGAGACCGGCGAGCTCGAGGCCACCGCGGCGCGCGCGCCGGCGCGCAGCCCCGGCAACGTCCATCGGATCGACAGCCTGCTCGACGACGACGTCGACATCGACGACCTGTTCGCGTCGCTGACCGAGGAGGCCGAGCAGGCGGTGTCGCGGACCCCGCCGGCGCCGCCGCCGCGCCCCCCGCGGGCCCGGTCCACCGACGCCGACGAGACCCACGACGAGCCGGTGCGGGCGGCCACGACTTCGATCCGCCGACCGAGCGCAACGCGCCGCCGGTGGCGCCGCCGCCGCCGGACGGGCGCCGCCGGGTGTCGCCGACCACGCCGCCGCTGCGCGCGGCCGCGCTGATGCGGCCCGGCACGACCCGCGCGCCGGCGCCGGCGCCGACGCCGGGGATGCCGCCAGCGCGCCTGGCGACGGTGGCGCCGTCGACCGCCCCCGCCCGACGACGACCGCGCCGCCGACCGCGGCCCGCCTGACGACGACGCCGGCGCCGACCGCGGGCCTGGGGCGGGCGACGCCGCCGACCAGGGGTGCCGCGGCGGGCGACGCCGCCGACCGGGGTCGCGAGTCGCGGCGCCCCGACCGCCGCCAACCGCGCCGCGCCGGCGTCCCGCAGCGGCGTCGCCGGCGCGCCGTCGTCGTCGCTGGGCCCGCCGCCGGGCATGAGCGACGAGGCGTCACGCTCGCTCTACAACCGTTACCTCAAGGCGCGCGAGCTGGTCGGCGAGAGCAACGACGGCGTCACCTACGACAAGCTGCTGAGGACGCTTCGCTCGCAGTCGTCGAAGATCATCACGGATCACAAGGCGCGCGGCGTCGAGTTCGCGGTGGTCATCAAGGACAACAAGGTCGTCCTCAAGGCGAAGCCGAAGCTATAGTCCGCGCCATGTCCTACTCGGCGGCCTTCCGCTGTGCCTCGCGCGACGACACCGGCTGCGCCACCGTCCTGCCCCTCGACCAGGTCGTCTACCGGTGCCCGACCTGCGGCGGCCTGCTCGAGGTCGTCCACGACCTCGCGGCGCTGCGCGCCGCCCACGACGGCGCCGGCTGGCGCGCGCTGTTCGACGAGCGCTGGCGCGCGACCCGGTGGCCGCACGACTCCGGCGTCTGGGGCAAGCACGAGGTCGTCGCGCCCCACGTCCGCACCGAGCACGTCGTGTCGATGCACGAGGGCGGCACCCACCTGATGTGGGCGACCCGCTACGGCCGCGACCTCGGCGTCGAGCAGGTCCACGTCAAGCAGTGCGGGGTCTCGCACACCGGGTCGTTCAAGGACCTCGGCATGACCGTGCTGGTGTCGACGGTCAACCAGATGATCGCCGACGGCCGCGCGATCCCCGCGATCGCGTGCGCCTCGACCGGCGACACCTCGGCGGCGCTGGCCGCGTACGCCGCCGCCGCCGGCATCCGCGCGATCGTCATCCTGCCGCGCGGCAAGATCTCGACCGCGCAGCTGGTCCAGCCGCTGGCCAACGGCGCCCAGGTGCTGGCGCTCGACACCGACTTCGACGGCTGCATGCGCATCGTCCAGGAGCTCGCCGCCAACGACGGCGTCTACCTGGCCAACTCGATGAACTCGCTGCGCCTCGAGGGCCAGAAGACGGTCGCGATGGAGATCGTCCAGCAGCTGGGCTGGGAGGTCCCCGACTGGGTGATCATCCCGGGCGGCAACCTCGGCAACGTCTCGGCGCTGGGCGCCGGGTTCCAGCTGCTGCTCGACCTCGGCATCATCACGCGGCGGCCGCGCATCTGCGTCGCCCAGGCCGCCCACGCCTCGCCGCTGTACCAGAGCTACCGGCGCGACTTCGCGCCGCTCGAGCCGGTGGCGGCGCGCACGACCCTGGCGTCGGCGATCCAGATCGGCAACCCGGTGTCGTTCGGCAAGGCGGTCCGCGCGCTGCGCGCCTGCGACGGCGTCGTCGAGGAGGCCACCGAGGCCGAGCTCGCCGACGCCGCGGCGCGCGCCGACCGCACCGGCCTGTTCGCGTGCCCGCACACCGGCGTGGCCCTGGCCGCGCTGGAGAAGCTGATCGCGCGCGGCCTGGTCCGGCCCGAGCACCGCGCGGTCGTGATCTCGACCGCGAGCGGGCTCAAGTTCGCCGACTTCAAGGTCGGCTACCACGAGGGCACGCTCGCCGAGGTGCCGGCGCCGCGCTGGCGCAACGTCCCCGAGGAGCTGCCCGCCGACTACGGCGCGGTCCGCGACGCGGTCCGCCGCGGCCTCGGCGCCTGAGCGCGGGCCGCGCGCGGGGCCGCGCCGTCGCGCGGCCGCCGCGACCGTACCGTCGCCGGCTAGACGCCGGCGATCGTGACCTTGATCATCTGCACCGGCGTCGACGGCCGGTCGCCGCGCGCCGTCGGCGTGCGCTCGATCTTGCCGACCACGTCCATGCCGCTGGTGATGCGGCCGAACACCGGGTGCTTGGACTGCCCGGGGGTGAACCAGTCGAGGTAGCTGTTGTGGACCGTGTTGATGAAGAACTGGCAGCCGCCCGAGTTGGGCCGACCGGTGTTCGCCATCGACAGGGTGCCGGGCTCGTTGGACAGCTTGTGCTCCGGCGGGTGCTCGTCCTGGATGCGGCCGTACGGCGAGTCACCGGTGCCGGCCACCGGGCTGTTCGGATCCTTGGAGTGCGGGCAGCCGAACTGGATCATGAAGTCCTTGATGACCCGGTGGAAGTGCAGCCCGTCGTAGAACCCGCTCTGCGCCAGCTTGATGAAGTTGCCGGCGGTGATGGGCATCTTGTCGAGGTAGATCTCGGCGGTGAAGGAGCCGAGCGAGGTGTCGAAGGTAGCGGTCGGATTCGCCATGGGCCGAGTCGTATCACGGCCCGGGCCCTCCGGATCGCGCGGGCGCCCGGGGCCTGGGCGCGGTCAGGCCTGGTCGGCCAGGCGCAGGATCTGACCGAAGACGTCCCCGGTGGCGGGGTCGATCTGGGGGTCGACGAAGATCCGGGTCACGTGCATGCCGCGCAGGGCGTCGAGGGCGGCGTCGGTCAACAGCTCCCGGGTCTCGACCCCGATCGCCGACAGGCCGTACTCGCTGCCGAACGTGCCGGCGAACCCTTCGGCGGCCTCGCCGGTCGAGAAGAAGAAGCCGTAGGGCCGGCGGCACCACATGTCCTGGCCGTTGGAGGTGAGGTACCAGATGCGGGGCGGCAGCGCGGTCGCCAGGTCGGCGAGGGTGGTGGGCAGGGCGGTGGAGGCGGAGGGCATGGCCCCTGGCGTCGCACGAGCACCCCGTCGGAGACAAGCATGAACGTGCAACTGCCCGGGGCGCGTCGCCCCCGATTGCTGATAGGTTTCGCCTCGATGTCACCCGCGCGCTGTCTGCTCGCGCTCGCGCTGGCCGCCGCGGCCGGCTGCGGGCAGCACTCCCCCGGCGGCATGTCGGGGCCGTCGATGAACAACAAGCTCAACGCCCCGCCGCCGGTGTCGTCGGTGGTCTCGGTCGACATCCTCGACCGCGAGGCCCGCGCCAACCACACCCGGGTCAAGCACATCCTGATCGGCTGGAAGGACCTCGCCGAGGCCTACGGCGGCCACGTCGACCCGCGGGCCGCGGCGCGCACCAAGCAGGACGCCGAGGCCCAGGTCCGCTCGATCCTCGCCCAGCTCGACGGCGGCGCCGACTTCGACGTCCTGATGAAGCAGTTCAGCGAGGACCGCGGCTCGGCGTCGAACCCCGACGGCTACGACGTCTCGCCCGACGCCCAGCTGGTGCTCGACTTCCGCCGCCTCGGCCTGCGCCTCGACGTCGGCGAGGTCGGCGTCGTCGAGTCCGAGTTCGGCTTTCACATCATGAAGCGGCTCGAGTAGCCGCCGCCGGGCCGCGCAGCACCTGGTGGGCCAGCATCAGGCCCAGGATGACGGCGCCGTTGGCGGCGCCCCACACCGCGACCGCCTGGGGCTGGCGGGCCAGCAGCAGGATCATGAACGCGAACACGAAGCTGTCGCGGCGGCCCAGCGCGCGCACGTAGTACAGCGCCGAGCGCTTGCCGTAGACGTCGTCGGCGGTGGCGTCGGGCGCCTCGAACCAGAACCGGAACGCGTAGGCGCTGCCGCTGCCCATCTTGTAGATCTCGACCCACTGCAGCGCGTTGGCCAGGAACCGCGCGGCGCCGCCGGCGACGCCGATCCACGCCCACACCCCGCCCGCGGCCAGGCCGCAGCACGCGATGAACGCGTCGTCGACGACCTCGTCGAAGACGTTGTCGAGCCAGGCCCCCGACTTGGTGAACTGGAAGCGCAGCCGCGCCATCTCGCCGTCGCACGAGTCCAGGATGTTGTGGACCTGCATCATGACGCCGGCGAGGCCGATCATCAGCCAGCTGGGCTGCAGCACCAGCGCGCACGCCGCCAGGCCCCAGAACAGCGACACGATCGTGATGTGGTTGGGGTGGATGCGGGTCCGGCACAGCACGCGGGTGATGCGCAGCGAGAAGTGCTGGTTGACCGCGGCGTCGGTGGGGCCCTGGTGCGACTTGGGCAGGCTCTTGAACAGCGCCCACTCGGCGCGCCGGCGCGACGCCTCGTCGGTGATGCGGACGCCGGCGACCTCGTCGCCGCGCACCACCGGCTGGCCGGCGGCGGGCGCGGTGCCGGGCGCGACCCACTCGACGGCGACGCCGTGCGGGACCCGGGGCGGGCCCTCGTGCTCGACGTCGAACGGCTCGGCGGCGACGACGACGCGGGTCACGCCCTGCTTGCCGAGGACCCGGATCACGCGCTCGAGCGCGGACAGGCCGCCGAGGATCTGGCGGTGGCCGCCGGCGTCGCCGACCTCGATGAAGGTCGGGACGTCGGACGAGGGGGGCGCGGGCTCCATGGCCGCGACAGCCTACGCGAACGCGGGCGCCTACGCGACCGCGCGGCGGCGCGCGCCGAGCACCTTGGCGAACGCCTGCTTGACGCCGTCGATGTCGGCCTGGGACAGGTGGCCCATCGTGCAGACCTGGAACATCGAGGGGTCCTCGATGATGCCGTACAGGATGTAGTAGCCCTCGCGCGCCATCAGCTCCGACAGCTCCGGGTACTCGATGCCCGGCGGCAGGCGGAAGTTGACCGCGACGTTGCCGCGGTAGCGCGGATCGAGCAGGGCCTCGGCGCCGAGCGACTCGAGGTGCGCGGTCAGGTCCTCCATCTGGGACCGGATGCGCGCCATGTGCTGCTCGATGCCGACCTCCTTGAGGTGCATGCAGGCGGCGCGGACCGCGGCGTGGAGCTGGACCGGCTGGCCGAAGCGCGGCGCGTGGTCCTTCTTCTGCTTCTCGTACTCGCCGACGAGGTCGAGGTAGTAGTTGCGGCCCAGGCTGGCGGCCTTGAGGCTGGCCATGACGGCGTGGCGGCTGAACACCAGGCCCAGGCCCGGCACCGCCATCAGCGCCTTCGACGTGGTGGCGACCGCGAGGTCGACCTGCGCGGCCTCGAGGTCGAGCGGGTAGGCGAACGCGCTCGACACGCAGTCGGCGCCGACCAGCAGGCCGTGGCGCTTGAGGGTGCGGCCGATCTCGACGACCGGGTTCTTGAGGCCGGCGCGGGTCTCGTGGCTGACGAACCAGCCCCACTTGAGGTCCGGGTTGGCGGCCAGGAAGTCGTCGAGGGCGCCGACGTCGAGCGGGCGATCGTGGGGAGCGTCGTAGACGACGTGGTCGATGCCGTTGCGCGCGCACTGGTCGACCAGGCGCTGGCCGAAGAAGCCGTTGCGCACGATGACGCCGCGGCCGGTGGCCGACAGCGTCTGCATGCACGCCTCGTTGGAGCCGGTGCCCGACGCCAGCAGGATCGTCACGTACCAGGCCGAGGGATCCCGCAGCCCGAGCAGCTGCTTGAGGTCCTCCTGGTTCTCGTCGTACATGCGCTGGAACCCCGGCTGCCGGTGGTAGTTGCACGGCGGGTCGACGAGGTAGTCGGCCACGATGGCCGGGGTCATCACGGGGCCGGGAGTGAAGAGGACGAGGTTGGCACGCGACATGGGGTACACCCTTGGGGCTGGACTCGCGGCACCACAGCAAACCACATGCCGTCACCGTGACGTCGAAAAGCTGTCACCGACCGCGTCCGTGGTGACACATACCCAGCGCGCCCGGCTTGTGGCAACGTCCGCGCGATGAGCGAGCCCACGACAGGCACGTCCGCCACGACCGCGGGGATGACCGCGGTGATCCTGGCCGCCGGCTCGGCGACCCGGCTGCGGCCCCTGACCGAGACCACGCCCAAGTGCCTGCTGCCGGTGGCCGACGAGCCGATCCTGCGCCGGGTCCTGGGCCAGCTCCACGACCTCGGCGTCGCGCGCGCGGCGATCGTGGTCGGCTACCTCGAGCACATGATCCGCGACGCGGTCGCGGCCTGGCGGCTGCCGCTCGAGGTCACGTTCATCAGCAACCGCGAGTACGCCTCGACCAACAACGGCTACTCGACGCTGCTGGCGCGGCCCGCCGTCGACGGCGCCGAGTTCATCCTGCTCGACGCCGACATCGTCTGCGACCGCGACGTGATCGGCGCGGTGCTGGCCAGCGCGCGCGCCGACTGCCTGGCGCTGCGGCCGTCGGCGACGCTGACCACCGAGGAGATGAAGATCGTCCTCGACGACGCCGGCCGGGTCCGGCGCTGCGCCAAGGACGTGCCGCCGGCGACCGCGATCGGCGAGTCGATCGGGGTCAACCGGTTCTCCGCCGGGGCGTCGCGCCGGTTCTTCGCCGCGCTCGAGGAGCGGGTCGTGGGCCGTGGCCTGGTCAACGAGTGGAACGACTCGGCGGTGCAGCAGATGATCGACGAGCAGGGCTACGAGCTGTGGCCGGTCGACGTCGGGGCGCACTATTGTGCCGAGATCGACACCGCCGCCGACCTCGCCGAGGTCGATCGCTACCTGCGCGCCCGTGCAGGTGGCGTGATCAAGTAGCGGGAGTCACTGGGACGACCACCCGGCGCCGCTGTCGAACCGTCGACGGAGTGTCAAACCTCCGACACCGATCGCTGGATCGCGTCGTGGCCGGCGGCGGCGATCCGGAGCGGCCCGGCGCCGCTCACAGCGGCGGCAGCGTGACCGGGGTCGCCCGGACCTCGGCGTAGACGCCGAAGTGATCGGACGGGAAGACGCCGTCGTCGTCCGGCTGGTCGAACGCGACCTGCGCCACCAGCGGCTCGCCGCGGTGCCAGCGATCCGGGCCGCGCACCAGGATGTAGTCGATGCGGCGGTTGGGGTAGTGCTCGCGCGCCGCGAACGGGTTGCTGCGGTGGAAGGTGTGGCCGGCGCCGGTGCCGCGGATCGCGAAGCAGTCGGCGAGGTAGCAGTCGCCCTCGGGCTCGCCGGGCAGGGCGGGCGCGGCGAGCAGCCCGCGCAGGAAGCGCAGCTCGTCGGCGTCGGGCGGGGCGTTGAGGTCGCCCATGACGACCGGCGGCAGCTCGTCGGTGGGGGCGTCGCCGCGCTGGATCGGCGCGCGCTCGCGCACGCGCGCGGCGACGTGCCGGGCCTGGGTCAGGCGGGCGCGGCTCTGGTGGAACAGCCACGAGAAGTGGGTGACGAACACCGGCAGGCGGCCCCACGGCGTCGCGACCACCGCGTGCACCAGGTTGCGGCCGGTGTCGCCGGGCGGCTCGGGCAGCGGCCACGCCGCGCGGTCGACGATGGGGTGGCGCGACGCGATCGCGTTGCCGCAGAAGACCCCGGGCGACAGCTCGTAGGCGCGCGCGTACTGGACGTGCCAGGTGCCGTCGTCGGCGAGCAGCTCGTCGGCGAGGTTGCCGCCGTCGCCGTCCCACACCTCCTGCAGCCCGACGACGTCGGGGGCGAGGCGCGCGAGCTCGGCGCGGATCGCGGCGCGGCGCGCCGGCCACGGCCCGGTGCGGCCCCAGGTGTTGAGGGTGGCGAGCTTGAGGCGGGCCTCGGCCATGGGTCGGTCCTCGGCGCGGGTGGCGCTCAGGGGAGATCGAACGCGCGCATGCGCAGCGCGCGGGCGACGAACTGGATCAGCATCGCGGCGAGCTGGGTGACCGCGACCAGCCACAGGAGCGCGGGGATCCGATCGAGGACGACGAAGACGGCGACCCAGAAGAACAGGTCCATCTCCTGGAACCGCCAGATCTGGCCGACGCAGCGGCCGAGCCAGCGCAGCCACTCGGCGCCGGTGCGCTCGGGCGGCGGGCCGCCCTCCTGGCGGGCGGCGTTGGCGGCGACCGCGGCGACCGGATCGTCGACGGCGTCCTTCCACTTGCGGCGCTCCTCGGCGGTCTCGACCACCGAGCGCATGTAGCCGTTGACCATCAGCGCGTAGGCGCCGGCGCCGGCGACGACGAGCAGGTGGGCCTGCCCGGTGCGCTGGTAGGCCAGCCAGCCCAGCGCGGCGAGGGTCGCGAACCAGGTCACGGCGTCGCTGACGGTGTCGTAGAAGAAGCCCAGGTTCGACGGCGTCTGGCGGTAGCGGGCCAGCGTGCCGTCGACGTGATCGAGGATCGCGCCGAGCTGCAGCGTGACCACCGCGGCCAGCAGCCACGCGCGATCGTCGACGACGAACATCGCGGCGGCGGCGAGCTTGAAGATCGTCGCCAGCAGCGTGACGCCGTTGGGCGTGACCCACCGCCAGTCGCCGATCACCATCGTGATCAGGATGCTGGCGGGACGCAGCACCAGCGCCGGGTAGAACTCGGTGTTCTGGTAGTTGCGGATGCGGCGGAGGCGTTCGCGGTCCATGGTCCGGCGCCTCGGACATAGCCGCGCGGCGCGCCGAACGCAATCCCTACCCATCCCGGAGCCGCTGTGGCATGGTCCGCCGCCGTGAAGGCCGTCCTGCTCGCCGCCGGCATGTCGTCGCGTCTGCGCCCGCTGACCGACGATCGCCCCAAGTGCCTGCTGACCGTCGCCGGGCAGCCGATCCTCAAGCGCGCGGTCGACGCCCTGCGCGGCGCCGGCCTCGACGAGCTGGTCGTGGTCACCGGCTACCTCGAGGACCGCATCCAGGACGCGCTGGGCGCCTGGTACCCGGACCTGCGCGTGACCTACCGCCGCAACGCCGACTACGCCGCGACCCAGAACGGGGCGTCGCTGCTGTGCGCGCGGGCGGTCGTCGAGGGCGAGCCGTTCGTCATGCTCGACGGCGACATCGTCTTCGACCCCGAGGTGCTCGAGGCGGTGGTGCGGTCGCCGCACGCCGACTGCCTGGCGCTGCGCCCGGCCGACGACCTCGGCGACGAGGAGGTCAAGGTCGTCCTCGACGCCGCCGAGCCGACCCGGGTGCGGCGGATCCACGTGTCGCTGCCGCCCGCCGACGCCGCCGGCGAGTCGATCGGCATCGAGAAGTTCTCGGCGGCGACCTCCGCGGTGCTGTTCGCGACGATCGAGCAGCGCATCGGCGAGCACGGGCCGCGGTACGAGTACTACGAGAAGGCGTTCGATCAGCTGTGCCAGGACGGCCGGCTGGCGCTGCACGCGGTCGACGTCGGCGCCCACTACTGCGCCGAGATCGACACCGCCGCCGACCTCGCCGAGGTCGAGCGCGCGCTGCAGGCGCGGGCGAGGTGACCGTGGCCGACGACGCGGCGGCGCCCGTCGAGCCGGCGGGGTTCGACGTCATCGTGCTGGCGACGGGCACGGCGGCGCGGACCGGCAAGGTCTGCGGCCTGACCCTGGCCGAGCGCGGTCGGCGGGTCGCGGTGCGCGCCGGCGCGACCCGGGTGGTCGTCGTCGACGACGGCCACGGCGGCCGCGGCCTGGCGGCGTGGGCCCGGGACGGCGGCCGCGACGTCCTGGTGCTGCGCGCCAGCGACCAGGTCGTGCACTTCCCGCTGGTCGACGCGGTCCGCGGCGGCGGCGCCCGCGTCGCGGTCACGGCCGAGGGCGACTACGCCGGCGCGATCTGGGTGCCGGCGGCGGAGGCCGGCGAGGTCGCCGCCGCGCTCGAGGCCGATCCGGTCGACGGCGACGCCGCGGTCGCGGCGCGGTGGCGCGCCGACGGCCACGCCACCGAGCACGTCCCCGGCCCGATCGCGCGGCATCGCGCGGTGACCCGCGACGAGCGGCGCGCCGCCACCGCGATGCTGTTCGAGTTGGTCCACAAGAAGGACCAGGACGGCTGGCTGTCGAAGTACCTGTTCCGGCCGGTCGCCTACCCGATCACGCGCGCGTTCCTGCCCACGTTCATCACGCCCAACCTGGTGACGCTGATGGTCGCGGTGCTGGCGCTGACCGGCTGCGCGATCGCCGCCGGCGCGTCGTACGAGGCGGCGGTGGTCGGCTCGCTGTTGCAGCACGTCGCCGGCTACTTCGACTGCACCGACGGCGAGATCGCGCGGCTGCGCCACGAGGGCTCGAAGATGGGCCAGTGGTACGACACGCTGGCCGACGAGGCGACCACGGTCGGCTACCTCGCCGGCATCGGCTACCACGTCTACCAGCGCCACCCCGGCACCTGGTACCAGCCCTACGTCGGCTGGAGCATCCCGGTCGGCCTGGTCGGCACCGCGGTGACGATCTACGTCATCTACTACTACCTCATCAAGGTCGCGCGCTCGGGCAACAGCCAGGACTACCCGGTCGAGAAGGGCGGCAAGCTCGAGCCGCTGGCGCAGCTGCTGCACCGCGACTTCATCGGCCTGGCGTCGCTGATCCTCGCGATCGCCAACCTGACCGAGGTCGCCTACGCGCTGCTGTGGCTGGGCGCGGTGGTGTCGGCGTTCATCCTGGTGCCCCAGCACGTCAAGCTGCGCCGCGATCTGGCGGCCGGGCGGGTCGTGCCGAAGCCGAAGCCGGCGTAGGCCGCGGCGCGGCGCGGCTCAGGCGGCGCGGGCGGCCCGGCGCCGCAGCCGCAGCAGCCGGATGTGGTCGACGGTGACGATCGGCGCCGTGACCAGGCCGCCCAGCACCAGCGTGCCGAACGCGACGTGGGTCAGGTGCAGGATCACCAGCACCAGCGCCGCCCACGAGATGAAGTCGCGGCGGATGATGTTGGGGCCGACGATCGCGGCGAGCCGGAACGGCAGCCACAGCTCGTCGACGCGGCTGGCCTGGATCGCCGGGCGCAGCTTGCCGTCGACGATCTCGAAGCGGCCGACGTAGTCCTGGCTGTTGGCCGAGCCGACGACGACGATGATGTTGTAGTAGACGCAGTAGATCGAGATCAGGAACGCGACCACCGCGATCGCGGTGGCGGCCAGCCACGGATCGAAGCCGAGCTCGCCGAAGTAGCGCGGCCCGAACCAGCGGTGGCAGTGGATGCCGAACGCGATGACCTGGCCGACCGACGACAGCTCGTCGACGACGGTGTCGAGCCAGGCGCCGAACTTCGACGACAGCAGCTTGAGCCGGGCGACCTCGCCGTCGACGCAGTCGACGTACGACGCGGCGAGCATGACCGCGGTGCCGGCGATCGCCGACGACATCGGGCCGCGCGCGGTGAGCCACAGGCCGATCGCGCACATGACCGCGACGGTCAGCGAGACCTGGTTCGGCGTGATCGGCGTGTGGACGACGACGCGGGTCATCGCGTGCGACACCGGGCGGAACAGGTAGCGCGTGATCGCGTTGTCCTGCGGCTTGTGGATGATGCGGAACAGCAGGCGCTCGGCGGCGCGGGCGCTGGCGCGATCGGTCACCGGGTAGCGCGCGATCGCGCCGTGGGGGATCGCGGCGGCGGGCGCGGCGGCGTCGCCGAGCCAGGCGGCGGCCAGCTCGCGATCGTCGTCGCCCGCGGCGAGCGCGGCGGCGAGGGCGTCGGCGGCGGCGCTGCGGGCGGCGAGGGCGCTGGCGTAGGCGCCAGGCGCGAGGTCGCCGGCGACGCGCGCGGCGATCGCCGGGTCCTTCGGCGGCGCTGCCGGCGCGACGGCGACCGCCTGGGGCGCGGCGCCGCTCGAGGTCGCGGCGGCGGGCGGCGCGGCGATGGCCGCGACCAGGTCGGCGACCAGCGGCGTGTGGGTCAGCTGGTCGGCGGCGCGGATGACCAGGAGCCGGCCGCCCGCCTGGTGCCACGCCGGGATCGCGGCGCGGTCCGCGGCGGTGGTGACGACCAGCACGCGCTCGGCCCCGGCGCGCCCGGCGACCCGGCGGCCACGCTCGCCCAGCGACAGCCCGGCCACCCGCAGCCCGGCGTGGGGGCCGTCGGCGAGGACGATGGCGGAGAGGACGTCGCGGTGTTGCATCGCGCGGGCGCGAGGCCGGGCCGAGCCGGCGTCGGTGACAGAGGGCAAGGTTGATACCACCGTGGCCGCGGTCGCAAGATCGGGACGGTGACGATCCTGAACGGGTGGGAGGTGTCGAATCCGCGCACGTGGATCTGTCAGATCGCACGGTCCCGTCGCCTGATTGTCGAATGTTCGACACCGGGTGGCGCGTAAGTACCTGGATCCAGGTAAGCACGCCGGTTGCAAAGCCGGCGGCCTGACATGAAGGCAGTCATCCTTGCCGCGGGCTGTGCGACGCGGCTCCGCCCCCACACCGACGACCGTCCCAAGACCCTGCTCAACGTGGGCGGCGTCGCCATCCTGCGCCGGACGATCACGAGCCTGCTGCGGCTCGGGTTCGACCAGTTCGTGATCGGGACCGGCTACCTGGAGCACCAGGTGCGCGACGCGGTGGCGGACTGGTTCCCCGGGCTCGACGTCGAGTTCGTGACCAACCCTGACTTCCGGTCGACCAACAACGCCTACTCGCTGTCGCTGCTGCGCCCGCAGGTCGACGGCCACCCGTTCATCCTGCTGGACGGCGACGTCGTCTTCGACGACCGCGTCGTCGAGGAGCTGCTCGAGCGCGGCCCCGACTGCCTGGCGGTCCGCTCGGTCGGCGAGATCGGCCTCGAGGAGGTCAAGGTCACGGCCAACGCCGAGGACCGCGTCCTCGCCATCGGCAAGCACGTCCCGGTCCGCTCGGCCATGGGCGAGTCGGTCGGCATCGAGCTGTTCTCGGCCGACACCTCGCGCCGCCTGTTCGAGGCGCTGCACCGCCGCTGCCACGAGCAGGGCCTGGTCAACGAGTACTACGAGGCCTCGTTCCAGGAGATCATCGAGCAGGGCGCGACCCTGTACGGCGTCGACATCGGCACCCTGTACGCCACCGAGATCGACACCTACGACGATCTGGTCGCGGCCAACCGCCGCCTCGCCGCGCGCCCGGCCTTCGACGTCCGCGTCGACGCCTTCCGCGTCGCGGTCTGATCGACCCCGGTTCCGCCACCCCGCGCCGCGCGCTCTGCCGAGCCGCGGCGCTTCGTGCTCCCGGGCTCCGGATGCGCGGGGCGCGGCTCCGTGACGGGGAACGCAGGGCGAGCCCCGCCCGGGCAGGCGCGGTAGGGTCGGCGCCATGCGCATCGCCTTCCTGGGGGCCGGCCTGCTCGGCAGCGGCTTCGTTCATCACCTGCTGACCACCACCGGCGGCGTCACGGTCTGGAACCGGACCGCGAGCCGCACCGAGCCGCTGGTCGCCGCCGGCGCCCGCGCCGCGGCCAGCCCCGCCGACGCGGTGGCGGACGCCGAGCGGATCCACCTGTGCCTGCGCGACGACGACGCGGTCGACAGCGTGCTGGCCGCGCTGCTGCCGGCGGTGCCCGCCGACGCCGTGATCATCGATCACACGACGACGTCGGCCGACGGCGCCGCGGCCCGCGCGGCGCGCCTCGCCGCGGCCGGCCACGCGTTCCTGCACGCGCCGGTGTTCATGTCGCCGGCGGCGGCGCGCGACGCCAAGGGCATCATGCTGTGCGTCGGGCCGCAGGCGATCTTCGAGCGGGTCGACGCCGCGCTGGCGGCGATGACCGGCGACCTCTGGTACCTCGGCGACGATCCGCGGCGCGCCGCCGGCTTCAAGCTGATGGGCAACGCGATGCTGGTCGCGATCGCCGCCGGCCTCGCCGACGTCTTCCAGCTGTCGCGCGGCCTCGGGCTGACGCCCGACGACGCGATGGCGGTCATGGGGCGGCTGCGGCCCGGTGGCGCGATCGACAACCGCGGGCGCAAGATGGCGGCCGGCGACTTCGCGGCGTCGTTCGAGCTCACGATGGCGCGCAAGGACATGGGCCTGATGCTCGACGCCATCGGCGACGCGCCGTTGGCGGCGCTGCGCGCGATCGCGACCCGGACCGACGCGCTGATCGACGCCGGGCACGGCGCGGAGGACCTGGGCGTGCTCGCGGTCGACGCGGTGCCGGCGGTCGAGCGCTCGTAGCGGCGGTGGGGCTGGGCAGAGACAGCCCAGAGAGAGCCCGGAGCTGTGGCGGTGGGGAGAGCGCGAGCGCGCCGGCCCGGGTCCTGCCGCGCGCGTGGGGGGATCCTCCGCCGGCTCAGACAGTCCTCGCGGTGACGAGAGCGCGGGCGGGGTGCTGGCGCGAGCGGTGACGTGGTCGCGTGCTCGCGCGGGCCCGCTGCGGAACTCGCCGGCGGAGGACCCCCGCACGCGCGCGTCACCCGTGCCGGCGTGACGTCGGGCGAGCGCCACGGCGCGTTGGTGAGCGCACAGGCCGGCGGTGAGGTGCACGCGCGAGCGGGTCCGCTGCGTACCGCGATCGGGTGAGTTGCAGGCCCGCTCACCTCGAGCGCTCGACCGACGGCCGTCGGAGGTTTGCCGCAAGACGAACCGGGTCAGGTCGCCTGGTCGACGTGGTTCGCTCACCTCGAGCGGAGCCCGAGCGGCGCCGCGAGGGCGGCGTCGAGAGGGCGTGGATCGTTGCACCCGGCGCGTGCCGGACGGGCTTCATGTAGGGAATCAGGCGACCTGTTGTCAGCCCTCGACAACGCCCGGGTGTTGTCTGGACGTGGCGAAGTTGTGCACCATCGTGCACATGCGAGCTTCCCTGGCTGGCCGAGCGTTCGGCACGATCGGACTGGTCGCGTGCACCGCGTTGATCGCGGCGTGCGCGACGGCGAACCAGGGGGGCGGCGACGACGACGTCCAGCCCGACTCGTCGACCAACCCCACGATCGACGCGCCGCCGGGCACGATCGACGCGCCACCGGGGACGATCGACGCGGCGCCGCCCATCGACGCGCCGCCGCAGGTGCAGACGGTGACGCTCAGCCAGAACACCTCGATGACCGTGGCGTCGGCGAACTCGGTCGCGTGCTCGAACAGCACCACCGGCTACACGACGGAGAACAGCTACTACCGCGTGTTCCCGCTGTCGTCGGCCGGCATCACCACGACGTTCACCGCCAACCGCGTCGACTTCGGGATCGAGCAGGCCACCGGCGGCTCCGGCGCCACCCAGACCGTCCAGGTCCGCATCTACTCGATGGCGGGCACGGCGCTGACCAGCACCTCGCAGCTGACGCTGCTGTCGGGCCAGAACGTCGCCGTCCCCGACTCGGCCCTCGCGGTCCAGCAGGTGACGCTGACCACCCCGGCGACCGTCGCCGCCAACCTGTCGCTGGTCGCCGAGGTCTTCGTCCCCGACGGCACCGCCACCAGCAACACCTTCTTCATGGGCAGCAACGCCTCGGGCGAGAGCGGCCCCAGCTACATCCGCGCGCCGTCGACCGGCTGCGACATCACCCAGCCGGTGACGCTGTCGTCGCTCGGCTACCCGACGGTCAACCTGATCCTGACCGTCACCGGCACGACGCCGTAGGCGTCACCGGGGCGCCGCATCCAGGGCCGCGTCGATCGCCGCGTAGGCGCGGTCGCGATCGGCGTGGATCGCCGCGACCGCGGCCTCGACCGCCGCGGCGTGGGCGCGCGCGGTCGCGAGGTTGAGCTCGGCGACCTGCTCCGAGGTCGGCGGCCGCGGCGCGCGCGCGCGCGTGGCCGGCCAGGATCGCCGCCTGGGTCGCGCGCGCCGGCGCCGCGGCGCCCCGCAGGCTGGCCATCGCGGCCAGCCGCACCACCTGCAGCGTCGGGTCCGGCGATCGTCGCAGCCACGGCACCGCGCGCGCCGCGGTGCCCAGGTCCTGCGCCGCCGCCGGGTGGAAGTCGGCGATCGCGACGACCCGGGCCAGCGACGTCGTCAGCACCGCGTCGCGCAGCCGGCGCAGCGCCAGCGGCGTCACCGGGTCGCGCGCCAGCACCACCATGCCCATCACGGCGTCGGGATCGCCCGCGATGCGCTCGACCGCGGCGGCCACCGAGGCGTCGCGCGCGGCGTCGCCGCCGGTCGCGGTCACGACCTCGACCCGGACCTCGCCCTGCTCGCGGGCGCGCCGCGCCCACGGGCACAGATCGAAGGCCTCGACGACCTCGACCACGTACCGCCACAGCAGGCGGGTCGCCTCGCGTCGCAGCGCCGCGTCGCGATCGCGCCGGTCGTCGTCGCCGCCGGGTTCGAGCACGCCCCAGCGTAACGCCCGGCAACCGCGGCCGCGAGCCCGTGTCATCCTCGCGACATGCCCCCGGTCGCGCCGCCGCCCGTCCCCACCGCCCGGCCCCGCCGGGCCGTGATCGCGGCGGTGCTGGCCGGCGCGCTGGCCGCGGTGGCGGGGCCTGGTCGCGCCGCCGACGAGCCGACCGCGGCGGCGGCGCCGTGCGACGACGCCGCGGCGTCGGCGGTCACCGACGGCGCGCTGACCCGGGCCTCGATCCTCCTCGCCGGCTGCGCCGCCGTCGACGCCGCGCGCGCCGCCGACCTCGGGCGCGCCCTCGATCGCGCCGCCGCCGACCGCGGCTTCTCGCCGGTGGAGATCGTCAGCCGGCCGCCGGGCGCGACGATCACCGTCGACGCCGCCCCCGAGCTGCCGTTCACGGCGCCGCGCTCGATCTGGCTGGCGCCCGGCGCCCATGACGTCACCGTCCTGGTCGACGGCACGCCGGTCGCCGCCACCACCGTGCGGGCCCGCGACGGCGATCGCGCGGTCGCGCTGCTCGAGGTCCCGGCCGCCGCCGCGGTCACCGCCGGCGACGGCGACGCCACCGTCGACTTCGCCGACGAGGCCGCGGGCGAGGTCCACACCGGCGGCCCCGAGGACGTCGCGTTCGGCAGCCTGCTGCCCGAGCGCTACCGGCAGGCGCTCGACGGCCGCGTCGCGTGGACCGACGAGGCCCGCCGCGGCCCCGGCCGCCGCCACCGGGTCGGCCTCGGCGTCGCGGTCGGTCGCGCCGACGGCGTCGCCGCGCTCGGGGTCCTCCTCGACGGCGAGGTCGGGTTCGCGCTGCGGCGCGGCCGCGCCGCGCTGTGGCTGGCGCCGTCGGCCGCGATCGCGCTGCTCGAGGCACCGCGCGCGGTCGGCGCCGCCGACGACGGCGGTCGCGTCGTCCAGGTCCACGGCGCGGTCGCCGCGCAGCTGTCGTACGCGCTGACCCGCCGCCTGGTCACGACCGTCGGCGCCGGCCCGGCCGCGGCCTGGATCGCGGGCCCGACCCGGCGCGACGGCGCCCAGCTCGGCGCGCTGGCCGCGGTCGGGCTCGCCTACCGCGGCGTCGCGCTGCACCTGCGCGCCGAGGTCCCCGCGGTGTCCTCCGCCGACGTGAGCACCGCCACGCTCGGGGCCGCCCTCGGCCTGCGCTGGTGACGCCCGCCGGCGCATCCGCCATACTGCCGACGTGCGCCCCGCCGACGCGACGTGTGGACGGTTCGCCCCGTCGACCACCGGCGAGGCGCACCCCGGCACGCTGCTGGCCGCGCTGCTGGCCTGGCTCGACGTCCGCCACCGCGGCGGCCGCATCGTGCTGCGCCTCGAGGATCTCGACCACACCCGGTGCCGCGCCGACCACGCGACCCGGATGATCGACGACCTCGCGTGGTTCGGGCTCGACTGGGACCAGACCGTCGATCAGTCGACGCTGCGCGCCGGCCACGAGGCCGCGCTCGACGCCCTCGCCGCGGCCGGTCGGCTGTACCCGTGCGCGTGCACCCGCGCCGATCGCGCCGGCGGGCGGCGCGCGCCCGACGGCGGCTGGGCGTACCCCAACACCTGCCGCGATCGGCCGCTGCCGGCCGGGGGCTGGCGCGCCGTGTCCGAGGCGGTGCGGGTCCGGCTCGACGACGATCGCGTCGACCTCGTCGACGAGGGCGGCCTCGACCTGTCGCAGACGCCGGCGCTCGAGATGGGCGATCCGGTGGTCAAGCGCCGCGACGGCGTCCTCGCCTACCAGCTGGTGGTCGTCGTCGACGACGGCGCCGGCGGCGTCGACCGCGTCGTCCGCGGCCGCGACATCGCGCCGTCGACGGCGACCCAGGTGCTGCTGCAGCGCCTGCTCGGCCTGCCGCGCCCGACCTACCGCCACCACTTCCTGCTGCTCGAGCCGCGCGGCGGCAAGCACGCCAAGCTGCACGGCTCGGTCGGCGCCGCGGCGCTGCGCGGCCGCCACGACGCCGCCGCGCTCTGTGGCATCCTGGCGCACGCCGCGGGCTTGATCGACCGCGTCGAACCGTGTCGTCCTGCCGATCTGGTGGCCGGCTTCACCTGGGATCGGGTGACCCGCGCCGACCGCGTCGCCACCTGGACCGATCACCTGGAGATCTCGCCATGACGTACCGCCCGGTCCTGCTCCTCGCGCTCGCGTCGCCGCTGCTCGCGGCGCCCACGTGCGGCGGCGACGACGTCGGCGACGACGCCCCGACCGTCGACTTCGCGCTCGAGGCGCCGGCCGCCACCGTCGAGCTCGTCCCCGACGGCACGATCGACCTGGCGTGGACCCTCACCGGCGCCGACCACGCCGATCTGATCGTCGACCTGGTCTCGGTGGGCGCCGGCACCCACACCTACACGATCCTCGACCGCGCGATCGGCGCCGGCGCCGACGGCGTCGCCTGGGACGGCCACGACGTCGACGGCGCGCTCGTCGTCCCCGACGTCTACGACGTGATCGTCCAGGTCACCGTCGACGGCGTCCTGGTCGACACCGCGCATCGCAACCTGACCGTGCACGGCATCGTGTGGACGACGCCGGCGCCCGGCGACGAGGTCACGGTGGCCGCCGCCGACCTGGTCTACGACTTCCACTTCATCACCGTCAGCCAGCGGGTCATCGGCCTGATCACGTCGCTCGACCCCGACGTCACGGTCGACGGCGACGAGATCCCGTTCGACACCCGCTCGATCCCCGGCGAGTTCGTGCCGTTCTCGCGCGACCTCCACTTCGAGGGCGTCGACCTCGACGGCGTCGCCGTCCCCGCCGGCGACTACACGCTCGTCGTCGACGTCACCGACGCCGACACCGACCTCGCCTACCGGCGGGCCGGCGGCGTCGTGCACTGGCAGCCGTAGCGCCGCGGCGCGCGCCCGGCGCGCCCGCTGCCGGCTACAGCCCGACGCGCGAGTGGTGCACGCGCGGCGGCGTCGGGACGCCGGCGCGGACGCGCTTCGACCACGACGGGTTGTAGCGGTTGCTGCCGTGGACCTCGGTCCAGGCGATGTCGTCCTTGTCGCCGCGGTGGTCCATGTGGACGAAGTCGCGCGTCGGATACCAGCCGACGCCGACGTGCTCGAAGCGGCCCCACACGTAGTCGCGCAGCTCGGTGAGCTTGACCCCGGGGATCCGGAAGTCGAGCGCGATGCCGGCGCGGTGCGGCGAGGTCCGCCGCTCGCCGCGCCAGCCGCGGTACGCCGAGATGTACTCGATCGTCTTGCCCGGCCAGTGCGCCTGGACGTCCGCGATCATCGCCAGCAGGCCCTGGTCGATCTTGTGCTCGCGCTCGCTGCGGCGGCACCGGAAGGCGTGGCGCAGGATCTCGCGGGCGTCGTCGTCGATCGTGCCGTCGCGGTTGATCGTGACCCGGTACGTGTCCTTGTGGTTGGCGTCGTACAGGACGACGGAGACCGGCTCGCCCATGGCGTCCTGGGCGCCGAGCGCGGCCGCCGTCACGTCCAGCGCGGCGCCGGGCGGCGGCGCCGGCAGCAGCCCGTGCAGGGACAGCGAGGCGGCCAGCGCGACCACCTGGAGCGGGAGGAGGGACAACAGCATGGGCGGCTGGATTAGCCATCCATGTGCCAGTTCCGTGGCGCGCACGCGACCACTCCGGGAGCCGCCGAAATCACGAGTATCGAACGATAGTTGCAGCCCCAAGTGGCTGGACCCTCGTGCCCACCTTGTCGACCGCGCACCTACCTTGGTCGGACCAGATCAGCGCCACAACCGCACGGGCAACTCGAGTGGCTATGCCAGAGCGTCACAGGGGCCTCCCTCAAGTGTCACCACTGGTGACATTCGGCCCGAACGGGACTAACGTCGCCGCACCGGACCGCACCGAGAGGGGATCATGCGTCTGACCGAAGAGCACCAGCAGCTGGCTCGCACCACCCGCGAGTTCGTCGACAAGGAGATCGTCCCACACGCCGAGCAGTGGGAGCGCGACGGCGCGTTCGACGCCCACGCGCTGTTCAAGAAGATGGGCAAGCTCGGCCTGCTCGGCATCAACAAGCCCGAGAAGTTCGGCGGCATGGGCCTCGACTACTCGTACCAGGCCTCCTTCGTCGAGCAGCTCGGCGGCGGCAGCGGCTCGATCGGCATGGCCATCGGCGTCCAGACCGACATGGCGACGCCGGCGCTGGCGCGGTGGGGCTCCGACGAGCTGCGCGCCGAGTTCCTGGCGCCGGCGATCGCGGGCGACGTCGTCGCGGCGATCGCGGTCAGCGAGGTCGGCGGCGGCTCCGACGTCGCCGCGCTCAAGACCGCGGCGCGCAAGGACGGCAGCGACTACGTGATCGACGGCTCGAAGATGTGGATCACCAACGCCGCGCAGGCCGACTTCTTCTGCCTGCTCGCCAACACCGGCGACGGCGCCGTGCACATGAACAAGTCGTTGATCATCGTGCCGGCCAAGACCAAGGGCGTCACCGTCGGCGAGAAGCTCGACAAGCTCGGCATGCGGGCGTCGGACACCTGCCCGGTCTTCTTCGAGGACGTGCGGGTGCCGCAGCGCTACCGGATCGGCGCCGAGGGCATGGGCTTCATGATGCAGATGGTGCAGTTCCAGGAGGAGCGGCTGTTCGGCGCGCTCAGCTCGCTGCGCGGCATGGAGCGGGTGATCGAGGAGACCATCGCCTACTGCAAGGAGCGGCACACCTTCGGCCAGCCGCTCATCGACAACCAGGTGATCCACTTCCGGATCGCCGAGCTGCAGACCGAGGTCGAGCTGCTGCGGTCGCTGTGCTGGCGCGCGGTCGAGGACTACGTCGGCGGCGCCGACGTGACCCGGCTGGCGTCGATGGCCAAGCTCAAGGCCGGCCGCCTCGGTCGCGAGGTCTCCGACGCCTGCCTGCAGTACTGGGGCGGCATGGGCTTCATGTGGGACAACGTCGCGTCGCGCGCCTATCGCGACACCCGCCTGATGTCGATCGGCGGCGGCGCCGACGAGATCATGCTCGGCATCATCAGCAAGCTGATGAACATCCTGCCGGGCAAGAAGAAGAAGCCGGCGGCCGACAAGTAGCCCCGGGGTCGTCGCGTCGCGGCGCGCGCCGCGACGCCGGCTACTGGCCCTCGGGGATGACCTGGTTGACCGGCAGCCACAGGGTCTGGCCGGTCGCGCCGACCTCGACCTCGTAGTAGCCCTGCTGGTGCTGCCGGATGGTCGAGGAGTGCAGGGTGCCGTCGGCGCTCGACACCAGGACGCGGGAGCCCACCGGCAGCAGCGGCGGCTCGGCCGGCGCCTGCGCCGGCGCCTGCGCCGCCGGGCCCTGCGGCGTCGAGCGCTTGGGCTCGCCGCCGCCGATCTCGCCGGACACCACCCCGCCCGCGCCGGCGGTCTCGCTCGACACCGCCATGCCGGGCGACGACGACGGCGCCGGCGGCTCGTGGCTCGGCGACGAGCCCTGGCCGGGCGGCGCGCTCGCCGGCGCCACCGGGGTCAGCGCGCCGGGCGGCGGCGTCGCCACCACCGGCGCGGCGCCGGGCGGCGGGTGCTGACCCGAGGTCGAGGCGTCGAACGCCCCGGTGCTGTAGGGCTGGGTCTCGGCGCCGAACGCGCCGGTCGGGTACGGCTGCGCCATCTGGCCGAAGCCCTGGCCGTAGCCGCCGTTGTGGCCGCCGGTGGCGTAGGCGCCGTCCGGCATGTAGCCGTTGCTCGACGACGGCTGGGTCGCGCCGTCCCACGGCTGCCCGTTCCAGGTCCCGCCGCCCATGCCGCCGTCGTCGGCGTGGATCAGCAGCTGGTTGAAGCGCAGGAACGCGACGCCGCTGACCGCGCCCGCCGCCGGGTTGTACGCGGTCAGCTCGTCGATGATCGACGGCAGCATGCCGGGGTCGACGACCGCCGCCGGTGACCCCGCCGCGATCACCCGCCGCACCAGCACGCGCGACACCAGTCGCTCGACGCTGATCGACACCGAGCGCATCAGCCCGGCGTTGATGTTGTCGAACGGCAGCCCGACGAACTGCGAGATCAGGACCACCGGATCGGCGCACCGGACCAGCAGGCTGCCCTGCGCGCGCAGCCGCACCGGCTGCTGCGTCGACGGGATGACGAAGCTGGTCATGACGTCGAAGTCGGTCTCGACCGGCCCGGTGAGCACGAAGTAGGCGTTGCTCGGCTTGGACGGATCCGGCGTGCGCCAGGTGTGGCGGCCGGGGCCCAGGTGCTGGCCCACGACCCAGGCCGGGCACATCAGGACGAGCTCGTCCTCACCGCACGCGACCTCCACCGGTTCCGGCCCGATCGGGAACGGCCACGCATACACGAGCTGGTCGGCGGCGACCGTGTCGCGGGCGATGACGGCCATCTGTCGAGAATACTACCAGCCCGGCGCCGGAATGGGGGCCCCAGGTGCGCTGGCCGGACGGTCATCTGGGGCCCGGACCCGTCCCGGTCCGGCCGCCGGCGCCGGCTGGTCAGGCCCCGCTAGAGCGCATCTCACAACCTCGCTCACCCCGAGCGCTCGACCGACGGCCGTCGGAGATTTGCGGCAAGACGAACCGGGTCCGGTCGCCTGGTCGCCATGGTTCGCTCACCTCGAGCGGAGCCCGAGCGGCGAAGCCGCGAGGGCGCAGTCGAGAGGGCGTGGATCGGTGCGGTCTCGGCGGCGCACCGGTGCCCGCCCCCTCGACTGCGGGGTCGGTGCTGCGCACCTCCCCCTCCGCTCGGGGTGAGCGCTGTCGGGCCCAAACCCGCGGTCCGCCGATCGCTGCGCCACGCAAGATCAGCGGCCCAGCTGTTCGTTAGGAGCGGAGGGGGAGCGGCGGAGCCGCGACCCCGAAGTCGAGGGGGCGGGCGCCGAGACGGTCCGCCATCGCCGACGGGGTTCCGGCCGCGGCCCGCCGCCTCGACGGCGCCCTCGCGGCTTCGCCGCGCGGGCTCCGCTCGGCGTGAGCGAAGCGTGCGGCGCGACCCGGTTGTGAGATGCGCGCTAGTCGTCGTGGTCGCCGGGCTCGGGCGCCAGGCCGTCGCCCTGGTGCGGCACCGGGTGGATCCGGACCTTGCGGACCCGCCGCGCCGAGGCCTCGACGATCTCCAGCACCGTGCCGTCCTCGGTGGTGAGGCGCTCGCCGGCCTGCGGGATGGCCTGCGCCAGCGACATGCACAGCCCGGCGATCGTGTTGCGGTCCGCGCCCACCGGCAGGTCGCAGTGCAGCTCGCGGTTGACCTTGCGCACCGGCGCCCAGCCCTGCACCACCGCGGTGCCGCCGGGCTCGCGCAGCACCAGCGACTGCGGCTGGTCGTCCTCGCTGAAGATGTCGCCGACCAGCTCCTCGATCAGGTCCTCGATCGTGATCAGCCCGGCCAGGCCGTGCTCGTCGGTGACGACCGCCATCTGGATCCGCTTGCGCTGCATGTCGCGCAGCAGGTCGACCGCGCGCGTCGTCGCCGGCACCAGGTACGGCGGCCGCAGGATGTCCTCGAGCACCACCAGGCCCTTCTCCCAGGCCAGCGCCAGGACGTCGCGCGCGACCACGTAGCCGACGATGTTCTCGATGCTCTGGTCGTAGACCGGCATCCGGCTGTGACCCTCCTCGAGGATCACCCGCTGCACCTCCTCGTTCGACGAGCCCCGCCGCAGCGCCACGATCCGGGTCCGCGGCACCATCACCTCGGCCACCGTGACCTCGCCGAAGCCGAGCGCGCGCGACGCGATCTCGCTGGCGCGCGGATCCACCGAGCCGGTCTTGGCCGCCTCCTCGACCAGCTGCTGCAGCTCGTCGCGCGACAGCCGCGCCTCGGTGAACGTGGTCTCGTCGCCGAACAGCTTGAGCACCGCGTTCGACGCCGCGGTCACGAACCAGACCAGCGGCCGCATCAGGTACGACAGCCCCAGCAGCGGCCGGCCGACCCGGAACGAGTACGAATCCGAGTAGCGCAGCGCCAGCGACTTGGGCACGAGCTCGCCGATCACGAGCTCGAGCATCGAGATCATGATGACGACCGTGACCAGCGCGATCTCCTTGGCGTGGCCGATGTGGACGCTGTCGAGCCACGCCTCCATGCCGGCGCCGAACGCGGCGCCGCCGACCGCCGCGGCCGCGGTGCCGATGACGGTCATGCCGATCTGCACCGTGGCCAGGAAGTGCTCCGGCTTGTCGCGCAGCGCCTTGACCGCCAGGGCCCGGCGGTCGCCCCGCCGCACGAACTCGCGCAGGCGGGTCTTGCGGAGGCTGAGGATCGCGATC
This sequence comes from Kofleriaceae bacterium, assembly GCA_020633495.1. Lineage (GTDB taxonomy): Bacteria > Myxococcota_A > Polyangia > Haliangiales > Haliangiaceae > WYBA01. The sequence goes on along the minus strand of JACKDR010000004.1, from coordinate 318,263 downwards.
TCGGCGCCGGCGAACAGGCCGTTTCCGGTGACCAGCAGGAGGATGATGAGGAAGTTCGAGAGCACGAGCGCGCCGCCGGCGCGGGCGCAGGATACTCGATCTGCCGGCCGCCACGGGCCCGCGGGCTACCGCCGCGACGGGGCCGCCAGCGCCGCCACCACCCCGGCCGCGATCGCCACCGCGGCGATCACCAGCCGCGGCGTGACCACCTCGTCGAGCAGCGCCACCGCTCCGGCGGCGGCGATCACCGGGACCGTCAGCTGGGCGATCGCGGCCTGGGTCCGGCTCAGGCCCCGCAGCGCCGCGTACCACAGCGTGTAGCCCAGCCCCGACGCCGCGACCCCCGAGGTCGCGGCCAGCGCCACGCCGCGGACCTCGACGTGGCCGCCGCCGCCGCCCAGCCGGCCCCACGCGATCGTCGCCGCGGCCACCGCGAGCGCCACCGGGGTGGCGCGGGCGAAGTTGTCGGCGGTGGCGGCCAGCGGGTGGGCGGCGCCGCGCCCGATCAGCGAGTACACGCCCCACGCGACCCCGGCGATCGCCATCAGCGCGGCGCCCACCGGGTCCGGCGCCGCCAGCGCCGGCGCGACCAGCACGACCAGGCCGCCGAACGCCGCGGCCAGGCCCAGCCACTGCCACGGGCCGGGCCGCTCGCCGGCGCGCAGCCCGGCGATCATCATCGTCACCTGGACCGCGCCGAACAGCAGCAGCGCGCCGACCCCGGCGGCCAGCCGCAGGTACGCGAAGGAGAATGCCAGCGCGTAGGCGGCCAGCGCCGCGGCGCCGGCCCAACTGCCGGCGCGGCGCGCCGCGCGCGGCACGAGCGCGGCCAGCGCCAGCGCGCCCGACGCCACCCGCACCGCGGTGAACGACGCGGCGTCGATCGACGCCGCGCCCAGCGCCCCCCGGCACAGCAGCGAGTTGGCGGCGAACCCGACCATCGCGGCGGCGGTGAGGACGACGGTTCGGGGCGCGAGGCCGGGCACGAGCGTGCGCTAGGATGCCACGATGTCGACGCGCGATCGCAAGCCGCGCCCCGCGAGCTCGAAGTACATCACCCCGGCCGGGGCCAAGCGGCTGCGCGACGAGCTCGAGCAGCTGTGGACGGTCGAGCGCCCGCGCGTCACCCAGGAGGTGTCCGACGCCGCGGCGCAGGGCGATCGCTCCGAGAACGCCGAGTACATCTACGGCAAGCGGCGGCTGCGCGAGATCGATCGCCGGGTCCGGTTCCTCGGCAAGCGCCTCGACGAGCTGATCGTGGTCAGCGAGCCGCCGTCGGCGCCCGACCGGGTGTTCTTCGGCGCCTGGGTCCGGCTCGAGGACGAGGACGGCGCCGAGGTCGAGTGGCGCATCGTCGGGGCCGACGAGAGCGACGTCAAGGCCGGCCACATCAGCATGGACTCGCCGGTGGCGCGCGCCCTGATGGGCCGGCGCGAGGGCGACGAGGTCACGGTCCGGCGCCCGGCCGGCGAGGTCACGTACACGATCGTCGGCGTCCGCTACCCGGCGCCGTGAGAGGTCACAGCCAGCGTCGCAGCTGGAACGCCAGATAGGCGAGCGCCTTCTTCCACCACGGTAGCCGCAGCCACGCGCGCTCGTCGAACGGCTCGGTGTGGGCGACGTCGACCTCGAACTGCCGCTCCATGAGCTCGCCGAAGCCGGCGTCGAGGAGCTCGACCACGACCTCGAGGTTGTAGAACAGGCTGCGAGCGTCGAAGTTGTAGCTGCCGACCGTCGACCACACCGCGTCGATCACGGCGGTCTTGGCGTGGAGCATGACGCCCTTCCAGCGCAGGATGCGGACGCCGTGGCGCGCCAGCCGCCGGTAGACGTAGAGGCCGGCGTACTCGACGGTCTTGACGTCGCTGTTGCCGGGGACGATCACCCGCACGTCGACGCCGCGCTTGACCGCGCGGTACATGGCGCGGCGCATCGGCAGCTCGGGCAGGAAGTACGCGTTCTCGAGCAGCACCGAGGTCCGCGCGGCGTCGATCGCGTGGGTGTAGGCGCGGCGGATCTTGCGCTTGCGCCGGCGCTCGCCGTTCTCGAGCATGCGCGCCCAGGCGTCGGCGGCGTCGGCGGCGTCGGCGGTGTCGGCCGGCGCGGGCCCGGCGGTGTGCGGGCGCGGCGGCGCCGGGTAGCCCGGGCCGTCGTTGCGGATCCAGGTCCGCCGGAACAGTCGTGACAGGTCGAGCACGATCGGGCCGCGCAGCATGCAGTGCATGTCGTGCCAGCCGGCGCCGCCGTCGGCGACCGCGGCGTAGTCGTCGCTGACGTTGAGGCCGCCGGTGAACGCGACCTCGTCGTCGACGACCAGGATCTTGCGGTGATCGCGGTTGAACAGGTTGAAGCGGCGCCGCCACGGCGCGATCGGGTGGTACTCGACGAACTTGACGCCGTCGGCGCGCAGGCCGTCGATCCAGGCGCTGGCCAGGCTCATGCCGCCGACGCCGTCGTAGAGGATGCGGACGTCGACGCCGGCGCGGGCGCGGGCGCGCAGCGCGTCGGCGAAGCGGTTGCCGGTGGCGTCGTCCTCGAGGATGTAGGTCTCGAGCAGGACCTGGCGGCGGGCCGCGCCGATCGCGGCCAGCATGGCCGGGAAGGTCTCGCCGCCGCCGCGCAGCAGCGTCACCTGGTTGCCGGGCCGCAGGCGCTGCAGGCCCACCACGTAGCGGCGCAGCGGCACCGGCGGCGCGGCCTGGACCCGGAACATGCGGGACGGCGTCGGCTGCGATCGGGCGTGGTGATCGTCGCGGGCGTCGTCACCGTCCGTCGTCGCCGCGGGCGGCACCTCGGGAGGCTCGGGCTGCATCGCGCTCCCGCAGCCTAACAGCGTTCCCCGGTCGCGCTCACGTCGATGCGTCACCGTGCCGCGCGCCGGCGGCCGGCCCGCCGGCATCGCACCCCCATGCCACGCCTCCTCGCGGTCGCCGGCGCCAGCGGCGCCCTCGGCCGCCACGTCGTCGCGACCGCGCTCGATCGCGGCTGGCGGGTCCGCGCCATCACCCGCGACCCCGCCCGCCTCACCGCGCCGTGGCGCGATCGCGCCGACGTCGAGGTCGTCGTCGCCGACGGCCGCGACCGCGCCGCCGTCGCCGCGGCCCTCGCCGGCGTCGACGCGCTGTGCTCGAGCGCCGGCGCCAGCGTCGCGCCGGCGCCCGGCCACGGCTGGCGCGGCTACGGCGCGGTCGACGTCCCGGTCAACCGCGCCCTGATCGACGGCGCCCGCGCCGCCGGCGTCGGCCGCGTCGTCTACGTCTCGGTGCTGCACGCCCCCGCGATGCGGCGCCTCGCCTACGTCGCCGCGCACGAGCGGGTGGTCGCGCACCTGCGCGCCTCGGGGCTGGCCCACGCGGTGCTGCGTCCGACCGGCTTCTTCTCGGCGCTGGCGTCGTACCTCGACCTGGCGCGGCGCGGCGCGATCCCCGAGATCGGCGACGGCCTCGCCCGCAGCAACCCGATCGCCGACGAGGACCTCGCCGAGGTCGTCCTCGACGCCGTCGCCGACGCCGACCCGGCGCTCGAGGTCGCCGCCGGCGGGCCCGAGGTCCTGACCCGCCGCGAGCTGGCCGAGGCCGCGTTCGCCGCGCTGGGCCGCCCGGTCCGGATCCGCCACGTGCCGGCGGGCCCGCTGCCGGCGGCGCTGGCGCTGGCGCGGCCGTTCCACCCGCGGCTCGCCCAGTTCATGCGCTTCGCGGTCGCGATCTCGACCCGGGACCTGATCGCGCCGCCGCGCGGCCGGCGCCGCCTGATCGACGCCCTGGCCGCCCGCGCCGCCGGCGCCGCCGCCGTCACCCACGCGCCCCGCCGCGGCGCTTGATACGCCGGCGCGCGGCAGGCAGTATCCGCGCTCCATGTCCCTGGCACAGAAGGCCGCGCGCGGCGCGGCGTGGACGATCGTCTTCGGGCTGCTCGCCCGCGCGATCGGCGTGGCCGGGACGCTGGTGATGACCCACCTGATCGAGCCCGACGTCATCGGCGAGGTCGCGGCCGCGACGATCATCGTGATGATCTTCAGCTGGGTCTCGAACTGGGGCTTCGGGCCGTACCTGATCGTCAAGGCGCGCGGCGACGCCGAGGCCGAGGTGATCTGGCACGTCACCGTCGCCCACCTGGTGCTCGGCGCCATCGCGATGGTGCTGGTCGGGTTCGTCGGCGGCTACTTCCTGCCCTGGTTCAACGCCGAGGCCGGGGTCGCCTACGTCCCGGGCATGGCGGTCGCGCTCGGCCTGCGCCGGATCTCGGCGGTGCCCGAGAAGGTCCTGGTCAAGGGCATGCACTTCCGCGCCATCGGCGTGTCGATGGCGGCGGGCGAGACCACCTACGCGGTGGTCACGGTCCTGCTGGCGTGGCGCGGCCTCGGCGGCATGAGCGTGGTCTGGGGCAACATCGCGCAGAGCGCGATGATCGTCGCGATCATGCTGTCGGCGGCCGGCATGCGGTCGTGGACCCGGCGGACCCGGCTGTCGCGCGCCCGCTTCCGCGACATGCTGCGCTTCGGCCTGCCGCTCGCGGTCGAGTCGGTCGCCCACAACGCCGCGCGCTACTGCGACAACCTGATGATGTCGCGCTACTTCGGCACCGGGCCGATGGCGCTCTACAACATGGGCTACAACCTCGCCGACATCCCGGCGATCTACGTCGGCGAGCAGATCGGCCAGGTGCTGCTGCCGTCGATGTCGGAGATGCCGCCGGCGCGGCGCGCCGCCGCGCTCGAGCGCTCGACCGCGCTGCTCGGGCTGATCATCTTCCCGATGGCGGTCGGCCTCGCCGTGGTGTCGCACTCGCTGATCCAGGTGGCGCTGGGGCCCGAGTGGCAGGGGGTCGCGCCGCTCTTGACCATCCTCGCCGCGCTGTCGGTGTTCCGGCCGATCGCCTGGACCCTCAGCTCGTACCTCGAGGCGTCGGACCAGACCGACAAGTTCATGTGGCTCGAGCTCGGCAAGCTGGTGCTGCTGTTCGGCGGCATCTGGGCGCTGCACGGCTGGGGCATCCAGGCCGCCGCCGCGGCCGTCGGCATGGCGTTCGGCATGCACGCGATCGCCGGGGTCTGGATGGTGGCGCGCACCGGGCCGTCGATGGCGCGCATGTTCATCGGCTTCGCCCGACCGATGCTGGCGTGCGCGGCCATGGCGGCGGCGGCGCTGGGCGCGCGCCACGGCCTGATCGCCGTCGGCGTCGACGACCCGCGGATCCTCCTGCCGGCGGAGATCGTCATCGGCGCGCTCGCCTACATCCCGGCCGCCTTCGTGTTCGCGGCGCCGATCGCCCGCGACTTCCTGCGCCTGCTCAAGCAGCTGCGCGGCCGGGGCGGCGCCGTGGCGCCCGCCGCCGAGCCACCCGCGCCGCCCGCGGCGTAGCCGACGGTCGCTGCTGCGGCGCGGACCACCTGCTCCGCGACAGCGCAACCGGGTGACGCAGCGGCGCGCGGCGCGCCGCCAAGGCCGCGACGTCGCGTCGGGGATCGCTGGCATCGCGGCTGCACTACCACGCGCCGCTCGCCCACTTCACGGGCAAGGAGGCTGCGTATGACCCACCCCGACATCGTCCTTCGCTTCCGCGGCGTCCGCGGTTCGCTCGCCACCCCCGGTCCGTCGACCGTCGGCGTCGGCGGCAACACCAGCTGTGTCGAGGTCCAGGTCGGCGACGCGCGCCTCGTGCTCGACGCCGGCAGCGGCCTGCGCGCGCTCGGCGACGAGCTGGTCGCCACCGGCGGCTCGCACACGACGCTGCTGCTGTCGCACCTGCACTGGGACCACATCCAGGGCCTGCCGTTCTTCGCGCCGATCTACACCCCGGGCCACCGCGTCGAGGTGATCTCGGGCGGCAACGGCGTCATGCCGCTGGAGGCGGCGCTGCGCCGGCAGATGTGCGCGCCGTTCTTCCCGGTCGCGTTCGACGACGTCACCGCGCAGGTGTCGGCACGCGAGCTGCGCGCCGGCGAGACCCTCCGCGTCGGCGACGCCACCGTACGCATGGCGCGGCTCAACCACCCGGACCCGGTGTGGGGCTACCGCATCGAGCACGGCGGCCGCGCCGTCGTCTACGCCACCGACACCGAGCACTACGCGTGCGTCGACCCGGTCCTGCGCCGGCTCGCCGCCGACGCCGACGTCCTGATCTACGACGCCCAGTACACCCCCGAGGAGTACCGGGGCGACGGCGGTCCGGCGCGGGTCGGCTGGGGCCACTCGACCTGGCAGGCCGCGGTCGAGCTGGCGCGGGCGGCGAACGTGCGCCGGCTGGTGCTGTTCCACCACGACCCGCGACGCAGCGACGCCGCGGTGGCCGACCTCGAGGCGCGGGCCCGGATCGCGTTCCCCGGCACCGTCGCCGCCCGCGAGGGCGACGAGATCCGGGTCGGCGTCGACACCTCCGCGCGATCGGCGGCCTGACCCGGTGGACCGGCGCGATCACGGCGCGCGCCCGGTGCGACCGGCCGCGCACGACTGTGCCATGCTCGGGCGAGGCCGCCGCCGCGACATGAGCGAAGACGCGCAGAAGTTCGAGCTGCTCGCCGACCTCGGCGCGATGATCGCGCGCGAGGTCGAGCTCGACGACCTGCTCGCGACCTTCGCCGGTCGGGTCGCGACCGCGATGGCCGCCGATCGCGCCACGCTGTGGCTGGTCGATCGCGCCACCGGCGAGCTGCGCGCCCGGGTCGCCGACGAGGTCGAGCTCGACGCCCTGCGCCTGCCGCTGGGCCGCGGCGTGTCGGGCGACGTCGCCCGCACCGGCGAGATCGTCAACCTCGCCGACGTCGCCGCCGATCCGCGGTGGGCGCGCGATCACGACGAGCGCACCGGCTACCGCACCGAGTCGATGCTGTGCGTCCCGGTCGACGGCGCCGACGGCCAGCGCCGCGGCGTGGTCCAGGTCCTCAACAAGCGCGGCGGCGCGTTCACGACCCAGGACGAGGGCTTCGCGCGGGTGCTCGCCGGCCAGATCGGGCGCGCCCTCGACTACACCTCGCTGCGCGGCGACGGCCGCCGCGCCGGGGTCGCCGTCGCCGGACGCTTCAACCACGTCATCGGTCGCTCGCCCGCGATGCAGGCGGTCTACGACAAGATCCTGCGCGCGGCGCGCACCGACGCCACCGTGCTGATGCACGGCGAGACCGGCACCGGCAAGGGCCTGCTGGCCCGCGCGATCCACGTCAACGGGCCGCGCCGCGACGGCCCGTTCGTCCACGTCGACTGCACGACGCTGCCGGCCGGCCTGGTCGAGAGCGAGCTGTTCGGCCACGAGCGCGGCGCCTACACCGGCGCCGACGCCCGCGTCGTCGGCAAGGTCGAGGCCGCCGCCGGCGGCACGCTGTTCCTCGACGAGATCGGCGAGATCCCGCTCGACCTCCAGGGCAAGCTGCTGCGTTTCGTCCAGGAGCGCGCGTTCGAGCGGGTCGGCGGCCGCGCCACCCTGACCAGCGACGCCCGCATCGTCGCCGCGACCAACCGCGACCTCGCCGCGCTGGTCAAGGAGGGCAAGTTCCGCTCGGATCTGTACTTCCGGGTCCGGGTCGTCGACGTCGAGCTGCCGCCGCTGCGCCGCCGCGGCGGCGACGACATCCTCGATCTCGCCGAGCACTTCGTCGCCGCCTACGGTCGTCGCTACGGCAAGGGCGAGCTGCGCCTCGCCGACGCCGCCCGCCCGGTGCTGCTGGCCCACCGCTGGCCCGGCAACGTCCGCGAGCTCGAGCACGCCATCGAGCGCGCGGTCGTGCTCGGCGACGGCGGCGTCATCGACGTCGACGCCCTCGGCCTGCTCGACGTCGACCTCGACGGCGACGGCGACGGCGACGGCGAGCCCGACGACGGCGCCGCCGCGGCGCTCGCGCGCGACCGGCACGGCCGGCCCGGACGGCGGCGACGCCGCGGCCGACGGCGACGTCGTCCTGCCCGGCGGCCTCGCGCTCGACGAGGTCGAGCGTCGCTACGCCCGGGTCGCGCTGGCGCGCGCCGGCGGCAACCGGTCGGCCGCGGCGCGGGCCCTGGGCATCAGCCGCAACAAGCTGGCGCGGCTGCTGGCGTAGCCGGCGCGCGCCGCGGCTACCGCAGCGCGTGCGCGATCGCGACCGTGAGGCCGGTCGCCGCCGCCAGCACGACGACGAACAGCACGCCGAGCAGCCACGGCGGCAGCTTCCGGATCGGCGACCGCGTGCTCAGCGTGACGTCCGGGTAGACCTGGTCCATCGGCGGCATGGCCATCAGCTGCGCCGGCGTCGGCAGCGCGCCCGCGTAGGGCCCGCTGCCCGGGGCCTGGCCGTAGGGCCCGCTGCCCGGGGCCTGGCCGTAGGGCCCGCTGCCGGGGGCCTGGCCGTAGGGCCCGCTGCCGGGGGCCTGGCCGTAGGGCCCGCTGCCGGGGGCCTGGCCGTAGGGTCCGCTGCCGGGGGCCTGGCCGTAGGGCCCGCTGCCGGGGGCCTGGCCGTAGGGCCCGCTGGCGGGCGGCTGCGTGGCGCTGTCGGGGCTCGCCGGATAGTCGCCGGACGGCGGCAGGCTGACGACCTCGCTGGGCGACAGCACCGGCAGGCCGCCGGTGTCGACGCCGCCGTGCGCCGCCACCCCCGGCCGGGTCCCGACCGCCGCGCCCGGCAGCGACCCGCCGGTGCCCGCGGCGTGGCCCGCAGCGCCCGCGTGGCCGCCGGCGTCGTCGGCGATCACCGTCGGGATCTGCGCCGGCGCCGCCGCGAACCGACGCGACGCCAGGGCGGCGCCCGCGGCCCGCGTCGCGGCCGCGACCCGCTCGTCGAGCACGGTGGGCACGTTGGCGAACTTCCGCGGCGCCACGTCGGGCGCGAGCATCGTCGGCACCACCGCCGCCGCGCTCGGTCCGAAGCTGGGCCGCCGTGGCGCCGCGACCACCGGTGGCTGCGGCTGCGGCGGCGGCTGCGGCGGCGGCACCGCGGTCGGTGGCGGCGTGGTCGCGATGTCCATCGCCGGATCGCGCTCGTGCGGCAGCGGATCGAGCGGCGCGCCGGTGGCGCGCAGCCCCGGCGGCGTCAGCACCCCGATGCCGCCCTTGCGGGCGCCGCCACGGTCGCGACCGCCGTCGCCGCCGTTGCGACGCCGGCCGATGTCCTCGGTGGTCGCGCGCTGCAGCGCGCCGGCCTCGAGATCGGCGACCAGGCCGGCCGGGTTCATCTCGATCCGCGTCGCCTCGCCGGGGATCTCGTCGTCGGTGGTGTCCGGCCCGACCTCGTGGATCGATCCGCTCCAGCTCTCGACGTCGCCGGTGCCGGCCCGCGCCGGCGGCGGCGACGGGATCGGCGGCACCGGCCGCGGCCCGGTGGGCGCGCCGGGGTCGGCGTCGGCGGGGTCGGCCGGGCGGGGCGCTCTGGCGCGGTCGCGGCCCGCCGCGCCGCCTCGGCGGCCGCCTCGCTCGACGTCGACGCCGCGCGCGCCGGCGCCGTCGCCAGCACCGACTCCTCGATGATCTCCTCGAGCAGCTCGCTGTCGAGCACCGACGCCGAGCCGTCGAGCTCGCTGGCGTCCCACTGCAGCTGCTTCTGGTCGGCGACCGACGCGCGCCGGCCCTCGATCAGCTCGCGCATGCGCGCCAGGTGATCGTCGATCTCGGGCTGGAAGTGCTCCTCGAAGAACCGCGCGATCTCGCCGGGACCGGCGGCCTTGCCGCGCTGGTGCAGGTACCCGATCATCGCCTCGCCGAAGGCCTCGGCGGTCGGGTAGCGCTGCTCGCGGTCCTTGTGCAGCGCGCGCATGACCAGGGCGTCGAGCGCGGGATCGAGCTCGTGGTTGACCGACGACGGCGGCGGCACCCGGCACTCGACGACCGCCTGGTAGGTCTCGTAGGTCGAGTCGCGCTTGAACAGGCGCCGCCCGGTCAGCAGCTCCCAGCAGATCACGCCCATCGCGAAGACGTCGGTGCGCCGGTCGACGTCGTTGGCCTGGCACTGCTCCGGCGACATGTACGCGAACTTGCCCTTGACCGTGCCGCTGCGGGTCTTGGTCTCGCGGTACTCGGCCTTGGCGATGCCGAAGTCGACGACCTTGACCATGCCCTCGAACGTGATGACCAGGTTCTGGGGCGAGACGTCGCGGTGGACCAGGTTGAGCGGCCGCCCGCCGTCGGTGCGCTCGTGCGCGTAGTGCAGCCCGGCGCACGCCTGCGCCGCGGCGTTGAGGATGATCGGCACCGGGATCTTGCCGCCGCGCACCCGCTCGTGGGCGCGCCGGCCGACCAGCGCCAGCGACAGCCCGACGATGAACTCCATCACCAGGTAGTAGCGATCGTCCTGCTGGCCGAGGCCGAGGGTCTGGACGATGTTGCCGTGGTCGAGCTGGGCGCCGAGCCGGGCCTCGTCCAGGAACATCGAGACGAAGTCCTTGTCGTCGGCGAGGTGATCGTGGAGGCACTTGACCACCACGTACTTCTCGAAGCCGGCGTGACCGTCGATGCGCGCAAGATAGATCTCGGCGGTTCCGCCGAGCGCCAGGAGGGCGAGGAGGTCGTACTTGCCCAGGCGCTGGCCGACCAGCGCTCCTGCGCCGCTGGGAGGGCCTCCCATCCTCGCGATCATACGTCGAGAGCCAAGGTTCGCCCAACTCCCGCCCCGGCCGGATTCGGCCCACCGGTCGGGGCATGTCGTACCTTTGACGCGCCCCGGCCCCCCGCGTCGAGCGCCGCCCCTAGAGCTCGACGATCTCCTTCTCCTTGGCCGCCGCGACGTCGTCGACCACGCCGACGTACTTGTCGGTGAGGTCCTGGATCTTCTTCTCACCGAGCTTCTTCTCGTCCTCGGTGATCGCCTTGTCCTTCTCGGCGTCCTTGATCATGTCGTTGGCGTCGCGCCGGGCGGCGCGGACCGCGACCCGCGCCTCCTCGGTCATCTTCTTGACGACCTTGACCAGCTCCTTGCGGCGCTCGGCGGTCAGCGCCGGGATCGGCAGGCGGACCAGCTCCGAGTCGCTCACCGGGTTGAGCCCGAGGTCGCCGGCGCGGATCGCCTTCTCGATCGCCGGGATCAGGTTCTTCTCCCACGGCTTGACCGTGATCAGCCGGGCGTCCACCACCTGCAGCGTCGCGACCTGGTTGAGCGGCGTCGGCGTGCCGTAGTACTCGACCTTGATGCCGTCGAGCAGCGAGGTGCTGGCGCGGCCGGTGCGGATCTTGGTCAGGTCACGCTTGAAGGCCTCGATGGCCTTGCTCATGCCTTCCTCGGCGTCGCTGGTGATTTCGTCGATCATGCTGCTCCCTCCGCGAAGGTCGTTGCCTGGTTGTCCTTGACGATGCGGGTCCCGACCGGCTCGCCGCAGACGACCCGTCGGATGTTGCCACCGTGGGTCATGTCGAAGACCACGATCGGCAGCTCGTTGTCGCGGCACAGCGCGAACGCGGTGGCGTCCATGACCTTCAGATCCTGCTGGAGCGCGTCGGTGAAGCGCACCTGCTGGTAGCGCCGGGCGTCGGCGTGCTTGTGCGGGTCCTTGTCGTAGACGCCGTCGACGCGGGTCGCCTTGAGCAGGACCTCGGCGCCGATCTCCATCGCGCGCAGCGCCGCGGCGGTGTCGGTCGTGAAGAACGGGTTGCCGGTGCCGGCCGCGAAGATGACGACGCGGCCCTTCTCGAGGTGGCGGATCGCGCGGCGCCGGATGTACGGCTCGGCGAGCTGCGAGATCTCGATCGCCGACAGCACGCGGGTGACGACCCCGCGCTTCTCGATCGCGTCCTGCAGCGACACCGAGTTCATGATCGTGGCCAGCATGCCGACGTAGTCGGCCGAGGCCCGGTCCATGCCCTTGGCGGACTCGGAGACGCCGCGGAAGATGTTGCCGCCGCCGACGACGACGGCGAGCTCGACGCCGAGGCGGGCGGTCTCCGCGACCTGCTCGGCGATGATGCCGAGCACGTCGAGGTCGATGCCGTAGCGCTGCTGGCCCATCAGGGCCTCACCGCTGAGCTTGAGCAGGACCCGCCGGTAGGCGGGTCCGCCGTCGCCACCGCCGCCGCCAGGAGAAGTCGTCGCAGAAGGTTCAGCCGGCATTGCGGCTGGCGACATTACGCCAGGCCGGCGGTCTTCGCCACCTCGGCGGCGAAGTCATCCCCCTGCTTCTTGTCGAGGCCCTCGCCGAGCTCGAAGCGCGCGAAGCGGCGGACGCGGATGTTCTCGCCGATCTTGGCGATCAGATCCTGCTGCAGGTCGGCGATCGACTTCTTGTCGTCCTTCACCCACGGCTGGTCGAGCAGGCAGATCTCCTTCATCCACTTGCTCAGCTGGCCCTCGAGCATCTTCTGGATGACCTGCTCGGGCTTGCCGCTCTGGCGGGCCTGCTCGAGGCGGATCTCCTTCTCGCGCGCGACCGCGTCCGCCGGCACCTCCTCGGTGCGGACGTACAGCGGGTTCATCGCGGCGATCTGGAGCGCGACCTCGCGACAGAACGCCTGGAAGTCCTCGTTGCGCGCCACGAAGTCGGTCTCGCAGTTGACCTCGACCATGACGCCGATGCGGCCGCCGCCGTGGATGTACGACACCACGGCGCCCTCGGTGGCCTCGCGGCCGGCCTTCTTGGCGGCCTTGGCGAGGCCCTTCTTGCGCAGGAAGTCGATCGCCTTCTCCATGTCGGCGTCGGTCTCCACCAGCGCCTTCTTGCAGTCGGACATCCCCGCGCCGGTGCGCTCGCGCAGGTCCTTGATCATCGAGGCCGTCACGTCAGCCATGGTCGAAACTCCAGTCGCTCTAGCGAGTCATGAAAGAAAGGGGGAGCACGCTGGCTCCCCCTCGGGTCAATGGGGAGGTGGCGCGAGCCGCGCGGCTCACTCCTGGGTCGGCGACGCCGAGGCCTCGGGATCGAAGTGGCTGCCGCCGGTGGCGATCTCGACGCGCGGCCCGTCGCCGCCCGACGACACGTGGATGACGCGCTCGTCCTCTTCCTTGGGACCGCGGGTGTGGGCGCGCTCCTTGTGGATCTTGGTGCCGATCAGCGCGGCGTCGGCGATGCGCGCCGCGAACAGCTTGATCGCGCGGATCGCGTCGTCGTTGCCCGGGATGACGTAGTCGATCAGGTCCGGGTTGCAGTTGGTGTCGGTGATCGCGACCACCGGCAGCTCCAGCTTGCGGGCCTCGTCGACCGCGATGTGCTCCTTGTGCGGGTCGATCACGAAGACCATGCCCGGGAGCTTGCTCATCGCCTTGATGCCGCCGAGCGACTTCATCAGCTTCTCGCGCTGACGGCGGATCTCGATCTGCTCGCGCTTGGTGAGGGCGAACAGCGTGCCGTCCTCCTCCATCTTCTCGAGGCCCTTGAGGCGATCGAGCGAGCCCTTGACGGTCTTGAAGTTGGTCAGCGTGCCGCCCAGCCAGCGCTGGGTGACGTACATCTGGCCGGACCGGGTCGCCTCCTCGGCGATGACGTCCTGGGCCTGCTTCTTGGTGCCGACGAACAGCACCAGCTCGCCGCGGGCGGTGCAGTCGATCACCGCCTGGAAGGCCTGCCGGAACAGCTTGACCGTGTGCTGCAGGTCGATGATGTGGATGCCGTTGCGGGCGCCGAAGATGAACTGCTTCATCTTCGGGTTCCACCGGCCGGTGTTGTGGCCGAAGTGGACGCCAGCCTCGAGCAGCTGACGCATCGTGATCGGGTTCTGACCCGACGCCTGTTCCATCGTATCCATGTTGTCCTCCGTTGGTGCCTCCGGCGCTGTCATCGGTCGGCGAGAACCCGCTGGGCGGGCCACGGTCGACGACCTCGAACGCCGTGGGTGATTTGGGAACCGGCGATCTAGCACGCCCACGGCTCGCGAGGCAAGCCTCGACGTCGGCCGGGAACCACGTGATTGCAGGTGGTTACGATTCCTGGGACGGGCGTCTGGCGCGCGGCGCGGCCAGGCGCAGCCATCGCAGCTCGTTCCACTGGGTCGCCTCGGAGAGCACGCCGCTTTCCGTAGCGATCTCGGTCGGGTGCGTGATGACCAGCAGGAGCCGGGGGGCGTCGGCGCCGGTGAAGTGGCCGGTGATGCGGCGGCCGCCGTCGCTGACCCACTGGGCGTCGTCGATCGTGACGACCACCGGGTGGCGCTCGGCGATGCGCTGCAGGATGCCGCGCAGGGCCTCGAGGGCGCGGGCGATCATCGCCTCCGTCGACGGGTCCTGGCCGGGCACCATGGGCTCGTCGAGGCCCGGCACCCGGCGGGCGGTCGGGAACAGGTGGGCGAGGCTGGACGCCCCCGGCGGCAGCACCGCGGCGCGCTCCGGGCCGGTCAGCCCGAGCAGGTAGGTGCACACCGCGTCGACGATCTGATCGGTGACCCGCAGCGGCAGCCGCTCGCGGAGGTCGGCGCGGCTGGTGAAGATCACGGTGTCGTCCTGCTCGGCGCGGACCTCGTCGACGAACCGCCGCAGCAGCGTCGACTTGCCGGACCGGGCCGGGCCCACGATCGCGACCGTGATCGCGCCGTGGCGGCTGTCGGCGAGCGCGTCGTGCAGGGCCTCGAGGTGGGCGTCCAGGTCGTCGCCGTCGTCGTCGGCGGCGACGTGCTCGGCGATCCGGCGGGTCCAGGGCGACCGGGTCGTGCCCAGCGCGGCCAGGATCGCGTCGTCGCTGGGCCGGGCCGCGGGGTCGCGCTCGAGCAGCGCCAGGCACAGGGTCTCGAGATCGACCGGCAGCCCCGGCTGCAGCGAGCCCGGCGGCAGCGGCGGTCGCAGCTGCTTGGCCCGCAGCACCTCGGTGGCGTCGCCCTCGAACGGGCGGCGGCCGGTCAGCGCCTGGTACAGCATCGCGCCCACCGCGTAGGCGTCGCTGGCCGCGGTGAGCGGGCGGTCGGCGGCCTGCTCCGGCGACATGTACGACGGCGTGCCCACCGCCATCATCTCGTGGGTGCGGTCGACGCGGTGGACGTCGGCGATCAGCCCGAAGTCGAGGATGACGACGCGGCCGCTGGGCTCGACCAGGACGTTGGTGGGCTTGAGATCGCGGTGCAGCTTGCCGGCGGCGTGGAGCGCGGCGAGGCCGTCGACCAGCTGGACCAGGGCGTCGCGCAGGCGCGTGAGATCGAGCGGCCCGGTCGGGCCGCCCGGTCGCACCCAGTGGGTGAACGGCACGCCGTCGACCAGCTCCATCGTGAACATCCACTCGTCGCCGACGCAGAACAGCTCGTGCAGCTGGACCAGGTTGGGATGGACGAGCTGACCCAGCGACCGGAACTCGCGCTTGAAGCGGTAGATCTCGCGGGCGCCGCGCAGCGACAGCGTCTTGAGCGCGACCTCCTCGCCGCGCACGTGATCGAGGACGCGGTGGACGACGCCGTTGCCGCCGGAGCCGAGCCGCCCCACCAGCTCGAACCGATCGGCCTCCGACGCCTGATCGCCCTCGGACACGCCGCGATCCTACTGCGTCGCCGCGACCGCTCCAAGCGCTCCGAACCGGCCGTCGCCGTGGCGCCGGGCCGCACGTCAGCGCCGGGCCCGTCGGGCCGGCAGGTCGAGCCGGCGGACGTCGCCGGTCCAGCTCGGCAGCTCGTGTCCGAGCGAGGTCCCGGGCAGCGCGGCGCTGTCGACGGTGACCACGGTCAGCATCCGGGGCGCGCCGGGGCCGACGAAGTAGCGGGTCATCATGCGCGGCCCGTCCGGGGTCGCCCAGTGGGCGTCGTCGAAGGCGATCACCAGCGGGCGGCGCGCGGCGATGCGCTCGAGCACGACGCGGACGACGCCGAAGGCGCGGACCGCCAGGGTCGCGGCGTCGCCGCTCGCCATGCCGGGCAAGAGCGGGGCGTCGAAGCCGGGGACCCGGCGCAGCGCCGCGAACAGGCGGGCCGCGACCGCGGCGTCCGGCGGGATCAGCGGGGCCCGCTCGGCCTCGGGCAGGCCGACCAGGTAGATCGAGAGGTCGTCGGCGAGCTGGTCGGCGGCGCGGAACGGCACCTGCTCGCGCGGGTCGGCGCGCGACTCCAGCACGACCGCGCCGCGACCGCGGGCGTGGGCCAGGAACTCCTGGACCACCGTGGTCTTGCCGGCGCCGAGCGGGCCCGCGACCACGACCGTGACCGTGTGATCGCGGCTGTCGTCGAGCGCGGCCTCGAGCGCGGCCAGGGTCGGCGCCAGGCCGGTCAGCTCGGGCGTGACGGCGTCGGCGACGCGCCGGGTCCACGGCGACGCCCGGGTCCCCAGCGCCGCCAGCGTGGCGTCGTCGTCGGGGCGCGCCGCCGGGTCGCGCGCCAGCAGCGCGACGCACAGCGCGTCGAGATCGGCGGGCACGTCCGGGCACCGCTGGCGCGGCGGCACCGGCTCCTCGACCTGCTTGGCGATCAGCAGCTCGGCGGCGCTGCCCTCGAACGGCCGGCGGCCGGTCAGCGCCTCGTAGAGCATCGCGCCGACCGCGTAGCGATCGGCGGCGGCGGTCAGCGGCCGATCGGCGGCCTGCTCCGGCGACATGTACGCCGGCGTGCCGACCGCCATGCGCTCGTGGGTGCGATCGACGGTGGCGACGTCGGCGACCAGCCCGAAGTCGAGGATGACGACGCGGCCGCTGGGCTCGACGAGGACGTTGGTGGGCTTGAGATCGCGGTGCAGCTTGCCGGCGGCGTGGAGCGCGGCGAGGCCGTCGACGAGCTGGCGCAGGGCGTCGCGCAGGCGGTCGACGTCGACCGCGCCGTCGCGGCCGCCCGGGCGGACCCAGGCGGTCAGCGGCACGCCGTCGATCAGCTCCATCGTGAACATCCACTCCTCGCCGACGCTGAACAGCTCGTACAGCCGGACCAGGTTGGGATGGACCAGCGCGGCCAGGCTGCGGAACTCGCGCTTGAACCGGTAGACGTCGCGGGCGCCGCGCAGGGTCAGGGTCTTGAGCGCGACCACCTCGCCGCGCGCGTGATCGCGGACGCGATGGACGACGCCGTGGTGGCCCTCGCCGAGGTGATCGATCAGCTCGAACCGGTCGGGGTCGATCGCCGCGTCGTCCGCCGCCACGGACGGATGCTAGCGCCGCGATCGCCGGGCGTCCACGCGCCGCGCGGTCACCCCGGCGGGGTCAGCCGACCGCGCTCGCTACACCGCGAGGCCGTCGAGCAGGTCGGGGCAGCACGGCGCGACCTCGTCGACCCAGGCCAGCACGCCCGACAGCGCGTCGTCGGGCAGCGCGCCCGGCACCGTCGCGAGCTCGGCGAGCAGCAGCCGGACCGCGAGCCACTGGCCGAGCCGGACCCGGTGGCGATGACCCGGGTGGCGCGACGCGTGCGGCACGAACACCCACGGGTCGTCGCGCTCGGGCGCGCACGCGCAGTACGCCCACCAGCCGTCGGCGTCGCGCGCGAACGGCACCGCGCCGGCGCGGGCGCAGCCGTCGAGCGCGCCGTACAGGGGCGCCTGATCGACGAGCGCGTCGAGGACCGGGCGGCCGGCGCTGCGCAGCGACAGCAGCGTCGACACCAGCGGCGGCAGGAACCCGGCCTCGCCGAGGATCGCGTCGGCGCCGCGGTCGGCGACCTGCTGCGGCTCGGGCAGGCGCGCGGCGCGGTCGAACAGGTCGTCGGGCGAGGTCACCGGGCCCTGGGGGTGGCCGCGCACGACGTCGGCGATCCACTCGCGATCGGCGAGCGCCGGCGGCGGCCGGCCGTTGAGCCGCTCGCGCAGCCGGGCCGCGGCGCGGAACTGGAACGTCACGTCGTCGCCGTGGCGCCAGCTCTCGAGGGTCTCGGCGGTCGCGCGCTGGACGTCGTCGGGGCGGACCCGCAGCGACAGCAGGCCGAGCCCGGGCATCGGCGCGGCCGAGCGGCGCTCGGTCAGCCGGGCGGCGGTGGCGCCGTAGGTGTCCTGGAGCGCGTCCTCGACGTCGCGCACGGCCGCGCCGGTGCGCGCCGCGACCCGCTCGACCAGCTCGCCGCAGGTGATCCGGGTCGGGTGGCGGCGCCGGCCGGTGACCTGCGCGATCAGCGCCGACGACGGCCGGAAGAACAGCAGGCGCTCGGTGCCGGCGTCGGGCGGCGCGGCGTGGCCGAGGTAGTTGACGGCGCTGCGCGCGGTCAGGTCGCCGAACCCGGCCAGGTTCAGCGTGCCCCGGGTCGCGAGGACCTCGGCGGCCTCCTCGAAGACCGCCTCCTCGAGCTCCGCCCAGCTCATCCGGGGACTATCGCACACGCGGGCGGCGCGGCGGCGGGCCGCGCCGCGGTCAGGCGCCGCGGTCAGGCGCCGCGGTAGCTCGACGCCAGCGCGGCCTCGAGGAAGCGCACGACCTCGCGCTTGAAGCCGAGGACGCCGAGCTCGCTGGGCGCGCGCGGCTCGTCGCGGTGGAGCTCGCGCGCCAGCTCGCCGATCAGCGCGTGGCCGACCCAGACGATCTGCAGGCGGGCGTCGGCGCGGACCTCGATGCGCAGCTGCGCCGGCTGCTCGGCGGGCAGCAGCGCGCCGTCGCCGTCGCGGTCGGCGCTGGTGCCGCCGATGCGGAGCACCAGGCCCTTGTCGAGCGGGCGCGGGCTGGGCAGGCGGTCGAGCTCGGCGGGCAGCCCGGCGCGGCCCAGCACGGTCACCGCCTCGCGCAGCACCGTGGCCAGCGCCCGCAGCGTGTCGGGCAGGCGGGCGCGGCGCTCGATGAACGTCGCCGCGCCCTGGTCGTAGCCGTCGGCGAGCGCGCGCAGCTGGTCGCGGAAGCCCTCGGGGGACAGCGGCAGCTCGCGCGCGGTGCCGGCGCGGGTGGCGACGCCGGCGCCGTCGGCCTGGCCGTGGCCGTGGCCGTTGACGCCGGGGCGCCCGCGCTCGCTCACCGGCGCCTCGCCGGCCCGGCGCCGGCCGCGTCGTCGAGGGCGGGCATCACGGGCATCAGTCGAGATCCCACTCGACGTCGGACAGGCTGCGGGTCCGGCCCAGGTCGATCGCGCGGGTCGGGTCGTCGTGGGTCGGCCCCTGCCGGGTGCGCTCGCGCCGCACCAGCTCGCTGACGTCGGCGAACGCGGTCGGATCCTCCTCGGGGGCGACCCGCTCGAACCGCGCCGAGTCCGCGCGCGGCCCGAGGTCGATCTTGCCGGTGGCCTGGCTCTGGCGCGGCCGCTCGGCGGTCGGCCGGGCGTCGTCGGCCGCCAGCATCATCGCCTCGGCGTCCATGTCGACGGCGCGGGTCGACTCGTCCTCGAAGCCGCCGGCGGGACGGCTGCGCGGCGCGCCGTCGCGGACCTGGCGCAGCAGCGCGGCCGCCGACGCCGGGTCGGCCTGGCGGGTCGGCTCGTCCTGCCAGTCGCCGCGGCGGGGCGCGCGGTCGGTGCGGCGGCGGCGGTGGCGCGGCGCTGGGGCGCTTGAGCCGGGCCGGTGGCAGCGCCTGCGGCGGCGTGCCGTGGGCCGGCGGCTGGGTGCTGGGGCGGCGCGTGCGCGCGCTGGTCGGCCCCTTCGACATCGCCTTGGCGAGGCCGACGATGACCGCCTGCTTGGGCGACACCTCGCCGGTCGGCGGCGGCGGCGGCGGCGCGGCGCCGGGGACGCGCTGCAGGCGCGGCTCGGGCGGCGGCGACAGATCGTCGGGGTCGAGGTGGAGCGGCGCGTGCGCCGGGGCCGGCGCCGCCGCCTCGAGGAACGACACCTGCGACTCCTCGTCGGCGAGGCGGCCGCCGACGTCGCGCAGCATGCGCAGGACCCGGGTCCGCTCGCCCGGCGACAGCGCGTCGCGGCGGCCCTGGCCGGAGTGGGTGCGGCTGCGCTTGGCGAACTCCGACAGCGGCATCGGCTGGTCGAGCTTGCGCGACTGCGTGAACAGCGACGTCGCCGAGCGCAGCCACTTGCGGGCGCCGGTGACCTCGCGGGCGTCGGGGCGCTCCGGCGCCGGCAGCGACACCGCGGCGATCGCGCGGTCGACCGGCGGCGCGGCGTGGCCGAGCACCAGCGCGGCGGCGCCGGCGGCGGTCTCGGGGCAGGCGGCGGCGTCGGGGAGCATCCGGCGCACGAAGTCGTCGGTCTTGCCGAGCGCGTACTGGTGGGGGCGCTCGACGAACTTGACGCCCAGCTTCTCGAGCCACTTCACCGGCGGGTCGGCGCCGATCAGCACGAACGCGGCGTGGTTGGGGTAGCGCTTCTGCGAGCCGTCGGCGAGCTGCAGGATCATCGACTCGGCCTCGAACGCGATGACCTGCGACTGCAGCTTCACCTTGATCCGGTTCTGCGCGACGTAGCTCTCGATCGCCTGCTTGTTCTTGGGCTGGGCGCGGTTGAAGGCGCGGCCGCGGTACGACACCATGACCTTGGCGCCGGCGTCGGCGAGCGCGAGCGCGGCCTCGACGGCGCTGTCGCCGCCGCCGACCACCAGCACCGAGCGACCGCGGAACTCCGCCGGGTCGTCGAGCAGGTTGGACACCTTGGTGAGGTTCTCGCCGGGCACCTGCAGCGTCCGCGGCTTGCCGCGGGTGCCGGTGGCGAGGACGACGCGCTGGGCCCGGTACGCCGCCACCGTGGTGCGGACGTCGAAGCTGCCGTCGGCCTGGCGCTGCGCGCTCTCGACCGCCTCGCCGAGCTTGACCTCGACGCCGATGCGGTCGACGACCTCCTGCCAGATCGGGACGATCTGCTCCTTGCTCGAGTCGAAGACCGGCAGGAACGACACGTTGAGCGTGTCGTACGGCTCGGCCATCACCAGCTTGCCCTTGGGGTAGCGAGCGATCGTCGAGGCGATCATCTGCTCCTTCTCGAGGACGACGTACGACAGCCCGCGCTGGATGCAGGTCAGCGCCGCCGACAGGCCGCCGGGGCCGGAGCCGACGATCACGACGTCGACCGAGGTGACCTGCTTGGCGTCGGAGCCCTCGCCGAGGCGGCGCTGGCGGTTGGCCTGCAGGCCGTTGGCCAGCATGTGCTCGACGACGGCGCGGCCGAGGTTGGCGGCGTTCTTGACCAGCGGCTTGCCGGCGACCTCGCCGATCAGGTACTGGCCCGGCACCTTGGTCTGGAAGTTCTCGTCGATCTCGGGGACCTTGAGCGGCGGCGGCTGCGCGCCCTCGGGGAACATGACCAGGGCCTCGGTGGGGCAGGCCCACATGCACGCCTCGCACTGGATGCAGTCGTGGAAGCGCAGCACCCGGCTCTTGTTCGAGACCAGGTCGAGGACGTTGGTCGGGCACACCGCGACGCAGGCGTCGCAGCCGGTGCACCGGTCGTCGTTGATGTCGTGGACCAGGATGCGGGGCCCCGGCGTCGCCGCGGGCTGGGCCCGGGCGCGCCGGGCCTTGCGGGCCTGCAGCGCGCTGACGACGCTCATCAGCACGATCGCCAGGGCGCCGAGCACGAGGGGTACCACCCAGGTCACCTGTACAGGATAAGCAAGGTGCGGGCCTTGGCGCGAGACAATCGTTCCGCAAGGTTGTGACGGGCCGCGGCGCGGTGCGGCGCGGATCTGGGGCCATCAGTCCCGATCGATCGTCGGCCCGCGGCCCCGGCCGACCCCACGCTGCGAGCTTCTCCGACCCGGCCGCCGGTCCGGATGGCCGCCGCCGCCGCCGCCGGTACGGGTGTCAGCCACCCGTACCGACCGTCCGGCCGCCGGCCACCCGAAGCGTCCTCATCGCCACCCGCCCGAGATCACGCCCCCCGCCGGGTGTCAGACACCCGTACATCGTCCGGGGGCCGGTCGCCGCGGCCGCGGGGCGGACGCGGCCGGCGTGGTATCGATGGGCATGACCAGCCGCGCCGACGACCTGGCCCGCATGACCGTCCTCGACGCCGATCGGACGCCGATCGAGCTCGGCGAGCTGTGGCGCGACGGCACCGCGGTGCTGGTGTTCGTCCGCCACTTCGGCTGCATCCTGTGCCGCGATCACGTCGCCGCGCTGAGCCGTCGCCGCGACGAGCTCGCCGCCGCGGGCGCGACGCTGCATATCATCGGCAACGGCTCGCCGTCGTTCATCGACGGCTTCCGCGACGCCCTCGGCTACGACGGCACGATCTACACCGACCCCAGCCTCGAGGTGTACCGGGCCGCCGGGCTCAAGCGCGGCGTCACCACCGTCTTCAACCTGCGCGCCGCCGGCGCCGCGCTGTCGGCGCTGCGCCACGGCCAGCGTCAGGGGCGCACCCAGGGCGACAACTGGCAGCAGGGCGGCGTCCTGGTGGTCTCGCCCGCCGGCGAGATCCTGTGGTCGCACGTGTCCGGCTACGCCGGCGACAACGCGGCGCCGGACGCGATCCTCGCGGCGCTGCGCGCCCGCGCCGCCTGAGCGTTCGCGCCGCGCGCCGACCGGCGCCCGGGTCAGTTGCCCTCGACGTACCGCTCGAGAAACGCCGCGACCTCGGCCATCGGCTCCTCGATCGGTCGCCCGGCCGCGGCGATCGGCGCGCCGATCACGACCCGCACCGGGACGCCGCCGCGCATCGCCCGCGCGCCGCGCGGCAGGATGTCGATCGTGCCGCGGATCGCGACCGGCACGATCGGCGCGCCGGTGCCTTGCGCGAGGTGGAAGCCGCCCTTCTTGAGCGGCCCGATCCGGCCGTCGCGCGATCGCGAGCCCTCGGGCGCGATCGCGATCGAGACGCCGTCGCCGACCAGCGCCGCGGCGCGCGCCATCGCCGCCATCGCCTGCGCGTGGTCGCCCCGATCGACCTCGATGAACTCGGCCTGGCGCATCGCCGCGCCCCACAGCGGGATCCGGAACAGCTCGGCCTTGGCGACGAACCGGATCGTCGGCGACGGCAGGGTCGCGTAGAGCACCGGGATGTCCAGGTGGCTCTGGTGGTTGAACATGTAGACGTAGCCCCGCCCGGGTGACAGCTCGGCCTGGCGCTCGACCGACAGCTGGACGTCGAGCACCTCGAGCGTGCGCGCCCCGAAGCGGCGGGCGCGGGCGTCGACGCGGTCGCGGCGCAGGCGGTGGCCCGCCGCCTCGGCGGCGATCGGCACCGAGGCCCGCGCCAGCTCGGCGACGACGCGCAGCGTGAGGCCCATGCCCATGCGCCGACATTACCCCCACAGGTGCGCGGTCGCCGCCGCCGGGCGCCGTGAATCCGTCCGGCGCCGCTGCGTCGAAACCGGCGTGTCACCCCGCGAGCTGCTCGATGTGCGCGCAGGTAGCAGCGCGCCACGCCGTGCGGCGTCGTCGATGCGCGCTGCGGGTCGCGGCGGCGCGCGTGTTACGATGGCGACGATGCGCCGGGGCCTGATCGCGCTCGTCGTGGCGATGGCCGTGATGATCCCGGCGGCGCCGGCGCGCGCCGACGCGATCGACGACCAGATCGAGACGCTCGACTCGGCGAGCTCGTACAAGGTGCGGCTGTCGGCGGCGCTCGGCCTGTCGAAGGTCGCCGACGATCGCGCGGTGGTCGCGCTCGCCACCGCGCTGCGCAAGGATCGCGAGGCCTCGGTGCGCCGGGTCGCCGCGCTCGGCCTCAAGAAGCTGGTCACGACCTCGACCGCGAAGTCGGCGCGTGACAAGGCGATCGCCGCGCTCGAGAAGGCGGCGGCCGACGACAAGGACCGCAAGGTCCGCAAGACCGCGGGCGAGTCGCTGGCGACCCTGCGCGACACGCTGTCGAGCCGCGGCCCGGCGGTCTTCGTCAACGTCGACGCGCCCAAGGATCAGTCGAAGAAGGCGTCGAGCAAGGCGCTCACCGAGCTGGGCAAGGTGGTCAAGGCCCAGGTCCGGCGCGCCAGCAAGGACTACGAGACCGAGTGGTCGGGCGCGCTGCCCACCGGCGACGAGCTCGATCGCCTGGGCACCCAGGCGTTCATCGTCGCGTCGTCGGTGTCGCAGGTGACGATCACCAAGAAGGGCCGGCGCGCCGACGTCAAGTGCACGGTGACGATGCGGGTCGCGCCGTGGGGCGGCAAGGACGGCAGCGAGCGCTGGTCGGCCAACCAGACCGGCACCGCGACCGGCAGCGCGATGGCCCAGACCGGCGCCACCGACGCGCAGATCGCCGACGGCGTCCTCGACTGCGTAGCGGCGGTCGGCGAGGAGCTCACCGCCAAGCAGGTCGTGCCGTTCATCAAGCGGCTGGCGTCGAGCCGGTAGGCACCGGCGCCGGCCCCGAGCGCCGCGGCGGCAGGTCGAACGCCAAGAGCGCCATCGGCAGGAACAGCGTCAGCGCCGGCACCCACAGCGGCTGCTTGAAGACGCCGACCACGCACAGCGCCGACACCGCGGCGATCATGCCGACGCGGATCCGCGCGTACTGCCGCCGCCGGGTCGCGCCCAGGAACAGCAGCGCGACGTCGGTCGGGACGAACAGGAACATGGCCTCGTTCCAGCGGATCCAGTCGATCGAGACCAGGAAGAAGATGCTCCAGATCAGCGCGGTCATCAGGATCACCGGCACCACCGCGATCACCGTCGCGGTCCGCTCGAAGCGGCCGCGCCACCGCGCCAGCGCCAGCGGCAGCGTGAACAGCACCGAGAACAAGATCACCCAGGGCCGGCCGCTGGGCCCGCTGGTCGGGAACGGCGGGCCCTTGCGCGCGTAGATGCGCTCGGCCGGGATGCCCAGCTTGTCGGCGACCGCGGTGCGCAGGACGTCGGGGTGGAACATCGCCTCCCAGTGCGACGGGTAGCGATCGAGCGCGCGCCCGGTGACGAAGTCGGACAGCCCGAGCAGCGCGGTGTACTCGTTGAGGCCGCGCCGGCCGAACTGCCGGAACGTGATCGGGTACGCGACGCCGGCGCCGTCGCGCAGCTTGCCGTCGAAGATCGTGTCGAGCAGGTCGCGCAGGCGGGTCGTGCAGTTGTCCTTGAAGTGGTGGTAGATGTAGTAGCGGTTGGCGGGCTCGACGTCGTGGCACAGCTTGTCGCGCACCGCGATGGCCTGCGCCGGCGCCAGCGGCAGCCGCTGCCGCCAGATGTCGCGGTCCTCGCCGTAGCCCTGGTGGTGCATGCAGTCGTCGTCGCCGGGCGCCGCCAGCAGGCACGCGCCCATCGGGCCCAGGTGGTCGGGCAGCTCGACGAAGTCGTCGGCGCGCTCCGAGCCGTAGAACGCCAGCATGCTGCGCAGGCTCTCGCCGTCGACCCAGAACTTCTGCTTCGACCGCATGAAGCCCCAGACCAGCTGGTCGGGGTGCGAGAAGTCGGTGATGCCGTAGTTGAAGCAGATCGTCGGCGTGTCGGCGTAGGTCAGGCACAGCATCGCGTGCCCGAACTTCTCGAACACCAGCGGCCCGACGCCGAAGGTGTAGAGGTCGACCACCGGCGGCTCGTCGCCGGCGTGATCGCAGATCGGCGTCGGGCTGGTGGCGCGCCCCGCCGTGGCCGGCGTCGCGGCGACGGCGAGGGCGGCGCAGGCGACCGCGGCGGCGGCCAGGGCGCGCATCACTTGCCCTTGGTACCCTTCGCCGCCGCGGGCCGCGCGAACAGCGTGGCGTCGACCGCGGCGTCGACCTCGACCTTGGTGACCTTGAGCTCGGCGCTGTCGCCGCTGCTCTTGCTGACGCGGGTGTGGGCGATCTGGATGCCGCCGACGTCCTTGTAGTCGTCGAAGCTGTCGATCGTGACGCGGCCGTTCTCCGGGTACGCGATCTGGACCAGCAGCTTGGTCTTCTTGTCGAGGAACAGCGTCGCGGTGTTGGCGCCGTCGGCCGAGGTCAGGTTGATGACGCTGCACGCCTTGCCGTCGACGTCCTCGTCGGGCAGCGGCAGCACCTTGGTGCCCTTCTCGGCCGGCCGCAGCAGCACGAACTCGGGGTCGTGCCAGCGCTGCTCCTCGAGGGTCGTCAGCTGATCGGCGGCGATGTCCTCGACCTGGCCGTTCTGGGCCTGCCAGCCGGTCTTGCCGTCGATCGCGTACGAGATCTGGATGCTGCCCATCAGCGTCAGGTCGACGCGCATCTTGTCGGGCGCCTGGAAGACGCGCGAGATCGTCACCGGGACCTGCTGGCCCTGGGTGCTGAGCGTGCCGTCGGCGTCCATGCGCAGCGACTTCATCGACGCGATCTTCTTGCCCTTGGCGACCAGCGCGTCGGCGAGCAGCGCCCGCGCCGCCTTCTCCTGCGCCGGATCGGCCTTGGGCAGCTCGCGGACCGGCTCGCCGATCGGATCGGTGAACTTGACCTTCTCGTAGCGCCAGCCCTCCTTCTTGAGCTGGGGCTCGATCACCGACGCGTCGCCGACCAGGACGATCACGAAGTTCGCCGGGTCGAGGATCTCGGACGCGGCCTCGCGCGCCGACTGGACGTCGACCTGGCCGACCCGGATCGCGTAGTTGGTCAGGTACTGCTCGCCGAAGCCGTGCAGCTCGGCGGCCAGCAGCGCGCTGGCGACGTCGGCGGCCGACTGGTAGCGCAGCGCGTAGCTGCCGGCGATGTTGCTGATGGCGTCGGCGACCTCCTCGGCGGTCGGCCCCTTCTGCTGCATCTTCGACAGCTCGCCGAGCACGAGCTCGACGGTGGCCACGGTCTCGGCGCTGCGGGTGAACGTCGCGGCGACGAACGAGCCGGCGTCGAGGTTGCGATCGAAGGTCGAGCTGGCGCCGTAGGTCTTGCCGCCCTCGGAGCGCACGACCTTCATCAGGCGCGAGCTGAAGGCGCCGCCGCCGAGGACGTAGTTCCACACCAGGCTCTCGAAGTAGCGCGGGTCGGTGTGGGCGATGCCGAAGTGGCCGATGCGGATGTGGGTCTGGGTCTGCTTGGGCTTGTCGACCAGGCGGATCTTGACCTTGTCGAGCTTGGGCTGGACGTAGGTCGGGTGCGGCGGCAGCGTCGCCTTCTTCCAGCCGCCGAACGCGCGCTCGAGGTCCTTCTTGAGCTTGGTGACGTCGACGTCGCCGGACACCGCCAGCATCGCGTTGTTGGGCGCGAACCAGGTCTTGTGCCACGCCACCAGGTCGTCGCGGGTGATCGCGTTGACCGAGCCCTCGCCGAGGATCCAGCCGCGGACGTGGTCGTCGCCCCACAACAGGTTCTGGAAGTGGGCGCCGGCCAGCTGCCCGGCGTCGTCGAGGCGGTTGCGGACCTCGGCGAGCAGGCCCTCGCGGACCTTGGGCATCTCGCCGGCGGCGAACGCCGGCTGGGTCACCATCTCGGGGACCAGCGACATGCAGGTGCCGAGGTCCTTCGCCATGACGGTGCAGTTGACCAGCGTGGCCTCGAAGCTGGCGTCGGCGCTGAGCGAGCCGCCGACGAAGTCGATCGCCTTGGCGATCGCCAGGGCGTTCCGCTTCTTGGTGCCCTTGGGCAGCATGTCGGCGGCGAACTCGGCGACGCCGAGGCGCGCCTTGGGCTCGTCGATGCGGCCGGCCTTGATCACCAGCTGCATCGAGACCTCGGGCAGGCGGTCGCTCTTGACCACGAACACCTGCAGGCCGTTCTTGAGGGTGAAGCGCTCGATCGGCGGCAGCTTGAGCGCCGCCGGCGGCTGCGGCGCCGGCGGCTCGATCAGGTCGGTGCGGCCGGTCCACGGATCGGCGGGCTTGTCGGCGGGCTTGTCGACCGGCTTGGCGACGTGGGCGTCGCCGTCGCCGGGCAGGGTCGGGGTGACGACCGAGGTCGCCTTGGGGCCACAGGCCACCAGCGCGGCCAGGGCGAGCGCGCCGGCGGCGCGCGAGGCGAAGGTGCGGGTGCGGTTCATGGCGGGGCTCACTTCGAGGCCGGGGCCGCGGGGGCGCCCTTGGGGGGGATGACGACGATCGTCGCCTGCGTGGGCGCGAGGTAGGTCTTGGCGACGCGCTTGATGTCGTCGGTGGTGACCTTCTCGATCTCGTCGAGGTCGCGCAGGAACTGGCCGGCGTCGCCGGTGAGGATCCACGACTGGCCGATCTGCTGGGCGATGCCGTCGGCGCTGTCGAGGCCGAAGACGAAGCCGGACTGCATCTGGTTCTTGGCCTTGCGCAGCTCGTCGGCGGAGGGGCCCTTGGCGGCGAGCTTGGCGACCTCGTCGAGGATCGCGGCCTCGATCGGGTCGGCCGCGGCGGGGTCGAGGTAGACGCCGAGCAGCACCATCAGGCCCGGGTCCTCCTTGATCATGACCTGCGAGCCGGCCTCGAGGCCGAGGGGCCGCTTGGTCTTCTTGTCGACCGCCTTGATGCGCTGCTTGAGCCGCGACGACTCGCCGTCGCCGAGGATCTGCGACGCCAGCTGCAGCGCGTAGACGTCGACGGCCTTGGCCTCGGGGATGTGATAGCCGATGAGGGTCAGGCCGATCTGTCCGGCCTCGACGACCTCGCGGCGCTGCTCGGTCTGCGCCGGCTCCGGCGCGGCGTCGGCGGGGCGCGGCGGCGCCGCGGCCTTGGCGATGGCGCCGAAGTGCTTGTCGGCCGTCGCCTTGACCTGGTCGAGGGTGACGTTGCCGACCACCACCAGCAGCGCGTTGTTGGGCTGGTAGTAGGTGTCGTAGAACTTCTCGAGGTCGTCGGCGGTGGTGGCGTCGAGGTCGGCGATCGTGCCGCCCGCGGTCCACGAGTACGGGTGCTTGGTGAAGGCGATCTCGAGGAAGCGCAGGAAGCCCTTGGCGATCGGGTTGTTCTCCTGCTGCCGGATCTCCTCCTTCACCACCTCGCGCTCGGTCTTGATCATGTCGTCGCGGAACAGCAGGTTCCGCATGCGCTCGGCCTCGAGCTGGACCGCGAAGTCCAGGTAATCCGCGGGCAGCGTCTCGTAGTAGAAGGTCGCGTCCTCCATCGTGCCGGCGTTGACGTAGCCGCCGACCTTGTTGATGTCCCGGGCGTGCTCCTCGGGCGGCACGTGCTGGGTGCCCTTGAACATCATGTGCTCGAACATGTGGGCCGAGCCGCGGCGGTTGCGCGGCTCGTCCTTGGAGCCCACGTGGTACCAGACCTGCACCGAGACCACCGGGGCGGCGTCGACGTGCATGAAGGCGACCTGCAGGCCGTTGTCGAGCGTGAACTGCTCGAGCTCCGGGAGCTTGAGCCCCTGCTTGCCCTTGGCGGGCTTGGCGGCGGCCTTGGCCTTGGCGGCGGGCTTGGCGGCGGGCGGGGCCTTCTCGGCGGGCTGGGCCACCGCCGGGGCGGCGGCCAGAGCGAGCACCGCGGCCAGAGTGGCGGCGCGGTGCGTGAGGGTTCGAACGGGTGTCACGTCGGTCTCCTTGTCCCCAGGACAACGGCGAAGCGCGGGGACACTAACGCGCGGATCCGCAGGCGTCGAGGCAGTCGGGCCTGCCAGGTGACGACCGGAGTCGAGGGGCCAGGGATGCCCGGTTCGCAGCAGAATCCGGGTGTCACCAAGTCAGGGTGTCACAGGCCGGTTACACCTCTCGGCCTCGGAACCCCGAGTAGGAGGTCAACCCATTGAGATCACGCCTTCGGAATTACGCTGAGATTGGAAAATTCCCCCTTGACTGGAAGTTTGCCGCGTTGCATGCTTCGTCTCCGAACCGACGTAATTTTTCAATTCGCGGAGGTGGTCCGTGGCTCGAGCGCAATCGACTGACAACAAAGATGAAGGAGTGCGTGTGCTGGACGTGACCGGAGTGAAGGTGTTCTCTGCGACGAAGGCGAAGGAGCGCGAGCTGCTCGGTGAGATCATCACCGACTGGATTCGCTCGAACCCGAACTACGACATCCTCGACAAGATCGTGACCCAGTCGTCGGACTCGGAGTTCCACTGCCTGACGATCACGCTCTTCTACAAGACCAAGAGCTGATGCGCGCCGGCCGTCCGGTCGGGTCGCGACGCCACGAGGGGCCACCGAACAGGGGCCCCTCGGCGCGTTTTCGGGGATCCGCTTGACCGGGCCGCGGGGATCGAGTACCCAACCACTCCTCTATGGAGAACGCATTCGGCAAGCCGGTCGAGGTCGAGGTTCGCGACAGCCTCGAGAAGGCCATGAAGATCCTCAAGCAGAAGATGTCCAAGGAGGGCATCCTGCAGGAGCTCAAGCGCCGCCGCTTCTACGAGAAGCCCAGCGTCAAGCGCAAGCGCAAGACCCGCGAGGCCCGCAAGCGGCTGCGTCGCGAGATGAAGCGCCGCACCGGCGGCATGTCGTCCGGCCGCCCGTAGGCGGTCCCGACCGCGTTCCATACGTCCTGGTCGACCGACGGCGGTCGGACCAGGGAGGGCGCCCGCATACGGGCGCCCGTCGCATTTTCGGCGCGCCCGCCGCGGAGGACCCTGGACCGATGACCCAGCCGTGGATCGAGATCGTGGTGCCCGCCGCCGCCGCCGAGGTCGACGAGATCGCGGCCCTGCTGGCCGGACGGGTCGACGCCGCCCGCGCCGGCACCGAGATCCGGGGCGACGAGGTCGTCTTCTGGGCCCCGCTGGACCAGGCCGAGGAAGTCACGCTGGCCACCCGCGGCGTGGTCGGCGAGCTGGCCGCCGCCGGCGCCGCCCTGGATCCGGAGCGGGTCCGGTCGCAGCCGGCGGTGCCGGAGGAGGATTGGCGCGACGCCTGGAAGCGCTACTTCCACGTCACCCGGGTCGGCCGGCGCACCGTGATCGTCCCCAGCTGGGAGACCCACGCCGCGGCGCCCGGCGAGGTCATCGTGCACCTCGATCCCGGCATGGCGTTCGGCACCGGCACCCACGCGTCGACCCGCCTGGTCCTCGAGGAGCTCGAGGGCCTGGCCGAGGCCGGCCCGGCGCCCGCGCGGGTGCTCGACGTCGGCGCCGGCTCCGGGATCCTGTCGATCGCCGCCTGCCAGCTGTGGCCCGCCGCCACCGCGGTCGCGCTCGATGTCGATCCGGTGGCGGTCCGGCAGTGCGACGAGAATTGCGTCGCCAACGGGGTCGGCGACCGGGTCCTGTCCGCCGAGACCCCGGTCGGCGAGCTGACCGAGGCCTTCCCGCTGGTGCTGGCCAACATCCAGGCCCACGTGCTGCTGGCGCTGCGCGACGTCCTGCTGGCGCGGTGCGCCCCGGGCGCGACGCTGGTGCTGTCGGGCCTGCTGTCGACCCAGGTCGACGGCGTCGCCGGCGACTTCGCCGCGATGGGGCTCGAGCTGATCCGGGTCCGGCCGTCGGCCGACGACCCGCAGTGGTCGACCGCGGTGCTGCGGCGGCCCTGATGCGGCTCCTGGTGCCTGCCGCGGCGCTCGCCGCCGGCCGCGCCGAGGTCTCCGGCGACGACCATCACTACCTGTTCCGGGTCCGGCGCCTGGCGCCCGGCGCCGCGGTCGTGGTCTTCGACGGCGAGGGCCACGAGGCCGACGCCGTGGTCGAGGCGGTCGAGGCCGCGCGCGCGACCCTGCGGATCGGCCCGGCCCGGGTCGAGCCGGCGCCGCGGCCGCGGCTGACCGTGATCCAGGGGCTGATCAAGGGCGAGCGGATGGACTGGTGCGTCCAGAAGCTGGTCGAGGTCGGGGTCGACGAGATCGTCGTGGTCGCCACCGCGCGCGCCGTGGTCCGGCTCGACGCCGCGCGCGCCGCGTCGCGCACCGCGCGGCTGCAGGCGATCGCCCGCGAGGCCGCCAAGCAGGCCCGCCGGGCCACGGTGCCGACCGTGACCCTGGCGCCCGGCGGGGTCGCGGCCGCCGCCGCCGCGGCCGACGAGGAGCTCAAGCTGCTGTGCCACCCGGGCGCGGCGGCGTCGCTGGGCGCGCACCTGGGGACCGCGGCGGCCTCGGTGGTGCTGCTGGTCGGCCCCGAGGGCGGCCTGGCCCCGGAGGAGGTCGAGGCGGCGGCCAGCGCCGGCTTCGAGGCGGTGCGGCTCGGTGCCACCGTGTTGCGGGCCGAGACCGCCGGCGTCGCGGCCGTGGCGGCGTTCCGGATCGCGGACACAACGACCGGAAACCATTGATGAACATTGTTTGCGTTCCGGGTTGGGTGCGCCGTATAAGGAGCCATGGCCGACCGTGAGCCTGTGCTGCTCGGGGACCGCGACGACGTCGCGGCGCCGGAGGCGTCCGCGAGCGCGCCGTCGACGACGGAGGCCAGGGTCGAGCGCGAGCCCGCCCGCGAGCGCCCGGCGCGTCGCGCGCCGTCGGCCGCGCCGGCGACCCGCGAGTCAGCGCGCCCGGCGCGTCGGCCCGGCGAGGGCCCGACGGTCCACGTCGCGGGGTTCTGGCGCCGGCTCGGCGCCGCCATCGTGGATCTCGGCGTGATCGTGCCGGTGGCGCTGATCCTCACGTGGGTCGCCGCCCGCATCGGCGGCATCCACCTGCCGGCCAGCCGCACCCACGGCATCGACTTCTGGCTCGACCTGCTGCTGGCCAGCGATCCGGCGCTGGTCACGTGGGTCGCGATGACCATCGGGGTCGCCGCGGTCTACCTGATGGTTTTCCAGGTTACGATGGCGCAGACGCTGGGGATGCGCCTGCTCCGCATGCGCATCATCGACGTCTGGGGCGATCGTCCGACGGTGGCGCGCTGCGGCGCTCGCACCGCCGGATACCTCGCCTCGGTCGCGACGATACTCCTCGGGTTTCTCTGGGTTGGCTTCGACACCGAGAAGCGCGCCCTTCACGACTGGATCGCCGGCACGTACGTGATCAAGGCCTGAGGCCGAGGTCGCACCCGCTCACCGCTCATGCCCTCTCGACTCAGCTCACTGCTGGTCCGCGACGGACTGGTCGGCGTCAAGCGCATGGAGAAGGCGTTCCAGCGCCAGGTCATCTACGGCGGCAGCCTGGACACGATCCTGCTCGAGATGGCGCTGGTCCCCGAGGAGCGCCTGACCCAGTACCTGTCGCTGTCGTCGGGGCTGCCGCCGGCGACCCGCGACGAGACCAACGTCTTCGACGCCGACGCGGTGCGCCGCCTGCCCGAGGACGTGGCGCACCAGTTCCGGGTCGCGCCGCTGTGCGTCGACGGCGACGCGCTGCGCGTGCTGGTCAGCGATCCGGTCGACATGTCCTCGCTCGAGGAGCTGGCCGACGCGATCGACGTGCCGATCCAGCCGCTGATCGTGCCGGAGTACCGGTGGCACGTCGTCTACGCCCGCGCCTACGGGGTCAGCGCGCCGGCGCGCTACACCACGCTGGCCAAGCAGGTCGACGCCCAGCCGCCGACCTTGCCGGTGGGCAAGCCGCGCACGGTGATCGTCGAGCCGCCGTCGGGGAGCTCGCGCGACGGCGACTCCGGCGTCGACCACGTCATCGTCGACGTCCGCGACACCCTGCCGCCGGCCGCGCGCGCGGCGGCGGCGGTGGCCGAACCGGCGGACGCGAGTGACGCGGCCGGCGCCGGCGCGGACGTCGCCACGCCCGGCCTGGCGGCGGCGCTGGCGGCGGCCGCGGTGCACACCGGCCCGGTCGGGCAGGTGCCGTCGCTGCGCCCGGTGGGGCCGGAGTCGAACACGCTGCGGATGGCGGCGGTGCCGGAGCCCGCCGCCGACGACGAGACCCAGCCGACCGGGCCGATCGCCGCCGACGCGGCCGCGCATCCGCCCGGGGCGCCGCGCACGCGCACGCTCGAGCTGTCCGTCGACGCCTACGCCGCCCACCTGTCCGCCACCGAGGACGCGCGCCGCGACGCCGAGCGTCGCCACGCCCCGGCGGGCGGCGGCTCGGGGCCCAGCGCCGGCGTGCCCCGCGAGGTCGCGCCGCAGACCAGCCCGGGCGACGCGGTGATCCGGTCGCCGCTGGCGGTCGGCGACTCGAGCGCGACCCGGCAGGGTCCGATGTCGGCGGTGGTCGCGCGCGAGGCGCTGCAGGTCGCCGACGACCGCGATCAGATCTTCCTGGTCCTGTTGCGCGCGCTGCGCAGCCGCGCCCGCTACGCCGGGCTGCTCACCGTGCAGGGCGGCGCCGCGATCGGCCGGCTCGCGATCGCCGAGGGGACGTTCGACGTCGCGACGATCTCGTCGGTGCTGATCCCGCTCGACGAGCCGTCCGCGTTCCGCACCGCGGTGACGACCCAGCACCCGCACGTCGGTCCGATCGCGACCGGCGATCCCGAGGTCGACGGCATGCTGGGCCGGCTCGGCGAGCTGCCGCGGTCGGCGCTGATCCTGCCGATCGTCCTGCGCGATCGCGTCGTGGCGGTCGCGGTCGCGCACCGCGGCGACGACGATCTCGGCATGGCCGACGTCGTCGAGCTGCTGCCGCTGGGCGCCGCGGTCGCCGACGCGCTGGGCCGCCTGATCGTGCGCCACAAGGCGGCCGGCTACCGCGCGCCCGAGGCGGCGGCGCCGGCGGTGGTCGAGGTGTCGGTCGACGACGTCGCGACCAAGAGGGTGGAGCGGCCGGCGACCGCGTGGCGCATCCCGACCGCGCCGGCGGCGGTGCCGATCGAGACCGGCACCGAGGTGTCGGTGACCGCGGAGCCGGCGCGGCCGGTGGCCGAGCTGCTCGACACGATCGCGGCCGCCGACGAGGGCCGCGCCGAGGCGGCGATCGGCGAGGCGATCGACCGCGCCGACGAGGTCGTGCCGGCGCTCGCCGGCCGCTTCCCCGGCAAGCTGCGCGTCGACCGCTACCAGGTCAGCGGCCGGGCCCTGCGCGCGGCCCAGTACGGCGGCTTGCTGGAGCTGATGGTGCGCCTGGGGCCGCCGGTCAGCGACCTCGTCGTCGAGAAGATGGGCGATCCGCACCGCGACGTCCGCTTCTACGCCACGGTGTGCGCGGCCGAGCTGCGGCCGCGCTCGGCGGTGTACGCGCTGGTCGAGCGGCTGTTCGACGTCGACTACGGCGTCCGCGCGGCCGCGATGGAGGCCCTGATCGGCTATCCGCTGCGCGATCTCGACGCCGCGCTGGCGCGGGCGCGGCACGCGCTGCACAGCGAGGACGCCGAGCGGGTCCAGGCGGCGGCGACCGCGATCGCCGAGCTGACCGACATCGCCGCGATCCCGGACCTGCTCGACGTCGTCGGGCGCGACAGCCGGCGCGCCGAGCACGCGCGGCGCGCCCTGTCGGTGCTGAGCAAGCAGGACTTCGGCACCAGCGAGCGCAAGTGGCGCCGGTGGTGGGACGAGCACCGGACCCGCAACCGGATCGAGTGGCTGATCGAGGGCCTGGTCCACAAGGACGTGGCGCTGCGCCAGGCCGCCGCCGAGGATCTGCGCAAGCTGACCGGCGAGCACTTCGGCTACCATCACGACCTGCCCAAGCGCGATCGCGAGCAGGCCCACCAGCGGTGGCGGCAGTGGTGGCAGGAGACCGGCCGGCGCCGGTTTGCCCACGACGACGACGAGCGGCTGCGCCCGACCGGGATGCTGCCGCAGCTCAAGGAGTGAGCGGCCGCGGCCCGTGCGAGCGCGGCGGCCGCGCCGCTCAGTCGATCGTGTAGATGACGTCGACCTCGCCGGTGAAGCCGTCCGGCTCCATCCGCGCGGTGACCGTCGCGGTGACGCCGCGGTGCGCGAGCCAGTCGCGGAGCAGCTCGACGTTGCCGTCGATGCGCTCGGCGATCGCGTCGTTGCCGGGGCGCAGCGTCGCGACCGCGGCCAGGCCGGGGTGGTCGGCGTGGCGACCACGCAGCACCACCGCGCGCACGACGTACAGCGGCCCGGTGTCGACCGCGAACTCGACCGCCGCGGCGCCGTCGCCGCCGACCCGCACGGTCGGGACCTCGACCACGGCGTCGAGGTGACCGCGGGCGACCAGCCACTGCTGGAGCCGCTCGCGGTCGGCCTCGAGCCGCGCCGCCGACAGCGGCTCGCCGGCGCGGGTGTCGATGACGTCGGCCAGGGTGGCGGCGCGGAGGCTCCCCCTGGCCAGGCTGAACCTGACCGAGCGCACGAGCCCATCGGCCCGGACGTCGGTCTCCGCCTGCCCGTGTGGGCTGGTCGACGCGGATGCCAGACCCTCCGGAGCGACCTTCTCGACGGCGACCTTGAAGGCCCCGACGACGACGGCTAGGAGGAGGGTGGCAACGACCAGCTTCACGGCCGCCCCATCGTGCAAGCCGAGATCCACGACCCGACGGTCACAAACCCCCGAACCCACTCGGCGGGCGTGTGACCCGAGCTTCACACCGTGCCCGCTTCTCCACACTCGCGGCTCGGCGGGTGACCGGAGCCCGTCACCCGGCGACACCAGGCCGGCGGATCGGCGCGGTGCTCGCGCCGATCCGCGCACGGTCGACGGCGGTGCGCCGCCCACCGCCGCTCACCGCCGCTCACCGCCGCTCAGAGCGTGACGGTGACGGCGTTGCCGAAGCGGTCGGTGAAGCGGGCGCGGGTGGCCGTGACGACGTCGGGGTCGTCCACCGACACCTGGCCGGCGGCGGTGGTGGTCAGGGTGCGGGAGTCGAGCACGGCGCCGCCGGCGTCGAGGAGGTCGACCGTGACGTCCTGGCCGCGCACCGGGACCGGCCGGTTGGACGGCGCGGCGAGGTCGAGCAGGCGCCAGCCGCGCGGCGCGTCGAGCTGCACGGTCGCGGTCAGCACCGCGCCGGCGCGGGCGACGCTGGCGGTGACGCCGCCGGCCACGACCTCGAACGGATCGCTGTCGAGGGTCCAGGTGGCGCCGACGACGTGGAAGCGGTAGCGGCCCAGCGGCACGCCGCCGCGATCGGCGAGGTCGTCGAGTCCGGGCGCGCCCAGCCACGGCACCGCCTGCCACTCGACCGCGTAGACGTGGCGCTGCGGGTCGCTGGCGCTGCCGCGGCGCAGCGGCGACGGCGTGTACTCGACCAGCAGGTCGCCGTCCTGGACCGGCGCGCCGTTGCGCCGGGTCACGGCCGCGAACACGCCCGGCGAGGTCTCGCGCTCCAGCGTCACCACCGGCATCGCCACCACCGGATCGTCGCCGTTCCACACGAACGTCGCGATGCCGCCGACCCGCGGCACCTGCGCCGCGGGCTGGGCCTGGGCCGGCAAGCCGCCGCGCACCCACAGGTCGGCGTCGACGGTCGCGGGCACGGTGCCCGCCATCGGCGCCGGATCGTCGATCGGGAAGTCGTCGGTGTAGGGCGCGAAGTCGACGCGATCGGTGCCGTCGGCGGTGCCGTCCTCGCGCGCCGGCGTCATCGCCAGCGGCATCAGGTCGGCGAGCCGGTCGACCAGGTACGCGCCCTCGAGCGGGCCCCAGAACGTGATGCTCGGCTCGTAGCCGCCCTTGAGCCAGTCCTCGGGCTCGAGGATGTAGCCGACGTGGCCCTGGGCGTAGCCGACGACGACGGTGTGGGCGTCGTCGACCGGCGAGTGGGCGCGGACGTCGTCGGCGATCAGCCGCGTGACCTCGCCGGGCAGCGTGCCGAGCACGTAGTCGCCGATGCGCAGCGCCGACATCGACGTCCGCGTCGTCTGGCACGCGACGTGGGTGGCGTCGACCTCGGACTCCAGCTTGAGCAGCGCGCCCAGCACCTCGGTCGCGACGTCGAGCCGGACGCAGCCGCCGTAGGGCACCAGGCCGGAGGTGCCCGGCATCTGGCCGGCGGGGAAGGTCGGCTCGGCGGTCTCGCACAGCGCGACCCCGACCGGCGCGTTGAACTCGTCGATCGGCGAGATCAGCGCGCCGCTGCCGTCGTAGACGACGCCGTCGGCCTGGCGGGTCAGGTCGAACGGCGCGTAGGCGAGCGCGCCGTCGCGGGTCGTGAAGGTCTCCGGCTTCGGCCCCAGCTCGATCGAGCGGGTCAGCATCTCGAGCTCGATCGAGCCGTCCATCGTCGCGCCCGCCGCCTGCCACGCCGCCATCAGCGTCGGCGCCGCGGCCCGGCCGTGGCCCTCGAGCTTCGCGAACGGCAGGCACGGATCGTCGGGATCGCCGGGCGCCAGGCCGCAGTCGAGGTCGCCGTGGCCGACCGGCGAGGTGTCGCCGCCGGCGCTCTGGACGTGCATGACGACGACGTGGTCGTCGAACTGCTGCTCCATGACCCGCTCGATCGCGCCCGGCGCGTCGGTCGAGGCCATCGGGTTGACGTCGTCCATGAGCGTGCCGTGCTCGCCGAAGATCGTCATGATCGCGATCGGCACGTCGTCGGTGCCGTCGACGCGGACCAGCACCAGCCGGTCCTCGGCGCGGTCGCCGCCGGGCAGGTCGTCGTTCTCGCCGCGGCGATCGCGGTTGATCTGATCGTCGAGGTCGAAGGCGTCGTCGACGGCGAACCCGATCTTGGCCGGGCGCTGCGCCGCCAGCGCTGCCCGCGCCGCGTCCTCCATCGAGTCGAGGAAGCCGCGGTAGACGTGATCGCGGTAGTTGCCGCCGCCGCCGATCAGCACCGAGTGCCGCGTGAACTGCATCCACGCCGAGTGGCTGTGCGACGCGGTCACCAGGATCTTGCCGTGGTAGGCGGCACCGAGCCGGTCCTCGAGGTCGTAGACCATCTCCTCGTAGACGAAGATCGCGTCGAGCTTGAGGATGATCACGGTCTCGCCGCCGGCGGTCAGCGCCAGCGCCTTGACCCGTGGCGCGCTCTCGACGCCGATCGACGCGTTGAAGCCGTCGGAGATGCGCGGGTCGCGTTCGTCGACGACGCCGGCGTTGCCGGCGGCGCCGGCGCGCGAGGTGTAGCCGCCGAGCGCGGTGCCGACCGGCACGCGCAGGACGACGTCGGCGGCGCCGGCCTCGAGCGCGCCCGCGGTGACCGTGCCGCCGCTGCCCGCGGTGGCGGCGACCGGGACGTACTCGCAGTGCGCGGTGGTGACCGCCGTCGGATCGGCGTCGGGGGGTGCGCCGCCGTCGTCGCCGCAGGCTGCAAGCGCTGCGACCGCGACCGCGGCCACGATACCAGGTGGCCAGGCCCTCATCGCGCGTGAGCCTACACCGGCGCCCGGCCACCTCCATCGAGATTTCGCGCGCGCGACGCTCTGCGTCGTGTCGACGCCGCTGTCCGCCAGGTTCTCGGGTACCCTGGATCCGCCGTGCACGATCCCAGGGGCGAGGATCCGACGATCGCCGCCGGTCCGGCGACCAGCCGGTCCGAGGCCGGCGGCGGCGAGCTCGAGCCGCGCGCCCGGGTCGCCGACCGCTGGGAGATCGTCGCGCTGCTCGGCACCGGCGGCATGGGTAACGTCTACCGGGCCGTCGACCACGAGCTCGGCGAGGAGGTCGCGCTCAAGGTGCTGCGCCGGATCGGCAGCGACGACGAGCTCGCCCGGTTCCGGCGCGAGGTCAAGCTGGCGCGCCGCATCACCCACGTCAACGTCGCGCGCACCCACGACATCGGCCACCACGGCCCCGGCCTGTTCCTGACCATGGAGCTGATCGACGGCGAGTCGCTGTCGCACCGGATGAGCCGCGGCCTGCTGTCGTGGCGCGAGGCCACCGCGATCGCGCGGGCGGTGTGCGCCGGGGTCGGCGCCGCCCACGCCGCCGGCGTGATCCACCGCGACCTCAAGCCCGACAACGTCATGCTCGCCGCCGACGGCCGCGCCGTCGTCACCGACTTCGGCATCGCCGAGGTCCACGCGGTCGAGGGCTCGGCCGGCACGCTCGAGGTCACCGGCACGCCGGCGTGGATGGCGCCCGAGCAGCTGCTCGGCGACGCCGACGGTCGCGCCGACGTCTACGCGATCGGCGAGCTGCTGCACGCGATGCTCGCCGGCGCCCACCCGTGGCTGCGCGACGGCAAGATCGACGTCATGGCGCGGCTGTCGCAGCCGCCGCCGCGGCTGTCGCCGTCGACCGTGCCGGACGCGCTCGCCGCGGTGGTCGAGCGCGCGCTGCAGCGCGATCCCGCGGCGCGCTGGCCCGACGCCGCGGCGCTCGGCCAGGCGCTCGCCGCCGCCGAGGAGGCGATCCTCACCGGCACGACCCCGCCGCGCGCCGCCGCGGTGCGCGCGGCCCGGCGCGACGTCCGCATCGGGGTCCGGGCGATCCGCAACCTGGGCCCGCCCGACGACGCGTACATCGCCGACGGCCTGGTCGAGGACCTGATCGACATGCTCGGGCGCGCCGGCGGCCTGCGAGTCCGGTCGGTCGGCGCCGAGCCGGCGCTCGACCTCGACGTCGTCGTCGACGGCTCGCTGCGCCGGGTCGGCGACGACGTCCGCATCACGGTGCGCGCGCTCGGCGCCCAGGACGGGTTCCAGATCTGGGGCCAGCGCTTCGATCGCCGGCTCGACGAGATCCTGCGGGTCAGCGACGAGGTCGCCCGCGAGGTCGCGGCCGCGCTGTCGGCGACCGCCGCCCACGCCGCCGCCGGTCGCGACGTCACCACCGATCGCGTCGTCGTCGAGCTGTACCTGCGGGCCCGCCAGCTCATCGAGGGCGGCTGGTGGGACGACCCGCGCACGCTCGGCTTCCTCAAGGCCGCGCTCGAGCACGCGCCCGACTCGCCGGTGGTGCTCGCCGCCTACGCCGCCCAGCTGGGCCGGCGCATCAACGCCGCCGAGGACGAGTCCGCGCGCCTGGTCGTCGAGGCCGAGGCCAGCGTCATGGCCCGCCGCGCGATCGCGCACGGCCCCGACCTCGGCGAGCCGTGGGTCGCGCTCGCGGTCGTGTTCTACAACCACGGCCACGAGGTGCCCGCGGTCAAGGCGGCGCGGCTCGCCCTCGATCGCGCGCCCGGCCTCGCCGACGCCAGCGACGTCGCCGGGCGCATCCTGCTCGAGCTCGATCCGCGGGTGAACGACGCGGTGTCCCTGCTCGAGCGCGCGCGCTGGTCCAACCCGCGGCTGCCGTCGAACCTGATCGACCTCAGCCGCGGCTACAGCCTGCGCGGCGACTGGTCGCTGGTCGACGAGCTGATGCGCGTCCCGGGCACCGAGTCGGCGGCGGCGCGCGCGATCGCCGCGGCGCGGCTGGCGTTGTGGCGGGGCGGCGACATGCCGGCGTGGCCGGACCGGGTGGTCGGCTTCGAGCGCATCAACTGGTCGGCCTACGCGTCGATGGCGGTGATCCGGGACGGCCGCTTCACCGCCGAGGTCGCGGCCGAGTGGCGCCGGCGGCTCGAGCTGATGGCGCCGGGCCGGCGCGCCCGCCGCTTCTTCGCCCAGCTCGGCTGCGAGGTCGCGCTGCGGGTCGAGGCCCACGACGTCGCCTGGCAGATGCTCGACGCCGCGGTCGACAACGGCCTGATCGACCTGGCGTGGATGGATCGCATGCCGCTGCTGGCGCCGCTGCGCGACGAGCCGCGGTTCGTCGCCCACCGCGCGGTGGTGGCGGCGCGCGCGACGCCGCCGCTGGAGGCGTGGCACGCGGCGCTGCCCGAGCCCGATCCCGACGCCTGGCTCGCCGAGGAGGCGGCCCGACGATGACGCGCCGTGCGCCCGGTCGGGTCGCGCGCGGCGCGATCACGCTGGCGGCGCTGGCCGCCGCGCCGGCGTGCGGCGACAACCGCGGCGGCGGCGACGTCCCCGACGGCGGCGGTCCGGCGCCGCTGTGCACCGGCGGCTGGCACGTCTGTGGCGGCCAGCTGCGCGACGCCGACGGTCGCGCCGTCATCC
Source organism: Kofleriaceae bacterium (assembly GCA_020633495.1). Lineage (GTDB taxonomy): Bacteria > Myxococcota_A > Polyangia > Haliangiales > Haliangiaceae > WYBA01. The sequence goes on along the minus strand of JACKDR010000004.1, from coordinate 277,205 downwards.
TGCGCGGCCTCAACGTCTCCGGCGGCAACAAGCAGGCGCCGTACCTCGACTTCCACGTCGAGGCCGACCTGGCCCGGATGCGCGACGACTGGGGCATGAACGCGATCCGCTGGGTCATGCCGTGGGCCGCGGTCGAGCCGACCGAGGGCGGCTACGACGACGCCTACCTCGACGCGGTGCGGATCCGGCTCGACTGGGCGGCGGCGCACGACCTGGTCGTGATCCTCGACATGCACCAGGACGTCTACGGCGAGGGCTTCGGCTTCAACGGCGCGCCGCGGTGGACCTGCGACGAGGCGCGCTACGCCGACTTCCGGCCGCGCACGCCGTGGGCGCTGAACTACGTCGACCCCAACGTCGTCGCCTGCTTCGACGAGCTGTGGACCGATCCCGCCAAGGGCGCGGCGCACGCCGCGGCGTGGGCGCACGTCGCGGCCCGGCTCGGCGATCACCCGGCGGTGGTCGGCTTCGACCCGATCAACGAGCCCCACTGGGGCAGCTACGCGGTCTCCGACTTCGAGGCCGACCGGCTGCAGCCGTTCTACGACCGCGACGTCGCCGCGGTCCGCGCCGAGGCGCCGGGCTGGGTGGTCTTCGCCGAGCCGGCGTCGTCGCGCAACCTGGGCTTCCCGACCTCGCTGGCGCGGTTCGGCTACCCCGACGTGGTCTACGCGCCGCACGCCTACGACGCCACCGCCGAGCAGGGCAACGGCTTCGATCCGGCGCGCCGCGACTCGTTCATGGCCAACATCGCGGCGCTGCGCGACGAGGCCGACCGGCTCGGCGCCGCGCTGTGGATCGGCGAGTACGGCGGGCTGGGGTCCGATCCCGGCATCGGCGCCTACATGGCGGCGGCCTACGACGGCGCCGCGGCGGTCGCGGCGTCGTCGATGTACTGGGACTACTCGCGCGGCGGTGGCTACGCGCCGATCGACGCCGACGGCGCCGAGGTCACCGCGATCACCGACGCGATCGTGCGGCCGTACCCGTCGCGGATCGCCGGCGACCCGGTGGCGTGGCAGGACGATCCGGCGGCCGGCACGCTGCGCCTGACCTACCGGCCCGATCCGCGGATCGCGGCGGCGACCGAGGTCATCGTGCCGCCGCGGCTGCTCGGCGCCGGCGGCGCCGACGCCATCGACGTCGCCTGCGGCGGCTGCACCGTCGCGATCGCCGGCGACATCGTGCGCCTGACCACCGCGCCGCCGGCCGACGCCGACGGCACGGCGACCGTGGTCGTGACGTACCGGCGCTAGGCTAGCCGCGCCCGGGCGCGGGCGCGGTCACTGGCACAGCTCGCCGGCGGCGGCGCCGTCGATGGCGTACGGCACGCAGCCGTCGCTGCCGGCGTTGTCGAAGTCGAGGACGAAGGTGTCGGCGCCGGTCAGGGTCAGCTTGCCCGACGGCGGGTCGCCCAGGGTCCAGGCGCCCGACACCGCCGCGCCGCCGAGGCCGTCGACGTCGATCCAGCCGCCGTCGGCGGGGCCGCACGGGCCGCCGTCGCCGGTGCTGCACACCATCTCGAACGAGCTGTCCGCGACCATGCCGCCGAGGTCGACGGTGAGATCGACGGTGGCATGGCCGGCCTCGACGACGATCGTGCCGTCGATGGCGACGTCGTCCTCGTCCGGCGAGGTCATGCGCCAGCCCTCGAAGGTCAGCGACTGGGCGCGGGTCGGGTTGGCGTCGCCGCCGAACAGGCCGGGGACGTTGTCGAGGACGATGGTGCCGTCGATGTGGCCGTCGTCGGTGTCGCAGCCGCCGGTGACGGTCGTGACCGAGCCCGACACCGTGACCGCGGGGCAGCCGGTCGGGTTCTCGATGCCGCTGTAGGCGGCGCCGAGGAAGAACGCCAGGCCGTAGTCGTAGCCGGCGCCGGCGCTGACCGCGCGCGCGATCTGCTCCTGCGAGGCGGTCTTGAAGTGGGCGTCGAAGGCGGGCGGCGAGTCGCCGCCGCCACAGGCGGCGGGCGCGGCGGCGGTGGCGAGCAGGAGCGAAGACGAGGCGAGGAAGGAAGAGAGCTTCATGACGTCCTTGCGGGTGCGGGTGAAGGTGGAAGACGGGGCGGCGGTGAGGCGAGCGCGGGGAGCTTGGAGCGGGGAGCTTGGAGCGGGGAGCGGAGGAGCGGGGAGCGGGGAGCGGGGAGCGGAGGAGCGGAGGAGCGGAGGAGCGGAGGAGCGGAGGAGCGGGGAGCGGGGAGCGGGGAGCGGGGAGCGGAGGAGCGGAGGAGCGGAGGAGCGGAGGAGCGGAGGAGCGGAGGAGCGCGTCGGCGACGGCCGAGGCTCTTTGCAGCGGCCATGCCGGCCGCTAACCGCGCGTGCGCACGACGGAACGCGGCCAAGGCGTGGCGGCGCGTTCACACCACGCGCCGGACGCGGCGTTCGCAGGTGGCAAGCGGTGGCAAGCGCGGCGCCGGGCGCGCGCTACGCGTGACCGCGCGTCATCTCGGCGACCTGCGCGATGCGGTCGCGCATGCGCGCGCGGGCCTCGTCGGGGCCGACGATCCAGGCGTGGCGGCCGAAGCCGAGCACCCAGCCGGTGACCCACTCCAGGCCCTCGCAGTCGATCAGGATCTCGGCCGAGCCGTCGTCATTGACCGTGACCTCGCCCTCGGGCCAGGCCGCGCCGACCCGGGTCACCGCCAGGGCGTCGAGGTGGACGCGCACCGTCACCGCGTCCGCCGACGGCACGTACAGGCGCTCGCGCCGGTAGGTCTCGAGATCGAAGTCGGCGGGCGGCTCGTAGGTTGCGTCGGTCTCGGCCAGCGAGGCGATGCGATCGATGCGGAAGGTGCGGACGTCGCCGCGCTTGTGGCAGTGGCCGACGACGTACCACTCGCCGGCGTGGTGGACGATGCCGTACGGGTCGACCCGGCGGCGCTCGGCCTGGTGCCGCGACGCGGTCACGTACTCGATCTCCACGGTGACCAGGCGGCGCGCCGCGGTGACCAGGCGGCGCAGGTGCTCGGCGACGATCCGGTCGGGCTCGGCGACCACGGTGCCGCCGGCCAGGGTCTCGGCCTCGCCGGCGTCGCGGCCGAGCGCGGCGAGCAGCTTCTTCTCGGCCGACTGCATCGCCGAGTCGAACGGCGCGATGCCGCTGTCGCGCAGGGCGCGGACGCCGAGCAGCAGCGAGCAGCCCTCCGCGGGGGTCAGCCGCAGCGGCCGGGTCAGCCGGTGCGCGAGATCGACGAAGACGCGGCCGTCCTCGACGGTGACCAGCAGGTACTCGCCGGGATCGCCGTCGGGCGGGCCGACCTGGGTCAGCAGGTCGAGGTCGGCCAGCATCTCGTCGCGATCGACGCCGAGCAGCTCGGCGAGGTGCTCGACGGTGACGCCCTCGGGGTGCTTGGCGACGTACGGCACCACGAACAGCAGGCGGCGCAGCTTCTGGGCGACGTCGCGCATCAGGCGGCGCCTCCGTCGGGCGCGTAGCGCGCGGCCACCGCGTCCAGCTCGTCGGCGAGGCGGCGCCGCAGGCGCTCGCCCTCGCGGACGACGATCGCGCCCTTGGCGGCGAGGATGCGCGACACCGCGAACTCCGGGTTGGTGCAGGCGAAGCGGATCCGGATCACGCCGTCGGCCTCGGTCTTGTCGGCGCCGGCGCCGAAGTCGTCGTTGGCGACGTCGCGGGCCTCGCGGCGCAGCTCGAGCTCGACGGTCTCCGGCGGCTCGGTCGTGAACGTCCACGGCGAGCGCGACGCGTAGGCGCGGACGTCGAAGTCGGCGGGGCGCTCGAAGTCCGGCGACTTGGGCTTGGGCGCCATGACGACGTCGCGCATGCGATCGACGCGGAACGACCGGACCTCCTTGCGCAGGTGGCACCAGCCGACCAGCAGCCACGCGCCCTCGCGGTAGACCAGGCCGTACGGATCGACGTCGCGCCGGGTCACGGTGCCGCTGCCGGCGGCGGCGTAGGTCATCGACACGCGCTTGCGGAACCGGATCGCCTGCTCGATCGTCGCGAAGCTCTCGCCGATCTCCTTGGCGGCGAGGGCGCGGCGCTCGGGGAAGTGGACCAGCACCGGCGCCTCGACCGCGCGGGTGGTGCGGCGCGGGAACTCGGTGGGCGTGTCGGGCGGCTCGGGCAGATCGAACGCCAGCTTCTTGAGCGCGAGGTCGACGATCTTGGGGTAGCTGCCGCCCGGGATCGCGCGCGCCACCGACGCCGCCAGCACCAGCGCCGACACCTCGTCGGCGGTGAGCCGGACCTCGGGCATGCGGAAGCGCTTGACGTCGATGACGTAGCCGCCGTCCTCGAGGGAGTCGTCCTCCTCGGGGGTGATGTAGCGGATCGGCACGCCGAGCTCGAGCAGGTCGGCCTTGTCGCGCTCGAAGGCGCGCAGCCCGGCCTCGGCGTTGGCGGTCTGGTAGGCGGGGAACTGCTCGCGGACCTCGCGGTAGGTCACCGGCGTGCGCGCGCGCAGCAGCAGCATCACCAGATCGAGCAGGCGCTTCGAGCGATCGCCGCGGCCGCCCTCGTCGCCGCCGGCCTTGGCCTTGGCGGCGCGGGCCTTGGGCGGCCTGGGCGTGCGGATGCCGCGCCCCGTGCGCGGCGCCTTGACGCCCGCTCGCTTGCCCTTGCTACGCGTGGAGCTCACGATCCCTCGTCGCCCGTTCTAGCGCAGGGAAGCGGCGCGGGGAAGCCCGACGGCGCGCCGTTGCGGCGCGGCCGGGCCGGCGGTACCGTCGCCGCGATGCCAACCGTTCGCTCCCGTCGTGTGATCGCCGCGGTCGGCGCCGCGGCGGCCGTCGTGGCGCTGGCCGCGCCGGCGCCCGCGCACGCCCAGCCCGCCGAGAAGGGCACCTTCGGGATCGGCCTGGTGCTCGGCGAGCCCACCGGCGTCGCCGCCAAGCTGTACCTCACCGAGGATCGGGCGATCCAGGGCGCGGTCGGCTCGGCGTTCGTCGGCGGCGGCCTGCAGGTCCACGCCGACTACGTCTGGCACCCGTGGATCCTCGAGGACCGCGACAGCTTCACGCTGCCGGCGTACATCGGGCCCGGGCTGCGCGCGATCTACTACGACAAGGGTCGCGACGGCGACGACTACGTCGCGGTCGGCCTGCGGGTCGTCGCCGGCATCCTGTTCGACTTCAAGGAGCTGCCGCTCGACGTCTTCGTCGAGGTCGCCGGGGTCGGCGAGTACGGCTTTTCGTCGGCGGCCGACGGCGGCGTCGCCGCGGCGATCAACGCCGGCGCCGGCGCCCGGTACTACTTCTAGGCGCGGCGCGATCGCCCGCACAGCGAGGACGCGATGGATCTGGGACTGGCTGGCAAGGCGTGCCTGGTCAGCGGCGCGAGCCGCGGCATCGGGCGGGCGATCGCGCTGGGGCTCGCCGCCGAGGGCGCGCGGGTCTGCGGCGTCGCGCGCGGCGCCGCGGACCTCGAGGTGCTGGCCGGCGAGCTGGCCGCGGCCGGCGCCGGCCCGCACGCGACCGTGGTCGCGGACGTCGCGACCGCCGACGGCGCCCAGGCCGCGGTCGACGCCGCGGTCGCGGCCTTCGGCGGGCTCGACGTCGTCATCTGCAACGTCGGCAAGTCGTTCGCGCGCCACGCCGATCAGATGGACGACGACGACGTCACACGGTCGCTCGACGCCAACCTGTGGACCGCGGTGCGGGTCGCGCAGCGCGCGGTGCCGGCGCTGCGCGCCCGGGGCGGCGGCGCGATCGTCCTGATCTCGTCGATCTGGGGCCGCGAGGGCGGCGGCTCGCCCGGCTACAACCTGGCCAAGGCCGCGGTGATCGCGATGGGCAAGGCGCTGGCGCGCGACTACGCCGCCGACGGCATCCGGGTCAACAGCGTCGCGCCCGGCTCGATCCTGTTCCCGGGCGGCGGCTGGGCCCGCCGCGTCGCCGCCGATCCCGACGCCATGGCCGCGTTCGTCGCCCGCGAGCTGCCGTTCGGCCGCTTCGGCGCCCCCGAGGAGGTCGCCGACGTGGTGACCTTCCTGGCGTCGCCGCGCGCCCGCTGGGTCTCCGGCGCTTGCGTCGTCGTCGACGGCTGCCAGTCGCGCGCGTTCTAGCCAGCTAGCCAGCTACTTCGTTCCTGCCGTCCCTCGCTTCGCTGACCTTCACGCCTAGCGCACCACCACCGACCACGCCCACGCGAGCTGGGCGGCCGCGATGCCGGCGACCACGACCGGCTCGAGGATGCGACCGATGGCTCGAGGACTCGGCATGCGCGGGCGCATCTCGGCGTGGGCGCGCGCCTGGATCGAACGGATCCGCGCGGCATCGAGATCGCCCGCGGGCACGACCAGGCCGCGGAGCCTGATCACGAGCTCGTCGTCGTCATCCGTCATGGCGTCCACCTTCCTCTGCGAGCGCCTGCGAGAGGATCCCCCGGGCGCGTGACAGTCGCTGGCGCACCGCCGCGGGGGTCAGCGACAGCGCCGCGCCGACGTCCGCCGCCGGCATGCCCTCGATCGCGACGAGCAGCACCACCTCCCGGTAGCCAGCGGGCAGGGCGGCGAGCGCGGCCTCGACCTTGAGCTGGGTCAGGGTGGCGGCGAGCGTCTCGTACGGCGTGCGCCCGGTCGAGATCGGTCGCTCGGCCAGCTCGGCGGCCAGCGTCGCGGTCGCCTTCGCCGCGCGCGCGTGACTCACGAGCACGTTGTGCGCCACCGTGAACAGCCAGGCACGGAGCCGGGTGTCGGATCGGAGACCGCGGGCGGCGCGTGCCAGGCGCAGGAACACCTCCTGCGTGAGGTCCTCGGCGAGGTCGCGTCGCCCGGTCATGCGCGCGAGATAGCCGAAGACCCGCCCGCGGTAGGCGGCGAAGACCGCGTCGAAGCTGGCGGGCTGGCCGTGCCGGAGCCCGTCGACCCAGGTCTCCTCGGCCCCGGCCTCGGCCGCTGCCGTGGCCGGGAGCGGTGCGACCGCGGTCAAGAGCATGATCGGGCACAGCTCCACGGCGACAGAACGCACCAGGCGGGCTCGCGTGACAAGGAAAACTCGCCGGCGTTGTCCGGTCACATCCTGCTGCCGGCAGCGTTCACGCCGCATGCCCTACTTCATCCGTGCCGGCGGGGTGCCGATCTGGATCGTCATGGTTCTGGCGGTGCCGCTGCTGTATCTCGGCGTGCGGTTCGCGATCGCGGCCGACGCGCGGCGCCTCGCGATCCTGCGCGCGTTGACCTGGGCCCAGATCGCCGCGATCGGATCGGGCGTCACCTCGAACGTGATGACCGTCATGTGGCACCTCGGCCGCCGCCTCGAGCCGGGCGAGTCGCCGTTGCCGGCGCTCTTCATCGGGCTCGGCGAGTCGCTCACCCCCGCCGTGCTCGGCCTGTCGGTCCTGAGCGTCGTCTGGATCCTGATGGCGTTCGGGCTGCGGCGCGCGCCGCGCTCCGAGCTGGACTGATCGAACCACCGTCACGTCGAATCGGAGATCCTCATGCCGAGACTGCCCGCGATCCTGTTCGTCATCGGAGCCACCGCGTGCGGCGGCGCCGAGCCCACCGCGACCACGCACCAGCCAGCGGCGGCGGCGGCCGAGGGCGACCCGCATGCGGTGTGCGTGCGAGCGTTCCAGCGCCAGCGCGCCTGCACCGACGAGTTCATCCCGGCGCTGGTCGACGCGCGCGTCCGCCTCGACCGCCCGCCGGGCATCGCCGACCAAGACCGCGAGCTCGGCCGCGATCAGCTGGTCGCGATGGCGCTCGAGGAGTGGCACACCGACTCGACCGACGATGCGATCGAGGCGAGCTGCACGAGCCTGCAGGACGCGATGCCGCCCGACCAGCAGCGGCAGATGACCGAGCAGGTCGGCCGGTGCCTCGACGCCGACGCGTGCGCGTCCTTCGTCGACTGTCTGATCCCGGTCGTCACGTCGCAGCTGCACTGAGCTGCCCGGGCTGGCCGCCACGGTCGATCCGGAGCGGGCGGGCCGGCCGACCGCGATCCCGGAGACGTCGGTCAGCGGCCCCGGAGCCGTCGGTCAGCGGCCGCCGCCGTTGCGCGGATGGCGCCTGGCGGTGCGCTCGTTGCCGCGCTTGTACTGGCCGGTCCAGCGGGCCATGACCTCCTGCGGGTCGTCGTCGACCTCGGCGAGGAAGGCGTCGGCGCGGTCGCCGCGCAGCGAGGTCACGGGACGGCCGCGGTGGCTGATCTGCACCGTGCCGTCGGCCAGCCGGCGCCAGGCGAAGTCGCTGGGGGCGCCCATGGTCGCGGCGCGCCCGGCGTCAGTTCCGCATCAGGCCGAGGAGCTTCGACATCGTCTTCTCGTCCGCGGGCGGGAAGTCGTAGTCGAGGAACTCCTTCGACGTCACCCACCGCAGGTCGTTGACCGTGGCCGGGTAGGGATGGACGCCCTCGGCGAGGCTGCAGGCGTACATCGTCATGACGACGTCGTAGTGGGCGTACTCGTGGACGTGGTCGCCCAGCTTGTCGCCGATCACGACCTCGACGCCGATCCGGCCCTGGACTTCGCGCTGCAGCGCGTGCTCCTCGGTCTCGTCGGTCTCGACCCGGCCGCCCGGGAACTCCCACAGCAACGGGAGCACGGCGCCCGCGTTGCGCTGGGTGATCAGATAGCGCCCGTCGCGCTCGATCACGGCGGCTACCACGCGGATGACCTCCTTGGCCATGGGCCGGCATTATCGATGGTTTCGCGGCGATTGCAACGACGCGGGGCGCCGTGTCATGGTCCGCGCCGTCATGCCCGTTCGCTTCGTCGAGATCCATCCGTCGGACGATCCCGAGCAGCTCAACGCCGAGTGGATCGTCGTCGAGAACACCGGGCCGCACCCGTTCAACACCCGGGGTTGCGGCATGACCGTGTCGCGGCGCGGTCACAAGAAACGTTCGGATCTCGGGATCATGGATCCCGGGTTCCTGCTCAACCCCGGCGACAAGATGCGCCTGGTCACCGGCAACCCCGGCACCAAGGCCCACGGCGAGCCGCCCGCCGAGGACGAGCTCAAGAACTACTTCCTGTTCCTGCCCAAGGTCGTGGTCGCCGGCCCCGGAACCATCCTCACCCTGACCCTGCGCGGCCTGCCCGTGTGCAAGGCCGAGTACGCGCCCGACCAGCCCGGCGGGGTCGCGCCGCTCAAGACCTGATGGCGCGCATCCCGCGGGCCGCCGCGGCCGCGCGCGACGCCGCCGGGCGCTGCATCGACGAGCGCCGCTTCGTCGACGCCATCCTGCACGCCGAGCGCGCCGTCGCGCTGGCGCCCGACTGGGCCGAGCCGTACTGGCCCCTCGCGGTCGGCTACAAGGCCGCCCACCGCTGGCGCGACTGCCTCGCCGCCGCCGACCGCGCGATCGCGCTGGATCCCGAGGACAGCGAGGGGCCGCGCTGGAACGCCGGCATCGCCGCCACCGCGCTGGGCGACTGGGACCGCGCCCGCGCCGCCTGGGCCAGCTTCGGCATCCCGCTGCCCGGCGACGCCGGCCCCATCGACGGCGATTTCGGCCTCGGTCCGATCCGGGTCAACCCCGACGCCCACCCCGAGGTGGTCTGGTGCCGGCGCCTCGACCCGTGCCGGGCCCGCATCCGCAACGTGCCCATGCCCGGCTGCGGCCGCAGCTACGACGATCTCGTCCTCAACGACGGCGAGCCCCGCGGCGAGCGCGTCGTCGGCGAGCGCCGGTTCTCGGTGCTCGACGAGCTGATCGTCCTCGAGCCGTCGACCTACCGGACCTGGGAGCTGGCGGTGCGCGCCGCCGACCCCGCCGCGATCGACGCCGTCGTCGCCCGCTTCGACGACGCCGACGGCGCCGCCGAGGACTGGACCGGCGTCCGCATGCTGTGCGCCCGCTGCAGCCTGGGCGGCTCGTCCGACGACCACGTCCACGATCACGACGGCGGCGTGGCGCCGTGGCAGCCGGTCCGGCGCCTGGGCATCGCGCTGCGCGACGAGACCGAGCTCGACCGCCTCGGCGACGACCTCGAGGTCCTGTCGGTGACGCGGGTCAGCTGACCGCGGCCGTCCCTACTCGTCGTCGTCGAGATCGCCGAACAGCACGCCGACGTGCAGGTCGACGTCGCCGAAAGGTTCGGCGCGCACCGTGTCGTCGGAGGAAGCGGTGAGCGCGACCAGGTAGCCGTCGGCCTGGTGGCGGTGCACGAGCAGGATCTTCTCCTCGGGGTTGAGGATCCAGTAGTGCGGCACGCCGGCGCCGTGGAGGGTCCGCAGCTTGTCGACCAGGTCGCGGCGTTCGTTCGACGGCGACAGGATCTCGCACACCCAGTCCGGTCGGACCCGGATCGGGCGACCCGAAGGGCATTCGGGCACGCGGGCGCGCCGCCAGCCGACGAGATCGTGGCGGTACAGCTCGTGGGCGTCGTACTCGACGTCGACCTCGGTGCCGATCCACCAGCCCCCGGGCCATCGCCCGCCCGGCCGGCGGTCGTAGCGGCGGCTCAGGTAGCCGCCCAGCGCGGTCTGGCTACGGCCGTGCTCCATCGTCGGCGCGGCCTTGTCGACGATCTCGCCGCCGACGATCTCGGCGCGGGTGTCATCGCCGAGCTTTGCCAGGTCGGCGAACGTCGCGAGCGCGGGCCGGACGACGGCGGACATCGGGTCGAGCATAGCGCACCCGGTACGGCGTGGCGGCGCCGTCGCCGGCGGCCGCCCGGGTCAGCGCCACCACGGTCCCTCGACGATGACGTCGACGGTGCGGGCCGTCCCTCCTCGGCGCACCGCGAGCGCAAGCGTGGCGCCGACCTCGGTGCTGCCGACGAGCTGGTCGACGCCCAGGTCGGTCAGCGTGGTGACGTCTCGTCCGTCGATCGCCACGACCAGGTCGCCGACGCGCAGGCCGGCGCGTTCGGCGGCGCCGCCCGGACGCAGCTCGACGACCGGGTGCTGAAAGCCCGCGCCGCTGACGTCGAGGCCGAGACGCGCGCCGAGGCCGTTGCCGGTCCCGCGCTGGGTCACCACCGGGATCTCCACCTCGAGGGTGGTCGCGGCGGCGGCCACGACCCGCGCCGCACCCTCGCTGTTGCCTCGGGGGCGCGCCAGGCACCCCACCAGGACGGTCCCCGAGGGGCCGTCCAGCTCGACCCGGCCGTCGGCGTCGGTCGGCGTCGCCGCCGCGACGCCAGGATTGGAGCCCTCGAGGCCGGGGATCGAAGGCGCGACGCTGCAGGCGACCCCGGCGAGCGGCGTGCCGCTGATGAAGTCGACGACGCGCAGCACGAAGTGCGCGTCCGGCGGGCGTCGCAGCTCGAACCTGGTGGTCGCGCCGGCGACGACCTCGACCTCGGCGGCCGCCGCCTCGTCGCGCGAGCGTGCGAACACCGCGTAGCGCCCGGCGCGCAGGCCATCGACCGCGACCGACTCGCCGTCGACGCGGACCGGGACCACGTCGATCGTGTTGCCGAGCGGGCGCACCCACGCGTCCGGGCGGTGCGCGAAGCCGATCAGGGTCCCGCGGAGCGCGCCCGGCGCCTCGATCCGGACGACCACGTCGTCGGCGCCGCCGCGTACGTCCGCGACCGAGGCCTCGGCGCCACCCGCGGCGCGGGCGTGCACGGTGTACGCGGTGTCGCCCCAGACCTCGACCTCGAAGCCGCCGTCACCGTCGGAGAACGCGACGTCGCCGCCGGTCCACGGCAGCTGGTCGGGACCGTACCCGGTGCTGGCATCGATCGCGCGCAGGGCCACGTCCGGGTACGGCACGCCGTCCTGGTCGACGACACGGCCGGCGATCCGCCGTCGGTCGGCCCTGACCTGCAGCCGTACCCCGACGACCTGGCTCGCGCCGTCGGGAAGCTCGACCGCGGCGAGGCCGTCTCCGACCGCGGGCAACGCAACGCTCGAGGCGTCGTCGGGCCGCACCACCGGGACGTAGCGGCCGCCCCCCGCCATCATGTCGCACACGAACCCGCCGTCGTCGTCGGTGATGGCCCGGCACAGGTCGCCGGTGCGAGCGTCGGTGTAGCGGACCGCCAGTCGAGGTAGCGGTGCGCCGTCCTGGTCGACCAGCGTGCCCCGGATGGAGGCTGCACCATCGAGGACGAGGTCGACGGGGTCGCGCACCTCGCGGTCGGCCAGCGTCACGGTGCGGACGGCGCGCTCGGTCGCGAACGCCCTGGCCGCGAAGCTCTGCGCGTACAGCGGGTGATCCCCGGCGGACAGCCCGCGCAGCTCGTAGCGGCCCTGGGCGTCGGAGGTCGTCGTCACCCAGCCGTCGACGAGGCCGCCCGGGGTCGAGACCTCAGCGTCCGCGATCGGATGACCGCCGGCGGTCACGGTGCCGCGGATGACGCCGCGCGATCGGACGTCGATGACGACGTCGCGCCGCCCGTCGTCGGGGACGTCGACCCACGCCGGCGCGGTGACGTCGTGGCCGGGAACCTCGAAGCCGAGTCGGGACGAGCTCGCGATCCGCAGGGCGAACCGGCCGGCCTCGTCCGTGGGCGGGCTGCCGACGAGACGCCGCCGGGCCGCGGCCTCGCCGCGGGTCGCGATCACGGTGGCCCCCACCACGGCGTGGCCGTTCTCGACGACGCGACCGCGGACCTCGACCATCGGCGCGCCGAGGCGGAGCACCACCTCGGCGGTCTCCGCGCCGGCGCCGGCGATCACCGGGACGTTGTCGCTCTGCCGCGGTCCGGTGCGCGCGGACAGCACGTGACGCCCGGGGTCGAGCCCGGTGATCCGGAACCGGCCATCCGCCCCACTGATCACGCTGGTGGGGGTCGGCCAGCGACGCGCCGGCCACGACGCGGGCCACACCGAGACCGCGACGCCCGCGACGCCGGTCGCGCCGTCGCCATCGACGACGCGGCCGATCACCACGGCCTCCTGCACCAGGTCGACGTCGAGGTGGCGTCGACCGAACACGGTGTCGGTCACGCTCACCGACCCGTAGCCCTGGGCGGCCACGACGGCGGTGATCGGTCCCGGCGCCGCACACAGGATGTAGGTGCCCGCGTCGTCCGTACGGGCGCCCGCGCCCACGGGCCGCGCGTCGAACCTCGGCCCGAGCGCCCGTCGCACCTCGGCGCCCGCGATCACGCCGCCCGAGGCGTCGCGGACGGTCCCGACCAGCGCGTGGGCGCAGCCCGGCAGCACGAGCGTCAACGCGTCGGAGGCCGGGTGAGCCCCGGGATCACGGGTGTCGATCCGGACCGCGCCTTCGCCCTCACCGGCGACCGCGGCGGAGACCTCGTAGATCGCCGCGCGGCGGCGGCCGAAGTCGAAGTGGCCGGCGTCGTCGGTGACCACCTCCCGCGGCGACGTCGCCCCCGCCGCGCTGGCGGCGCTGGTCAGGATCACGCGGGCGCTCGCCACGGGCGCGCCGGCCTGGAGGACCGTGCCCGCAATGCGCCGCGCCGGCCGGTCAGGATCACCGAACCACGCCGGCAGGTCGGCGTCGTCCGGGCTCGCCGCGGCGTTCGCCGGCGCCAGCCCGTGGCCATCGACGTGGCCCGCTGCCTCGGGACGACCGGGGGGGGATGAGGTGTCGCGCCCGCCGAGCACCAGGTAGCCACCGCCGAGCAGCGCCCCGATCATCGCCATCGCGAGCATCACCTTGCCCAGCGCGCCCAGGCCACCGGCGGCGCCTCCACCTCCAGGACCACCCCAGCCCAGCGCCGCGGCGACCCCGGCCAGCACGCGCGCCTCGAGGCCCGGCGGCGGCGGCGGGACCGGTCGCTCGGCGTCGAGCAGCTCGTCGAGCTCGGCGCTGCGCGCCGGCAGATCGTCGATGCCTGTCATCGCTTCCCTCCCCGCATCTCGCGGGTCGCGTCGAGCAGCTTGTGGCGGGCCGCGCGGGCCCGCGAGTAGACCGTGTTGACCGGGATGCCGAGGATCTCGGCGATCGTCGGCGCCGCGAGCCCCTCGATCTCGAACAGGACCGCGACCGCGCGGTGGTCGAGGTCGAGCCGGTCGAGGGCGCGCATCAGCAGCTCGCGACGTTGCCGGGTGCTGGCGTCGTCCTCGGGGGACGGGCCGGCCGCCGCGGCGACGACCTCGTCCGTGGCGATCTCGCGGCGCCGGTGCGCCTTCTGGCGGTAGTTGCCGACCACACGGAAGGCGATGCCGAACAGCCACGGTCGCACCGGCCGGTCGGCGTCGCGATCGGCGCGGCGGCGGTACGCGGTGACGAACACGTCCTGGGCGGCGTCCTCGAGATCCGCGGACGCGACGCCGAGTCGCTGCAGGGTCCGCACCACGTAGGCCAGCTCGGCCCGGTACAGCTCCTGGAACGCTGGGGGCGCGTCGCGCATGCCTACCCGGGGATTGTGGGCGGCGCCCCGGATCCGTCAGGGAATCTGCGCGCCGCCGGGGCCGCCCGCGGTGCCGTACCACGCCGCGCACTCGTCCTCGCGGCCGCGCACGACGCGCCGGCCGCGCAGCGGGCCGCGGGTCTCGGTGACGACGGTGGCGCGGTCCTCCTCGCCGTCGCGGGCGGCGTAGATCACGACCCAGTCGCGGGTCCGGCCCAGCTGGTGGGCGAGGGCGGTGTTGGAGTACAGCGCGGTCAGCGACCAGCCGTCGCGGTCGTCGTGGAGCAGCGGCAGCCAGGCCTCGCCGCCCGGGTTGAAGCGGCGCGGCGCGATCGTCCGCAGGGTCCCGGCGGCGGCGCCGTCGCGGTAGCGGCGATCGACGTCGAGCAGCAGCGCCACCGGCGGGGCGTGGCGCGGGCCGTGGGCCAGGACGCCGTGGCGGCGGGCCCGCGCCAGGCGGGCGTCGAGCAGGTCGCGCACCGCCTCGACCCGGCGCGGCCCGAAGCCCTCGACCGCGGCCAGCCGACCGTCGTGGGCGGCGACCTCGAGCTCCTCGAGGGTCTCGACGCCGAGCTCGTGGTGGATCCGCGCCGCCAGCTCGTCGCCGATGCCGGGCAGGCGCGCGAACACGGCCTCGGGCGTGACCTCGCCGCGCAGGCGATCGAGCAGGCGGACGTGGCCGCTGCGCAACAGCTCGATGATGATCGCCGACAGGTGGACGCCGATGTGCGGGATCGCCTCGAGCCCGACCCGGCCGTGGTCGTGGAAGACGTCGCCGAGCTCGCGCGGGTGCGCCCGCGCCGCCTGGGCGCCGGCGCGCCACGCCCGCACCCGGTGCGGCGACGCGTCCTGCTGCTCGAGCAGCGTCGCGATCTCCTCGAGGGTGTGGGCGATCCGCTCGTTGGTCATGGCCGCCTCGTCGCGCCGGTCGCCGCGCGGCTCAGTCCGGTAGCTCCCAGGCGTCGCCCCACAG
This sequence comes from Kofleriaceae bacterium, assembly GCA_020633495.1. GTDB lineage: Bacteria > Myxococcota_A > Polyangia > Haliangiales > Haliangiaceae > WYBA01. The sequence continues at coordinate 262,045 of JACKDR010000004.1, read as the reverse complement.
GGCCTGGCCGCCGTCGATGCGCAGCGTCGCGCCGGTGATGAAGTCCGCCGCCGGCGACGCCAGGAAGATGATCGACGCGGCGACCTCGTCGACGGTGCCGGCCCGCTTGGCCGGGGTCTTGCGCACCGCGCGGTCGAGGATCTCCGGCGGGTAGCGCTTGGTGCCGGTCGACAGGATCACGCCGGGCGCCACCGCGTTGACCTGGATGCCGAACTGCGACCACTCGACGGCGAGGCTCATCGTCAGGTTCTCGACCCCGGCGCGCGCCGCGCCGGTGTGGGCCATGCCGGGGAAGCCGCGGTAGATGTTGGCGATCACGTTGATGATGCGGCCGCGCTTGCGCGGGATCATCGACTGGTTGGCGACCTCGCGGGTGACGTGGAACGTGCCGATCAGGTTGTTCTTCACGACCGCGGCGAAGCCGTTGGGCGAGATCAGCTGCGCCGGCGACGGGAACTGGCCGCCGGCGTTGTTGAGCAGGATGTCGACGCCGCCGAACGCCTCGACCACGCCGGCCACCAGCGCGGTCACCTGCTCGGGCTCGCGGATGTCGCACGCCGCGATGTGGACGCGGTCCTCGGCGACGCCGGTGGCGGCGACGATCTCGGCGCGCGCCGCGACCAGCTTGTCGAAGGTGCGGCCGCAGATCGCGACCCTGGCGCCGAGCCGGGTCATCTCGATCGCGGTGGCGAGGCCGATGCCGGAGCCGCCGCCGGTGATCAGGGCGACCTGGTCGGCGAGGAGGCCGGGGGCGAAGATCCGTTGCGATTCGGGGGAGGGGAGCTGCCGCATCGCGCGGCAGGATACCCGGCTTCGCGCGCGGCGCGCGCTACTCCTCGTCCTCGAACAGGCCGAGCTGAGGCGGCGTCGCGCCGGGGCGGGCCTCGGCGCCGTCGTCGAGCCGGAGCGCCCCGGTGTCGTCGAGGTAGTCGGCCTGCATGCGGCGCGCCGCGACCCCGTCGACCCCGCGCAGGGCGTCGACCACCAGCTCGACCAGGCGCGACCACCGCACGGTCCGCGCCTGCGCCTTGGTCAGCTGGGCCTCGACGTGGTCGATCAGCTCGTCGACCGTCGTGGCCTCGACCGGCCGCCAGTCGCAGACCCGGGTCACGGCGCGGCGCAGCTTGGCGCGGTCGTAGGGCTCGACGCCGCCGCGGCGCTTCTCGACCCGCAGGTTCGGCGCCGCGATCTCCTCGCGGGTCGTGAACCGCAGCTTGCACGACGAGCAGACCCGACGCCGGCGCATCAGGTTCTTGCCGACCGACCGGGTCTCGCTGACCGTCGTGTCGCCGCCGCAGTTGGGGCACTGCACGGGCGCGATCCTAGCAGGCGGCCGCCCGGGGCCGAAAAACCCGGCTATCGCGGCGGCGGGCACCGCCAGCGGCCGGCCAGGCTGGGTGCGCCGCCGGTGTCGCTGAACCGGTAGACGACGTCGTCGGGGCCGAGGGCGATCGCCTCGGGGAAGCCGTCGCCCAGCGCCTGCAGCGGCGCCACCTGCGCGGTCGCGGGCTCGCGCCAGCCGGTGACCCGCCACAGGGTCCGGCCGCCGAAGCCGTTGGCGCCCAGCCACAGCGAGGCGCCGTCGGCGCTGACGTCGCAGCCGGCCAGGACGTCGGCGGGGCCGGCGTCGATGGAGCGCGTCGGATCGGCGACCAGCCGGGCGCCGGCGCGGACCAGGCACCACAGCCGGCCGTCCGCCTTGGCCGCCAGGTAGCCGGCGCAGCCGCCCGGCGGCTCGCCCGGCGCCACGCACAGGCCCTCGTAGTTCTTGCCGCAGTTCACGCCGTTGCCCCGGCACGCCAGGCTGTCGGTCGGCGTCGCGCCGATGCCGCCGAACCGGGGCGTCAGCGGGATCGTGTCGTCGACCGGCGCCACCGGGTACGGCCCGTCGACCAGCGCGAAGCCGTGGCCGTCGCGCCGCCACCGCCGCATCCAGCCCGCGGAGGTCACGCCCCAGATCGCGTCGCCGTCGGTCGAGATGCCCTCGACGTCGTCGCCGGCGCCGGTGCCCAGCGGCAGCTGGCCTCGCTCGACGACCTCGCCGGTGGTGGCGTCGGCCAGCACGTAGGCGCCGGCGGTGCCGCTGTCGCCGACCACCAGCACGACCGCGCGGCCGTCGACGGTCATCACCGCCGCGCCCGAGGCCTCGGCCAGCGGGAGCTCGGCGGCGAACGGCAGGCGCTCGCAGCCCGAGGGCACCGGCGCCCGCTCGTCCCGTTCGTCGCTGCCACCCTCGGTCGCGCCGCCGGCGTCGTCCCCGCCCCGGTCGCTGACGACCGCGGCGTCGGCCGGGGGCGGCGCCTGGCTCGCCGACCGCTTGCACCCAGCCGCCGCGGCCATGGCGAGCACGGCGGCGACGGTGGCGACGGCGCGCGGCGCGCCCGGACGGCTCGAGATCATCGCGGTACGCTAGCGCAGCGCATGTCCCGGCCCAAGCCGTACCTGGTCAAGGAGATCTTCGGTCCCACGCTGCAAGGCGAGGGCGCCCACGCCGGTCGCCCGTGCGTGTTCCTGCGCTTCGCGGTGTGCAACCTGGCGTGCACCTGGTGCGACACCGACTTCGCCGCCGACGGCGCGATCCACCTCGACGCCGCCGAGATCGTCGCCCGCCTGCGCGAGGTCGATCGCCACGGCAGCCGCACCGTCATCGTCACCGGCGGCGAGCCGACGCTGCAGTGGGACGCGCCGCTGGCCGACGCCGTGCGCGACGCCGGCTTCCGGGTCCACATGGAGTCCAATGGCAGCCGCGAGCTGCGGGCCCGGGTCGACTGGCTGACGATCTCGCCCAAGCCGCAGTTCCACGACGGCCGCTTCCACCTGCTGCCCGACCTGCCGGCCGCCGAGATCAAGGTCGTCGTCGACGACACCGTCGACGACGACGTCCTGGCCCGCTACGAGAGCAACTGGACCGCCGAGCACTGGTTCGTCCAGCCGTGCATGGACGAGCGCTACGACCACCACCTGGCCCGCGCGATCGACCTGGCGACCCGCCGGCCGTGGTGGCGGCTGTCGCTCCAGCTGCACAAGCTGATCGGCGTGCCGTAGGCGCGCGTCAGCGTCTGGTGAGGCCGCGGATGATGCTGGCGATCCCGTAGGCAATCGGACCGAGCATGATGACGTAGTTCCCACCGCGGGGACTGGACGCCGCGTCCGTGTAGGAGACGGTCGTGATCGCGAGCCCGAGCGCCAGGAACCCGAGTCCCACCACGACGTGACGGGTCCCGGACAGCGAGCCGCCGCCGTTGGCGGCCTGGTGGATGGGGTTGCCGTCCGCGTCGAGCAGGTGCGGCGCCGTGGTCGCCATCGCCACGGTCAGCGGCAGCAGGAACGCCAGCGACGGCAGCACCGCGACCACCAGCGACACGTCGAGGCCGCGCTGCAGGCGCGCCGACGAGAAGAAGAAGATCAGGGTCAGGACCGCGAGGATCACGGTGGCGAAGGCCCACGCGGCGCGGTGGCCGCGCCGGATGCCCTCGGACATCGAGATCATCGTCAGGCCGGTGATCGTCGTGACGACGATCAGCAGCATCGGCTTGGCGGCGTCGTACAGCAGCGCCGAGGTCACCAGCAGGCCGACGCCGACCAGCGCCGGGATGACGACCCGCAGCGTCCACCGCGACTCGTAGGCGGCGACCATGCCGGCCATGATGATCAGCAGGGTCAGGCTGTCGGTCATCGGCGGCAGCCGCTGCCCCATCGTCGGGTTGCAGATGCCGGGCGCGCCGTTGCACGGATCGCGGAACGCGATCTCGACGATCCACGCGGTCACGACCAGCAGGCCGGTGAGGGAGTAGACCAGCAGCCGCTGCGCCTGCGTGGTCTCGTGATCGTTCGCCTTGAGGGAGGTGGTCGACGTCATGACCGTGGCCCAGCCTAGCACGGTCGGGCCGGGCGCCACCCGCCGGAATGCCGTGCTGGCCCGGGCGGTTGCACCCGGTAGCGGCCTGCTCCGCGCGCCTCGGTCCGCTACTTCTTGCGCTTGAACAGCGACGCGAAGAAGCCGCGCGGCTTGTCGTCGTCGCCGCCGGCGGCGGCGGCCTCGGCGACGCCGACGTCGGCGGGGGGCGGCGGCCGCGCTCGGCCTGGCGGTCGGGCCCGGCGCCGCGGCCTGCGGCGGCGGCGCGCTGGGCGGTCGGGCCCGGCTGGGCGCGGTCTGGGTCGGGCCGCTCGAGATCGACGGCGTGATCGCGTCGACCGGCGGCGCGGTGATCGCGCGCTGGTGGTCCTCGGCGGCGATCTCGTCGAGGGTCTTGGACTCCAGCGCCTGCTGGGTCTCGTCGATCTCCTTGGCGTACTCCTTGCGGAACAGCTGCCGCATGAACTGCCGCAGCTCCTTGGGATCGAAGCGGTAGCCGGCGATCAGCGCGTCGAGATCGGCGGCCAGCGCCGACGCGTTCTGGTAGCGGTCGGCGACGTCGCGGGCCAGCGCGCGCAGGACGATGGCGTCGATCTCGGGGGTCACCCGGCGGTTGAAGTTCGACGGCGTCGGGACGTCCGCCTTGCGGACCTTCTCCATCAGCGCGAACTCGGTGTCGCCACGGAACAGCTTCTCGGTCGTGAGCATCTCGTGGAGGATGATCCCGGTCGAGAACACGTCGGTGCGGGCGTCGAGCGGCATGCCGCGGATCTGCTCCGGCGACATGTAGCTGAACTTGCCCTTGAGCACGCCGATCTCGCTGGTGAACTTCATCAGCGCCTGGGCGATGCCGAAGTCGAGCAGCTTGACGTCGCCGTCGTAGCTCATGCGCACGTTCGACGGCGACACGTCGCGGTTGACGATGTTGAGCGGGCGACCGTCGCCGTCGCTCAGCGTGTGCGCGAAGTGCAGGCCCTCGGCGATGCGCGCCGCGATGTAGACCGCGTGCGGCACCGGGATGCGCTGGTTGGCCTCCTGGCAGCGCCGCAGCACCTGGGTCAGGTCGCGGCCGCCGATGTACTCCATCGCGATGTAGTGGCGGCCCTCGATGCGGCCGATCTCGACGGTCTCGACGATGCAGCGGTTGCGCAGCATCAGCGCGAGCTGACCCTCGCGGTTGAACATGTCGACGAAGCGGGCCTCGCGGGCCAGCTGCGGCCGCATGACCTTGATCGCGAGCAGCCGCTTGGCGGTGCTGGCGGACAGCACGCTGTTGTCGGTCTCGCCGGGGCGCAGCCGCGCGCGATAGACCTCGGCCATGCCGCCGCGGGCGATGAGCCCCAGCAGGTAGTACTTGCCGAACGGCACCGGATCGTTCGGCGCCCCGGGCTGGAGCTTGCCGTCGGTGGATGCGCGTTCGGTCATACCTGCGACGTCGCCGACTCTACCACTTGAGCACGGTCTTTTGGCCCGGCTGGAACTTGATGTAGCGCTCCTCGGTCCGGGCGCCGGTGTCGTCCTTCAGGATGACCTTGAGCGCACGACCGTCGGTCGGCACCACGACACCTACCTCGGTGCTCGAGATGCCGAGGTCCATCATGACGCCCGGGGAGTAGGCGTTCTCGACCTGGATCCGGCCCATCGGGTTCTCGAGCGCGTTGACCGCGATGGCCCAGCGCAGGGCCAGCTCGGCCTTCTCGCCGGCGGCGACGTCGAGCTCGTCGAACATCGCGAACTCGTACTTGGGCTCGAAGCACAGCGCCTTGTAGTGGCCGGGGGCCAGCAGCAGGTCCTTCTTGGGCAACTTGCCCGGCACCGGCTGGGCGTTCACCCACACCTCGGAGCAAGGCAGGCTGCTCGAGATCGTCACCTTGGCCAGCAGGCCCTTCTCCTTGCTCAGCTCCTTGCGGACCTCGTCCGAGTTCTTGCCGAACGGGCGCTGCAGCAGGTAGGCGCGGTAGAAGTCGAGCTTGCGGTCCTTGGCGCCCAGCTTCTCGTAGGTGGCGCCCAGCTCGCGCAGGAAGCCGGGCAGCTCGGGCGACAGCTTGTAGCCCATCTGGAAGTACACCAGCGCGTCGCCGTACTGCTTCTTCTTGAAGGCCTCGCGGCCGAGCTTGAAGATGCGACCGGCGTCCTTGTCCAGCGACGGCCGGGTGAAGCGCGACCCGAACGGGTCGGGCGTCTTCTGCAGGCGCAGCACCTCGGCGCGGGCCGCGGCGCGGGTCTTGGCGTCGGGCGCGGCGTCGGCGTAGGCCTGCCACACCGCGGCGGCGTTCTCGCTCTTGCCGGCGAGCGTCCACAGCTCGGCCAGCCGCTTGGCCTCGGGGCTGGCCGGGCCGCGCGCGACGACGATCGCCTCGTAGTAAACGATCGCGGTCGCGAAGTCGCGCTTGTCGGCGGCCTTGTCGGCCGGCTTGATCAGGCTCGCGGACATGTCGGCGCGGGACGTCGCGGTCTCGACGGTGTCGACCAGATCGCCCTTGGTCACCGGGCCGTCGTCGCCGCCGCCGTGGTCGCCGTCGCCGCCGCCGTGGTCGCCGCCGCCGTGGTCGCCGTGGTCGCCGTCGGTGCCGCCGTGGTCGCCGTCGCCGCCACCGTGGTCGCCGTCGCCGCCGTGATCGGCGACGTCGGTGACGCCGGCGTCGTCGCCGCCGGTGGTGATCGGCGCGACCGCGGCGTCGACGGGCTTGGGCGTGCCTTGCGCGGTGGGCGCCCCACATGCGGCCAGAGGGGCGCACACGACCATCCACGAGGTCATCAGCAGACCTCGCAGCCCACCTGGAGACGAACGGCTCACGCGGTGAACGGTAGCATGGTTGCCGAGGGGCTTCATTTGAGACGGTGATGTAATTCTGCTAGTGTCACTGTAACCGAGCGCTCACCGGGAGAGGGGAGCGCGCCGTTGCCGCGCGCACGTCCAGGGAGCCTCCGACCAAGAGATGAGAGCCGTCGTCCTCGAGCGCAACAAGATGGTCAGCCGGCGGCTGCAGCGATACTTCCTCGCTGCCGGCATCGACCCGATCCTCGTCGAAGATCCCAAGGAGGTCGCGGCGGCCGCCGCCGGCGTCGACCTCATCGCCGCCGACACGTTCGACGGCGACCTGGTGGCCGCGACGATCCGGCAGCACCCTCGCTTGCGGGCGCTGCTGTGGACCGCCGAGCCGCTCAAGCGGTCGCTGCGTTACATGGTGGAGAATTCCAGCATGTCGAACGTCCTCGGTCGCAAGGACTTCGAGAGCACGCCGCGGCCGTGGGAGCTGATGCTGATCCTCAAGCGGCTCGTCGACGGCACCCAGGTGCCGCCGATCGGCGCGTACCTCGACTGGGGCTTCCAGGGCTACCAGGAGAAGGTCGGCACCACCGCCGGCCGCGACGCCTCGGTCGCCCACATCCAGAGCTTCATCAACCGCCTCCAGGTGCCCAAGCGGATCGCCGAGATGTTCGGCGAGCTGGCCCACGAGATGCTGATGAACGCGATGTACGACGCCCCGGCGGACGCCCAGGGCAACCCCAAGTACGCCCTCGACCGCAAGGCCGACATCAGCCTGCCCGACGCCGAGCAGCCGACCCTGCGGATGGCCACCGACGGCTCCAAGCTGGTGCTCCAGCTCAGCGACCCGTTCGGCCGGCTGCAGCGCAAGCACGTCTTCGACGGCCTGGCCCGTGGCCTGGCCCAGGGCGAGATGGACACCTCGCACGGAGGGGCGGGGCTCGGGATGATGGTGTGTCACAATTCCACGGCGGCGATGTTCTTCGACGTCGCCGTGGGCCATCACACCGAGGTCACCGCCGTGTTCGAGCTCGACCTCAACCTCCGCGAGTTCCGGACCCAGGCCAAGTCGCTGCACTTCTTCCAGGCGTAGGAGTCCTCATGGAAGCCGCCCAGACCGCAACCCCGTCGTCCCCCGGCCAGGCCCCCGCTGGCGCGCCCCCCAAGCTCGCCATCGACAAGTTCGCCGACGGCGGCATCGCCTGCCTGCGCTTCTCGGGGGCGATCGACGAGTCGTTCGAGGGCAAGAAGCTGGCGGCGACGGTCAAGGCCAAGACGCTGATCCTCGACTTGGCCGACATCAAGAAGATCTCCTCGTTCGGCATCCGCGAGTGGGTCGACTTCATCAAGGGCCTCGACAACGTCGTCGACGAGATCGTCCTGATCGAGTGCGCGCCCAAGGTCGTCGACCAGCTCAACATGGTCGGCAACTTCGCCGGCAAGGGCCGGGTCTTCAGCTTCTACGCCCCGTTCCGCTGCGACTACTGCGACACCGACGCCCGCGTCCTCTTCCAGGTCGATCGCGACTGGGAAGTGATCAAGACGATGAAGCCGGCCGAGCGGCCGTGCGACAAGTGCGGCGAGCCGCAGTACTTCGACGAGGATCCGTCGACCTACTTCTCGTACATCGTCGGCCAGGGCTCGTTCGAGCTCGATCCCGACGTCGCCGCGTTCCTGTCGTCGAAGCTCAACTACGCGGTGAGCGAGGCCTCGCGCAAGCTGCGCGTCGACAAGATCATCGAGGGCCGGTCGACCTACCTCAAGCTGGCCGGCGATCTCGACGGCAGCTTCCCCCGCGAGAAGCTCGCCGAGGGCCTCGAGGGCACCGTCATCATGGACGTCGCCGGCGTCGGCAAGATCGAGCCGGCCGGCGCCGCCGAGTGGCGCGGCTTCCTGCAGATGGTGACGCCGTCGGCGGACTCGATCTTCCTGCTCGGCGTGCCGCCGGTCTTCCTCGAGAAGCTGACCCGGCCCGAGGACCTCGGCCCCAAGGCCCAGGTCATCTCGTTCGCGATCCCGTACACCTGCAACACCTGCTCGACGACGTCGCTGCAGCCGGTCGACGTCGAGCAGCACTACGACGTCCTCAAGTTCGCGACCCCGCCCGAGACCAAGTGCGGCGACTGCAAGAACCCGATGGTGTGCGCGGCGTCGGAGGGCCTGCTCGGGCACCTCACGACCCTGCCCAAGCCCAGCATCACCGCCGACACGCGGAAGTGGATCAAGGACGTCCTCAACCGCAAGCCGGAGAAGAAGAAGGTCGCGACCACCGTCGCCGAGGCGGCGGCCGGCTCGCGCGCCGGCAGCTTCTCGGTCGCGCTGCTCGCGGCGATCGTCGTCGCGGTCGTGCTGGTCGGTGGCTTCCTGGTCTACCGCAACATGCAGAACGACAAGGCCAAGAGCCGTGGCCTGGGTAAGCTCACCGCCAAGAGCGCCGAGACCCGGCCCGACTGGGCGTCGAAGGACACCCCGTTCAGCGCGTTCTGCAACGACACCGCCGACGGCGGCATGTCGTGCGTCGGCGTGTCGTCGCCGGCGCCCACCGAGGAGGACGCGCTCGACGAGGCCCAGGAGGCCGCGCTCGAGGGCATCGCCAACCAGGTCGCGGTCCGCATCGAGGACCCGCAGTGGAAGCGGATGGCGTCGATCTGGGCGCAGACCCGCCAGGCCCGGATGGCCGAGTACGAGAAGGATCCCGACAGCACCAAGACCCGGCGCGCGATCCGCGACTCGCGCAAGCAGGTGACGTCGCTGTTGCGCGCGTCGGCCGGCGCCGCGGTGCCGCAGGCGCCCACCGGCAAGTACTTCGAGGAGTACGAGAACGCCGACGGCAAGCGCTACCTGTACTTCGTCGAGTTCTCGCTGTCGGCCAGCGAGCTCAAGAGCATGGTCGAGCAGTACGGCCACACCGAGAAGGTCATGGGCGTCACCGTCGCGACCGTGTTCCCGATGGTGGCGTGGCGCTACCCGGCGGTGACCAAGGGCGCGGTCGTGCTCGGCGTCGAGCAGGGCGAGCTCAACGGCATCGGCCTGGCCTCGGGCTACGTCGTCCTCGAGGTCGGCGACAACACCACGATGGGCGCGGTCAACGACGCGGTGCAGTTCAAGGAGGTCGCCCAGAACCTCTACGACAAGATCAAGGTGACCGGCGGCCCGTTCCAGTTCCGGGTCCAGGCCAACAGCACCGAGCCGACGATGTTCGTCAAGAACATCCCGGCGCCCAAGAAGGTCGAGCCCGAGGGTGGCGGCAGCCACTCCGGCAGCGGCGGCAGCCGGCCCACCGGCCCCACCGGCCCGATCAACACCTGGGACCGCGTCGGCGGCAGCCGAGGCGGTGGGCGTGACGATCCCACGCAGTAACTTGCCGGCCGGCGACCGATCGCCGATCCTTGGCCGAGGTTAGCGATGCGCACCATCATCCGGGTCGTGGTCCTGGGCTGCGTGCTCGCGTTCGCCGCCGTCGCGGCAGCGCAGAAGCCGTCCCAGGAGTTCATCAAGGAGTACCAGGCCGGCATCGACGCCTACCGCCTCGGTCACTACGACGAGGCGCGCGGTCACCTCGACAAGGCCAGGTCGCTCGACGCGTCCCTGCCGGGGCCGTGGCGGTGGCTGGCCGCGGTGGCCCAGGCCGAGGAGAAGTGGGACGAGTGCATCGCCTCGGCCCGCGAGGCGATCCGGCTCAACCCGCAGTCGACCGAGATCGTCGCGACCCGCGAGCTCCACGATCAGTGCCGCGCGTCGGCGGGCAAGCCCGAGTACCCGAGCATCTTCGAGGACGGCTTCGGCGCGGTGGCGATCACCAGCGACCCGGCGCCGGCGACGGTCAAGATCAACGGCCTGTCGTTCGGCTCGACCCCGGTGGCGCCGCGCGCGCTCGCGGTCGGCGACGTCACCGTGACGATCGAGAAGGCCGGCTACCTGCCCCAGACCGTGCGCACCGCGGTGCTGCCCGGCGTGGTCACCGACGTCGACGTCACGCTCGCCGTCGATCCCGACGCCAAGGCGGTCTCCGACCTCGGGATCACCACGGTCGAGGTCACCACCGGCTGGATCAAGGTCGAGACCACCGCGCCCGGCGCCGAGGTCCGCGTCGACGGCGCCCCCGGCACGGTCGACGCCCAGGGCCGCATCGAGACCGCGGCGGGCGTCCACGACGTCGTCATCACGGCGCCCGGTCACGAGACCGTGCGCCGCAGCGTGCGGGTGTCGAAGGGCCAGCTCGTCGAGGTCAAGGTCGACCTGCGGTCGCAGGGCGACGTCGCCCACAAGCGCAAGGTCGGCACGATCGTCATCAGCAGCGGCCTGGTGCTCGCCGCGGTGGGCGCGGTGACCGGGGTGCTGTCGCTGCGCGCCGGCGACGAGGCCCGCAACATCTACGGCGTCGAGACCTCGCGGCCGGGCTTCAACTCGGTGCCGCGCGCCGACAGCGACGCGATCGCGCCGATCCACACCCGCGCCGACATGCAGGACGCCGTCGATCGGTCCAAGCGGTGGGGGCTGATCTCCAACGTGTCGTACGGCCTCGCCGCCGTGACCGTCGGCGTCGGCGCCTACCTGCTGGTCAAGGTCCGGCCGTCCCACGAGGCCAGGCACAACGTCGCGGTCGTGCCGCTGCTCGACGGCCACGGCGTCGGCGCCGCCGCGGTGGGGGAGGTGCGCTGGTGAGAGCCCTGGCTGGCCTGGTCCTGGTCGTCGGCGCCGTGGCGCTGGGCGGCTGCTCGCTGTTCGACGACCTGCCCGACAAGACCTGCAAGAGCAACGCGGACTGCTTCACCGCCCAGGGCGAGGTCTGCAACACCGCCACCAAGACCTGCGAGCTGGCGCCCGACGCCGGGACCGCCGCCGCGCGCGACCTCGGCGACGACCCCACGGCGACGCGCGACGACGGCGCCACCGACGAGGCCACCCGATGAAGCGACCGGCGCTCCTGATCGCCGCCCTGGCCGCGATCGTCCCCGCGACCGCCACCGCGGGCGGCCTGGCCCGCCCCAACGGCGGCTCGCCGCGCTCGGTCGGCATGGCCGGCGCGTTCGCCGCCATCGCCGACGACGCCACCGCGCTGTCGATCAACCCCGCCGGCTGTGCGTTCGCCGAGCCCGGCGGCCTGGTCGCCCTCGAGCTGGTGCTGGCGCCGCGCTCGTACGTGCCGATCGACGCCGCCGGCACCCGCGGCCCGTCGGAGGACGCCAGCGCGTTCGCGCCGGCCCCGGTGCTCGGCATCCTGTTCAAGCCCGGCGGCGCCGACTCGCCGGTGACCCTCGGCGTCGGCGCCTGGAACAGCTACGGCGGCATCCTGAGCTGGGATCCGCCGGCCAGCGACCAGGTCGCGGCCATCACCAAGAGCGAGGAGCTCGCCTTCGACGTCGTCATGGGCGGCGGCTGGAAGATCGACGATCGCTTCGCGATCGGCGCGTCGCTGCGCATGGGCCTGGGCCTGTTCGCGGTCACCGCCCAGAAGAAGCCGGTCAACTCGGACCTGTCGGCGATCGGCATCGGCGTCGGCGCCAACGTCGGCGTCATGATCCGGCCCACCCCGACGATCTCGATCGGCGCCGGCTGGCGCTCGGCGATGAACGTGACCACCAGCGGCTCGGGCACGCTCGACATCGCCAACGTGCCCACCAACGTCGACGACGAGCACATCCAGCACTGGCCGCAGGCGCTGTCGACCTCGGTCGCGATCGCGCCGTCGCCCGACTTCCTGGTCGCCGCCCAGGTCGACTGGACCGGGTGGTCGAGCTTCGAGTCGCTCGACATCACGTTCCCGGGCCAGAGCACCGGCCTCAACCAGCACTTCGACCTCGACTGGAAGGACACCTTCACGATCCGGCTGGGTGGCCAGTACCACCTGGGCGGCCGGACCATGGTCCGAGGTGGTGTGCTGTGGGACGGCAACGCCGTGCCCGACCGCACGATCGAGCGCCAGTACCTCGACTCCAGCAAGTACAGCGCCTCGCTCGGCGCCACCTTCGGGGTGTCGTCGCGGATGGTGCTCGACGTCGGCGCCGACGCCGTCTTCGGGCCCAAGCGGGTGGTCGCCGACAACTCCGGCTCGGTCTCGGCGCAGTGGCCCGAGCAGGTCAACACGTCGCCCGGCGAGCACTCTGGTCAGGTGTTCACCCTGGTCAGCGGCCTGCGAATTGCGCTGTAGCAGGGCCACCGGCCCGCGACATCACTTCATCTGAGTGGGGACCGCGAGAGGGCGGTCGTGGCGTGTGATCGATCCTCGATCGGCGCGGCGCGGCGCGGCGCGGCGCGGCGCGGCGCATGAAGGTCACGCTGAACTCGCAGCAAGTCGCCGCCGGAGACGGATATGTCATGCGTCTTGTTGCCAGCGATCTTGTTCAACAAGCAGATCACTGGCAGTGCGTCATTGTCGACCGTCGTTCACCTTGGATTCCCTGACGATCGCTCGCGCAAGGCTCGACTCACGATCGCGCGATGACGTGTGCGTTGTTACCTTCCAGCCGGCGGATCGTAGCGCTCTTCGTCCTGGTGCGCAGATCTCTTGTCGCATCGTAGGCCTCTGCTCGATGCAGAACCTCAAGACTCGCGCTCGATCCTTCGACACCTCGACGAGGTGAATGAAAAGTCCGCGCGTCTCATCGGAGCCCCTTCCCCGTGGCGTTGCGAAGGCTTGGGCCGCAACGCGTGAGGCCGCCCAGGAGGTCACCCGCCCTGGGTGATTGACGCTCTGCGCACGCGCATGATACGCGAGCGTCCGTACTCGTAGTGATCTCCAGATCGCTGCGCACCAAAGGACGGAAAAGCGTGAGTCGTGTGCGTGGCAATTTGAGTACCTATCTTCTCGGTGCTGCTTTCTTTGTCGTTGTGAGTTTCGGCGCGATTCTGCTACTGAGGCAGCGCGGATCGCACGCCGGAAGCCCCCAAGTACCGACCGAGGAACCCGAGCGGGTGCCCTACGCCGAACCATCCGCACAGCTCCCCGATGCCGCTCCTGTGGAGATGAAGCCGGACCGACGACGGGTGACGTCTGGCGACACTTCAGCGTTCGAGGTGACCGAAGTCTCGACCGCCGAAGACGCCAAACAGGTCTTGGCCTCCGTTTTCGGGGACACGAGCATTGGGCCCGAAGATCAACGGTCCGAGTTCTTGTCAGCACTTAGACTGACAGGTCCTTCACAGGAGCCGTGGACAGCAGAGGTCAAAGACCTGCTCGGAAAGCGTTCTCGTCAGCAGGGCGTCGAGCCTACGCTTGATTGCTTTCGTGCTGGCTGCTACGCAGAGTACGAGTCCGGAGATGCGGCTGCTCTTGAAGCCGCCGTCAACGGGGACGGCGCTGCGTTGCCATCCGACTCCGTACCAGCAAGTTGGCGTGGTGGAACGATCATTACGCCAGTTGAAGAGGCGAGCGATGGACGTTTTGTCCGTTCAGTAGTCTTTGTTCGACCATGAACAGATTGGAGAATGCAACGATGTCAAGGTCTCGTCATGTACTCTTGGGCTCAGCAATCCTGCTCCTGGCTGCTGCGAGCGCGGCCAAGCCCGCTGTGGCGGCGGTGTGGCACAACATGCCCGGAGCTACCTGCCAGTCCACGGGCTACACCACCACGTACGCCACGCCCGTGCTTGAGACGTCCAGTGGGGCGATGTCCACGCCTGCCGGAACGGGATACGTCGTGGGTGCAAGCGCTGTTTGTCCCCTCGATGGCACATCCATTACAACTGCCGGGTACCTCGCGACGTATGAAGTGCGCTACTCCGATAGCAGCACAGAGGCCACTGGGGCTCTGGGCAGCGTCGTCTGTTCCGTGTCCACGAGAAACTACTCGGGAACGGTTTGGAATAGTGGCAGCCTGTACTCGTGCTCGTACTCTGGAGGCTGCACGACACCCAATAACGCCTACACAGGAACGGGCTACCTGCTGTGGTCGTATCCGCTTAGTGCTACTGGCGTCGAGACGTTCTGGGGAAGCTGCTACATCCCCAACAACTCTAGCAAGGTATACTCGACGCGCGCATACTACTGAGTCTTCAGCGCTCCGCTTCCAACAGCTCAAAGCCGCTCAACAAGGGATCGACGTGCGATCGAGCGTCGGCTGCTGCGTCAGCTCTCGCTGGCCTCGCCGGACGTTGCGAACGAAGCGCTCCCGGGGGGGCGCGAACGCGAACGTGCGGCAGTCGTGTGCGCGATGCAGCGCTGCACTCTAGAGGTTGTCGATCGCATGCCGCATGCGGGCGTCGTCCTGAACGCTCGGCGAGGGGGGGGCTCTTGCCGAGCGTTTCATCTAGTCTCGACGTCCCAGCTGTAGCCGCCGTAGAGTTGCCGACCGAAGGGCGAGCCCAGCGCGGTTCTTCTCGGAGCGGGCCGCGACGCGACGGCAGCGCGGCCTGGATCGGCCGCAGAGCTCCGGCCTGCGTCAGCGACGTCGCGTAGGGGACAGCGCGGCCCAGGCTGCCCTGTCGCCGCTCACGACCCAGAGTTCCAGCTCGAACAGCCGCTCCGAGCGTTGTGGGCGCGTGGTTCCCGCCGACTGGTCCGCGCCACGGGTTGATGGCGCTTGGACGGCCGGCTTGGCCTGGCGTCAAGGTGAGAGGCGACCGCACATGACGGGCGCCCATATGAGGGCACTGCTGATGCTTCCGTGGCCAGGGGCGGCCTGGCTTTCTTTGGGGGGGCGCGCTCCGACGGGCGTCGGGTTGACTCGCGGATCGTTAGGCGACTATCATTTTTTTCGCGGGTTTTCTGCGGGAGCTGGTTCGCCGTCAACCCGCAGCACCGACCGAAGGGGGTCTCACGCCGCCATGGCACGCCTTGAAACACGCCCCAGCCGGGCGCTCTTCGTCGCCGCGGTCGCTTCCAGCGGCCTGGCGGTGGGCTGCGTCGAGCCGTTCTCGGGATCGCACATGACGATCGACTTCTCGGAGTCGGTGCCGTTGCCAGCGCGCCGGGGCACCACGCCGACCGGCGTGCAGCCGCCCGCCGACACCTACTTCACGCTCTACGCGGTCGACAATGCCTACGACAGCGACGGCAACGTCACCCAGAGCTTCCTGTTCGACGTCCAGGACTTCGAGCTCAAGCCGCTCATCGACCTGACCTCGCCCTGCTACATCGAGCTGCCGAGCCGCGACGAGCCCAACTTCCCGGGCCTGCACGTCTCGATGTTCCTCGACGCGGTCAAGGCCAAGACCGGCATCGACGATCCCTTCGATCCGCCCAACGGCGCCAGCGAGGGCGACATCACCGACGTCCTCGACGCCCAGGTCCGCATGGCCAACCTGCCGGACCTGGCCGCGGACGTGAAGGCGGTCACCAGCAAGTCGACCTTCGAGTACCCGGCGGCGATCGCCGACTGCAACTTCTCTGGCGACGAGATCCCGGCGCCGAGCTGCATGGACGAGGCGTCCAACGCGCAGCGGCTGCGAGTGTGCCAGCAGCTGTGGAGCGAGCATCCCGAGTTCTACGAGGGCTCGGACCGCGTCTTCACCACCCCGCTGGCTGGCAAGGTCTTCGGCTTCGTCGAGGGCACCAACCCGATCAACAACGGCTTCCTCGGCGGCTCCTCGCTGTTCGTCGACGAGGTCCTCGACAGCTTCGACGCCCTGACCATCACCTGGAAGTACAAGGACGACGCGATGAACGTCGACCCTCAGGGGACCACGTTCCTCAGCGGCACGCCGGAGCACCGGGTCCGCGGCGTGATCAACACCCACCTGTCCAGCACCCGCAGCGCCCAAGTCTTCGCCGAGATCGCCATCTTCCCCGACCTCGGGGAGGACGACGTCCACTTCTAGTAGGAGTGACCCATGTCGACCCGTCCCTGGCTTACCCCCACGCTCCTCGCGGCGCTGTGCCTGCCGCTGTCCGCGACCGGCAACATCGCCTGCAACCAGCTCCAGTGCGCCGAGGGCACGATCGATCGTGACGGCGAGTGCGTCCCGGCCGAGCTCGATCCCGACACCGCGGCGTGCGGCGAGGGCACCCAGCTCGGCACCGACGGCAAGTGCGAGCCAGTGTTCCCGCCGACGGTGTGCGACGACCTGACCACGGTAGCGGTGCTCGACGAGGAGACCGGTATCATCACCTGCGAGGGCAACGGCACCGGTGGCACCTGCGACACCAACCTGCCGTGTCCGTCGGCTGCCTCCAACAAAGTCTCGGTGTGTGGCCGGATCTACGACATGGAGGACGATCGTCAGCTCCGCGCCGCCTCCCCGACGATGCAGGAATGCGGCCATGGTGGCGCCACCGACGGTCCATGTGAAGTCGACATCAAGTTCTACGACGCCCTCGACTTCGCCGGCAACCCGACCGGTACAACGCCGCTGAGCTACGACAGCCTCTACATCGACGACTGCGGGCGCTTCATCGCCAAGAACGTGCAGCGGCCCCAGTTGCCCTATCTTGGCATTGGTACCGACGACGCCCCCGGTGGCAGCCAGTACCGGCTGACTGGGCTTGCGTTCCCGGTGGTGTCGGGCCAGGTCCGCAACAACCAGCGGGTCTACGTGGTCCAGGAGTCGACCAACCAGATGTGGTCGTCCACCGGCGGGGTGTCGCCCAGTTTCATCGACCAGGGCGTCTACATGGGGATCTTCTACTACCACTCGCCCGACACCACCGGCAGCGTGCCTGTGGCGGGCGTCACCGTGACCTCGAACGGCGCCGTCCGCGTCAACGACGACTACTACTTCACCGACACCACCGTGACCCAGCGGACCACGGTGACCGCCAACGGCCCGACCGGGCCTAACGGCGCCGCGCTGATGCTCAACTCGAGCCTCGTCGAGCACTCGGGCCAGGGCGCCGAGCCCGGCACCGGCTGCGTCTGGCCCAGCGATCTGGCCGCGTCGATCCCCGGGGTGCTGTTCTTCAACCCGCGAGTCGCCGAGGACGCCCAGGGCAACGAGTGCCCGTAGGACCCCCTTCGTGAGACCTTCCATGACCAGGCGAAAGCTCGCAGCGCTGTCCGTCGCCGCGATCGGGGGGGCCGCGCTGGTCGCGGCCGCGCCGGCCGCGCACGCCGACCCGACCAGCGGCGTCGACACGGCCTTGTTCCGGCCGTCGATCGACACCAGCGGCGTCTTCTCGCTCGAGGGCGCGCGGCTGATGCCGCGGCGTGACCTGGCGTGGAGGCTGTGGACCGGGTACGCGGTCAAGCCGCTGTCGGCGGCGGTGCCGGGGATCGGCGGCGTCGGCGACACCACCGACGACATCATCCTCGACTACGCGCTGACCTTCGATCTCACGTTCGGCTTCACGCTGACCCAGAAGCTGGCGATCGGCTTCGACGTCGCGGCCTACCGGACCAGCACCGGTGAGGGCTACGGCGAGCGCGGCCGCTACGACGCGCTCGGTTCGACGCCGTCGACCGGCATCATCTCGCTGCGCGAGCTGTCCAACTTCGATCCGTCGGGTGGCTTCGAGCCGCAGTCGCTGGCCGGCCCCCTCGACGTCCGCCTGGTCGCCAAGTACGCGCTGGTCACCCAGGAGAAGCTCGCGGTGACGCTGATGGCGTCGGCGGGCATCCCGTTCGGCGAGGACGAGGTGTTCCTCGGCGACCACGGCTTCGTGCTCGAGCCCCGGCTGCTGGTCGACTACCGCTTCGATCAGGTCCACGCCACCAAGCTGGTCTTCAACGTCGGCGCCCGGATCCGCGACCGCAGCGTCATCCAGGCCTACGACCCCAACGCGCCCGACGCGACCCCGGACGACGCCCAGGTGGTCCTGGACGTCGGCTCCGAGATCGTCGCCGGCGTCGGCGCCAACGTCGAGCTGGCGTCGAACATCGTGTTCGGCGCCGAGGCGGTCGGCTTCGTGCCGCTGCCGTCGTCGATGGCGATCGGCACCTGCACGCTGTACAGCGGCGCCGCGTGCTCGACCCTCGAGGACGCCGACTACTTCAACGGCGGCGGCGCCGGCGATCTGGCGGCCTACGCCATGGCCGGCATCACCTACCGGGTCAACCCGCACGTCGCGGTCAACATCCTCGGCGGCGCCGGCCTGGTCGGCGATCGTCGCGACGACCTGCGCGTCACCGGCGGCATCACCTGGGCGCCGCAGCCCAAGGACGTGGCCCGGATCGGCCGCGGCGACACCGACGGCGACGGCCTGCCCGACGTCTCGGACGCCTGCCCCGAGGACACCGAGGACAAGGACGGCTACCAGGACGACGACGGCTGCCCCGACGTCGACAACGATGGCGACGGCGTGGTCGACGCCAACGACGCCTGCCCCGACGAACCCGAGGATCGCGACGGCTTCCAGGACGACGACGGCTGCCCCGAGCGCGACAACGACAACGACGGCATCACCGACGTCGCCGACCGCTGCCCGGATCAGGCCGAGGACAAGGACGGCTTCGAGGACGACGACGGCTGCCCCGACGAGGACAACGACGGCGACGGCTTCCCCGACGCCGAGGATCGCTGCCCCAACGAGGCCGAGACCGTGAACGGTGTCGACGACGACGACGGCTGCCCCGACACCCGCGCCCAGACCGGGCCCGAGGAGGGCACCGATCGCATCAACCTCAAGGGCAACAAGATCGAGTTCTCCGGCAGGAGCTCGAACCTGACCAACGCCTCCAAGGTCATCCTCGGTCAGGTCGCCCAGCTCATCACCAGCCGCGGCCTCGCGATCCGCATCGAGGTCCACGTGCCGCTGGGCACGACGTCCAAGAACAAGAGCACGATCGCCAAGCAGCAGAAGAAGGACAAGGCGCTGACCGACAGCCGCGCCCAGGCCATCGTCAACGAGCTGGTCAAGGCCGGGGTCCCCGCGGGCTCGGTCCAGGGGGTCGGCCTCGGCTCGACCCGCCCGTTCGGTAACAGCCCGCCCACCGACCCGCTCAACGAGCGCGTCGACTTCATCAAGACCCAGCTGCGCAGCCCGTGAGGAGAAGCCCACCCATGAAGGTCTGCTCACGCAACCGCGTCGCGACCCACCTGGCCCTCGGGCTGGGCGCGGCGGCGCTCGTCACCCTGGCCCCGGGCGCCCGTCCGGCGGCCGCCCAACCCGACGCCGAGGTCGGCGCCGTCGACATCGAGGTGCCGGCCCTCATCGTCGATCTGTCCGGCGACGTCGGCAGCGAGGGCGACGAGGAGCTCGACCTCGCCAACGTCGTGCAGAGCGCCGCCCGTGGCGTCACGACCGTCCAGGAAGCGCCGACGATCGTCACGGTCATCACCAGCGACGAGATCGAGGAGCGCCAGACCCGCAAGCTGCTCGACGTCATCGACACCGTCCCCGGCTACATGGGCGTCGGGCTGATCCACGATCAGTTCCCGCACCCGTCGGTGCGCGGTCAGATCCAGGCGTCGCAGTTCCTCCACGACGGCGTCTCGATGTTCGATCCGTTCGTCAACGTCGCGGCCTTCAACGAGGTCCAGCCGCTCGAGCTGGTCAAGCGCGTCGAGCTCATCACCGGTCCCGGCGGCCCCCTGTGGGGCTCGAACTCGCTGCTCGGTATCGTCAACGTCATCACCAAGGACGCCGAGGATCTGGTCACGGGCGACGACGACTGGGGCGCCGAGGTCGGCATCCGCGCCGGCGACGGCGACGGCAACCCGCAGTACCTCGACGGCTACGTCATGGCCGGCAAGACCAACCTGTTCTCCAGCGACTCCAAGCTGCTGGTCCACGGGTCGTTCAAGACGTTCTACTCGCCGGCGTTCCAGATGTCGCAGCACATGTTCTCGGCGCCGCTGCCGCAGCCCAACTCGCCGGTGCTGTACGGGCCGCTGACCGAGGCGTCGCCGCCGCGGACGTTCATGTTCTCGCTGTTCGCCAAGCTGACGATGGGCAAGACCAAGCTGCGGGTGTTCGCGCCGTTCATGGAGCGGCACCTCAGCATGGGCTTCCCCGGCATCGTCATCCGCGAGCACCTCGCCGAGGACGATCGGCCCGAGTGTCAGGCCATGCCGGACGTCCCGGTGGTCCCCAACGACGGCTGCAGCGACAAGCTCAAGGCCGCCCGCGACGATCACTTCAACGCCTTCGACCGCTACGCCGTGCTCGAGTACACGACCCGCCTGTCGGGCGGCAAGGCCGGCTTCACCGCCAAGCTGTACGGCACCGAGTTCGTCCGCGACTTCCAGCAGATCCAGGTGCTGGCGCCCATCGAGGGCCTGCTCGAGGGCGGCCTGGCCTTCGGCTTCAACGGCACCACCTACCGCACCGGCGCCGCCGTCGACGGCGACGTCGAGCTGGGCAGCAAGGCCCGCCTGCTGTACGGCGCCGAGGCGTTCCGCGAGTTCGCGCGCAACGACGTCACCCGGTCGCGGCAGGGTGACGGCCAGGAGGCCACGTTCATCGGCCCCTACGAGCTGTCGCGCCTGCCGCTGCCGTGCCCGCGCGAGCGCGACCCCGACCAACTCGGGTCGTCGCGGTTCATCGCCGGCTGCCCCGTGACCTTCGCGTTCCCGTCGAGCCGGACCGTGTTCGGCGTCTACGCCTCGCCGCAGGTGCGTCCCAACAAGAAGCTGATCCTCGACGCCGGCGCCCGCGTCCAGGTCGCGCCCGAGGCGCTCGGCGTCAACTCGTACGACCCGACCGCGACCTTCTCGGCCTCCGCCGTCTACAACTTCATCCCGGCCTGGCACCTCAAGCTCAACCTGGCCCAGGGCTTCCGCCCGCCGGTGTTCAACAACCTCAACTCCAACGGCGAGGCCGTGCAGATCGGCGGTCGCAAGGACCTCGAGGTCGAGACCACCGACGCCGCCCAGGGCGAGATCAACGCCCGTATCTTCAAGGGCGACCGCCGCATCCGCGAGCTCAACTTCCGCGTCGACTACAGCTACACCCGGGTCCAGAACCTGATCCAGATCCAGGCCGGTCAGTACGCCAACACCGCCGACCGTGGCATCCACTCGGTCGAGTTCCTGGGCAAGCTCTACGTCCAGGGCGGCCACCGCATCGAGCTCGGCTACACCTGGCTGGTGGTCAACACCGCCGACAAGGGCCGGCTGCGGGCGATGCCCGAGCACTGGTTCAACCTGCTCGGCGTCTTCAACATCGTCGACGACAAGCTGCGCGCGACCACCAACTTCCGCATCCTCGGCGCCCAGGAGGACGCCAACCGGATGGTCGAGCACCGCAACCTGCACTACTGCCAGCCCGGCGAGGCCGGCTGCACCGAGGGCAACGTGGTCAACTCCGACCCGAGCGGCCCCGGCTACGTCCGCACCCTGCCGTTCGAGCTGGTCATGGACCGGATCCCGCCCAGCGCCGAGCTGACCGTGGGCCTGACCTGGATGGCGACCAAGAACCTGGCGCTGACCGCCGAGGCGTTCAACGCCCTCAACGGCCGCTACTACCAGCCCGACCTGTTCGCCGACTACGAGCCGCGCCTCGAGTTCCTGCCCAACCCGCACGAGGACCTGCGGGTGTACGTCGGGGCGGACTACAAGTACTGAGGCGGTCGGAGGCAGATCGGATCGGGCACGGGCACGGGCACGGGCACGGGCACGGGCACGGGCACGGGTTCAGAGCCGGAGCAGAACGGGCACGGGTTCAGAACCGGGCACGGGCTCAGAACCAGAGCGCCGGTCAGCCCTCTTCGGGCGGCACGAACGGCGCGCCGTCCCGGACCTCGTAGGCCTGGGCGACCGCCGCCAGCAGCCGCTGCGAGTCGACCGGCTTGAGCACGTAGGCGTGGACCTGAGACCGCTCGACCGCGCGCTGGATGTCGGGGACGTCGGTGAAGCCGCTCAGCAGCACTCGCACCAGGCTGGGGTGGGCGCCGGCGATCCGCGCCAGCAGCTCCAGCCCCGACACCCGGGGCATCTTCTGATCGGTGATCAGCACCTCGAAGGCGTGGCGATCGAGCTCGGCGACCGCCTCCTCGGCGCTCGCGCAGCGAGTGACCTGGTATCGTCGGCGCATGACCCGCTCGACGAAGTCCAGCATGTCGGGCTCGTCGTCGACGACCAGGAGGCGGGGTTTGTCCGTGGTAGGCATGGGTCGCACGTCCGTCCGACGTTCGTACCGTGTAGCTGAACTTTACCGCGAACGCTTGGTTCCTGTAAGATGACCACCGATTGGCGCCCGAGGGGAGCCCCTTGTCAAAACGCCGCGTCCTCGCGATCTCGCAGAATCTAGATCAGCTCCGACGGATCGTCGGCAACCTCGAGCGGGCCGGTGCCGAGGTCGACGCGGTGCGTTCGCTCGACGCGATCCAGACCGAGATCATCCCGCACCGCTACGTCTTCCTCGCCGTCGACGAGGGGGACATCCCGACGGTGCACCGGCTGCTGCCCATGCTGCGCCAGAAGGCGCACGCCGCGGTGGTGACGCCCCGGGCCCAGCTCGCCGACCTGACCGGCTACCTGTCCGACGTCCGCATGAACCACGTCATCGTCGGCGAGGAGCTCGACCGCGGCGTGTTCGTGACCGCCCAGAAGCTGCTGACCGGCGACATCTTCGGCATCGAGAAGTACGTCCCCGAGGGGACGCCGGTGCACTACATCCGGCTGCGCGACTTCGAGGGCCGCGGCAAGGCGATCGACACGATCCTGGCGTTCGCCGAGCAGGCCAAGATGCGCCGCCAGGTGCGCAGCGCGATCGGCTCGGTCTGCGAAGAGCTGCTGATGAACGCGCTCTACGACGCGCCGGTCGACGACGAGGGCAAGCAGATCTTCGCCGAGATCGACCCCCACGACCGCACCAAGTCGCGGTCGCCGCGGCCGGTGTCGATCCGCTACGCCGCCACCGACAGCCAGTTCGCGATCGCGGTCCGCGACCGGTTCGGGCGGCTGGCCAAGAACACGATCCTCTCCTACATCGACAAGTGCCTGACGTCGCCGGTCCAGATCGACCGCAAGACCTACGGCGCCGGCCTCGGCCTGTACCTGGTGGCCAACGCCGCCGCCAGCTACATCGTCAACGTGGCCTACGGCATCGCCACCGAGGTGGTCTGCACGTTCGACCGCGGCGCCAAGGCGCCCCTGCGGCTGGTCGGCATGTTCGTCCACCCGGGCGGCGCCGACAACCTCCGCGAAGGCCCGACGCCGGACTCGGCGCAGGGCCGCGGTGAGGAGCTCGAGGCCGACTCCGACTGACCGGCCGCTCGCGGGCGGCTCGGCGGCCGGTTCGGCCCGGGGGGGCTAGACCATGGGGGAGCGCGCGTTCGGACCGTACCGCCTGGTCCGGCAGATCGCCGTCGGCGGGATGGCCGAGATCCATCTGGCCAAGACGCGGGGCATCGCGGGCTTCGAGAAGTACGTCGCCCTCAAGATGATCCACCCCAACTTCGCCCAGGACGAGCAGTTCATCCAGATGCTCATCGACGAGGCGAAGATCGCGGTCCAGCTCCAGCACGTCAACATCGCCCAGACCTTCGACCTCGGCCGCGTCGGCGAGACCTACTACATCACGATGGAGTACGTCGACGGCGCGGACATGTACAAGATCCTGCGCCGCGGCTCCGAGCAGGACGTCGACATGCCGCTCGACGTCTGCGCCTACGTCGCCAAGGAGATGGCGACCGGCCTCGACTACGCCCACCGCAAGCGCGGCGCCGACGGCAAGCCGATGGGCATCGTCCATCGCGACGTGTCGCCGCAGAACGTGCTGATCAGCTACGCCGGCGAGGTCAAGCTGGTCGACTTCGGCATCGCCAAGGCGACGATGCGCGCCCGCCAGACCCAGGTCGGCGTCATCAAGGGCAAGTACTACTACATGTCCCCGGAGCAGGCCTGGGGCGATCCGCTCGACCACCGCTCCGACATCTTCTCGTGCGGCATCGTCCTCTACGAGATGCTGACCGGGCAGATGCTCTACCTCGAGGAGGATCTGCACCGGCTGCTCGACATGGTCCGGCGCGCGGACATCGCGTCGCCGAGCACGCTGCGCAAGGGCATCCCGCCGCAGCTCGAGCGCATCGTCATGCACGCGCTGGCCAAGAGCCCCGACGATCGCTACCAGAACGCCGCCGACCTCGCGACCGACCTCGAGCGGTTCCTGCACACCTACTCGCCGGTGTTCACCGCCAGCAAGCTGTCGGGCCACCTGCGCCTGGTGGTCGGCGATCCGATGCCGATCGTCGAGGCCGCGGCGCCGGTGCCGCGCGATCCCAACCACGCGACCCAGCCCATCGACCGCCGCGAGCTGGTCAGCGAGCGCTCCGAGATCGGCGACGAGAACAGCGTCATCTTCCGGGTCGACGAGCTGCGCGCCCGCGCCGAGGCCGAGGCCGCCCGCGCCGGGCGCGCCGGCAGTCGGCCCGAGGCCGAGGCCGCCGACGCGGGCGACGACGACGAGGACGACGAGCGCGCGACCTCGTACGAGCTGCCGCGCGGCCAGCGCCGCGGCGGCACCCCTCGCCCGGTGGTCGAGGCGCGGCGGCCGCCGACCCAGCCGCCGGGCGCGCTGCCCGCGGTGCCGCGGCCCAGGCCGCGCACCCAGCCGCCGGGCGCGATCCCGCCCGGCGCGCGGGCACGACCGCCGACGCAGCCGCCCGGATCGATCCCGACGGGCGCGCGGGCGCGGCCGCCGACGCAGCCGCCCGGGTCGATCCCCGCCGGCGCGCGCGGCCGGCCCGCGACCCAGCCGCCGCCCGGCGGCTACGGTCCGCCGCCCGGCCCGCTGCCGCCGCCGCGCGGCCGTCCCGGCGAGCCGACGCGCCCCGCGACCTCGCGGCCGGGCCCGGCGCGGCCGCCGACCGCGCGCCTGGGTCCGGCGCGGCCGCCGACCGAGCGTCCCGGCGAGCGTCCTGGCGACCGCCCCGGCGACCGCCCCGGCGAGCGCCCCGGCGACCCGGTGCGCGCGCGGCGCCCGACCCAGCCCGAGCGCGGCCGCATGCTGCCGGCGTCGACGATGACCCTCGACGCCGCCGACCTCGACCTCGAGGAGATGACGGCGATCTCGTCGGGGCCGCCCGGCTTCGAGAGCGCGGCGCACGACGCGCCGACCAAGAACACCACCGCCGCGCCGTCGGGCGGGCTCGACTACGGCGACTACGAGCCCACCGTCATCGAGAGCGGCGCGCGCGACAGCGGCGCGATCGATCACGAGGCCACCACCGGCACCTACGGCGAGCTCGAGCCCGCCGACGCCGACGACGGGCCCACCGTCACCCGCGACGGCGCCGGCGTGCCGCTGCCCCAGCCGGTGTCGCTGTCGTCGTCGGAGACGATGCCGCGGCCCAGCCACGATCTGCGGTCGCGGATCCGCCCCGGCGCGCCCGCGCACCCGGCGCTGATGGCGAGCACGCCGACGCCCGCGGTCAGCGAGCTGCGCAAGCCGCGGGGCTCGCGGCGGACCCCGCCCGGCGGCCTGCCAGCCACCGGCTCGGTGCTGCAGTCGCTGGTCGGCCGCGGCCCCGGCGAGCCGATGCCGACGGTGCCGCTGCGGGTGTCGTCGGACGGCGTGCCGCAGGTGGTGCCGGATCAGGCGCCGTCGGGGGCGCCCACCGCGCCGCAGGGCGGCTACGGCGCCGGCCTGATCGGCACCGTGCCCGGCCAGCACGCGCTGCCCACCGTCGGCGGCCCGCCGACGATGCCGGGGACGCCGTCGCACGGTTTCGGGCCCAGCCAGCTGCCGACCCAGCCCGGCCAGCCCGGCCAGCCGATGGCGCTGGTGGCGCCGCCGACGCCGCTGCCCGGCGCGCTGCCCAACCAGGCCGCGGCGCTCGGCGCCCAGCTGCCGCCGCACCTGGTGCCCTACGGCCTGCCGCCGTCGGCGCAGGTGGTGTCGCCGTACCCGATGCCGCAGGCGGGCTCGCAGCCGTACCCGTACGGCCCGCCCGGCATGACCTTCACCAAGCAGATGCAGGCGGCGCTCGACGTCGACGAGATCCCGCGCCAGTACAAGCTCGATCGCGGCACCTCGAGCCGGCTGCTCTGGGTGCTGGTCGGCATGCTGCTGGTGATCGGCGCGGTCGGCGCCACGGTCTTCTTCCTGCGCGAGTCGTCGGGGCCCGCCGCCGCGGCGCTGGTGATCGAGTCGGTGCCGTCGGGCGCCGAGGTGACGATCGACGGCGACAAGCTGGGCGAGACCACGCCGGCGCGGTTCTCGACCCGACCGGGCGCGCGCCACGAGGTCCGGGTCACGCTGCCCCGCTACAAGCCGTGGACCGACACGCTGGTGGTGTCGGGCAGCGGCGGCGACGTCAAGGTCGTCGCGGTCCTGACGTCGATCACCGGCAAGCTCCGCATCAACAGCGCGCCCGGCGGCGCCGAGGTCTGGCTCAACGGCCGCCAGGTCGGCGTCACGCCGACCACCCTCGACGTCCCCGATCCCGCCGAGGTCACCGAGGTCGAGCTGCGCCACAAGGACTTCGGCACCGTCACCCAGCCGGTGGTCTGGGACGACAACGACACCGCCTCGATCGACGTCAAGTTCCGCAAGTGACCGGGGACGATCCGCGGGCGAAAGCTCCGTGATACGGTCCGCGGACCATGACGGCACCGGCGCGACGCGAAGGCCTCGTTGGCGAGATCAACACCCTGCTCGGCCGCGGCGCGGCCTTCGAAGGCAAGCTGACCTTCGAGGGCACCGTCCGCGTCGACGGCAAGCTCAAGGGCGAGGTCTTCAGCGACGACGTCCTGGTCGTCGGCGAGGGCGCCTACGTCGAGGCCGAGATCGACATCGGCGAGATCATCATCCAGGGCACCGTGGTCGGGAACATCCGCGCCAAGCGCGGCATCGAGGTCCACGCGCCCGGCCGGGTCAAGGGCGACCTCTACACGCCGTCGCTGCAGATCGACAAGGGCGTCATCTTCGAGGGGCGCTCCTTCATGGAGGGCGCGACCAACACCAAGACCGGCGCGCCCGCGCCGTCCGGTGGCGGCGCGGCGGCGGCCCCGGCGGCCAAGGGCGACAAGGGCCCGCAGTCGGTCAAGTGACCCGGCGCCGACCCTCGGCGCGGAGCTGAGGCGGCGTCACGATCGGCCGGACCCTGACCGGTCGGCCACGAGCGGATCCCGGGTCGGGGGACCTCGGAGCGGGGCGATGCCCGTCGGCGTCACTCCCGTGTTTTCATGCGCCCGGAATCACACGGGTTCTGGCGGAGCTCCGGCCGGGCCCGGGGGCGCGGCGGACTGTCGCAGGACCTGGTCGGTGCAGCGCGCATCCCACGGTTGACACACCGGTTTCGGCAATCGTATAAGCGCCCCGCATTCGCGGCCCCGGTCCGTGAACTCGCAAGGATTATCGAGAGGTAGCAATGAATCCGACGACCCTGGCCTCGGTCGCCTCCAGTGCGCCGCTCATCGACATCGACCTCACGGTCTTCATCCAGTTCGGCCTGTTCCTGGTCATGCTGGCGGTGTCGAACAAGCTGCTCTTCAAGCCCTACCTGGCGCTCCGCGAGCGCCGCGCCGAGGGCATCGAGGGCGCGCGCGCCGAGGCTGATCGCATGACCGCCGAGGCCGACGCCAAGCTCGCCGAGTACGAGCGCCAGCTCGCGACCGCGCGGACCCAGGCCGCCGACGAGCAGCGCCAGGTGCGCGCCGCCGCCGCCGCGCACGAGCGCGAGGTCACCGGCGCGGCGCGGACCACCGCCGCCGCCGCGCTCGAGGAAGCGCGTCAGAAGGTGCGCAGCGAGACCGAGGCCGCGCGCAAGGATCTGCTGCCCCGCGCCGAGGCGCTCGGCAAGCAGATGACCACCCGCCTGCTCGGTCGGGAGGTCGCGTGATGCGCATCGCCAGCCTGCTGCTGTCCGGCTTCCTGATCGGCGCGCCCGCGATCGCGCTCGCCCAGCCCGCCGAGTCCCCGACCGCCGCGATGCCGGAGGTGCCGACCGAGCACGGCGCGGCCGGCGGCCACGGTGAGGGCACCGGCGGCGGCCACGGCGAGGGCACCGGTGGCGGCCACGGCGACGGCGCCGGTGGCGGCCACGGCGATCACGCCGCCGGCGGCCACGAGGCGCACGATCCGACCCGGACGTACAACTGGACCGGCGGCCTCGACCTCTCCTACAAGAACAAGGACGCCGAGGGCGGCCCGCTGGGCGACAACGCCATGGGCCCCGAGAAGCGGCCGCTGGCCGACGGCGAGCACGAGGAGGCGATGAGCGTCCCCTTCGTGCTGGTGCTGTTCAACTTCGGCCTGCTGCTGATCGTCCTGGCCAAGTGGGGCGCGCCCGCCGCGCGCCAGATGGCCGAGAAGCGGTCCGACGACATCAAGTCGGCGCTCGACGAGGCCGCCCGGCTGCGCGAGCAGGCCAAGGGCAAGCTGGCCGAGTACTCGAGCAAGCTGAAGGCCGCCGAGGACGAGATGGCCAAGATGATCGAGGCCATGCGCCAGGACGCCGAGGCCGAGCGCGCGCGCGTGATCGCTGCCGCCGAGGCCCAGGCCGTCGCGCTCAAGAAGGACGCCGAGGAGCGGATCGCCGCCGAGATCGAGCGCGCGCGCTACGCGCTGCAGCTCGAGGTGGTGGCCGCGGCCACGACCGTCGCGGAGCAGCTGCTGCGCAGCAAGACCACCGCGACCGACCAGGCGTCGATGGTCGACGCCTTCGTCAAGAACGTCGCCGCCGCCGCGCGGCAGGAGCGCACCTGATGGTCACCGGAAGCCTGGCTCGCCGCTACGCCCGCGCGCTGCTCGCGATCGGCGCCGACGCCAAGAACGCCGACCGCCTCGGCGGCGACGTCCGCAACTTCGCCAAGGCGCTCGCGGCGTCGCCGGAGCTGGTCACGACGCTGTCCAACCCGGCGTTCCCGCGCGCCGATCGCAAGAAGATCATCGACGCGCTCGCCACCCGGTTCGCGGTCCAGCCGACGAGCCGCAACTTCCTGTTCGTGCTGCTCGACCACGAGCGCTTCGCGCACGTCCCGGCGATCTCTCGCGAGCTCGACCGGATGCTCGAGGCCCAGGCCGGCCGGGTCGAGGCCGAGGTGGTGTCCGCCACCCCGCTGTCGCCCGCGCAGGTCACCCAGATCACCACCGTGCTCGAGCAGCTCTCGGGCAAGAAGGTGACCGTGGTCAAGCGCGAGGACCCGGCGCTGCTCGGCGGCGTGGTCGCCAAGGTCGGCGACCTCGTCTACGACGGCAGCCTGCGCAGCCAGCTGCGCGCCCTGCGCGACGACATGGCCAAGTAGCCGCCGCGCCCCGACGATTCCGACACCAACCTTCCAGCCCGATCGCCCCGAGGAAGACGCACCATGGACATCCGCGCCGCAGAGATCAGCGACATCATCCGCAAGCAGATCGAGAACTACGACAAGAAGGTCGAGGTCACCGAGACCGGGACCGTGCTGACCGCCGGTGACGGCATCGCGCGCGTCTACGGCCTGGCGGGGGCGATGGCCGGCGAGCTGCTCGAGTTCACCGGCGCCGGCGGCGAGAAGGTCGAGGGCATGGTGCTCAACCTCGAGGAGGACAACGTCGGCGTCGCCATCCTCGGCAAGTTCGAGGCGATCCGCGAGGGCGACACCGCCCGCCGGACCGGCCGCATCGTCGAGGTCCCGGTCGGCGACGAGCTGATCGGCCGCGTCGTCAACGCGATCGGGCAGCCGGTCGACGGCGGCAAGCCGATCACCGGCAAGGACAAGCGCACCGTCGAGATCAAGGCGCCGGGCATCATCGCCCGCAAGTCGGTGCACGAGCCGCTGCAGACCGGCCTCAAGGCGATCGACTCGATGATCCCGATCGGCCGTGGCCAGCGCGAGCTGATCATCGGCGACCGCGGCACCGGCAAGACCGCCGTCGCGATCGACACGATCATCAACCAGAAGGGCCTGGACGTGTACTGCTTCTACGTGGCCATCGGCCAGAAGCAGTCGACCGTGGCCACCGTCGTCGACCGGCTCCAGAAGTCGGGCGCGATGGACTACACGACGGTCATCCTCGCCGGCGCCTCGGAGCCGGCGCCGCTGCAGTTCATCGCGGCCTACACCGGCTGCACGATGGCCGAGTACTACCGCGACAGCGGTCGCCACGCCCTCATCGTCTACGACGATCTCTCCAAGCAGGCGGTCGCCTACCGGCAGATGTCGCTGCTGCTGCGCCGCCCGCCGGGTCGCGAGGCCTACCCGGGCGACGTCTTCTACCTGCACAGCCGCCTGCTCGAGCGCGCCGCCAAGATGTCCGACAAGGAGGGCGCCGGCTCGCTGACCGCGCTGCCCATCATCGAGACCCAGGCCGGCGACGTCTCGGCGTACATCCCGACCAACGTCATCTCGATCACCGACGGCCAGATCTTCCTCGAGGCCGACCTGTTCTACTCCGGCCTCCGGCCGGCCGTGAACGTCGGCATCTCGGTGTCGCGCGTCGGCGGCGCCGCCCAGACCAAGGCGATGAAGAAGGTCGCCGGGCGCCTCCGCCTCGAGCTGGCGTCGTACCGCGAGAAGGCGGCGTTCGCCCAGTTCGGCTCCGACCTCGACAAGGCGACCCAGATGCAGCTGGCCCGCGGCGAGCGCATGACCGAGCTGCTCAAGCAGGGCCAGTACTCGCCGCTGTCGATGGAGGAGCAGGTCGTCGTCCTGTTCGCCGGCACCAACGGCTTCGTCGACGACTACCCGGTGGCCGCCCTGGGCCGCTACGAGCACGAGCTGCTGTCGTTCCTCAAGTCGCGCAAGAAGGACATCCTCGAGTCGATCCGGACCACCGGCAAGCTCGAGGGCGACATCGAGAAGCAGCTGCGCGAGGGCCTGACCGAGTTCGCCAAGACCTTCTCCGTCGACGAGAAGGCGGCCAAGGCCTGAGATGGCGTCGCTGAAGTCCATCCGCAAGCGGATCGGGTCGGTCAAGAACACCCGCAAGATCACGCGTGCGATGAAGCTGGTCGCGGCCGCCAAGCTGCGCCGCGCCCAGGACGCGATCATCGCGGCCCGGCCCTACGCCCACGCCCTGACCACGGTGGTCTCGGAGCTGGCGGAGGTCGCCGGCGCCGACGCCCACCCGCTGTTCGCGAGCCGGCCGGCCAACCGCGTCACGATGGTGATGATCTCGTCGGACCGCGGCCTCGCCGGCGCGTTCAACTCGAGCGTGATCCGCCGGGTCGAGCAGTTCGTCGAGCAGGACCTCGGCGGCGCCCAGCAGGTGTCGCTGCGGATCCTGGGCAAGAAGGCCAACCAGCACTTCTCGCGCCGCAACGCCAACATCGCCAGCTACGACCCCGCGCCCACCGGCCCGACCGCGCTGACCACGGCGCGCGAGATGGCCAACCGCGTGATCGACGACTTCCTGACCGACAAGGTCGACCGCGTCTACCTCGTCTACAACGAGTTCAAGAGCGCGATCAGCCAGAACGTCGTCGTCAAGCAGATCCTCCCGGTGGTCGCCGACGCCGTCACCGACAAGGACGGCGACGGCCAGATCACCCGCGCCGACTTCACCCACGTCGGCCCCGACTACATCTACGAGCCGGGCAAGGAAGCGCTGCTGGCGCGGCTGGTGCCGCTGTTCGTCCAGATCGGGCTGTACCGGGCGTGCCTCGAGTCGATCGCGTCGGAGTTCGGCGCGCGCATGAGCGCGATGGAGAACGCCACCAACAACGCCGGCGAGATGATCTCGCGGCTGACGCTGGTCTACAACCGGGCCCGCCAGGCCGCCATCACCAAGGAGCTGCTCGAGGTCATCTCGGGCGCCGAAGCTCTCAAGGGCTGACCCTAAGGAAATTGAAGTCATGAAGACCGACTACTCTGCCGCCTCCATGGGATCGATCGTCCAGGTCATCGGTCCGGTCGTCGACGTCGCGTTCGAGACCTCCGAGCTGCCCGAGATCAACACCGCGCTGCTCATCACCAACCCGGCGATCAACGATCAGCCGGACAACCTGACCGTCGAGGTCGCCCAGCACCTGGGCGAGAAGATGGTCCGCTGCGTCTCGATGGACACCACCGACGGCCTGGTCCGCGGCATGGCGGCCAAGAACACCGGCCGGCCCATCGAGATGCCGGTCGGCACCGAGGTCCTGGGCCGGATCCTCAACGTCGTCGGCAAGCCGGTCGACGAGGCCGGCCCGGTCGAGGCCAAGAAGTTCCAGTCGATCCACCGCCAGGCCCCGCCGTTCGTCGATCAGGCGGTCAACGTCGAGATGTTCGAGACCGGCATCAAGGTCATCGACCTGCTGGCGCCGTACCGGCGCGGCGGCAAGATCGGCTTGTTCGGCGGCGCCGGCGTCGGCAAGACGGTCTTGATCCAGGAGCTGATCAACAACGTCGCCAAGAAGTCGGGCTCGTACTCGGTGTTCGCCGGCGTCGGCGAGCGCACCCGCGAGGGCAACGACCTCTTCCACGAGCTCGCCGAGGCCCGCCTGTTCGACGGCTCGTCGGTGCTCTCGAAGACCGCGCTGGTCTACGGCCAGATGAACGAGCCGCCCGGCGCCCGCGCCCGCGTCGCGCTGAGCGCGCTGACCATCGCGGAGTACTTCCGCGACGTCGAGAAGCAGGACCTGCTGCTGTTCATCGACAACATCTTCCGGTTCACCCAGGCCGGCTCCGAGGTCTCGGCGCTGCTGGGCCGCATCCCGTCGGCCGTCGGCTACCAGCCGACGCTGTCGACCGAGATGGGCGGCCTGCAGGAGCGCATCACCTCGACCAAGGACGGCTCGATCACCTCGGTCCAGGCCATCTACGTCCCCGCCGACGACCTCACCGACCCGGCGCCGGCGACCGCGTTCGCCCACCTCGACGCCACGACCGTGCTCAACCGCGCGATCTCGGAGAAGGGCATCTACCCGGCCGTCGATCCGCTGGACTCGACCTCGACGATCCTCTCGGCGGCGGTCGTCGGTGACCGCCACTACGCGGTCGCCCGCGAGGTCCAGCGCGTGCTGCAGCGCTACAAGGATCTGCAGGACATCATCGCGATCCTCGGCATGGACGAGCTCTCCGAGGACGACAAGCTGATGGTCGCCCGGGCCCGCAAGATCGAGAAGTTCATGGGCCAGCCGTTCCACGTCGCCGAGACCTTCACCGGCCTGTCGGGCTGCTACGTGTCGAAGGACGACACGGTGCGCTCGTTCGAGGAGATCCTCGCCGGCAAGCACGACGACATCCCCGAGCAGGCGTTCGAGATGGTCGGCACCATCGACGACGTCCTCAAGAAGGCCGCCGACCTGGCCAAGAAGGCGGCGTGATGGCGGCCGGCGACCTCAAGCAGCTCGCCGGGCTGTCGACCCGCCTCGACGTCAACGTCGTGACCCCGCGCGGCGTGGTCGCGCACAAGGACACCGACGCGCTGGCCGCCCCGGGCGAGGAAGGCGCGTTCGAGCTGCTGCCCGGCCACGTCCCGATGCTGGCCGCGCTCAAGCCCGGCGTGCTCGTCATCGGCGAGCGCACCCCGACCCGCTACGCGGTGTCGTCGGGCTACCTGCGCTGCGATCCGACCGGCGCCGTCGAGGTCCTGGTCGAGCAGTGCGTGCAGGGCAGCGCGGTCGACGTCGAGGCCGCCCGCGCCGACCTGCGCGCGGCCGAGGCCGCGGTCGCCAAGTGGGGCGACAAGCCGGCCGACGGCGACTACCTGAACCTGCGCCACGACGTCGAGTGGGCGCAGGCCCGCATCGCCGCCGCGTCGAACGCGTCGGCGTAGCCGGCGCCGCCCGGACCCCGGGGCGTCCGACCCGGGCGGTGGCCGTGGCGCCGCCGCCGGGATCGGCGCATGATCGGCAGGGATGCCAGGTCGCGCGCCGAGGGGCAAAGGGTCGCCGCCGCCGGCCGACCCGCACGCCGCGACCGTGTCGTCCGAGGACGACCTCGGGGGCACGGTGGCCAGCGCCGCGGCGCCGGTCGCGCTCGAGGAGACCCTGGACGCGTCGCGAGTGCCGCTGCTGCCCGGCGGCGACCTGCGCCGGGTCGCGCGCGCCGACTACGAGCGCGGCGCCGAGCTGGCGCGCGGCGGCATGGGCCGCATCGTCGCGGCGCGCGACGTCCGGCACGACCGGCCGGTGGCGCTCAAGGAGCTGCTGCACCGCAGCCCGGCGCTGGTGGCGCGGTTCCGGCGCGAGGCGCTGATCGCCGCGCGCATGCAGCACCCCGCGATCGTGCCGATCTACGAGGCCGGGACCTGGGAGGACGGCGAGCCGTTCTTCGCGATGAAGCGGGTCGAGGGCCGCTCGCTCGACGCCGTGATCGCGGACCGGCTCGAGCTCCGCGACCGCCTCGAGCTCTTGCCCAACGTCATCGCGGTCGCCGAGGCGCTGGCCTACGCCCACGCCCGCGGCGTCATCCACCGCGACCTCAAGCCCCACAACGTGCTCATCGGCGACTACGGCGAGACCGTCGTGATCGACTGGGGCCTGGCCAAGGACCTGCGCGCCGAGGACGACGACGACGCGGCGCTGGCGCTGTCGATGCGCCCGACCGCGACCGCGTCGGGCGGGCTGACCCTCGCCGGCCACGCCCTGGGCACGCCGGCGTACATGCCGCCCGAGCAGGCGCGCGGCGAGGAGGTCGACGCCCGCGCCGACGTCTACGCGCTGGGCGCGATCCTCTACCACGTGCTCGCCGGCATGGTGCCCTACGGCGCCGCGGCGACCGCGCAGGACCTGCTGCTGCGGGTCGCGACCGTGCCGCCGACGCCGCTGCGCGACCTGCAGCTCGACCTGCCCGACGATCTGCTGACCATCGTCGACAAGGCGATGGCGCGCGACGCCGCGGAGCGCTACCCCGACGCCGGCGCGCTGGCCGCCGATCTCCGCCGGTTCGCCGCCGGCCAGCTGGTCAGCGCGCACAGCTACTCGCTGCGCGCGCTGCTGAGCCGGTTCGTCCACCGCCACCGCGTGCCGGTCGGCGCGGTCGGGCTGCTCGCGATCGCGGCGATCGTCGGGCTGGTCCTGTACGTGCGCGCGGTCGGCGTCGAGCGCGCCGCCACCGAGCGCGAGCGCGAGCGCGCCGAGGCCAACGCCGCCGAGGCCGAGGCCCAGATGGCGCACGCCAAGGCCCAGACCGTCGGCCTGCTCGAGGAGCAGGGCGTCAGCCGCCTGGCCGAGGGCCAGCCGCTGCAGGCGGCGGTGTACCTGGCGCGCAGCTACGCGCTCGGCAACCGCGGCGCGGCGGTCCGGTTCGCCTTGGCCCGGGCGATGCGCGCGGCGGCGTCGGTGCCGCTGCGCGGCCACGACGGGCCGGTCGTCGTCGGCGCCTTCGCCGGCGACGGCAGCCGCGTCGTCACCGCCGGCCACGACGGCACGGTGCGGCTGTGGGACGCCGCGACCGGGGCGCAGCTGGCCAGCCACGACGGCGCCGGCGTCGCGCGGGTCGCGACCGAGCCGGGCGGCGTGCGCGCGGCGGCGATCTGGGAGGACGGCAAGGGCTGGATCTTCGAGGTCGCGACCGGCGACGTGCAGTCGACGCTCGAGGCCCAGCCCGGCACCACGGCGATGACGTTCACCCCCGACGGCGCGCGGCTGGCGACGATCGGCGCGACCGGGACGCTCCGCCTGGCCGACGCGCTGACCGGGCAGACCCTGTGGACGGTCGCGGCGCACCCGGGGATGGCGCGCGAGGTCGAGGCGTCGCCCGACGGCGCGCTGCTGCGGACCGCCGGCGACGACGGCACCACCCGGCTGTGGCGACGCGCCGACGGCGCCGCGGTCGCGACCCTGCCGGGTGGCCTCGGCCGGTTCGGCCCCGACGGCGCGGTCGTGGCGATCGCGCCCGTGGGCGCGCCGGCCGGGCGCTGGGACGCGCACCGGGCGCCGCCTCGGCGACCTCGTCGTCGTCGACGGCGCCGACCGGATGGTGGTGTCGTCGCGCGGCGTCGTCGCCACCGCGCGCGGCGACGGCGACGACGTCGTGCTCGCCGAGCTCGCGACCGGGCGCCGGCTCGCGGTGCTCGACGGCGCCGGCCGCGGCGTGCGCGCGCTGGCGTTCGACGCCACCGGCGCGTGGCTGGTCACCGGCGGCATGGACCGGGTCCTGCGGGTGTGGGACGTCGCCGGGCGCGCGAGGTCGCGACGCTGATGGGGCAGGGCGTGCCGATCTTCGAGCTGTCGTTCGCCGCCGACGGCGCCCGCGCGCTGGCGCTGGGCGGCGGCGACACGCCGCGGATCTGGCCGGTGGCGGCGCTGCGCGAGGCGATGGTGCCGGCGGTGCGCGGCGTGCGCGCGGTCGCCTACGCCGGCGACGGCGCGCTGGTCGCGGCCGGCGCCGACGGCGTGCAGCGCTGCGACGCCGCCACCGGCGCGGTCGGGGCCAGCCTCGCCGGCGCCGCGGCGCTGACCTGGTCGCGACGGCGCCGTCCGGCGCCGCGATCGCGGCCGCCCGCGGCCACGACGTCGCGCTGTGGACCGACCCCGGGGCGGCGCCGCGCTGGCTCGAGGGCCACGACGACGACGTCGTCGCGCTGGCCTTCGACGGTGCCGGCGCGCGCCTGCTGTCGGCCGGCGATCGCACGGTGCGGCTGTGGGACGCCGCGACCGGCGAGCCGGCGCAGACGATCACCTGCGACGGGCCGGTGTTCGACGCCGCCTTCGTCGGCGAC
Source organism: Kofleriaceae bacterium (assembly GCA_020633495.1). Taxonomy (GTDB): domain Bacteria; phylum Myxococcota_A; class Polyangia; order Haliangiales; family Haliangiaceae; genus WYBA01. The sequence continues at coordinate 225,088 of JACKDR010000004.1, read as the reverse complement.
GGCCGCATCGTCGCCGCGGTCACCGGCGCCGCGCTCGAGCTGCACGACGCCGGCTCCGGCGCCCGGCTGTGGAGCGCGCCCGGGCGCTACTTCTGGATGGCGGTCAGCGGCGACGGCCGGCGCCTGGTCACCAGCGGCTACGACGAGATCGTCGTCTGGGACGTGGCCACCCGGACCCGGCGCTTCACCCTCGAGGGCCACGTCGGCGCCGTCCCGGCGGTGACGTTCACGTCCGACGGCGCCCTGGTCGTCACCGGCGGCGGCGACGGCGCCGTCCGGATCTGGGACGCCGCCACCGGCCGCCCGCTCGCCGTCTTCGACGCCCACCGCGGCGCCATCGGCGCCCTCGCCGTGCGCCCGGACGGCGGCGAGGTCGCGGCCGTCCTCGGCGACCTCACCGTCCGCCGCTGGGACACCCACCTCGAGGACCGTCCGGCCGCCGACCTCGAGGCCCAGCTCGCCCGCCACGTCCCCTGGACCCTCGACGCCACCGGCCGCCTCCTCGCCACCCCGCGGCCGTCCTCGCCCTGAACGATCCTGCCGCCTTGCCGCGCCCCGTACGGGTGGCTGACACCCGTACGGTCCGGATCCCGGACGGGCTCAGTGCGGGATGACCTTGCACCGTCCGGGCTCGATCTGGGCCGCGGTCCGGAACACGGTCGGCGAGCTCTTGGGGCCGCGGCACATGTCGTAGCAGCCGAGGGTGGTGCCGCCGCAGTCCCAGTCGCCGCTGGCGCCGGGCGCGTGGGCGTCGACCGGGCAGGCCACGCCCTCAGGACAGACCCGGGCGTGGCGGCCGCCGACCAGGTTGGGCTCGCCGACGCAGATGTTGCACGGGTACGGCGTGTCGAGCTCGAACGGGTCGTCGGTGGGCTCGTAGGTCGGCGCCGGGACCGGCGCGGTCCACGGCTGCGACGCCAGGCACCGGCCGACGAACACACCGGCGCTGGTCCGGGCGTACGAGTCGCCGCCCAGGGTCTGCAGCGACTGCGCGCGCGCCGGCGCGCCGGGCGCGGTGATCACCTTGGTGGTCGCGGCGCCGGTCGGGGTCGAGCCGGCGTGCTCGACCACCGGGACGTGGAAGGTGTGACCCTCGTCGACCACGTAGATCCCGAAGTCCGCCTTGAACCGCACGCCGATGTCGACGTCGAGGCTGTCGGCGGCGTTGACGCCGCGGCGCAGCTCGACCGCGCTCTGCGTGTACGGGTTGTCGACGTCGGGGTAGTTGCCCTCGGTGAACGCGATCGCGAGCTGGCCGGTGGCGAAGGTCTGGTAGACGATCGCGAGCGAGACCGTGAGCGTGGCGTTGCCCGGCAGCCAGTCGGGCAGGCCGAGGTTGTAGGTCGCGGTCGTGGTCGCGGTCATGTGGTGGGTCGGCGTCTTCTCGCGCTCGCTGCGTGGCTGCGACAGGTCGAGATCGGGGCGGTCGGAGTTGCCCCACCACGGCGTGATCGACGGCGCCGCGGTCCGGCTGCCCACCGACAGCTGGCTCCACCACCCGACCGCCTCGTCGTCGTCGACGGCGTCGATGCGCTGGGTCACCGGGCTGCGGCCGTACAGGCTGTCGAACTCGACCGGCCGGCCCGGCAGGTAGGCGTGCTGGAGCATCGTCGCCACCGGCTGGTCGACGACCCGGGTGTCGCCGTGGTAGCTGACCTGGATCACGACGTCGACCTCGCCCAGCGGCGTGATGATCGGGATGTTGGGCCCGGTGAAGCTGGCCTGCTGCGAGGTCTCGTCGGCCGTCATCACGAAGCCGTAGGCGCCCCGGGTGTCGTAGTCGCCGGCGCCGGTGCCGGCCGGCCGCGCCGGCTCCGAGCGACGGATCGTCCCCGTGAACCGCTGCGACGGCGCGGTCAGGCAGCCGATCAGCGGCGCGCACATCTCGACGACCTGGTAGCCCTCGACGGTGCGGGTGACCGGGTCGAACGACGACAGCCCCAGCGACTGGACCGCCGAGACCGGGCCGGCCTCGGAGACCAGCGGCGGCACGCCCTGATCGAGATCCTTGAGCATGCACAGCGCGTCGCGCGACAGGGCGTCGCCGTGGCCGCCCAGGCCCGGCCACCACGCCGGCTGATCGGCGCCGAAGATCGTGGTCCCGGCGGCCAGCTCGGCGCGCGCGGTGGCGCACGTCGCGGGCGGCGCCGAGCAGCCCGGCATGACGTCACAGAGCGCCTGCATCGCGTCGTCGACGAGCGCGTCGCAGCCGTCGGCGGACAGGCCGGGCAGCGACACCTCGCCCCGCTCCTCGGGCGACACCGGCGGGCTGAAGTGGAGCCGCCGGCGCATCCCCACCGGCACCGAGGTCCAGTAGCTGCCGCCAGCCAGGGTGACGTCGTCGAGGCCGTCACGGTCGTGATCGCCGACGATCGGGGTCACCTCGTCGCGCGCCGCCCAGGCGGCGAGCTGCGACGCCGCGACGTTCTCGATCGTGAAGCGCAGCTCGCTGCGGGGCACGTGCGTCTGCTCGTCGACGACCCGGACCGTGCGCGACAGCGCCGCCGGGATCGACGACCAGCCGTGACCGCCGATCAGCAGCAGGTCGTCGCGGCCGTCGCCGTCGGAGTCGCCGACGGCGAGCGCGGCGCCGGCGACGCGCGCCCAGGTCGCGAAGCTCCCGCCCTCCGGCTGGGTCAGGGCGAACGTGTCCTCGCCGGTGTTCAGGTACACCGGCACGGTCGACCAGCCCGCGCCGCCCGCGAGCGCGACGTCGGCCAGGCCGTTGTCATCGAAGTCGCCGACCGCGATCTGCACGCCAGGGGCGTCCAGGAGGCCTCGGATGCCCAGGCTGTGCATCAGGAACGAGCTGAATTCGCCGTTGCCGAGCGACCGGCCGACCGCCACGGCCTGCTCGGCGGCCGAGCCGATCAGCAGCAGATCGTCGAGGCCGTTACCGTCGACGTCGCCGGCGCGCAAGGCCACGCCCGGGTAGCGCGCCTGGATGGCGAACGTCTGCGACGGCCGATCGGTGACCGTGAACGAGCTGCCGCGCGAGAACGCGACCGGCACCGTCGTCCAGCTCGCCCCGCCGGCCAGCGCGATGTCGCTGAGGCCGTCGCCGTCGAAGTCGCCGACCACGGCCTGGACGCCTGGCTGCATGGCCTTGCCGGCGAAGCCGGACGCGAACCGGTACTCGAGCGAGAAGCTGCCGTCACCGCGTGCCAGGCCGATCGCGACGATGCTGCTGCCGCTGGCGCCGAGCACCGCGACGTCGGTGCGATCGTCGCCGTTGAAGTCGCCGCCGAGCACGATCGCCCCCGGCTTGGCCGCCAGCGTGGCGACGTAGGTGCCGACGTTGGTGACCTGATAGGGGTCGACGGTCGGCAGCTTCAGCGACAGCGCCTGGTCGTCGGTCGAGACCGCGTCGTCGGCGGGGTCGTCACCGACGCAGCCGGCGAGCAGGGCGGCGCCGAGCGCGCCGGGGATGGACAGGACGGAGGCCGTACGACGCCAGCGCGCGCGCGAGCGCGCACGCACCGGGTCCGGACCCACCGCGCGGGAGAGCGTGGAGGTCGTCATGGGCCGCGGCAGAGCGACCGTCGCCGACATGTGACCCGGCAAGGTGCGGCACGCGGCGGAACGATCCGGCGCGCCCCGGGCCGGCCGTGACCGCGGGCACGCGCGCCCGCCGCCGCGCCTCGCGGTACGGTCGGCCATGTCCGCATACCGCACGCCGACGCACGAGCAGGAGGCCGATCGCTCGATCCTGGTGATCGGGATCAAGGGCACGGTCCTCGGCCTCGACCGCGCGACCGGCGCGATCCGCTGGGAGAACGGGCTGCCCGGCGGCGGCTTCGGCGACGTCTTCCTGGCGATGCGCTACGGCTGCGTCGTGGCCTCGGCCAAGGAGGCCAAGGTGTTCTGCCTCGACTACCTCACCGGCGCGACCCGCTGGGAGTCACCGACCGGTGGCATCGGCCGCGCCACGATCATCGTCGAGCCCGAGCTGATCCTGGTCGGCAAGGGTGGCTACGTCGACGCCTTCGCTCACGACGGCAAGCGCCTGTGGTCCCAGGACCTGCCCGGCAAGGGCGTGGGCGGGGTCGCGCTGGGCTGCTGGGGCAACGTCGCGCAGTCCGACGACGCCTGAGCCGGACCCGCTCAGCCGATCGGCTGGCAGTCGAACGGGCCGGACTGGTTGTCCTGGTTGTTGCCCTCGTTGCACTCGTTGTTGGCGCCGGGGTCGCTGCTCGAGCCGGTGCAGCCGTAGCCGTCGTTGTCGACGCAGGCGCGGACGTCGATGGGATCCGGCGCGTCGTTCCACACGCACTGGACGTCGACGCAGCCGCCCGGCGGCAGCGGCGCCGCGGTCATCGGCGTGCCGCCGGCGCACGGCACCTCGGTCATCGTGTCGTTGTCCCAGAACCTGACCGGCAGGCCGGCGCCGGCGACGTTGTCGCCCTCGTTGCAGACCCGCGCGATCAGCACGCAGCCGTTGGTCTCGAGGGTCAGCGACACCACCAGGTCGGGCGCCGCCAGGGCGTCGTTGTCGGGCAGGTTCTGGCGGAAGTTGTTCATCCGGTGCGACAGCGTGTTCTGGGTCGGCTCCAGCCAGTTGGGCGGCTCGTAGTCGGGGATCGCACCCAGCTCGCTGACGTTGGTGACGTGGTAGCTGTGCTGGTTCCAGATCCGCCGGGTCGACGCCCAGCTGTCGGTGGCGTCGCCGTAGACCCGGATGCCCTGGGTGGTGCCGCCGCCGTGGGCGTTCTCGACGAAGACGATCTCGGCGTTGCCGTCGTTGTCGACGTCGGCGACGATCGGCATCTCGAGGCGGGTGTGCGAGTGGTTGGGGATCGCCAGGCGCTCGCTGCCGTCGACGCCGTCGAGGATGCGGAACTGGGTCTCGTCGGCGTAGACCACCTCGGCGCGGCCGTCGGCGTCGAAGTCGAAGACGCTGGAGCCGGTGACGCGCGAGCTGCAGTCCTCGTTGGTGACCTTCCAGCGGATGCCCGGGTCGGTGCAGCCGGCGGGCAGCGGCGTCGCCAGGCACTCGAGGTCGGCGACGATGTAGTAGTCGGCGGCGGCGACGCCGATCTCGGGCTCGCCGTCGCCGTCGAAGTCGGCGACGGTGGGCGGGCCGCCCTCGTTCTTGCCGCAGTCGATGAGCGGGATCGGGATCTCGACCGGCGTGCCGCCGATCATCATCGGCGTGCCGTCGTCGTTGAGGATGTAGATGATGCCGGCGCGCACGACCACCAGCTCGCCCTCGTCGTCGGCGTCGAAGTTGCCGGTGGCGACGAAGCCGTCGCACGGGTAGCCCTGGGCCTGGCAGTTGGTGCTGCTGATCGGGATCGCGTAGGCGTAGCTCCACGCCTCGGTGCCGTCCGGGTTGTACATCGTGTTGCCGGCCAGGACGTTGGTGACGCCGTCGAGGTCGAGGTCGCCGGCCGCGGACACCGGGCCCATGAAGCCGTTGGTGCCGAGCCCGAACGTGCCCTGCCACTGCAGCGTGCCGTCCTCGCCGTTGAGCACGACGCGCCCGACGATGACCTCGGCGGCGCCGACGCCGTCGACGTTGGCGATCGACGGCTGGACGCCGGCGAGCCGGTCGGTGCCGCTCGGGTAGGTCTGCTGCACCCACTTGACGTGACCGTCCTTCTCGAACGCGATCGTGCCGCCGCCGTTGAGCATGCCGACGATGTCGGGCGAGCCGTCGTCGTCGATGTCGCCGACCGCGAGGCCGCCCGAGTTGTCGAGCCACAGCCCGGCGATGCCGGTGTCGGCCTCGATCTCGGTGGCGCCCACCGCGTAGTGCTGGGTCAGCGTGCCGTCGGCGGCGCAGCCACCCGACACCACCCGCAGCACGCCGTTGACGTTGCAGCAGCCGTCCTCCTGCAGCCGGTACGCGACGAACGCGATGTCCGGGATGTCGTCGAGGTCGACGTCGCCGTCGGTGTCGTCGTCGGTCAGGTTGATCACGACCGGCGTCATGACGACGTCGTTGTAGCTCTGGTACGGCAGGCCGGCGGCGGGGCCGTCCCACCGGCACTCGACCGCGGGGTTGAACTCGCCGGTCGGCGTGAACACGCAGGTCGGCTCGGCGTCGGGGCCGCCGTTGGCGTCGGGCACCCCGGCGTCGCCGCCCGGGTTGCCGCCGTCGCCGTTGCCGTTGCCACCGTCGTCACCGCACGCGGCGAGCGCGGACAGGCCGGCGGTGACGAGGAAGGCGGCGGCGAGGGCGAGCGGGCGACGCGGCTTCATGCTCGCGATCGTATCGGAGTCGCCGCAAAGACCTCAATGATCTTCGTCAGTCACGTTCGGTCTCGGGCCGTCGCGCGGGGGCCCGCGACCGCGGCGCCGAGCCCCCGCGCAGGTGCGCCACGTCGCCGGGTGGTGGCTCGGCCCCCGGTGCGTGTCGCTCCCACGCGTCGTCGCGCCGGGCGCGCGGCCGCGCTCCGGGGCTCACTTCGCCGGCGCGGTGAACGTCAGCGTCGCCTTCGCGGCCTTCTTGCCGTTGCCGCCCTTCTTGACCTTCACCTTCGTGGTCTGCAGGCCCAGGGTCGGATGCCACGCCTCGATCGTGTAGGTGCCGGGCGCCAGCCCGGTGAGCTCGAACGCGCCGTCGGCGCCAGTGACGGCGAAGAACGGGTGATCCTGGATCGCGACCCACGCGTGCATCCACGGGTGGACGTCGCACGCCAGCGACACGACGTCGCCGGCCTTGCCCGAGACGTCGCGCTCGATCGGCGCGGCCTCGGCCGCCTGCGGCAGGTTGAACAGGATCCGCTTGCCGAGGTTGCCGCGCACGTTGTGGAAGGTGGGATCGCCGTTGACGATCTGCAGCTTCTGCCCGGCGACGATGCCGACGACCCGCGGCGTGTACGCGCAGTCGTGCTGGTGGATCACGACCGGCTCGGTCGGCGCCGCGTGCTCGCCGGCGCTGCCGTTGGCGACCCGCACCAGGACGTCGCGCAGCTTGCCGTCGGTGACCACGACGTCCTCGCTGGGCGCGGTGTTGCCGGCGCAGTGGGGATCGCTGGAGCGATCGATCGGCGTGCGCTCCGGCGGCGTGCCCTTGAAGGTCACGACCCCGCGCACCGAGCCGGTGGTCTTGCTGACGGCGGCGCCGCCGTCGGCGTCGGCGTCGCCGCCGCGGGCGAGCACGATCACGGCGGCGAGCGCGGTCAGGGCGGCGGCCGCGAGCAGCGGCGCGGTGTGGCGGCGGTGACGGCGGGGCGGGGCCATGGATCCCTCAGACGGTCGGCGGCGGCGCGGCTTCACCGCGCCGGTAGGTCATGACACGGTCGCCCCACCGTCGACCACCACCGTCGTGCCGGTGATGAACGAGGCGGCGTCCGACAGCAGGAACACGGCGGTGCCGGCGACCTCGACCGGCTGGGCGTGGCGGCCCAGCGGGGTCCGCTTGACGATGTGGTCGCGCAGCGACGGGTTGGCGACGATGGCCGACGCGAACTTGGTCTCGATCAGCCCCGGGGCGATCGCGTTGACGCGGATCCCCGACGAGCCCTGCTCGAACGCCAGGGTCTGGGTCATGCTGATCACCGCGGCCTTGGTCATGCCGTAGACGCCCTGCATCGGGGCCGCGCGCTGGCCCATGATGCTGGCGATGTTGACGATCGCGCCGGCGCCGCCGCGCTGCCGGGCGTGGCCGATCAGCGCCCGCGCGCAGAAGAAGTAGCCCTTGACGTTGACCTCGAAGGTCTTGTCGATCGCGGCGGCCGGGCAGTCGATCATCGGCCCGAAGTGCGGGTTGGTCGCCGCGTTGTTGACGAGGCCGTCGACGCGGCCGAAGCGCGCGATCGCCTGATCGAACAGCGCCGCGACGTCGGCCTCCTTGCCGGTGTGGCACGCGATCGCGGCGACCTCGCCGGCGTCCGCGAGGCGCGCCACCGCGGCGTCGAGATCGGGCTGCTTGCGCGACGCGATCACGACCTTGGCGCCGGCCTCGAGGCAACCCCGGGCGATGGCCTCGCCGATGCCGCGGCTGCCGCCGGTGACCACGATGACCTTATCAGCCAAGGAAATCTGGCTAGTTCCGCTCATGGCGGCGACGTTATCACGGAACCGGTTGACGCGACGCGCCACGTCCCGCAGAATGAATGACGGTTCATTCAGCTAGCCAGCCAAGCGTCCGACACGTCCGGGAGGAGCTCCAGATGTCCCAGCCGATCAACCGCTACAAGGCCGATCTCCGCGATCTCAAGTTCCTGCTCTGGGAGCAGTTCAAGATGCAGGACCTGCTCGGCAAGGCGCCGTTCGACAACTGGGGCCGCGACGAGGTCGACGCCGTGCTCGAGGAGGTCTACTCGTGGAGCACCAAGGTCCTCGGGCCCTACAACACGATCGGTGACCAGACCGGCTGCACCCTCGCCGACGGCAAGGTGACCACGCCCGAGGGCTTCAAGGCCGCGTGGAAGTCGCTGTACGAGGCGGGCTGGCGCAGCCTCGCCGTCAAGGAGCAGTTCGGTGGCCAGGGCGGCCCGTTCACGCTGCACGCCCTCGCCGAGGAGATGATGTGCGGCGCCAACACGTCGTTCAACATGTACCCGGCGCTGACCCAGGGCGCCGCCGACGTCATCCAGGAGTTCGGCACCCCGGAGCAGCACGCCCGCTACGTCGCGCACATGCACGACGGCACGTTCGCCGGCACGATGTGCCTCACCGAGTCGGACGCCGGCTCCGACGTCGGCTCGGCGACGACCCGCGCGATCCGTCGCGACGACGGTCGCTACGACATCAAGGGCACCAAGATCTTCATCTCGGGCGGCGATCACGACCTGTCGCAGAACGTGATCCACCTGGTGCTGGCCCGCACCGACGACGCGCCGCCGGGCACCCGCGGCCTGTCGCTGTTCATCGTGCCGCGCGATCGCCTCGACGGCGGCTCCAACGACGTCCAGGTGGCGTCGATCGAGCACAAGATGGGCATCAAGGCGTCGTCGACCTGCGTCCTCAACTTCGGCGAGAACGACGGCTGCATCGGCGAGCTGGTCGGCACCGAGGAGCAGCGCGGCATCAGCCAGATGTTCCACCTGATGAACTTCGCGCGCATCGGCGTCGGCATCCAGGGCCTCGCGGTGGCGTCGTCGGCGTACCTCAACGCCCTCGACTACGCCAAGGAGCGTCGCCAGGGCTCGTCGATCAAGCAGTGGAAGGACGCCACCGCGCCGCGCGTGCCGATCATCGAGCACCCCGACGTCCGCCGCATGCTCCTCGACATGAAGGCCCGCGTCGAGGGCATCCGCGCCCTCGCGGTCAAGCTGACGATGCACACCGACCGGGTCCGCGCCGCCGGCGGCAACGACGTCGAGGCCGCCTACCACCAGGGCCAGGTCGATCTGCTGGTGCCGCTGGTCAAGGCGTTCGGCTCCGACCAGGCGTTCCAGATCTGCGCCACCGCGATCCAGGTCTACGGCGGCGCCGGCTTCCTCAAGGACTGGCCGGTCGAGCAGTACTGCCGCGACTCGAAGATCTTCTCGATCTACGAGGGCACCAACCACATCCAGGCGCTCGATCTGGTCGGCCGCAAGCTGGGCCAGAAGGGCGGCGCCAACGTCCAGGCCTTCGCCAAGGACGTCGGCACGTTCGCCGCGGCCAACAAGGAGCATCCGGTCTTCAAGGATCAGATCGCGCTGCTGGCGTCGTCGATGGAGGCGCTGACCGCGTCGGCGATGCGGTTCCTGGGCTGGTTCACCGGCGGCAAGATGGAGCTGGTGCCGCTGTCGGCCAACCGCTTCCTCGAGATGATGTCCGAGGCCACGGTGGGCTGGCTGCTGCTCGAGCAGGGCGTGATCGCCGAGAAGGCCGCCGCCGAGCTGCCCGCCGATCACCCGGATCGCGCGTTCTACGCCGGCAAGCGCTACATCGCGCAGTACTTCGCCAACAACGTGCTGAGCCAGATCCCGGTCAAGGCCCAGCTGCTGGCCAAGGAAGACCGCACGCCGGTCGAGATCCCGGACGCGGCGTTCGCGACCCTGTGATCGCCGCGGCGCGGCGCGGGCGGTGACGCCGGCGCCGCGCCCGCCCGCGGCGCCCGCGCCGGCTGTCACGATCGGCGCGCCCGCTGCTCTACCGTCCCGTGCCGACGCCGCTGCCGGACCCGGACCTGGACGACCTCCCCGCGCCCGCCGCCGCCCCCGGCGGTGACCGCGCCGCGTCGGCGCCGGCGGCGCCCGGCGCGCTGCTGGACGTCGTGGCCCGCCGCCTCGCCGGCGACGGCCTCGCCGTCGATCGGGGCTCGATGGGCGAGCTCGTGGTCCACGACACCACCTGGACCTGGTCGGTGCTGGTCGTCGACCACCGCGTCGGCGGCGATCGCAACGCCGTGCTGATCGCGCGGATCTGCGACGAGCTGCTGGTCGAGCCGCGCGACCTGCTGCGCCACGCCGCCGAGATGGGCGCGGGCGCGATCGCGCTGGTCGGCGGCAGCTACGTGGTTCGGTACGCGATCCCGGCGGCGCTGGTCGCCGACGCGCCGCTGAGTCGGTCGCTGATCTACGTCCGCGACCTGGCCGCCGCGCTCGCCGCGCAGCTGGCCACCGGCCGGCCGCGGGCCGCGGCCGACCCGGCGTTCGACTACGGCGCGTGACGCTCGGCGTCGCGGATCGTGCGCCGAGCGCGCCCGCGGGCGTCATCGGCGTGGCCGCGATTACCTCGCTTGCACGGCGCGTTCATCGTTGCCACCAGCGCGGCCGCCGCGCCCACTGCACCTCGGAGCCCCGCCGGGCCTTGCTCCGAGGTGACCCATGCTGCGACCCCTCACGATCGGCCTGCTCCTCGCGCTGACCGCCTGCGGCGGCGATCCCGGCGCCGGCGACGACGGCCCCGCCGACGCCGACGTCCACCCCGACGGCCGCGTCCCCGCGGGCTGCGATCCGTCGTCGGGCGCGCCGGCCTGTAACAACTGCGTCGACGACGACCACGACGGCAAGATCGACGGCGACGATCCCGAGTGCACCGGCGCGATCGACGACGACGAGGGCTCGTTCGCCACCGGCATCCCCGGCGACAACATGGACGGCACCTGGCAGGACTGCTTCTTCGACGGCAACAGCGGCGGCGGCGACGACGGCTGTCGCTACAACACCTGCTGCCTCTACGATCCCGACTGTCCCGACGATCCCGGCGGCTGCAGCGCCACCCAGGGCTGCATCGACGCCTGCGCGCCGCTGACGCCGCCGAGCTGCGACTGCTTCGGCTGCTGCACGATCTGCGACGCCGACGGCTGCGCCGACATCGTGATCAACCCGGCGGTGGCGCCGGCGTGCGACGAGACGTCGATCCACGATCCGTCGGCGTGCCCGGTGTGCGTCAAGAACCCCGACTGCGGCAGCCAGTGCCCGGCCGACGCCGCCGAGTGCGGCGCCGACGTCGCCTGCCCCGACGGCCAGTTCTGCGCCGCCGGCTGCTGCATCGCGGTCGTGAACGCATCTCACAACCTCGCTCACCCCGAGCGGAGGGGGAGCGGCGGAGCCGCGACCCCGAAGTCGAGGGGGTGGGCGCCGAGACGGTCCGCCATCGCCGACGGGGTTCCGGCCGCGGCCCGCCGCCTCGACTGCGCCCTCGCGGCTTCGCCGCTCGGGCTCCGCTCGGCGTGAGCGAAGCGTGCGGCGCGACCCGGTTGTGAGATCCGCTCTAGTCGCGGCGGCGACCGCCGCGGGCGCGTATGCTGGAGGCATGAGCGCCGCGCCGCCATCGCCGCCGCTGCCCGCGGCGCGCGTGCACCGGCCCGGCCTCGGCGGCCTGGCGGCGCGCGCCGGCGTCGAGGCCCGGCGGGTCGGCCGCCGCGCGCCCGGGCGTGGCGCGGCGGATCGGCCGCGGCGTGCTGCTCGCGGTCGGGCTGACCGCGCTGATCGGCGCGGTCGGCGTCGTCGGCCACTGGGCGCGCACCGGCCCCTACGAGCGCGATCGTCTGCAGCAGGCCGAGGGCGCGCGGCGCCACCTCCGCGAGATGCAGGCGCAGGACGCGGCGCGGATCCGCAAGGAGATCGAGCAGGCCCGCGCGATCGAGGACGCGGTGCAGCGCGACGCCGCCCGCCGTCAGCCCGCGCCGCGGGCCATGACGTTGACCAGGCAGCCCAGCGAGCCGTTGAGGCGGTAGATGCCGGAGACGTCGATCGGCCGCACGACGTAGCCGAGGTCGCGGTACTGGCGCGCCGCCGCGTCGTCGAGCGCGGGCAGCCGGTAGGTCGGCAGGTAGACGATGGGGCGGCCGGCCGGGCCGGGCTCGCGATCGAACAGCGCGTTGGTGTAGGTGACGTACGCGCCGGCGCCGGCCAGCACGACCACCGGCATGCGGATGACGTCGAAGCCGCGGGCGGCGAGCCGGTCGGCGACCTGGTCGAAGCGGCGGGCGTGGCCCTCGAGGTCGTCGTCGAGGGTCAGCGTCGCCGCCGCCGGCTCGGCCGCGGCCAGCGCGGCGCCGGCGCGGGGATCGCCGACCACGACGGTGTGGTCGTCGAGCGGCACCATGTACATCATGACGTGGTGGTGGGGGGCGTCGTCGGGGCCGTCGCCCAGCCACACGATGTCCTCGTCGAAGTGGCGGCGCAGCTCGCCGTCGATGGCGGCGCGATCGGCCGCGACCCGGCCCTGCGACCGGCGCCCCAGCTCGGGGCCGACGAACAGCGTGTGCGCCGACGCCGCCAGGTCGCCGCCCTCGAAGACGATCCGCGCGATCCGGGCGTCGTCGCCGTAGACCGCGCGCGCCAGGGCGTGCGGCGACTCCATGTCGCCGGTGCGGCCGGCGAACGCGGCGTCGACCCGGGGCGGCGCCAGGACGCCGCCGGCGCCGTCGGCGCCGACCAGCGCGGCGAAGCGATCGCGCGACCACGTCGTGATCTCGCGGCCGACCACGACCGGGTGGAAGCGGTCGAGCTCGCCGACGCCGGCGTCGCGCATCGCCACGACGAAGCGATCGAAGTCGGCGGCGCGGGCGACCGCGACCTCGACCTCGACGTCGGCGCCGACCGCGGCGAACAGCTGCCGCCACACCGGCATCGCGACCGCGTCGGCGGTGGGCGCGTAGTGGATCGCGATGCGGCGCAGCGGCGCGCTGGCGTCCTCGGCGACCAGCCGGAACCGGGCCGGGTGCGGCCGCGGCGTCAGGCCGGCGGCGTCGGCGCCGAGCAGGACCAGCGCGGCGGCGGCGAGGCCGAGCAGGATCGCGGCGACGTTGCGGGCGACGGCGCGCACGGCCGGCTCAGAGCCCCGCCAGCGCCAGCTGCATGTACGGCTCGCTGGCCCGCCGCACCACCGCGCCGGTGTCGCGGTCGACGGTGAGCCACGCCGCGGCGCTGCCGCCCTTGGTGGCCCAGCCGTAGGCCTGGATCAGCATCGGCCCGTCCTGGGGATCGACGCGGGTCGCCCGGACGTGGACGTCGGTGGTGGCGCCGGGCGCCAGCTTCGCGATCACCGGCGAGTCCGCTGCCTCGAGGAAGCTCGCGCCCATGCCGATCGTCAGCTCGGTGATCGGGCGGGTCGCCAGGCTCTCGACGTGGATCGTGACGTCGACCGGGTCGCCGACCTTGCCGGGCGCCGGCGCATCGATCGTCAGGCGGTAGGCCTCGGGCTCGTAGGCGAAGACCGGCAGGTAGGCGCCGCCGTCGACGGCGAAGCGCTGCAGGCCGTTGCCGTTGCCGTTGCCGGTCGCGGCGGCGCCGTCGCCGGCGGCGGTCACGACCAGCGTGTACTGGGTCGCGCTGCCCGCGAAGTCGAGCGGGTCGGCGTCGTCACCGCGCGCGACGCCGGCGAGCGTGATCGGCACCGTCGTCGCGTCCGCGCCCAGGTGGACCCGCTGTGACGACACCTCGCGCGGCGGCGACGGCATCCGCGACGCCATCGAGCCGGTCTGCTCCAGCAGCTGGACCTTCACGTCCATGCCGCCGGGGCCCGGGTCGACCATCGCGATCGTGGCGTGGATCGCCTGGCCGGCGGGGATGCGCTCGTGGTCGAGCTCGATCCGCACCGCGTGGCCGTCGATCGAGACCTCGTGCCGGGCGGGCGCGTCGGCGGGGCCGTCGACCGGCGCCACCGCGTCGAGGTGGTTCCAGCCGGCGACGACGACCGACACGAACGAGGCGGTGAACAGGGTCGTGGAGAGCTTCATGCCCCCTAGCTACGCACGACGCCCACGGCGGGGTTGTAAGGGGGGTGTAAGGGGCGCGCCGGCGGCGCGGCGTCGTGCCGCGCGGCGCGCGGTCGCAGCCGTCCCGGCGCGGCCTACGGTGTCGCGTCGGGCAGCTCGACGTCGACGTGCAGGAGCTCGTCGCCGGGGCGCAGCTCGAGCGGCCGTTCGGCGCGCGCGCCGGCGCGCTCGGCGGTGAGCACGACCGCGCCGGTCGGCACGTCGAGCAGGTGGAACTCGCCGTCGTGGTCGCTGTGGGTCGACGCGGTGCCGACCGTGATCGCGACGTCGGCGACGCGCTCGCCGTAGCGATCGCGGACCACGCCGGCGAGGGTGGCGCCGCGGGCCAGCTCGAGGCGGACGTCGCGCGGGTACCGCGACGGCGCGACGTCGACGACGAGCTCGCCGACGACGTAGCCGGGCGCGCGGACGCGCAGGCGCCACCTCCCCGGCACCAGCGCCGGCAGGATCGCGACGCCGTCGGCGCCGGTGGCGCGGCTGAGGGCGCGGCCGTCGGGGCCGCTGGCGTCGACGCGCAGCCCGGCGAGGACGCCGGCGGTGTGGACGTCGCGGAGCTGGACCGCGAGGCTGCCGCCCTGCTCGAGCCGCAGGGTCTCGCTGGCGCCGGTGTGGACGGTGGCGCGCCGGGTCAGCTGCGCCGCCGACGACAGCTCGACGACGTAGCGGCCGTCGGCGACGCGATCGATCAGGAACCGGCCCTGGCCGTCGGTGATCGCGCTGCGGCGCCGGGTCGGGCCGTCGACGACGCGGACCTCGACGCCGGCGGCGGGCAGGTCGTCGGGATCGAGCACGACGCCCCACAGCCGGCCGTCCTCGACGGTGAGGTCGAAGTCCTCCTGGTGGCGGCCGCCCGGCGAGGTCGCCGCGGTCAGCGCGAGCGTGCGCTCGACCGCGCCGTGGCCGGGGGCGGTGACCTCGACCGTGATCGTGCCGGCGAGCGCGCGCAGCGTGAACTCGCCGGTGGCGTCGGTGAAGGTCGACGCCACCTTGTGGCGGGTCTCGCCGCTGCCCTCGTCGGCGACGACGCGCGCGCCGGCGATCGCGCCGGCGGGGCCGCGGACCCGGCCGTGCACGACCACGCCGGGGCTCAGCGTGATCGAGACGCCGTCGGTGGTGGCGCCGGCGCGGACCCGCAGCGGCTCGCTGGTGCCCGGCGCCAGGCGGTCGTGGAAGGCGACCGCGACGTAGTCGCCGGGCAGGACGCCGTCGAGGCGGAACCGGCCCTCGGCGTCGGTGGTCGGCGCCGGCGCGGGCGTCGCCGTCGCGCCGGCCGTCGCGCCTGCGGGCGTCGCGCCGCGCGGCGACGCCACCACGGTCGCGCCGGTGCGCGGCCCCGGCGCGTCGATCGAGCCCGGTGAGGCCAGCACCACCGCCTCGCGCAGGATCGGCTCGGGATCGAGGTACCAGGTGCGGCCGTCGCGCTCCTGGGTCAGCGCGAAGTGCAGGTGCGGGCCGTTGGCGTCGCCGGTGGCGCCGACGGTGCCGATGGGCTCACCGGCGCGGACCCGCTGGCCGACCTCGAGGTCGGGGCGGAGGTCCTGCAGGTGCATGTAGAAGCTGCGCAGCCCGCCGGGGTGATCGATCGCGACGTAGCGGCCGGCCTCGCCGCGCAGCTCGGTGTAGGCGCGAGCGACGACGCCGTCGGCGGCGGCGTGCAC
Organism: Kofleriaceae bacterium; assembly: GCA_020633495.1. Lineage (GTDB taxonomy): Bacteria > Myxococcota_A > Polyangia > Haliangiales > Haliangiaceae > WYBA01. Next base: position 209,320 of record JACKDR010000004.1, on the reverse strand, counting down.
GGTGGCGCCGCGGACGAAGCCGAGATCGACGCCGCAGTGGCCGCGTCCGCAGTCGGCCGGGCGGGCGCCGCTGCGCGGCGCGCCGAAGCGATTGAACGGCCGCCGCGGCAGCGCGCGCGGCGCCGCCAGCGGGTGGACCCAGCGCAGCGCGCCGCCCGGGCGGGCGCCGCTCGCCAGCGCGGCGCTGGGCACCGCGGCGACCGCGCCCTGGCCGCGCAGCACCAGCGACGCGTGGGCGACCGGCGCGCCGGTGTCGTCGACGACGACGCCGGTGACGGTGCCGGCGCGGGCCAGCGCGACCTCGAGCTCGGCGGCGCGCCCTGGCGCGACCGCGACCTCGCCGGCGCCGTCCTGGAACCAGCCCGGCGCCTGGGCCTCGACCCGCCACCGGCCGCGCGGCAGCGCGTCGACCTCGAAGCGACCGTCGCCGTCGACGGTGGCGGTGCGGACCGCGTGGTCGACGTCGAGCGGCACGAGCCGCACCGACAGGCCGGCGGGCGGGGCGCCGCCGGCGAGGACCCGGCCCCGCAGCGTCGCGCCCCGGACCGAGCGCGAGCGCCAGCGGCGCGTCGCCGGGCGGGATCACGCGCTGCAGCGGCGACACCCGGGCGCCGGCGCGGGCCCACGCCTCGTACGGGCCGGGCCGCAGGTCGGCGAAGTGCGCGACGCCGTCGGCGTCGGTGCGCGCGGTCGCGACCGCGACGCCGCTGCCGTCGGACAGCTCGATCTCGGCGCCGGCGACCGGCGCGCCGGCGTCGGTGACGCGGGCGTCGATCGCGACCCGGCGGGCCAGCAGGATGCGCGGCGGCGGCTCGCCGGCGCGCCACGTGACCTCGGCCGGGAACACCGCCGGGCCGTCGAGGTGCAGCGTGCGGGCGCCGGCGTCGGGCAGCGCCAGGCGGAAGCCGCCGTCGGCCTCGGTGGTCGAGATCGAGGCCGGCGCGGCGCCGGCGTCGTCGAGCAGGGTGACGATCACGCCTGCGACGGGCGCGCCGTCGCCGTCGATGATCCAGCCGGCGACCGGCGGCGGCGCGGCCGGCGCCGGTGCGGGCGTGGGCGCCGGCCGCGCGGCGATCGGCGGCGCCGGCACCACCCGCGCCGGCGTGGCGGGCGCGCCTCGGCGAGGTGGACGCCCGCCGGCCGCGCCATCGCGATCAGCGCGACCGCGGTGGCGAGCACCACGACCGCGGCGGCGCCTGTCGCCAGCGCGGCGCGGCGCGGCCGCCGACGCTGTCGCGGGAGCGCGGTCACGCCCCGGGTGGTGCAGCGGCCGTGCCACGGCGACCCCAGTCGTCCCGCGGGTCTGGCGGCCGGCCCCGGCGGCCCCGTTGCCACTCTGGCACGCCGGTCGCTGCCGCCTGCCGTTCTGGCAGCCGTGGGCGCGGGCGTGCGCCTAGTGGATCCGCGGCCGCAGCGGCAGGCGGGCCACCAGGTCGGCCTCGACGGTGGCGAGCTCGGCGGCGCGGTCGCGCCAGGTCGCCGGCGCGGTCGCCGCCGCGAGCTCGAGGAAGGTGTCGCGGTGGCGGACCTCGGCGGTGGCCAGGCCGCGGTACAGCGTCGCGGTGGCGTCGTCGGTGATGGCGTCGGCGAGCAGGGCGAGGCGCTCGGCGGAGCGGGCCTCGATCAGCGCGAACACCAGCAGCCGGTCGAGCAGGCGCTCGGGCTCGCGGCGCCGGATCTGATCGCGCAGCGCCGCGGCGTAGTCGTCGCCGAGATCCCAGGTCGGCGTGACGCCGCGCCGGGCCAGGAGTTGCGACACCTGGACCACGTGCGCGGTCTCCTCGTGGGCGAGCCGCGCCACCGCGGCGACGAGGTCGGTGCGCTCGGGGTAGCTGCGCACCAGCGACAGCGCCGACTGCGCGGCCTTGCGCTCGCAGTGCAGGTGGTCGCGGTGGACCGCGTCGAGGTCGGCGAGCGCGACCTCGATCCACCGGGGATCGGTGGTCGAGGCCGGCAGGCTGAGGGTAGGCTCGTCGGCGCGCACCCGCGCATCCTACTGGATCCGAACCGGCTTCGTGGTAAGACGCGGCGGATGACGACTCGTCACCTGCTCGTTGCCGCGGTCGCGACGCTCACGGTCGCCGCCTGCGGACCCAGCCAGAAGAAGCCCACCAAGAAGGTGCAGCCCGTGGTCGAGAAGATCGAGCCGCCCAAGCCCAAGACCGCCGCCGAGCTGTTCCTCGACGACTGCCACGCCCACCTCGACACCGCCAAGCAGCTGCTGGCGACCGCGCTCGGCGTCGAGGGCGAGCGGTCCATCGACAACACGCTCGAGCCGTACAACGATCTGCTGATCGCCGCCGGCCAGGCCGCCGAGCTGTCCGGGCTGTACGCCGAGGTCCACCCCGACGAGGCCATCCGCGACGGCGCGCGCGCCTGCGAGCAGGAGATCTCGGCCTTCATCACCGAGATGATGCGCAACCGGGCCCTGTACGACGCCGTGGCCGCGGTCGACGTCTCCGCGGCCGACCCCGAGACCCAGCGGTTCGTCGACCACACGCTGCGCGACTTCCGCATGGCGGGCGTCGATCGCGACGACGCCACCCGCAACCGCCTGCAGGCCATCGACGACGAGCTGACCAAGCTCAGCCAGGCGTTCTCGAAGAACCTCGCCGAGGACGTCCGCTCGATCGCGATCGACGACGTCGCCCAGCTCGCCGGCCTGCCGCAGGACTGGATCGACGCCCACAAGCCGGGGGACGACGGCAAGATCCACGTCTCGACCGACTACCCCGACTACGTCCCGTTCATGACGTACGCCGAGGACGACGGCCTCCGCAAGGAGCTCTACATCGCGTTCCGCAGCCGCGGCGAGAACGACACCTTCCACAACGAGAAGCTGCTGCAGCAGATCCTGTCGCTGCGCGCCGAGAAGGCGCTGCTGCTCGACCACGCCAACTGGGCCGACTACATCACCCAGGACAAGATGATGAAGTCGGGCAAGAACGCCGCCGACTTCATCGAGCGGGTCTACAAGCTGGCCAAGAAGCGGGCCGCCAAGGACTACGCCGAGCTGCTCAAGCAGCTCAAGAAGCACGACAAGAAGGCCACCGTGGTCCAGGACTGGCAGAAGACCTGGCTCGAGGCCGAGATCAAGAAGGACAAGTACGCGGTCGACGGCCAGAAGGTCCGCGCCTACTTCCCGTTCGACAGCGTCCTCGCCGGCCTGCTCGACATCACCTCGACGATCTACGACATCCAGTACGTGCCGGCGACCGACGCCACGCCGTGGCACCCGGACGTCAAGGTCTTCGACGTCATGCGCGGTGACACCAAGCTGGGTCGCGTCTACCTCGACCTCCACCCGCGCGCCGACAAGTACAAGCACGCCGCGCAGTTCGCGATCAAGGACGGCGTCACCGACAAGGTGCTGCCCGAGGGCGCGCTGGTGTGCAACTTCCCGCAGCCCGGCCCCGACAACCCCGGCCTGATGGAGCACGACGAGGTCGTCACGATGTTCCACGAGTTCGGCCACCTGATGCACCACATCCTCGGCGGCCACCACCGCTGGGTGACGCTGTCGGGCACCGCCGTCGAGCAGGACTTCGTCGAGGCGCCGTCGCAGATGTTCGAGGAGTGGGCGTGGTCGTACGAGACCCTGTCGCGGTTCGCCAAGAACGCCGAGGGCGAGGTCATCCCCAAGGACCTCGTCGCCCAGATGCGCCGCGCCGACAAGTTCGGCCTCGGCACCCAGACCGTGCAGCAGATGTTCTACGCGGCGCTGTCGCTCGACTTCCACACCGTCGATCCCGAGAAGCTCGACCAGCTCGCGGAGGTCAAGCGGCTGCAGAAGAAGTACACGCCGTTCCCCTACGTCGAGGGCACCCACTTCCACGCCAGCTTCGGCCACCTCGTCGGCTACTCGGCGATGTACTACACCTACATGTGGTCGCTGGTGATCGCGAAGGACCTGCTGACCCCGTTCGAGAAGAAGGGCGTCGGCCTGATGAACCCCGACGCGACCCACGCCTACCGCGACAAGATCCTGGCCCCCGGCGGCAGCAAGGACGCCGCGGATCTCGTCAAGGACTTCCTCGGCCGGCCGTTCAACTTCAAGGCCTTCGAGAAGTTCCTCAGCGAGTAGCGGGCGGCGCGCGCGGCGGCGGTAACGTCCGCCGCCCCGGGTGCTCTACCCGGGCATGATGCGCTCGCTCGTGATCACCACGCTGCTGTTCTCGGTCGCCTGCGTCGCCGCGGACGGCGCCGACGACGCCGACGACCTGGCCGCCTCCGAGCAGGCGATCATCGGCGGCGATGCGGCGCCGAGCTGGGCGGTCGCGCGCGCGGTCAAGCCCACCAACCCGTGCACCGCGACGCTGATCGCGCCGCGCTTCGCGGTCACCGCGGTGCACTGCACCCAGTACAACAACGCCACCACCAACCCGACCGTCCACCTCTACACCGATCCCGGCGGCTTCGCGCCGACGCTGGCCCGCACGATCGTCCAGGTGCACTACAAGCCCGGCACCGCGGTCGGCGACGTCTGGGACGACGACGGCCGGTTCTGTGACCTCGCCGTCCTCGAGCTCGACACCGCGGCCCCCGCGACCTCGTCGCCGTCGCCGATGGCGTGGATCTTCCCGACCCCGGGCGCGCCGGCGATCGGCGTCGGCGCGGGCAACCACGACGGCGTCCCCAACACGGTGGGCGAGCTGCGCGCGGTCACGACGTCGATCCTGTCGGCCACCGACGACACCGGCTCGTTCGCGGTCACCACGCCGGTCGCCAACCCCGGCGACTCCGGCGGCGCGCTCTACGTGTCGTCCCGCCTGGTCGGCGTGACCCGCAGCCAGTCGGGCTACACCAGCGTCCCCGCGCACCTCGACTGGATCCTCGAGGCGAGCCGCTACGCCTGGCCGTACGGCACCCCGCAGCGGCGGGTCCGCCTCGGCACCACCCTGTCGACCTTCCCCGAGTCCAGCCATCGGGTCTGCCAGTACGCCTGCGAGCACACCGCCTGCGCGGCCTACAACTGGTCGCCGCTGACCGAGACCTGCACCCTGCTCGCCACGGTGACCGGCGCCTACGACTCGCCGTTCGTGCTGTCGGAGGATCGGGCGATCCGCGGGCTGTCGCGCTGAGCGGCGCGGGCGCGCTACGGCCGCGTCAGGTCGCGGGTGATGTTCTTCTGGTGCGCCTCGAGCGTGCCGCCGCCGATCTCGATCAGCTTGGCGTCGCGGAGGAACTGCTCGACCCGGTACTCGGTGCAGTAGCCGTAGCCGCCGAGGACCTGGACCGCCGCGTCGGCGACCTCCTTGGCCGCGGTCGAGGCGAACAGCTTGCAGGCGTCGGTGCCGAGGCGGTTGCGGTGCTGCGGGGTCACGGTCGCCGCGACGCCGTAGATGAGCGCGCGCATGGCCTCGACCTTGGCGTAGCTCTCGGCCAGGTAGCGCTGGATCTGGCCGTGCTCGTGGATCGGCTTGCCGAACGAGCGCCGCTCCTGGGTGTAGCGCACCATGTCGTCGAGGCAGCGCTGCGCCATGCCCAGGCTCATCGCCGACAGGCCGAGCCGCTCGATCTCGAGGTTGCGCATCATGTTGGTGATGCCGCCGCCCTCGCGGCCCAGCAGGTTCTCGCGCGGCACCCGGCAGCCGTCGAAGATCAGCTCGCTCATCGTCGACGCCCGCATGCCCATCTTGGGGATCTTGGGGCTGGTCGAGAACCCCGCGAAGCCGCGCTCGATCACGAACGTCGTGATCCGGTCGTCGAGCTTGGCGTAGGCGATGAAGACGTCGGCCTCGGGGCCGTTGGTGATGAAGGTCTTGCGGCCGTCGAGGACGTAGTGGTCGCCGTCGCGGCGCGCCACGCTCTGCATGCCCAGCACGTCGGTGCCGACCGCCGGCTCGGTCATGCCCATCGCGCCGACCTGCTCGCCGGACAGCGTCTTCGGCAGGTAGCGCGCGCGCTGCGCGTCGGTGCTGGCCCAGTAGAAGTTGTTGACGAACAGCAGCGCGTGGGCCAGGTAGGCCAGCGCGAAGCCGGGATCGCAGTACGCCAGCTCCTCGTGGACGATCACCGACGCCACCGCGTCGAGGCCGGCGCCGCCGCCGTCCTCGGGCACGGTCAGGCCCAGCAGGCCGAGGTCGCCGCAGCGGCGCAGCAGCGCGACGTTGAGCGTGCCGCTCTGGTCGTGCTCCATGGCCTGGGGCTCGACGGCGTCGCGGGCGAACTGCCGCACGGTCTGCCGCAGCATGCCGTGCTCGTCGGTCGGGGTGTACAGACGCTCGTGGAGGGAGGACCCGGCCATGAGCCCGGTTCTAGCAGCCGCACCGGTGGCGGGGAAGGCGAGGCGTGTACAGTGTCGAGGTGGCCGAGTCGATGCCCACCGCCGTCCTGGTCGCCAACCCCACCGCCCAGAGCGGCAAGGCCGCCGAGTGGATCGCCCAGGCGCGCCGCCTGCTCGACGCCGCCGGGGTCGCCCACGGCTTCCGGCCCACCGAGCCCGCCGGCGGCACCGTCGAGGTCGTGCGCCGCGCCATCGACGACGACGGCGCCCGCCTGATCATCTACATGGGCGGCGACGGCACCTTCGCCGAGGTCGCCAAGGGCATCCTGGCGTCGGCGCACGCCGGGGAAACTCGCATGGGCATGCTGCCCACCGGCACCGCCAACGACCAGGGCAAGTCGTTCGGCCTGGCCGCCGGGCCCGACGCCCTGGCCACCAACGTCGCCGTGATCGCCGCCGGCGAGACCATCGCGGTCGACGTCGGCCGCATCGAGGTCCTCGACCGCGCCCACGAGGTCCTGCACCGCGACCTGTTCTTCGACTCGGCGAGCATCGGCTTCGGCGCCTCGGCCCTGGCCACCCGCAACCGCGACCGCGAGCTGGTCGGCAAGATCCCCGGCCTCGGCATGATCTACCGCGACCTGCTGGTCTACGCCGGCGCGATGGCGCAGCGCCTGGTCGAGAGCTGGGTCTACGACGTCAAGTTCGACCTCGAGGCCGACATCGACGGCCGCGTCTACTCGTTCGAGAACCTGCTCGACGTCATCGTCAAGAACACCAAGATCTTCGGCGGCGAGTGGGTCCTCGACCCCGGCACCGAGGCCGACGACGGCCTGTTCGAGCTGGTCCCGGTGCGCGGTCGCATCGACATGTCGACCAAGCTGATCGCCAACCTGCGCCACCTGCCGGTCGGCGACGACACGCTGCGCGCGCTCGGCCTCGAGCACTCCGAGCCCATCCCGGGCGCCCGCTTCACGCTGACCGTGACCTCGCCCGGCGCCGATCGCTGGCCGGCCGCCCAGATCGACGGCGAGGAGCTCATGGGCGGCGAGCGCTACCGCATCGACGTCCTGCCGCGCTGCCTGCGCCTGATCGTGCCGCGCGCCCACGCCGCCGCCGCCGGCACCTGACCTGAGCCGCGCCGCCGCGCTGACCGCCGCCGGCCCCGGACCCGCGGCGGCGGCACGATGTCACGCGGCATCTTTCCACCGCCAAGATGCGTGACAGCGCAATCTTGTCGGCGTCAAGATGAAGGCGTGACCGCCTCGTATCACCACGGCAACCTGCGCGAGGCCCTGATCGCGGCCACCGAGGCGGTGATCGCCCGGGACGGCGCCGCCGCGGTCACCCTGCGCGAGGTCGCCCGCGTCGCCGGCGTCAGCCACGCCGCCCCGTACCATCACTTCCGCGACAAGGACGCGCTCATCGCGGCCGTCGCCGAGCGCGGCTTCGTCGAGCTCGCCGAGGCCCTCGAGGGCGCCCGCGGCCGGACCCCGCGGACCCGCCTGCTCGCCAGCTGCGACGCGTACGAGGCGTTCGCACGCGCCCACCCGGCGCGGTTCGCGGTCATGTTCGGCCCGGTGCTGGCCTCGGGTCGGCACCCGGCGCTGGCCGCTGCCGCCGAGCGGGCGTTCGCGGCCCTGCTCGCCGCCGCCCAGGCGGTGTCGCCGGGCCGCGCCGTCGACCTCGCGCTCGCCACCTGGAGCCTGGTCCACGGCCACGCCAAGCTGGCCCTGGGCGGGGCCCTGACCTCGGTGCCGGTGCCGGCGGGCGCCACCACGGGTCCGGCGTCGCGCCTGGGCGCCCTGCTGCTGGACGGCGTCTCGGCGCCCCGGCGCGCCGCAGGCATTGCCCGGCCCCGCCGGCCCGGGTAATCCTCCCCGAACCGCGGAACGGGACCGCGCCCGGAACCGCACCACGAGGAGATCCACCATGGCTGATGTGTTCATCTACGACGCCGTCCGCACCCCGCGCGGGCGCGGCAAGGCTGGCAAGGGCGGCCTGTCGTCCATCCACCCCCAGGAGCTGCTGGCCCAGGCGCTCAACCACATGGCCGCGCGCCTGAAGCTCGACAAGGCCCTGGTCGAGGACGTCGCCATGGGCTGCGTCACCCAGGTCAAGGAGCAGGGCGCCTGCATCGCGCGCAACGCGCTGATCGCCGCCGACTGGCCCGAGGACGTCACCGGCTACACGGTCAACCGCTTCTGCGGCTCGGGCCTCGAGGCCATCAACGGCATCGCCGCCAAGATCGGCGCCGGCTTCATCGACGCCGGCATCGGCGGCGGCGTCGAGTCGATGTCGCGGGTCCCGATGGGCACCGACGGCGCGATGATCGACGGTCTCAACGAGAAGCTGCGCAAGCGCCTGTTCATGGTGCCGCAGGGCATCTCGGCCGACCTGATCGCGACGATGGAGGGCATCACCCGCGCCGACGTCGACGCCTTCGCGCTGGAGAGCCAGCAGAAGGCGGCGCGCGCCGTCGAGGAGAAGCGCTTCGACCGGTCGCTGTTCGCGGTCAAGGCCGACGACGGCTCGGTCGCGCTCGACCGCGACGAGCACCCGCGTCCCGACGCGACCCCCGAGAGCATGGCCGGGCTCAACCCCGCGTTCCTGCAGCTCGGCGCCACCCCGATGGGCCCCAACGGCGAGACCGTCGACCAGCTGGCGCTCAAGCGCTACCCCGAGGTCAAGGCCATCGAGCACGTCCACACCGCCGGCAACTCGAGCGGCATCGTCGACGGCGCCGCCGGCGTCCTCATGGGCAACGCCGAGTTCGGCAAGAAGACCGGCCTCAAGCCGCGGGCGCGGCTGCGCTCGATCGCCACCGCCGGCGCCGAGCCGGTGATCATGCTGACGGCGCCGGCCCCGGCGTCGGCGCGCGCGCTGGCCAAGGCCGGCATGCAGGTCGGCGACATCGACCTGTGGGAGATCAACGAGGCCTTCGCGGTGGTGCCGCTGCAGACCATCCGCAAGCTCGGCATCGACCCGGCCCGGGTCAACGTCAACGGCGGCGCGATCGCCCTCGGTCACCCGCTGGGCGCGACCGGCGCGATCCTGCTGGGCACCGCGCTCGACGAGCTCGAGCGCACCGGCAAGGCCACCGCCCTGACCACGCTGTGCATCGGCGGCGGCATGGGCATCGCGACGATCATCGAGCGCGTCTAGCCCGGAGCGGGCGACGGCGCCCGCCACGACGTGCGGACCTCCGTGCTCGTCATCGCGGCCGCGGCCCTCGCCGCGGCCGGCTGTCGCCAGGGCGGCGGCGTCGCCGGGCAGCCGCTGCTGGCCCCGGTGCCGCCGGCGTACCCGGCCAGCCTGGCGCCGTGGCCGCCGCCGGTCCCGACGGCGGCCATCGGTCGCGGCGTGGCGCCGAGCTACGCCGTGCCCGCGGCGATCGCCGGCACGGCGGCGGTGCAGGGGCCGATCGTCGTCGAGCGGGTGTGGCCGGTGCCCGACCCCGCCGCCGAGGCCCGCGCGGTGGTCACCGGCACGATCGGCGATCGCTTCGCGGTCGAGGTCGTCGCGGTCGACGCCGGCGAGGTGCGGTGGCGCGACCTGGTGGCGTGCCAGGCCCCGGTGGTCCACGTCACCGCCGAGGTGATCGTCTGCGCCGACGCTCGCGGCATCGTCGCGGTCGACGTCGCCGCCGGGGTCGCGGTGTGGCGCAGCCCGCTGCAGTTCGCCGGCGCCGACGGCGGCCTGGTGGTCGCGCGGCGCCCGCCCGCCGAGCCGGACCCGGGCGCGGCGTCCCCGGCCGCGGGGTCCCCGGCCGCGCCGGACCCGGGCGCGACCGACGCCGGGGTCGCGGCGCCGGTCGATCCCGGCGCGATCGTCGTCCTCGACGCCGCCACCGGCCTCGATCTCGCGACCGTGGCGCCGCCCGCCGGCGTCCGGCTCGACGAGATCCGCGTCGCGTGCCGGCGCGGCGACGACCTCGAGCTGTGGGCGTGGGGCGCCGACCACCTCGACCGCCTGGCGATCGGCGTCGGCGGCGCGGTCGCCGTCGCCACCGTGGCGCTGCCGCGGGCGCCGGCGCGGGTGTCGCCGTGCGGCGATCCGGCGCTGGTCGAGCTGCCGATCCCGGGCAGCATCGAGCGGGCGCTGTACGCGATCCGCCCCGACGCGCCGCGCCTCGCCGACGCGCCGCTGATCGAGCGCGGCTTCTGGCGCCGTGGCCCCGGCGAGGTCGGCGTCGCCACCGCCGCCGGCGTCGAGGTCCGCGACGCCGCGCTGGCGCCGGTCGCGGTGCTGTCGTCGGCCGAGGTCGGGCGCGAGCTCGACAGCCGCGGCGCGCGCCGCCTGGTCCGCGGCCACGGCGGCCTCGCGGTCCTCCTCGAGGACGACGTGCCGATCGCCTACCTCGACGTGCCGTCGCACGCCGACAGCGCCGTGCTCGGCGATCGCTACCTGCTCGCCGGCGGCTGGCAGGCGCCGGCCCGCAGCCTCGCCGACCGGGTCGACCGGTTCCGCCTGCCCGACGGCGATCGCGCGGTCGTGGTGCCGTCGATCATGGGCGTGACGCCGCCGGTGCCGCCGGTCGACGTCCCCGATCTGCCGGCGCCGGTCGCCGCCGGCGCGCCGGTCGAGCTCGCCGACGCCGCGGCGTGGGACGTCGGCGCGGTGCTGGTCGACCCCGCCGCACCCGGGCGCCTGTACGTCGCGGTGCTCGAGCAGCGCCCCGACGCCGACCACGGCGCCGGCCTGGCCGCGTTCGACCTCGCGACCCGGCGCTGGGCCTGGCACCGCGCCGACGCCTGTCCGCCCGGGACCCCGGTCGCGCTCGCCGCCACCGCCGCGGTCGTCGTGTGCGGCAGCCGGCGCTCGACGCCCGGCGGCGGCCGGGTCCGCGCGGTCGCCCGCGACGACGGCGCGGTGCGCTGGACTGGCGCGGCGACACCGTCGACGCCGTCGTCGCCGGCGGCGGCGTGGTCGCGGTCGTGGTCGGCCGCCGCGCCCAGCTCGTCGACGCCGCCACCGGCGCGCCGCTCGGCGAGGTCGCCGCCGATCAGGGCTTCGTGCCACAGCTGGCGCTGACCTCGCTGCGCGGCACCGACGTCGTCGTCGACGTCGAGCGCGGCGCCGTGGTCGCGCGGCTGCCGCGGGCCGCGATGCTGCCGCTGTGGGCGGTCGCGGTCGACGACGCCATCGTCGCGATCGCCGTCGCCGGCGACCGCATCACCGTCGAGCTCGCCGGCGGCGAGCTGTACTTCGTCGACGTCGCCACCGGCGACGCGGTGGCGGCCGCCGGCTGGGCGCGCCGCTGGCGGCTGCTCGGCGCCGGCGACCGCGTCGCGGTCGAGGACGTGCTGCCCGGCGGCGCCGACGCTCCCGACCGGTGGCGGATCGCGACCTGGGGCGTCGACGGCGTCCGCGGTTCGCGGTCGCCCTCGCGCTGGAGCCGCCGTGGCTGCTGGGGCCGCGCGGCGCGCTGGGCGCGCTGGTGGTCGCCGCCTACGGCCCGGCGGGCCGCGCCGCGGCGGTGCTCGATCCCGACACCGGGGCGGTCCGGGCCCGGGTCACCCTGCCCGATCGGACGGTCCCGGGCGCGGTCTTCGCCACGATGGTCGACGGCGCGCCCGTCGCCGGTGCTGTGCTGCGTCAGCCGCTGGGCGTCGTGCTGTTTTGACCTCGGGGCGCTCGATCCCTGCACCTCGCGGTGGGGTAGGATGAGCCATGGCGCTTCCCCTCCGCGCGGCGCTTCGCTCCGCAGGCCGCTTCATGGTCAAGAACCCGGCGACGATGTTCAACATCGCGCGCCACGCCCTTGGCCTCAAGATCGCGGTCCCGCTCGATGCGATGCGCTGGTTCATCTCGAACACCCCGCCGGGCAAGAAGGCGCCCCAGGACGTCACCGTCATGGCGCGGCCGCCGGCGATCTCCGTCGGCGCCACCGTCGACCTGATGGGCACGACGGTGCGCGCGTCGGCGTCGATCCGCATCGACGAGCTGCACCTGGGCTCCGACCAGCTCAAGGTCAAGGTCCGGCTCAACAGCGTCGATCTCAAGGTGCTCGGCGAGTCGTTCACGCCGGTCGCCGCGCTGATCAAGAGCGGCGCGCTCGACCTGTCCAAGCCGGGCAACCTGGCCAAGTTCATGCCCAAGCGGCCGGACGTCCTGGTCGAGGCCAACGACGACTACGTCGTGCTCGACCTGATGAAGAACCCCAAGATCCGGCAGAACGACAAGGTCCGCCGGGTCCTCGACACGCTGACCCCGGTGGTCAACGTCGCCAGCATCTCGACCGAGGGCGACATGCTGGTCATCGGCCTGCGCGCGACGCCGCTCGGCTTCCCGCGCGCCCTCAACGCCGCGCGTCAGCTCGCCGCCGGCTGAGCCTCTCGCGCACGCCGGCGCCGCCCGGCCGGCAGCGCGCGCTCACGCCAGCGCGCTCACGCCAGCGCGCGGAACGCGGCCCACGCCGCGAACCCGACCAGGGTCGTCGCCATCGCCGGCGCCAGCCACGCCGGCAGCCGCGGCGCGCCGCGATCGCGCAGCCGCGACGCCAGCCGCGCCAGCGCCACGAACCACGCGGCCGAGCCGATCGCGACGCCGATCGCGCTCGCCGCGGCGACCGCGGCGGTGCCCGACGGCAGGGCGCCGGCGACTGCGACCCACGCCGCCAGCGGCGCCGGGTTGGGCAGGGTCAGGCTCAGGCCGATGGCGACGCCGGGCCGAAGCGATCGCCGTCGCCGCGGCGCGCCAGCCGCGGGCGCCGCCGGCGTCGTCGCCGCGGCGCCGCGGCCGCGCCGCCACACCACGATCGCGTAGCCGAGGATCAGCGCCGCGCTGACCCCGAGCATGCCGCGCTGCAGCCCGGGGGCGCGCCGCAGCACCGCCGCGGCGCCGCCGAACGCGAGCGCGGCGTGGACGCCGTCGGCGAGGGCGCCGCCGACGCCGATGCCGGTGGCGTGGCGCCGCCCGACGTGGACCGCGGCGTCGACCAGCGCGGTGTTGAGCACCCCCAGCGGCACGCCGGTGGCGGCGCCGAGCGCCACCCCGATCAGCACCGCGAGCCCGACGTCGACCATGGCTACGTCACCGCGTCACGGCGGCCCGGCGGGTCACCAGGAGATCGTGCCCCAGTCGGTGTCCTGGCCGCCGTAGATGGTCACGTCGATGCGCTTCTCCTTGCGCTTGGGGCCCACCGCCTTGACCTTGTGGGGCCCCGGCGACAGCGCGACCCGGCGCAGCGGCGTGTCGCCGATCTTGACGCCGTCGATGTGGATCGTCGTCGGCGCGTCGGCGTCGATGCTGAAGTAGCCGAACTTGGAGATCGCGGCGATGTCGTCGCGCGACAGGCCGCTGGGATCGGCGTCGACGACCGGCGCGGCGTCGATGGCGACGACGCCGGCGTCGGGCGGGGTCGCCGCCGCCACCGGCGTGTCGCCGTGCTTGCCGCCGCCGCCGCCGAGCACGAGGGCCAGCGTGATCGCCGCGCCCAGGCCCAGCGCCACCACCGCCTTGATCACGAAGCCACGGCGGCGGGCGCCGAGCAGGTCGGTGTTGATGTCGGTGGGGATCGCGGTCTCGGCGGTCAGCGGCGCGATCAGCAGCGCGGGGTGCGGCATCGGGCCCGGCGTCGCCGGGCCGACGCCCGGGACGGGTCCGGCGCCCGGACCGGGCAACGGACCCACGGTGGAGTCGACGCGCACGCTCGGCATCGCCGCCGGCATCGGCGGCGGCCCCAGCCCCGGCACCGGCGGCGGGGTCGAGCCCGGGATCGGCGGCGGCCCGGCCCGGCGCGGCGGCGCGGCGAGCTCGCCGCGCACCGCCGGCAGGTCGGTGGTGTGCTGGCGCGGCGGCCGGTCGACGACGGTCGGCGCGACCGCGAGGTGCTGCCCCGACGACGCCGCCAGGTTGGGGACGACGCTGGAGTCGGCGTCGATCGCGGCGGCGGCGGCCTGCTCGAAGAGCTGCTGCTTGGCGGTCAGCTCCTCGGCGAACTCGGCGGCGACCAGCCGCGCGATCTCCTCGGACGACGCCGGGCCGCCCAGCGTCGCGACCGCGGCGCGGATCGCGTCGGCCATCTCCTGCGCGGTGTCGAAGCGGGCGCCGACGTCGCGCGCCAGCGACCGGGTCACCACCGCGCGCAGCGCCAGCGGCAGGTCGGGGCGGCGCTCGCGGACGTCCGGGATCGGCTCCTCGGTGATCGCCTTGAACGTGAGGAAGTCGGACTCGCGATGGAACAGCCGCTTGACCGTCAGCAGCTCGTAGAGGACGGCGCCGAGGGCGAAGACGTCGCTGCGCCGATCGAGGGGCTTGCCCAGGATCTGCTCCGGCGACATGTACGCGTTCTTGCCCTTGACCGTGCCGGTGCGGGTCTTCGAGCTGGCGCCGCGCGCCTTGGCGATGCCGAAGTCGAGCAGCTTCACGACGCCGTCGGCGGTGAGGAAGATGTTGGGCGGCGAGACGTCGCGGTGGACGACGTTGAGCAGGCTGCCGTCGGGGCCGCGCGCCTCGTGGGCGTGGTGCAGGCCCTCACACGCCTGGATCACCAGCGCCGCGGCGACCCGGACGTCGACCCGCTGGCGCTGCTTCGACAGCTTGCTCAGCAGGCGTGACAGCGCGATGCCGTGCAGGTACTCCATGACGATGAACCAGGTGCCCTGCACCTGGCCCAGCGCGTGGACGCGGCCGACGTGCTCGTGCTCGAGCTTCGACGCCAGCGCCGCCTCGTCGCGGAACATCGCGACGAAGTGCTCGTCGTCGGCGAGGTGCGGCAGGATCCGCTTGATCACGACGAGGCCGGCCGGGCCGTCGACGCCCGACTGGCGCGCAAGAAAGATCTCGGCCATGCCGCCGGTCGCGAGCTTCGCGATCAGCTGGTAGTTGCCGAACTCTCGGGCCTCTCGGGGCACCGGCGTAGCCGCCGGGATGCTCACCGCACGAGTATAACCCGGGCAACCGCCCGGATCTCCACAGTCTGCGTCACGTCGTGGGCCGGTGGTGGTCGAGCCAGGCCTGGGTCCCCTGGGCGGCGCCCTCCAGGGACCGGCCGAGGTCGTCGAGGATCGCCGCCTCGATGCGGCGCCCGATCAGCCGGATCTCGACCGTCACGTGGCCCTCGTAGACGCGGCGGATCAGGCCGGGCCCCGCCGGGACCAGCGCGTAGGTGGCGATGATCTCGGTCCGGCCACCGAGCAGCGACGGCTCGATCGTCATGTCGATCCGGTCGTCGGCCTTGTGCCAGACCAGCCGCTCGACGAAGCCGAGCTCCCCGGGGATGAAGGGTCGCAGGATCGCGGGCAGCTGGCGCCGAGGTACCACCTTGCACACACGGCGGAGCTGGTCCGGCCCGTCCTCGAGCTCGAGGACGTCGCGGCGGACCATCTCGGTCCGGCGGTCCTGCTCGGCGATGTGCTCCGGGTCGAAGTACGCGGTGAAGACGTCCGCCGCGCTGGCGGCCCGGAAGTCGTGCTCGAAGCGGAAGGGGGTCACGGCGACCGGCAGCCTACACCGTCACGATCCTGTCAGGAATCCTTCAGCGACCGTCGGGTCACGGGCGGGTTCGCTGGCGCAGGTGTGGCGGGCCGCTGTCCGGCGCCTGACGTCGCCTGTCGCAGGATGTCGGCCATGCAGTCCTCCAAGGTTCCGACGTACGACCGCGAGCTCGACCGCGTCCGCTGGCTCGAGAACCTGCCCTTCTGGGGCGTCCACGTCGCCGCGATCGTCGGCGTCGCGATGCTCGGCTTCTCGTGGAGCGGCCTCGGCCTCGCGCTGATCTTCTACTACGCGCGCATGTTCGGGATCACCGGCGGCTACCACCGGTACTTCTCGCACCGCGCCTACAAGACCAGCCGCCCGGTGCAGTTCCTGCTCGGCCTGCTCGGCGTCTTCGCGACCCAGAAGGGGCCGCTGTGGTGGGCCTCGCACCACCGCCGTCACCACAAGTACTCGGACCAGCCCGAGGACATCCACTCGCCGCGGCAGCGCGGCTTCCTGTGGTCGCACATGCTGTGGATCCTGGTGAAGCGGCACAAGACCGCCGACTTCTCCAACATCAAGGACCTGACGCAGTACCCGGAGCTGCGCTTCCTCGACAAGTACGAGAACCTGATCGTCATCGCCTTCGCCACCGCGATCGGCGTCATCGGCGGCGCCTGGGCGCTGGTCTGGGGCTACTTCGTCTCGACCACGCTGCTGTGGCACGGCACGTTCTTCATCAACTCGCTGGCCCACATCTGGGGCCGCCGCCGCTACCAGACCACCGACGACAGCAAGAACAGCTTCCTGCTCGCCATCGTCTGCATGGGCGAGGGCTGGCACAACAACCACCACTACTACCAGCGGTCGGCCAACCAGGGCTTCTTCTGGTGGGAGATCGACCTCAGCTACTACATCATCCGCGCGATGGCCGCGGTCGGCCTGGTGTGGGACGTCCACGTCGTGCCGCGCCACGTCCGCGCCAAGTCGGTCGCGCCCGGGCGCGCCCGCCTCTCGGACGACGCCGGCCCGGTCACGCCCGAGCCGGTGCAGGAAGCCGCGTAGCGCGCGGCGCGCCGGCCGCCTGGCCGCGCCAGCAGCGATGGAGCGCGGGCCCGCGAGGGCTCGCGCTCTTCGTCGTTTCGGGCCGGTCGGACCCCGGCGACGCACGGTCGAAAGCGCACGATCGCGTGAAGTTTCGTCCCGCTGCCGCGGTCCACTCGCAGCCCGTCCGTCGTGGCCCGCGAGTATCCATGAGCTCCCTTCGCATCTCCTTCGCCGTCGTCTTTGGTCTCCTCACCGGCAGCGCCTGCGCCGGCCTGTCGCTGCCCTCGATGTCGTCGTCCTCGTCGTCGCCCGCCCCGGCGGCGGCGGACCCGAGCGCGTCGGCGGTCGCCGATGGCGGTGGCGGCGGCGGCGGCGGCGGCGGCAGCACCAACCTGAGCTGCTGCGTGAACGGCGCCTTCTACGCCTGCCCCGACGCCGGCGCCGTCGATCGCTGCAGCGGCGAGTTCTCCCGGTGCACGATGTCGTGCATGTCGTCGGACGACCCCGCGTGCGTCGAGAACTGCCCCGCGCCCGACCCGAGCGCCTGCAGCCGCGACGCCGGCCAGGACGCGACCTGCCCCGGCTAGGGCGGCGTCAGGCCACGACCGGCGGCGGCAGCACGTCGTAGTCGTACCAGGCCGACGGCTCGCCGCCCTTGCCGTCCATCGCGGCGCGGGCGACGTTGAACATCTCGCGCGCGGTGACGTAGTGCAGGCGCCAGCGGTCGCCGTCGCCGAACTCGCGCGCCAGCGTCCCGTGCATGGTCTCGGCGCCGCCGCCGATCAGCGACGCCGCGGTGCTCTCGAGCGCGCCGTGGGTGTGGACCTTGACGAAGACCCACTCCGGCCGGCCGGCGACGTGGATGCCCTGGTCGACCCAGGTCCGGACCCGCGCCGGGGTCGGCGGATCGTCGCCGGTGAGCGCGCCGTTCTCGAGCCGGACCCCGAGGCTGCCCTTGCGGGCCAGCGCCAGCGGGCCGGTGATCATGAGCAGGCGGTCGTCGTGGCTGACGCCGACCCGGGCGCGCTCGCCGGCGTCGTAGGCGCGACGGCGCTCGAGGTCGCCGGTGGGCCAGTAGATCAGATCGACCATGTCCGACTGGCACGGGTCGGGCGCCGACGGGAAGGTGTAGTCGGCGTAGCAGCCGAGCTCGAACAGCAGCGTCAGCTCGTCGTCGACGCCGCACCAGCGGCGATCGGGGCGGCCGTTGGCGAGGCACCAGTTGCCGTGGATGAACGCCCACCGGTAGCCGCCGTCGCCGTCGCGCGACAGGTGGCCGTGGTCGCCGAGCAGGCGCAGCGTGTCGTCGAGCTTGGTGCGCAGGCTGTCGCGCGTGTCGCCGTCGTGGTGGAGGTGGACCTCGACCTCGCCGAAGCCGCCGCGCGCCAGCGTCGCGAGGCCGTCGAGGAACTCGGGCCGGTACTCCTCGCCGGGGAAGAACCACGAGTGGCGCGGCGGCCGGCCCTCGGCGTCGCGCCAGGCGTCCGCCATCCGCGGGTAGCCGTCGACCCAGGCCTGCACGCGCGCGCGCCCGACGGCGTCGTCGGCGTGGCCCCACAGCGGCTCGTAGTGATCGCACAGCGCGAACAGCAGGTGGCGAGGGCCGGCGACGCGCGGCGCGGTGGCGCGGCTCGCGAGGTGGCGGGCCCAGCCGCGCATCCAGGTGTGGAGGTTCTTCTGCTTGAGGCGGGACAGCACGGGGCCTCCGATGCTACACGACTCGAACCATGGACCTCTACGGGCGCCTGCTCCACGACGTCCTGTTCCCCGGGTTCGAGGCCCTGCGCAACCGCCCGACCGTGGCGCTGCAGCGCTACCTCGACCACACCCAGTGGGCCAGCAGCGACGAGCTCCACGCGATCCAGAGCGGGCTCCTGCGCCGGCTGATCCGCCACGCGTGGCACCACACCCGCCACTACCGCGAGGTCCTCGAGCGCGCCGGCCTCGGCCCCGACGACCTGCGCGGCCCCGAGGATCTGGTCCGGTTGCCGCTGCTCGACAAGGACACCCTGCGCGCGTCGCGGGAGACCCGGCGCGCCGACGCGCCGCCGTACGCGGTGATCGACAAGGTCTCGAGCGGCTCGACCGGCGAGCCCACCACGGTGTCGTACAACGCCGAGTCGCGGCACTGGCGCGACGCGACCCGCTGGCGCGGCTACGGCTGGGCCGGCTACCGCATCGGCCAGCGCGCGCTGCACTACTGGGGCTTCGGCGTGACGCCGCCGAAGAGCCGGTGGAAGCGGGCCAAGGTCGAGCTCGACCACCGGCTCAAGCGCGATCTCTACATCGACTGCACGCCGCGCAGCGACGAGCACCTGGCCCACGTCGTCGACGAGATCCGCCGCTACCGGCCCGAGGTCATCGTGACGTACAGCCAGGCCGGCGCGACCCTGGCGCGGTACGTGACGCGCACCGGCGCCCGCACCTGGGGCACGATCCCGGTGATCTGCGGCGCCGAGCGGGTCTTCGATCACGATCGCGAGGCGCTGACCGAGGCCTTCGGGCCGGCGGTGTTCGAGACCTACGGCTCGCGCGAGGTCATGCTGATGGCGGCCGAGTGCGAGGCCCACGATGGCATGCACCTGGCGATGGAGACCCAGATCCTCGAGGTCGTCGTGCGCGAGCCCGACGGCTCGTCGCGGCCGGCCGCGCCCGGCGAGGCCGGCGAGGTCGTCGTCACCGATCTGCACAACCTGGCGTCGCCGCTGATCCGCTACCTCAACGGCGATCGCGCGGTGCAGCGCGCGCCGTCGCGGTGCGCGTGCGGCCGCTGGCTGTCGCGGCTCGGGCCCATCGAGGGGCGCGTCACCGAGACCCTGCGCGACGGCGCCGGCAACCCGGTGAGCGGCCTGATCTTCAACATCCTGTTCGTCTACATCACCGAGACCGCCAAGCAGTTCCAGGTGGTGCAGCGGGCCGACGACACGGTCGTCCTGCGGATCGTCCCCGACGGCGAGATCCGCCCCGACGCCCGCGCCCAGATGCTGGCGTACCTGGGCCGCTACCTGCCGGGGGTGCCGGTCGAGATCGAGGCGGTGGACGACATCCCGCTGGGGCCGGCCGGCAAGCGCCGGCTGGTCGTGGTCGAGCCCCGGGCCACGTAGGCGCGCCCGGTCCGACCAGCTATGCTCGTCCGGGTGGACGGTCCCTATCGCGTCGCCGAGGTCCCGCGCCAGCGCTGCCCGCGCTGCGCCGACACCGGGCTGATCGCGCGCGCGGTCGGCCACGTCGCGGTCGACGAGTGCCCGGGGTGCCACGGCGTCTTCGTCACCACCGCGGTGCTCGACGCCATCGTCGAGGACCTGGCGCTGTACGAGGAGGTCCGGCGCGGCTTCCCGGCGGGGCCGACCCGGGCCGAGCAGCCCGGCCCGATGTACGTGCCGTGCCCGACGTGCCGCGAGATCATGAACCGGCGCCAGTTCGCGCCCGGCGCCGGCGTCGTCGTCGACGTGTGCCGCGCCCACGGCATGTGGTTCGACGCCTGCGAGCTGCCCGCGGTGGTCGACTTCATCGAGCGGCGCGGCCCCGAGGCGATGCGCGCCCCGGCCCCGGCCCCGGCGCCGCGGCCGGTGGCCGCGCCGCCGTCGCTGGCGTCGGCGCTGACCGAGCCGATCACGAGCCGGCGGCGCGACAGCCTGGCCGCGGCGGTGATCGAGCTGCTGCTGTTCTGGGTGTGACGATGGTCCAGGTCGTTCTCCTCACCGGCTTCCTCGGCAGCGGCAAGACCTCGCTGCTCAACCGCGTCATCGCCGGGCGCGCCCTCGGCGACGGCGTGCCCGGCAAGCTGGCGCTGATCGTCAACGAGCTCGGCGAGGTCGGCATCGACGGCGCGCTCCTGCCCGGCGAGATGACCCGCCAGGTCGAGCTGCCGGGCGGCTGCATCTGCTGCGTCATGAACGAGGATCTCGACCGCACGATCGTCGAGCTGCTCGACCGCGCGCCCGAGATCACGACGATCGTCATCGAGACCACCGGGGTCGCCGAGCCGCTGCCGATCGCGTGGACGCTGGAGAAGGAGCCGCTGTCGTCGCGGGTCCGGCTGGCCGCCGTGGTGACCCTGGTCGACGCCACCGGGTTCGTCGCGCAGCGGGCGCTGAGCCCGGCGGTCGACAGCCAGGTCGCCTACGCCGACGTCGTCGTGCTGACCAAGCTCGATCTCGCCACCGCCGACGAGGCGGCGGCGACCCGGGCGGCGGTGGCGGCGCTGGCGCCGCGCGCGCCGGTGGTCGAGGGCTCGCCCGCCGAGGTCGTCGCGTGGTTCCAGGGCGTGCTCCGCGAGCCCGACGTGACGCCGGGCGCGCGCCGGGGCGACGGCGCCGTTCACGACCACGACCACGACCACGACCACGACCACGACCACGACCACGACCACGACCACGCCGGGGACGGGGCCGACCACGACCACGCGCCGGGCGCGGCGCACGGCATCGACAGCGTCTGGGTGCCGATCGAGGGCACCGTCGATCTCGAGGAGCTGTGCGACGCGCTCGAGGAGCTCGGGCCCGAGTACGTCCGGGTCAAGGGCATCGCCCGGGTGGTCGATCGTCGGACCGGGTCGGACGCGCCGCACTGGGCGGCGTTCCACCGGGTCGGGCTGCGGGTGTCCTCCGAAAGGCTCGCGCACGACGGGCCCAGCGCCGTGGTCGCCCTGGGGCCGCACGTCGAGCGCGCGCCGCTCGCTGCGTGCGTCGCCCGCGCCGTGATATCGTGAGACTGGATCGGGCGGCATGATCGCGGACACTCCGAGCTCGCAGACGCTTCGGGAGCTGCTCCAGGAGATCAAGGGGGGCTTCACGTTGCACAAGCCCATCTTGATCGCCCTGGAGACGGCCGAACACCGTTCGTCCGTCGAGGCCACGATCGACCGCACCATCACGCTGTCGCAGCCGATGGCGTGGATCGAGCAGTACGGCCGCGAGCTGGCCAACCACCCGTTCCTGCTGCTGGGCGCCAACACGCTGCCGGCCGGCCACGACGCGCCCATCACGATCGGGCGCAGCCGCCGCTGCGACGTCCGCATCGAGAACGACTCGGTGAGCAAGGTCCACGGCTCGGTCAGCTTCGACCGCAGCACCGGCGAGTACTCGCTGGTCGACGAGAATTCACGCAACGGGACCCGGATCAACGGCGAGCAGTTGACGCCCGGGACGCCGTCGCCAGTGTGGTCGGGGGCACACGTCGCCTTCGGGGACGCGCTGTTCGTGTTCCTGGATCCACCGACCGTCCGCAAGCTCGCCAAGCTGGCGGTCTGATGCTAGCCACAGGGGTGAAGTCCCGGACGGCGCTCGTGGCGCTGGTCGCCATCGCTGCATCGGCCGCACCTGCGTGCGGCGACGATCCGGTGTCCGTCAAGGTGGCGGATCGCGCCGCCTACCAGCGCGAGGAGCTGATGGAGGCGGTGGCCACCTTCGCGCGCGGGCCGCGCACGCCGGAGGCGTTCGGGGTGCTGGCGGCCGAGGTCACCCGGCTGCGCCCGCGCATGGACGAGCTGGTCGCCGCCGAGGCCGAGCTGCAGCTGACGGTGCTCGCGGTCGACGCGATCGCCGCGGTCGACGCGCTGCCGTGGGCGCAGCGCACCGAGCGGCTGGCGACCACGGTGTGGCCGGTGGCGCTGGCGCCGCCGATCGAGGCGGTGCGGCCCGACGGCTGGCGATCGACCCGCGAGCAGTCGGTCGACCTTCACCCCGACGACACCGCGGCGACGTACGTGCGGCGCCTGTGCGAGGGGGCGTACGTGGTCGAGTGCAAGCACGTCGTGCCCGAGCTCCAGGGCGCGGTCCTGGGTACGATCGCGATCAGCCGCCTGACCGAGCGTGCCCGCGCCGCGGTCCAGGACTGCGATCGGTGCGCTGGCGATCCGCGGTGGAGCGACGCGGTGGCGCGGTGGCGCGGCCTCGACGCCGACGCCCGGGTCGCGCGGCACCGCGCCGAGGAGGCGGGCGCGACCTCGCGGTGGCCGGTGGCCGGCGCGGCGTCCCGCGACTGGCCGCCGACCTCGCTGTTGACCGTCGAGGACGACGGCGACTGGTCGCTCGACGGCGTCGTCCTCGATCCGGGCCGCCGGGTCGAGGCCCTGGCGGCGGCCCGCGGCGACGCCGCGATCCTCGGCGTTCACGTCACGCCCGACACCAACATCGGCGCGCTCGAGGCCGTGATCGGCGACGCCGGCCAGGCCGGCTACCTCGAGATCGCGCTGCAGGCCCGGGTCCCGGCGTACCCCTGGGACCTGCGCGCCTACCGCCTCGAGGCGCCGCGCCCGGTCACGCGCGGCGCGCGCCGCGCCCCGGTGCACCTCGGCCGCCCCGGCGATCCCGTGCAGGTCCTGCTGCGGGCCCTCGACGGCCGGGTCAAGCCCGACGAGGTCGCCCGCGACGGCCGCCCCGGCGGCCGCTGAGCCGGGGCGAGCTCGACGCCGACGTGCCGCGACGCGCGGCTGATCGACGTCGCCGTGGCTGCCGCTGTCTGCCGGCCGCGCCGGCGCGCCCCGCCCGTCGACGCCGCGCCCGCCGACGCCGGAGGCTACGTAGAGGGCGGTGCGGACGGTCGGGATGGCGCGCGGCCGGCGGCTGGCCGGCCGGCGGACGCGGGGACGCGGCTCCGGCGCAGCCGGTCGCGGGCTCCCCGATGAGCGTGGGTGCTCGCGCCGGCGTGGGTGCAGAACACCACCACCGGCGCCGGGCCCGAAGACGGGGGCTCGGCGCGGGGCGCGAGCGTTGCGGGCCGATCGCCGGGACCGCGTCGGCCGTGAGTCGCACTTCACACTGTCCGGACACCGGACAATAAGGACAAGGCCGAGGATGGTGGGTGTCAAGATGGTGGTCGCGTGCGTCGGTACGCCTCGGATCCCGCGGCGACGCGACCGCGCGGCGCCCGCTCATCGTCGCGTCGCCGGCCGCATCGATCGCTCGATCCGCTGCGCCAGCGACAGGTCCATGTGGGCCGCGTCCGCGCGGTCCACGTGGGCCGCGGCCATCACCGGTTCGTCCCGTTCGTCCCGGGTTCTCGGCGGCGCGCCGTACGGTCTGCCATCGGCGTGCGTGAAGACGACCTGTCCCGACGCCGACCGCGTGATCTTCAAGCGGCCCACATGGACCGCGTCGTGATGGCCGCCGCACAGCGAGATCAGGTTCGCCAGCGTGTGCCGACCGCCCTGCGCCCGCGGCTGCACGTGGTGGACCTCGACCCATCGCGACGCCCGACAGCCCGGCACCCGGCAGCGGCCGTGGTCGCGCGCGACCACCGCCGCGCGCACCGGCGCCGGGATCGTCTGCGTCGGCTTCGCGATCACGTGAACGTCGCCGTCGCCATCGACCCGGCCGAGCACGCGCGCGTCGCAGCGCGCGCGCTCGACGACGGTCGCCGGCACCTCCACGGCGCGGCCGCCGCCGTCCTGGGTCACGCGCTCGCAGTCGGGACACTGCATCAAGGCGATCTGGTACGCCGCGCGCCCGCGCTTGCCGCTGCCGCTGCCGCCAGACGTTCCCGCCAGCATCCCGAGGCACAGCACCCGCAGCAGCTCGTCGTCGGGCACGGCCTCGCCGCGCTCGAGCTCCAGCGCCAGCCTCGCGTCGCGCCACAGCGCGTACGTCTCGGCGCTGACCTCCAGCGACACCACGCGCCGGACCTCCGCCGGATCCACCGGATCACCGGGCAGGTCACCCGGCTTGCGCCCGGCGACCAGGGTCTCGATCTCGTGCACCGTCTTGCCGGCCGCCGCGTCGAGCCACACCCGCTCGGTGTCCTGGCGAACGACCCGGGTCAGCTCGCGCACCGCCGAGTACGACTGCTCGCCGCGGGCCAGCGCCGCCGCGGTCCGCGGCAGGACCTGCAGCGCGCTCGCCACGCGCAGCCGCTCGCGCGCCGCCCGCGGCCCGTAGCCCAGCGTGCGCTCGAGGTACTCGTGCAGACTCGCGTAGCCGAACCGGCGGTGCAGCTCGACCTGCTGCGCCAGCACCAGCCAGCGCGCCTCCTCGGCGTCGAGCGCGGCGCGCCGTCGGGCGACGCCGCGCAGCTGGCGATCGAGCTGGCGCCAGTCGGGGGCTGCGTCTCGGTCTCCGAGACCGGCACCGTCGAGCCCACTGGACACCACACCCTCGTCGTTCTCGCGATCGAACATCTCCACTCCTCCCTGCGCACGCGCGCATTCCTTCTCTACCACGACGATCTCGGACCTCCTGTCGTCGCCGTGGCGCCCCAAGACCGCCCTCGACCCTTCGCGTCGTCGTCGCGGTCCGCTTCTCGGCGCAGCGGGCCGCGCTGGGCGTCTCGTCGACGATCGGCGGCGCCATCTCGCCTGCGTCTCGTCGTCGGCCGCGAACGCCGTCAAGAACAATCGACCACGATCGTCCCGGGCCGTGTCTTTCTTGTCCGGTTCCCGGACAGCGTCAATCACGGCTCGCACGGCCGTCGCGATCCCGATGCCCGGCGCGCGCCCGCAACGCTCGTGCCCCGCGCCGAGGCGCCGGGCCCCCGTCTTCGGGCCCGGCGCCGGTGGTGGTGTGCTGCACCCACGCCGGCGCCAGCACCACGCTCATCGGGGAGCCAGCGACCGGCTGCGCCGGAGCCTCAGCCCACGCAGCCCACGCCCCGACCGCGCCGCACCCCGCGCCGCACCCCGCGCCCCCACGGCCCCGCGTCCCCGCCCCGCGTCCAACCGCGCCGTTCGTCCGTCCGTCCGTCCGTCCGTCCCTCCAGCCGGCCGTGCCGCGCACCATCCCGACCATCCCCCGCCGCCCTCTCCGGAGCCTCCGGGAGCCAGCATCGACGCGACGTCCTTCCATCGCGTCCATCACGTCCCCGCCGTCCATCATGTCCATCGCGTCCATCACGTCCCCCACGTCCATCACGTCCATCGCGTCCCCCACGTCCCCCACGTCCATCATGTCCACCACGTCCGCCGCGAACCAGGGACGAACGGGACGAGCCGCCGACGGCCGCGGCCCGTGGACCGCGCCGCCGCGGCCCGTGTGGGTCCGTCGCTGGCGCAGCGCATCGATCGACGCGGCCGGTGACGCGACGACGAGCCTCGTGGCTGCGTCGATCATGCAGCCTTGCCGAGGCCACGACGTGCGGGGAGCCCCGGTCGCGTCGTTCCCCGCCTCTTCGCGCCTCGGGGTTCCGCGCGTCCGGGCGCACTCGACCGCGCCGCCGTCCGCGGCTTCGCGCCGTACGCCGGCGGCACCTACCGGCGGCGCAGCGGCAGCGGCGCGACGCCGCTGAGGACGACGGCGCCGTCGGGGCCGATCCGGACCTCGGCCTCGGGGACCGCGGCGATGTCGGCCTCGGCGTAGCGGTCGGTCAGCAGGCGGACCTGCTGGTTGGCCGAGCCGCGCAGGCCGACGCCCAGGCGCTCGCGGGCGACGTAGCGGCCGTCGATCAGGACGTCGAGCTCGGCGATGATCTCCGGCCCCAGCGGGCGGGCGCGCAGCTCGTCGAGCGCGAACCCGGAGAACACCAGCGTCGAGCGGCCCTGGGCCCGGGCGCCGCGCAGCAGCGCCAGCACCCCGGCCGCCTGCTCGAGCGGCTCGCCGCCGCTGACGGTCAGGCCCTCGGCGCCCGACGCCGCCAGCTGCGCGAGCAGCTCGGCGACCTCGACGTCGCGCCCGGCGGTGGCGTCGTGGGTGCCGGGGTTGAAGCAGCCGGGGCAGCCCAGCGTGCAGCCCTGGACCCACACCACGAACCGCGTGCCGGGACCGTTGGCCCGGCTGCGCGGCTCGACCGCGTGGACGCGCAGCGTCGGGCCGGCCGCGGTCACTTCTTGGCGGTCGGCGGCGGGATCGCCGGCTCGGCCCGGACGCCCGCGGTGTACGGCGTGACGTCGAGCTCCTTGAACAGCAGGTCGGGCGTCGCCACCGCGCTCTCGATCCCCGACGACGGCACCGCGCCCTCGCCGGTGCCGTTGATCTTCTGCACGACGTAGCCGTCGCCCGAGGCCAGGAAGTTCATCACGGTCTGGCCCTTGCCGACCGCGATCACGTCCTTCCACGCCCGGATCGGCACCTCGCCCAGCTGCGCCATCCGCACCAGCTCCTCCTTGCCGCCCGGGTACACCCGGTAGACCAGCGCCGCCGGCGGCGGCAGCTCGGTGTCGGTGTTCTGGAACAGCTGGACCAGCTCGCGCCGGGTCATCTCGGGCTGCGCGGTGACCGCGCCGTCGTCGAGGCGCCGGATGATCAGGCCGTAGCCCAGGCCGTTGCTCTTGGCCTCGGCGAGCAGCTTGGCGACCAGCTTCTTGTGGTCGAGCCCGCCCTTGCCGGTGATGAACAGGTTGGTCGCGGTGCCGTGGAACATGCCGCCCGGCGCCTGGCGCCGCGCGTGGCCGTTGGACACGCCGCCCTTCTCGGCCGGGGTCCGGCTCTGCAGCAGCGTCGTCAGCATGCCGTTCTTGATGACCTCGACCTTCTGCGCCGCGACGCCCTCGTCGTCGATCTTGTAGCCGCCGATCAGCGCCTTGCCGCCGGCGTCGCTCGCCGTCGGGTCGTCGACGATCGTGAGGTTGCTCGACGTCACCTTGAGGCCGACCTTGTCGTGCAGCGCGCCACCGAACTGCTTGGCGTCCTGCGGCCGCAGGCCCTGGGGCAGGGGCGTGCCGCCGAGGTGCGGCGCCAGCGTGTAGCGCACGATGTCGGCGGCGCCCTCGCCCTCGAACAGCACCGGGCCGGTGTAGTGGTCGAGCTTGGGCGCCTTCTCGAGCTGGCCGACCAGCGTGATCAGGCGGGCCGCCTCGGCCTCGAGGTCGGCGTCGCCGGGCAGATCGGCGGCGGTGTGGCCGTAGCGCAGGAACGACTGCCCGAAGTCCTGGCCGTCGTCGGCCTGGCCGAACGCCGCCAGCAGCACGCCCGAGGCGCGCCGGGTGTCCGACACCGCGGTGCCGTCGCTGTTGAGGTACCAGCGCCGCTCCAGGTAGCTGGTGAACGCGACCCGCGAGTCGCGGATCTCGCCGTGGTCGCGGAACTTGGCCGACAGCTTGTTGGCGCGGGCCTCGAGGTCGTCGAGGCTCTCGAGCGCCGGCACGTCGACCAGGTCCTCCGACACCACCGTCGGCGCGGTCGACCAGCCCGGCACCTGGGCGGCGCCCGCGGTCGACGACGCGCGGGCGTCCTGCTTCTGGCGCAGCTGGATCAGCGCCTCCTTGTAGGCGCTGTCGGTGACCATCCAGGTGGCGCGGCGCGCGATCCGCGGCGTCGCCTCGAGCGGCAGCGTGAAGCCCGACACGCCGTCGAGGCTCTCGGCGCCGGCGACCACGAAGTTGGCGTTGTCGTCGTCGGGGGTGCCGACCCGGACCCGGGCCTCGATGTTGACGAAGTGGCGGTTGTGCCGGGTCGTCGTCGAGCCCAGGCTCGACACCACGTCGTTGACGTCGACCTCGGTGACCTTGTACGCGATGTGGTACGGCCGCGGCGCGTTGCCGATCCGCAGCTGCTGCATCGCGCGGTCCATCTCCTCGGCGATGGCGTCGAGGATCTCCGGCGTCACCGCCGTCGACGGCCCCGCCGACCTGGTGGGCGGCGGCGCCGGCTTGGCGAGCGCGTCGCCGCCGCCGCCGGTCGGCCACGCCACCGGCACCAGCACCAGGGCGGCGCCCAGCGCCGCGGCCACCAGCTTCCAGCGGGCGTTGGTCCCGGGGTTCATCGCGCACCTCCCTGATCACGGATGCTGGGTGGGTCGAGCACCGGCGGCCGGTCGGGCGGCACGTAGCTCTTCTCGATCTCGAGCTTCTCGAGCAGCAGGCTGGGCGCCGACGCCGACACCGGGACCCACCCGGACTCGGCGCCGCACACGCCGTTGAAGGTCTCGACCTCGCGGCTGGCGGCGCGGATCGACTGCAGCGCGACCAGCGGCGTGCCGCTGATGTCGATGCCGCGGACCAGCTCGCGGCGGCCGTCCGGGTAGATCCGGTACGCCATCACCGGGTTGACCTTGAACGCCTGCGGCGCGAACGCCGAGGTGTTGGTGAAGCCGCCCGAGATGTCGGTGAAGACCATGCCGTAGGGCCGGTTCTGCTTCTTGATCTCGTCGATCAGCATCTGCTCGAGCTGGGCGCGCTCGACCGAGTGGTCGGCGGCGACGATCAGGTTGCCCTGGCGCGACACCGGGGTCAGCCCCGGGCTCTTGCGGCCGTGGCCGTTGGAGTGATCGAAGCCCTCGATCGGGTTGCGGCCCATCTCGAAGCCGACCAGCTTGCCCTGGTCGACCAGCGGCGTGTGCTGGGCGCGCACGCCCTCGTCGTCGAAGCGGTAGAAGCCGTTGAGCTGGATGCCGTTGAGCGTGGCCGCGGTCGGGTCGTCGTAGACCGACAGCCAGGTCGGCATGATCTCCTTGCCGACGTACGACGCGAAGGTCTTGCCCGAGGTCTCGTCCTTCTGGCGGTGGCCCTCGATGCGGTGGCCGAAGACCTCGTGGAAGAAGACGCCGGCGGCGCGGCCCTCGAGGATGGCCGGCCCGACGTAGGGGTCGGCCAGCGGCGCGGCGTGCAGGGCGTCGAGGTCGCCGACGACCTCCTTGATGATGGCGTCGACCGCGGCGTCGTCGGGCAGGTCGCCGGGCTGGACCCCGAACCGCTGCTCGAGCCGCGACAGGTTCATGCCGTCGTCGGCCTTGACGCCGACCGACACCGCCAGCTGGGCGTTGGTCCACGACTGCTGGGTCTGGGTGCCCTCGCTGTTGACGAAGTAGACCGTGATCTCCTGGAACAGGACGCTGCAGCTGCCGCGGGTCGCCTTGTGGCCCGGCGCCATCGCCTTCTCCGAGCAGCGGCGCAGGCGCTCGACCCAGGCCGCCTTGTCGAACTCGAGGTGCGCGATCTTGCCGACGAAGTGCTCGGTCGGCTCCGCCGAGAAGTCGGCGACCGCGGTCCGGTTCTGCAGGGTCTGCTGGTCGGCCTTGACGTAGGCCAGGGCCTGCGCGGCCTCGCGGTAGCGGCGGTCGGTCTCGAGCCACAGGTGGTTGCCGATGGCCTCGGGGTCGGCGCCCATCGGCATGATGCCGTGGCGGGTCATCGGCTCGTTGAGGCCGGCGGTCTCGTCGGACAGCACCCGCGTGTTGTCGAGCTCGGGCGTGCCGACGCGGACCTCGACGTCGAGGTTGCGATCGGTGTCGTCGGAGTCGGTGATCAGCGCGCCGCCCTCGGCCTCGAGGCTGACCACGCGGGCGTCGGTGATCTGGTACGAGAGGTAATAGGCGGGGCTGGGCTTGGTGGTCAGCGCCTTCATCCAGCGCTGGTTCTCGGCCAGCATGATGTCGAGCAGCGGCGACTTCGCCGCCGGATCGTCGCCGGTCATCGGCGTGACCGTGGTGACCTCGAGGGTGGCCGGGATCGCGGGCAGCTCGAGCGACTTGGGTGGGTCGACCTTGATGGGGTCGGGGATCTCGACCTTGGTCGGGGTGCCGGGGCAGCCGGCGAGCGCGAGCGCCGCGGCTACCGCGGCGAGTCGTCTGGACATGTCGGCAAGCGTAGGGGGGCCCACGGCCGCGGTCAAACCGCCACGACCGGATCGGCGGCCTCGGCGGCGTGGATCGTGCGGAGCCGTCCCGGGCGGGAATCCGCCGCGGGCCCGGGGCGGTTCACGATCGGACCGCGGCGCTACACCGCGGCGGCGCGGGCGCGGCGGGCCGCCAGCAGCGACGCGTGGATCGCGGCGCCCAGGCACACCGCCTGGTCGGGCGCGACCCCGGTGCGGACCGGGACCCCGAAGTAGCGGGCGACCGCCTCGGTCACCGCGGGCATCCGCGAGGTGCCGCCGACCATGTAGACCGCGGACATGTCCTTGGGGCGCAGCCCGGCGCGGGCCAGCGCGTGCTCGCACACCTGCAGCGTCCGCTGGATCAGCGACGCCGCGGCGCGCGCCAGGGTCGCGCGGTCGATGCCGAGCTCGAGGCCGATCATCCCGGTCGCGGTGCGCAGGACCTCGGGCACCGCGATCAGCGCCGACTCGGTCTTGGTCAGCGACCGCTTGGCGGCCTCGCACGCGAACCGCAGCCGCTGCCACTCGACCGCCTGGCGGCGCAGGTCGACCTTGTGCAGGCGCCAGAACTGGTTGGCGGCGGCCTCGGCGAGGACGTTGTCGAGATCGTCGCCGCCGAGCCAGTTGTCGCCGGCGGTGGCGAGGATGCGGAACTGCGCCTTCGACACGTCGACCAGCGAGAAGTCGAAGGTGCCGCCGCCGAAGTCGTAGACGCCGACGACGCCGCCGAACCCGGGCGTGTAGCGGTTGGCCAGCGCGGCGGCGCTGGGCTCGTCGATCAGCGACGCGACCTCGAGGCCGGCCATCTGGGCGGCGCGGCGCACCGCCTGCATCCGCTGGACGTCGAACGCGACCGGCACCGCGATCACGGCCTCGCGCACCGGCTGGCCGAGGCGTTGCTCGGCGAGCTCGCGGACGTCGCGCATCAGGTAGCTGGACAGCTGGGTGATCGCGTAGTCGTCGCCCCACATCTCGACCACGGTCGTGCCGTCGGGCCCGGCCTTGGTCCGGTACGGCTGCTGCCCGACGAAGGTCTGGACCTCGCGATCGGTGTAGGGCCGGCCGAGCAGCCGCTTGGGCGACGTGATCGTGCGCGCCGGGTCGGTCGCGATGCGGGCGCGGGCGGCCTCGCCGACGATGACCTCGCCCTTCTTGGGGATCGCGATCACCGACGGCGTGAAGCGCGCGCCGGTGTCGCGGGCGAGCACCTGGACCTTGTTGCCGACCACGACGCCGATCGACGTGTACGTGGTCCCGAGATCGATGCCCACGATGGGCGTCGCGCTGGCTCCCTGGCTCCCTGGCTCGCCGGCGTCGCGCGGGGCCGGCTTGGCCTTCTTGGGATCCGGTCCAGTCATCGAGAGAGCCACGCAGCAATGTAACAGAATCCCGACGACGGCTGCAGGTCTGCCGCGTCGATGTCGCGGAATGTGCCCGGCCATGACGCGGTCGGATATAATCGGAAGCTCGGTGAGGGAACCCGACCGCCAGCGACCGACGTCGCTCCTGGTCGCGCTCGACGACCCCGACGGCCTGCAGCGGCTCCGGGACGTCTTCGCGGCGCGCGACCTCGTCGTCACGACCGCGTCATCGCTCGCCGAGGCGCGGTCGCTGCTGGAAGGCAACGAGGACTTCGACGTCGTCGTCACCGCGTGGGACACCTCACACACTCTGGGTGGAGAGCTGTACCGGTGGGCGTTGAAGCAGCGCGTCGATCTACGCGGGATGTTCGTGTTCCTGGTCGACGAGCCGGCGCCCGAGCTCGATCGCGTGGTCGCGGGCCGGTGCGTGTCGCTGCGCCCCGAGGAGACCGAGGAGCTGGTCCGGGTGGTCGAGGCGACCGCGGCGCGGCGGGCCCGGCTCGACGAGCTCGACAGCGGCGACGTCGCCTGGCTCGACGTCGATCGACCCGGGCTGCTGCTGGTCGACGACGAGCCCGAGCTGCTCGCGGTGATGTCGACGCTGCTCGGCGAGCTCGGCTTCATCGTGTCGACCTCGGAGAGCGGCCACGGCGCCATGGAGCTGCTCGAGGCCGGCGACTTCGACGTCATCGTCGTCGACTGGTACATGCCGGACGGCTCGGGCGCGGACGTCTACCGGTGGATCCTGACCAACCGGCCGTGGCTGCTCGACCGCCTGGTCTTCCTCACCGGCGGCGACTCCCGGGACGCCGCCAAGGTCGCGCAGGGCGCGATGATCATCCCCAAGGGCCAGGACTCGGACTCGCTGGTCACGCTGCTGGTGCAGATCGCGCGCAAGACGCGGGCGGCGGGATGACCACCGCGATGCCTCGGTGCCGTGACGCAAGGTGGGACACCATCGGGGGCGCATCCTGTTCGCGTCTCGCACACGCAGGTGTACGAAGCGTGCACTGCGACGTACTCGCAGGACTCGATAACCTTACGAGATCGCAGGATTCTCTCAAGCACCTCGCTGGCCCGCGAGTTGCTGAAAGGTAGCCCGCCGTGCCTCCTCCCAACGCTCGCACGTCCTCGCGGCGTTTCCTGCCCTACGTCCTCACCGTCTTCCTGATCGCCACCGCCGCGGTGATCGTCTGGTACGGCTGGAGCTTCTACAAGCTGCCGCTGGAGGACCGCCCCGGTCACCCGCGGTTCCGGCAGCTGCGCCCCAGCGGCCTGGTCGGCAACGGCTACGGCTTCGTCGCCGGCGTGCTGGTGTTCCTCAACCTGATGTACCTGGTGCGCCGCCGGCTCGGCACCGCGCGCCTGGGCTCGATGCGGGTGTGGCTCGACATCCACGTCTTCACCGGCCTGTTCGCGGCGCTGCTGGTCAGCGCCCACTCGGCGCTGCAGCTGCGCAACACGATCGCCACGGTCACCGCCGCCAGCCTCGCGGTGGTCGTCATCACCGGCGTCGTCGGCCGCTTCCTCTACGCGCTGGTGCCGACGGTCGATCGCGCCGAGCTCGACAGCGCGATCGACGCCCTCGACGTCGCGCTCCCCGGCACCGGCCGGCAGATCCGCACCGCGCTGGCCGAGCTGCCGCCGCCGCCGCTGGGGCCGCACGCCTCGCTCCTCACCGCGCTGCGCGCGATGCCGGCGTGGCGGAAGGTCGCCCGCGATCGTCGCGACGCCATCGCGCTCATCGTCGGCGACCCGCCCGAGGCGCGCTGGCTGATCAAGCGCGTCGATCAGCTCGCCGTCGGCGAGGCCCGCGCCGCCGGCTCGGCCGCGATGCTGCGCGCCTGGCGCGGCCTGCACCGCTTCGCCGCGATCCTGATGCTGGTGACCGTGCTGGTCCACGTCGGCGTCGCCTGGCACTACGGCTACCGCTGGGTGTTCGGATCCTGATGCGCGCGCTCGTCGTCGCCGCGGTCGTCGCGCTGGCGCTGGGCGCCGGCGCCGGCGTGGCGCGCGCGCAGCTGGCGTCGCCGGGGCCGCTCAGCGCCGCGCACCAGGACCTCGACGGCGACAGCCAGTGCAGCAACTGCCACCAGGCCGGCAAGCAGGTGGTCGCCAAGCTGTGCCTCGACTGCCACAAGGATCTCGAAAAGCGGATCGACGCCGGCAAGGGCCTGCACGGCGTCGCGTACAAGGGCAAGGCCTGCGAGGGCTGCCACGTCGAGCACTACGGCCGCAAGGCCAAGCTGGTGCGCTGGCCGGGCGGCGACATGAGCAAGCTCGACCACGACGACACCGGGTGGAAGCTCGAGGGCGCGCACGGCACGGTCAAGTGCCTCGACTGCCACACCCGCAAGTCGTCGGCGGGCAAGCCGACCTTCCTGGGCGCCAGCACGTCGTGCAACTCGTGCCACAAGGATCCGCACACCAACCGGTTCGGCTCGACCTGCACCAAGTGCCATACCGAGCGCGACTGGAAAGAGGTCGACCTCGACAAGTTCGACCACGGCCTGGCGCGCTTCAAGCTCGAGGGGCTGCACGCCGAGGTCGCGTGCCAGAAGTGCCACGGCCGGCCCGCCAAGTGGACCGGGCTGCGCTTCGGCGCCTGCGTCGATTGTCACGCCGATCCCCACAAGGGCCGTTTCAAGCAGAAGTGCGAGGACTGCCACACCGTCGCCGGCTGGAAGAACGTCAGCGACGTCCTGGCCAAGAACCACCCCGGGGTGTCGCTGTCCAACGGCCACCGCCGGGTCAAGTGCGAGAAGTGCCACGACCAGGGCAACGACAAGCCGCCGAAGAAGGGCGGCGACTGCGTCGACTGCCACAAGGTCGTGCACGACGCGCCGTTCGGCAAGAAGTGCGAGAGCTGCCACCGCAGCATCAAGTGGCTCGGGCTGCCCCGCAAGATCGGCCTCGACGCCCACGGCAAGACCCCGTACCCGCTCGCCGGCAAGCACGTCGACGTCCAGTGCGGCGACTGCCACAAGGGCAAGACCAACGATCAGAAGTACCGCAAGCTCGAGTTCGGCGCCTGCGCCGCGTGCCACGCCGACAAGCACGACGGCCGGCTCGCCAGGCGCGGCGACTGCGCCACCTGCCACACCGTCGACGGCTTCGCGCCGACGTCGTTCGGCGTCGACCAGCACGCCACCGCGCAGATGGCGCTCGACGGCCGCCACGTCGCGGTGCGCTGCGGCGCGTGCCACGGCGACAAGCGGCCGCGGCTCGACTTCCGCGTCGACAAGCGGGCGTGCGCCGACTGCCACGCCAACCCGCACGGCGACCAGTTCGCCACCGAGATGGCGGCGGGCGGCTGCGCCAGCTGCCACGTCACCACCGCCTGGAAGCAAGCCAAGGTCGATCACTCGACGTGGCCGCTGGTCGGCGCCCACAGCCGCACCGCGTGCGCCGCGTGCCACGGCGAGGTCGGCACGCCGGGCAAGGCCGCGACCGCGGCGTTCCGCGGCATCCCGCGCGACTGCGAGGGCTGCCACGAGGACGTCCACGCCGGCCAGTTCCGCACCGCCGAGCCCAAGCGCGCGTGCGGCGACTGCCACGGCAACGAGCGCTTCAAGCCGCTCGACTTCGATCATGCCGGCAAGGCCGGGTTCGTCCTCGACGGCGGCCACGCCCGCGCCAAGTGCGAGGGCTGCCACGCCAAGACCACGCTGCGCAACGGCGCCGAGTCCACCCGCTACCGCCTCGGCTACCGCGCCTGCGAGGACTGCCACGCCAACCCGCACAAGGAGCGCGGTGGCGACTCGATGATCGGCGACATGCGGTGCAGCGAGTGCCACGCCACCGAGGCCTGGAAGATGACCTCGGGCGGCAGCGCGGCCAGCGGCGGCTTCGATCACGACAAGACCGGGTTCCCGCTGCGCAACGCCCACCGCGACACCTCGTGCCAGTCGTGCCACGCCGGCGCCGCACACCCGCCGACCGCGTGCGCCGGCTGCCACGACGACGCCCACGACGGCCGCCTCGGCAGCGCCTGCGCCGAGTGTCACCGCAGCACCGACTGGGTCGACACCCGGACGATGGCGCGGCACCGCCAGACCCGCATGCCGCTGACCGGCCGCCACGCCGAGATCGACTGCACCGCGTGTCACCGCCGCACCAGCGATCGGGCGTGGAGCGACGTGCCGTCGGACTGCTTCGCGTGCCACGCCGACGACTACCGCCAGGACATCCACCCCGACCACGACGGCGACCTGGCGACCGGGCTCGAGCCGTTCCCGCGCGACTGCGGCGGCTGCCACCGCACCACCGGCTGGCTGCCGGCGACCAGCCTCGGCGGCGCGCTGCCGCGCCTGGTCCGGACCTCGGCGCGGATCGAGCACGACGTGCGGTTCCCGATCTCGTCGGGCGCGCACCGCACCGCGCAGTGCGAGGACTGCCACCTCGACGAGCGCCGCCCCGAGCGGCTGCGCTGCGCCGGCTGCCACGGCCACGACGACGTCTCGCTGACCCAGCAGCACGGCCGCCGGGTCGCGGGCCGCAGCGCCGCCGCGTGCCTGCGCTGCCACCCGGGAGGGCTGACGCCATGACGACGCGACGGGACCCGCTCGGGCTCGCGGCCGGCGCGGCCGCGGCGGTCGCGGTCGCGGCGCTGATCGCGCCCGCCGTCGCCGAGGCCAGGCCCCACACCGTCACCGTCAAGGTCGTCGAGGTCTCGGGCGGCGTCGCCTACGTCGAGCCCGGCGAGACCGAGGGCCTGCGCGCCGGCGCGACCGTGAAGCTCGGCCGCAAGCGCTACAAGATCATCGCGGTCACCGCCGCCGGCGCCGCGCTCGATCTCGCGGGCGGCTCGACCCGGGTCGGCGCCAAGGGCTCGATCGAGGTCGATCCCGAGGCGCTCGGCCCCGAGGTCGCGCGCATGGCGGCGCCGAAGCCGCTCGAGGCGTGGGTCGGGCAGTGGCCCGACGCCACCGCGCCGGCGCTGGCGCAGACGCCGACCCCGGTGCCGCTGGGCAGCCGCGCCGCGCCCAAGGGCGCGATCGCCCTGACCGTGCGCGCCGGCGCGCGCGCGGTGGCGACGCGCGATGGTGATCTGTGGGTGTCGTCGTGGCTGGGCGGCCGGGTCTCGATCGAGCCGTGGCACGAGCGCCCGCTCGGCGCCGACGCCGACGCCGACGCGCTGGTGTGGGCCGGCGATCACGTCGGCGACAGCGCGGCCCGGCCGCCGCTGCGGGTCCGCGAGCTGCGCCTGCGCTACGGCGCGGCGCGCGATCCGTACGTCAGCGCCGGGCGGCTGCGCTGGGCCGCCGCGTCGGTGGGCCAGCTCGACGGCGCCCGCCTCGCCGCGCCGGTGGGCGGCGGCCTGACCCTGGCCGCGTTCGGCGGCGTCGTGCCGGATCCGGTCAGCGGGCGCCCCGACCCCGCGGCGACCCGGTTCGGCGTCGAGGTCGCGCTCGATCGTCCGGCGGCGGCGTGGAGCCCGTCGCTGCGGCTGTCGGCGCACGGCTCGACCTGGGAGGGCACGCTCGACGAGCGCCGGGTCGCGGTCGAGGCCGCGGCCGGCAAGGGCGCCGTCGACGTCGCCGCCCACGTCGAGCTCGACGGCTTCGCCAGCGACAACCCGTGGGGCGCCAAGGCGCTCGAGCTCGGCGCCGCCGGCCTCGACGTGTCGTGGCGGCGCGGCGGCGTGCACGCCGGTGGCCGCGTCGACGTCCGCGGCACCGAGCGGTCGCTGCGCCTCGCCGCGGCGCTGCCGATCGACTGGCTGTGCACGACCGAGGCGCTGCCCGCGGGCGGCGCCGCCGAGCCGTGCGCGTCGCGCATGCTGCGCAGCCAGGCCACCGCGGCCGCGGGCTGGCGCGGCGGCAAGCTCGCGATCGACGGCGGCGTCACCGCGCTGCACGTCCCCGACAGCGCGGTCGCGGTCGAGCTGTCCGGGTTCGCGACCGCGCGGGTCGAGCTGCCCGCGCGCCTCCGCCTGCAGCTCGGCGGCGACGCCGGCCGGGCCTCGTTCGTCGACTTCGGCGGCGTCACCGCCGCGCTCGGCGGCACCGCGCTGGCGGGTCGCCTCGATCTCACCGCGCGCTACCGCTTCGGCCGGGTCGTCTACGCCTCGGCCTTCGCGCCGCTGCTCGCCCACCGCGCCGGCGTCGACGCCGCGCTCGCCCTCGGCGACCTCGACGTCGGCCTCGACGCCGAGGTCGAGACCGGCGGCGATCTCGAGGCGCTCGCCGTCCTCGCCACCCTGACCTGGAGGCCCTTGCGATGACCCGTCATCTCATCGTCATGCTCGCCATGGGGCTGGCCGTGGCCGTCGGCGCGTGCGTCCGCGACCACGGCGGCGAGGCCATCGAGGTCCAGACCGACGCCGACTGCGTCGCCTGCCACCAGGCCGACTACGACGGCGCCACCGATCCGGTCCACGTCGGGGTCAAGCCGACGACGTGCGGCAACTGCCACCGCACCGACGCCTGGCAGCCGGCGCTCGACGGCGACCACCCCGAGGACGCCTTCCACATCACGACCGGCGCGCACCAGCCGTTCAAGTGCCTCGAGTGCCACGACGCGTCGCGCGGCAGCAGCGTCGACGGCGCCAACACGATCTGCGCCTGGTGCCACACCGGCGCCCACGACCAGGACCAGATGGACTACCTGCACCCGCCGCAGATCGTCCCCGACTACAGCTATCAGCCCGACCAGCCCAACTTCTGCCTGACCTGCCACCCCGACGGCACCGCGCCCAAGCACCCCGAGCAGAACTTCCCGATCCAGAGCGGGCACCACCGCGGCATCCAGTGCTACGACTGCCACAACCCGGCGGCGGGGCCCAACACCAACGGCGGCAACGTGACCTGCCTGGCGTGCCACGAGCACCGGCAGTCGAAGGTCGACGACATCCACGGCGACGTCGGCAACTACCGCTACGACGCCAGCAACCCCGACTTCTGTCGGCAGTGTCACCCGCGAGGACGTTGATCGTATGGAAGCGTGGATCCTGCCCGGCCTGATCGGGTTCGCGGTCGTCGTGTACCTGGGCTGGGGCATGGTCGACCGGCGCCGTCACCACGCGTTCGCGCGCGCCCACGCCGCGGCCGGCGGCGGCGCCGCGCTCCCCGACGCGCCGCTGTCGCTGCACCCCGAGGTGTCGGCCGACCAGTGCATCGGCTCGGGCGCGTGCACCAAGGCGTGCCCGGAGCACGACATCCTCGCGATGGTCGACGGCCAGGCCAAGCTGATCAACCCGCTGGCGTGCGTCGGCCACGGCGCGTGCATGTCGGCGTGCCCGGTCGGCGCGATCAAGCTGGTCTTCGGCACCGCGCGCCGCGGCTTCGAGCTGCCCGCGGTCAGCCCACAGTTCGAGACCAGCCAGCCCGGCATCTACGTCGTCGGCGAGCTCGGCGGCATGGGCCTGATCCGCAACGCCACCGAGCAGGGCCGCCAGGCCGCCGCCTACCTCGCGGCCAGCGAGCGCCGCGGCGACGGCGGCCAGATCGCCGACGCGATCGTCATCGGCGCCGGCCCGTCGGGGATCGCCGCGACCCTGGGGCTGATCGACGCCGGCCTGCGGGTCAAGCTGATCGAGCAGGGCGAGCTCGGCGGCACCGCGCGCCACTACCCGCGCGCCAAGGTCGTCATGACCGGCTCGCTCGAGCTGCCCCGCTTCGGCACCGTCAAGAAGAAGACGATGACCAAGGAGGAGCTGATCGAGCTGTGGGAGGAGATCCACCGCACGGTCGGCCTGCCGCTCGAGACCGGCATCAAGGTCGTCGCGATCGAGCCCGACGGTGACGCCTGGCGGGTGCGCGGCGAGAACGGCTGGGAGGGGCGGGCCGCCAACGTCGTGCTGGCGCTGGGCCGGCGCGGCACGCCGCGGCCGCTCGACGTCCCCGGCGAGCAGCTGCCCAAGGTCAGCTACCGGCTGATCGAGACCGCGCCGTTCCGCGGCCAGCGCGTCCTCGTCGTCGGCGGCGGCAACGCCGCGGCCGAGTGCGCGCTCGCGCTCGCCGACTCCGGCGAGTGCGACGAGGTCGCGCTCAGCTACCGCCGCACCGAGCTGGCGCGCCTGCGCGCCGGCGTCCGCGGTCGCCTCGACATCGCGTTCGCCTCGGGCAAGGTCCGCGCGATGCTCGGCACCCAGGTCATCAAGATCGACAAGCGCACCGTCGATCTCGAGCACGGCGACGGCTCGGTCAAGCGCATCCCCAACGACGGCCTCATCGTCCAGATCGGCGGCCAGCCGCCGTCCGAGCTGCTCAAGAGCGCCGGCATCCAGATCGTCGAGAAGTTCGGCGAGGCCTGAGCCGCGCGTCTGCGCGAGGCGGTCTCCGTGCAGGCGCTGCGAGCCTGTCTGCGGGCGAGCGAGCCGATCGACAGCGCGTGTGAGGATGAAATCCTCACGCGCTCTGAGCCCGCGCGCTACGCCGGCTCGTCGAACATGCCCTCGCGGTACTCGACGATCT
Source organism: Kofleriaceae bacterium (assembly GCA_020633495.1). Lineage (GTDB taxonomy): Bacteria > Myxococcota_A > Polyangia > Haliangiales > Haliangiaceae > WYBA01. The sequence goes on along the minus strand of JACKDR010000004.1, from coordinate 169,383 downwards.
CGCCGGCCACCGCCGAGGCCGCCACCGTCAGCGGCGACGCCAGGTACAGCCGGCCCGGGCCGCTGCGGCCCTTGTAGTTGCGGTTGATCGCCGACACCGTGACCTGGTCGCCGCGCTCGCTGACGCCGGGGCCGCAGCCGATGCACGCGCCGCAGCCCGGCTTGATCAGCTCGACGCCGGCGCGGCGGAACAGGTCCAGGTAGCCCTGGGCGCGCGCGTAGTCCTCGACGTCCTTGGAGCCGAACTGGAGGTAGAAGCGGGTGCCGTCGGCGACCTTCTTGCCGGCGCGCTCGGCGTCGGCCAGGACCCGCGCGTAGTGATCGATGTCGTCCTTCTTGCCGGCGGTGCACGAGCCGCCGTAGGCGATGTCGAGGCGGACCTTGCCGACCTCGGGCACGCGGGCGCCGTTCTTGGGATCCGACGGGATGCCGCGATCCGGATCGCCCGGGGTCGCCAGCATCGGCCGGATCGTCGCCAGGTCGATCGTGTGGACGCCGCCGGCGTGGGTGGCGCCGGGATCCGGCGTCACGACCTTGCGCCGCAGCTCGTCGAGGTCGGCGTCGGGGCGGTGCGCCGCGATCCACGCCAGCATGACCTCGTCGACCTCCATGACCGCGCCGCGCGCCGAGCACTCGGTGGCCATGTTGGCCAGGGTCGCGCGCTCGTCGGGCGACAGCGCGAACAGGCCCTCGCCGCCGAACTCCATGACCCGGTTGAGCGTGTCCTCGCGCTTGGCGAAGGTCGCCAGGATGTGGAGCATCACGTCCTTGGCGGTGACGCCGTCGGCGAGCCGGCCGGTCAGCTCGAAGCGGATCGACTCCGGCACCGCGATCGGCGTGAAGCCCCAGTACACCAGCGCGGCGTACTCGGTGGCGCCGACGCCCCACGACAGCGCGCCCGAGGCGCCGCCCATGCAGGTGTGGCTGTCGGTGGCCTGGACGAAGTCGCCGGGGTCGAGGAACTTCTCGCGCGCGATCTGGTGGCAGATGCCAGGCGACACGCCGTCGACGGCGCCGTAGTTGCGGACCCCGGTGTGGGCGGCGAAGGCGCGCTGCATGACCCGCAGCTGCTCGATCTTGGCCGTGTGCTTGGCCATCGACGGCAGGCTCTCGGCGTAGATCAGGTGGTCCTCGAAGACCGCGAACTTGGACGGGTCCTTGAGCTGGTAGCCCTCGCCGTACTCGTTCTGCAGGAACCAGTGGACCTGCGCGGTGGTGAACTCGTGCGAGTAGCCGGCGTCGACCCGGACCAGCACGGCGTCGCCGGGCGCGACGTAGCTGCCCTGGCCGGGCAGGAGCTTGGCGGCGAGGATCTTCTCGGTGAGGTTCATCGGCCGCGCCGCGGTGGTCGGCGGCGGCACGGTGATCTCGCCGCGATCGAGGCGGGCGCAGAACGGCAGCAGGCCGCCGCTCTCGATGATCAGCGCGGTGATCGCGTCGTGGCCGGCGGTGAACTCCGACAGCTCGATGGTCTCGCCGCGCTGCAGGCGGGCCAGCATGGCGTGATCGCCCATGAGCTGGCCGATGTTGATGTTGTTGCGGGCGTGGATCGGCGCGAACGACGACGCGATCGCCAGCCGGCTGCCGGCGAAGACCTCGCACTGGGCGGCGGTCTCGCGGCTCGAGCCGACGCCCTTCTGGGCGCCCGCGACGATGACCTCGAAGTTGCCGCGGGCCAGCGCGTCCTCGACGAACTGGCGCTGACCGTCGACGATCAGCCCGGCGTAGGCGTTGCGCGCGATCGCCGCCGGGTCGTAGTCGAAGCACACCCAGGCCGGCGTCATCGCGTCGGTGTTGATGTCGTCCAGCAGGTCCTCGGGGCGCAGGTCCTCCATGCGGAGGTCGAGCTCGCCGGCCAGCTGGCGGCGCATCAGCTCGGGGTCCTTGGTCAGGAACAGCACCCGCTTGCCCGGGGTCAGCGCGAACTTCCGTGGCTCCGGCATGCGGGAGGCTTACCACGGCCGTCCCGTCGGCCGCGCGGTCGGCGGCCGTCGGCGACGACGCTCGCGGCCGAACGCCGACGACGCGCCGCGGCGAGCCAGCGCGACGGCCCGGTCACCGCCGCGCGCGGCCCGGCCGTCCCGGGCGCGTCGTCGAAAAGGGCTTGCGCGACCGGACCGGCTTCCTCTAGATGGAACGCGGAGTCACCCATGCGCGCCACCGTCCAGATGCCCCGCTCCCTCGCCGGCCTTGGTGCCTCGGCGGGTCGGCGGCCGTGTGTCCCGACGGCGCAGCGCGTCGCCGGCTGATGCTCGCCACGCCGGCCCCGCGCCGCTGACCGTGTCGATTCCAGCCCTTGCCGCAGGCGCGCCCGCGCGCCGCGGTCGGCGGGCCCCACTCCGCGCTGCGCCCGCAGCGCCTGGACCGCGCAGCGCCGGATGGCTCGCTGCACCGCTCCCATGCGCCCCAAGACCAAGCGACGTGATCGCACCCAGCGCCTCGAGCGCTACCTGACGCTGGCCGGCGAGGCCGGCTCCATCGCGATGAGCCTGCGCGACAAGCCGACCCCGCTGGACTGGATCGGCGTCGCGCTGCGCGCCGTCGGCGTGTTGATCAAGGTCAACGCCGAGCGCCGCGGCGCCATCGCCAAGAACCCGTGGAACTACTTCGACGACCACGCCGGCGAGCTGTGGACCGAGGTCCCGACCGAGTTCCACCGGCTGATCTTCGAGAACCTGGCCGAGGTCACGATCGACGAGGCGTACTGGGACGGCGACGCCGGCTCGGCGTACCTGTGTCGCGGCGTGGTCGGCGGCGAGGTCGTCGGCTGGATCGGCGAGGGCGACGCCGTCGTCGACGGACCGTACGTCCTGTGCGCGCGCGAGGCCGAGACCTACCGGGCGCTGGGCGAGCGGGTGTGGCAGCGCATCGGCGGCCGCCACGTCCTGTTCGGCAACGCCGGCCTGGTGCTCGACCCGTTCGGCGTCGACGACGTGCGCCCGACCGCGCAGATGCGCGAGCTCGAGACCCGCATGCAGCGGTTCCTCGACGCCGAGCTGGCCCGCAGCTACCTGTTCGCGGGCCCGCCCGGCACCGGCAAGAGCCTGGCGATCCGCTGGCTGGTCCGGCGGCTCGGCCTCGGCTCGGTGCGCATCGACCTCGGCGTGCTGGCGCGGCTGCACGGCTACCACGGCTCGCAGAGCGTCGCGACCAGCCTCGAGACCCTGCTGCAGCTGCTCCGCCCCGAGGTGATGATCCTCGACGACCTCGACCGGGTCGCCGCCAGCGGGCCGCTGCTGCACTTCCTCGAGATCGCGCTGCGCACCTGCCAGATCGTCATGGCGTCGGCCAACTGCACCGACAAGATGATGGGCGCGGCGCTGCGCCCGGGCCGGTTCGACGAGATCGTCCGCGTCGACCGCCTCGATCCCGAGGTCCTGCGCGGCCTGCTCGGCGACGACGCCGACCTGTGCGAGCGCCTGGCCCCGCTGCCCGCCGCCTACGTCGCCGAGTTCGTCAAGCGGCGCCGCGTCCTCGGCAAGGACGCCGCGATCGGCGAGATCGCCGACCTCGAGCGCCGCTGCGGCATCGTCGCCGAGAAGACCGAGGCCGAGAACGACGCGTGAGCGGGTGCGCCCCCGCCCCTCGCGGGGGCGCGCCGGCGCCCGCCCCCTCGACAAGCTCGGGGTGAGCGAGCCAGGCGCGAGGTCGTCGCGTCCCGGCGCGTCCTCGCGCCGGCGCGCACTCCCTCGCGGCGCCGCCGGGCGGCGCTCCCTGCAGACCGCTCACCCCGAGCGGAGCCCTCGCGCGCGCCGTCCCGGATCGCTCACCCCGAGCGGAGCCCTCGCGGCGAAGCGGCGAGGGCGCAGTCGACGGGGCGGGCACCGGGCCGCACGCGTCCCTCGCCGCGCCGCCGCTACACCGTGCCGCGCGCGATCGCCGCCTGGGCCTGGTCGGCGAGGGTCCGCACGCCGTGGATGAACTGTGCGAACCGCGGGTCCTTCGTGAACCCCTTGGCGAACCGGTAGTAGATCTGCTGCGCCACCACCGCGGTCTTGAACAGGCCGAACGCGTAGTAGAAGACGACGTCGCCGAGGTCGCGGCCGCTGCGCTCGGCGTAGCGCGCGCACAGCTCGGCCCGCGTCATCATGCCGGGCACGATCGTCGGGCCGAACCGCATCATCTGCATCGGCTGGCTGTCGGTGCCCTCGACCCAGTAGCCGAGCGCGGTGCCGAAGTCCATCAGCGGATCGCCGACCGTCGCCATCTCCCAGTCGAGCACGCCGGTGACGCGGTCGAGCGCCGGCGTCAGGATCAGGTTGTCGAACTTGAAGTCGTTGTGGATCAGCGTCGGCGCGCCGTCAGGCGGCAGGTGCGCCGCCAGCCACGCCGCGACCTCGGTGACCGCCGGGATGTCGTCGGTCCGCGAGCCGCCGTAGCGCTCGGTCCAGCCCCGGACCTGGCGCTCGACGTAGCCCGCCGGCTTGCCCAGCGTGCCCAGGCCGGCGGCGGCGTAGTCGACCGCGTGCAGCTCGGCGAGGGCGTCGACCAGCAGCTCGCACAGCCGCCGCGCGGTGGCGGCGTCGAGCGTGAGCTCGCGCGGCAGCTCCTTGCGCAGGATGACGCCGCGGCGCCGCTCCATGACGTAGAAGCGGCAGCCCAGCACCGCCTCGTCGTCGCAGTAGGCCAGCGGCCGCGGCGCCTTGTCGTAGACCGGCGCCAGGTGCGACAGCACCGTGAACTCGCGGCCCATGTCGTGGGCGGTCTTGACCTTGGTGCCGAACGGCGGCCGCCGCAGCACGTACTCGACGCCGGCGCGCCGCACCAGGTAGGTCAGGTTGGAGTGGCCGCCGGGGAACTGCTCGATCGTCAGCGCGTCCGCGGCCACCACGTCGCCGAGCTGGGCGTCGAGCCATGGCGCCAGCTTGGTGGCGTCGAGCTCCTCGCCGGCGCGCACCGCGCGCGTGTCACTGGCGGCGCCGCTCACCGACCGCCGCCGCCGTCGTAGCGCTTGAGGATGCGCCGGGCCACGACCATCTTGTGGACCTCGTCGGGCCCGTCGTAGATGCGGGCGCCTCGCTCGTGGACGTAGTAGTGCGCCAGCACGGTGTCGCTGGTGACGCCGAGCGCGCCGTGCACCTGGATGGCCCGGTCGATCAGCCGCATCATGACGTCGGAGACGTAGAACTTGATCAGCGACACCTGATCGCGGGCGGCGTGGAAGCCCTGGTGCTCGAGCTTCCACGCGGCGTGCAGCACCATCAGGCGCGCGGCGTCGATCTCGGCGCGGGCCTCGGCGACCCAGGCCTGGATGATCTGCCGGCTGGCCAGCGTCTTCTCCTCGTCGATCTTGCGGAACGCGGCGCGCGCGCACATCGTGTCGAAGACGCGCTCGCAGATGCCGATCCACCGCATGCAGTGGTGGATGCGCCCCGGGCCCAGCCGCTCCTGCGCGATCAGGAAGCCGGCGCCCTCGGGGCCGAGCCGGTTGGTCTTCGGCACGCGGACGTCGGTGTAGCTGACCTCGCCGTGGCTGGCCCAGCCGCCGCCGGCGTCGCCCATGATCGGGATGTTGCGCACCAGCTCGAAGCCGGGCGTGCCCTGCGGCACGATGATCATCGAGGCGCGGCCGTGCTTGGCCGCGTCGGGGTTGGTCACCGCCATGACGATCGCGAACGCCGCGCCGTCGGCGCCGCTGGTGAACCACTTGACGCCGTTGATGACGTAGTCGTCGCCATCGGAGACCGCGGTGGTGGTGAGGATGACCGGGTTCGAGCCCGGGCTGTCGGGCTCGGTCATCGAGAAGCAGCTGCGGATGTCGCCGGCGGCCAGCGGCTCCAGCCACTGCGTCTTCTGCTCCGGCGTGCCGTACTTGTGGAGGATCTCCAGGTTGCCGGCGTCGGGCGCCTGGGCGCCGAAGACGTAGTGGCCGATGGGCGAGCGGCCCAGCTTCTCCGACACCAGGCCGTGGGCGACCAGGCCCAGGCCCATGCCGCCGACGTCCTTGGGCACCTGCGGCGCCCACAGCCCGGCCGCCTTGACCTTGGCGCGCAGCGCGTCGAGCACCGGCGCCGCGGCGACGAAGCCGCGGGTCAGCACCTCGTGCTCGGCGGGGATGACGTCTTCGGTGAGCAGCCGCTCGATCTTGTCGAGGACGGGCGCGAGGTCAGCGGGGATCGCGAAGTCCATGGCGAGGGTTATACCCCCGGGCGCGCCCCGACCGCGCCGCCCGCGGGCCGCTACCGGAACGTCAGCAGCTCGGCGTCGCCGAGGTGCTGCACGTGGTTGAACCCGACCACCGAGAAGTCGCCCGGCCGCCACGCGAACCCGGCCGAGCGCCACGCGAACTCCGAGATCGAGGCGTTGCGGACGTTGCGCCACAGCGACGTCGCCGCCTGGTGATCGAGGCCGAGCGCCAGCTGCATCGCGACCCCGATGACGCCGCCCGAGGTCACCGCCGCGACCCGGGCGCCCCGGCCCTCGGCGTGCGCCGCCACCATGCGATCGATGCCGCGGCGGACCCGCGCCGTGAAGTGCTCGAACGACTCGATGCCCTCGGGCGGCAGCTCGCCGCGCGCCCACCGGCCGATGATGGTCTCGAACGCGCGATCGAGGAGCCGGACCCGGTCGGCGTGGTCGCCGGCGGCGGCGACCAGCGCGCCGAACGACGGATCCTCGGCGGCGAGCCGCGGCACCCACGCCGCCAGCAGCTCGAACGCCGGATACTCCTCGAGCTCGGGCAGCTCGACCCCCTCGGGCACCGCGTGGCCGGCCTCGGCCGCGGCGGCGCGCAGGTGGCTGGCGGTGTCGCGCTGCCGGCGCAGCGGCCCGACGTAGACCGCGTCGACCTCGCGCAAGAGGCCGCCGCCGGCGGTGGCGCCGACCCGCCGCGCCTGGCGGACGCCGAGCTCGGAGAGGTTGTCGTAGTCGGCGACGCCGTAGGAGGCCTGGCCGTGACGGATGAAGAACAGCGTGCCCATGCGCGGCTCGCAGGCTACCCCGAGCGACCGCGGCGCGGCCATTCGCGACAGCCTGGCTCGGGACTCCTGTCCCCGGCGACACGATCCCGACAGCCGCCTACATGTCGTGAGCGGTGCAACTCACCGACGACAAACGACCTCGTACGCGCGGCCACCGCCAGGATCTGCTGGGTTGATGGCACGGCCTTTGGTTATCCTCTGATCGCACCCCGGAGGGACATCTATGCGCAGCTGCGCCCGCAGTCTACTCGTTTGCCTCTTGACCGCCGTTCTTGCCACCGCCTGTGGCTCCAACCCTGGCAACGGCGGCGACGACGACAACCCCAGCGGTGACGCCGACGGCGACACCATCTCCGACCAGGACGAGGGCGCGCCCGACGTCGACACCGACGGCGACGGCACCCCCGACTGGCAGGACGACGACTCCGACGGCGACGGCATCCCGGACTACCGCGAGGCCGGCGACACCGACGTCACCACCGCGCCCAACGACTCCGACGGTGACGGCGTCCCCGACTTCCAGGACACCGACTCCGACGACAACGGCCGCCCCGACGGCGTCGACGGCCTCGACGACACCGACAGCGACGGCCAGCCCGACTTCGCCGACCTCGACGACGACGGCGACTTCATCAACGACGTCGTGGAGATCGGGACCAACCCCGACAGCCCGCGCGACACCGACAACGACGGCATCCCCGACTTCCGGGACACCGACTCCGACGGCGACACCATCCTCGACATCGTCGAGACCGTCGTCGACTACGACGACGACGGCATCCCCAACTACCTCGACCTCGACAGCGACGCCGACTGCATCCCCGACGCCATGGAGACCGACGGCGGCAACCCGCCGCCCGACACCGACGGCGACAACCGCTACGACTTCGTCGATCGCGACAGCGACGACGACGGCATCCCCGACGGCACCGAGGACGCCAACTGCAACGGCGTCCAGGATCCCGGCGAGACCAGCGCCACCTCGCAGGACTCCGACGGCGACGGCGTCAGCGACCTGGTCGAGACCGCCGCCGGCACCGACCCGCTCGACAGCGCCGACAACCCGCAGAACAACGGCGACTTCGTCTTCGTCGTGCCCTACGAGGACTCGCCGTCGCCGATGGACGACGACCTCGACTTCGCGACCGACCTGGTCAGCGTCGACGTCTACGTCCTGGTCGACCGGTCGGGGTCGATGTCGACCGAGATCAACAGCGTGCGCAGCAACCTGGCGACCGCGATCACCCACCTGCAGTGCCCGCCGATCGGCACCGGCGATCCCGCCGACTGCATCTCGGACCTGTGGGCCGGCGCCGGCACGATCGGCTACTCCGGCTCGGGCGCGGACACCTACAAGAACCACGCGGACATCCAGCCGTCGCCGAACGTGTCGACGCTGCCGACCACCGAGCCCAGCGGCTGCTGCGCCGAGGCCGAGGAGTTCTCGGCGTGGGCCGCGCTGACCGGCAACGGCACCTCGCAGGCCACCGGCTGCGGCCTGTCAGGCGTCAACGCGCGCGCGACCTGCGCCGGCTCGCCGGCCAACAACGCTGGCTACACCGGCTGGGGCTATCCCTGCTTCCGCAACGGCGCCCTGCCGGTGATCCTGCTGGCCACCGACGAAGCGCCCCTGTCGGGCGGCGACACCAACCACTGCCCGGCCTGGAACCCGACCGTGCGCGACGCCTTCAACAACCGCAGCGCCAAGCTGATCGGCATCACCGGCTCGGGCTTCGGCGCCGACCTGACCACCGACTTCACGACGATGACCACCGACACCGGATCGGTCGACGCCGCCAACGGCAACGCCCCGCTGATCTTCGACGGCGCCGGCACCAACGCCGCCACGGCCATCGAGAACGGCATCCGGACCCTGGCCAACGGTGTGCCCCTGGACCTGTCGGCGCCGATCACCGACGACCCCGGCGACACCGTCGACGCCGTCGTGTCGTTCGTCGATCACCTCGAGACCCTGCAGCTCGGCACCGCGCAGTGCAGCAACGGCCTCACCGACATCGACACCAACGCCGACGCCTACCGCGACGCGTACGTCGACGTCCGCGCCGGCACCCCGGTGTGCTGGAAGCTGATCCCCAAGATGAACACCACCGTCCCCGCGACCAACGTCCCGCAGCTGTACCGCGCGACGATCACCGTCTACGGCGACAGCGTCACCGTGCTCGACACCCGCGACGTCTTCTTCCTGGTGCCGCCTGGCGCCTTCGACCCGCCGGTGAACTGAGCCTCGCCGCGGCGCCCGTCGCCGCGCATCGGACACGACGGCCCGGGGCGACCCGGGTCGTCTCGCGTTTCGGCGGCGCCGGGCGACGGTTGGTCGCGGTTGTCGGGAGGGCGCGAACAGGGCAGTATCGAGACGTGACGAGTCGTCGTGTGCAGCATCGGCGGGAAGGCCGTACGCCCGGCAGCACCACTTACGTGGTCAGCGTCGAGGTCCGACCGCGCGTCGGCTCCCAGATGTACGGAGTCGCGGAGGGGGCCTTCGTCTATTGCTTCGTGCGCGCACCGAGTGCCGCCGTGGCCCAGACGCTTGTCACCAGCGCTCTGGATGGTGACAACTACGACATCGCGCTCCTGGAGTGGGTGCGTCGATACGACGAGTGCGAGTGGGAGTCACAGGAGACACGGGACGAGTACGATGGCCACGCCGCGCAGGCACGGCAAGGATCGGAGGTCGTCTACTCGATGTTCCACACCTACGCCGTCGACGACGACTGATCGCCCGGTCTCGCCGAGCAACCACGACGGGCGACCCGCGATGACCGACGGACCTTCCATCTCACCACGCGAGCAAGCCGTCGTGCTCGAGCTGGACGGGGCAGCCCGCTACCGCTACTTCATCAAACGGGTCGCGGACCGAGAGTCTGCATGGTCGCTTCGCGATCGTGCCGGCTGGGTCAGCGTCGGTGCTGTCGATGGGGCTCCCCTGCTGCCGCTGTGGCCCGCACGTGAGTACGCAGAGCTGCACCGCCATGGCTGGGAAGGCACGGTCGCCGCAGCGATCGCGCTCGGCGATCTCTTCGTGCTGCTGGCCGACCTGGAAGCGAACGGGCTGGGCGTGTCCGTCTTCCCGACGCCAGCCCTCGCGGCGGTGCATGTCAGCGCGCAGCGCCTCGCTGACGATCTCAGAAGCGAGTGTGAGGAGTGGTACTGAGGACCCCGTCGTGTCACGAGTCAGAAGATAGAGGCTACGCTCGCAGCCCTGGTCGGCCGGTTCCCCGGCGCGCAGTGGCAGTCCGCCAACGTCCGCGATCCGGCGACAGGCGGACCTCAGGGCCGGTGGGCGTGAGCGGCGATCGTGATGCCGCGAGGATCGGGCCATGAGTGACGTCCCCGTGAATGAGCCGGCGCCTTCTTGGCGCATTTGCGGGTTGTTTGGTGCACCGATGCCTACCGTCGCCGGTGCTGTCTCTGGCGTGTTCGCGGAGCGAGACAACTACGAGATCGGTCTCGCCGGGATGTCATTCGACGAGGTGGCCACGGGAGGCCTTCCGGGAGACCGCCCTTCCGTGGGGGCGTTCTTCACGTCATGCCGTCGTCGGGATGGCGTGGTGATGCTGACGAACCAACAAGACGGCTGGTTCACGCTCTGCAACGTGCTTGCACGACGCCTCGACGGGTGCCACCTTCGACTCGCGAGCTCGAACTTGCCAGGTTCGCAGGTGCAGAGCCTCACGGTCTGGGACGATCGCGCCGAGATCCGTCACGTTCACGTGCTGCAGGACGACGCACGGTGGGATTTCATGCAGTCCGGGACGCCCCTGCCTTGGGAGAACGTCGAGAAGTATCGGAGTCGTGCCAAGCGCGATCGTCTCTCGAGAGAGATGCTGATCGGCTACGCGAATGCGCTGGGATGGCCAATCGACGCTGATGGCTTCTGGAGTGCAGACGGAGATGCGCTGTGGGTGCGAGAGAAGCGCCCTGTGCCCGGCAGCAGATGTTGATGGCGGAGGACGGCGTCGACGTGGTAAGTGAGTTCCCCACCGAGGTCGAGTGGCTATGAACGACGATCCGGGAGGCCGAACCCGAGAGCCTCACGCGGCAGCGTATGCGCTGTTGGGAGCTAGAGCTTGAAGATCGTCATGAGCGTACACATCAGCCTCGGTGGCGTGCCGCGGCGTTAGGAGGGCTCGCGGCATCGCCCTCGAACCAGTGCTTCGCCGTCCCTGGTTCGCCGCGTCATCTTCGGCGAGCGCCCGCTCGACTGCGAGGCGGCGGGGAACCTCCAGCTCGGATGCCTCGCCCGGGTCGATGCGTTCTGGCTCTCGCGGTTGTCGGCGGCGCTCGGCGCGGGCACTATCCAGCAAGGAGGCAGGATCTCGATGGCCATCGACCATGCGGCGACAAAGGAAGCCCTCGAGCGTATTCGAGAGGATGGTTCCGATCTCGAACGACCTCTGAGCATGGACTTCTTCGTTGCCGTGCCGGATGAACGCAGCGGGCTCGCCGTGGCCGCACGGGTCGAGGCGATGGGCTTCGAGGCGTCCGTCGAGGAGGATCCGGAGACGCGGACCTGGACGTGCTACTGCACGATGACCCTCGTCCCGACGCTGGAGGCGGTCCTCGAGATCGAGGCACGGCTGCAGGCTGTGGGCGAGCAGGTCGGCGGCTATGCCGATGGATTTGGAACGTATGGCAACGCCTACGACGGTGATTAGAACTCGCTGGTGGGGTCGAGAGCGACCGTGAAACGCACCGTGAAGATACGATTCGTTCTCGATGTCGACGACGGGTTTCCTCCGGTCGGGGCGGAGACCATGCATGCGAGCGCTGCCCCGCGAGCCGACGTGTATGTGGTCGACAACACGCCATTCTTTGCTCTCGGAGTAGCCTTGGGAGATCACGTGGCCGCGAGGCCGGCGAGCGACGGCGTTCTCGAGTTCGAGAGTGTTATTCGTGAATCTGGAGCCAAGGCGATCTCGATCATCCATATGGAAGACGGGCATGTGGACGTCCGCGCCGAGCTGACGAGGAAGGGCTGCTACTGCGAAACTGGCAGATTCGGGACGATGGCGATGCTTGCCGTCAGTGTCCCTCCGGAATGCAGCTACGCGCCGATTCGCGACTTCCTTGCTGAGCTCGAGGATGAAGGAGCTATCAGCTACTCCGAGTTGGCGCTCTAGGTGGAGCCCACGCCGATCGCATCGGTCCGGCTGTTGCGGCAAGAAGCCGAAGTCACAGTGGAGATTCATGCGGCTGCGCGAGTTTGGTGTCGAGCTCAAGGTTCCGGCGGCCGATTTCGATGCGAGGCATCGCTTTCGACTCGGTACGCGCTTCGTCTGCGCGCACTACGAGCGCTGTTTCCCCGGGCTCCAGACTGAAGGGGTCTGGAAGGTCCTGGTCGAGTGCGTGCAGGTGGTCGACGAGCCGCGCATCCTCTGCTTGTCGGGAGTGATGGTGATCCAGCAGTTGTTTGACATGGAGCGTTTTGATCGCTCCGTACCGGACCTCAGGCATCGGCAAGCGCTTGCCGTCCTGCACGACGGAGCTCTCGCTGTCGCCAGGGAGCAGAACTGGCCTCGGGCTCCGTTTGAAGCTGCCGAGCGGTGTGTTCTCGACGAGAATCTCGTGAATCGCTGGACCTGGCCGAAGCCGCGCGCGAGTCCGGACCGCAAGCTCCGAGCGTTCCTGGACTGTCACCACGAGAGCGAGCGGTTCCGGGCGTGGCTGGTCGTGACCGACCGGTATGGCGCCGAGATCCAGCGCATCCTGGCCTTCGAGGACCGGCCGAGCGAGTTCGCGTTCGTGCCGAACATGGGGAAGCTCCGCTGGAGCTCGTCGGCTCGAGTCGCGCTCGAGGCAAAGGACGGTCACGAAGTAGCCGCGCTGGAAGTTGCACGCTGACCGTGCGAGTGATGGACGCCTGACCGGGGCCCATCATGCAACGCCAAGCGGAACTCGGGCGCGCTCCGGCAACGCGCCTCGGGCGGGTCCGGTAGCTGTCTGCGGAGTGCGTCGTTGCTGAGGACAAGCGTCGCGAGCAGCTCGCAGCGTTGATACTCGCACCGCGCCCACGATGGGGTGTGGGCCGCCGCAACGGCTGACAGCATCCCGCGTAATGGCGCCCGGTCCTCGTTCCCGTGCCCCCGGAGGTCTGCCGTACAAGGAGTCACGCCAGCGCGTTCGTCAGTGCGTCTGAGCGTCGGCACGGCGCCCACGGCCGGCAGTTGCGCATGCGGCCGCGTCCGCAGTAGAAGGTCCCGATGCGCCTCCGGGAATTCGCTGTCGAACTGGAGGGGCACGAGCGGAGCATCGAGTACGACTTCCACCTGCAGACGAGGTGCGTCTCGGCGCATTACGAGCGCTGCCTGCCCAGGTTCGACAACGACGCAGGCTGGAAGATCCTGGTCGAGTGCGTTGACGTCGTGCGGCGGGAACGGGTGCTTCCTCAGCTCGGCGTGCTGATGATCGAGCAAGCATTCGATGCGGACGCCTTCTTCGGCGCTGACGCGCACGGGAAGAAGTGCCGAGCGCTGGAGGTTCTGCATGCGGGGGTCCTCGTGGTCGCCTCGAGGCTCGGGTGGCCGACAGCGCCGTTTGAGGAGGCACGCCGCTGTGTACTCGCAGCGGGGCTGCAGAATCGATGGGTGTGGCGTAGTCCGAAGGCTAGCCCCGACCGTCGCCATCGTGCATTCCTGGATTGTCACCACGATGTCGATAGCTTTCGTGCATGGCTTGTCGTCCAGGATCGGCGCGGAATCGAGTTGGGGCGGGGCCTGGCCATCGAGGAAAGGCCGAGCGAGTTCGCGTTCGTGCCGAACATGGGGAAGGTGCGATGGAGCTCGCCTGATCGAGTCGTGCTCGAGGCAAAGGATGGTCACGAAGTGGCCGCGATCGAGGTTGCCCACAAGGCCCAGGACGGGACGATCATGGAGTCGCATGCCGATCAAGACGGCACACAGGTCGTCGAGCCCAAGACGAAGTCGGACAGGAAGATCGAATGACCCAGACGGATATCCGCAAGCAGATCGTAGCGGTCGCGAACGTCGTCCTCGCGGGTGCGAAGGGAGTCGTCGAGGCTTCGCGCGAAATGAGGCCGATGTTTCTCTCTCTCGACGAAGATGTGTCGGGATGGGACTGCGTGCAGACGATCCTCGCGATCGAGTCGGAGACAGACGACGAGCCAGTTGGTGAGCAGCGCCAGCTGTGGGCACCCGCGCTGCTAGAAGAACGAGATCGAAACCGCGAGGAGTACGTTGCGCGAGTCCAGGGCGACGCCGAGGAAGCCTGCCGCCATTTGGTGCTGCGGCTTGGTCGGTGATTCGCACCTGGGCTCACGTGGTACGTGCCCGGGGGAGCGTGGCGCGACGGGTGTACGATCGAAGCATGGACATCCGCCATGTCGTCATGGTGCTGGCGCTCGGCGCCAGCGTCGGGTGTGGCAGTCACGGCTCGGCCGTGGCGCCGCCGGTCGAGCCCGCAGGGGAAGTCGTGGCGCCAGCTCACGATGACGGCCGCTACCACTACGATCCGGGCCGCGGCGCGTGCGTCGACGCCGGCGGTGCGGCTGGCTTCAACAGCGCTGCAGCCCGCGCCCTCAGGACCCAGACGTAGGATTCGCCGCATGATTGAAGACTTCAACCAGCTTCCGTGGCACGACGCCGTGCTCGCGGACATGCGTATCGATAGAAGCGAGCCTGGTTACCGAGATTGCGTCACACTCGTCATTATCTGGCCCGATGAGACACGACAGCGGATCATCTTTGATGACTGTTACCGGCTGCGCACAGACATGAATTTCGGGGTGATTGCACCCGATTTCATTTACTCCGCGACAGCAGTCGCGGACGCGGCCGATGTATCTTCGCTTGTTGCGAAGTGGCGGGCTATCGGCGCCGAGATCGAGGGACTTGCTCGCTTCGAGATAATGACAAGTTCAACCGGGAGCATGATCCAGGTATTTGCGAGGAGCTTCAGGGTGGAGGACCTCGAGTAGGCTTGGTTCTCACCTGAGTGTGACGTGCGCCTCGAGAGAGACCTCGCCCTACAACGATCACGAAAGTTGAGGAGGAGCGCTACTGGAAATGTCGCAGGTGACGTTCGATCTAGTGACGGAGGACCCCGCAACAGGCGAGTGGGCCATCTATCTCGTTGAAGACGGCCCCTGGCCGAAGGACGAGAATCAATGGTCGTCAGTTCTTCGGGCATTGCAGGAACGTGTGTATTCAGTAGTGGATGTCGTTCTCGGCGGGCAGTTTCAGACTGCTTATCCGGCTGCGCAGGGAAGATCTGCGAGGATCCAGGTCGATTCGCCAAGCGGTTGTCCCGCGAGAGTGCAGGAGTTGATTTCGGCACTCGACGTGTGTGTTAACGAGAATGAAATGTACGCATCTGCAATTTCTTCTGGCGAGTTTGTCGCAAGTCTCAGGATAGTCACCGGCCATGAGCTTGGACGCTTTCGTCAGCCCCCGACGGACGGATGTTGATGCCTCGCGGATCCTGGATACCGGATCACTTTCACGTTCGTATTTTGCCGTTCTGGAGGCATCCGTGTTCGCGCTCCATTTGGGGGACTGGCCGTGAAGGACCTAGAGGACGCTCTACGGACGATCGCGTCGACGAACAGCGAGTGCGAGAGAGTCCGGGCGCGGCGACGCGAGGGCTTGGCGCAGCACACGCTGCTGATCAGGCAGATCGATGCGTTCCGCTGTGGCTGGCGGTGGTCGTGCCCCGGAGCGGCTGGTGGCCACGCTGGCGGCAACAAGTCGGGCCGACGGCCAGATATCACGTACGTAGCCCCCGAAGGTGAGACAAGGGGCCGCAACGTCGGGCGCCAAGCGGCCGACGGACGTCCAGTGAAGCGTGAACGCGAGGCTCTAGATGATCTCAACGGTCCGGGCTAACCCCAGAGATCAGTTGGGTTGAGCCGGGTAGCCGCAGTGAGTGAACCAGTTCCGGCAATGCCGTTCTGTGACGCGATGGCGTGCGCGTCGCGCGACGCGTCGAAGAGCTTCGGGCTGGCGCGGCGCCACGCGACGAACGTACTGCTTCTGGAGTGCCCAGCCTGATTCGATCGGGTTGAAGTCCGGCGAGTACGGGGGCAGGTAGATGACTCGAACTCCGCGAGCTGCACAGGCGAGCGCCACACGTGGGTCGTGATGCGCACGCAGGTTGTCCATAACCAAGACGTCGCCGCGGCGGAGCTTCGGCAGCAACTTGGCCTTCAACCAGGCCACGAAGCGGTCCTTGTTCGCTGTTGCAAACATGCTGGTCAGGACCACCCACCCGGAGAGACGGATCGCACCGAGCAAGGTGAGGTTCGTGCCCCAGTTCACCGGCACTCGGTCGATGAGCTCCTCTCCACGCTTCACCCAGGCGTGGCTCCGACTCATCGATAGATTCATGCCCGACTCGTCGAGGAAGACGAGCCGCTTGACCGGGACGCGGCGGATCTTCCTCAGGTAGGCCGCACGCTTTGCGACGACGTCCGGCCGTAGACTCTCCAACGGCCGTCGGCGCTTTTTTTTACAACGTAGCCGTGTCGGCGCAGCGCGCGCTTGATGCTCGAGACGTGTACCCGTTCGCGGCGAGGGCGCGTGCGGTTGAACTCGGCGGTGATCTCGCCAGCCGTCGCGTCACGAATGACCGCCAAGGCCGCTTCGAGATCGCCGAGCGAGATCCGAGAGGGCACGCCGCCAGCCTTGGGCGACGGCGTGAGAACGCCAGCGCGGCGATGCAGGCGCACCCAGCGCTTCACCGATGCCTCGCCGACCGCGAACCGGGCGGCGACCTGGGGGTAGCTGCCAACGCCGGCTTCGTACGCTGCGACCGCACGTGCCCGCAGCTCGACCGAGTGCGCTTCTGCCATGCAGCCAGCAGATCAGAGCCGGATCCAGGTTTCAAGACCTCGGATCAACCCAAGCGAACACTGGGGTTAGGTGCCGACCGACTTCGTTCCGTACAATTGAGAGAATGGCATCGATCTCGATCCAATTCTTCGCTGCCACTGCTGAGTTGGCCGAATTTGTGCGGGCTTGGATGACGGGCGGGGACCTGTACGCTGCAGCCGTCGAGTATCATCCGTTTGTCGTGGTCCCAGTTGGACAGCACGATGCAGTAGAGAGTGTGCGTACAGACCGCGTTCGCCCTCGGTGAACACCCAAAACCGGCCAGTCGTGGACACCTGAAAACCGGCCAGTCGTAGCCCTCCAGGACGTTGACGGCGGCGAAGCGGACATGGTCCGCCGCCGAGGTGAACGTCTTGAGCGACGAGAAGAAGCAGCAGGTCCTGGCCCTCGGCCGGCTCGGGTGGACGCTCCGGCGCATCGAGCTCGAGACGGGCGTGCGCCGCGAGACGGCGAGCGGGTACTTGAAGGCGGCGGGAGTGGCGGTGAGGCCGCCTCGGACTCGACGCCCGCCAAAACCGGCCAGTCGGGAGGGGGGGGCCACCGACTCTGACGGCGGATCGACGCCAAAACCGGCCAGTCGGGAGGGGGTGTCCACCGACTCGGGGGCGGCCAAGGCGATCGCCGAGGGGGCGGCCAACCTGACCGCGGCGGGGGCGGCCAAAGTGATCGCCGGCCCGAGCCGTGCGCCGGCCGCCAGCGCGTGCGAGCCGCACCGCGAGCGAATCGAGCACGCGGTGTCGCTCGGCCGGAACGCGATGGCGATCTACCAGGACCTGGTCGACGCCGGCGTCGCCATCGGCTACGCGAGCGTGCGGCGGTTCGTGCGCAAGCTGCGCGGCGCGCTGACGCCCGAGGAGCGCGTCGTGATCGAGACCGCGCCCGGCGAGGAGGCGCAGGTCGACTACGGCGACGGCCCGATGGTGCGGCACCCGGAGAGCGGGAAGTACCGTCGCACGCGCCTGTTCATCCTCACGCTCGGGTTCAGCCGCAAGTCCGTCCGCCTGCTCGTCTGGAAGTCGAGCTCGCGCACGTGGGCCGAGCTGCACGAGGAGGCGTTTCGTCGACTCGGCGGCGCGACGAAGATCGTCGTGCTCGACAACCTGCGCGAGGGCGTCGTCGAGCCCGACGTCTACGACCCGAAGCTCAACCCGCTCTACCGCGACGTCCTCCGTCACTACGGCGCCATCGCGATCCCGTGTCGTGTCCGGGACCCGGATAGAAAGGGCAAGGTCGAGTCCGGCGTCGGCCACACCAAGCGGACGCCGCTCAAGGGTCTGCGGTTCGAGAGCCTCGAGGAGGCGCAGGCCTACCTCGATCGCTGGGACGAGCGCTGGGCTGACACGCGCATCCACGGCACGACGAAGCGCCAGGTCGCGGCGATGTTCGCCGACGAGCGGCCGCACCTCACGCCGCTGCCGGTCGAGCCGTTCCGCTACTACAAGTTCGGCGAGCGCGTCGTGCATCTCGACGGCTGCGTCGAGATCGACGCGGCCTACTACCACGCGCCGCCCGGCTGGATCGGGCGCGTCGTGCACGTGCAGTGGGACGGCCTGCGCGTCCGGCTGCTCTGTCCGCGCACCGGACATCTTCTCCGCGAGCACCTCGTGCAGCGCCGCGGCGGTCGGCGCGTGCAGCCCGGCGACGAGCCGGCGAAGACGCCGCGGAGGGTTCTCGACCTCCTCGCCGAGCTGGCGCGCGCCGGCGAGCACGTCCGGACGCTGACGACGACGTTTCACGAACGCCGCGGTGAGGCCGCCGGCCGCGGCCTCCTCGGCACCCGCGCCCTCATCAAGAAGCACGGCGCCTCCGTCGTCGACGACGCGTGCGGCGCGCTCCTCGAGCTCGGCCTCGCCGACTACCGCTCGCTGCGCCGCTACCTGGACCGGCGGCCGCCGGCGCCGCTGTCGCTCGCGCAGGTGGATCCACTCATTCGCTCGCTCACGCACTACCGAGACCTCATCGACCAGAGAACAGGAGACCCGACATGAACCTCATCGAACTGAGCCGCGCGCTGCGCCAGCTACGGCTCTCCGGCATGGCCGACGTCCTCGAGACGCGGCTGCTCCAGGCGCAGACCGAGAAGCTCGTGCCCATCGACTTCCTGTCGACGCTCGTCGGCGACGAGCTGCTGCGTCGGCAGGAGCGCCTGCTCGAACGTCGGCGCAAGGACGCCGCGTTCCGCGACACCGGCAAGACGCTCGACGCGTTCGACTTCGAGTTCAACAAGAAGATGAACCGCAAGCTCGTCTGGGAGCTCGCCACCGCGCGCTTCGTCGGCGAGCACGCCGACGCGCTCTTCCTCGGCCCGCCCGGCACCGGCAAGAGCCACCTCGCCCAGGCGATCGGGCTCGCTGTCATCCAGCAGGGCTACCGTGTCGCCTACCGTGAAGCGCACGTCCTCCTCGAGGAGCTCGCCGACGCCCACCTCGCCGGTGAGCGCAAGGAGTACGTCGAGCGCGTCTCGACCGTCCCGCTGCTCATCATCGACGACCTCGGGATGCGCAAGCTGCCCTCGACCGCCGCCGAGGACCTGCTCGAGATCATCATGCGCCGCTACGAGCGCTGCTCGACGCTCCTCACCTCGAACCGCCCCGTCGAGGACTGGGGCAAGCTGCTCGGCGACGCCGCCGCCGTCTCGGCGATGCTCGACCGGCTCCTCCACCACGCCCACGTGCTCAAGTGCGGCCCGCGGAGCTGGCGCACGAAGCTACAGGTCGACTTGCACGACTGACGCCCGCCGCGGTACGACGGCTCGTCCTGGAGTGACTGGCCGGTTTTGACCCGTCCACGACTGGCCGGTTTTGACGTGTCCGCCGAGGCGTTCGCCGCCTTCTGTTCTGCGAGCATCCCATAGACTGTGATGCTACTGGCAATCTCAGCCTGCTCGACAAGAACGACGGAACTCTCGTACTTGACATTGGTCGAGTGTGCCCCCGTGGTCTGATGCAGAGTTGGCTGTCCGCGGACGAGGCAACACCTGCTTGGCGCAAGATAGCGGCTGGTCTGAAGCGCGACACGAGCGCGGGTATGATTGGTACTCACGAGATTACTGGGGCGTCGGCGAGGTATCGGGCATTTCGTTACACTCGCTCAGCAGTCGAGTTAGCGAGGTCTGGCATCGTCCTCCGTCAGTTCGCGCAGTCGGAGGTCTCGCTGCGTCCGGACACGTTATAGACGCCGGGCCAAACCGCACCGCGGGGTGGCTTTCCCTCCGGCCGAGATGGCGTGCCGCGCCGCCGGCGTCACGAGCGCGATGCCGCTGTGTAGGTGCTCGTAGTTGTACCAGGCGACGAAGCCGGTGCGGCAGAGACCGCACCGGGGTCGATTCGACGGACGGCTTTCGGACGGAGTGTCCGGGTGGGAAGACCGCACCGGGGTTGATGTTCCACCCGATCGACCTGCGTCCCGGCGAGAGAGTCGAGACGCCGACGGGCCCCGTCACCATCCGGTCCCTCGAGATCCGCGCCGGCACGCAACGCGTGTACAATCTCGAGGTCGAGCAGGTCCACTCGTACCTCACGAGCGGGCTGCACGTGCTCAGTCACAACGGCTGCGCCCACAAGAACTCGAAAGGTAGCACCGCAGAGAATCATCGATACGAAATCCGAGAGAAGTCAACCGACGATGTTGTCAAGACAGGCATCAGCGGACAGAAACTCAACAAGAACGGAGAGTCGCCGCGTGCGAACAAGCAAGTGAACAAATGGAACAAGAAGGCGGGATACGAGAAGTACGAAGCAGAGGTCGTCGAGAAGGGACTGCCGGGAAGGGCTGCAGCCTTGAACGCCGAACAGCAGGCGACGAATCGCCTGAAGAAGGCTGGAAACTCTCTCGTAAGGCAGCAGAAGGCGAAGCCGCAGTAGAGCCTCATGCGACTGCGCGATTTTGATATCGAGCTCAAGGTTCCGGCGGCCGATTTCCAGGCGAGACATCGCTTTCGCCAAGGTACGCGCTTCGTCTGCGCTCACTACGAACGCTGTTTCCCCGGGCTCCAGACCGAAGGCGTCTGGAAGATCGTCGTCGAGTGCGTGCAGGTGGTCGACGAGCCTCGCATGCTCTGCTTCTCGGGGGTGCTGGTGATCCAGCGGTTGTTCGACATCGAGGGGTTCGATCGCGCCGTACCGGACCTCAGGCATCGGCAAGCGCTTGCCGTCCTGCACGAGGGAGCTCTCGCTGTCGCCAGGGAGCAGAACTGGCCACGGGGTCCGTTTGAAGCTGCCGAGCGGTGTGTTCTCGACGCCGATCTCGTGAATCGCTGGACCTGGCCGAAGCCCCGCGCGAGTCCGGACCGCAAGCTCCGAGCGTTCCTCGACTGTCACCACGAGAGCGAGCGGTTCCGGGCGTGGTTGGTCGTGACCGACCGGCACGGTACCGAGCTCCGGCGGAGCCAGGCCTTCGAGGAAGGACCGAGCGAGTTCGAGTTCGTGCCGAACATGGGGAAGGTGCGATGGAGCTCGTCGGATCGAGTCGTTCTCGAGGCAAAGGACGGTCATGAAGTGGCTGCGCTGGAAGTTGCACGCTGACCGTCCGAGGTGCGGAGCCCACAGCAGCCGCTGGCTCGGTACTGTCATCTGACCCACGCGCTCCGACCATCGGCGCGTGTACGATCGCGACATGGAGCGTCGCCCGCTTGTCGTCGTCATGGTGCTGGCGCTCGGCGCCAGCGTCGGGTGTGGCAGTCACGGCTCGGCCGTGGCGCCGCCGGTCGAGCATGCGGGTGTCGCCGGGGCGCCGGCTCACGATGACGGCCGCTACCACTACGACCCGGCCCGCGGCGCTTGCGTCGATGCCGGCGGTGCGGCTGGTTTCAACACGACCACGCTGGCGCAGCTCGAGGCCAGCGGCGACGGCGAGTGTGTCGACTTCGCGGCGTCGGGGATCTCGTCGCTCAACGACCTCGGCTCCTTCAAGGACTACGCGGGCTGGAACCTGCGCGGCGCGCGCTTCGCGACCCTCGCCACGTACGTGCGCGTCGTCGACGCCGATCTGGCGGGCGCCGACCTCGGGGACCTGAAGGTCTTCTACTTCTGCGTCACGGGCGCGGTCGACTCGCACACAGTGCTTGGCGAGGCCACGGAGGGCTGTACCGGTGAGGACGGTCGTCTCCGTTGCGGCGACTCTTGCGAACGCTAGGGTGCGACACCGTGCGCGCGAGCGTTGCGGGCGGACGTCGGGGGCGGGCGGTCCCGGGCGGGTCTCAGCGAAGCCCCAGCTCCTGCAGTCGCTCCACCACGTCGTCGTCGCTGATCGCCTCCGAGTCCCCGACCTCGAGCGCGAAGCGCAGCATCGCGAGGTACTCGGGGTCGGGCGCGTCGAGATCGTCGCCGGTCAGGCGCTCGAGGCAGTCGTCCATCGCCGCCACCACGAAGTCGTCGAGGCTGGCGTGGCGGGTGCGGGTCGCCCAGTCATCGTCATGGACGAGGAAGCGCACCTGGCCGGTGCGTGCGCTCCACACGTAGAGGTCGCCGGCGCCGTTCTTGGCCAGGCAGAGCTCGTCGGCGGCGATCACGGCGCCGTCCTGGTTCCAGGGCTCGCCGCGTCGGCCGCGGCCCAGCAAGGCGGCGAAGAGCTCGAGGTCGAACAGGCAGAAGCTGGTGTTGCCGTCGATCAAGGTGCTGACGAGTTCGCCGAGGCGAGGGTCGCGCGCGGCGATCGCGCGCGCCTCGGCCAGCGCCGGATCGCCGGCGCTGACCGCGGGGCCGACAGGCATGGCCGGCTGGCTACGAAGGAACGTGGTGAGGCGTTCGAGGGGCGTGCTCATCGTGATCGTGATCCGGGATGGGAGAACCGCAGGGAGGTCGTGCGCGTCAGTCCGTCCACATCTCGGAGACGGCCTGCATGCCCCACCAGCGCTCGGCGTCGTCGCACCCCTTCTGTGCCTCGGCGGCCGCGCAGGGATCCAGGTCGACCTCGACGGGGCTGTGGTCGTACGCGTTGCGCGTGACCGTGGCCCCGGGGCACGCACCGGCTTCGCCCTCCTGGTCGACGGTGACGTAGGTGCCGTCCGAGCTGACGGGCGTGGCATCGGGGGGCAAGGGGGACCTCTCTCTGTCGCGTCTGTCGGTCTGATGCCGGCCGGGGCGGATGTGACAGCGCGGCGGGGAGAGCTCACGGGGCCCGTGGGCGCGCGGGCCCGCACTGGAAAGGGCCTGCACTACATCCCGCGCCCCGAGGATCTAGACGCAGGATTTGCCGAATGGCCGAAGGCTTCAACCAGCTTCTGTGGCACGACGCCGTGCTCGCGGACGTGCGCATCGACAGGAGCGAGCCCGGTCAGTGAGTTAGCGTCGCGCTTGTCATGCTCCAGGTGTTTGCGAGGAGCTTCAGGGTGGACGACCTCGAGCAGGCCTGGTTCTCACCTGCGTGTGGCGTGCCTTCGGGAGAGACCGCACCCCGGGGGTGATATCGGGCGGGTCGGACCGGGTGCCCGCGCCGGCCGTGTTGCTCAGCGGAGTCCGTGGCAGACCTCGCCGGGGTCGAGTTTCGGATCGCACTGGCGGTGGTAGAGACAGGAAGCGGGTCGTGGTATGCGCTGATTGTCACGAGGAGAGGCACCAAGCGGAGGCAGCGCAGTGATGAACCAAGTCTCCCTGGTCTTCCCCCTCGACGTCGACGACGATTGGCCTCCAGTGGGTGTCGAGTCGATCCCGTTTGAGCTGCAGGACGGCAATTATCGAGCGCTCGTGTCACCGCTCTTTGTCATGGACCTGTCGGTCGGCGATGTGATCTCCGCTGACCTGAATGCAGACGGGTCGGTTCGCACATGGCGTCACGTGCAACGCTCGGATCACTCGACCGTGTGGCTGCTCCGTCTGGATCCCAGCAATCAGATCGACGAGGCGTTGGCGCGGCTGAGGGCCCTTGGATGCAACACCGTCAGCCTTCCGCAGACCGGGTGCCACTCGGTAGACGTGCCGAGTTCGGTGAGCATTCGGGACGTGGACGACGTGCTTTCGGTCCTCGATGAGAATGCCGCTGGCGTGGCTTTTCCCGCAATGAGGCACGAGGAGGTCTGATCGCGAGGTGCGGAATGGACCGGGGTTGACTCTCGAGGTCGGTGCAGAGACCGCATCGCGGTCGAGCTTCGGGCGAGGCCCAGGCGCGTTGTGCGACGCAACCCCGGTGATGCGGCGCGAGGTACCATGTGCCCGTGACCAGCTCGCCCTCGGAACTGACGGTGCAGGAGCTGGAGGAAGCTCTACGGGCGATCACGTCGACGATCAGTAAGTGCGAGAAGGTCCGGCCCCGGCTACGCGAGGGCTCGGCACAGCACACGTTGCTGATCCGACGGATCAAGGCGTTCCGGATCGCGTCCTCGCTGATCCAGCGCGAGCTGGACCTGCGCGCGTCGGCGCCGTCGGGGCGCTGAGTCCGGTCTCGTTGCGGGCGTGCGTGCGTGGAGGGCGCGCGCTCGGAATCAGAGCAGGCGCTGCACCCGGGGTGATGCCTCCGGGATGGGCGAGACCGCGCCACTGTTTGATTTCCACCGAAGAGGCGGCAGGCCTTGAAGGACCCGGAGGGGTAACGTGGCCATGCAGCAGGTCGTCACGACCCTCACGGTGCCCGGCGCCGGGCGTGAGCTGGTGGAGCGAGCGCGCGCGCGACCTGGGCGCCCGCGCCGGCGCGTGGCGGGCCCGGCGCCGACCGGCGTGATCGCCCGGAGGCTAGAACGTCATCACCGCCTCGGTGAGCCCGACCACCTGGAGCGCCTTGGCGGCGCCGTCGTGGTTGACGTACGGACCGTCGACGCCGGCGTCACGTCCCGCCGAGACGTCGGCGCGGAGCTCGGCGCGCAGCGTCAGGTGCTCGCTGGGGCTGTAGGCGGGGGCGGCGCTGAGGTTGACCAGCAGCTGCGGGATGCCGGTCCGCGCCCCGTCGTGATCGTCGAAGAGCTCGACGCGGGTGCCGACCGCGAACTCGCTTGTCACGTGGACGACCGGCTGGAGCCCGATGCCGAACCAGGTGGCGCTGTCGCCGTCGGGGGCCGCGCCTTGCTCCGTGGCCGCGTGGCCCTGGAACCACACGTCCGTCGTGCCGAGCCGGTACATCCCGGTGACGTCGAAGTTGACGCGCCAGTCGTCGTTGTTGCCGGCCCGCTCCGGGCCGGCGAGCGTCGACAGCGTCAGCAGGAACGTGTCAGTGGTGATGCCGAACTTGCCGACGATCGTCTTGGCCGCGTTGTTGTCGACGAGGACGTCCCAGCCGTTGACGACGCCGAGCGCGACGTCGAGCTGGTCGTCGATCTGGTACGTCGCCAGGGCCCCGACCATGCTGCCGGGCTCGGCCAGCCAGAACAGGAAGCCACGCGAGATGGTCGGGTCGAAGACCGCCTCGATCACCTCGATCCCCTCGGTCGTCACGAACTTGCCGGCCTTGAGCCCGAACCCGGCGTGATCGCGGTAGGTCAGCCACGCCTCCTGGACGTCGACCAGGTTGCCGCCCGAGTTGACCTGCGCGTCGCTGCCGGCGTCGAGCTCGACCGCGTACGCCAGGCGGTCGTCGTTGCCGGTCACGGCCAGGTGCGCGGCGTCGAGCAGGAACGAGTGGTGGCGCGCGACGTACGGGTAGTACGGGGTCTCCCCGCCGGCCGGCTGGTTGAAGTTGTAGTTGTAGGTGCCGTCGACGAAGCCGGACACGTGCGGCGCGAGCGTGTCGGCCGGGGCGGGGGCGTCATCGCCGCGGGCCGCCCGCGCGTGGAAGCACCAGCAACACGACGCGACGATCGCCAGGCCTCGAGGCTCCATCCGCCGATCGTATCCGAGCTCGAGGCCCGCATCGGCTCGTCCGGTCGGGCATGCCGCGCCCGATCGTCGCACCCCAGACCGGGGGAGCCGTGGGCCCGCGCAGGTCGCCGGCGTCGTCCCGACGGCCGCGAGCGTCGTCGCCGGTCGCGCTCGGCGACCGGAGGCGGACCTCGCGACTCGCGCCGGAGGTGAGGGGCCGGAATGCCCGCACGAGGTTGACGTCCGAGGAGCGGACGCTCCGCGAGGCGCGACCGACCCGGGTGGAGTCGGTGACCGGGTGGCGCGCCTGCGTGACCGCGCGGGCGGCCCCGTCGTCGGGTCACTTCGTCGGATCGACGCCCATCGCGTTGAGCTTGCGCCGCAGCTCCATCGCCTCGACGTAGATCTGGTGGCGCAGGTTGCAGGCCGCGTCGCTGCCGCCGGCGCACAGCGCCTGCTGGGCGCGCGCTTCCTCCTGCAGCTCCTTGTAGCGGGCGACGAGCGCGGCGCTGTCGGTGACGAGCTTGTCGAACCAGCTCGGGTCGTACTTCGCGGGGCCGACCGTCGACCCGTCGGGGTTCTTGCCGCACATGCGGTTGCGCCCGAGCGACAGGTCGCGGGTTGCCTCGGCCATCGGCACCAGCCGGGTGTGATCCGGGTCGAAGGTGTCGACGTAGTACGGCTTGCCATCGACGACGGTCTCGGCCCACTGGTGGAAGCCCTTGTAGGTCTTCTGGCCCCGCCGGTACTCGGCGGTGCCGGCGACGAGGCGCACCGGGTAGCCGCGCGCGAGCAGCAGGCTGCCGTACATCGTGCTGAAGTTGACGCAGTCACCCTCGGGGTGCTCGATGACCTTGTCGGCGGGCAGGGCGTGCGCGCCCACCTTGACGTCGCGTCCCACCGCCGGCCGGCCGAGGTCGAGGTGGATCTCGCCGGTGGCGGCGTCGATCTTGAACCGCTCCGCATCGGCGGCGAGCTCCTGGACCCGGGGGCTGGCGGGGTTGAGCCACTTCGCGCAGTCACGGCGCATCATCGGATCCGCCGAGCCGCGCAGCAGGATGGCCATGCCGCCGACGAGCGCCATCGCGCCGACCGCGACCGCGGTGAGCAGCATCGAGTAGTGCGGGACCTCGATCGAGAGCCGGTTGCCGACGACGGTGACCGGCACGTCGTCGACCGCGCCGTCCTTGCTGATGACCACGGCGGCGACGTCGGCGAGGGTCTTGCCCGGCGGCAGCTCGTCCGCGCGGATCTCCAGGGTCACGGTCGCCGGGTGCGCGAAGGTCTGGCCGTCGGGGCCGAGCTCGATCAGGCGCAGCGGCGTGATCTCGGCCCGCAGGCGCTCGAGGTACTCCGGCTCGACGAGCGCCGCGAGCGGATCGAGCGACGGCGGCTTCGAGCTCACCGTCATCGCCACCGGGGCGGACAGCGCGCCCGCGGGCACGCTCAGCGTGGCGCCGGCGATCGCGATCGTGCCGCCGGTCGGCTCGAGGGTCGCCGCGCCCGAGGTCGGCAGCGCGGCGGTCGACATCACGGACGCGCCCGCGTCGGCGGCCCCGGGCGCTGGCCGGTCGGTCGGCGTCGCGGCGGAACCGGTGGCGGTGGCGGTGGCGGTGGCGCCGGCGTCGCGGGCGCGGTCGGCGGCGGGAGGCGGCTTCGACCGGGAGCAGGCGTCGAGGAGGGTGACGAGGACCAGGAGCGCGCAGCGGAGCCGCATGCGCCGAGCCTAACGCCGGCCGCGTGGTCGCTCCATGGCGCACGATGGCGCAGGGCCGGGGAGACCGCTCCGGGGTTGATGTTCCGGGAGACCGCTCCGGGGTTGGGGGAGACCGGGGGAGACCGCTCCGGGGTTGATGTTCCGAGGGCCGGGGAGACCGCTCCGGGGTTGATGTTCCGGGAGACCGCTCCGGGGTTGGCGGAGCCCGCTCCGGGGGTTGATGTTCCGTGGGTGGAGTCCGCGCCAAGTTGTGGGGGACTGTCCGGGAGGCGCCCTGGAACGAATCCGTGAGACGGAGGCCGGACAGCGTGTCCGGCCGGTGGACGTTCGCGACCGGACATCGGACGGTGTGCACCAGATTCCGCTACGTTGCCGCCGGCACGCGTCGTGCTGATGCGACGGTGCGATGTCGTTGCCTCGCGAAGTGCTACCTGGTCGGACGTACATGCTCACCCGACGCTGCACGCAGCGGCAGCTGCTGCTGCGGCCCGACAAGGTGACCAACGAGACGTTCCTCTACTGCCTGGCCGAGGCGGCGAACCGGTACGACGTGCGCATCGTGCTGCCCGTGGTGATGTCGAACCACCACCACACGGTCGTGTACGACCGCGACGGACGCGCCATCGAGTTCATGGAGCACTTCCACAAGATGCTGGCGAAGGCGCAGAACGCGCACCGCGGGCGACGCGAGAACCTGTGGTCCAGCGAGCCGCCGTGCCTGGTGCAGCTCGTCGAGATCGACGACGTGCTCGACAAGCTGGTGTACGTGGCGACCAACCCGGTGAAGGCGGGGCTGGTGGAGCGGGCCCATCACTGGCCCGGGGTGCACGGCCTTGCCGCGCTGCTGAATCGGAAGTCGATCGTGGTGCAGCGCCCCAAGCAGTTCTTCCGCGCCGGTGGGTCGATGCCGGAGGAGGTCACGCTCGAGCTCGGCCTGCCACCGGGCATCGAGGACGTCGACGCCTTCCTGTGCGCCCTGCGTGAGCGGGTGGCCGCGGAGGAGGATCGGCTGGCGGCGGAGCGTCGGCGTGCGGGGCGTGGCGTGCTCGGGCGTCGCGGGGTGCTGCGGCAGGACTGGCGGAGTCGTCCGACGAGCCGCGAGCCGCGGCGGGGGCTGCGACCGCGAGTCGCCGCGCGCAGCGTGTGGGCGCGGCTCGAGGCGCTGCAGCGCAACCGCGCGTTCATCGACGCGTACCGCGCGGCGCGGGCGGCGTGGCTGGCGGGGCTGGAGGTGGTGTTCCCGCCCGGCACCTACTGGCTTCGCCGGTTCGCCAGCGTCGTCGTGGGCGAACCTCCGCGAGCGTAGGGTCGGTCGCCTCGGCACCCGCGTGCGCCCCTTGGTCGCGCGCCGTCGCGGCGTGGCGAAGCCCGTCGCGGCGTCGGGGGAGTCGTTGTCGAGGCCGTCCCCGCGGCGCGCCGAGCGAGTGGCTGCCGCCGGTCCGCCTCGGCTCCAGTGCGAGGCAACCCCGGTCTGGTTCCGAGGGCCCTCACACGAAGGGTGGTCGGCATTTCCATCTCGAGGAGATTGATGACAAGAATTGCGGCGCCGCGGCTTCTCCAAGATGAACGGACATGTCGCGAGTGCCACTGACATCTTGCCTGGATGCGAGAGCATGATATCGAGTCCCACTGCCGCAGAACTTGAAGCGATCTGCCAATTCGTGAGGAGTGTTCTCCCCAAGCACCGCCGAGATCGATGGCAAGCCGTCCTAACGGGGAAGCCATCAAGGTGGTCTCGACTCGACATGGATGACCTGTTTCGCGTAGCGGAGGTAGGTGGGCAGATCCAGCCAACGGAGATCGACGACGTTCTGCGAGCGCCCGACCTTGCCGGGAATCCCCAATCGATGCTGTTTCGCCTTTCCAGGGCGCCTTTCTTTCTTCGCGACGGCGTCCACGAACTCGTGGATGCAATCGTCGAGGACGATGCACTGGTCTTGGCTCGTGGCGGGAAGATCGTGCTCGCGTCTCACCATTCGAGCGGGTGGATTGTCTACCGTAGGTCGAAGTAGCGGATCGCCGGAAGAGCAGATGCTGCGGATCCCGTGCGAAGCAGCCCCGGTCTGATTGGCTCTGCGGACCCCGTGCGAAGCAACCCCGGTCTGGCTGGCTCGGTCTGATTGGCTCTGGTCCGCTCTTGAGTGCGAGGCAACCCCGGTCTGGTTCCGCGACCGAATACCGCAGGCGTGGCCGCGTGGTGCGCGCCGATGCCGCGAGCGCCCGCGACGGCGCGCGCGGCGGCCTTGATACGCTGGCAGAGATGGCTCATCTGGCGTGGCTCCTGACCGTGGCGACGCTCGCAGGCACGACGACGGGATGCGCGTTGAGCATCGCCGGCGGCGCGGATCGCAACACCCAGCCCGACGGAGCCGCGGTCGGCTGGCACCTCGGGTTGAGCGCCGGGTTCACGTTCGATCCCCGGCAGAAGGGAGCGCTCGCGGTGGCGGCGTCGCGTCGCGCCGATCATCCGGGGACCAGCATCGAGAGCTATCGGACCGACGGCTACGAGGTGCGCGGCGATCTCGATCTGCCGTGGCCGGCGTGGCGCCTCACCGGCGCCGGGCGCGTGGCCACCGGCGAGCACGTCTTGGACGTGACCGACCATCGAGGCAACACGAAGTCGGTCTGGACCTGCCCCTGATCGCCGCGGGCCACGGGCCGCGGGCCACGGGCCGTGAGCCGCGGCCTGCACCGCGATCCGCTGCTCGTCGCGCACTCCGCGCAGGTCGTCGCACACGTCTCCCCGGCGTGTCGGCAAGCCGCGCGGCTCGCTGCTACGCTGCACGTCGATGCAGGAGCACACGCTGACCGCGCCCGATGGTACGTCGTTCCGCGCGCACCTTACCCCGGCGCCGACGGGACCCGCGCGACCCGGGCTGGTGATGGTGCACGAGTGGTACGGGCTGACCCCGGAGATCGACCGGATGGCGGCGCAGTTCGCGGCGGCGGGCTTCGTCGTCGCGGCGGTCGACGTCTACGACGGCCAGGTCGCGACGACCGACGCCGAGGCGTTCGCGCTGATGAACGCGATGAACAGCCTCGAGGCGGCGACGCGCGTGGCCGCGACGGCGCGCTGGCTCGCGGCCGACGCCCGGTGCAGCGGCCGGATCGGCGTGGTGGGATTCTGCATGGGCGGCGCGATCACGTTCGTGTCGGCGTGCCACGTGCCCGAGGCGTCGGCGTTCGCGCCGTTCTACGGGGTGCCGAGGGCCTCCTACATGGATCCGCCGCTGACCCACGGTCCGGTCCAGGCGCACTTCGCGCGCGAGGACGCGTTCGCGAACCCGGCCCGCGCCGAGGCGCTGGTGTCCCAGATCAGCGCGGCGGGCGGGCGCGCGGAGCTGCACGTCTACGACGGTGGGCACGCGTTCATGCGGGCGTCGGATCCGCAGGCCCACCACGCGCCGTCGGCGATGCTCGCGTTCGAGCGTTGCGTCGCGTTCTTCCACGCCGAGCTCGACTGACCGCGGTGGCGACGACGACCCGCCGCGGCGGCGACGTGAGATATCCTGCCTGGATGACGGAACCGCCCGTGCAGATCGCGGCCCGCGGCGACGATCCGGTGACCCTCGACGATCTCGAAGCGGTCGCCGCGCTCGAGCCCACCCTGACCGAGCGTGGCGCCGGCGCCCGGCTCGCTCAGGTGCTCCATGACCGGCACGTGATGCGTGTCTTCGAGTGGACGGCCTGGACCGATCAGGCGCGACGCTTCGACGATCCCGAGGCGCTGGCGACCGCGACGCTCGAGGAGGTGCGGCGCCTGCTCACCACGCACGTGCGCACCGACCGCTTCAACGGCGGTCACCTCGACGCCGTGATCCACGCCGGCCACATGGGCGCGGTGCTGCGCCGGCTGGGCGCGCTGGTCGCCGAGCTTCGCGCGCGCGCCGGCCGCACCGAGGTCCGCGTCGTGGACGGCGATCTCACCCGGATCGCAGCCGACGCGATCGTCAACGCCGCCAACAGCGCGCTGTCGGGGGGCGGCGGCGTCGATGGCGCCATCCACGCCGCCGCGGGGCCCGAGTTGCTCGCGGCGAGCCGCGCGCTCGGGCGATGCCCCGCCGGCGAGGCCCGGCTGACCCCGGGCTTCCGCTTGCCGGCGCGCTGGGTGATCCACGCGGTCGGGCCGGTGTGGCGCGGCGGCGACCACGACGAGGCCGCGCAGCTGGCGTCGGCGTACCGCGCCAGCCTGGAGCTGGCGCTCGCGGCCGGGTGTCGCACGGTGGCCTTCCCGGCGATCTCGTGCGGCGCCTACCGGTATCCGATCGATCAGGCGTGCCGGCTCGCGGTCACGACCATCCGGACCTGGTGCGACGTCCACCCGGGGCTGCAGACGGTGATCCTGGTCGCGTTCGAGCCCACGATCTCGGCGGCGCTGCGGTGCGCGCTGGCGTGACGCGCCGCGGGTTCCGGGACACGCTACCGCGGTGCGACGAACCTCGACGACCGCCCTGATCCTGTCGGCCACGGTCGCGCTGGCGGCGGGCTGCGACGGTCGCCCCGACATCGACCCCGCGCCGTACTACCAGCCCTGCACGAGCCCGCCCGACACCTGCCCGTCGCCGTACCAGTGCGTGACGCCGTCGACGCTGCTGCCGCCCACCAGCGACGTCTGCTTCGCGCCGTGCGAACACGACGACGACTGCCCCGAGGGCTTCCTGTGCAACGGCGACACCACGAGCGTCGCGGATCTCGGGCCGCCCGAAGGCTACTGCTTCCGCGACGGCGACGGCTGAGATGGCCGGGGCGGTCAGCGGCAGCGCCGGTCCCCGGGAGCGCTGGTCCCTGGATCAGCAACCCCGGCGAGGGCGAGTCCGGAGTGCCGGGCTCTGGATCAGCTGGATCAGCTGGATCAGCAACCCCGGCGAGTGGGGGCGGCCATCCTGGCGAGCGCGGCGAGCGAGTCCCGAGTGCCGGTCAGGCCCCGGGCCGGAGCAACCCCGGAGGGCCGGAGCAACCCCTACCCCGGGAGGAGCAACCCCGGAGGGCCGGAGCAACCCCGGAGGGACGGAGCATGCCGGGCCGGAGCAACCCGGGAGCAACCCCGGAGGGCCGGAGCAACCCCGGAGGGCCCCGGGCCCCCGGAGCAACCCCGGAGGGCCCCGGGCCCCGAGCCGGAGCAACCCCGGAGGGCCCCGGGCCCCGGGGCCGGAGCAACCCCGGAGGGCCGGAGCAACCCGGGAGCAACCCCGGAGGGCCCCGGAGGGCCGGAGCAACCCGGGAGCAACCCCGGAGGGCCCCGGAGGGCCGGAGCAACCCCGGAGGGCCGGAGCAACCCCGGAGGGCCGGAGCAACCCCGGAGGGCCGGAGCAGGCGCGGCCCTCCGGACCCGGCCGCGATGCTGCCGGGACTTGCCGGGCTCACGCCCGGACGCCGCGGCTAGGCTTCGGGAGTGAAGTCGCTCGTCATCGCCGTCGCCCGGGTCGCGCTCGTCATCGCTGGCTTGCTGGTCCTCGAGGGGACCACGGAGGCGGTCACGATCCTCGACGGCCGCCCGGGCCTGGCCCTCGATCAGCTCGGCGGCGCCACCGGCGACGGCTTCGTGGCCTGGCTGCTGCTGCTGGAGCTGCTCGGCGCGGTGGTCTGCTACCTGGTCGTCGTCGCGCCGTCGCCCCGGCCGCAGCGCCGCCCGGTGTGGGCCAACGCGGCGTACGTGCTGAGCCTGGTCGGCGCCGTCGGCGTGGTGGCGGTGGCCTGGATGCACGCCCACCTCGGCCGGCTCGTCGACAGCCACCCGGAGGTCAGCTGGGGACCCGGGACGTACATCCTGCTGGTCGGGCTCGCGTTCGGCGCGCTGGGGTCCGCGAACATGGCGCACGCGACCGCGTCGTAGCGTTCACTCCCAGCGGTGGTAGGTCTCGGTCGCGTCGTCGGCGTGGGTGAGCGTCAGCCACTCGACGCCGTCGCCGTCGCGGTCGACCGACCAGGTGAGCTGCCGCGTGGCCTCGCCTTCGGTACGCTCGCCGTCGTCGCCGCACGTGCTGGTGACCCTGGTCTTGACCCAGTGGCGGTACACGGTCAGCTGGTCGCCGGCGACGGTCACGGTGCCGACCTCGTCGCCGAGCAGGCGCGTCGTGCAGCCGCCGGCGGTGGTGTCGATGATCGCGCCGGTCTCGTAGCCGCCGTCGCCGTCGATCACGACGAAGAAGCCTTCCCCGGGCCGGTCGACCCACGTGTCGGTGGTGGCGTCGTAGTAGTCGAGGGTCGACAGGGTGCCGGTGAACCAGGCGCCGGCCAGCGGCG
The DNA here is from genome assembly GCA_020633495.1 of Kofleriaceae bacterium. Lineage (GTDB taxonomy): Bacteria > Myxococcota_A > Polyangia > Haliangiales > Haliangiaceae > WYBA01. The sequence continues at coordinate 135,915 of JACKDR010000004.1, read as the reverse complement.
CGGGGACGTCGGAGCGCGGCGAGTCGACGCCGTCGTCGGAGTCGGAGCAGCCGGTGGCGGCCAGGGTGGCGCCGAGGAGCGCCGCGAGCAGCAAGGAGGTTCGCATGGCCGCAGGATGCGCACTCCGACGTATCCGCGTTCCTAACCCGTCGCTGAGGAGTTCCTAAATGTTCGCTATCGCGCCGCCGCCCGCCGCCCGCCGCCGCGCCCCGCCCCGCTCGCGACCTACCCGCCGCGCCGCCGCCGCGCCGGCTACTCGCCGAGCGGCTCGATGCCGTGCGCGGCGAGCACGGCGTCGACGTCGGCAGCCACCGGGATCAGCTCGACCACCGCGTAGCGCTGGAACACGATCGCGTGGGCGTCGTCGATGCCGACCGTGCCGTCGACGACGTGCGGCCCGACCTCGGCGTCGACCAGCTGCGCGCAGACCTCGGGTGTGAACTGCTGGACCATCGTGCGCAGCATCGCGAGCTCGTCGCGCAGCTCGTCGATCGGCAGCGCCTGGACCCGCGCCTCCAGCGCCGCCCCGACGTCGCCGGAGCCGCCCGGACCACGGGCGTCGACGATCGCCCGCAGCGACAGGCCGACCATCGCCTTCGCGGCCGGCGAGTCCTCGAGGGCGGCCACCTGGTCGAGCGCCGCGCCGGCGGCGTCGAGATCTCCGTCGAGCGCGTCGAGCATGGCGAGCACGAACCAGCGCTCCTTGCGGGTGCCGGGGTCGGGGGCGGTCGTCGCGTCCCGTTCGAGGTCGGGCCGGACCGCGTCCGCGAAGGTGGCGAACGCCGCGGCGTCGTCGACGATTGCGCCGACCGGGGCGGGCACCGGGTAGCGGCCGGCGGGGCCCGCCGGCGCGGTCGGCGCGGTCGGCGCGGTCGGCGCGGTCGGCGCGGTCGGCGCCGCGCAGGCGAGCAGCAGCGTGAGGGCGAGGACGAGGTAGCGCATGGGAGTCGGTCGGTCGGCGACGGAGCGTACCGCATGACCCGCGCGGCCACGCCGTCGGTAACGGATCGCGTGCGGCCGTCTCTACCCCGGCGACATGGGCGACTTCGACCAGGATCCGCAGCTCGCGCCGGACGTTCAGCTGCCGCCGTCGTCGGCGAGCGACGCCGCACCCGACGAGCACGACGCACCCGCGGCCGCCCCGGCGCTGGGGCCGGGCGGCGGCGACACCGACGCGATGGTGCAGGCCTTCGGGCACTACGCCGACGACGTCGATCCGGCGAGCGCGGTCGCGGCCAGCGGCGGCAGCATCTTCCCGCCCTGGGGCATCCCCGGGACCGACTGGGCCGCCAACCCGCCCGCGCCCAAGCTCAGCACCGACGACGCCCGGGACACGCCGCAGAACCAGGATCGTCTGGGGCAGCAGCGAGCCGACGATCCGCGCGGCAACGGCGCCATGGGTCCGGTCGACTGGTGGTCGTCGAAGCCGCTCGATCTCACGAAGCCGGACAACCCGTTCACGCCCGAGGCGCAGGCACGGATCAAGGAAGCGGAGCAGGCCGAGGCCCAGCGGCGCGCCGCCGAGACCCGCGCGCGCGAGCAGGAGCGGCAGCGCATGCTCGACGCCGCCCGGCAGATGCGCGAGCCGGACCAGCCCGGCGACCACCCGCTGCCGTCCGGCGATCCCGGCATGGCGTGACCTGGCACGGCGTCGGCCCGAGGACGCAGGCGCCACCAGCCGGGCGGCGCGGGTCGCGGCGCCGGCGGCCCGCACGTGGCGAACTCGCGCGCGCCCGAGGCGCACCGAGGTCGCCGCGGTCCCGGCGGCGCGCGGCGCAAGATGTGGAGATGCGCGCCTCGACGACGACCGCCCTCCTCGCGCTCCTGCTGCTGGTGCCGGCCTGCGAGGTCGGCGGCGCGTCGGACCCGTCCGCCGACGACACCGTCGGCGACGCCGACGGCGGGGGCACCGCGCCGGACGCGGGCCCCGGCGCGCCCGACGCGGCCCCGGATCCCGGCGACGGCGTCACCTGGTTCACCTGGCCGGCGCAGCAGCCGGCGCTCGGCGAGGCCGCGTGGGGCGCGCAGCTCACCGACATCGCGCGGCACCTGCCGGCCAGCTACGGCACGCAGTACTGGGACGACGATCCCGCCACCGCGGGGCACGAGACCAGCCACGGGATCCACGCCCACCTGCGCAACTACGAGTACGACGGCGCCGGCCGGGCCAACGCGTTCTACGTCCTCGACGATCGCGCGGCGTTCGTGCGCGAGCCCGGCATCCGCAAGGCCGACGTCGCCGCGGCGGTGCCGGCGTCGCTGCGCGGCCCGCGCTACGACCTGTACCTCGCCGGCCAGGTCGCGTGGGACGACACGCCGCTCTACGTCTTCGACGAGTGGAACGCGTACGTCAACGGCGCCGCGGTCGCGGTCGGCCTCGAGGCCGACGGCCTGTGGACCCGCGGCTGGCGCGACGCCGTCATGGGCCCGCTCGAGTTCACGGTGTACGCGATCGCCACCGTGAAGGCGGTCGCCGACGGCGATCCGGCGTACTTCGCCGCCGACACCCAGCTGCGCGCGTTCACCGCCTGGAACATCCGCCGCGCGATGGCGCTGTTCGAGCAGGGCCGCGCGATGGCCGACTTCGCGTGGCAGACCCAGGACGACTACGCCGCCGCGTTGCGCACCGGCACCGGCGCCGGCGTCGAGGCGCTGCGGCAGTTCGCGCGCGACACCTGGGGGCCGACGTGGTGCGCCGAGGTGCTCGGCTTCTGATCTGAGCGCGCGCGGTCGGACGGTGCCGGTGCCGAGCACCCGCGGCAGCTTCACCGACGGCGACTCGCCGATGCGCGTGAAGTACTCGGAGCGGTTGAGGCCGAACGCGCGCACCTCGATCAGGACCTGGCCGGCTGCTGGCTCGGGGCGCGGCAGCTCCTCCAGCGTCAGGACGGATGGCCCGCCGGGCGTGCGCAGTCTCCAGGCACGCATCGGATCTCCGGTCGCGCGTGTCGCCCACCGCGGACCGGTCAGAGGGCTACGATGGCCCGATGCACGTCGGGCTCACCAGCGGCTGCTTCGACCTCATCCACTTCGGTCATCTGCACTACCTCGATCGATGCCGCCGTGCCCGCGACAAGCTGATCGTCGGCGTCGACTCCGACGCCATGGTGCGGGCCGCCAAGGGGCCGGCGCGTCCGATCGTCCCCGAGCTGGAGCGGTTGGCGCTGATCAACAGCCTGGGCGTCGTCGACGCGGCGTTCCTGCTGGGCTCCCTGGACGAGCTGCACCGCGTGGCGATCGCCTTCGGGGTCACCCGGGTGTGCAAGCACGCGGGGTTCAAGGACCTCGAGCACGTCGTCGGCGTCACCGGCACCGGCGCCGAGCTGGTGATCATTCCGGATGTCGACGGCCTGGTCAGCACGACCGCGCTGGTCCGCCGGATCCGCGGCGCTGGCGCCGGGGCCTGAGCGCGCGCGCACGCGCGCGAGGTGCGGCGGCGTGCCGCGGCGTCGCGCGATCACCCGCGGCGGGGGAGGGCGCCGCGCACCGCGCCGCCGGCGGCGCAGGAATGTTGCCGACCGCTGACCGGCGCTGCACGGACGCGCGCGACATTGGCGACCATGCCGCTGTCTCCTCGTCTGGGAACCGTCCGTGCCGGCCACGCGCTCCTGCGCGGCGGCCGCTGGCACCTGGCCCGCCCGCAGTCGCGCGCGCTGTGGACGTCCGCCACCACCGCCGAGCTCGCCGATCTGTTCCGCGACGCGCGCTTGCGCCGCCGCCTCGAGGACTTCCTGCGGCTCGCGGCGTCGGTGGTCGACGACGTCGGCGCGCTGCTGGTGTTCGACGCCGACAGCGTCCACCTGGCGGTCTCGATCTCGCTGCGCGCCGACCCCGCCGCGGGGTGTACCTGGACGTGGATCGCGCGCTCGCTCGACGACGACGAGTCGTCGGCCTGCTGACCGCCGCGGCTCCGACCGGTCGCCGGCGCGACGGGCGCCATGAAACACGCGCCGCCGCCCGCGCTGCATTCTGTTTCGCCTGGCGCTCCGCGTCGTCGCAGAAACGCACGTGCGGCGGGGTGCGACCGCTGGCATGTGGCTTGAAGTGGGTGGGTGCCAGGAGGAACCATGGCCGCGCCCACCCAAACGTTCACCAAGTCGACGCCCGCCGTGGCGCCCACCGGCGCGCCCGTCAGCGCCGACGCGGCGATCGCGACGCTCGCCCGCCTCGAGGACCGCCTCGCGACGATCGAGCGCGTCGCCGCGTCGCTCGAGCCCCTCGCCGGCGTCGCCGCGACCCTGCCCGGCGCGGTCGCGATGTTCACCGACACCCTCGACGGCGTCGCCGCCCGGCTCGGCGACGCCGGCGTCGATCTCGACGATCGCATGCGCTCGGTGCTGCGCGCGGTCGAGGTCTCGACCGCGCCGCGCGCGGTCCACGGCCTGGCGTCGCTGATCGAGTCCCAGCTGCTCGAGCCCAGCGCGCTCGCGGTGGTCAGCCAGCTCGCCGCTGCGCTGGCGTCGCCCGGTGACGCCCGGCCGGTCGGCCTGTGGGGCGCGATGCGCGCGCTGCGCGATCCCGACGTCCAGCGCGCGGTCGGCTTCCTGCTCGCGGTCGCCCGCGAGTTCGGCAAGCACCTCGCCGCCGGCGACGTCGAGGCCTGCCGCGACCGGCTCGATGCGCCCGACACCCGCCTGCTGGAGGGCGTGTCGTGACCACCGCCCCCACCCGTTCGTTCCCGATCGTCATCGTCGGTGGTGGCACCGGCGGCCTGTCGGTGGCGGCGCGCCTCGCCGCGGCGCTGCCGCCGGGCTCGATCGCGCTGATCGAGCCCAGCGACAAGCACTACTACCAGCCGATCTGGACGCTGGTCGGCGGCGGCGTCTTCGACAAGACGGTGTCCGAGCGCGACGAGGCCGACTACGTCCCCGACGGCGTGGTCTGGATCCAGGACCGCGTCCAGGCCTTCGAGCCCGACGCCAAGGTCGTCGTCACCGGCTCGGGCGAGCGCGTCGGCTACGACCAGCTCGTGGTCGCGCTGGGGATCCAGCTCGACTGGCACAAGATCGACGGCCTCGACGGCACGCTCGGCCGCGACGGCGTGGTCTCGAACTACCGCTTCGACCTGGTCGACTCGACGTGGCAGACGCTGCGGACGATCACCGAGGGCAACGCGATCTTCACGTTCCCGTCGACGCCGGTGAAGTGCGCCGGCGCGCCGCAGAAGATCATGTACCTGGCCGACGAGCAGCTGCGGCGCCGCGGGGTCCGCGACCGGGTCCCGGTGATCTTCGCGTCGGCCGGCAAGGGCATCTTCGGGGTCGAGCGCTACGCCCGCTCGCTGCGCAAGATCGTGGCGCGCAAGGGCATCGAGACCCACTTCCGCCACGAGCTGGTGGCGGTGCGCCCGAAGTCGCGCGAGGCCGTGTTCCGCGGCCTCGACGACGGCGGCGAGCTGATCCTGCCGTACAGCATGCTGCACGTGGTGCCGCCGCAGAGCGCACCCGACGTCATCAAGCAGAGCCCGCTGGCCGACGGCGCCGGCTGGGTCGAGGTCGACAAGCACCACCTCCAGCACGTCCGCTACCCCGACGTCTGGTCGCTGGGCGACTGCTCCAGCCTGCCGACCTCGCGCACCGGCGCGGCGGTGCGCAAGCAGGCGCCGGTGCTGGTCGAGAACCTGCTCGCCTACCGCGACGGCCGCGCGCCCACCGCGAGCTACGACGGCTACTCGTCGTGCCCGCTGGTCACCGGCTACGGCAAGCTGATCCTCGCCGAGTTCGACTACGACGGCCGTCCCCAGGAGTCGTTCCCGTTCGACCAGTCGCAGGAGCGCTACAGCATGTGGGCCCTCAAGGCCTTCGGCCTGCCCGAGATGTACTGGAACGGTATGCTGCGCGGCCGGATGTAGCGGGTATCCTGCCGTCGTGGCAGCTCCCCCGGACGTCGCCGACGCCGTGCGTGCCTTCGCCGCGACCCTGGCCACCAGCTGGGAGCGGCTGGAGGCGATCGCGCGGCGTACTTCGACGGGCAGCTACCTGGCGGACTGGGCGCAGGCGAACTGGGAGATGATCGTCGAGGGCGTGCTGCCGCCGGGCGAGGACTTCCTGGAGGTCTACGGCGACGGCGCGGACTGCAACGGCGACAGCGCGCGGGTCTGCCGGCCCGAGGCTCGCCCTACCCGCGCGGTGGTCTGCGTGGCCGCGACGGACACCGTCGACGATCTGCTGGGCGGCGCGCCGTTCGCGCTCGGGCCGGGCGGCCTGCCGCTCGAGGAGCTCGTCACGATGAAGGACGGCTGGTACGTGCGCGAGCCGCCGTTCGACTGCGCGCTGCTCGACGATGCCGGCCGCGCGCGCGTGGTCTCGACTCGCGCGATCCGTTTCACGCTCGGGCCCGCGACGCGCGGGTAGGGCCGCTACGACGGCGTCCAGCCGTCGGGCGCCAGCTCGAAGGTCTCGAACATGAACGCGGGCGACACGGTGCAGCCGACCAGCGTGTACGCGCCGAGGCTGCGGGCGCGCTGCCAGGCGCCGGGCGGCACGACGAGCTGGGGGCGCTCGCCGGCGGCGAGGTCGGTGCCGAGGACGTGGCGGACCGGGGCGCCGCCGTCGGCGATCCACAGCTCGAGCGGCGCGCCGGCGTAGTGGTGCCAGATCTCGGCGGCGTCGACGCGGTGCCAGCGATGGGCGTCGCCGGCGCGCAGCAGGAAATAGATCGCGGTGCCGGCGCCGCGCCGGCCGTCGGTCGGGGCGTCGCGCCAGGTCTCGCGGTAGAAGCCGCCCTCGGGGTGGGGCGCGAGGCCGAGCGTGGCGATGAGCTCGTCGGGCGTGGTCACCACGCGACTCTACGACAGCCAGCGCGTCGCGGCGCCGCGGCGCGCGTCGTCACGCCCTGCGCCGCCGCGGCCGGCGCCCGCTGCCACGCGGCTACTTCGCCGGCGGCAGCAGGACGTGGTCGATGACGTGGACGATGCCGTTGGACGCCCGCACCGAGCCCACGATCTTGGCGTCGTTGATCGTGACCGTGCCGTCGTCGGCGACGTGCAGCGTCGCCTTGGCGCCGTTGGCCATCGAGATGACCTCGCCGTCCTTCATGTCCTTGGTCTCCAGGACCGAGGTGGTGACGTGGTACTTGAGGATCTCCTTGAGGTCGGCCTGGTGCTCGGGCTTGACCAGGTTGTCGACGGTGCCGGCCGGCAGGGCGTCGAACGCGGCGTTGGTCGGCGCGAACACGGTGAGCGGCCCCGAGGCCGACGCGGCGGTGACGTAGTCGGCGGCCTTCAGGGCGGCGACCAGCGTCGTGTGATCCTTCGAGGCCAGCGCGATGCTGACGATGTTGTTGGGATCGAGCGGCGGGGTGTTGGACCGCGGCGGCTCCGCGGCCGGCTCGACCTTGGCCGCGGGGGCCTGCTTGGCGGCCTCGTCCTTCTTGCACGCGCCGAGGGCGCCGAGGACGAGCGTCGCTGCGACTCCGATGCTGGCCAGCCTTGTCATGATGAGAGCTCCGTTCTTGTCAGGCGAAGGGGCTGCGTGGCGTGCCCAGCTCGAGCAAGCCACATGCCCCGCCAGGTCCGCGAAATCGCTCGCGGCGGCGCGCAGCCCGAGGTCGAAACGACATCCGACGCGTCGAAACGACCCGGTCCGCCGCACATCGCGGCGCGTAGTACGGTGCCCGCATGATGCGCGCGTGGGCGACCCTGATGGCGGACTACAACCGGTGGATGAACCGGCGGCTCTACGCCTGCGCCGCCGGGCTGCCCGCCGAGGACTACCGGCGCGACCTCGGCGCGTTCTTCGGCTCGATCCACGCCACGCTCAACCACGTGCTGGTGATCGACGCGCTGTTCCTGACCTGGCTGCGCGGCGGCGCCCCCGACTTCGACGCCGATCCGCGGCGCATCGTCCACGACGCGCTGCCGGCGCTGCGCGCCGCCCGCGACCGGCTCGACGACGAGATCGACGAGTGGGCCGGGGCCCTCGACGACGACGCGCTCGCCGTCGCCCACGAGCTGCGGCCGGGGGCCGGCCGGCGCGCCCCGGTGTGGGTGATCGCGGCCCAGATGTTCAACCACCAGACCCACCATCGCGGCCAGGTCACCGCGATGCTGACCCGGCTCGGCGTCGATCCGGGGCCGACCGACATCCCCGCGATGCCCGCGTTCGGCGCCGTGGTCGCGGCCGCGTCCCGCTGAGCGGGGGCGCGCGCGCCGCGGCGGATGTCGCCCCGCGGGCTCCCATCGCGGGCGGCGGCAACATACCCTGCGCGCGATGGACCCGCGCCCGCGCCTCGATCCGACCGCCACCCACTTCGACGAGCTGGTGATCGGCGCCGGCATGGCGGGGCTGACGGTGGCGTCGCAGCTGGCCGCCGCGGGGCGACGCGTGCTGGTGGTCGAGGCCCACGACACCCCGGGCGGCTACGCCCACACCTTCGAGGTCGGCGCCCACCGCTTCTGCGCCCAGGTCCACTACATCTTCAGCTGCGGCGAGGGCGAGTCGGTGCACGAGCTGCTGCGCCGGCTCGATCTGGTCGACGAGGTCCGGTTCCACCGCCTCGATCCCGAGGGCTTCGATCACGTCGTGATCGCCGGCGACCGCTATCGCATCCCCAACGGCCTCGAGAAGTTCCGCGACCGCCTGATCCGGCGCTTCCCCGACGCGGTCCGGCCGCTGCGCCGCTACTTCGACACGATCATGGCGATCGGCCGCGAGGTCGACACCCTGCCGAAGTCGCTGCGCTGGCGCGACCTGGCGACCGCGCCGGTGCGCTGGCCCCACCTGCTGCGCTACCAGCGCTGGACCCTGCAGCAGCTCTACGACCACGTCGCGATGCCGCGCCGGCTGCAGGCGGTGCTGGCCGGGCAGAGCGGCGACTACCTGCTGCCGCCCGCCGAGGTGTCGCTGCTGCTCCACGTCGCGCTGGTCCGCGGCTACGACCGCGGCGCGTACTATCCGGAGAAGCACTTCGGCCACCTGGTCGGCAGCGTCGCCGGCGCGATCGCGTCGCGCCCCGGCTGCGCGGTGCTGCTCGACACCCCGATCGAGCGGATCCTCGTCGAGCGCGATCGCGTCGTCGGGGTCCGGGCCCGCGACGGCCGCACCTTCACCGCGGCGCGCTACGTCTCGAACGTCGATCCGCGCCAGACCGTGGCGATGATCGGCGCCGCGCACCTGCCGCGGCGCTACCTCGACCGGGTGCGCTACGACTACTCGTCGGGCAACTTCACGCTGTACCTGGCGGTCAAGGACCTCGACCTGCGCGACCACGGCTTCGGCTCGTGGAACGTCTGGCACTACCCGCACGACGATCTCAACGCGATCTACCGGCGCCAGCTCGTCGATCAGGACTACGACGATCCGTGGCTGTTCATGTCGACGCCGACCCTGCACAGCGACGCGCCCGGGCTGTGCCCACCCGGCCAGCAGGTCCTCGAGCTGGCGACCAGCGCCCCGTACGCGCCGCTGCGCCGGCTGCGCGACACCGACCGCCGCGCCTACAACGCCGAGAAGAAGCGGATCCGCGATCGCATCCTGCAGATCGTCGAGGAGCGCTACGTGCCCGACCTGCGGCGCCACCTCGCGGTCCGGGTCATGGGCACGCCCGCCACCAACGAGCGCTTCTGCGGCGCGCCGCAGGGCAACGCGTACGGCGCGGCGCTGACGCCGCGCAACGTCGGCCCGGCGCGGGTGCCCGCCGAGACCCCGCTGCGGAACCTGTGGCTGGTCGGCGCAACCGCCGGCTATCCGAGCGTCGCCGGCACCGTCAAGGCCGGCCTCGATCTGTACGATCGGCTGGCCGCGGGCGCCTGAGCGGGGGCGGCGCCGGGCGGCGCGCCTCGCGGCTCAGCGGGCGCCGAGGACGTCGAGGGCGCGGGCGCCGTCGGACAGCTCGCCCTGGTGGGCGACGTCGACGGCGATCGGCCCCATCGGCGACGTGAAGCGGACGCGGGCGCTGAGCGTGTAGGTGTGGGCGCCGCGGGCGAGCTCGGCGCCGACGCCGACGGCGCGCGCGGCGTCGATGCGCAGCGTCGCGGTCACCGGGGCGACGCCGTGGGCCGGGATGGTCTGCGACAGGTCGATCGTGCCGGATACCGCCGAGGCGGTGCCGATCGACAGCTCCCAGTCGATGCCGGCCAGGGGCACGCCGAAGCCGTTGGGGTTGGTGACGTCGAGGCGGAGCTCGCCCTCGACGCCGGTGAACGACACCGCGCCGATCGAGACGTCGCGGACGTCGACGGTGGGCTTGGCCACCGCCTTGGTGAAGATGAAGCAGCCGGACAGCAGGGCGAGGGCGGCGGCGACCAGGAGCGCGGGGCCGAGGGCGGGGTAGGCGAGGCGAGCACGACGCATGGCCGGCGGTAGAGCAAGCGCCGGACCAGGCGCCGAAGCGGCGGATCACGCGACAGGCCGTCGCCGCGGGCGGTCGCGGGCGCGGCCGTGAACCGTCCGGCGTGGCGGACACGCCACGGCGCTGTCGCACCTACATGCACCCGCGGTATCGTGTTCGCAGTGACTTTCGGGCTCCGTGCTCCTGTCGCGGTGGGGATGGCCGCGACCTTGACGCTCGCGCTCGCCCTCGATCCGTCGGCGCGGGCCGGCGACGGCGAGCAGGGTCGCGATCGGCACCACCACCACCACCGGCACCGGCCCGCCGCCGGCACGCCGCTGACCCTCGACGACCTGGGCTGGCCGGCGACGACGCGGTCGGTGCGGACCCGGGTCGCGGCCAAGGTCTACGACGTCGCGAAGACGTCGCACGGCCACCGCATCGGCAAGATCGCCGAGGACCAGCGCCTGGCGTGGACCGAGATCGTCGCGTCGCGCGACCGCTGCAAGGCCTACGTCGCGATCGAGCCGCGCGGCTGGGTGTGCGCCCGCGACCTCGCGCCGTCCGACGACGCGCCCGCGACCGAGGTGCTGCCGCACCGGGCCCGGGCCAGCACCGAGTTCGCCGGCCTCGATCTGACCGCGTGGCCCGAGGCCGTGTGGCCGTTCGCGTGGGCGGTCGAGCCCCAGAAGAAGGCCAAGGACGGCGCCGCGACCCGCGCCGCGCGCCCCGTCGACGTCCGCGCCGCGCCGGCGCGCGACGCCGCGGTGGTGCGGACGCTGGCGCCGCGCGCGGTGGTGCCGGTGCTCGACACGGAGGGTGACTTCGCCCGGATCGGCCCCGACGAGTGGGTCGCGGTGCGGGACCTGCGCATCGCTCGCCGCGCCGCGCGCCCCGACGGCGTCGGCGCCGACGAGCGGTGGATCGATGTCGACGTCGACCAGCAGGTGCTGATCGCCTACGACGGCGACACCCCGGCGTACGCGACGATCGTGTCGACCGGGCACCACGGCGGCACGCCGGTCGGGATCTACCGCATCGATCGCAAGGACGTGCAGCGGACGATGCGCAGCCCGCCCGACTGGGTGGACGGCTGGGACTACAAGGACGTGCCGTTCGGGCTGCGCTTCCGAGAGCACTTCTGGCTGCACGCCGCGTACTGGCACGACCTGTTCGGCAACGCGGTGTCGATCGGCTGCGTCAACCTCGCCACCGAGGACGCCCGCTGGGTCTTCGGCTTCGCCGAGCCCGCGGTGCCGCCCGGCTGGCTCGAGGCCCGCGCCGCCGACGGCAAGGGCAGCGCGGTGCGGATCCGCGACCGTCGCCACCCCGACCCGCCGTGGAAGGACTTCGACGGCAAGCGGCTCGAGGACTGAGCGCGCCGCGAGGGCGCGCGGGATGACCCCCGCCGCCTCGACTCCGCCCTCGCGGCTTCGCCGCTCGGGCTCCGCTCGGCGTGAGCGGCGGGAGGCCGGGGTCGCGGAGGTCGGGGTCGCGGAGGCCGGGGTCGCGGAGGCCGCGATCGCTCCGCTCACCCCGAGCGCAGGGCGAGCGGCGACGCCCCCGAGCCCGGAGTCGAGGGGGCGGGCGCCTGGCCGCCCGCCGATGGGCGCCTGGCCGCCCGCCGATGGGCGCCTGGCCGCCCGCCGATGGGCGCCTGGCCGCCCGCCGCGGACGCCGTCGCGCCCGCGCGCCGCTACTCGACGACGCGCGCGGTCGGCAGGTCGACGGTGACCTGCTGCGCGCGCGCCATGCCGCCGCGGGCCAGCGCCCAGTACACCAGGCCGGCCAGGCCGAAGCCGACGAACCAGGCGTAGGTGTAGACGGTCTGCAGCGGCTCCCACCAGCGCCCGGCCATCGCCACGCCGGAGCCGACCAGCGTCGCGATCACCGCGGGCCAGTGCCAGCCGCGGTCGTAGCGGTAGGCGCCGTCGCGGACGTAGAGGTCGCGCAGCACCAGCCGGGTCCGGCGAAGCACCCAGTAGTCGACGACCAGGACGCCGGCGATCGAGCCCAGGCCGCCGGAGTAGCCGACCAGCCAGTCGAAGATGTAGCCCGACGGATCGGCCAGCAGCTTCCACGGCTGCATCGCGATGCCGATCAGCCCGGTGATCAAGCCGCCGCGCCGGAAGTTGATGTGCCTGGGGAACGCGTTGGCGAAGTCGTTGGCCGGCGACACCACGTTGGCCGCGATGTTGACGCTCAGGGTCGCGATCACCACCGTGAACATCGCGATCGCGACGACCAGCGTGTTGTCGAACTTGCGGACCAGCACGACCGGGTCCCAGATCGCGTCGCCGTAGATGATCGCGGTCGCCGAGGTCACGAGCACGCCCATGCCGGCGAACACGGTCATCGTCGTCGGCAGCGCGATGACCTGGCCGAACGCCTGCTCGCGCTGCGACCGGCCGTACCGGGTGAAGTCCGGCATGTTGAGCGACAGCGTCGCCCAGAAGCCGATCATCGCGGTCAAGGACGGGATGAACACCGGCATGAACTTGCCGAAGGTGTCGAGCTTGCTGTCCTGCGACAGGATCGGCCCGACGCCGCCGGCGCGCCACAGCGCCCAGCCCACCAGCACCGCCGCCATCACCAGCACGAACGGGGCCGCGAACCGCTCGACCCGGCGCAGCAGATCCATGCCGCGGTAGACGATCAGGATGTTGAGGCCCCAGAACATCAGGAACGACGCCCACTCGGTCGTCGTGTGGCTGCCGATCGTCCCCAGCGCGTCGTGCCAGCCGGGCCACAGCGCCCGGAAGAACGTGTGCAGCGCCTCGCCGCCGATCCACGCCTGGATGCCGAACCACCCGCACGCGACGATCGCGCGCATCAGCGCCGGCAGGTTGGAGCCGATCGTGCCGTAGGCGGCGCGCGCGAACACCGGGAACGGGATGCCGTACTTGGTGCCCGGGTGCGAGTTCAGCAGGATCGGCACCAGCACGATCAGGTTGCCGAGCAGGATCGTGAACAGCGCCTGCCACCAGTTCATGCCGCTGCCGATCAGGCCGGCCGCGAGCATGTACGTCGGGATGCAGTGGGCCATCGAGACCCACAGCGCCGCGAAGTCCCAGGTGTTCCACTTCCGGCCCTCGACCCGCACCGGGGCGAGGTCGTGGTTGAACAGCGCCGAGCCCTCGATCTCGTCGTGCGAGGAGAGCTCGACGCGGCCGTCGGCGTGGACGATCTCGTCGGTGGCCATCGCGGCTCCGGCGCGCTACGCGCTGATCTCGGCCATCGCCTGGTCCATGACGTCGCAGGCGTGATCGATCTGGGCCTCGTCGACCAGCATCGGCGGCGCGATCCGCACGGTGTTGCCGTACAGGCCGCCCTTGCCGACCAGCAGGCTGCGGCGCTTGCACGCCTCGCTGAACGCCGAGGCCTTCGCCGGCGCCGGCGCCTTGGTGGTGCGGTCCTCGACCAGCTCGATCGCCTGCATCAGGCCCATGCCGCGGACGTCGCCGACCAGCGGGTACTTGTCCTTGAGCTGGTCGAGCCGGCCGCGCAGCCGCGCGCCCAGGCGCTCGGCGCGCTCGGGGATGCGCTCGTCGGCCATCACCGCCATCGTCGTCGCCGCGGCGGTCGCCGACACCGGGTTGCCGCCGAAGGTCGCGATGCTGCCGGCGGTGAAGGCGTCGGCGATCTCGGCCTTGGCCAGGGTCGCGCCCATCGGGAAGCCGTTGGCGATGCCCTTGGCGTAGGTGACCAGGTCGGGCTCGACGCCGTAGTGCTCGATGCCGTTCCAGGTGCCGCCGGTGCGGCCGAACCCGGTCTGGACCTCGTCGCAGATGAACAGGCCGCCGTGGTTGCGGACGATGCCGACCGCGACCTTGAAGTACTCCGGCGGCGGCGTGATGAAGCCGCCGACGCCGAGGATCGGCTCGGCGAAGAACGCCGCCGGCCGCCCGGTGGTGCAGGTCAGCACCAGCTCCTCGATGTCCTCGGCGCAGCGCACGCCGCACGACGGGTAGGTCGCGCCGTACGGGCACCGGTAGCAGTACGGCGCGTGGGCGTGGACCGTGCCCGGCACCTGCGCCGGCAGCGCGCGGTACTTGCTGTGCGCGGTGTTGGTCATCGCGACCAGCGTCCGCCCCGAGTACGAGTGGCGCAGCGCGATGACCTCGGTGGTCTTGGTGTAGACCTTGGCCAGCACCAGCGCGGTCTCGTCGGCCTCGCTGCCGCTCGAGGTGAAGAACGCCTTCTGCTTGCCCTTGATCGGCGAGATCTGGACCAGCCGCTCGGCGGCCGCGACCTGCTCGCGGATCGGGTACAGCGTCGAGACGTGGACCAGGCGCTGGACCTGGTCGACGACCGCCTGGGTGACCCGCGGCTCGCCGTGGCCCAGCGACACGGTCAGGATGCCGCCGAAGAAGTCGAGGTACTCGTTGCCCTCGACGTCCCACAGCCGGCAGCCCTCGCCGCGCTCGAACGCGATCGGCTCCTCGTAGTAGGTGGCGACGCAGGGGAACAGCAGCTCCTTCTGCTTGGCCGCGACCTCGCGGTTGGTGATCTTGTTCGAAGTGCTCATAGCGCGAACGTCCCTCGCTTGACGAACTGGCCGCGGCCCTGCTTCTGCTTGGCGACCCACTGGTCGTCCTGGATGATCAGCTCGCCGCGCGACAGCACGGCGGCGGGCGCCCCGATCACCTGCCGTCCCTCGAACGGCGAGTAGTCGACGCGCATGTGCAGCGTCTCCACCGACAGCGTGAACTTCTTCTCGGGGTCCCAGACCACGACGTCGGCGTCGGCGCCGACCGCGATCGAGCCCTTGCGCGGGTACATGCCGAAGATCTTCGCCGGCGCCGTCGAGGTGATCTCGACGAACCGGTTCATCGAGATCCGGCCCTCGCGGACGCCCTCCCACAGCAGGTGCAGGCGGGTCTCGACGCCCGGCATGCCGTTGGGGATCTTCGAGAAGTCGCCGCGGCCCAGCTCCTTCTGATCCTTCATGCAGAACGGGCAGTGGTCGGTGGCCACGACCTGCAGGTCGTAGGTGCGCAGGCCCCGCCACAGGTGGTCGTGGTGGTGGGCCGGCCGCAAGGGCGGCGTGCACACGTAGCCGGCGCCCTTCCACTCGTCACCGGGGTCGCCGCGCAGATCGTCCTCGGTGCAGAACAGGTACTGCGGGCAGGTCTCGGCGTAGGTCGGCAGGCCGCGGTCGCGCGCCTCCATGACCCGCTCGAGCGCGCGCTGCGCCGACAGGTGGACCATGTAGACCGGGACCTTGGCCATCTCGGCCAGCGCGATCGCGCGCTCGGTGCCGGTGGCCTCGGCGATCTCGGGCCGGGTCAGCGCGTGGTAGACCGGCGCGGTGTGGCCGCCGGCCAGGGCGCGCTGGACCAGGACGTCGATCGGCAGGCCGATCTCGGCGTGCATCGTGATCAGCGCGCCCAGCTCGCCGGCGCGCAGCATGGCCCGGAAGATCTGCTGGTCGTCGACCAGGAAGACGCCCGGGTAGGCCATGAACATCTTGAAGCTGGTGATGCCCTCGCGGACCAGCGCGCCCATGTCCTCGAGCGTCGACGGGTTGGCCTCCGTCATGATCATGTGGAAGCCGTAGTCGATCGCGGCCTTGCCCTCGGCCTTGGCGTACCAGGTGTCGAGGCCGGCGCGCATCGACGCGCCCTTGGACTGGATCGCGAAGTCGACGATCGTCGTCGTCCCGCCGAACGCCGCCGCCACGGTCCCGCTGTCGAAGTCGTCCGACGAGTTGGTGCCGCCGAACGGCAGGTCCATGTGGGTGTGGGCGTCGATCGCGCCCGGCATGACGTACTTGCCGGCGGCGTCGACGACGGTGTCGGGCTGGCCCTGCGCGGCGCGCAGCGCCGGGTCGGTGAGCCCGACGATCTTCGAGCCCTCGATCCAGACGTCGGCCTTGAAGGTGTCCGACGCGGTGACGACGGTGCCGTCCTTGATCAGCGTGCGCATGGCGCCCTCCTCAGCGGTCCTCGGTCAGCGGGCCGTAGGCGTCGGGCCGGCGGTCGCGGAAGAACTGCCAGGTGCGGCGGACCTCCTCGATGACGTCGAGGTCGAGCTCGGAGACGATCAGCTCGTCCTGGTCCTCGGAGCCGCACGCCAGGATCTGGCCGCGCGGATCGACGAAGTACGAGTTGCCGTAGAACTTGCCGATGCCCCACGGCGCCTCGGTGCCGACCCGGTTGATGCAGCCCATGTAGTAGCCGTTGGCGACGGCGTGGGCCGGCTGCTCCAGCTTCCACAGGTACTGCGACAGGCCCGCGACCGTGGCCGACGGGTTGTAGACGATCTCGGCGCCGTTGAGGCCGAGCGCCCGCGCGCCCTCGGGGAAGTGGCGGTCGTAGCAGATGTACGCGCCGATCGTCGCGTACCGGGTCTTGAAGACCGGGTAGCCCAGGTTGCCCGGGCGGAAGAAGTACTTCTCCCAGAAGCCCGAGGTCTGCGGGATGTGGGTCTTGCGGTACTTGCCGAGGTAGGTGCCGTCGGCGTCGAGGATCGCGGCGGTGTTGTAGTAGACGCCGGCCATCTCGCGCTCGTAGATGGGCACGACCATCGCCATCTGGTACTTGGCGGCGATCGGCTGCAGCAGCTCGACGGTGGGGCCGGGGCACGGCTCGGCGGCGTCGTACCAGCGCTTGTCCTGCGACGGGCAGAAGTACGGGCCGTTGAAGATCTCCTGCAGGCACAGGATCTGGACGCCCTTCTTGCCGGCGTCGTGGATGAACGGCATGTGCTTCTCGAGCATCGCCGCCTGGATCTCCGCGACCGGACGGGACTCGTCGTTGATGGGGTTCCCACACTGGATGAGCCCCGACAGGACCTTGCGTGCCATGTGTCTCTCCTTCTTGCTTCGCTGCTGCTGGTGACCGTCGTACGCGCGCGCGGCGCGCGCTACTTGGTGACCAGGTCGGTGGTTTCCTTGGCGATGTCGCCCTTCCAGGTCTCGGCGTCGCGGCCGCGCGCCTTGGCGCGGGCGCTCTCCTTGGCCTCGCGGGCCGCCTTCTGGCGATCGCCGAGATCGTGGTGGGTCGAGAAGAACGGCAGGCTCTTGCCGATGAACTCGCGCAGGTTGGTGAACCCGTGCTCGCTCATGAAGCCGGACAGGTCGGCCTTGAGCTCGTCGATCATCTCGTAGCCGCGCAGCATCGCGCCGGTGCAGATCTGCACGGTCGAGGCGCCGAGCAGGAAGAACTGCGCGGCGTCGCGGCCGGTCTCGATGCCGCCGATGCCGGAGATCTCGACGCCGGGGTTGGCGCGCGCGACCTCCATGACCTGGCGCAGCGCGATCGGCCGCACCGCCTGGCCCGAGTAGCCGCCGGGGACGCTGTAGCCCTCGACCGTGGGCATCGGGCGCAGCGTCTTGAGGTCGACGCCGCACACCGACAGGATCGTGTTGATCATCGCGATGCCGTCGGCGCCGGCCTTGAGCGCGGCGCCGGCCGGGACCGTCGGGTTGCCGACGTTGGGCGTCATCTTGGCCCACACCGGGACCTTGGCGACCTCCTTGGACCAGCCGACGACCTCCTCGACGATGTCGGGGTTCTCGCCCATCGCCATGCCCATCTTGCGCTCGGGCAGGCCGTGCGGGCACGACAGGTTGAGCTCGAAGGCGTCGACGCCGGTCTCCTGGACCTGGCGCACGATGTCCTGCCAGGCCTCCTTGCGGTACTCCTCCATGATCGACGCGATCAGGATCTTGTGCGGGTACTGCTGCTTGAGCTGGCGGAGGTCGTCGAGCCAGTCCGCGAACGGCCGGTCGGAGATCAGCTCGATGTTCTCGAAGCCGATGACCTCGTCGTGGCCGCGGGCCTTCAGCTTGGCGTAGCGCGGGACGGTGTTGATCACCTTGCTGGAGTCGAGGCTGATGGTCTTGCAGACCATGCCGCCCCAGCCCAGGTCGAACGACTTCGCGATGACCTTGCCGTTGGTGCCCGGCGGGCCGGAGCCCAGCACGAACGGGTTGTCGAACCGCATGCCGTTGACGGTGATGGAAAGGTCGATCGTCACGTCATCCCCCCGGAAACGTTGGTTGCGAGGCAGGTTTTTGAACGAAGGGAGAGCCGTAACACGATCCCCGACGGAGCTTCAACAATCCGTTCACTCGTACCGCGCCTCATGGTAGGTCTGGCCCTCATGAGCGAGCTCAAGCAGATCGGGCACTGGATCGACGGCAAGCCCCACGGGCGGCCGGTCGAGCGCCACGGCGACGTCTTCGATCCCGCGACCGGGCAGGTCGCCGGCAAGGTCGCGATGGCGACCCCGGCCGTGGTCGACGAGGCGGTGGCCTCGGCCCAGGCCGCGTTCGCGTCGTGGCGGAGCTCGTCGCTGACCAAGCGGTCACGCATCCTGTTCGCCTTCCGCGAGCTGGTCGAGAAGCACAAGGCCGAGATCGCGGCCTACCTCACCGCCGAGCACGGCAAGGTCACCGCCGACGCCATGGGCGAGGTCCAGCGCGGCCTCGAGGTCATCGAGTTCGCGTGCGGCATCCCGCACCTGCTCAAGGGCGAGTTCTCCGAGAACGTCTCGACCGAGGTCGACGTCTGGTCGATCCGGCAGCCGCTGGGCGTGGTCGCGGGCATCACCCCGTTCAACTTCCCGGCGATGGTGCCGATGTGGATGTACCCGCTGGCGATCGCCTGCGGCAACACCTTCGTCCTCAAGCCCAGCGAGCGCGACCCGTCGGCGGCCAACTTCTGCGCCGAGCTGTTCGCCGAGGCCGGCCTGCCGCCCGGCGTCCTCAACGTCGTCCACGGCGACAAGGTCGCGGTCGACCGCCTGCTCGAGCACCCCGACGTCAAGGCGATCTCGTTCGTCGGCTCGACGCCGATCGCGCAGTACATCTACGAGACCGGCACCCGCCACGGCAAGCGGGTCCAGGCCCTGGGCGGCGCCAAGAACCACATGATCGTGCTGCCCGACGCCGACATGGAGCTGGCGGCGGACGCCGCGGTCAGCGCCGGCTACGGCTCGGCCGGCGAGCGCTGCATGGCGATCTCGATGGTGGTCGCGGTCGGCGACGCCGCCGACCGGCTGATCCCCAAGATGCGCGAGCGCATCGCCAAGCTCAAGGTCGGCCCCGGCCACCTCGAGGGCATGGAGATGGGCCCGCTGGTCACCCGCGTCCACCGCGACAAGGTCGCCGGCTACGTCGACGCCGGCGTCGCCGAGGGCGCCGAGCTGGTCACCGACGGCCGCCCGTTCAAGGTCCCCGGCCACGAGGGCGGCTTCTTCCTCGGGCCGTGCCTGTTCGACAAGGTCGAGCCGGGGATGTCGATCTACAAGGACGAGATCTTCGGGCCGGTGCTGGGCGTGTCCCGGGTCGCCAGCTACGACGAGGCGATCGCGCGGGTCAACGCCGGTCCCTACGCCAACGGCGTCGCGCTGTTCACCAACGACGGCGGCGCCGCCCGCAAGTTCCAGCACGAGGTCGAGGTCGGCATGGTCGGCATCAACGTGCCGATCCCGGTGCCGGTGGCGTTCTACTCGTTCGGCGGCTGGAAGGCGTCGCTGTTCGGCGACCTGCACATCTACGGCATGGACGGCGTGCGGTTCTACAGCCGCAACAAGGTCTTCACCGGCCGCTGGCCGGACCCGCGCCACCGCGGCGTCGACCTCGGCTTCCCGACCAGCAAGTAGCGCGGCCCGGCCGGCGCCCGGCGCGCGCCGGCGCGTCGCTGCGGTACCCTGGAGCCGGTGAAGCCGGCCGAGATCCAGCGCGCCCTCGACGAGGCGCGGCCCGGGACGCTGGAGCGCGAGCTGACCCGGCTGGCGCTCGAGCGCACCGGCGCGACCCTGGGCGCGCTGTTCCTGTGGGACCGCAAGGCCAAGGGCCTGGTCCTGGCCCACCACGTCGTCGACGGCCTGACCGTGACCCTGCCCGACACCGTGCTGCGCGGCGATCGCGGCCGCGCCGGCGTCGCGCTGTGGGTGTTCGAGCAGGACGAGCCGTACCTGTGCGTCGACACCGCGGCCGACCCGCACTACACGCGCTACCTGGTCGACATCGGGTCGATCGTCGCGGCGCCCATCCGGTGGCAGCGACGGCCGATCGGCGTCATCACGGCGTCGGCGCGCGACGCCGGCGCGTTCGATCGCGACGACGTCCGCGGCCTGGTCGAGCTGGCAGCGGCGGCGGCGCCGGCGGTGCGGCGGGCCCAGCTCGACCGCCAGAGCCGCGAGGAGACCGGGCGGCCGTTCCTGATCCAGGGCCTGTCGCCCCAGTGGCGCGAGGTCGAGCGCCGCATCGAGCTGGCGTCGCCCACCGACGCGCCCATCCTGGTGCGCGGCGAGAGCGGCACCGGCAAGGACCTGGTGTCGCGGGCGATCCACCAGAGCAGCCGCCGCGCCGACCGGCCCTACGTCACCGTCAACTGCGCCGCGATCCCCGAGACCCTGCTCGAGAGCATCCTGTTCGGTCACGTCAAGGGCGCGTTCACCGGCGCCAGCTTCGAGAAGGTCGGCGAGTTCCAGAAGGCCAGCGGCGGCACGCTGTTCCTCGACGAGGTCGGCGAGCTGCCGGTGATGCTGCAGGCCAAGGTGCTGCGCGCGGTCGAGCAGGGCGAGGTCCAGCCGCTGGGCTCGAACGCGGCGCCGCAGCGGGTCGACGTCCGGCTGATCTGCGCCACCAACCGCGACCTCGAGGCGATGGCGCGGCTGGGCACCTTCCGCGACGACCTGTTCTACCGGCTCAGCGTCATGACGCTCGAGCTGCCGCCGCTGCGCGCCTACAAGGAGAACCTCGAGGTCATGGCCTCGGTCTTCCTCGAGCAGGCGGCGGCGCGGCACGGCAAGCGGGCGCCGCGGCTGGCGCCGGCGACGCTGGCGCTGCTGCGCGCCTACGCCTGGCCGGGCAACGTGCGCGAGCTGCGCAACGCCATCGAGCACGCCGTCATCCTGTGCGGCGGCGACCAGCTGCTGCCCGAGGACCTGCCGCGCCCGCTCCTCGGCGCCGTCGGCGCCGGGGCGGCGTCCTCGCCAGGGGCCGCGTCGTCGTCGTCGGCCGGGGGCGCGTCTTTCGAGGACGCGCCCGCCGTGCGGCCGACCCTGCGCGAGCAGCGCGAGCTGTGGCTGGCGCCGCTCGAGCGCCGCTACCTGGTCGACCTGCTCACCGACCACCAGGGCAACGTCCGCGCCGCGGCGGCCGCGGCGGGCATCGATCCGGTCACGATGTACCGCCTCCTCCGCAAGCGTGGGGTCGCGGTGCGCCGCGAGGCCCATGCCCAGGAGGAGCTCCTCCCCGCCCGTCCCGATCCTGCCGAGGTCGTCGCGCGTCGTCCAAGGAAGCCCGGCGGGCGCACCCGCTAGGCCTGCTCGTCCCCGCGACCGCGACGACGCCGGTCGACTACAGCAGCTCCACCGAGGGGAGCAGCGCGACGATGGCGTCGCGGCCGCGGGTCGCGTTCGACTTGGTCGAGTAGACCTCGCTGGTGCCGATCACCTGGCCGTTGGCCGCCGACTTCAGGTTGAAGTAGTAGCCGCCGCCCGACGCCGCCTTGATGTCGTAGTTGGTCTTGGTGACGCCGTTGTCCGAGACCGAGAACGCGCCGTTGAGCGCCGAGGCCTCGGTGTCGTAGCCCTGCGAGTGCAGGACGATCTCGCCGTTGCCGGCGTGCAGGTTGAAGTAGAAGCGGCCGTCGCGGCCCTCGAAGACGTCGAAGCGGGCGCCGGTGGCGGTGTCCCACGCCTCGAGGTACGCGGCGACGTTGCGGACGCAGGCGTCGACGCCGGCCTTGGCGTTGGAGGTCGACGCGTAGACCTCGCTGGTGCCGATGACCTGCTTGTTGGCGGCGAGCAGGTTGAAGTAGGCGCCGCCGTTCGAGGCGTCCTTGACGTCGTAGCGGCTGGCGATGCCGCCGTTGTCGAGCACCGACAGGATGCCGTTGAGGGCGCCGGTGCGGTTCGAGTAGCCCTCGGAGGCCAGGATGATCTCGCCGTTCGAGGCCTGGAGGTGGAAGTAGAACTGGCTGCCGGTCTTCCACAGGTCGAAGCGCGGGCGGTTGGCGACCTCGGACTGGGTGGTGCCGGTGTCGAGGCCGTCGTCGAGGCCGTCGTCGAGGCCGTCGGCGCAGCCGGTCGCGAGGCCGGCGGCGAGGAGGAAGGAAGCGATGAGAGCGGTGGTGCCGAGGGTCTTCATGGTGTCTTGCCTGTGGTTCGAAGCTGAGTGTGTGCAGGACGCCTACAGCAACCTCTGGGCCAGCTACAGCGCGTCGCAAGATCCTGAGATCACTCGATCAGTGAATCATGGTCGGTTGAACACGGGCTGTGAACGTTGAATTTTCGCAACAAGTGCTGCGCACGATGTCATCCGTGTGACCCGACCGAGGTCTCCGAGACGTCGGTCAGCAGCCGACCGGCACACCGCTCGCGCTGAGCCGCGCGTCTGCGCGAGGCGGTCTCCGTGCAGGCGCCGAGGCCGTCTGCGGGCGAGCGAGCCGATCGGCAGAGCGTGTGAGGATGAAATCCTCACGCGCCCGGAGCCGCGCGTCTGCGCGAGGCGGTCTCCGTGCAGGCGCGGCGAGGCCGTCTGCGGGCGCGCGAGCCGATCGGCAGAGCGTGCGAGGATGAAATCCTCACGCGCCCGGAGCCGCGCGTCTGCGCGAGGCGGTCTCCGTGCAGGCGCGGCGAGGCCGTCTGCGGGCGCGCGACAACTATCTTGACACCCACCGGAGGATGAAACTCTCACATTCTTTGAACGAAGCGCGCGTCGGCGCGCGCGAAGTCGAAGGGCGGGGCGCACTCGCGTGCGCGTGCGCTACCTGCCGGTTACCCGGCGACCGCCACCAGCGACATTGGTCAGCGCGTCGTGCGCAGCTGCGCCGCGAGCCAGGCTCTCGCCGCGCGTTCGTCGGTGAACTGCTTCATCGGGATCGGCGGCGACTGCAGCCCGAACAGGACCTTCATGATCAAGCTGGCCAGGCCGGGCTCGGCGACCATCGCCATGGCCGTGTAGATCCGCGGCAGCTGCAGCTTCGAGAACCGGCGCGTCGCCCGGTCGGGCATCGGCGATCTGGCGAGGTGGATGAGCAGCGGCGCCGGCGTGCCGCCGGTGATGCGCTGGACCAGCACCACGTTGGCGGCGATGTTCGCCACCGTCCGGCGCACCGGCTTCGAGCGCGACACCAGGATGCCGTCGTCGAACCAGTAGGTCGCGATGTCGCCGTCGTACACCGGCCGGTCGACGGGCACGGGGATCATCGGCGGCCCGCCCGCCTACGGCTCGTGGCCGAAGACGACGACGTACGGCACGTCGATCGCGACGTTGAGGGTGCGCAGGCCGACGTGGCCGGCGGCGATGTCGGCCTGGGTGTCGTCGACCTTGGTGCCGTCGCCGCTGGGCTCGGTGACGATGGAGTACTGCGTGCCGGGCGCGACGTGGGCGCGGAGCTGGTAGGTGTCCTCGCTCAGCGCGTCGTTGAGGTAGCCCCAGTTGCTGTAGGTCAGGCCGCCGTTGGCGACGCTGCCGAGCATCGTCCACGCCGCGGCGAGGGAGTTGACGTAGTCGCCGATGATGACGCCGCGGCCGGCGCCGCCGGTGTCGCTGGCGACGTAGCTGGCGACGACGCCGGCGGTGCGGGTGTCGTCCTGGGGCGCGCCGGGCGGGATGTCGGCGAACTTGATCTCGACGTCGATCGTGACGTCGGCGGCGGTCAGCGAATTCCAGTACAGGATCCGCTGGCCGGGGGCGGCGCTGGTCTGGTGCAGGGCGCCGCCGCTGACCGACCAGGTGCTGTCGCCGGAGCCGACGAGCCAGCCGTCGGCGAGCGAGGTGCCGTTGAAGCCGTCGAAGAAGGCGATCGTGTCGCCGCCGGTCGCGGGGTCGGGATCGCAGACGTCGCCGACGCCGTCCCCATCGGCGCTGGCTTGATCGGCGTTGCCGACGTGCGGGCAGTTGTCGCAGACGTCGCCGACGCCGTCGCCGTCCTCGTCGTCCTGGGTGGCGTTGCCGACCGCCGGGCAGTTGTCGGTGGCGTCGGGGACGCCGTCGTGATCGCCGTCGGGCGGCGCCGCGTCGGGCTGGAGCGCGTCGGGGCCGGGCAGGCCGCCGTCGTCGCCGGGGCGCGCGTCGACCGCGGGCTGGTCGTCGCCGGCGCCGATCCCGACGCCGCCGCCGTCGAACTGGCACCCGGCGGCGGCCGAGCCGAGGGCGAGCACGAGCGCGGGGAGGCACTTCATGGCGCCGAGCCTACCACCGGGGCCGCGCACCGCGGTTGCCGATCAGGGCGGCGGCCCGGCGGCGCGCAGCATCTCGACGTGCGGGATGCCGTCCTCGTCGTACTCGGGTGAGTCGACGACGAACCCGGCCTGCTCGTAGAAGCGCTCGAGGTAGCGCTGGGCGCCGATCCGGATCGCGACCGGGCCGTACAGCGCGGCGGCGCGGCGCAGGCCCTCGGCGACCAGCGGGCGGCCCAGGCCGAGGCGCCGGACCTCGGGCGCGGTGACGATGCGCCCGAGGCTGGGCTCGGCGAACCGGGCGCCGGGCGGCACCACCCGCAGGTACGCGACCGGGGTTGCCGGCGCGTCGGCGACGCCGCACCACAGGTGGTGCGAGGCGTGGTCGACGCCGTCGAGATCGAGGTACGCGCAGGTCTGCTCGACGACGAACACCCGCGCGCGCAGGACCAGCAGCGCGTACAGCTCGTCGCGCGACACCTCGGCCCAGGGGCGGAACGTCCACGGCGTCACGGTGGGCGTCGGCGCCGGGGACGGCGGAGGATCGGGCGGCGTCACGATCGTAGGTTGCGCGTCCGCGGTGCGGCGAGCAACATCCGGACATGGCCGATGACGTCGCGATGACCGCCTGGCTCGCCGACTTCCTGGCCCGGCACGGTGGCACCAGCGGCACCGTCCATCTCGTCGACGGCGACGTCCTGCGCCTGGTCGCGGCGATCAACATCCCGCCGCCCGTGCGCGCCGTGACCACCGTGATCCCGCGCGGCAAGGGCATGGCCGGCCTGGCGTGGGAGCGCGCCCACCCGGTCTCGACGTGCAACCTGCAGACCGACGCCACCGGCGACATCCGTCCCGGCGCCCGCGCCGTCGCCGCCGCCGCCGCGATCGCGTTCCCCCTCGGCGCCCCGGTCGCCGCGATCGTCGGCATCGCCTGGCCCGACGACCGCACCCTCGACGACGCCACCACCCTGGCGCTGATCGAGGACGCCGGCGACGACTTCCCGGCGGCGTGAGCCGCCACCGCCCGCGCCGCCGCCCGGACCGGGGTTGCCCTCGCCCCGGACCGCCCGCCGCCGCCCGGACCGGGGTTGCCCTCGCTCCGGACCGTCCGTTTCGTCGCCGCGCGGCCTCCGTGCGGGAAGGCGACGGGGGCACCTGCAGGCGCTGCGGGCCTCGCACTACGCCACGCTGCCCACGCCGCGACGGCGCGCGCCCGTTGGACGCACGCTGTCGGTCGACCCGAGGACCGTCACGCTCGCGGAGGTTCGGCTACGACGACGCTGGCGAACCGACGCAGCCAGTACGTCCCGGGCGGAAAGACCGCCTCCAGCCCCGCAAGCCACGCCGCCCTCGCTGCGCGGTATGCATCGATGAACGCGCGATTGCGCTGCAGCGCCTCGATGCGCGCCCACACGCTCCGCGCAGCCACTCGCGGGCGCAGCCCGCGCCGCGGCTCGCGGCTGGTCGGACGACTCCGCCAATCCTGCTGCAGCACGCCGCGCCGGCCGAGCACGCCGCGCCCGGCGCGCCGACGCTCCTCTGCCAGCCGGTCCTCCTCTGCCGTCACCCGCTCGCGCAGCACGCCGAGGAAGGCGTTGACGTCCTCGATGTCCGGCGGCAGGCCGAGCTCGAGCGTGACCTCCTCCGGCATCGATCCGCCAGCGCGGAAGAACTGCTTCGGCCGTCGCACCACGATCGTCCGCCGGTTCAGCAGCGCGGTGAGCCCGTGCGCTCCCGGCCAGTGATGCGCCCGGTCGACCAGCCCGTCCTTCACCGGGTTGGTCGCCACGTACACCAGCTTGTCGAGCAGGTCCCCGACGTCCACGAGCTGCACCAGACACGGCGGCTCGGTCGACCACAGGTTCTCCCACCGTCCGCGGTGCGCGTTCTGCGCCTTCGCCAGCATCTTGTGGAAGTGCTCCATGAACTCGACGACGCGCGCGTCGGGGTCGTAGACGACCGTGTGATGGTGGTTCGACATCGCCACGGGCAGCACGACGCGGATGCCATACCGATTCGCCGCCTCGGCCAGGCAGTACAGGAAGGTCTCGTTGGTGACCTTGTCGGGTCGCAGCAGCAACTGCCGCTGCGTGCACCGCCGCGTGAGCATGTGGGTCCGGCCAGCAATGACTTCACGGGGCAGGGACATCGCCACGTGCATCAGCACGACGCGTGCCGGGCGCAACCCGGCGGAACTTCGTGTCTCGCGTCCGGACTCCGGCCGCGAACGTCCGCAGACCGGACACGCTGTCCGCCCGCCGTTCCGCTGGGGATCCGGCGCCCGGGAACCGGACACCGTGCGGGCTCACCAGACCGCGCGGAAACCAACCCCGGTGCGGTCGTCCCGGTCGCCCCGGTGCGGGCGCCCCGGGAAATCAACCCCGGTGAGGTCTCGCCGGTCTCGCCCGCCCCCGGAAATCAACCCCGGTGCGGTCTCGCCGCGCTGGGGATCCGGCGCCCGGGAACCGGCCACCATGCGGGCTCACCAGACCGCGCGGAAACCAACCCCGGTGCGGTCGTCCCGCTCGCCTGCCCCCGGAAATCAACCCCGGTGCGGTCTCGCCTCGCCCAACCCTGGTGAGCTACCGCGCAACCCCGGTGAGCTACCGCGCTCCCGCGCGGGGTGCGGTCGCTCCGGAAAACAACCCCGGCGAGGTCTCGAGGATCCAGGCTCGATAGGTCACGGGAGCACGCCAGTCCGCTCCCGCCGCGTCAGCGCTGCAGCCAGATCGGGTTGGTCACCGCGAACGGCTTGCGGCCGGGGTGCACCGGCTCCAGCGTCTGGTCGCCGTACGCCGCGAGCACGACCCAGCTGCCGTTGGCCGCCACCGGGACGTCGATCGTGTCGTGCCAGCGCACCACCGGGTTGGTCGGGTCGGCGTCGCCGGCCTGGATCGGGATCGTGTCGATGGTCTCGCCGTCGACGACGACGTCGATGGCGTCGACGTCGATCCAGGTCGCGGCCTGGACCCGCAGGTCGACGGTGGCGGTGGCACCGACGCCGGCGGCGACGTCGCCGGGGTGCGCGGCGCCGACGGTGGCGTCGAGGTAGATGCCGCCGGACACGAACGAGTGGCCGCCCGCGACCTGGTCGCGGACCAGCTCGGGTGTCAGCTCGCGCGGGTCGTCGGTGCCGAGCGCGATGCAGGTCCGCGGGTAGCCGACCGGCGACGACTTGATGCCGTGGCTGTCCGACGATCCGACGGCGTAGACCTCGCGGCCGCCGTCGAGCAGGTTGAACCAGTCGCGCACGGTGCCGTCGCGGTTGTGCAGCCAGTCGGAGTCGTTGAAGACCTCGACGACGGTGAAGTCCTCGTCCCAGTACTCGGGGTGGCTGACCAGGCCGGTGATCGGGTCGAGGCCGGCGTAGTCGAAGTAGTTCGAGGTGCCGCGCGGGTGGTTGATGATGATCGTCGGGTGCTCGGGCCGCGCCCGCACCGCCTGGAACACCTCGACCGGGCCCAGCGTCCGCACCGCCTTGTCGGGCGACGCCTTGGTCGGCCAGTCCTGCCACTGCGGCGCGCCGCCGTTGGGCTTGGTCGGGTCGGCCTCGAGCGGGAACACGTTCATGTGGCCCCACAGCTGGAAGCTGGTCATCTCGATCGACGTGATGCCGTACGCCCACCGCTCGGCGCCCAGCGCCTCGATCAGCGGCTGGAAGCTGTTGACGTACTCGTGGTCGGTGCGGACCGGCAGCTCGAGGCCGTCGGCGAGGCCGCTGCGGACCTTCTCGGTGGCGTCGTCGCCGGAGTCGTTGGACCGGATCGTGTGGATGTGGAAGTCGCCGCACTGCTGGTCGGTGGTGTCGACGACGCGCTCGAGCAGGGCGTCGACGTCGGTGGTGGCGCCGGCGGTGACGGTGACCGCCTGCTCGACCAGCTCGTACTCGTAGCCGCGTGACACCACGACGTTCCAGTCGCCGGGCGGCACCGGCAGCGTGACGTCGCCGTCGATCGGGTAGGCGACGTGGAGCCGGCCCGAGGTCGGCGTCGGCTCGCCGAAGGCGTCCGGCACGGTCGGGATCGACGAGCCGGTCGCGGGCATGATCTGGACCCGCGCCGGCAGGCCGCCGGCGGCGTCGTGGGCGTGGACGTGGACGTGGCCGATCGGCGCCACGGTCAGGGTCGCGGTGGTGGCGGCGGCGGCGACCTCGGCGGTCGCGGTCGGCCAGCCGCGCTGGTACGCGGTCAGCGTGACGTCGGCGTCGTCGGGGACGTGCAGCGTGAACGCGCCGGTGGCGTCGGTGGTGGCGCGGGTCAGGTAGGCGCCGGTGCCGTCGACGGCGTGGACCCGGAAGCCGGCGACCGGCGCGGTGCCGTCGGTGACGGTGCCGGTGATCGCGCGCAGCGTGCGGCCCTCGACCCGGGCCCGCGCCTGCTCGAGGCCGTCGAGGCCGGGGCCGCCGATCACGATCTTCGCGTGGTCGTGCATGCTCTCGGTGCAGCCGGGGATCGTGAACGACGACGTGAAGCCGCCGATGAACCCGGCCTGGGCGATCGAGTTGTTGAGCGTGCCGTCGACGGCGGCGTAGCCCCAGCTGGTGGCCTGGTCGTCGACGAGCTGCAGCCACGGGGCGCGGTTGATCTGGTCGGTGAAGCCGGTGCCCGGCACCTCCGACGGCATCCGCCGCGTGTACATGAAGCCGTGCAGGACCGCGCCGGTGTCGGTGTCGCCGGCGCGCGGCGACGCGTAGCGGTAGATGACGTCGACCGCGTCGGCGTCGGGCGCCAGGACGTAGTCGATCGCGGCGTCGACGTCGCGCAGGTCGTCGAAGTACAGCGCGACCAGCAGGTTGTCGAGGAAGGGCAGCGGCGCCAGCCGGCCCGAGGCGCGGACGATCGCCGGGCCGCCGTCGGAGCCGTCGGCGATCACGGTGACGTGCTCGGTGACGATCGTCGAGCGGCCGGTGATCAGGAAGACCTCGCCGAACTCGGCGGGGTCGACCAGCGCGCCGCCCTCGACGCGACCGAGGCCGACCGGGCGGCCGCCCCAGGGGTCGTAGAGATCCGACGGGCCGGCGTCCTCGATGACCAGCGCGATCTTGTTGTTGGCGAGGACGAAGTCGCCGTCGGCCCAGGTCACCAGGCCCTGCGGGGTCGCCGGCAGCTGGGCGGCGTGGATGCGGCCGGCGCGAGCCTCGCCGGGGCCCGCCGACAGCGGCGCGGCGTGGCCGTCGGGGTCGCCGAGGGCGAGCGGGCCGGGCGGCGTGGCGCAGGTCGGCGCCGTGGTCGCGTCCGGGGTCGAAGCCGTATCGTCACCGCAGCCGGCCGCGGCCACGAGCGAAAATGCCAGGAAGAACAGTGTCTTGTGAGGTGCGCGCATGATCCCCGACGCGGATTCTACGTGGTCAGGCCAATCGGTTGAAGCGATTTCGTCGCCGTTGATGGGGCCCGGGATCAGGGCCCGGGATCCGGGCCCGCGCCGCCCGCGCCGCCCGCGCCGTCCGCGCCGTCCGCGCCGCGCGCGCGTGCCGGGTGACATCGCCGCGCCCGCGGGCTACCACTGCGGCGTGCGAGCCGAACGCGTCTGCGTCTTCCTGTCCTCGAGCGCCGGCGCTCGCCCCGACTACGCCGCGGCCGCCCGCGGTGTCGCCCAGGCGCTGGCCGCCAGCGGCCGGACCCTGGTCTACGGCGGCGCCTCGGTCGGCACCATGGGCGTGCTCGCCGACGCCGCGATCGCCGCCGGCGGCCGGGTCGTCGGCGTCATCCCCGAGCGCCTGCTGGCTCGCGAGATCGGCCACGCCGACCTCGCCGAGCTCCACGTCGTGCCGACGATGCACGCCCGCAAGGCGCGCATGTTCGCCGAGGCTGACGCCTTCATCACGCTGCCCGGCGGCTTCGGCACGCTGGAGGAGACCTTCGAGGTCCTCACCGCGGCGCAGATCGGCGAGCACGCCAAGCCGGTGTGCCTGCTCGACGTCGTCGAGTTCTGGCGGCCGCTGCTGGCGTTCCTCGATCACGCGGTGACCGAGGGCGTCCTGCACCCCGCCAACCGCGCGCTGATCGGGGTGGCGCGGTCGCCCGCCGAGGCGCTGGCGTGGATCGACGCCGAGGTCGCGCGGCTCGCGACCCCGGCCTGAGCGCGCCGCGCGGCGTCTCTCGCCGCGTCTCGCCTCGCCGCGCCTCGTCTCGCCGCGTCGCCGCAGTTGGCACCGGCGCGTCGCCGCGACGGCGCTATGGTCGTCGCATGTACATCGTCGCGATCCTGGAGCTCGGCACCCCGATCGAGGCCGAGGCCAGGGCGCTCGCCGCCGACCTCGGCACGATCGCGTACGAGGAGCGCCTCAAGCTCGCCGGCGGCGTCCCCGCGATCGTCCAGCAGACCGCCGATCCCGAGGCCGCGCGCACGCTCGCCACGGCGCTGCGCCGGCGCGGCCACGCCGCGCTCGTGGTCGACGCCGCCGACATCGTCGCCAGCGCCGACATGCTCGAGGTCCGGCGCTTCGCGCTCGCGCCCGACGCGCTGGTGCGACGCGACGACGGCGCGCGCCTGCCGTTCGCCGACCTGATCGCGATCGTCCGCGCCGTCCACCACACCCGGACCGAGACCCGCAGCGTGACCAAGCAGCGCAGCTTCAGCCCGGGGCGCGCGCTGGCCACCGGCGGCCTCCTGATGTCCAAGACCACCCGCAAGGAGGAGCGCAGCGTCGCGGACGACTGGGACGCGGTGCTCTACCTGTTCCGCGCCAGCGGCGCCCCGCCGTGGCTCGTGCGCGAGCGCGGCGCCGACTATGCGGCGCTGGGGCCCGACCTGTCGCCCAGCGCGACCGTGAACTTCCAGACCGTGATCGCGCGGCTGCGCGCGGCGGCGCCGCACGCCCGCTACGACGACCGGCTGGTGCGCTCGGGCAGCGCCCCGACGCGCGTCCAGCTCGGCAGCCCGGGGACCACCGCGGCGTCGTCGGCCAGCGGCGTCGATCTGATCGCGCATCTGCTCGCGCAGGCGGCGCGGCTCGCGGCGCAGCGCGGCCCGGCGTAGGCGCGCGGCTCGGCGCGTGTGAGGATTTCATCCTCACCCGCGCTGCCGATCGGCTCGCTCGCCCGCAGACGGGCTCGCCGCGCCTGCACGGAGCCCGCCTCGCGCAGACGCGCGGCTCCGGGCGCGTGAGGATTTCATCCTCACCCGCGCTGCCGATCGGCTCGCTCGCCCGCAGACGGCCTCGGCGCCTGCACGGAGCCCGCCGCGCGCAGACGCGCGGCTCAGTCGGCCCGGCGCTCGACCAGGCGCTCGGCGATCAGGCCGTAGAAGACGTCGTCGGCGCAGCGGAAGCTCCAGCCGATGTGGACGCCGCAGCCGCCGCAGGCGAGCACCTGCCACGCGTAGCCCGGGAACCACGAGAAGTAGGTCTCGGGATCGCCCTGCTCGGCGACGCCGCCGGCGTAGCCGAAGCAGCGGACGTGGTGGACGAAGCCGCCCGGGTTGGCGAAGGTGTGGGCGTGCGCGCCGCCGTGCTCGATCGCGTGCTGCGCGCCGGTGATGCGCCGGCCGCACACGCTGCAGCACAGGTCGTGGTCGCCGCCGTCGTCCTCCGAAGAGTCCTCATCCGGATCGCCCGCGTCATGACGCCGCGCCTGCGGTCGCGGCGGGCCGCCGGCGCCGTCGTCGTCGTCGCAGCGCAGGTCCGACCAAGTCACGACCCACAGATTGCGCATCGCGGCGGGCGCGTGCAAGACTGCCCGGACTTCGCACACCTGGACGCACCGGAGCCCATCATGCGCATGATCCTCGTCGGCCCGCCCGGCGCCGGCAAAGGCACCCAGGCCCAGCGCCTGGTCGACACCTTCCAGATCCCTCACATCTCCAGCGGCGACATGCTGCGCGCCGCGGTCAAGGAGGGCACCGACCTCGGCAAGGCCGCCGACGGCTTCATGAAGGCCGGCCAGCTCGTCCCCGACGAGGTCGTCATCGGCATGATCCTCGAGCGCATCGCCAAGCCCGACTGCGCCAAGGGCTTCATGCTCGACGGCTTCCCGCGCACGATCCCGCAGGCCGAGGCGCTCGACGCCGCGATGACCGCCGCCGGCGTGACCCTCGACGTCGTCCTGATGATCGAGGTCCCCGACGCGCTGATCGTCGAGCGCGGCGTCGGTCGCCGCAACGATCCCGAGACCGGCCGGATCTACCACGTCAAGTTCGACCCGCCGCCGCCGGAGATCGCCGACCGCCTGGTCCACCGCAAGGACGACACCGAGGAGGCGATCACCAAGCGGCTGACCTACTACCACGACTGGACCGCGCCGATCCTGCCGCTCTACGAGCAGAAGGGCCTGCTGCGGCGGGTCGACGGCGTCGGCACGCCGGACGAGGTCAAGGCCCGCATCACCGCGACGCTCGCGAACTAGCCATGGCCGGCTTCGATCACCGCACCATCGACGGCAAGTGGCAGGCGCGCTGGGAGCGCGATCAGACCTTCGCGACCCCGACCGATCGCACGCGGCCCAAGTACTACGTCCTCGACATGTTCCCGTACCCGAGCGGGTCGGGCCTGCACGTCGGTCACCCCAAGGGCTACACCGCCACCGACGTGGTGGCGCGCGCGCGCCGGATGATGGGCTTCAACGTGCTGCGGGTGATGGGCTGGGACAGCTTCGGGCTGCCCGCCGAGCGCCAGGCCGAGAAGGAGAACATCCACCCGCGCGAGATCACGGCGCGCAACATCGCGACGTTCAAGCAGCAGCTGTCGCGGCTGGGCCTGTCGTACGACTGGTCGCGCGAGCTCGCGACCAGCGACCCGCGCTACTACAAGTGGACGCAGTGGATCTTCCTCGAGCTGTGGAAGCAGGGCCTGGCCTACCGCGCCGAGGTGCCGGTCAACTTCTGCCCCGCGCTGGGCACCGTGCTGGCCAACGAGGAGGTCAAGGACGGCGTCTACATCGAGACCGGTGATCCGGTCGAGCGGCGGCTGATGAAGCAGTGGATGCTGCGCATCACCGCGTTCGCCGACCGCCTGATCGACGACCTCGACGGCCTCGACTGGCCGCACGGCACGCTCGAGATGCAGCGCCACTGGATCGGCCGGTCGATCGGCGCCAACGTCATCTTCGACGTCGTCGGTAGCGGTGAGCCGATCGAGGTCTTCACGACCCGGCCCGACACCCTGTTCGGCGGTACCTACGTGGTGCTGGCGCCCGAGCACCCGCTGGTCGCGACGATCACCACCGACGCCCAGCGCGCCGCGGTCGAGGCCTACCAGGCCGAGGCCGGCAAGCGCAGCGAGCGCGATCGCCTGACCGAGGCCGCCGACGCGCCCAAGACCGGCGCGTTCACCGGCGCCTTCGCGGTCAACCCGGTCAACGGCAAGCACATCCCGATCTGGATCGCCGACTACGTCCTGGCCTCGTACGGCACCGGCGCGGTCTTCGCGTGCCCGGGCCACGACGAGCGCGACTGGGCGTTCGCCCGCGCCTTCGACCTGCCGATCATCGAGGTCGTCCAGGGCGGCGACGTCGACAGCGCCGCGTACGTCGGCGACGGCGTCCACGTCAACAGCGGCTTCCTCGACGGCCTGACCATCGACGACGCCAAGACCCGGGTCATCGCCTGGCTGGCCGAGCGCGGCAAGGGCGAGCAGAGCATCCGCTACCGCCTGCGCGACTGGCTGTTCTCGCGCCAGCGTTACTGGGGCGAGCCGTTCCCGACGATCGAGCTCGAGGACGGCACGGTCAAGGTGCTGTCGCTGGCCGACCTGCCGGTCGAGCTGCCCGAGCTCGACGACTACCGGCCCGCCTCCGACGGTCGGCCGCCGCTGGCGCGCGCGACCCAGTGGATGAGCGTGCGCGATCCCGAGACCGGCGCGCCCGCGACCCGCGAGACCAACACGATGCCGCAGTGGGCGGGGTCGTGCTGGTACTACCTGCGGTTCCTGTCACCGCACCGCGACGACGTCGCCTGGGACGCCGCCGAGGAGCAGTACTGGATGCCGGTCGACCTCTACGTCGGCGGCTCCGAGCACGCGACGCTGCACCTCCTGTACGCGCGGTTCTGGCACAAGGTGCTGTTCGACGCCGGCCTGGTCCACACCAAGGAGCCGTTCCAGCGCCTGTTCCACCAGGGCATGATCCACAAGCCGTCGTTCCGCGACGCCCGCGGCAAGTACTACTACGACCACGAGGTCGAGAAGATCGGCGCGCGCTGGGTCGTCAAGGGCAGCGATACCGCCGTCGACGTCCGCCTCGAGAAGATGTCGAAGTCGAAGTACAACGTCGTCAACCCCGACGACATGTGCGACGAGTACGGCGCCGACGCGCTGCGGCTGTACGAGCTGTTCATGGGGCCGCTCGAGGACGGCACCGAGTGGGCGACCGACGGCGTCTCGGGCTGCCGCCGCTTCCTCGACCGGACCTGGCGGCTCGCCGTCGGCGATCCCGAGGAGGGCCGCGACGCCAAGCTGGTCGACGACGCCGAGGGCGACCGCGAGGTCGAGCGCGCGCTGCACGCCGCGATCAAGAAGGTCGGCGAGGCGGTCGACAACCTGCGCATGAACGTCGCGATCGCCGAGATGATGGTCTTCGTCAACGAGGCGACCCGCGCCGACAAGCTGCCGCGCGCCTGGTTCGAGAGCTTCGTCAAGGTGCTGTCGCCGTTCGCGCCGCACCTGGCCGAGGAGCTGTGGGAGCGGCTCGGCCACGCCGAGTCGATCGCGTACGCGCCGTGGCCGGCGTGGGACGAGGCCAAGCTCAAGCGCGACACGATCACGATCGCCGTGCAGGTGTCGGGCAAGATGCGCGGCACGATCGAGGTCGCCGCCGACGCCGCCGAGGCCGACATCCTGGCCGCGGCCAAGGCCGACGACAAGGTCCAGCCGTTCCTCGCCGGCAAGGCGATCCGCCGCGAGATCTACGTCAAGGGTCGGCTGGTCAACCTCGTGGTCTGACCTCGACCCGGGGGACCGCGGTCGGCACGGCGCGGCGCAGCGTGACGGCGGCCGGGTCCTGATCCAGAATCGCGGGGACTGTCCCTCTCGAGGCCGGCCCGGCGACGGGTCGGCCGTGGAGCCCCATGCCCGCGCGCGAGTTCATCCCGGTCGGCGTCGCCGTCCTCACCATCTCCGACACCCGGACCCTGGCCGACGACCGGTCCGGTCAGGTCGCGGTCGACCTGCTGGTCGAGGCCGGCCACCGCGTCGTCCACCGCGCGATCGTCACCGACGACGTGCCGGTGATCCGCGCCCAGCTCGCCGCGTGGATCGCGGACGACGAGGTCGAGGTCGTGATCACCACCGGTGGCACCGGCGTGACGCCGCGCGACGTGACTCCGGAGGCGCTGGCGCCGCTGGTCACCAAGCCCATCCCGGGCTTCGGCGAGCTGTTCCGGTGGCTGTCGTACGAGGAGATCGGCGCGTCGACCATCCAGAGCCGCGCCGAGGGCGCGCTGTGCGACCGCACCTACGTGTTCCTGCTCCCGGGCTCGCCGGGCGGCGTGCGCACCGCGATGACCCGGATCCTGCTGTCGCAGCTCGATCACCGCACCGCGCCGTGCAACTTCGTCATGCTCCTGCCCCGGATCCGCGGCGAGGGCAGGTAGACTGAACCAGCACCATGTCCAGTCCGCTCGACAACTCCTTGAATCGGGCGCTGTCTGTCCGGCTGAGCCTGCAGGTCTCGCTGTCCTCGTTGCCGGTGGTGGAGGAGTGGATGGACATCCACCTCGACCGCTGGCTCGAGCACGTGCCGATGCCGCCCGAGATGCCCGACGGCCACGCGGTGTCGTACCAGGCGATGATCGGCTCCGACCTGCGGCGGCTGGTGTGGGGCGCGTGGGGCAACCCCCGCGGCTTCGTGCCGAAGATGGCGGACTACTTCCGGCTCTGCAACATGGCCAAGAGCGACGAGTCGATCCTCGATCAGATCGGCCTGGCGTTCGAGCCGCAGCTGGTCGGCTCGTGGGTCGGCGTGTGGGGCGGCAAGGTCGTCACCGGCTGGCACTTCTGGGATCCGCACGACTTCGCCAAGCTCGAGCCGCTGTTCGGCACCCACGAGGCCAAGTTCCAGATCAAGAAGTGGGTCACCGACAACGGCGTCGAGCGGTTCCAGCGCTTCGCGCAGTCGATCGGCGAGGACGCGTTCAGCGAGATCGAGCTGCCGGTCCCGGGCGAGACCATCGAGGACCAGGTCGCGACGATGTCGGGGGCGTTCCACCACTTCACGGGCGCGCCGCTCGACGCCTCGATGATGGAGATCCTGCGCAGCGGCGCCGCCCCCGGGCTGGCGATCGCGGTGCGGATCCGCGGCGGCCAGGTCGTGCGCTTCGGCGGCCTCGCCGGCGGCCTGACCCTGGCGGCGGCCCGCGATCTGGCGCGCGCCGGCGGGGTCAAGTTCGACGACGGGCTCGAGCGTATCGTCAACACGATGAGCGCCGAGGGCATCTCGCGGGTCGAGTACGGCCGCGCCGGCGAGCACGCCGGCCTCGACATCTTCGTCGAGCCCACCGAGCCGGCGCGCAAGCCGGCGCCCGGCGAGCCGTCGCCGGCGTCGCAGGCCAACTGATGGCGGTCGCGCCCGGGCGCGACGCGTTGATCCAGCTGCCCGACGCCGCGCTGGAGGCGGCGTGCGAGCTCGATCGCTACCGGGCGTCGGGGCCTGGCGGGC
Organism: Kofleriaceae bacterium; assembly: GCA_020633495.1. GTDB lineage: Bacteria > Myxococcota_A > Polyangia > Haliangiales > Haliangiaceae > WYBA01. The sequence continues at coordinate 98,914 of JACKDR010000004.1, read as the reverse complement.
AGCACCGCAACAAGACCGAGAGCGCGGTGCGGCTGCGCCACCTCGCCACCGGCGTCACGGTCCACGCCGACGACAGCCGGTCCCAGGCGGAGAACCGGGCGCTCGCGGTGCGGCGCCTGCGCGAGGCCCTGGCGCTGGAGGTGCGGCAGCCGATCGACCTCGACGGCTGGGCGCCGTCGCCGCGGCTGCGCGCGCTGGTCGACGGCGGCGTGGCCCGGCTCGGCGAGCGGACCCGGCGGACCACCGACTACCTGCTCGGCTTCGCGGAGCTGCTCGATCTGTTCGTCGCGGTCGGCGCCGAGGTCGGCGCCGCGGCGGCGCGGCTCGGGATCTCGACCGGCGCGTGCTCGCGCCTGCTGCTGGTCGACGACCACACCTCGCGCACGGTCAACCGGCTGCGCGGCGAGCGCGGGCTGCGGCTGCTGCGGTAGCGGCGCGCGCGGCGACGCGCACGCGGTGGCGGTCAGCGGATCCGGCGCAGCACGCGCGGCGGCAGCAGCGCGCGCAGCTGCATGCCGCCCGGGGTCGCGCTGCCCTCGAGCCAGGCGACGCCGCCCTTGCGGAACGGCATCGTGTCGCCCTGCTCGGCGGCGCCGACGGTGAGCAGCGCGACCAGCTGGCCGAGCCACGGCTCGTGGCCGACCAGCGCGACCCGGGCGCCGCGCTCGGCGATCAGCGCGAACAGCTCGGCGCGCGGCGGCGCCGCCAGGTGCGGGGTCGCGACCCGGACGTCGTCGAGGTCGTCGTCGACCAGCGGCTCGAGCAGGTCGGCGGTCTCGACGGCGCGCTGCCACGGGCTGTGCAGGACGCGGTCGGTCGCGAAGCCGAGGCGCTGCAGGCCGCGCACGACGTCGCGGAAGCGGCGGCGGCCGCGTGAGGTCAGCGGGCGGGCGGCGTCGTCGGCGGCGCTGGCGCCCTCGGCGCGTTCGACGGCCAGCGCGTGGCGGATGACCAGCAGCTCCATGCCGCGAGCATCGCAGCGAACTGCGACACTTTTCCAGCCCCGCGGCCCTGCATGGCACGGCGGCACGCGTTGACAGCGTCGCGGTCGCCGTGGCAAACGCGCGGCATGAAGAAGATCGCCGCCTCCCTGTTCGTCGCCGTGATCGCCGCCGGGTGCGGCGGCAAGGCCAAGCCCGCGACCTCCGGCGGCGACGTCGCCGCCGCGGACGAGCACCAGGGCCAGCACACCGCCGAGGAGCACCCGGTGATGCCCGCCGAGCTGCAGGCGTTCCACGACGTGCTGTCGCCGCTGTGGCACGCCGAGGGTGACGATCGCCAGGCCAACGCCTGCGACGCGATCGGCAGCTTCACCGACGCCGCGGCCGCGCTCCGCAACGCCGCGGCCCCCGAGGGCGTCGACGCCGACGCGTGGATGTCCGCCGCCGAGGGCCTCGACGCCGCGGTCAACGACCTCGCCGGGCCGTGCACCGGTGGCACCGCCGAGGCCGGCGCGATGCCGTTCGACCAGGCGTTCCAGGGCGTCCACGACGCGTTCCACGTCCTGCTCGAGATGCTGCCCCACGCCGAGGGCTGAGCGGTTGCGGCCGGCCGGCCGGCCCGGCCGGCGCGGCCGGCGCGGCCTGCGCTGATCGGCCGCGACTGTCCCGACGCCGCGGCCGGCGCTGTCCCGTGTCGGCGCGCGGCGGCCGTGGTAAAGGCGAGCCATGACGACCGAACGGCTCTGGCACCACGGCGAGGACTACGACGGTGACCGGCTCGACGTCGACGCCGTCGACCCCGACCCGTTCGTCGAGTTCCGGCGCTGGTTCCGCGCCGCCGAGGCGCGCCAGCTCCCCAAGGTCAACGCGATGTCGCTGGCCACGGTCGACGCCGAGGGCCGGCCGTCGCTGCGCATGGTCCTGCTCAAGGAGCTCGACGCGCGCGGCTTCGTCTTCTACACCAACTACCGCAGCCGCAAGAGCGAGGAGCTCGCCGCCAACCCGCGGGCGGCGCTGCTGTTCTTCTGGGACGCGCTCGACCGCCAGGTCCGCATCGAGGGCGAGGTCGAGCGCGTCACCGCCGCCGAGTCCGACGCCTACTTCGCGGTGCGGCCGCGCGCGGCGCGCATCGGCGCGATCGCGTCGCCGCAGTCGGCGCCGCTGGCCAGCCGCGACGAGCTCGAGGCCCGGATCGCCGAGGTCGAGCGCGAGGTCGGCGACGGCGAGCCGCCGCGGCCGGCGTGGTGGGGCGGCTGGCGCCTGATCCCCGATCGCATCGAGCTGTGGCAGGGCCAGCCCAGCCGCCTCCACGACCGCGTCGAGTACCGCCGCGACGGCGCCGCCTGGACCCGGCGCCGCCTCGCGCCCTGACCGCGCCGCCGATCGCGCCGTCCGGAGCCCCCGGACGGCGCCGCGCCGCGTCCGCGCCCCGGACGAAGAATCGCCAATGATTCTATCGTCATGTACGGGTGTCTGACACCCGTCTGACGGGGTGGTGGCGCGGGTGCGGCTTGACATAGTGTTCGTTAGACACTATTAAGAGTGTGTGATGTACACGAACGAGAGCGACGCGGCGGCGGCCCCGGGGATCGACCTGGCGACGGTCGAGGTCGCGACCGGGTGCGTGCTGGGTCGGGACCACCGGCGCACCGACCGGCCGTGTCAGGACGCGGTGGCGGTGGCGCGCGCGGACGGGGCGGCGGTGGTCGCGGTCGCCGACGGCTGCGGCAGCGGCCGCCACAGCGAGGTCGGCGCCCGCATCGGCGCCCGCGTGCTCGCGACCGCGGCGGCGGCGCGCCTGACCGCGGGCGCCGCGATCGAGGACCCGGCGACGTGGCTGGCCGCGGCCGACGACGTCCTGGTCCAGCTGACCTGTCTGATCGACGCGTTCGGCGGGTCGGTCCGCGACGTCGTCCACGATCACTTCCTCTTCACGCTGGTCGCCGCGGCGGTGACGCCGCGCGGCGCCGCCGCGTTCGCGATCGGCGACGGCGTCATCGTCCTCGGCGACGACCTCCACGTCCTCGACGCCGGCCCCGACAACGCGCCGCCGTACCTGGCCTACCGCCTGCTCGGCGCGCCGGCCCCGCATCGCCTGGTCGTCGCGCCTCCGGCGACACGCGCCGCGCTGGTCGCCACCGACGGCGCCACCGCGCTGCTCGCCCACGCCGGCGCGCCGCTACCCGCCGGCCGCGGCGCCGTCCTCGATCCGCGCGCGGTCGCCACCGACGATCGCCTGTGGCGCAACCCCGACGCCCTGCGCCGGCGCCTCGCCGTCGCCAGCGCCGACCACGTCGAGGTCGACGCCGCGACCGCGCGCCTGACCCGCACCGGTGGCGTCCTCGCCGACGACACCGCGATCGCCGCGCTGCGCTGGGGGCCGCGGTGCTGACCCGGGTCTGGCTCGACGGCCGCTCGGTCCAGCTCGCCAAGCTGGCGACGCTCGGCGCCGGCGGCGAGGCCGACGTCTACGAGCTCGGCGACGGCCGCGCCCTCAAGATCTACAAGGCCCCGGATCACCCCGACGTCGCCGGGGTGCCCGCGCTCGAGCACGCCGCCGCGGTGCGCCTGCGCGAGCAGCGCGACAAGCTGCGCGCGTTTCCCGCCGGCCTGCCGGCCCACGTGATCAAGCCCCAGGACCTCGCGGTCGCGACCCGCGGCGGCGACGACGTCGTCGGCTTCGCGATGGCCAAGGTCGACGGCACGCCGCTGTACGCCTACGCCGAGCCGCGCTGGCGGCGCGATCACCCCACCGACGCCAACGAGCTGGTGGCGGCGCTGCGTCACCTGCACCTCACGGTCACCGGCGTCCATCGCGCCGGCGTCGTGATCGGGGACTTCAACGACTGCAACGTCCTGGTCGCCGGGCCGCGGTGCTGGCTGATCGACGCCGACAGCTGGCAGTTCGGCCCCTGGACCTGCGCGATGTTCAGCGAGCGCTTCGTCGACCCGCGGCTGTGCGTCGCCGCCGCCGCGGCGCCCGGCGCGACCGGCGGCGGCGTGCCGGTGCTGGCCCAGCGCCACGACGTCGACGGCGACTGGTTCGCGTTCGCCACGATGGTGTTCCGGTCGCTCCTGTGCGTCGGTCCCTACGGCGGCGTCTTCCGGCCCGCCGACCCGGCGCGCCGCGTCGCCCAGGCGGCGCGGCCGCTGCACCGGCTCAGCGTCTTCGACCCCGAGGTCGTCTACCCCAAGGCCGCGGTGCCGTGGCAGGTCCTGCCCGACGAGCTGATCGAGCACCTGCGCGCGGTCTTCGTCGACGATCGCCGCGGCCCGTTCCCGGCGGCGCTGCTCGACCGGCTGCGCTTCCGCCGCTGCGCGTGCGGCGTCGAGCACGCGCGCGCCAGCTGTCCGGCCTGCCGGACGCATGTCTCGATCCCGGCGGTGGTGGTCCGCGGCCGGGTCCGCGCGACCCGGATCGATCCCACCTCCCTCGTGCCGGCCTCGTGGGAGGTGCCGCACGCCACCACCGCCGCCACCGCCGCCGCCTCGTCCCCGGTGTGGATCGCCGGCGGCCAGCTGTGGCGGCGCGGCGTCGCCGGCGCCGAGCCGATCGGCCAGATCCTGGCCGGCCACACCCGCGCCTGGGTCGGCGCCGACCTCGGCGTCGGCCTGTACCGCGCCGGCGGCTACGCGGTCGCGTTCCTGTTCCGGCCCGATCGCCGCGGCGTCGCCGACGGCGTCGCGATCCCGCGCATCCGCGGCCAGCTGCTCGACGTCCACGCCGTCGTCGGCGCCGACCGCGCCTGGCTGTGGTGGCACGAGGCCCTGGCCGGGCGCCACACCGTGCACGCGGTCGCGATCGCGGCGCACGGCGACGTGCTCGGCCACGCCGAGGCGCCGGCCGACGACGCCGGCTGGCTCGCCGCGGTCCGCGGCGCCTGCGCGGTCGGCCCCATGTTGTTCGTGCCCACCGACGCCGGGCTGGTCCGCGTCGAGGCCGCCGGCGGCGCGCTCGCCGTCACCCGTACCTACCCCGACACCGCCGACTTCGTCACCGCCGCCGACCAGCTCGTGGCCGCGGCCGGTGGCCTCGGCGTCCGCGGCGCGCGCGGCGCGCTGCACCTGACCCTGTCGTGACGACGCGGCCGCGCCGCGAGGAGGAACCCATGACCCGCACCCGTACCCCGTCCCAGATCCTGCCCCTGCCGTCGTGCTTCGACGCCGCGAACGCGGCGTCGTGGAGCTACCGGCCCGACGAGACCCGGCTGGCGGCCCTGGCCACCGCGTGGCGCACCGCGCACGCGATCAGGCCGGCGGCGTCCGACGAGTACCGCGTCCACCTGCTGCTGATCGACGTCCAGAAGGACTTCTGCTTCCCCGACGGCTCGCTCTACGTCGCCGGCCGCACCGGCACGGGCGCGATCGAGGACACCCGCCGGATCGCCGAGCTGATCTACCAGAACCTCGGCGTCATCACCGACATCACGACGACGATGGACAGCCACTTCGCGTACCAGATCTTCTCGCCGTCGTTCTGGGTCGACCGCGACCAGGCGCCGCTGACCGCGCACCGTGTGGTCACCGCCGACGAGATCGCCGCCGGCGACGTCCGGCCCAACCCGGCGATGGCGCGCTGGCTGTGCAACGGCAACTACGGCTGGCTGGTCAAGCAGGTCCAGCACTACTGCCGCGAGCTCGAGCGCGTCGGCAAGTACCAGCTCTACCTGTGGCCGCCACACTGCCTGCTCGGCTCCGACGGCCACGCGCTCGCCGGGCTGGTCCACGAGGCGCGCCTGTTCCACGCCTTCGCCCGCAGCGCCCAGTCGTACGTCGAGGTCAAGGGCGGCAACCCGCTGACCGAGAACTACTCGGTGCTGCGTCCGGAGGTGCTGAGCCGGTTCGACGGCGCGCCGCTGGCCCAGCGCAACACCCAGTTCATCAAGACGCTGCTCGCCGCCGACGCCGTCGTGATCGCCGGCCAGGCCGCCAGCCACTGCGTCAAGAGCTCGATCGACGACCTGCTCGACGAGATCGTCGCCAGCGATCCGGCCCTGGCCCGCAAGGTCTACGTCGTCACCGACTGCATGTCGTCGGTGACGGTCCCCGACGGCGCCGGCGGCTTCGTCGCCGACTTCACCCCGCAGGCCGAGGCCGCGCTGCAGCGCTTCGCCGACGCCGGCATGAACCTGGTCCGCTCCACCGACCCCATCGCGGCCTGGCCGGGCATCCGGCTGGCCTGACCCCAGCGAAAGGAATCCCCATGGCCACCAGCAACGGCAGCAACGGCAACAACGGCAACGACGGCGACAACGGCGACGGCAACGACGGCAAGAAGGCCACCCAGCTGCTCGCCGACGCCCACAAGACCGGCGCGCTGTCGACCGCGACGATGAAGACCCTCGACGTCGTCGATCTCGGCGCCCAGATCCAGGCCGGCCTCGGCGTCGCCGTCGACGACGTCGCGTCCAGCGAGGTCGTCCTGGTCACGATGATGCCCGACGACTCGGGCTCGATCGCCGGCAGCGGCAACGAGGCCGCGGTGCGCGACGGCCACAACCTCGTGCTCGACGCGCTGACCTCGTCGAAGCAGGCCGGCGACGTCTTCGTCCACACCCGCTACCTCAACGGCCAGGTCCTGTTCCCGTACGTCTCGATCGACGCCGCGGTGCCCATGGACCGGGGCAACTACCGCGCCGACAAGGGCACGCCGCTGTACGACCAGACCGTCGTCCTGCTCGGCACCGTCATCGCCAAGGCCCAGGAGTTCGCCCAGGCCGGGGTCCCGGTCCGCACCGTCACGCTGCTCATCACCGACGGCGCCGACGCCGGGTCGCGACGCTGCAAGGCCAGCCACGTCGCCGCCCTGGTCGAGGACCTGCGGCGCCAGGAGAACCACGTCGTCGCGGCGATGGGCATCAGCGACGGCCACACCGACTTCCACAAGGTGTTCCGCGCCATGGGCATCCCGGACGCGTGGATCCTGACCCCGGGCAACACCGCCAGCGAGATCCGCAAGGCGTTCCGGGTGTTCTCGCAGTCGGCGATCGCCGCGACCGGCGGCGCCGCGGTGACCGCGCTGGGAGGCTTCGCCAACTGACCGGCGCTCCGGCGCGCGAAAACCGGCTACCGTCGCCGCGTGAAGCGCGGCTACCTGATCGTGGTCGGCCTGGTCCTCGCCGCGGCGCTGGCCGGGCTGATCGCGCTCGGCGCGCGCGTGCTGGCCCGCGACCGCGCCGACCTGTACGCCGACTTCGCCCAGGAGCGCCTGCACCGGCTCGAGCAGGCCGCGCTCGAGCTCGGCAACGACGTCGAGAAGATCGGCGACGACCTCGAGCTCGCCGGCAACCTCGCCGGCCCGGGCGGCGCCGCCGAGCGCCTCGATCGCGAGCTGCACGCGATCGCCGCGATCACCCGCGAGTACCTCGCGTTCGAGGTCGAGTCGCCGAGCGGCGAGCGCCTGGTCCAGGTCGTCGCGCCCGACGTCCGCCCCGATCTGCTGGTCCGCGACGAGGCGTCGATCGACGACACCGTCAAGCAGGCCCGCGCCACCCCCGGCGTCACCAAGACGTCGCGCCCGCTGGCGGACGCCGACGACGAGACCGCGTGGCACCGGGTGTTCGCGCGGGTCACCACCGGCGGCGTCGCGGTCGCGCTGGTGGTCGACATGCGGCCGCTGCTCGATCGCCTGCGCCTGCTCGGCGACGCGACCTCGTCGCTGCTGGTGCTGGGCGCCCATGGCCAGCCGGCGCCGTCGAGCGATCCGGCGCTGGCCGACGCGGTGCGCGGGCTCGGTGACGCGCCGGGCGCGCTGCCCGGGCTGGCGCGGCTGCTCGAGGAGGTGCGCGCGCACCACAGCGCCTCCGTCGTGATCGGCGAGGGCGAGGCGCGCCGGCTCGGGCTGCCGGCGGCGGCGGCGGTCGGGGTCGCGGTGCCGGTGCTGGTCGAGGACGGCGAGCCGTGGGCGCTGGCGCTGGTGGCGTCGACGGTGGCGCTGCGGACCCAGGAGCGGACCCTGGTCCGGCGCATGCTCGTCGGCGCCGGCCTGGCCGGGGCCCTGCTGGTCGCGCTGTCGGCGTACGTGATCCGCAACGCGCGCCGCGCCGCGACCATGCACGAGCGCCTGCAGCAGGCCGACCGCCTCGCCCACCTCACCGACAAGGCCGAGAAGATCCTCGACCACATCCCGTCGGGCGTGATCGCGCTGGGCGGCGATCGCCGGGTCAGCGCGGTCAACCGGTGGATCGCCGAGCGCCTCGGCCGCGACGTCCTCGGTGACGACCTGCGCGGCGCGTTCCCGACCGCCCCCGCCGACGACGTCGCCGTCTTGACCGCGCTGCTCGACGACGCGCTGGCGTCCGGCGAGGCCCGGGCCCGGGGCCGCGCCGAGCTGTCGCTGTTCGGCGCCCCGGGCTCCTACGAGCTGCACGCGGTGCCGCTGGCGCGCCGGGTCGCCGACGTCCACGCCCTGCTGGTGATCGAGGACCTCAGCGACCAGCGCCGGCTCGAGGATCGGCTGCTGCACTCCGAGAAGCTGGCGACCGCCGGTCAGCTCGCCGCCGGCATCGCCCACGAGATCGGCACGCCGCTCAACGTCGTGCGCGGTCGCGCCGAGCTGGCCGAGGCCCGGCTCGGCCCCGACCACCCGCAGACCCCGGGCCAGCGCATCATCATCGAGCAGATCGACCACGTCTCGAGGATGCTGGGCCAGCTGCTCGACTTCGTCCGGCCGCGGCCGTCGTCGATGCAGCCGGTGGCGCCCGGCGACGCGCTGGCCCAGGTGGTCGAGCTGGTGTCGGCCGAGGCCGACAAGCGCAAGGTCGCCGTCGGGCTCGACGTCGCCGCCGACCTGCCGTCGCTGCGCGCCGACCCCGGGCACCTGCAGCAGGTGCTGGTCAACCTGACCGTCAACGCCCTCGACGCCTGCGACGCCGGCGGCCACGTCACGCTGCGGGCCCGCCCCGTCGACGGCGGCGCCGCGGTCGTGCTCGAGGTCGAGGACGACGGCGTCGGCATCCCGGCGGCCAGCCGGGCCCAGGTCTTCGACCCGTTCTTCACCACCAAGAAGCGCGGCAAGGGCACCGGCCTGGGCCTGTGGGTGGTCGCGCAGCTGGTCCGCGGCCACGACGCCGACATCGAGGTACGCTCCGAGGCCGGCGCGGGCACCACGTTCCGCATCACCTGGCCGGTCGCCGGCCGCGCGCCGACCTCGTCTACCGGAGCCGCATGACCGCCGTCCGCGTCCTGATCGTCGATGACCACGTCGAGATGGCCCGCCTGGTCGCCGACCACTTCGGCGAGCTGGGCTGGGACTGCCAGGTGGTCGACGGCGGCGCCGCCGCGATCGCCGCGCTCGGCGCCGCGCTGCCCGATCTGGTCGTCACCGACCTGCGCATGGCCGGGGTCGACGGCCTCGACGTCCTCGCCGCCGCCCGCGCCGCCGACGCCGAGCTGCCGGTCATCGTCATGACCGCGTTCGGCGGCATCGACTCGGCGATCGAGGCGATGCGGCGCGGCGCCTGGCACTACGTCACCAAGCCGGTGCGGCTCGACGAGCTGCGCCTGCACGCCGAGCGCGCCCTCGACGAGCGCCGGCTGCGCCGCGAGATGCGGGCGCTGCGCGCGGCGGCGCCGCGCGACGGCCTCGACGCGATGATCGGCCGCGGCGCCGCGATGCAGGCGGTCTACCGGCTGATCGAGCGGGTCGCGCCGTCGCCGGCGCCGGTGCTGGTCCGCGGCGAGAGCGGCACCGGCAAGGAGCTGGTGGCGCGCGCGATCCATCAGCGCGGCGCCCGGCGCGATCGCGCGTTCGTCGCGGTCAACTGCACGGCGCTGCCCGAGGGCCTGCTCGAGAGCGAGCTGTTCGGCCACGCCCGCGGCGCCTTCACCGGCGCGACCGCGCCGCGCGCCGGGCTGTTCGTCGAGGCCTCGGGCGGCACGCTGTTCCTCGACGAGATCGGCGACATGGCGCCGCAGCTGCAGGCGCGGCTGCTGCGGGTGGTCCAGCTCGGCGAGGTCCGCCCGGTCGGCTCCGACGAGAGCCGGCAGGTCGACGTCCGCATCATCGCGGCGACCCACCAGGACCTCGAGGCCCGGGTCAAGGACGGCGGCTTCCGCTCCGACCTGTACTTCCGCCTCAACGTCGTGCCGATCACGATCCCGCCGCTGCGCGAGCGGGTCGAGGACATCCCGCTGCTGGTCGACAGCTTCGTGGCGCGAGCCTGCGAGCGCAACCCGCACTCGCCGGCGCGGCGGTTCACGCCGGCGCTGGTGGCGGCGCTGGCGCGGCGGCCGTGGCCCGGCAACGTCCGCGAGCTGGAGAACCTGGTCGAGCGCCTGGTGGTCATGGCGGCGACCGCCGAGGTCGGCGTCGAGGATCTCGCGCTGGCGGCGCCGGCGGCGGCCGAGCCGGCGGCGGCCGTCACCGCGCCCGCGTCGCCGGCGGCGTCGCCCGACGCCTTCGTGGTCGCCCGCGCCCGCATGTCGTCGCTGCGCGAGCTCGAGGACGAGTACATCGCCTGGGTCCTGGCCCGCTGCGACGGCAACAAGACCCGCGCCGCCGAGATCCTCGGCGTCGACGTCTCGACGATCCACCGCCGGCTCCGGCGCGACGGCTGAGCGCGAGTCGCCGCTGCCGCACGATGCGTGGCGGCTTGCATCGTGCGGCGCCCACCGTGGCGGGCTGCAAGGCGCCGCGCCCGCAGCGCCGCGGGAGGCTGGCAGTTCCGCGGGCTTGGGCGCTGGCACGGGCCGTGAAATGGCCGCGTCCCGTGAGCGGTGACCACGACCAGGAACCTCGGAGGTTCGAGGCGACGCCCGAGTTGCTCGGGCTCCTGGTCGAGGTGCTGCTGCTCGCGACCATCCTGTCGGCGTTCGGATACCTGTGACTGCCGAGATCCGCCGAAACCCGTTCGTCACGAGGAGCTGAAGATGCGCACCACCCTGCTGATCGCCTGTCTCGCCATCCTGCCTGCCACCGCGTGCAAGAAGAAGTCGGGGACCACCGACACCGGCACGCTCGACACCGCGCCCAGGTCGCCCGCGGGCGGCTCGGCCAAGAACGTCTCGGCCAACAGCAAGGGCGGTAGCGCCACCGCGACCGACGACGACGGCAACCAGTCGTTCGCCGCGGTCTACTTCGAGTTCGACTCGTCGGTGATCGACGAGGCGGGTCGCCAGGACCTGCAGCAGCTCGCCGACTGGATGGGCGCGCACGGCGGCGCGGTCATCACCCTCGAGGGTCACGCCGACGAGCGCGGCACCGACGAGTACAACATCGCGCTCGGCCAGCGCCGCGCCCAGGCCATGCACGACTACCTGGTGCGCCTCGGCGTCGCCGCCAAGCGCATCAACACGATCTCGTACGGCGAGGAGCGCCCGGCGGTCGCCGGCTCCTCCGAGTCAGCCTACGCCAAGAACCGGCGCGGCGAGATCGTCCCGCAGCGCTAGCCGCGGGCTCCGTCTTTGGCGCGTTCGCATCACGCGCCGAAGGGGCCGGCTCGTCGCGGACCTCCGCGGCGGGCCGGCCTGCTCCTCCTCGGCGGAGAGCGGCCGCCCCGTCGGCCCGATGCCCCGTCCGCGACCGCGCGCCTACGCGCCGTCGCCGTCGTCGGTCGCCGCGTCGCCGCCGTCGCCGTCGCCGTCGCCGCCGCCGCCGCCGTCCGGCGGCAGCTCGCACTGCAGCGCGCCGACCACGTCGCCGAGCGTGCCGGCCTCGACGTCGACGACCGCGACGTTGCCCGGCGTCGGCCCGCCGCTGATCACGACCAGCTTGCCGTCGGGACGGCGCACCATCGTCGACTCGCCCGGGTTGCCCATCGCCGGCGGCGGCGCGTCGTCCGCGCCCTCCGCGCCGTCGGCGCCCGCGCCGGCCCACAGGCCGCCGATGTCGATCGTCTTGACGACCTTGCCGGTCTTGACGTCCTGGATCGCGATCGCCGCGGCGTTCTCGTCGAGGAACGCCCACGTCGTGTCCCCGACCTGGATCGGCACCGCGCCGTAGGTGCCGAACTCCTTGCCGCCGACCTCGGCCAGCTTCTTGCCCTTGAGCGTGTACAGCGTGCCGCGCGCCGCCGGGCCGGCGCACACGTCGGCGCTGACGAACAGGGTCTCGCCGAGCAGCCGCGCCTCGCCGCACTTGTAGTCGCCACGCGCGTACTTGATGGTCGCGACCTTGCGGCCCTTGGCGACCTCGAAGATCGTGACCGTGCCCTTGCCGGCCTCGGGGTTGCCCATCAGCACCGCGATGTGGCTGCCGGCGGCGTTGGTGACCGCGTCGATCGGGTTCTCGTTGCCCTTGGGCATCTTGGGCTTGACGACCTTGCAGTCCTCGCCGATGCACACCTTGACCTCGGTCGCGGTGGTCTCGAGGTGCGCCGGATCGGGATCCATCACCGCCGCGCTCGGCGTCGGCGGCGCGTCGAGCACCGTGTACTTCTTGGTGCCGAGGTCGACGCCGTAGCAGACGTTGGACGCCGCGCCGTCGGAGACGCAGAACGCGACGTCGCCGTCGCCGGCGGCCGCCATGCCGACCAGGGACAGGTCGGCGCCGCGCTGCACGCACACCGGCGGCGGCGGCGGTGGCGGCTTGGGCTTGGGCTTCTCGACCACCTCGGGCTTGGGCGGGGGTGGCTTGGCCTTGCCGCCGCACCCGAGCAGACCGACCGATGCCACCGAGATCGCGAGCCAGCGCGTCATCCTCATCACGATCATCCTATCCGACGGTGGCGCGGCACCCCAACCGGCGCCGCGGGATTCGTGCGATCAGTCGGGCGGCGTGAGGCCGCACGCCTCGGCGACCGCGTCGCGGTAGTCGAGCCAGCCCGCGAGCACCTCCTGCATCGCGGCGACCACGTCGGGGCGCACCCGCGGGTTGCCGAGCTCGAGCACGACCCGCCACGCCGCCTGGCGGTGCTCGCCCTCGACCCGGCGGTGGGCCTTGGTCAGCGCGAGGGCGTCGAGCGGCAGGCCGTAGTGGACGACCAGCGGGTGGCGCTCGAGCGGCGGCTCGGGGCGCTTCGGCGCCGCCGGGTCGAGCTCGCCGCGCTCGTACGCGGTGCCCTCGATGAACAGCGTCGTGACCGCGGCGGCGACCTCCCAGCCGCGTCGGTGCGTGCACTCGTCGAGGGTGGCGCGCCACTCCCGCGCCGCCGGCAGCAGCTCGACGTCGTCGAAGCGCGCCAGGTCCATGCCGAGGCCGCGCGGGTACTCGAGGAACAGCTCGGGGTGGGGGCGACCCGCGACCAGCGCGCCGGTCTCCTCCTCGTAGACGTTCTCGATCAGGTCGCGTCGCGCCTCGGGCAGCGGGCACTGCACGTACGCCCACGCGACCATGACCGGGAAGTCGCGCACGTAGGTGGCGTACTCCTGCTCGAAGTGCACGTGCAGGCGATCGGGCGCGACGACGCCGGTGGTGAACGCCGGCCACGCCCAGTGCCGCTTGCGCTCCATCACCGACAGCAGGGCTTCCCGGAAGGCGTCGCGATCCACGTCGCGATCGTATCACCGTCGGGCGCGCGGCAGCGGCGGCGGGGCGCGGCACGGCGCCGCGTGACCGGGGCGTCACCGCCGTGCGCCGGCGACGCGCCGGCGTGACGGCGGCACGGCGCCACGGCGTCACGGCGGCGGGTGGGCCTCGAGCCGGCCGTCCAGCGAGATCCGCACGGTCGCGGTGGCGCCGTCGCGGACGCTGGCGGTGCGCGGCGCGCCGAGCACGAGCTCCGCGGGCGCGTCGGGCGCCCGGACCCGCTGGCCGGTGAACAGCTCGTCGAGGATGTCGCGCAGCACCCCCGACAGCTGGTCGCGGGCGTCGCCGCCGCGGGCGCGCACCGCGGTGACCAGGTCGCCGTAGCAGGGCCGCAGCCGGCCCGGCGTCGGCTCGCAGGCCAGCTCGAGGTCGCCGAGGCCGACCTCGGCGTCGGCGGCGTCGAGATCGACGTCGAGCGCGGCCCACACCCGCCCCGGGGTCAGGACGTCGCCGTCGGCGAGGTTGACCCGCAGGTCGGCGGCCATGCGCAGGCCGGCGGCGCCGGGCACCACCACCGGCGGCAGCGCCAGGCGCAGCGGCGACATCCGCAGGCTCAAGAGCGACGTCACCAGCGGGTCCTCGTTGAAGCGACGATCGAGGCCGGCGGCGTCGAGCTCGTCGTCGAGGTAGCCGGTGCGCCACAGCTCGAAGAGCAGGGCGTTGATGGTGTCGAGGTCGAGATCGAACGCCAGCACGGTGTCGGCGGCGGGCGGCGGCGGGTGCGCCGGTCCCAGCCGGGGCGGCAGCGCGCCGCCCGCGCCGGGGCCGCCGAACCGCAGCGCCAGCGGCAGCGCCGCGTAGCCGCCGGCGGCGACGGTGACCCGGGCGCCCGGGCAGTAGCGGACCTCGAGGCTGCGGCCGCCGGGGAGCGGCAGCGGCGGCGGCGGGTCGAACGCCTGCAGGATCGCGGCGTCGATCTGCTGGCGCGCGACCTCGGTGGCGCGATCGTCGGCGCGTAGCACGCTGGCGGCGAAGTCGACGACCCGGTTGCCGAACGCCAGGTGGGCGGCGGCGAAGACGCCGAACGCGAGGCGATCACCGTCGACCCGCGGCACCGCCGCGACGGTGACCTCGACGCTGACCCGGTCGAGCTCGAGCACGACGAAGACCCGGGCGTAGCCGTCGGTGTGCCAGGTCGCGCCCAGCGCGACGCCGGGATCGCCGATGAGGTCGCCGAACAGGTGGCGGTCCTCGGGGCTGGCGTCGAACCGCGCCCACCGGACCTCGACCTTCGACACCCGCTGGAACCGGCCGACCGGGAACTGCTCGAAGCCGGCGAGCTCGGTCTCGAGCGCGTCGTGGATCAGCGCCGCCACCGTGCCGGGGCCGGCGGCGCCGTCGTCGAGGAGCCGCTGCCCGACGACGAGGCGGGCGCCGCACGGCGGCGCCGCCGGATCCTGGAACGGGCCCACCAGCTGGGCGGCGCCGACGGTGCGGGCGTAGCCGCCCTGGTAGCGCACGGTCCAGGTCCGCCGGTGCAGCCCGGGGCCGGCGGCGTCGGGCGCGAGCGCGGTCGCGGGCGTGACCGCGACGCCGTCGACGGCGTCCTCGATCCGCGCGCGCAGCCCGGCCGGCACGGCGCCGTCGAGATCGAAGCCGGCGGCGACCGGCGCGCCGGTGACGTCGACCTCGAGCTCGTCGCGGCGGCAGCGATCGAGCGCCAGCGGCAGCGCGGCGGCGTGGGCGACCAGCACCGCGACGCCGGCGACGGTGGCGACGCCGCGGCCGCGGCGACCGCCGGCGCTCACCGCAGCACCACCAGCACGGTCGTCAGCTCCCACGCCACCACCCACAGCGTGCACGCGACGACGCTCGCGGTCATGCCGCGGGTCACGGCGTCGGCCTCGGGCTTGGCGGCGCTGCCCTTGGCGACGACGTCGGCGGCGATGCCCCAGCCGTAGATCCACGCCAGGAACCCGGCGCGCAGCGCGTAGCGGATCCGCTCGGGACGCGGATCGAACAGGTCGGCGGTCAGCAGGTCCCACGCGCCGGGCACGTGGTA
Organism: Kofleriaceae bacterium; assembly: GCA_020633495.1. GTDB lineage: Bacteria > Myxococcota_A > Polyangia > Haliangiales > Haliangiaceae > WYBA01. The sequence goes on along the minus strand of JACKDR010000004.1, from coordinate 83,505 downwards.
CTGGCGGCACACCAGCAGGCCGCCGACGATCATGCCGAGCGCGAACAGCGCCGCGACCGCGAGGAACGCGACGCCGAGCGCGACCCACGCCGGGGCCCACAGGTAGGCGCGGCTGTCGACGCCGAGCGCCTCGAGCGCGACGGTCTGGCGGGTCAGGCCCATCGAGCCCAGCCACGCGTTGGTGGCGCTGCCCGACGCCGCGACGAACAGCACCGCGGCCAGCGCCGGCGCCAGCGCGACGACGTAGGCGCCGCCGATCTGGCGGATCAGCGCGTCGGGGCGGACCCCGGCGCCGCCGACCTTGCTGATCACGTACAGCACCGTGTAGCCGATCAGCACCGAGACCACGCCGTAGAACAGCAGCGGGCGCAACAGCGTCTGGGCCAGGACCCGCCGGCCGACCTGGGCGAAGTCGCCGGGCCGGCGCAGCAGCTGCGCCGGCGCCAGCGCCAGCGCGGTGCCGGCGACCCGGAACGGCGCGATCAGCGGCTCGGCTGCGCGGCCGCGACCCGGCGCGCGACGCCGCGGCGCCGCGGCGCCACCGTCGGCGCGGCGCGCGCCGTGGGCCTCGAGGTGATCGAGCAGCGCCTTCTCCAGCGCGATCATCCAGCGGCCGCGGGTGGCGTCGTCGACCGGCCGCGCCGGATCGTCGACCGGCCCCGGCCAGGTGGCGTCGGGCGTGGCGACGTCGCCATCGCCGTCGCCGCCGCCGGCGAACAGCTGCTCGAGCCGGCGGTGCTCGAGCGACAAGAGGAACAGGCGGTCGGCGACGCCGGCGGCGAGCGCGACGTCGTGGGTGACGACGATCGCCGAGATGCCGAGCGCGCGCACCTGCTCGCGGATCAGCCGGGCCAGCATGCGGACGCGGTGCGGGTCGAGCCCGACCGACGGCTCGTCGAGGAACAAGAGGCGCCGCCGGCTGGCCAGGACCCGGGCCACCGCGACCCGCTGGGCCTGGCCGCCCGACAGCCGGGTCACCGCGGTGCCGGGCGCGGCCAGCGCGCGATCGAGGCCGACGCGCTCGAGCCAGCGCGCCGCCGCGCCCTCGCCGGCGTCGACGTCGTCGGCGCCGCCGGGGCGCGCGTCGCCGCCGGGCGGCGCGTAGCGCATCGCCAGCTCGAGGTTGCCGCGGACGTCGAGGTGATCGAACAGGGCGCCGCGCTGCGGCACCAGGCCGAGCTGGCCGTGATCCATCACGACCTGGCCGGCGACGACGTCGAAGCCGGCGCGGTCGAGCTCGTCGCGCTCGAACAGGACCCGCGCGAACGTCGACTTGCCGGCGCCGCTGCCGCCGAGCAGGACCACGACCTCGCCCGGCGCGACGTCGAGCGACATCTCGTCGATGACGACGCGCCCGTCGGGCAGCACCACCCGCAGGCCACGCACCGACAGGCGAGGATCGTCGCGGCCTCCGGGCGGCGCGGTCACGTCGGCGACGGTACCACGCGGCGTGCGTCGCTACCCGGTGCGGTCGCCGCCGTCGGACGCGGCCGCCGGCAGCAGCAGCCGGAACGTGGTGCCGTCGCCGGGCGTCGAGTCGACCAGGACGTTGCCGCCGTGGCTGCGCACCACCCCGTAGACCGTGGCCAGGCCGAGGCCGGTGCCCTCGCCCGGGCGCTTGGTGGTGAAGAACGGCTCGAACACCCGCGCCAGCGTGACCTCGTCCATGCCGGTGCCGGTGTCGCGCACGGTCAGCTCGACGTAGGCGCCGGGCGCGGGCAGGTGCAGGTGCATCGCCGCCGGTCGCGACAGCTCGACCCGCTCGGCGTGCAGCGCGAGACGGCCGCCGCCGGGCATCGCGTCGCGCGCGTTGAGGCACAGGTTGAGCAGGACGTGGTGCAGCTCGCCGCGCCGCCCCGTGACCTGCACCGCCGGGTCGACGTCGACGTCGACCTCGACCCGCGACGGTCGCGACAGCTTGTGGCGCAGCAGGCTGACGACCTCGTCGACGAGCGCGCGCAGCGGCACCGGCGTGGCGGCGCCCGGGGTCTCGCGGTGCGCGAAGTACAGGAGCCGCCGGGTCAGCTCGCCGGTGGCGTCGGCGGCGGCGCGGATCGACGCCAGCCCGGCGGCGAGATCGTCGTCGCCGCCGTAGCGCTCGGCGGCGTGGTGCTCGAGCAGCTCGAGGTTGCCGAGGATCACCGACAGCGTGTTCTTGAAGTCGTGGACGACCCCGCTGGCCAGCTCGCCGAGGGCCTCGAGCCGCTGCAGCCGCAGGGCGCGACGCTCGAGGTCGTCGTTCTCGGCGAGCACCAGGATCGCCGCGCCGCCGATCTGGATGCGATCGCCGAGCTGCAGCCGGTGGGTGCGCACCGGCACGCCGTTGACCGAGACGCCGTTGCGGCTGCCGAGATCCTCGAGGACGAAGTGGTCGACGAGCCAGCTGACCCGGGCGTGGGCGCGCGACACGTCGTGGCCCTCGAGCTGGATCTGGGCGTCGGCGCCGCGGCCGATCACCACCGGGCGCGGCCCCAGCGGGTAGACCCGCCCGGGCTCGCGACCGACCAGGCACACCAGCCGCCCGGTCGGCCGGGCGACCGACATGCCGGTGTCCTCGCCGATGTCGAAGGCGTCGAAGGTGCTGGTGTCGTCGGCGTCGCCGACGCGGGTGGCGTCGTCGGGCTCGTGGTCGTCGAGGGGGGGCTCGGTCATCGGCAGGGCGGACCACGGGCATGAGACCTCCCCTGGTCCGCGGATCGACTGTATCACGCGCGGCGGCTACCCTTCGGGGGTGAGCGACGACCGAGTCCGGACCGGGCGTGACGTCGCGCTGGTGATCGTGGCCGGCGCGATCGCCCTGCGCTGGCCGACCGCCGCGCTGATCGCCCTGTTCGCGGCGGGCAGCGTGGTGCGCTGGGTCGACGGTCGGTCGTGGACGTCGACGCGGCCGGTCGAGCCGTGGCAGCTCGCCGCGGGCGCCGCGATCGGCGCCGCTGCGCTGGCCCTCGCCCTCGGCGTCGCCGACCCGCTGGTCGCCGGGGCGACCGCGCGCAGCGTCGAGTGGACCCAGGTCACGGCGGTGCGCGGCAGCGCCGGTGCCCTGGTCACGGTGGCGCTGCTGGTCGGCGCCCAGGCGGTGGCCGCCGAGCTGGTGTTCCGCCGCTGGCTGGTCGACCGCGCCCTCGACGCCGGTCGCTCGACCTGGGCGGCGGCGGCGCTGGCCGGCGTCGCCGAGGCCTGGGTCGCGGGCGGCGCGGTGGCGCCGCGGCTCGGCGTCGCGGTCGCCGGGACCGCGCTCGGCGTCATCTACGTCGGCGCCGGCCGCCGGGTCGCGGTGTCGCTGCCGGCGCGCCTGACCTTCGAGCTGGGCGTGCTGGTCCTGGTGTGGCAGCGCCTGGTGTGACGCGGCACGGCAGCGCATGAGACAGGGGCGGGATCCGTCGGGGTTCCCACGCACGTCCCATGGGGCACGACGGATTTCCGTCGGGGGCTCGCGGGGTCGCGGTCATCGAGATCGCGTGGTTGCCGGCGCTTGCCGCCGGGTCACACCGCCGGGCCGCGTGGCCCTCGGGTTGCAGCTCCAGGGCGACGTGCACCTGGTCGCCACACGCGAGGTCACGGTCGGTCCGCCCCGCTGGGCGTCGACGGGCCGGCCCGCGGTGGTCCCCGCCGAGGCCCGCGCGATCGCGATCGGGCTCGAGCGCACCACGGTGATCCTGGTCGAGCAGCGCGACGACGGCCGGTCGCAGCCGGGTGACGTCCTGCGCGGCCGCCACCTCGGCCTCGTGCGCATGCTGTCGGCGGACGGCCAGGTCCTGGCCCGTCGCCGCCTGGTCCACGCCGAGCACGCCCACGCCGACGCGGTGGTCGCGCACCTGCTCGACGAGGTCCGCGCCGCGGTGGTCGCGGCGCCGCACCTGGTGGTGGGGCTGGTCCAGGACGCCGGCATCGGCACCTGGGAGGCCATGCGCAGCGGCCTGGCCCGGCTCACCGGCGAGGGCCTGATCACCGGCTGGTGCGAGGCGATCGACCGCGGCGCGCTGCGCGCCCGCCTGGCCCGGACCCTGTGCGTGGTGGAGGCCGACGCCCTGGCCCGCGAGGACCTGCTCGATCACTGGGACGCCTGCCTCGACGCCTGGGACGACGCCATCGACGGCGTCGCCGGGTTCCTGCGCTCCCACCGCGACGCTGCCAGCGAGCCGCGCGTCGTCGACGCCCAGCTCGGCTTCCTGGCCAGCCACCGCGACCGCATGCGCTACGCCGCGCTGCGCGGCGCCGGCCTGCACCTGCGCCCGGCGGCGGCGCCGCCGCTGGCGTGGCCGCGACGGCTGGCGCGCGGCACCGGCGGCGCGTCGACGCTGTCGCCGGCGCGGTCGATCGAGGACGCGGCGCGGTCAGCCCAGGACGCGGCGCAGCGTCGGCTCGTCGATGTTGCTGCCCGACAGGATGATCGCGACGGTCTGCCCGGCGAGCCGGTCGCGTAGGCGGGTGAGCCCGGCCAGGCCGGCGGCGCCGGCGCCCTCGGCGAGGTTGTGGGTGGTGCGGATCAGCCGCCGCACCGCCGCCGCCAGCTCGTCCTCGTCGACGGTGATGAAGTCGGCCAGGCCCTCGCGCAGCGCCTCGAAGGTGAGCGCGTAGGTCTGCCGGGTCGCGAGGCCGTCGGCGAAGGTGTCGGCGCGGTCGCGGGTCAGCGGCCGACCGGCGTGCCACGCGTCGTGGATCGCCGGGGCGCCGGCGGCCTGGACCGCGTAGACCGCGACGTCGGGGCGGCGCGCCCGCACCGCGGTGAGCGCGCCGACCGCCTGCGAGCCGCCGCCGACCGCGACGACGATGGCGTCGAGGCGGCCGTCGAGCGGCGGCTCGGTGACCTGCTCGAGGATCTCGGCGGTGATCGTGGCGGCGCCGGCGATCACCGCCGGGTCGTTGGTCGAGTGCGCCATGGTCAGGCCGCGATCCGCGACCAGCCGGGTCGCCGCCTCGACGGCGGCGTCGTAGTCGGCGCCGGCCTCGATCAGCTCGGCGCCGAGGCCGCGGATCGCCAGGTTCTTCTCGGGGCTGTTGCCGTGCGGCACGCAGATCGTGACCGGGACGCCGAGCAGGCGACCGGCCCAGGCCAGGCCGGCGCCGTGGTTGCCGCGGGTCGCCGCGACGACGCCGCGGCGACGGGCGTCGGCGTCGAGCGCGGTCAGCAGGGCCAGGCCGTTGCGCGCCTTGAACGCGTTGGTCGGCAGGTGGTTGTCGTGCTTGACCAGGACGCGGACGTCGCCGCCGAGCTCGGCGTCGAGCGCGGGGTAGTGACGCAGCGGCGTGCGCGGCAGGTGCGGGGCGAGGCGGGCGCGCGCGGCGACGACGTCGTCCCAGGTGATCGGCCAGGGCATCCGGCGATCCTTACGCGCTCGCGCCGTCGCGATCACGACATCGGGGGCACTCCCGGTTGGCCCCGCCGCGATCGTCCCGTACGGTGCGAGCACGCATGCAGTAGCTGTCGAACATTTCACACCGAGGAGGGGCAGGATGAGCGTCGCGCGTATCACCGAGATCACCGCCGAGTCCAACAAGAGCTTCGAGGACGCGGTCCAGCTGGGCATCGCCCGCGCCAACAAGACCTTGAAGAACGTCAAGGGCGCGTGGATCCAGGACCAGAAGGTCACCGTCGAGGGCGGCGTCATCAAGCAGTACCGCGTCACCATGAAGGTGACGTTCGTGCTCGAGGACTGACGCGCGCGTCGCGACCGCCGCCGCCGCCTGGCCCCGTCAGGACGGCAGCGCGGTCGGCGACGTCACCCGCGAGGTGTCGAGGGCGGCGTCGATCGCGGCCTCGATCGCGGCGTCGAGCTCGGGGTCGGCGCTGATCCGCTCGCGGTACTCGCAGACCACCAGCGTGAGGTCGTCGTCGGCGTCGGCGTCGGCGGCGAAGCCGCGGACCGCGGCGAGGATCTCGGAGCGCAGGCGGCGGACCCCGGTGCCGTGCTCGGGCGCGTGGGTGGCGAGCAGGCGCCGGACCCGGCGCTCGCCGAAGCGGGTGCCGTCGGCGCCGGCGCGATCGGCGAGGCCGTCGCTGGACAGCAGCAGCAGGTCGCCGGGCTCGAGGCGGGCGCGGGTGGTGCCGATCACCGGCGCCGGGCCGCCGAGCGGCGCGCCGCGCGCCATCAGCACCTCGAGGCTGCCGTCGGCGATCCGCCGCACGTACGGGAACGGGTGGCCGGCGGAGGCCAGCTGCAGGACGCCGGTGTGGGGATCGAGGACGATCACGCAGCAGGTCATGGCGTGGCGATCGTCGCCGAGGTCGGCGATCGCGGTGGCCAGCGTGCCCATGACGCGGGTCGGGCTGGCGGCGGCGCCGAGGCTGCGCGCCACGCCCTCGACGATGCCGCGCGCCAGCACCGCGACCAGCGCGGCGGCGAGGCCGTGGCCGGTGACGTCGCCGACCGCGATCAGCAGGCGCTCGTCGGGCAGCGAGTGACACGACCACCAGTCGCCGCCGCAGGCGTCGGCCATCTGGTTGTGGCCGATGACCGCGAAGCCGGGGACGCGGACCACGCCCTGGGGAGACAGCCGGCGCTGGACCTCGCGCGCCATCGCCAGCTCGGCGTCGGCGACCGCGGGCAGGGTGGTCCAGGTCGCGGTGTCGTGGCTGATCGGCAGCGGGGTCGGCGAGGTCGGCGCCGCGTCGGCCGGGATCGGGGTCGGGGCGCGCGGGTCGACGGCGTAGGCGCCGGTGGTCGTCGCGGCGCGGCCGTCGACCGCGGCGAACGGGCCGACGCCGAAGCGATCGTCGGCGAGGGGATCGTCGGCGAACGGATCGTCGGCGAACGGGTCGACGGCGTAGGGATCGTCGGCGAGCGGGGCCACCGGCGCCGCGGCGGCGTCGAGGTGGAGCGCGCGCCGGCGCGCGCGCCGCGCGCTCCACGTCACCAGCAACGCCGCGACGAGGGCCGCCACACCGCCGCTCGACGCGGCGAGGATCCACAGATCGAGGGAGCGCATGCGCGATCGCCACGCAAGGCGCGTGCCTCGCGGCGCCGATCGTCCTCGGTGGAGGTCGATCCCGTCGGCGGCGTTCTCGGTGTCCCGCGAGCGTGAGGCGGCGTTCGATCGGCGGCGACCGAGCGCGCGCGGCGCGGCTTCGATCGGCTCGCTCCCGACCAGCACCGTGCATGCCATCGCGCACGATCGTGACCGCGCATGCGTTCGCGCGACCAAGCTCTCGACTCACCGAACCGGGGCGTGTCGGTCGGTGACCCCAGGTGAGGGCCCGGGGCTACACCCTCGACTGGCGTCGCGGCGAACTCGCCCTATACATGATGTCCCGTGCCGCACCTGCTCGACCCCGATCTCTGGATCGCCCTGCTCACGCTCTCGGCCATGGAGATCGTGCTGGGCATCGACAACATCGTCTTCATCTCGATCCTGGTCGGCCGCGTCGCGCCTGACCGGCGCGATCGGATCCGCAAGCTCGGCATCGCCGCGGCGCTGGTCACCCGGCTCGGCCTGCTGTTCACGCTGTCGTGGATCATGAAGCTGACCGCGCCGCTGTTCGAGGTCGTCGGCCACGCGATCTCGGGCAAGGACCTGATCATGATCGGCGGCGGCCTGTTCCTGCTCGCCAAGGCGACGCTCGAGATCCACCACAAGCTGGAGGGCGGCGGCGAGTCGACCGGCACGCGCGGCGGCGCCGCGGCGTCCGCGGCGATGGTCATCGTGCAGATCATGATGATCGACCTGGTCTTCTCGCTCGACTCGGTGATCACCGCGGTCGGCATGGCCCAGCAGATCTGGATCATGGTGGTCGCGATGGTCCTCGCGGTCGGGGTCATGCTCGCCGCCAGCGGCTTCATCGCCGACTTCGTCGAGCGCCACCCGTCGGTGAAGATCCTGGCGCTGTCGTTCCTGATCCTGATCGGCGTGATGCTGATCGCCGAGGGCCTCGATCAGCACGTCGACAAGGGCTACATCTACTTCGCGATGGGCTTCTCGCTGTTCGTCGAGGCCCTCAACATCCGCCGGACGCGCAAGATCGCGCCGGTTCACCTGCGGACCCCGTTCGAGGCGCCGCCGGCGGCCTGAGCGGCGGTCCGTCCCAGCGATCTCGCCGCCTTCGCCTCCGCGGCGCCGGTCGCGAAGCCGTCATCCGGATGCGACGAGATGGTCACATGAGTGGCCAGCACGGCTGGTGCCTCCGGCTTCCGGAGACGATGTGATCGTGTGTAGTAGACGATTGATTTCGCACAATTGATGCGGCGCGTTGCTGGCACTCCGCGTGCTTACTGGGGCGACATGATTCGCAAGGCCCCGTACATCTTCATCGCCGCCGCGCTCCTGCCGGCCTGCGTCGACCAGCCCGCCGACGACGTCGCGTCCGAGCCCGATACGGCCGCCTGGGAGACCAAGTCGCCGACCGAGGAGCTCAACTCGACGCACCTGTGGATCGTCGACCGCGCCGTCGACCTGCTCGGCGGCCAGAGCTCCACCGCCGCGACCCGCGCCGCGGCGCTGATGAACCGGCCGACCTGCCGCGCCGCCTGGCAGCAGGGCCTGTTCGACGCCGACTACAAGGCGCCGTACCACGGCGGCTGGAGCGACCTCCCGGTCGACGCCAGCTGGGTCACGATCGCGCTGTCGGGCGCCGACTGGGCGCCGCACTTCTACGACCCGTCGACCGGCGTCAACTACCAGGGCGACGCGTCGCCGACCGCGCGCACCGAGGCGCTGGCCCACGCCGCCAACGCCAAGTCGCGGCTCGCCGCGCGCGACGAGGCCGGTGGCTGCTACGAGCTCGGCCTGGCGCTGCACTTCTTCACCGACATCACCCAGCCGATGCACGCGGCCAACTTCACCGCCACCGACTGGCCGCTGCAGCTGCACTCGCACCTCGAGCAGCGCGCGATGAAGGTCCAGGCCGGCGCCGCGCTGACCAGCGCGACCCTGCACGTCGGCACGCCGTCGTCGGAGATCGAGGACGCCGCGTGGACCTCGTACGACCAGTGGCCGGCGATGTGGGACGCGATCGCCGCGGCCTACAAGCGCCGCTGCTGGACCGTCTACATCTATCCGTCGGACTCGCAGGGCTGCTGGGACGGCGACGCGCGCGTCGACGGCACGATCCGCGGCTCGCTGCGCACCGCGCAGGTCGCGACCGCCGAGTTCGTCGCCTCGATCGGCCTGCCGGCGCTGTGAGCTAGACGCCGCCGGGCTCGCGCCCGGTGATGCAGTCGAGGAACACCCAGGTCGCGCACGTGCAGTTGCCGGCCTCGTCGCAGGTGCAGTCCTCTCCGGTGTAGCGCGGCGAGCAGTCGCCGCGCGCCAGGCACGCGTCCTCGGTGCCGATCGCCTCGCACGCGGTCGGCGCCTCGGCGCGGCACTCGACGAACGCGTTGCCGGCGGTCGAGTCGTGCAGCGCGACGCAGTCGTCGTGCTGCGAGCAGCTCCAGGCGTCGAGCCCGTCGCACGGGCCCTGCACCGGCCCGGTGGTGTCGACCGCGTAGCAGCCGGCGAACGCCTGCAGCGCGCTGCACGGGCCGTCGCCGGTGTAGCAGGCCCAGTCGTAGGCGGCGCGGCAGCCCGGGGTGTCGAGGCAGTCGCCCTCGCCCAGGTAGGTGCACGCGGACTCGCAGTAGCCCCAGCTCGGGATCGCGACGTCGTACTCGGCGCACGGTCCGCAGTAGTCGGGGCAGCCGTAGCCGCCGAAGTCCTCGCACGCGAGGTTGTACGGATCGACCAGCCGGATCGGCGCGAAGTCGGCGCCGCCGGCGGCGGGCGCGCCGTAGTCGCAGGTGTCGTCGGCGATGACGTCGTCGTCACCGAAGTAGACCGTGCAGGCGGAGGACAGGGCGAGGAGGGTGACGGCGAGCGAGGCGAGGACGGCGCGCATGGGCGGCGACACGAGCAAGACGCAGGCCGGGCCGGCGCCGGCGCGCAACTGCGCGCGATCACGCGCGCGGCGGCCGCGACGGCCTCAGAAATCCGAGACGCCGACCCGGGGGCTCCGCCGCTCCAGCAGGATCACGTCGCGCCACCGGCCGTCGCGCTGACCGATGCGCTCGCGGCGCCCGACCTCGCGGAAGCCGGCGCCGCGGTGCAGCGTCAGGCTGGCCGCGTTCTCGGCCATGACCCCGGCCTGCAGGGTCCAGAAGCCGGCGGCCTCGCTGGCCTCGATCAGCGCGGCGAGCAGCGCGCGGCCGACGCCGCGGCGATGGGCGCGGGTCGCGACGTAGACGCTGACCTCGGCGACGCCGGCGTAGACGCAGCGCCCCGACACCGCCGACATCGCGGCCCAGCCGACGACGTCGTCGCCGAGCCGCGCCACCAGCCGGCCGGCCGCGACGTGCCCGGCGTCCCACGCCGCCCACGTCGGCACCGCGGTCTCGAACGTGGCGTCGCCGGTGGCGATGCCCTCGGCGTAGATGCGCGCGACCGCGTCCCAGTCGGCGGCCTGCATCGGCTCGACCCGGACCCGCGCGACGTCGAGCTCGGCGACCAGGCGCGCGACCCGGGCCCGGACCTCGTCGCGGATCGGCCGCACCTCGTCGAGCGGGCGCCCCTTGGGATCGGGCAGCGGCCAGTCGTCGCGGCGCAGCCCCGGCACGTGCGGGCAGGCCTCGCCGCAGCCCATCGTGACCAGCAGGTCGGCGCCGGCGGCGAGGTCGTCGGTCAGCCGCCGCGGGGTGGCGCCGGCGAGGTCGACGCCGACCTCGCGCATGGCGTCGACGACGACCGGGTGGACGTGCGGACCCGGCGCGGTGCCGGCGGAGATCGCGCGGGCCCGCGCCGGATCGGCGAGGGCGCCGAACCAGGCGGCGGCCATCTGCGAGCGGCCGGCGTTGTGGACGCAGGCGAAGATCACGGTCTTCATCGGGCGACCTCGACGACGCACGCTGTCACGGCGCCGGGAGCGCCGTCAACGGCGGCGGTTGCGCTGTCGGCGACGCCCTGCTCGCGGTATGAAGGGGCGTGGACCAAGCGCTCGTTCCCGGGGGGCCGACCGCCCTCACTCCCGATCCGTTCTCCTACCCGCGCTACACGATCAAGCGCCGGTTCTGGTCGCTCTTCGATCGTCGCTTCCGCGTGTTCGGCCCCGACGGCCGCCTGCTGATGTCGGTCAAGCGGCCGGTCTTCAAGCTGCGCCAGGAGTTCAACGTCTGGGCCGACGAGGCCGAGACCCAGCCGCTCCTGCAGATCAAGTCACGGCAGATCGTGGCGATCAACTTCGCCTACGACATCACCGACGCGCGCACCGGCGAGTGGCTCGGCGCGGTCCAGAAGCGCGGCCTCAAGTCGATCTTCCGCGACACCTTCGAGCTGATGGATCAGCAGGGCACGGTGATCGGCAAGGCCGCCGAGATCGGCTCGGCGCTGCTGCGCCGCATCTTCCCGATCCTCACCAGCAAGCACGACATCTGGATCGGCGAGCAGGTGGTGACCCAGATCCGGCAGAAGTTCCGGTTCTTCAACAAGGAGTTCAACGTCGATCTGTCGATGGGCGTGGGCAAGATCGATCCGCGGTTCTCGCTGGCCGTCGCGCTGCTGGCGCTGATGGCGGAGGCGCGCCGCGAGGAGAGAAACTGAGGCTTGACGTTCCTGGTCTTCACCGCGGCGTTCACCTTCCTGCTGCTGCTGTTCGGGCGGCGCGGGTCGGCGGTCCGCGGTGGGACCAGGCTGCGCCACGAGATCGACGCGCTGTTCTCGGGTGAGCACGACTACGAGCCGACGTCGCCCGAGCGGTTCCCGCACGCCGACCTCGGCTTCTACGACCGGGTCGAGCGCGAGCTCGGCGCGATGGGCTTCCGCAAGGTCGGTGACGTCGAGGACCTGACCCTGAGCCGGGTCTATCCCGACCGCCGGACCTTCGTGCGCCTGCTGGTCGACGACGGCGCGCTGATCCGCGCCGGCGCCTTCCACCTGCGCGCCCGCGGCGGCCTGACCGGCCTGCTCGGGACCCTGGGCGTGGTGCCGCGTGACGTCTACGTCGTCGAGCTGGTCACCGAGGTGCAGCGCGGTCGGTTCCTGGTCACCGCGCCGACCCGCGGCCTCGACCGGCTCGATCCGCCGCCCGAGGCCGAGGTCGAGCGGCTGCGGCCGGGGACGCCGCTGGCCGAGCTGGTGGCGCGGCACCGCGAGCGGGTCGGCGCCCACCTGCGGCGGCACACCACCGGGGCCCCGGTCGAGGTCCGCGACCTCGACGGCGTGCTGGCGTCGGTGCAGCGCGGCCACGTCGTGGCGTCGGCGCACCGCCAGCGGATCGGCCGGCTGTCGCGGGACGAGCTCGAGCGCATGACCGGCACGCCGCTGGATCCGCAGCAGGCCGAGCTGCTGCACGAGGTCCAGCGCGGCGACGAGCCCGACGGTGGCGACGGCGACGACGGCGATCGGGGCGACGACCGCGACGAGGGCGCCGCGTCGTCGACGGCGGCGCTGCCGCCGCTCGACCGGCCGCGCTGAGACCCCGGGCAGGCGCGCCAAATCGCGCGTTCCGATCTTCCCGATCGGGAAGAATTTGTCCAGGAACGCAGGAGATCCGGGCTTGAATTCCCGATCGGGAAGAATGCTGTCGAGACTGGCTGGAGAATACTGTATCTTCCTGATCGGGAAGATCCGCGACATGCCGACCACAAAGATCCAGACACTTACGCGAGTTTCGTCGGTCGACGACCTCGGCGCGGTCGTTCGGTCATCTCGCCGCTCGGCCGGGGTCGATCAGGCCACCGCGGCCGGCCTCGCCGGGGTGGGAGCACGGTTCCTCGGCGATCTCGAGCGCGGCAAGCCCAACCTGCGGCTCGGCCTGGTGCTGCAGGTGCTAGATCGCCTCGGTCTCGAGCTATGGGTCGCACCCCGCGGCTGGCGCGACAGGGGCCCGTGATGGCCGACGCTGCGCTGGTGGTGCGATGGGGCGGTCGCGACGTCGGGCTGCTGCACGACGGGGCCGACCAACGCTTCACGTTCACGTACGCCGAGACCTGGCTCGCCGACGCCGCGGCACCGCCGATCTCCCTGAGCTTGCCCCGGCGCGGCGAGCCCTACGTCGGCGGCGCCGCCCACAACTTCTTCGCGAACCTGCTACCCGAGGGTGCCGTGCGGCAGGCCGTCTGCCGTCGCCTCGGCATCTCCGAGGACAACGATCTGGCGCTGCTGCGCGCGATCGGCGGCGAGTGTGCGGGCGCCCTGTCCCTGGTCGAACCTGGCCGAGCACCGGTCGATCCCGACGCCTACCAGTACGAGGTCCTCGACGATCGACGCCTGCAAGCGATGGCGACCGACGACCAGGTCGTGCCGTTGTTGATCGGTGGCGGCACGACCCGGCTGTCGCTGGCCGGGGCGCAAGGCAAGGTGCCGGTCGCGCTGCTCGACGGCGAGCTGCACCTGCCCCTGGCCGGCGCCCCGAGCACGCACATCCTCAAGCTGCCTCACGCGCAGTTCGCGCACATCCCCGCCAACGAGGCGTTCGTGATGGGCCTGGGCGCGCGTCTCGGCCTCGGCGTGGTCGCCACCGAGCTGATGACCCGGACCACCCCGCCGAGCCTGCTGGTCGAGCGCTACGACCGCGTTCGCGGCGACGACCCGTGGCCGGCGACGCGGCTGCACCAGGAGGATCTGTGTCAGGCGCTCGGGCTGCCGTCCGCGCGCAAGTACCAGCAAGAGGGCGGGCCGTCGCTGGTCGACGCGGTCGCGACGGTGCGCGCGCACGTCCGCGAGCCGCTGGTCGACGTCCGTCGTCTGCTGCAGTGGCAGGCGTTCAACGTCGTCGTCGGCAACTCCGACGGGCACGGCAAGAACCTCTCGCTCGTCCTCGACCCCGGCGGGCCACGGCTGGCGCCGTTCTACGATCTGCTGTCGACGCGGAGCTACCCCCGGCTCGACCGCAACCTGGCGATGGGCGTCGGTGGCCGTCGCGACCCGGACCAGCTCGGGCGCGCGCAGTGGGTCGCGCTCGCCAGCGACCTCGCGATCGGCGCGCGCGTGGTGATCGCCGTGGTCCGCGACGTCGCCGACCGCGTCGCCGCGGCGATGGACGGCTGGACCGCCGAGTTTCGCGATCGCCACGGTGACGCGCCGGTGCTGCAGACGCTGCCGCGCGAGATCGCGGCGCGTGCGCGGCGGGTCGTGCGCGCGATGTCGTAGCCGACGCCGGCCGCCCCGTCGGGGATCAGACCCCGGTGCTATGCGACGATCGGATGAGGCTCCTGCACACCAGCGACTGGCACCTGGGGCACCAGCTCCACGGCGTCGCGCGCGACGGCGAGCACGCGGCCTTCCTCGCCTGGCTGGTCGAGCAGGCGGTCGCCGAGCAGGTCGACGCCGTCGTGATCACCGGCGACATCTTCGACGGCAGCAACCCGCCGGCCACGGCGCAGGCGGCCTACTACGGGTTCCTCGCCGAGATCGGCGCCCGGCTGCCCGGCGTCGAGGTCATCGTCCTCGGCGGCAACCACGACTCGCCGGCCCGGCTCGAGGCGCCGGCGCCGCTGCTCGAGCGGCTGCGGGTGCGCGTCGTCGGCGCGCTGCCCCGCGACGACCACGCCGTGGCCTGGGACCGCGCGGTGGTGCCGCTGCACCGCCGGGTCCGCGGCAAGCCGGGCCCGGTGGCGGCGTGGCTCTTGGCGGTGCCGTTCCTGCGGGTCGGGGACCTGGCCGGCCACGTCGACGGCGACGGCGTGCCGGATCCGGCGATCGCGATCGCCGCGCTGTACGCCGAGGGCGTGGCGGCGGCGCGGGCGCGCGCTGGGGCGCTGCCGCTGGTGATCACCGGGCACCTCCACGTCACCGGCGCCGAGCCGTCGATCCTCAGCGAGCGCCGGGTGCTCGCCGGCGGCGCCGAGGCCCTCGACGCCGGGCTGTTCGGCGCCGGCGAGGTCGCCTACGTCGCGCTCGGCCACCTGCACAAGGCGCAGCGGGTCGGCGGCCACGACCACGTCCGCTACGCCGGCTCGCCGATCCCGCTGGCGATGGCCGAGGCCGGCTACAAGCACCAGGTCGCGATCGTCGAGCTGCCGGCGGCGGCCGGCGACGGCGCCGCGACGGTGCGGACGCTGGCGGTGCCGCGCACGGTCGAGCTGCTGCGGGTGCCCCGGCGCGGCGCGGCGCCGCTCGACGAGGTCCTGGCCGAGCTGGCGGCGCTGCCGCCGCTCGACGACGACGCCGTGCTCGAGCGGCGCCCCTACCTCGAGGTCCGGCTCCGTCTCGACGCGCCGGTGCCGCAGCTGCGGGCGCGGATCGAGCAGGCGGTCGACGGCAAGCTGCCGCGGCTGGTCACGATCTCGGTCGAGCGCGCCGGCTCGGGCGCGGCGCTCGGCGACGGCGCGCCCGGCGTGTCGCTCGCCGACCTCGAGCCGCGCGAGGTGCTCATCCAGCGGTGGCGGCGCGAGCACGCCGGCGAGCCGCCGGCGCCGCTGCTGGCGGCGTTCGACGAGCTGGTGGCGCGGGTCCAGGAGGGCCGGCCGTGAGGATCCTGGCGATCCGCGGCGCCCAGATCGCCAGCCTCGCCGGCGAGTTCGCGGTCGAGCTCGACCGCGGGCCGCTGGCGTCGGCGGGGCTGTTCGCGATCGTCGGGCCGACCGGCGCCGGCAAGAGCACCCTGCTCGATGCGCTGTGCGCGGCGCTGTACAACCGGACGCCGCGGCTCGATGGCCGGTCGTCCGTCAAGATCGGCCGCGACGACGATCCCGAGGAGCTGCACCTGTCGCCATTCGACGTCCGTTCGCTGGTCCGGCGCGACGCGGTCAGCGGCTGGTGCGAGGTCGACTTCGAGGGCCGCGACGGCCGGCGCTGGCGGGCGCGGTGGCACGCGCGGCGCGCCCGCGGCCGCGTCACCGGGCGCCTGCAGGATGTCGAGCAGTCGCTGGTCTGCCTCGACACCGGCGAGGTCCGCGGCGGCACCCGCACCGAGACCCTGGCCGCGATCGAGGACGCGGTCGGGCTGTCGTTCGATCAGTTCCGGCGCTCGGCGCTGCTGGCGCAGGGCGACTTCGCCGCGTTCCTGCGCGCCGACGTCGGCCAGCGCGCCGAGCTGCTCGAGCGCATGACCGGCACCGAGATCTACGGCGCGCTGTCGATCGCGGCGCACCGGCGCGCCGGCGAGCTCGCCGCCGAGCTCGACGCCCTGCGCGGCGAGCTGGGGCGGATCGCCGCGCTCGACGACGACGCCCGGGCCGCGGCCGAGGCCGAGGCGGTGGCGACGGCGGCGGCGGCGGCGCAGGCGGCGGCGGCGCAGGCGCGGCTCGACCAGGCGGTGGCGTGGCAGCGCGAGGACGCGGCGCGGGTCGCGCAGCTCGCCGAGGCCGAGGCCGCGCTGGTGGCGGCAGGGCGGGCGGCCGACGCGGGCGCGGCGGCGGCGGCGGCGCTGGTCGGCGAGCTCGGCGGCGATGGCGCGGCGGCGGCGGCCGGCGGCGACGCGGCGCGGGCCGGCCTCGACGCCCTGGCGCCGGTGCTGGCGGCGGCGCACGTCCTCGACGGCCGGCTCGACGACGCCCGGGGCGCGGCGGCGCGAGCGGGGCGCGGCGCCGCCACCGCCGAGGCCGAGGCGGCGGCGGCGCGGGCCGCGGTGACGACGCTGGCCGACGAGGAGGCGCGGCTGATCGAGCAGCGCGCCGACGCCGCGCGCTGGCTCGACGGCCACGGCCACGTCGCGGCGGCGCACGCCGAGCGGGCCCAGGTCGCGCGCGAGCTGGCGGCGCTGGCGACGGCGCGCGCCGGCGTGGCGCGGCTGGGCCGCGAGCTGGCCTGGCGCGAGGCGGCGCGGGTCGCGCGGCGGCGGCGCGCCTCGATGCGGCGCGGGTCGGGCTCGCCGAGGCCAAGCTGGTCCACCAGGACGTGCAGAGCCGGTGGGAGGCCGCCGAGGATCGGCGCGCAAGCAGCCGGTCGCCGCGGTCGAGGCCCGGTTCGCGACCCTGCAACGCGAGCGGGTCGCGCTCGATCGCCTCGCCGCCACCGCCGCCGAGGCCAGCCGCGCCGCCGCCGCCGTCGACGATCACGCGGCGCACGCCGCGGTGCGCGCCGCCGCCGCCGCCGACGCCGAGGCCCAGGCCGCCGCCGGCGACGCCGGTCTCGCCGTGACCCGCGCCGCGCTCGCCGAGGCCGAGGGCTCGCGCGATCGCCTGCGCGCCGCCGCCGGCCTGGCGGCGCACCGCGCCGAGCTGGTCGACGGCGAGCCGTGCCCGCTGTGCGGCGCGGCCGAGCACCCGTGGGCCGGGCAGGGCGTGGTCGACGAGCTGGTCGCCGCGCAGGACGGCCGGGTCGCGACCCTGCGCGCCGAGGTCGAGCGCGGCGCCCAGGCGCTGGCCGCGGATCGCGCCGAGGCCCGCGCCGCCGCCGACGAGGCGGCGCGCGCCACCGCCGCCGCCGCCGCCGAGCGGGCCGCGCTGGCCGCGGCGCGGACCCGGTGGCGCGACGGCGTGATCGCGCTGGGCGAGCTGCTGCTGGCCGAGGAGCCGGTCGGTGGCGGCGCCGCCGCGTGGCTCGAGGCCCGGCTCCACGCCGCCGAGGACGCCCAGGCCCGGCTCGACAAGGAGCTCAAGCAGGCGCGCAAGCGCGCCGACGACGCCCGCTACCTCGACGAGCAGGTCCGGCTCAAGCGCAACGACCTCGAGCACGCCGAGGACGCGGTGCGCGAGGCCGAGGACGCCGATCGCGCGGCGGCGGCGGCGGTCGCCGAGGCGGTCGCCGAGCGCCGCGACCACGAGCGCGACGCCGCCCGGGCCCGCGCCGAGCTCGACGCGCCGCTGGCGGCGTGGCCGGGGCTCCTGGCCCGGGTCGACGCCGGCGACGCCGTCGCCGACGAGGTCGCCGCCGCGGTCGCGCGCTGGGACGCCGACAGCCGGCGCCGCGCCGACGCCGGCGAGCGCCTCGCCGAGCTCGCGGTGCGGCTCGCCGACGGCCGCGCCCGCCTCGCCGCCGCCGAGGCCGCGGCCGTCACCGCGACCACCACCGCGACCGACGCCGCGGCGCGCGCGCCGCGCTTCGCCGACGAGCGGGCCGCGCTGCTCGGCGGCCGCGCCACCACCGCCGCCGCCGCCGCGCTCGACGCCCGGCGGGCCGCGCTCGAGACCCTGCACCGCAGCGTCGCCGGCGCCCGCGCCGTGGTCGACGAGCGCGGCGCGCGCCTGGCCGCGCACCGGGCGGCGGCGCCGCCCGACGCCACCGCCGGCGACGACGTCTCGGCGGCGCTGGCCGCGGCGGTGGCGGCGCGCGCCGCGGCCGACGACCGGCACCGCCGCGCCACCCTCGCGCTCGAGGTCGACGACGCGGCCCGCGCCCAGCGCGCCGCCTGCGCCGCCGAGCTGGCGCGCCGCACCGACGCCGCCGAGGTCCACCGCCAGCTCGCCGAGCTGATCGGCTCGCACGACGGCAAGAAGCTGCGGACGTTCGCGCAGAGCCTGTCGCTCGACGGCCTGCTCGCGGCCGCCAACCACCACCTGATCGACCTGGCGCCGCGCTACCGGCTCGAGCGGGTCCGCGGCCACGACCTCGAGCTACAGATCGTCGACCGCGACATGGGCGACGAGGTCCGCTCGGTCAACTCGCTGTCCGGCGGCGAAAGCTTCCTGGTGTCGCTGGCGCTGGCGCTCGGCCTGTCGTCGCTGTCGGCGCGCAACGTCCGGGTCCGCACGCTGCTCATCGACGAGGGCTTCGGCACGCTCGACCCGTCGACCCTCGACGTCGCGCTCGACGTCCTCGACACCCTGCAGTCGAGCGGCCGCCAGGTCGGCATCATCTCGCACGTCCCCGGCCTCGCCGAGCGGGTGCCGGCCCAGGTCGTCGTCCGCCCCACCGGCGCCGGCCGCTCGACCGTCGTGGTCCGCGCCGCCGGGTAGCGCGGCGCGCGGCTACCGCGCCTCGGCGCGGGCGGCGCGCTCGCGCTCGACCACCAGCTCGACGAGGCGCTCGACCGCGCGCGCCAGGTGGCGCCGGAAGGTGCCGAATGGGACGCCGGCACGCTCGGCGGCGGCCTCCTGGCTGGGGGCGGCACGGAAGTAGGTCACCTCGAGCGCGCGCAGCAGGCGGGCGTCGCGCGGATGCTCGCCGAGCTCGGCGGCCACCGCGCGCAGCGCGGCGCGGATGGCCTCGGCGCGGTCGCGGCCGGCGGCGACCCGCGCCACCACCGCGGTGTCGCCGAGCGGGTTCGTCGCCAGCGCGCTGCCGCGCGCGAAGTCGCGCAGCGCGGCGCGGACCGCGGCGTCGAGGTCGTCGAGGGCGGGACGCGGCGCCGACGGCGCGGCGGGCGCGCCGTCGGGCTCGCGCGCGGCGAGCCAGTCGGCCGTGGTGACGTCGCGCCAGTCGAAGCCGTGGACCACGTGGCTGGCGCCGCCGACCACGAACGCCAGCGCGGGCAGCGCCGGCATGTCCAGGGCGTCGAACTGCGCGCTCCAGCGTTCGGGGTGGCGGGTGGCGACGAACGAGAACGACAGCCCCGGCGTGGTCACCCAGCGCGACACGATCCAGGTCTGGATCAGGTCCTGGGTCGGCGAGACCTGCTGGTAGGCGCCGTCGACCACCCAGAAGCGCGCGTACAGCATCCGCACCGGCGCGGCGCGATCCACGCGGGCGTCGACGTGACGCCAGGCGCCGGCGATCGCCGGGTCGGCGGCGAGGTCGACGTCGCCGACGTCGCCGCGCCGCAGATCCAGCAGCCCGACGGCGGCGCGGGGCGCGCCGTCGTCGCCGCGGAACACCAGCCAGTCGTCCGGCCGACGGCCGAGCCAGTGGTGGGCGATCGCCGCGGCCTCGGCGCCCTCGTGCGCCTCGATCAGCGCCGCGATCGCGGCGTGATCCGCGGCGGTCGCGACGTCGCCGTGCCCGGCGTCGGCCTGTCGCCACGCGAAGTAACCCGCGAGCGAGCGGCCGCCCCGGCGCAGGAACAGCAGGTCGTGGGTCATCCGCCACGCCGCCGCCGCGGGCGCGCCACGCAGGGCGTCGCGGAGCGCCCCGGCGAGACGCCGTCGCAGCGCGACTCGCCCGTCGGGATCGCGGAACGTCAGGTCGCGGTCGAGGACGTCCCGCGCCAGGTCGTGCGGGTACAGCCCGTCGCGTCCGACGCCGACGAACGACAGCGTCCGCAGCCACGCGAACGCCGCCGCGGCGTCGTCGTCGGGCATCGTCGCGCGCAGCAGCGACTCGGTGGTGACGCGCGCCAGCGCCAGCACCCCGAGCGCGTCGCGGTGCGCGGCCGACGGCACGTCGCGGACGAACCGCTCCAGCAGGACCCGCACCATGTCCGGCGGCAGGGTCGGCAGGTCGGCCGCGTCGCGGCCGGCGACGTCGGCGACCAGCGCCAGGGCGAGCGGGTGGCCGTGGGTCAGCGCGTGGAGGCCGGCGTGGGCGGGCGCGGGGACGCCGCGTCGCGCCAGCAGCGCGGCGGACTCGGTCGGGCCCAGGTTGCCGAGCTCGACCGTGGTGAGCAGGCCGTGCCAGCCGGGATCGGCGCGCCACGCGCTCGACGGCGCGTGCCGGCCGGCGACCACGGCGAGCGCGCCGGCTGGCAGCCGGGGCAGCAGGCGATCGCGCAGCCACGGCTCGAGCGTCGCGATCGCCTCGAAGGTGTCGACGAGCAGCACCGGCCGCGGCCGGGCCGCCAGCGCCGCCGCCACGGCGTCGAGCGTGGCCGGCGCGTCCGCGGCGCCGCACGCCTGCAGGATCGCCCCGAGGATCGCGTCCGGCCAGGGGTCGAGGTCGCGGCCGTCGAGCACCACGGCGGGCGCGCCGGCGTCGGCGGCGAGGTCGGCGAGCCGGGCCAGCAGCGTCGACTTGCCGGTGCCGCCGGCGCCGTGGATCGCGAGCACGTGCGGCGCGGCGCCGGCGAGCAGGGCCCGGAACGTCGCCAGCTCCCGCTCGCGGCCGACGAACGCGGCGGCGCGCCGCCGGGCGAGCAGCTCCCCCCACGCCAGACCGTCGTCGGGGCCCGCGCCGCGCATGCCGCGAGCATAGCCACAAGGTGAGCACCCGGTGGACGGCGAGTGAGCTGGAGACCGATCAGCCCGCGGTCGCAGCCTGGCGTCGTGCCCCCGATCCTCGATCACGTCCTCGTGCTCGGCGGCAGCGCCGCCGGCATGCTCGCCGCCGGCGCCATCGCCCCGCACGTCCGGCGGGTCACGCTGGTCGAGCGCGACGTCCTCGCCGGCAGCGGCCCGCGCAAGGGCCTGCCCCAGGCCCGGCACGCCAACAACCTCACGCCCGTGGCCTGCACGCTGATGGAGGGGTGGTTCCCGGGCATCATCGATGCCCTGGTCGCCGCCGGGGCGACCTCGCTGGATCCCGGGGGCGACGCGATCTGGGTGCTGGGCGACCGTCCGCTGGCGCGCGCCTCGCTCGGCCGGCGCACGCTGCTGGCGTCGCGCGCGCTGCTCGACGGCGCCCTCCGCGACCGGCTGCGGTCCCGACCCGGGCTGGTCGTGCGCGACGGCGTGCCCGCGACCGGCCTGGCCGGCACCGCCCGGGCGATCACCGGCGTCACCGTGCGCGGCGCCGACGGCGACGAGACGATCGCCGCCGACCTGGTCGTCGACGCCAGCGGGCGCGGCTCGCGGGTCGTCGCGTGGGCGGCCGGGCTGGGCGCGTCGCGCCCGCCCGAGCAGCGCTACCGGGTCGGGGTGCGCTACGCGACCCGGATCTTCCGCGGCCGGCGCGCCCCCGACGGCGTGGCGATGATCGTCGTCGCGGCGACCGCGGCGCGGCCGCGCGGCGCGGTCGCGTTCGCGATCGAGGACGCGCGCTGGCTGGTCACGACGTTCGGCTACGGCGGCGAGGCGCCGCCGCCCGCGCTCGCCGACTTCCGTCGGTTCGTCGCCGAGCTGCAGGTGCCGGCGCTCGACGCCATCGCCGCGGCCGAGCCCCTCGACGACGGCGCGGTGATCGGCTTCGGCGACACCGCGCGGGTCGGGCTCGAGCGGTGGCGAGACGCGCCCGACGGGCTGGTCGTGCTCGGCGACGCGGCGTGCGCGCTCAACCCCTGCTACGGCCGCGGCATCACCGCTGCGGCGCTGCAGGTCGACGCGCTGGTCCGCGAGCTCGCGCGGGGCGGCCCCGGGCTGCCCGGTCGCAGCCACCGCGCGGTCGCGGCCGCGGCGGCGCCCGTGTTCGAGCTGCAGCAGAGCATCGACGCGGCGATCCCCGGCGTCACCGGCGCGGTCGATGCCACGCCTCCGCCGATCCGGTGGCTGGTCCGGCGCGCCCGTCGGGTCGGCGAGCGCGATCCGGTGGTGGCGCGGACGATCCTGCAGATCGGCGGGTGCGAGGCGCCGCGCAGCCGGCTGCTCCGCCCCGACGTGCTGTGGCGCGTGCTGCGCGCCGCCGGCTGAGCGGGCCATCCCGCTGAGGCGGCTTCGGCACCGCGCGTGTCGCGGCGCAGCCGCGGCCTGGCTATGGTCACGCGATGCCGCGCATGACCATCGAGGACCTCGACCACTTCCTGCGCGATCACTTCCCGCAGGCCCACGGCTTCGGCGTCGTCGAGGAGGTCGCCGACGACCAGATCCGCATGCGGCTGCCGTTCTCGCCCAGGTCGCTGCGCCCGGGCGGCACGATCTCGGGGCCGACGCTGATGGCGCTGGCCGACACCGCGGCGTACTTCCTGGTCCTGGTCAACGTCGGCCCGGTGGCGCTCGCGGTCACGACCAGCCTGAACATGACGTTCCTGCGCCGGCCCGCGCCCGCCGATCTGATCGCGGTCGCGCGCAAGCTCAAGCTCGGGCGCCGGCTCGCGGTCGCCGAGGTCTACATCTCTCGCGACGGCGAGCCGGATCCGGTCGCGCACGCGGTGGTCACGTACGCCCTGCCGCCGGACGGCGCGCGCTAGAGATCTCGTTCCGGCCGTCCCTCGCTTCGCTGATCCGACGCCGCGCGCGGCGCGCGCCGTCGGGCTGCGCTCGGTCCGGACTACGGCCCGGCGAGCGCGACCGGGAACGTCGCCACCGTGACCAGGCGCCGCAGCAGCGCGGCCGGCGAGGTCGGCAGGCGCGTGCAGTAGCGCACGAAGCCCGGCAAGGTCGAGAACGTGCGCTCGGCGGCGGCGAACACCGGGTCGGCGCGCAGCGACTGCTCCTGGCGCACCGGCGGCGCGGCCGCCGGATCGGCGCGGTAGGCGCGGACGTAGCCGAGCAGCCGGGCGTGGTAGCCGGGGTCCTCGACGATCGCGGCGATCGTGCCCTGGCGCGGGTGGACGCCGGCCAGCATCTGCTCGACCTGGCGCTCGAGCTCGGCGACGCCGTCGTCGAAGCACTCGAGCAGCTGCAGGTCGTAGATCGGGTTGAGGTGCACGACCTGCATGACGTGGCCGATGATCGTGTCGCGCGCCGACAGCAGGCCGGTGGGATCGATCATCGACACCGGATCGTCGAGCACGCGCAGCAGCTGGTGGAGCCCGAACGAGATGCCGAGGTAGGCGTAGTAGTCACGGGCCGCCGGCTCGATCACCCAGCGCAGCATGTCGAGGCCGCCGAACAGGACCTGGGCCCGGGTCGGCGCGTCGGCGACGACGCCGCGGCCGCGCAGCCGGGCCAGGCGGGACGGGATCTCGTCGGGGTTGGCGAACAGCGCCGCGGTCGCGGCGAGCCGGCGCAGCTTGCCGGCGATCGCGCGCGGGCCGCCGAGCGCGGTGAGGATCAGGCGCGGCGCGCCGGCGCGTAGCCGCAGCGGCGCCGCGTCATCGCCGCGGCCGGCGCTGGCGCTGGCCCCACCGGGCTCCCTCGACGACCGCACGGGACGATCCTATCGCGGTCCCGACCGGGCCGTCCCGACCGGGTCCCGACCGGGCCCCGGCCCGGTCTCGATCGGTCCCGACCGCGGTCTCGGAGACGTCGGTCGGGCGCGGCACGACGCGTCAGCGCACGACGGCTGCAACTGGCGCGGCGGTTGCTACGTCTCAGCATCATGACCGGGACAACGTCACGCCTGGACGGCGCGAGCGAGCTCTCGATCGAGATCATCGATGACGACGGACGCGTGCTCGACACCGTCTACGTCACCGAGATCACCGGGCGCTCGACCACGCCTTCGCGCGAACATCGGATCGCGCGGCCCCCGCGGCAGGCGCGCGACAGCTAGGAGATCCTCCCAGCAGGGTGAGCGCGGCGCCGTCAACCGGCTGGCGCAGGCGTCGGGTTGTCTGACCCCAGCAACCCCCAGTCGAGGCCCGCAGGCCACGCCGAAGGTTACGCAGCGTGCAAACTCCGGACACCCGCGCCGGCTACGATGCGGCGTGCCCGACTCCTCTCCCGGCCCACGCGGCGACCTCCCGCGCAGCTTCCTGATCGACATGGACGGCGTCCTGGTGTCCGGACGCACGCCCATCGCCGGCGCCCGCGAGTTTCTCGCACGCCTCGAAGAGCGCAAGCGCCGATACCTTTTGTTGACCAACAATCCGATCTACACGCCCGGCGATCTCAGCTACCGCCTCGGCAAGATCGGCCTCGAGATTCCGCCCGACCGCATCTTCACCGCGGCCATGGCGACCGCCAGCTTCCTGGCCACCCAGCGCGGCGCCGGCGGCACCGCGTTCGTGATCGGCGAGAGCGGCCTGTCCGAGGCCCTCCACGAGATCGGCTTCATCATCACCGACCACGAGCCCGAGTACGTCGTCCTCGGCGAGACCCACTCGTACAACCTCGAGCAGATCACCCGCGCGATCCGCTTCCTCGCCGCCGGCGCCCGCTTCGTCGCCACCAACCCCGACAAGTCCGGGCCCACCGAGGAGGGCATCGCGCCCGCCAACGGCGCGATGGCGGCGCTGATGGAGGCGGCCAGCGGCGTCCGGCCGTTCTTCGTCGGCAAGCCCAACCCGCTGATGATGCGCACCGCGCTCAACCACCTCGGCGTCCACTCCGAGCAGACGGTGATGATCGGCGACAACATGGAGACCGACATCATCGGCGGCCTGCAGGCCGGCCTCGAGACCGTGCTGGTGCTGTCGGGCGTGACCAGCCGCAGCGAGCTGTCGCGCTACTCGTACCAGCCCAACCGGGTCGTCGCGTCGGTCGACGAGCTCGAGCGCTGAGCCGCTACCGCCGCAGCCGCGCCGCGATCGCCTCGAAGTCGGGCGGCAGCGGCGCGCGGAACCGCAGGGCCTCGCCGGTGATCGGGTGCGCGAAGCCCAGGGTCGCGGCGTGCAGCATCAGCCGCGCCGCCGCGATCGGCTGGCCGCCGTCGCGCAGCAGGTCGCGGATGTAGACGGTCTCGCCGACCAGCGGGTGGCCGCGCTCGGCCAGGTGGATGCGGATCTGGTGGGTCTTGCCGGTCTCGAGCGTGACCTCGCACGCGGTCGCGCCCCGCAGCGCCTCGACCACGGCGACGTGGGTGACCGCGCGCTTGCCCTGGTTGGCGTGCCGCGCCGAGCCGCGCAGGCCGTCGCCGCGATCGGCGACCAGCCGCGACTCGATGCGGCCGGCGCGGACCTCGCCGTGGGCGACGCACCGGTAGCTGCGCTCGCAGGTGTGGGCGCGCAGCTGCGCCGCCAGCCCCAGCTCGGCGCGCTTGCTCTTGGCGAACATCAACAGGCCCGAGGTCCCGCGATCGATGCGGTGGACCACGTGCAGCGGCGTCACGGTGGCGGCGCGGCCCATGCGCCGCCACGCGCCGCGGATCAGATCCATCGCGGTGCCGCCCTCGCGATCCTCGAACGGCACGCTCGACACCCCGGCCGGCTTGTCGATCACGACGACGTGCGGATCGTCGAACACGATCACCGCCTCGCGCGCCGGATCGCGCGGCCGCGGCGCCGCCAGCGCCAGCGCCACCACCGCGCCGGCGGCGAGGCGGTGATCGACGCGGGCCACGACCTGGCCGTCGATCGCGATCTTGCCGCGCTCGATCCACCGCTTGACCTGCGACCACGGCTCGCCGGTGCGCGCGCGCACGAACGCCGCCACGGTGTCGCCCGCGGCGTCGGCGGGGACGGTCCAGGGTCCAGGGTCGGCGGCGGGCGGCACGGCCCGACCATGCCACGGCCGGCCTGGGTCAGGACGGACCCACCCACCTTCCCCGACCTGGGTCGCCGCCGACCCGATCGAGGGCACGAAGCCCTGTCTTCTCGAAGGGGTAGCGCGTGGCACACCGGATGCTCTAGGGGCCAGGCACCAACCCCCAGAAAGAGGAACACCCGATGAAGCCCGTGAAGTTCGTCCTGCTCGCCTGCTCCGCCATCGCCGTCCTGGTCATCTTCGCCCTGCCGTACATCGATCTCGGCCACGGCCTCGACTTCACGCTGTGGAAGCTGCGCAACGTCAACCCGCACGAGAGCCTGGTCCACCCGTACGTCATCCTCGCCGCGATGGCGGCGCCGGTCGCGTTCGGCGCGATGGCGCTCAAGAAGCAGGCGCTGCCGCGGTGGCAGTCGATCATCTCGGTGATCTGCTTCGCGATCGCGCTGTTCATCGCCTTCGCGGTCTTCACCAAGACCCAGACCAAGTTCGGCGATCACTCCGGCATCGGCGCCAAGCTCATGGTCGTCGCGCTGATCGGCGGCCTGGGCGCCAGCCTCACCGGCTCGGTCAAGCCCGAGCGCGCCTGAGCGCGGCGGTCCCGCCGGCCGCGACGCGGCCCGGCCCGGCCCGACGTGACGAGCGCGGCGTGAGCCGCGCTCGTCGCCGTTCCGGACCCGTCCGGAGTGCCGCCGCGTGGTAAGCCGTCAGCGCCATGCCCGCGCTCCGACCCGTCCTGGGCCCCTCCGGCCCCCTGCCGTCGACCTCCGCCCGTCCGCGCCCCCGCTCGCGCGCGCTCGCGGTCTCGATCGTCGCCGCCGTCGCGCTGGCGCCGCTGGCCGCCTGCGGCGGCGGCTCGGGCCCCAACTTCGCCGACGATCACCCGCGCATCTACCTGGGGCAGAACCGCGACCGCCTGGTCGCCGCCCTCGACGCCGGCGACCCCGCCGCGGTCCGCTTCAAGAACGCCGTCGACAACGAGCTCGACGGCGCCGACTACTACGACTTCTCCGCGTGGTTCGTGGCGCTGATCGGCCAGCTCACCGGCGAGCCGCGCTACTGCGACTTCGCGGTCGCCAAGATCGACGCGGTGGTCGACGCCGAGCGCGACATGATCGCCGGCGGCGGCACCCCGGACGTCGCCTTCGACAGCTACCTCGAGATCGGCCCGCGCATCGGCGATCTCGCGCTGACCTACGACTGGTGCTTCGACCGCCTCGATCACGACCAGGCCGCGCGCTGGCTGAGCTACGCCAGCCAGGCGGTGTGGAACGTCTGGCACCACGAGGACGCGACCTGGGGCGGCCGCGCCGCGCCGTGGAGCGGCTGGTCGGTCGACAACCCGTCGAACAACTACTACTACTCGTTCCTGCGCGCGACGATGCTGCTCGGCCTCGCCGCCCACGGCGAGATCCCCGACGGCGACACCTGGCTATCGACCTTCCGCGACGACAAGATCGAGGCCCAGCTGATCCCGACGTTCGACGCCGATCTCGTCGGCGGCGGCTCGCGCGAGGGCACCGGCTACGGCACCTCGATGCACCGGCTGTGGGAGCTCTACGACTTCTGGCAGGGCTCGACCGGCGAGGACCTCGCCCACCGCACCGCCCACACCCGGGCGTCGCTGCTGGCGTTCATCCACGCCACCGTGCCGACCCTCGATCGCTTCGCGCCGATCGGCGACCAGGCCCGCGACTCGACCGCGTCGCTGTTCGACTACCACCGCAACTACGTCCAGGAGCTGGCGTTCCTGTTCCGCGACGATCCGGTGGCGCCGTTCGCGCGCGACTACCTGGCCCGCTGCTCGGTGCCCGAGATGGACCAGCCGTTCATGTACGTCTACGACTTCCTCTACGGCGACGACATCGCGCCGCAGAGCCTCGACGGCCTGGGCCGCGCCTACGTCGCGCCCGGCACCGGCGAGGTCTTCGCGCGGTCCGGCTGGGACGCCGACGCCACCTGGCTCAACCTGATCGCCGGGCCGCTGACCGAGTCGCACGCCCACCACGACCAGGGCTCGTTCATGCTCTACAAGGGCGAGTGGCTCGCCTACGACCCGATCGTCGACTCGACCTCGGGCATCCGCCAGGAGGAGGAGCTCCACAACCTGGTGCGGATCAGCCGCGACGGCGAGACCGTGACGATGCGCGGCGACTCGACGTCGCACATCGTCGCCGTCCACCGCGGCGACGGATGGTTCCACGTCGCCGCCGATCTGTCGGGCGCGTACGAGGGCCGCGACGACGTGTCGTCGATCCAGCGCGAGCTGGTCTTCATCGAGCCCGACGTGGTCGTCGTCTTCGACCGCGTCGACACCGCCGCCGGTACCACCCAGACCTGGCAGCTCAGCTCGCCGTACCAGCCGACGACGTCGGGCGCGCGCTCGACCTTCGCCGGCGCCGACCACGACCTGCGGGTCGAGCGCGTCGTCCCGGCGACCGCGACCGTGTCGGTCACCGACTGGCGCGACGACGGCGACTTCTCCGGCGGCTACCGCCTCGACGTCGCCCAGGCCGGCGGCGCCCGCCAGTTCCTCCACGTCGTCTCGGTCGACGGCGCCGCGGCGTCGGTGACCCGCAGCGACGACGCCGGCCGGGTCGGCGTCTCGATCACGCTCGCCGACGGCCGCACCGCGGTGGTCCGGTTCGGCGCCGACGGCGTCGACGGCACGCTGGCGATCACCGGCGGCGGAGGCTCGCCGGTGTCGGCGACCCTGGGCGCCGGCGTCGACGCGCTGCCCGAGCTCGAGTAGGCCGCGCCGGCCGCGGCCGCGGCCGCCCGCGCCCGCGTCGGCGTCGGCGTCGGCGATTTCCGCCGGCGTCCACCCCGGGGCCCCGTGGTACACCACGGGGCCATGGACCGCACGCTGTTCGGCGCCGAGCACGACCTCTTCCGTCAGTCGTTCCGCCAGTTCGTGGAGCGCGAGATCAAGCCCAACCAGCCGCGCTGGCGCGAGCAGGGCATGGTCGACCGCGAGACCTGGCGCAAGGCCGGCGCCGCCGGCTTCCTGTGCCCGTGGCTGTCCGAGGCCGACGGCGGCCCCGGCGGCGACTTCCTGTGCTCGGTCATCGTCATGGAGGAGCTCGCGTACGCCTACGAGAGCGGCTTCGCGATGGCGCTGCACTCCGACATCGTCGTGCCGTACCTGCACGCGTTCGGCTCGGCCGAGCAGAAGGCGCGCTGGCTGCCCGGCTGCGCCTCGGGCGAGCTGATCACCGCGATCGCGATGACCGAGCCCGGCACCGGCTCGGACCTCGCCGCGATCGCGACCACCGCGGTCAAGGACGGCGACGACTACGTCATCAACGGCGCCAAGACCTTCATCTCGAACGGCCAGCTGTGCGACCTCTGCATCGTCGCCGCCAAGACCGACCCCGACCCGGCCAACGCGCACCGCGGCATCTCGCTGTTCGTCGTCGAGGCCGGCCGCGCCGGCTTCACCAAGGGCAAGAAGCTCGACAAGATGGGGATGGCGTCGCAGGACACCTCGGAGCTGGCCTTCGAGGACTGCCGGGTGCCGGCCGCCAACCTGCTCGGCGTCGAGGGCGCCGGCTTCATGCAGCTGATGAACAAGCTGCAGCAGGAGCGGCTGTGCGTCGCGATCGGCGCCCAGGCGGCGTCGGAGCAGGTCCTCGCCGACACCGTCGCCTACACCAAGGAGCGCAAGGCGTTCGGCAAGCCGATCAGCAAGTTCCAGAACACCCAGTTCAAGCTGGTCGAGTGCGCCACCAAGGTCGAGATCGGGCGTGCCTTCCTCGACAAGGTCATCGCCGGCCACGTCGCCGGCCAGCACCTGGTCAAGGAGTGCTCGATGGCCAAGTTCTGGATCACCGACACCTCGCAGGAGGTGATCGACGATTGCCTGCAGTTCTTTGGCGGCTACGGTTACATGCTGGAGTACCCGATCACGCGCGCGTACATGGACGCCCGGGTCCAGCGCATCTTCGCCGGCACCAACGAGATCATGAAGATCATCATCGCCAAGCAGATGGGCCTCTGATGCGGCGGGCCGCGATCGTCGTGGCGGCGGTGGCGGCGGTGGCGCTGGTGGTGGCCCCGGACCTGGGCGGTCCCGGCCCGACAGCGGCGTTCGCCCAGGCGCCGCCCGGGCCGCCGATCCCGCTGCCCAAGATCCACAAGACCCTGCCCGACGACGCCACTGCCGATCGCGCCACCGAGCTGGTGGCGACGGCGATCAACGCGGGCAAGACCGGCGACGCCTACAAGCTGGCGACCCAGGCGGTCCAGCGCTGGCCGGCGGAGCCGACCGTGCGCTACTGGGCGGCGGTCGCCGCGCTGCGCACCGCGCGCTTCGACGAGGCGGCGGCCCACGTCGAGGCCGGCCTGCAGGCCACGCCCGACGACGTCAACCTGCTCGGCCTGCGCTCGCAGCTGCGGCTCGCCGGCGGCGACGCCGACGGCGCGCGCACCGACGCCCAGCGCGCGCTCGAGCTGTCGCCCGACGACGCGCCCGACGCCCAGGACACCATCGATCAGCTCGAGCTGCGCGCGCGCGGCGAGGCCCGTGCCGCCGGCCAGGATCCGTTCCTGCCGCCCGGCTCGGCGGCGGCGTTCGTCGACGGCTTCCTCGCCGAGGTCGCGGCCGGCGCGTCGCCGACTCGGATGGCCACCTTCTTCGATCTCGAGATCCTCGACAGCCTGCCGAAGAAGGAGCGCCGGGTGCAGTCGCTGGTCGCCGCCCTGCACGGCGTCGTCGACCAGTACCGCGGCGCCAGCGGCACCGGCAGCCTCCGCTACACCGGGTGGGTGGTGTCACCCGACGAGCGGACCCGCGGCGATCGTACGATCGTCTCGGTGCAGGTGCTGGCCGAGATCCGGCTCGGCGCCGACCAGCGCGAGCTGCTGCTGGCGGCCAGCACCGATGGCTCGCTGGGCGACATCGTCGATCCCGAGACCGCGGCGATCATCAAGGGCGTGGCGCCGTCGGAGCGCCGCGACCTGATCGACCGGCTGATCGGCCACACCACGCACACCGTCGCCGCCTACGACTTCGAGATCATCACCGCGGACCCGCCGCGGATCGCCGACATCACGCTCGAGCACGCGGTCAGCGTCCGGGCCCAGCTCGCCACGATCGCCCGCCTGCAGGACAAGGTCGACGTCGCCGCGGGGCGCAAGAAGTCGGTGTCGCCGAGCCGGATCGGCTCGATCGTCGGGTCGATCGTCGGCCTCGTGTTCGGCCTGTGGCTGCTGCGCCGGCGCCTGCGGTAGCGCGGCGCACCGGCGCCGCGGCGTGCGGTCGCTCAGCCGCCGTCGAGCAGCTCGCGGACCCGGCGGGTCAGCTGCTCGGGCGTGAACGGCTTGGCCAGCAGCGGCGCGCCGGTGGCGCGCAGGCCGCGCTGCGCGATCAGGTCGTCCGAGTAGCCGCTCATGAACAGCACCTTGACCCCGGGCTGGGCCACGGTCACCAGATCGGCCAGGGCCTGGCCGGTGAGGCCGGGCATGACGATGTCGGTCAGCAGCAGCGCGATCGGCGGCTGGGCGTCGCGACACGCCTGCAGCGCCTCGTCGCCGTTGCCGGCGGCGATCACCTGGTAGCCGGCGCGACGCAGGATCCGCTCGGTCATGGCGCGCACCGCGGGCTCGTCCTCGACCAGCAGCACGCGCTCGTCGCCGCCGCGGACGTCCTCGCCGCGGCCGGCCGCGGTGCGCGTCGTCGCCGGTGCGTCCGACGGCGGCAGCAGGATCGTCACGGTCGTGCCGGCGCCGACCTCGCTGTCGATCCAGATGTAGCCGCCGCTCTGCTTGACGATGCCGTACACCGTCGACAGGCCGAGGCCGGTGCCCTTGCCGGGCTCCTTGGTGGTGTAGAAGGGCTCGAAGACCCGCGCCAGATCGGCCGCCGCGATGCCGGCGCCGCGATCGCGGACCTGGAGCTGGACGTAGCGACCGGGCGGCAGCGGCGGCCGCGCGGCGGCGGCGTCGGCGTCGACGTCCACGGCCGCGGTGGCGATCTCGAGGTGGCCGCCGTCGGGCATCGCGTCGCGCGCGTTGACCACCAGGTTCATCAGGATCTGCTCGAGCTGGCCACGATCGGCCTCGACCGTCGGCAGCGGGACCGCACGCACGGTCTCGAGCACGATGTCCTCGCCGACCACGCGGCGCAGCATCTTCTCGGTGTCGGCGACGACCTCGTTGAGATCCAGGACGGTGGGGCTGAGCACCTGACGGCGGCTGAACGCCAGCAGCTGCCGGGTCAGCTCGGCGGCGCGCCGGCCGGCCTCCTGGATCTCGGCGATGTCCTCGTGGGCCGACGCCGCCGACGCCGGCAGATCCTCGCGGATCAGCGCGGCGTAGCTGAGGATCACCGACAGCAGGTTGTTGAAGTCGTGGGCGATGCCGCCGGCGAGCCGGCCGATCGACTCCATGCGCTGGGCCGCGCGCGCCGCGTCCTCGGCGCGGGCCTGCTCGGCCTCGGCGCGCTTGCGCGCGGTGATGTCGGTCAGCGCGCCGACGATCATGACGGTGCGTCCGTCGCGGACCACCGGGGCCTCGTTGACCTCGACCCACGGGCGGCGGCCGGTCCGGGTCAGGAGCTCGAGCTCGTACGGCGGCTGCTGCTCGCCGGTTCCGATCGCGCGCGCGGTGCGCTCGACGCCGATCGCGTTGGCGGGGTGGTCCGAGATCAGCTCGGTCCACCGCACCATGGCCTCGGCGGGCTCGCAGTCGAAGAAGGCGCGGCTCTGTGGGCTGACGTAGACCAGCCGGTGCGCGGGGTCGTGGGCGTAGAACAGGTTGGTGCTGTGCTCGAGGATGTCGCGCAGCCGGGCCTCGACCTCGCGGGTGTGGGTCACGTCGCGCAGCACCACCATGACGCAGCCGTCGGCCATCCGGGACAGGTGACCCTCGAAGTGGCCGTCGCCGTCGCCGACGCCGCGCGGTAGCCGGCACTCGCAGCGCCGCGGGGCGCCGTCGGCGGCGACCGCCGCCACCGCGGTCATCAGGTGCGCGCGGGCGCCGGCCGGCATCAGGTCGCCGACGCGGGCGCCGGTCAGGTCGTCGAGGTCGGGCAGGATCCGCGAGCCGACCGGGCGGTGGCTGTCGACCAGCGTGCCGTCGGCGTCGAGCACCAGGATCAGATCCGGCAGCGCCTCGACCAGGCCACGGAAGCGGGCCTCGCTGGCGCGCAGGCGGGCCTCGATCGCGCGGCGCGATCGCTGGGTCGCGACGTCCTCGATCGCGCGCGCCACCGCCAGCGGCAGGCGTTCGAGGTTGCTCTTGAGGACGTAGTCGGCGGCGCCGGCCTTGACGAACGCGACCGCGCGCTCCTCGCCGATCGTCCCCGACACCAGGATCAGCGGGGCGTCGCTGTCGTGGGCGCGGACCCGCGCGAGCGCCTCGCGGCCGCTGAAGCCGGGCAGGTTGTGATCCGACAGGATGACGTCCCAGCGCCGCTCGGCGAGCGCGTCGTCGAGGGCGCGCGCGGAAGCGACCCGTCGCCAGGTCGGCACGTAGCCGTCGGCGCGCAGCGCCTCGATCACGAGCAGCGCGTCGTCCTCGTCGTCCTCGATCGTGAGGACCGCGATCGCGCGCCCCGGCGCGCCGATGTCGGAGGGATCGATCACGACGGCGACGACCGGGGCAGCGGCGGCGCCTCGTTGAGCACCAGCCAGTACAGCTTCAGCTGCTGGACGGCCCGGGTGAACTGGTCGAAGTCGACCGGCTTGCGCACGTAGCTGTTGGCGCCGAGGTCGTAGCTGTCGATCAGGTCGACGTCCTCGCTCGAGGTCGTGAGGATCACGACTGGCAGCCGCCGGGTGCGGGCGTCGCCACGGATCCGGCGCAGGACCTCGAGGCCGCCGACCCGCGGCATCTTGAGGTCGAGCAGCACCAGCTCGGGCAGCTCGCGGGCCGGATCGTCGAGCAAGTGGGCCAACGCCTCGGCGCCGTCCTTGAGCCAGATCAGCTGGTTGACCAGGCCGCCCTCCTCGAGCGCGATCCGGGTCAGCTCGGCGTCGTCCGGGTTGTCCTCGACCAGCAGGATGTGTCGGCGTGTGCTCATGCGGCGGCCTCTCGTGGCAGGTGGCGGCGCGTCGGCGGGGGCGACGCGCCGAGCGTGAAGGTGAACGTGGCGCCGCGATCGACGACGCCCTCGGCCCAGATCCGGCCGCCGTGGCGCTCGACGATGCGCTGGACCAGCGCCAGGCCGACGCCGTTGCCCGCGAACTCGTCCTGGCCGTGCAGGCGCTCGAACGGCTCGAACAGCTTGTCGGCGTACGCCATGTCGAAGCCGGCGCCGTCATCGCGGACCACGAAGGTCGCGGCGTCGTCGGCGTCGCCCGCCTCGACGACGATCGTCGCGCGCGGCCGCCGGCTGGTGTACTTCCACGCGTTGCCGAGGAGGTTGTGCAGCACGACCTGCAGCAGCGCGGGATCGGCGTCGGCGACCAGGTCGTCGCCGATCGCCCAGGTGACGTCGCGGTCGGGGGCGGTGGCCTGGAGGTCGGCGGCGATCGCGCGCGCCATCGCGGTGACGTCGACGGTGGTCGGCCGCAGCTCGGCGCGGCTCGAGCGCGCGAGCAGCAGCAGGTCGTCGATCAGCAGGCCCATGCGCTGGGCGGCGGCGCGGACCCGCTGCAGGTAGCCGCGGGCGACGTCGCCGAGGCCGTCGGCGTGCTTGTCGACCAGCACCTGGCTGAGCCCGTCGATCGCGCGCAGCGGGGCGCGCAGGTCGTGCGACACCGAGTAGCTGAACGCCTCGAGCTCCTGGTTCGAGGCCTGGAGCTCGGCGGTGCGGCGCGCCAGCTCGGCGTTGCGTCGCTCGAGGTCGTCGTTGAGCGCGCCGATCGCCGCGGCGGCTTCGGCCTCGGCGCGCCGGGCGCGGGCCCGGCGCAGCGACAGGCTGCTGCCCAGCCAGGTGACGATCCCGATCAGCCCTGCGCTGACGGTCCAGATCGCCCACCAGGGCGCGGTCTGCGCCGCGACCCGGGCGTCGAGCTCGGCGCGGGGCAGGAACGCGATCAGGTGCCACCGCGCCGGCGCCGCGGCGGCGTGGGCCCCGGCGGCCGGCGCGACGTCCCGGATCACCAGCTCGCCCGGCGCGACCGTGGTCACCGCGACCTCGCCGGCGCCGATCGAGATCCGCACCGGCGCGCCGTCGGCGGCGGCCAGGCGCGACCACAGCGTCGGGTAGCGGGCGGCGACCGTGACGCCGGCGCGGGCTGGATCCACGAAGCCCCACTCGTCGGCGGGGTCGGGCCCCAGCATCCAGTAGCCGGCGTCGTCGACCAGCCAGTACTGGCCGGGCTCGGCGACCGAGGTCTGGCGCAGCCGGTCGAGCAGCGGTGCGCCCAGGGCATCGATCAGCACCGTGCCGCGGCGCGCGCCCCCGCTGTCGAAGACCGCGGCGCCGAGGCGGAGCACCGGCCTGGGTGGCTGCACGATCGCGCCGTGCTCGACATCGAGATCGAGGCGCGACACGTAGACGTCGCCGGCCGGCAGCGTCCGCACGGCGGCGGCGTAGGGACGCGCGTGCTCGTCCCGCACCGCGGCGGCGGCGACCACCACCGGGCCCGCGGCGGCGGCGTCGACGCGGACGACCGTGCGACCGTCGGGATCGAGCAGGCGGACCTGGTCGTAGCGACCGCGGACGCGGGCGAACGCGATCAGGTCCTGGGTCACGGCGTCCCGGGTGTCGTCGTCGTCGCGGTCGGCCCAGCGCCGGACCAGCGGCGACGTCGCCAGGTACAGCGCGTCGGCGCCGCACGGGCCGAGGCTGGCGGCGGCCGCCAGCTCGATCCGCTGCAGCGCGGCGTCCTGCCGGGCCTCGATCCGGGCCGTCGCCGCGGCACGGTCGGCGCCGCGGCGCCACGCTGCGCCGGCGGCGGTCACCGCCAGCAGCGGCAGCGCCACGAGCGCGGCGCGCGTCGCCACCGCGAACACCGGCACACCCGGGCGCGGCGTCACGCGGCGCCCCCGGCGCGGGCGCGGTCCGGCGTCAGCGTGAACCGCACGGTCGTGCCGTGGTCGATCGCGGTCTCGGCCCAGACCCGGCCGCCGTGGCGGTGCACGACGCGCCGGACGATCGCGAGGCCGAGGCCGCGGCCCGGGAAGTCCTCGGTGGCGTGGAGGCGCTGGAACGGGGCGAACGCGCGCTCGGCGTCGCCACCGGCGAAGCCGACGCCGTCGTCGCGGACGTGGACGACCTGCGCTCCGTCCTGCAGCGTGGCTCCGACGGCGATCGTCGCCGTGGCGCGCGGCGCGGTGAACTTCCACGCGTTGTCGAGCAGCTGCGCGAGCGCGGCGGCCAGCAGGCGCGGGTCGGCGTCGACCGTGACGTCGTCGATCTGCCAGCGCACGACCCGCGCCGGCGTCCGGGCGTCGAGGTCGCGGGCGAGATCGCGAGCGATCGCGCCGACGGCGACCGGGCACCGGCGGACCGGCGCGCGGCTCAGGCGGGACAGCTGCAACAGCGCGGCGATCATGTCGTCGAGCCGGCTCGCCGCGGCGTGGACCCGGCGCAGGTAGTCCTGCGCGGTGGCATCGAGGGCGCCGGCGTGACGTTCGACCACGATCCGGCTGAAGCCCTCGATGCTGCGCAGCGGGGCGCGGAGATCGTGCGAGATCGAGTAGACCAGCCCGTCGAGCTCGGCGCGCAGCGCCACGACCTCGTCGCCGGTGGCGGGGCCGGTGGCGGGGCCGGTGGCGGCGCCGGCGTCCCGCACCGACGAGGCGTGACGGTCCTGATCCCGGGGCACGCCGCAGACGATCAGCGCGGCCGCGGCGTCGGCGCCGCGGTGTGCCGCGCGCACGTACCACCTGTACGGGGTGAGTCGGTCGTCCGCGCCGTCGTCGAGCGCGACCTCGCGCTCGTCCCCGGCGAGCGCGGCGTCACAGGCCGCGCGCCAGCGCGCCTGGACCGACGGCGACGCGTGCGCGAGCTCGACGTGCTGGTCGGGGCGCAGCGGCTGATCGGCGTGGGGCGCCAGACAGCGCCGAAACAGCGCATTGGAGGCCTTCAGCCGCCGATCTGGACCCAGCAGGCCGAGCGGGTTCGCGACGCTGTCGAGCAGCAGCGCGGACCACGGGTCGCTGACGATTGCGCTGACATCACCCACTGGCGACGAGCCCCCCCCGAGGGACAGCTGACGATACCACGCATGCGCGCGCCGACACCGTCCCGCGTGCGTGAGGTGTCGCGCGCGCGTCGGCGCCGCCCGCTCAGTGGACGCCGTGGCCCTGGACCAGGGCCTCGGGCTTGTCGATGCCGAGGGTGCGCATCGCGCGGGCCCAGATCTCCTCGGTCGGGGCGTCGAACACCAGCGCCGGATCGGCGTCGGTGTGCAGCCACGAGCCGCGGGTCATCTCGGCGGCGAGCTGGCCCGGCCCCCAGCCGGAGTAGCCGAGCAACAGGCGAGTGCGCGCCGGCGGATCGGCGGCGATCGTGCGCAGGCCGTCGGGCGAGGTGGTCAGCGCCAGGCCGGGCGCGATCGCGATCGTGCTGCCGTCGCCGAGCGAGGCGCTGGGGCGGAGCGCGTCGATGGGCTCGTGCAGGACCCAGCCGGTCGACGGGTTGACCGGCCCGCCGGACCACACGACGGCGTCGGGATCGCCGCGCCAGCTCATGCCGAGGCTGTCGAGCAGCTCGGTGGCCTTGATCGGGCTGGGCTGGTTGATGACCAGCCCGAACGAGCCGGCGTCGCCGTGCTCGATCATCAGCACGACCGCGTGCAGGAAGTTGGGATCGAGCAGCTGCGGCATCGCCAGCAGCAGCCCCGGAGCGATGCCGGACGACAGCGAGGTTCCGGTCGA
Organism: Kofleriaceae bacterium; assembly: GCA_020633495.1. GTDB lineage: Bacteria > Myxococcota_A > Polyangia > Haliangiales > Haliangiaceae > WYBA01. Next base: position 45,895 of record JACKDR010000004.1, on the reverse strand, counting down.
GGCATCACCCATGCTGGGAGTGTTCCACAGGCCGCCGCGTCGGCCTACCCCTTCTTGAGGGTCAGGCGGAGCTGGATCGTGAGGTCGGGCGCGACCGAGTCCTCCTGGCCCTCGGCGGCGCCGATCGCGAAGACGTGGCGCGAGAACCTGTGCTCGGCCTGGATGCGGACGCCGTCGGCCGAGGTCTCGATCACGTCGAAGCGTACCGGCAGGGTCTGCTGCACGCCGTGGATGTCGACGGTGGCGTCCGCGGTGTAGGCGCGGTCGGCGGCGCGCTTGACGTTGCCGATCGTGATCGTCGCGGTCGCGAACGCGCCGACGTCGAGGTAGTCGTCGGACCGCAGGTGCTTGTCGCGCTTGGCCGAGCCGCTGTCGAGCGACGCGAGGTCGAGCGCGAGCGTCGCGGTGCCGCCCTCGAGGTTCGCGGGATCGAAGTCGGCGCTGACCACGCGGAAGCCCGGGATCGCGATCGTCACCGGGTCGGTCGGCTTGGGCACGACGTGGGTGGCGAGGACGCGGACGTAGTCGGCGCCGTCGTCGGGCGTGGGCGCCGGATCCGCGGCGGCGCCGGCGGCGGGCGCGCCGGCGGCGGGCGCGGGATCCTTGGCGGCGGGCTTGTCGTCCTTGCCGCAGCCGGCGGCGACGGTGACGATCGCGACGAGGGCGAGCGCGAGCGAGGTGGCGAGGTGCTTCACGGAGACTCCGGGGCGGTGGGGGTGGCGCGATGGACCAGCACGAGCTGGACGTGGATCGGGAGGTGATCGCCGTCGAGGTCGCCGGCGTCGTCGGCCAGCGCGGTGGCGGCGATCGGCACCGACAGGTCGGCCACGGCGAGCATCGCCGGGGCCGCGGGATCGAGGTCGAGGCGGGCGCGCGCGGCGTCGTCGAGCACGGTCAACGTGCCGGTGACCTCGACCGCGACGCGGCCGCCGATCATCGCCAGCGTGCCGGCGGCGCGGAACGCGACGCGGCGGTCGCCGTCGGGGCGCGCCGCGATCAGGCGGTCGAGCGTGAACTCGAGGCGCGGGAACTCGGCGGCGCGCAGGTAGTCGTCGCGGGCGCTCTTGCTGCGCATCGCGATGCCGGTGTCGACCGAGGCGGCGTCGACGCCGACGGTCGCGGCCATCGGCGCGCGCAGGTCGTGCGGATCGCCGGTCCAGGTCCCGGCGATGCCGCCGGCGAGCCGGGCGTCGAAGGCCTCGCCGCCCGCCGACACCCGCGCGGTGATCGCCGAGCCCGGGTGGACGATCACGTCCCAGCGCCCGGCCGGGGCGTCGAGCGCGCCGGTGACGCCGTCCTGCGGCGCGCCGGTGGTGGCCGTCGCCGGCAGCGTGTCGCGCGCGCCGGCCGGGCCGAAGCCGGTGGCGAACGCGGCGAGCGGCACGACCAGCGGCACGGCGCCGATCGCCCACAGCGCGCCGCGCAGGCCGCGGCGGGCGCGCCCGTCGCGCTCGCGGCGGCGCACCAGCGCGGCGCCGACGGCCACCACGCACGCGACCGCGAGGATCACCGCGAGGATCTCCAGGCCCAGCCAGATCGGGCCGCCGTCGACGACGCGCCAGCCGAGGTCGGGATCCGGGACGTAGGCGCGGCGCGCGGTCGCCGTGTACAGGTTGCCCGAGCCCTGCAGGGCCCAGCGGGTGAGGCCGGCGGCGAGCGCGGCGGCGGGCGGGACGACCGCGAGGAAGGGGGAACGCACGGGACCCCACTTCCTAGCCGGAGTCGGGCCCGCTGTCAGGGGCGTCGGATGGAACGCACCGTTCCGGCGCGAGAGGTGGCGCCGGCGGACGAGGGCGGGGCTACGCGGGCTGGCCGGCCGGCTCGCCGGCCTCGACCGCCTCGCCGACGTCGTCGGCGCCGTCGCGCGCCGGCTTGTCCGCGGGCTCCTCGAAGCCGAGCTCGCGGGCGACCTTGTGGTACAGCGCCGCGCCCAGCGCCATGCCGAAGCCGGTGATCACGGCTCGCACCAGGATGTTCATCCCCCGATCCTAGCAGGCCGGCCGGCCTCGCGATCGAGATCCGTTTGCCCCGCGATCTCCGCAGGATCGGCCGCGCCGGCCCGGGGCGGTCAGTCGATCAGCGCGTCGTAGAGCTCGGGGCGGCGGTCCCGGAAGAACCCCATCGAGGCCCGGGCCCGGCGCATGCGCTCGAGATCGTAGGTCGCGACCGCGACGCCCTCCTCGGCGCGGCCGAGCTCGGCGAGCAGGTCGCCGCGCTCGTCGCACAGGAACGAGCTGCCGTAGAAGGTCAGCGGCCCGGGGCCGTCGCCGGCGGCGCCCTCGGTGCCGACCCGGTTGGCGGCGATCACGCCGACGACGTTGGTCACGGCGTGGCCGATCATCGCGCGCCGCCACGGATCGCGGCTGTCGAAGTCGGGCTCCTCGGGCTCGCTACCGATCGCGGTCGGGTACAGCAGCAGGTCGGCGCCGGCCAGGGTCATCGCGCGCGCCGCCTCGGGGAACCACTGGTCCCAGCAGATCGCGACGCCGATCGTACCGTGGCGGGTGCGGTAGGCGTGGAAGCCGGTGTCGCCGGGGCGGAAGAAGAACTTCTCCTGGTAGCCCGGCCCGTCGGGGATGTGGCTCTTGCGGTAGACGCCCAGGACGTGGCCCGAGGCGTCGATCGTCGCGATGCTGTTGTAGTAGCAGGGCCCGTCCTGCTCGAAGAACGACACCGGGATGACGACGTCGAGCTCGGCGGCCAGCTTCTGGAAGTGGGCGATCGTCGGGTGGCCGGTCAGCGGCCGGGCGCGCGCGAAGTCGTCCTCGCGCTGGGTCCGGCAGAAGTAGTGGCCCTCGAACAGCTCCGACGGCAGGATGATGCGGGCGCCGCGGCCGGCGGCCTCGCGCACCAGCTCGGTGATGCGCGCGACGTTGCGGTCGACGTCGTCGGTCAGCGCGGTCTGCAGGGCCGCGACGGTGACGGTGGTCATGGCGAGCCTCCGGGGTCAGGCGGGCGGTGGCACGGTGGGCTGCTGCTGGGTGCAGCAGTGGAACGCGCCGCCGCCGACCAGGACGGCGCGGGCGGCGACGCCGACGACGCGGCGCCCGGGGAACAGCGGCGCGATGCGGGCGACCGCGGCGTCGTCGGTGGCGGCGCCGTAGGTCGGCACGACCACGGTCGTGTTGGCGATGTAGAAGTTCATGTAGCTGGCCGGCATCAGCGCGCCGTCGTCGTCGAGCACGGCGCCGGGTGACGGCACCGTGACGACCTCGAGGCGGCGGCCGCGGGCGTCGCGGGCGGCGCGCAGGTCGGCGATGATGCCGTCGAGGGCGTCGCGGTTGGGGTCGCCGGCGGCCGGCTCCATGCACGCGACCACGCCGGGCGCGACGAAGCGGGCGAGGGTGTCGATGTGGCCGTCGGTGTGATCGTTGGCGAGGCCGCGATCGAGCCACAGCACGGCCTCGACGCCGAGCGCGCCGCGCAGGCGGGCGTCCATCGCCGCCTGATCGGCGCCGGGGTTGCGCTGGCCGCCGAGCAAGCACTGCCGGGTGGTCAGCACCGTGCCCTCGCCATCGACCTCGATCGCGCCGCCCTCGAGGACGAAGTCGTGCGAGAAGTCGGGCACGCCGGTGGTCCGGGTGACGTAGGCGGCGACCTCGGGGTCGCCGTCCATGAGGTACTTGCCGCCCCAGCCGTCGAAGCGGAAGCGCGACGCCGCGAGCTCGCCGGGCCGCACCACGAACACCGGGCCGGTGTCGCGCAGCCAGACGTCGCCGTGGCGGGTGCGGTGGAAGCGGACCGGCGTGGCGCCGAGCGCGGCGCGCGCGCTGGCCTCGGCGGCCTCGTCGCGGACGAGCAGCTCGATGCGCTCGCCGCGCGGCGCGCCGGTGGCGGCGTCGAGGTCGGCGATCGCGGTCATCATCGCGGCGAGCTGGGCGCGCGGCGCGTCGAGGCCGTCGCTCCACTCGTCGGCGTCGTGGGGCCAGGCGGTCCAGACCGCGTCGTGCGGGGTCCACTCGGCGGGCTGCTGGTACCCGAGGTCGGCGGGGGTCACGGGGCGGTTCTAGCAGGTCCGGCGGGTCCGCCGGACGGTCGCACGCTCTGCACTATAGTGCTGACCGCTCGAAAAGCAGGCCCGCCGGCCGGTCGATGTTTCTGACGCGTGTCCGGATTGGTCATAGGTTCCGCGAGGATGCTGAATCAGTTTTCGGCTTGGTTTTTTGTCGCAGGTGATATCGTGCAGCCCGCCCGGTCACCCATTCCCTGGAGGGGGAGATGCGTACCCTTGCTGCCTTTCTGTTCTCGGCCTGCATGATCTCGGGAGCGGTGGCCTGTGGCCCCGCCGTCAACGGCTCCGACGACACCGTCGGTGACGACGGCACCGGCCCCGACGCCAACCCAAACCAGCCCCACGGCGACGGTGGCGTGTCGACCCAGCGCTGCCAGAAGATGGACATCCTGTTCGTCATCGACGACTCGGGATCGATGGCGGAGGAGCAGGACAACCTCGCGGCCAACTTCCCGCAGTTCGCGACCATCCTCAACCAGTACATGGTCGACGCCAACCTGCCGCTCGACTACCGGGTCGCGATCACCACCACCGGGCGCGACGTCGACTACGTCGAGGTCATCCCGGCGGTGCCGCCGATCCTGCCCGAGCAGCAGATCCCGATCAGCGAGCAGGGCGACGACGGCGCGTTCAAGCAGAGCTGCGGCATGACCCGGCGCTGGCTCGAGCGCACCGACCCGTCGATGGCGACCACGTTCGCGTGCGCCGCCGACGTCGGCACCGGCGGCCCGGGCCTGGAGATGCCGCTGTACACCAGCGAGCTGGCGCTGTCGGCGCCGATGTCGACGACCACCAACGCCAACTTCCTGCGCGACGACGCGCTGCTCGCGGTCGTCTACCTCACCGACGAGGACGACTGCTCGCGGCACGACAACAACTTCCAGCTGCAGGCGACCGATCCGTGCACCAACGAGCCGGTGCAGCAGTGGGTCGACTTCTTCGACAACCTCAAGGGCGATCGCGGCCGCTGGGCCACCGCGGTGATCGCCGGCCCCACCGACTGCACGTCGGACTTCGGCGACGCGGTGGCGGCCAACCGGCTGCAGCAGTTCGTCCAGCTGACCGGCCAGAACGCGGTGTTCTCGTCGATCTGCGAGGGCAACCTGGCCGGCGCGCTGCAGGACGCGCTCGACAACTTCACCGCGGCCTGCGACACGTTCCCCGACATCGACTGACGCGCGGCGGGCGAGGGTAGAGTCCGTCCCATGACGGACTTCACCGGATCTCACGTCGTCGTCACCGGCGGCACCGGCGGGCTGGGCGGGGCGGTGGTGGCGCGGCTCCTCGAGGGCGGCGCCACCTGCCACCTGCCCATGATGGAGGCGGCGCCGCCGGCGCACGTGCCGTGGCGCGGTCACGAGCGGGCGCGGCCGGCGCCGTCGGTGGTGCTGTCCGACGAGGCCGCGGTGACCGCGTTCTACGCGGCGCTGCCGCCGATCGCGGCGTCGATCCACCTGGTCGGTGGCTTCGCGATGGCGCCGCTGGTCGACACCTCGCTGGCCGCGTTCGAGGCCCAGCACCAGATCAACACCGTGACGTGCTTCCTGTGCTGCCGCGAGGCGGTGCGCGCGATGCGCGGCCGCGGTGGCCGCATCGTCAACGTCGCGACCCGCTCGGCGGTGCAGCCGCCGCCCGGCCAGATCGCGTACGTCACCGCCAAGGCCGCGGTCGTGGGCCTGACCCAGGCCATCGCCGCCGAGGTCAAGGCCGACGACATCCTGGTCAACGCGGTGCTGCCGTCGATCATCGACACCCCGGCCAACCGCGCCGCCATGCCCGACGCCGACCACGCCGCCTGGCCCAAGGCCGCCCAGATCGCCGACGCCATCGCCTGGCTGGCGTCGCCGGGCAACGCCCTGACCAGCGGCGCGCTGGTCCCGGTCTACGGCCGCGGCTGAGCCCCCGCCGCGATCCCGACCGAGGTCTCGGAGACGTCGGTCGTCCGGATCTCGGTCGACCGGGGTCTCGGAGACGTCGGTCGTTCGTCGTCCAGACGACCGTGGTCTCGGAGACCCCGGTCGTCCGGAGCCCGGCCGCCGGACGACCGAGGTCTCGGAGACGTCGGTCGTCCGTCGCCCGGACGACCGCGGTCTCGGAGACGTCGGTCGTCCGGAGCCCGGCCGCCGAGTCAGCGGAACAGGAACGGGATCAGCAGGTGGGCGGCGGCGTGGGCCGCGACCAGGAACGCCGGGTGGACCACCAGGAACGCGGCGGTCATCGCGGCGCCCGGGATCAGGGCGCGGGTCACGACGTGGTCGAGCGCGAAGCTGCCGCCGGCCGGGGGCAGCTCGTGGGCGAGCGCGAACATCGCGCCGGTGACGATCGCGGCGGCGGCGATCGCGGCGGCGCGCGGCAGCCGCCGGGCCAGCGTCAGGTAGACCGCGGCGGCGACCCCGAGCCGGAACACCAGCTCCTCGCCGACGCCCGCGGCCAGGCCCTGGGCTAGCCCCGGGCCGGCGCTCTCCTCGGCGGGGATGAACGCCGGCAGGTGGTCGCCGACCGCCGCGCGCAGCGCCAGCGTCACCGCCGCCGCCGCCGCCGCGCCCAGCGCGCCCCAGCCCAGCGCCCGGCGCAGGGTCGCGGCGTCTGGCCGACGCGCCGCCGGCCACGCCAGGGCCATCGCGACCCCGAGCCCGACCACCAGCCAGACCCCGCCGGCGGGCGCCACGCTCTGCAGCACCGGGTCCGCGGCGGCCCGCTGCGCCGCGTCGGGCGCGGCCACCGCGGCCAGGACCCCGACCGCGACTACGAACGGAGCCAGCACCACGGCGGCCGCCGCGATGTCGTCGGCGTCGACGCGCGTCGCCCCCGGTGCCGCCATCACCGTCGAGAGTAACCCGGCGGAACCGTGGGGACTCTCAGATCGAGCCGAACCGGCGACCCCCGCGTACCGTAACCTGACAGGGCAGGCCTCGTAGGCTGCCCAGACGGCGCGATTCGCGCCCAGGAGCGGACCCGACGTGAAGACCCCGAAGCAGCCCGACACCGACGCGCACCCCGAGCTCCTGCGGGCCTGGGACCGCCGACAGTTCATCAAGAACGCGGCCGCCGGCACCGCCCTGCTGGCCGCCGGCGGCGCGCTGTACCGCATCGCCGCGGACGACATGAACCGCAAGGCCCGCGCCGAGACCCGCAGCGACGGCCGCAAGCGGCTGCCGCCCGGCCAGCGCGTGATCGAGCACCTCAAGGACATGGGCGGCGACCCCGGCGACGGCCAGGCCAAGCACTTCCGGCTGCGGGTCCACGGCGCGGTCAAGACCCCGTACGACCTCGACTACGCGCAGCTGCTCAAGCTGCCCCAGGTCGAGCGCGAGGCCGACGTCCACTGCGTCACCGGCTGGAGCAACCTGGGCGCCACCTACAAGGGCGTGCTGATCTCGACGCTCGCCGAGAAGGCCGGGGTCAAGGGCAACGTCCGCCACGTCATCCTCGAGGCCGAGCACGGCTTCACCAGCAACATCCCCTACGCCGAGGCCACCGGTGACACCTGCATGGTGACCTACCGGATGAACGGCAAGCCGTTCTCGCTCGATCACGGCGCGCCGGCGCGCGGCCTCATCCCGGATCTCTACTTCTGGAAGAGCGCCAAGTGGATCACCGGGGTCAAGTTCGTCGTCGACGACGAGCCCGGCTACTGGGAGGTCCGCGGCTACCACAACCACGCCGATCCCTGGAAGGAAGAGCGGTACGCCTGATGTCGGACCGCAACGTCACCGCGCCCGGCAACCTCGTCCTCACCACCCTCAAGAAACGCTGGCGCGCCTGGCTGCGCGCCATCCACCGCGACGTCGGCTACCTCGCCGTCGGCCTCACGGTGATCTACGCGCTGTCCGGCCTGGCCATCAACCACATCCAGGACTGGGACCCCAACTTCAAGACCTACGAGAAGAGCTACCAGATCGAGCCGATCGACGTCGATCTCGACGACGCGGCCGCGATCGCGCTGGCGCAGCAGCGGCTCCACGTCGCCGGCACGCCGCGCAGCACCTACCGCGCCGGCGACGAGGTCCACCTCGAGTACGACAGCAAGCGCTTCATCGTCATCGGCGGCGAGGTCACCGAGCAGGGCCGCAGCTCGCGGTTCTTCTTCCGGGTCGCCAACTGGCTGCACTACAACCGCGGCAAGAAGGCCTGGACCTACGTCGCCGACGGCTACGCGGTGCTGCTGCTGTACCTGGCGATCTCGGGGATGTTCATGCTCAAGGGCCGGCTCGGCCTGCGCTGGCGCGGCCTGATCCTGGTCGGCCTCGGCGCCGGCGTGCCGCTGGGCTACGTGGTGTGGTCGGGCGGTCCCGAGGCCCACAACCGGCAGGCCGCCAGCGCGCGCGACGCCGACGATGCCGACGCGCCGGACGGCGACGATCGCACGGCCCCCGGCGACGACGCCGACGACGATGGCCCACCCGAGCGGCCGCCGGTGCGGACGCCGGTGCACCCGCCGGCACCGGACGATCCCGCGCCGGCTGCGGGCCAGCCCGCACCGGCGGCCGTCGACGCCGCGACGCCGTAGCGTCGCGGCCGGGGCGCGCGTGGAACGCGCGGTCGGGGTTCAGTCGTGACGCAGGCCGATCTTGCGGGGCTTGGCCTCGACGCGCTTGCCGATCGTCACGGTGAGGACGCCGTCGGCCAGCTTGGCGTCGACCTTGTCGCCGTCGGCGGAGTCGGGCAGCGACAGGCTGCGCGAGAACGAGCCGTACTGGCGCTCGTAGACGTAGTAGGCCTCGCCCTCCTGCTTCTGCTCGGCGGTGCGCGAGCCGGCGACGGTCAGGACGCCGTTGTGCAGCGAGATGTCGAGGTCGGCCTCCTTGACGCCGGGCAGGTCGGCGCGCAGGACGAACGCGTCCTCGCGTTCCTTGACCTCGAAGGCGGGCACGTAGGTGGCCGCGGCGCGGTCGGCGGTGAAGCCGTCCCACCCGAACAGCTCGCGGGCGAGCGCGAACGGGTCACGGGCGTAGCGGACGGGAGTCTGGGAATCACGACGGGTCACGAGAGCCATGGGTCTTCTCCTGTAGAGGGAGTGGAGTGGACGGGGTTGCTGACCCTCCTGATAACCACCACCCGCCACGGCGCAACCGGTTGACGCGCGGGCGGCCCGTGCTTACGTCGACCGGCAGCCGCGCGCGCGCGACGCGGTCGTTCATGATGGCTCAGCGTCGGCCGAAGCCGCCGCCGCCGGGCGTCTCGACGCGGATCACCGCGCCCGCGGGCAGGTCGCGCTCGGCCATGGCGCCGACCTCGTCGTCGCCCAGCCAGGTTCGGCCGCGGGCGCCGGGCGCGCCGCCGGCGAGCCCGAACGGGGCGCGGTCGCGGCGCTGGCTGACGATCGCGACGTGCAGCGGCGCGAGCAGCTCGAGCTCGCGGATGACGCCGTCGCCGCCGCGGTGGGCGCCGTCGCCGCCGGAGCCGCGGCGGATCGCGAACCGGCGCAGCCGCACCGGCAGGCGGGCCTCGAGGATCTCCGGATCGGTGATCCGGGTGTTGGTCATGTGGGTGTGCACGGCGCTGGCGCCGTCGGCGCGCGCGGTGGCGCCGGCGCCGCCACCGATGGTCTCGTAGTAGGCCAGCGCGGCGCGGCCGGGCCCGGCGGCGCGGCCGAGCGTGAGGTTGTTCATCGTGCCCTGGCTGGCGGCGGCGAGGCCGAGCGCGCCGAGCAGGACATCGACGACGCGCTGCGAGGTCTCGACGTTGCCGCCGCACACCGCGCGGCCCGGCGGCGGCGCCAGCAGCGAGCCCGGCGGGATGACCAGCGTGACCCCGGCGAGGACACCTGCGTTGAGCGGGATGGGCGCGCCGACCAGGCAGCGCAGGACGTACAGCACCGCGGCGACCGCGACCGCGCGCGGCGCGTTGAGGTTGCCGGGGTGGGCGGCGCCGGTGCCGGTGAAGTCGACGGCGAGGCGATCGCCGCGGACCCGCACCGTGACGACGACCGGCGTGCCGTCGTCGAGCGCGTCGGCGAAGCGGTGATCGCCGTCGGGCAGCGCGGCGATGGCGCGGCCGACCAGCGCCGCGGCCTGGGCCTGGACGTGGCCCATGTAGCCGAGCACCTCGGCGGCGCCGCGGCGCCCGATCGCCTCGCGCACCAGGCGCGCGCCGGCCTCGCCGGCGGCGATCTGGGCCTCGAGATCGGCGAGGTTGTCGTCGGGGCGGCGCGCCGGGTGCGGGCCGGCGGCGAGCGCGGCGAGGATCGCGTCGCGCTGGATCGCGCCCGCGATCACGACCGGCAGGTGGCGCAGGACGACGCCCTCGTCGGCGAGCCGGGTCGAGAACGGCGGCATCGAGCCGACGGTGACGCCGCCGACGTCGGCGTGGTGGCCGCGGCTGGCGGTGAAGAACGCGAGCCGGCCGGCGGCGTCGTGGACCGGGGTGATCACGGTGACGTCGGGCAGGTGCGAGCCGCCGGCGTACGGATCGTTGCTGGCGTAGACGGTGCCGGGCGGCGGCGCCGGGTGGGCGTCGAGCAGGGCCCGGATGGTCTCGCCCATGGCGCCGAGGTGGACCGGGATGTGCGGCGCGTTGGCGACCAGGGCGCCGTCGGCGTCGAACAGCGCGCACGAGAAGTCGAGGCGCTCGCGGATGTTGACCGAGACCGCGGTGCGGCGCAGGACGTCGCCCATCTGCTCGGCGATCGACATGTAGAGGTTGCCGTAGACCTCGAGGCGGACCGGGTCGACGGCGACGGCGGTGTCGACCCGGTCGCCCGGGGCCGCCGCGCGCGCGCCGGCGACGTCGCGGCCGCGCAGCGTGCCGTCGGCGAGGACCTCGACGCGCCAGCCGCGATCGAGGGCCAGCGTCGAGGTGTCGTCGAGGATCAGCGCCGGGCCGGCGATCGCGGCGCCGGCCGGCAGCGCGTCGCGCGCGTACACCGGGACGTCGACGACGGCGCCATCGCTCCACATCGGCGCGCGTCGCCGCGGCGCCGGCGCGGCGCCCGCGGGCGGCGCGGGCAGCGCCGGGGCCGGCTCGTCGGCGGTGACCTCGACGCGGGCGACGACGACCTCGATCGCGGCGCCGTCGCGGACGTAGCCGAACAGCGCCCGGTGCGCCGTCGCGAACGCGGCGGCGGTCGCGGCCGCGTCGACGGCGCCGCGCGCGTCGACGGCGAGGTCGATGGTCAGCCGGGTCTCGGCGCCCCGGTACTGCAGCTCGACGCGGCGGTGGACGACGACCCGCGCCGGGTCGGCGCCGTCGGCGCGCAGCGCAGCGCGCCGCGCGCGCCGCCAGGTCGTCGAGCACGGGCGCCAGCGCGGCCAGGCCGGCGTCGTCGAGGCCGCGTCGGCCGGCGTCGGCCTCGCCGTGCCAGCCCAGCGGCGCGACCCCCATGCCCAGCGCCGACAGCACGCCGGCCAGCGGCGGCACCAGGACGGTGTCGACGCCGAGCTGGCGCGCCACCGGGCACGCGTGCATGCCGCCGGCGCCGCCGAAGACGACGATCGCGAAGTCGCGCGGGTCGCGGCCGCGCGCCACCGAGACCCGGCGGATCGCCTCGGCCATGCTGGAGGTCGCGATCGCGAAGCAGCCGGCGGCCAGCGCAACCGCCGGCGCGGCGTCGGGCGCGGCGCTGGTCGGCGCGCCGGCCGCGACCATGGCGTCGAGCGCGGCGACCGCGCGGGCGGCGTCGAGCGGCAGCGGGAAGCGATCGCCGGCGAGCCGGCCCAGCACCAGATCGACGTCGGTCACGGTGACCTCGCGCGCGCCGGGGCGGCCGTAGCACAGCGGCCCGGGATCGGCGCCGGCGCTGTCGGGCCCGACGGTGAGGCGCAGGCCGTCCCACCGGCAGATCGAGCCGCCGCCGGCGGCGATCGTGTGGATCGCCATCATCGGCGCGCGCAGCCGCACCCCCGCGACCTCGGTCTCGTAGACCCGCTCGATCGCGCCGTCGACGCAGCTGACGTCGGTCGAGGTGCCGCCCATGTCGAGGCCGATCGCGCGCGCGACCCCGGCGGCGCGCGCGGCGTGCGCGCACGCGACCACGCCGCCGGCCGGCCCCGACAGGATCGCATCCTTGCCGCGCAGCCGCGCGGCGTCGACCAGCGCGCCCGACGACTGCATCAGGCGGACCCGCGACCCGGGCAGGGCGGCGCGCAGCCGCGCCACGTGCCCGGCCAGCAGCGGCGCCAGGTAGGCGTCGACCACGGTGGTGTCGGCGCGGCCGAGCAGGCCGGCCTCGGCGACGACCTCGGTCGAGCACGACACGTGGTCGAACCCGGCGCGGCGGCCGGCGTCGGCGATCCGCCGCTCGAGCGCCGGCGCGCGCAGGCCGTGCATGACGACCACCGCGAGGCTGGTGGCGCCGCGCGCCCGCGCCGCGGCCAGCGCCGCGGCCACCGCGTCGTCGTCGGGCTCGGCGACGATCGCGCCGTCGGCGGCGGCGCGGGCGTCGACCTCGACGACCTCGCGGTACAGCGGCGTCGGCTGGACGATGTCGAGGTCGAACAGCGCGGGCCGGGTCTGGTCGCCGATCGCGCACAGATCGGCGAAGCCGCGGGTGATCGCCAGCACCGTCGCGGCGCCGCGGCGCTCGAGCAGCGCGTTGGTCGCCAGGGTCGTGCCCATACGGACGTCGCACGGCGGTACCGGGGCGTCGGCGGCCAGCTCCAGCAGCGCGCGGATGCCGGCGACCGCGGCGCCGCCCGGATCGTCGTCGGTGGACGGCACCTTGGCGACCCGCAGCGTGCCGTCGGGGCCGCGCCCGATGCAGTCGGTGAAGGTGCCGCCGCGGTCGATCCAGATCGACCACGCGAAGCCGGTCATGCCAGCAGGATCCGCGCGTACACCCGCGGCCGGTCGAGGGGCTCGCCGTCGGCGACCAGGAAGCCGGCGGCGCCGACCCGGCCGTCGAGCTCGAACAGGCGCAGGTGGACGCGCACCCGGTCGTTGGCGAAGCACGGCTTGCGGTACGCGATGTCGAGGTGGCGGACCAGCACCTTGCGGTCGCGGCCGAGGACGTCGAGCCGGCGCAGCGCGGCCTCGACGAACAGCCGCGGGTAGACCAGCGAGTTGACGTGCTGGTTGGAGTCGGTGTGCTCGAGGCCGAAACAGGTCAGCGCCGGATCGGGCAGGTAGCCGTCGTCGATCGGCGTCGCGCCCGGCGGCAGCTCCATCGCGGTGCGCGGCGCCGGCTGGGCGTAGCGCGCCGCGGGGACCTCCGGCATGCCGGGGACGTCGAAGCGCACCACCTTGCGCTGGTCGGGCGGCGCCAGCATGCGGGTGAACGTGTGCTCGACGAACAGCCGGCCGGCCAGGACCTCGGGGCCGGGGCCCTCGGGCGGGACCATGCGGCCGCGGGCGCCGCGCATCTCGACCCACGCGTTCATGAACAGGCGCTCGACCTTGCCGTCGGCGTCGGCGCCGTGGGCCAGCTCGTAGGTGCCGCGCGACGCGACCGGCTCGACGACGCGCAGCGGCTCGTCGGTGCCCGACGCGGTCAGCCGGCTGAGGATCGAGATCACGCCGAGCTTGCCGGCGGCGACCATGCCCTCGTGGTTGCGCAAGAGGCCCCCCCACACGGTCCAGCCGATCGCCGGGGCCAGCGCGGTCAGCATGATGCGGCCGTCCTGGGCGATGTCCTCCCAGCGCAGCCGCAGCTGGGCGTCGGCGAACGGGCTGGCGTCGGGGATCTCGGGCGCCGCGAACGGCCCGTTGATCCAGCTCGGCGCCCAGGATGCGGTACGACTCGCGGCGGACATCGTCGCGACTGTACCCTCGGCCTCCGCGCCTGCGGCGGCCAGAACACGGTTCACGCCGGCGCCCGCCTCGGAGTCCTCCCCATGCCCTCGTCCCTCGCCCCGCTGCCCATCGATGACGTCCTCGGCGACGTCGTCGCCGCGGTGGCGCGCGCCGGCGTCGCGGTGCTGATCGCGCCCCCCGGCGCCGGCAAGACCACGCGGGTGCCGGGCGCGCTGCTCGACGCCGGGCTCGCCGGGGACGGCGACGTCGTCGTGCTGCAGCCGCGGCGGCTGGCGGCGCGGCTGGCGGCGGCGCGGGTGGCGAGCGAGCGCGGCGTCGCGATCGGCCGCGAGGTCGGCTACGAGGTCCGCTTCGATCGCAAGGTCGGGCGCGACACCCGCATCCGGTTCGTCACCGAGGGCGTCCTGACCCGGCAGCTGCTCGCCGATCCGACGCTGCGCGGCACCGGCGCCGTGGTGATCGACGAGTTCCACGAGCGCCACCTGGTCGGCGACGTCGCGCTGGCGCTGCTGCGCCGGCTGCAGCAGGGCGCGCGCCCCGACCTGCGCCTGGTCGTGATGTCGGCGACGATGGAGCCCGGGCCGGTGGCGGCGTTCCTCGGCGACGCGCCGGTGGTGCGGTCCGAGGGCCGGACGTTCCCGGTCGACGTCGGCTACCTCGACGCCCCCGACGACCGCCACACCGGCAAGCAGGTGGCCAGCGCGGTGCGGCGGCTGTGCGGCGACGGCCTCGACGGCGACGTCCTGGTGTTCCTGCCCGGCACCGGCGAGATCCGGCGCGCCGCCGAGGACTGCGCCGACGTCGCCGCCCGCCACGACCTGCTGATCGTGCCGCTGCACGGCGACCTGCCCGCCGACGAGCAGGACCGCGCGGTGGCGCGGGCGTCGCGGCGCAAGGTGATCCTGTCGACCAACGTCGCCGAGACCTCGGTGACCATCGACGGCGTCGTCGCGGTGATCGACGCCGGCACCGCGCGCGTGGCGCGCCACTCGCCGTGGTCCGGGCTGCCGTCGCTGGCGATCGAGCCGATCAGCAAGGCCAGCGCGGCGCAGCGCGCGGGCCGCGCCGGGCGGACCCGGCCGGGCCGGTGCCTGCGGCTGTACACCCGCCACGATCACGACACCCGCCGCGAGTTCGATCCGCCCGAGGTCCAGCGCGCCGATCTCGGCGAGACCGCGCTCGAGCTGCATGGCGCCGGCTTCGCGCGCCTCGACGAGTTCCCGTGGTTCGAGGCGCCGCCGCCGGTGGCGCTGGCAGCCGCCGACGAGCTGCTGGGACGGCTCGGCGCCATCGACGACGCCGGCGCGGTGACCGCGCTGGGCCGGCGCATGCTGCGGTTCCCGGCCCACCCGCGGCAGGCGCGGCTGATCGTCGAGGCCGAGCGGCGCGGCGTCGCCGCCGACGGCTGCGCGATCGCGGCGCTGCTGGGCGCGCGCGAGCTGCGGCTCGATCGCCGGGCGCGCGGTGACCGCCGCGGCCCCGCCGAGGCCCGGCTCGCCGCCGACTCGGACCTGATCGAGGATCTCGAGGCGCTGCTGGCGGCGCGCGACGGCGGGCTGCGGCCGTCGCGGCTGCGCGACCTCGGGCTCGACGTCGCCACCGGGCTCGCCGTCGATCGCGCGGCCCGCCAGCTCGAGCGCCTCGCCGACCTGCGGGCCGGGACGCCGCCGGCCAGCGACCAGGCCTGGGACGAGGCGCTGCAGCTGGCGATCCTCGCCGGCTACCCCGACCGCGTCGGCCGCCGGCGGTCGCCGCGCTCGGCCGAGGTCGTGTTCGCGGCCGGCGGCAGCGGCACGCTGTCGCCGTCGAGCGTGGTCGTCGAGGGCGACCTGCTGGTCGCGGTCGACGCCAGCGACACCGGCGATCGCGGCCGGGCGCGGGTGACGATCCGCCGCGCCAGCCGCATCGACGCGACCTGGCTGATCGAGCTGTTCGAGGACCGGGTCCGCGACGTCGACGAGCTGCGGTGGAACCGCGAGCGCCACCGGGTCGAGCGCGTGACCCGGCTGGTCTACGACGACCTGACGATCGACGAGAGCGTCGATATCGAGGGCGCGCGCCGCGACCCCGCGGCCGCGGCGGTGCTGGTGCGCGAGGCCCTGGCCGCCGGCATCGAGCGCTTCGTCGATCCCGACGCGCTGGCGGCGTGGCGCGCTCGCATCGGCTTCGTCGCCGCCAGCGCGCCCGCGCTCGGCCTGCAGGTCCCCGACGACGCCGCGCTCGCCGCGGTGCTCGCCGACGCGTGCGCCGGCCTGACCTCGTTCGACGAGCTCAAGAAGGCGTCGCTGCTCGACCTGCTCGACGCCAGCGTCGCCGCCCACCGCGGCGCGATCGATCGCCTGGCGCCGCGCCACGTCCAGCTCGCCGGGCGCCGCCGCGCCCAGGTCCACTACGAGCTCGATCGCCCGCCGTGGGTGGCGTCGCGGCTGCAGGACTTCCTCGGCCTGGCCCGCGGCCCCGCCGTCGCCGACGGCCGCGTCCCGCTCGTGCTGCACCTGCTCGCGCCCAACCAGCGCCCGGTCCAGGTCACGCAGGATCTGGCGGGCTTCTGGGTGCGCCACTACCCCGCGCTGCGCAAGGAGCTGTCGCGGCGCTACCCGCGGCACGCGTGGCCGGAGGACCCGACGGCGCTGATGCCGGAGTGAGGGCGAGGGCGGAGCGCCGAGCGCCGAGGGCGGAGCGCCGAGGGCGGAGCGCCGAGGGCGGAGCGCCAGGCATCTCGCTCATCCCGAGCCGGGCGAGCGCAGCGAGCCCGAGTCGAGGGATGGGGCGCCGAGCGCCGAGGGCGGAGCGCCGAGGGCGGAGCGCCGAGCGCCGAGGTGGTTAGCGTGGTGCGGAGCGTCTCGCTCATCCCGAGCCGCGCGAGCGCAGCGAGCCCGAGTCGAGGGATGGGTCAGCGTGTGGTGTGCACTCGCATTCCGGATCAGGGGCCGGCGTCGGGAGCGAACACGCTCGGCGCCGAGAGGTCGAGCGTCGCGCAGCGATTTCGGTGCCAGCTCGACCGCGCCGGAGGCGGCGAACGACTCCTGTCCATCTCCCGATGCCGTGAACGTGACCTGCGCGGTTCCTGCCGGCTCGTCGGCGGGGATCTCGACGCGGGTCTCGAAGACTCCACCGGAGACAACGTCGATGAGGTCGACGTCGCCCCCGACGGTGCGCCGCGACGGCAACTCGACCGTCGGCTGCCCGTCGTGCGCGTCGCAGCACGCGACGTCGACCCGCACGACGAGGCACGGGCCGGTCGGCTCGCTGCACGCACCGAGCGCGAGTACCGCGGTGATGCCGAGCTGCCACGGTTGCATCGGGCCGTGATACGTGCGCGCCGCCTCGAGCGCATTCGCTACCGCCGCCGCTACCGGCGCCGCGTGAGCGCCGTGCACAGCGCGGCCACGCGTCCCGCGGCGGCGATCGCGGCGTTCAGCTCGTCGGGGACGCCGAGGCCGGCGGCGGCGGCGAGGTCGAGCGCGGCCTCGAGCTCGAGCGCCGAGCCCAGCGCGATGCGCTGGTACCGCGCGCGCCCGGCCGAGCCCGGCCGGTGGCCGTTGCCCTCGGCGAGGTTGTGCGCGATCGAGCCGGCGGCGCGCAGCGCCTGATCGCGCAGCCACGCCCAGCCCTGCCACCGGCCACTGGCGATCCGCGTGGCCTCGACGGCGGCGAGGGCGGCGCGATACGCGATGAAGCGAGACAGCAGGCGCGGGGAGCTGATGGGCTGGTTCATGCCCCCCATCGCGCATCGGGTGTGCCAGCGACGTTCGCGCCGCGGGCACCTCGCCAGAGCTGGCGCACCCGATGCGCGTCCGGAGGCAGAACCAGCCCATCAGCCCCCGCGCCGACGCTCGCGACCTGGCGCCCCATCCCTCGACACGGGCTCGCTGCGCTCGCCCGGCTTGGGATGAGCGGAATGAACGGCGCCACGCCAACCTGCTCGGCGCTCGGCGCTCGGCGCTCGGCGCTCGGCGCTCGGCGCTCGGCGCTCGGCGCTCGGCGCTCGGCGCTCAGCGCTCGGCGCTCGGCGCTCGGCGCCGCGACGATCGTCCTGCTGACCGCCTACCGCCGGTCCGCGCCCGTCACGGCTCCTCGGCGTCGCGCTCGAGCGCGCGCGCCATCTCCTCGGGCGTCAGGTACCGGCGGCGGCACTCGTTCACCACCGTCCAGTCGCACAGGATCTCCTGCAGCCGGACCATCCAGCGGTCGAGGTCGGCGTCGCGGTAACGGTAGTCGGCCAGCGAGAACACCAGGATGTCGGCGGCGTTGCGCGCCGCGTACTCCTCGGGCGACATGTCGCGGTAGGGGAACGACGCCCGATGATCGAGCTCCGCAGCGAGCATCGCCAGCGGCCGCGGGTCGTCGCTCGCGTCGCCCCCGCCCGTCGCTGCCGCCCCCGCCATCGCTAGCCCGAGTCGCCCCACAGCAGGTGGTACAGGCGATGGCTCAGCATCAGCAGCGCGTACTCCTGCAGGTCGCCGCCGGAGTCGCGCAGCACCGAGAAGTTGAAGTCGATCATCGACAGCCCGTCCGACAGCGTCGCCATCAGGAAGTCGATCGTCGGCGGGGTCTGGCTGGCCTCGTACGCCCACCCGGCCAGGCGCTGGCGCAGCTGATCGAACGCGGGCCGCGACCGCGCCGGCATGGCCTCGATGCGCAGCGGCCGCAGCCACGACAGCACCATCGCGCACAGCGCGCGGACGTCGGTCGCCATCGCCGCCGCGCCCAGCGCCGGCTCGACCAGGCCGATCATCGCCGGCTGCACGGTCCGGTTCTCGGGGTCGCCCTTGAACAGCAGCGCGCCGGGGTGGACGTTGTTGTGCGCCATCCCGTTCTCGTGCAGCAGCGCCACCTGCCGCACCACCAGGAACCCCAGCGACAGCGCGGCGTCGAGGTGCAGATCGACGTTGCCGAGCTGGCTGCCGAACCGGGCGTCGTCGATGAACTCGCTGAACAGCAAGAGCGACGTCGTGTTGGCGTCGTAGATGACCTTGTGCAGCGTGGTCAGCAGGCCCTGCCGCACCTTCTTCAACGTCGGCAGGAAGTACTGCTGCCAGTTGTCGACCAGCCGCGGCGCGTCCTGCACCGCCTGCAGGTTGATCACCGTGACCAGCTTGGGGAACGTGTTGGCGTCGGGGAACTGGCCCGAGGCCAGCAGCTCCGGCCGCGGCGCCGCGACGAAGATCGGGTGGCCCTTGACCCGGCCCAGGCTCTCCTCGACCTGGTAGCCCCAGGTCTCGACCGCGAGCTCGGCGTGCTCGATCACCGCCTTGCCGATCGTGACGTCGCGCCGCCCGGCCAGCACCTGCGCGATGCGCTCGGTCGGCGACGCCGACGCCGCCATCACCGCCGAGCGCGACCGCACGAACGTGGTGTCGCCGCGGCTGGCGTCGTCGAGCGAGGGCAGGGCGTCGTGCAGGGCCTCGAGGACGTCGTCGACCGACGGGTAGCGCCCGGCGGGATCGCGCTCGAGGCAGCGCTCGATGATCGGCCGCAGCACCGCCGGGACCGCGTCGGGGTACTCGATGCGGCTGCGGCCGCCGACCACGACGCCGTCGCCGATCCGGGCCAGCAGGCCCCACATGTCCTCGGTGGTGCCGTACGGGGTCTTGTCGGTGAACAGCGAGAACAGCGCGCCGCCGATCGCGAAGACGTCGAGCGCGGTCGAGATCGGCGCGTCGGCCAGCCCCGGGTCGATGATCTCGGGCGGCACCGAGTAGCCCGGCGAGCCGAAGATGCGGCCCCGGTAGTGCGCCTTGTACGTGGTGTGGACGACGTCGTCGAGCGAGACCGCGAGGTCGAAGTCGAACAGCAGCGCGTGGTGGCAGTCGTCGTCGAGCAGGATGTTGCGCAGCGTGACGTCGCGGTGCAGCAGCCGCTCGGCGTGCAGCCGCGACAGCCCCGACAGCGCCTGCATCAGCAGGATCGTGCGGGCCCGCGACGTCAGCTTCTGGGTGCTGATCGCCTCGAGCAGGGTCGACGCCAGCCGCGGCGTCACGACCAGGTAGTTGTCGGCGATCGGCGCCGACAGGTAGACCGGCAGGATCGCGGGGTGGTCGATCGTCGCGATCCGCGCCACCGCCTGCAGGTTGGCCTGGTGGTCGCGCCGGGTCACCTCGTCGGTGCGCAGCTGGTAGAGGTAGTTGGCGTGGAAGGTCTTGCCGACCACGTCCTCCGGCGGGCCGGTGCCGTCGAGGCGCCGGTGCATGATGAACACCGCGCCCATGCCGCCCTGAGCCAGCTTCTGACCGGTGGTCCGGTAGACGTGGCGGCCATAGCGGAACACCAGGCCCTCCGTCGCCAGCTGGTCGGCGAGGAGAGTCCCGATGTTGCTGTTCTCTACCCAGGTGGCGCTGGACATGCGAAGGCCGGCGGGAAGGCCCGAGCGCGTCGACCAATGTACGCCCGCGCGGCGACGGCCCGCAACTCGGGTCGCTCCGGAGTCGCGGGCCAACCGGCGGGATTCCTTGACCGCTCCCGTCGACGTCCGTTGACTCGGGCGCCTCGCCGGGATATGCGTCCGGCGGTCATTTGTCGCACCGGCCCCGAAGCGCGCATGCCCCTCGCAACCGCGTGGTAACCGTGCGAATCCAACCGGCCGAGCCCGCGTCCCCATGCTCGAGCACCGCTTCGCACAGTTCGCCGCCGCCTGCACCTTCGTGCTCCTGATCATCGGCGGCACCGTCAACCCGACCGGGTCCAGCCTCGCCTGCCCGGAGCCGACGATGATCTGCCACGGGCAGTTCCTCCCCGAGATGACGGGCGGGGTCCTGTACGAGCACGGCCATCGCCTGGCCGCGATGTCGGTGGGCCTGTTCCAGATCGCCCTCACCGTCCTCTTGCTGCGCCGCCGCAAGGGCCAGCCGGGCATGAAGCTGCTGGCCTGGGCGACCCTGGGCATGGTGGTCCTGCAGGGCGCGCTCGGCGCCATCACGGTCGGCTTCAAGCTGCCGTGGTTCGTGTCCACCGGGCACCTGCTGCTGGGCATGAGCTACTTCGCGACCCTCCTCTACGTGGCGTGGCGGACCCGGCGCACCCGCGACGGCGAGGAGCCGGCGCGGCGCCAGCGCGCCGCCGCCTTCGCCCCGGCCCGGCGCTGGGTCGCCCTCGCCGTCGGCATGGTCTTCGTCCAGCTCCTGCTCGGCGCCCTGGTCCGCCACAGCGAGGCCACGCTGGCGTGCATCGGCATGCCGACCTGCACGCTCGGCGGCGAGTGGTTCCCCGCGGCCTGGGTGCAGCGCCTCCACATGATCCACCGCGGCTTCGGCGTCCTGGTCGGCCTGGTGACCATCACCGCCGCGGTCCAGGTCTGGCGCCAGGCCGCCGGCTGGCGCGCCCTGCGCACCATGATGGTCGCGGCCGTCGCCGCGGTCCTGCTGCAGATCACCCTCGGCATCTACGTGGTGCTGACGCTGCGGGCGGTGCCGATCGCGGTCGCCCACTTCGCGGGCGCCGCCACCCTGTGGGGCCTGTGGACCTACGCCTGGTACATGACCTCCCTGCGCGATCGCGGCGCCGCCACCTCGGGTGACGCGCAGCGACCCGTGCTCGCGCCGGTCCGCGGCGTCCACGCTGTGCCCTGATGGATGGAGCCCGGATGCCCTCCGTGATCGACGTCGCGCCCGAGCTCTCGGTGCGTGGTTCGCTGGCCGACCTGATCGCGCTGGTCAAGCCGCGCATCATGGTGATGGCCCTGCTCACCGCCGCTGGCGGCCTGAGCCTGGCGCCCGGCGCGCCCAGCTTCGAGCTGTGGCTGACGCTGATGGTCGGCACCGCCCTGCTGGTCGGCGCCGCCAACACGCTCAACATGTACCTGGAGCGCGACGTCGACTGCCTGATGGCGCGCACGCGCAACCGGCCGCTGCCGCGGCGTCGGCTGGCGCCGCAGGCGGCGCTGACCTTCGGCGTGGTCCAGGCGGTGCTCGCGGTGCCGGTGCTCACCTTCGGCATCTCGCCGGCCGGCGGCTTCGCCGGGCCGCTCACCGGCATGCTCGGCGTGATCGCGCTGATCAGCTACGTCATGCTGTACACCCCGCTCAAGCAGCGGACCTGGATCGCGACCTGGGTCGGCGCCCTGCCGGGCGCGATGCCGGCGCTGATGGGCTGGACCGCCGCCACCGGGCGCATCGACGCCGGCGGCCTGGCGGTGTTCGCGCTGCTGTTCATCTGGCAGATCCCCCACTTCCACGCCATCGCGCTGTTCCGCCACCGCGAGTACGCCCGCGCCGGGCTCAAGACCCTGGTCGGCGAGCACGGCGAGGCCGCCGCGCACCGCGAGATCGTCGTCTACTCGATCGTCCAGGTCGCGGTCAGCATCGCGCCGTGGGCGCTCGGCGTCGCCGGCCGCGCCTACCTGGTGGTCGCGGTCGTGATGGGCGCGGCGTTCCTGTACGCGGTCGCGCGCGGCCTGGCGCGCGGCGCCGGCCCGGCGTGGGCCAAGCGGCTGTTCCTGCTGTCCATCGTGTACCTGCCGGTGGTCTTCACGACGCTGTGCCTCGATGGCCTCCGCTGAGCACACCGCCGATCGCGCCGCTGACGAGCTCGCCGGGCGACCCTTCTTCGGCAAGCCGTTCGCGTGGCTGGCGTTCGCGCTGGCGCTCGTGGCCGTGCCGCTGGTCGGCTACATGGTGCGCGCCGGCCTGGTGTGGAACCGGATGCACCCGGCGATCAACGCCATGCTCAACGGGACCAGCACGGTGTTCCTGCTCGCCGGCTGGCTGGCGATCCGGCGCCGGCAGATCGCCTTCCACCGCGCCTGCATGGTGTCGGCGTTCGCGGCGTCGAGCGTGTTCCTGGCGTCGTACCTGGCCCGCTTCGCGATCAGCGGCACGCATCGCTACCCCGGCGCCGGCTGGGACAAGACGCTGTACCTGATCATCCTGTTCTCGCACATGCTGCTCGCGGTGATCGTGCTGCCCATGGTGCTGCGCTCGCTGTGGCTGGGCTACAAGGGCCGCTACGCCGAGCACCGGCGCCTGGCCCGCTGGACCTGGCCGATCTGGATGTACGTCTCGACCACCGGCGTGCTGGTCTACCTGCTGCTGTACCAGCTCGGCCCGGCGCTGCACTGACGCGGGTGGCGTAGGATCGGCGGCGGTGGCCGACTGGGTCCTCAGCTTCCAGCAGTCGCAGGCGGGCACGATCGACGGCTACGAGCGCGCGCTGGCCACGGTCGGCGGGGCCGTGACCACGACGTTCGAGGCGTACCGCGGCAACCCGCGCGACTTCTACCTGCGCACGATCTCGCTCGTGGCCGCGCCCGGGCCCGGCGGGGTCCGCATCGAGCTGCACCTGATGCAGGAGGCGCGGGGGCCGGACGACCCGGAGCCGGTCCTCCACCAGACCTTCACCGTCGCCTTGCGGGCGGCCGCCGGGGCGTCGTTCGCGACCAAGCTCGCCGCCTGGCACGCCCTGCGGGACGCGCTGGCGGCGATCGGCTGCGCCGACCGCACGATCGACACCAAGCCGACCGCGATCGTCGCCGAGGCCAGGGCCGCCGGTGATCTCGAGACCGCGGCGTGGCTGCGCGAGGGGATCGCGGCGGTGCGCAAGCGCGAGGCCAACGAGCGGCGGCGCGACAAGCGACGGCGCGCGCGCGACGCCATACGACGGTCGGCGTGGGCGGCCGCGGCGGCGGCGTCGTCGTCGGCGGCGGCGAGCGTGACGGCGCCGCCCCGGGGCGCCGCCTGCCGCCGCGCCGCGCCCGGTTCGCCCGCCGCCGCAGGTGACGTTCCAGGACGGCACCCTGGCGTTCGCCACCGGGTGGCTCGACGCCGCGGCGCTGGCGGCGCTGATCGAGGGCGGCGCGTACCGCGGCGCCACCAGGGTCCACCTGACGCGCGCGCCCCTCGGCGACGATGGCGTGGCCTACCTGGCGCGCTCGGGTGGCTTTCCGGCGGTGACCGAGCTCGCGCTCGGGGGCACCGGCATGACCGACGCGGGGGCGATCGCGGTGGCCCGGCAGGCCGTCGGCCTCGACCACCTCGCGGTGCTCGATCTCGGCGACGTCCCCGCCGAGTCCGACGCCCGGGGCCCTCGCGATCCCGCCGGCGTCAGCGATCGCGGCGTCGACGAGCTGGCGCGCTCGCCCCGGCTCCCCGCGCTGCGCCGGATCGTCCGGGGCCACGAGCACCGGATGCCCTGCCAGGGCCGCGACGACACCGAGATCGTCGCGATCCGTCGCGCCGACGGTCGCGTCGTCGAGGCGGTCATCTACCACACGATCTGGCCGTGATCGCCGCGCGGCCGCCCGCTCAGTCGGCGTCGGCGCCGTCGGCGACCGCGCCGCGGGTCAGCGGCGATCGCAGGTCCTCGTAGCCACGGGTGCCGGCGGCCAGCAGCAGCGCGATCCACCGGGTCGACGGGTGGTGGTCGAGGTAGATGCGCGCCGCCACGGTCAGCGGCACCGACAGCAGCGCGCCGACCGGGCCGAGCACGAAGCCCCAGATCAGCAGCGAGATCATCAGCACCAGCGGCGACAGCCCCATGGCGCGCCCCATCAGCTTGGGCTCGAAGACGTTGTCGACCAGGATGTTGACCGCGACGTAGCCCGACGCGATGCCGAGCCCGCCGCCCCAGCCCAGCTCGATCAGGCCCAGGAACACCGGCGGCACCGCGGCGATCAGGCTGCCGATGATCGGCACGAAGTTGAGCGCGAACGCCAGCACGCCCCACAGCACCGGGTTCGACACCCCCCAGATCCAGCACCAGCCGCCCAGCAGCACGCCGTTGGCCAGGCTGAGGACGAACTTCACCCGCAGGTAGCGCTGGACGTCGGCGAGCGCCGCGAAGGTGCGGTCCTCGGCGCCGCGGTCGCGCAGGATCAGGGTCAGCTTCTGCTCGAGCAGCCCGGCCTCGAGCTGGATGAACACGGTCAAGAACAGCACGTTCATCAGGTCGCCGAGGACGCCGCTGGCCATGACGACGGCGTCGGCCAGCAGCCCCGAGACCCGGGCGCCGGCGTTGACCGAGTCGGCCGACGGCGCCAGGTCGCCGAGCCGGTGGGCCTCGAGCCACGCCACCACCGCGTCGCGGCCGTGCTGCAGCTCCTCGGCGTAGGTCGGCGCCGAGGCGGCGAAGTCGCGGGCCGCGACGATGACGATCGCGCCCAGCCCGGCCAGCACCGCCAGCACGCACACCACGGTGATCACCGCGGCGATCACCGGCGGCAGGCCGCGCGCCGCCAGGCGCGACGAGATCGGGTGGAACGCCACCGCGATCGTCACCGCCAGGAGCAGCGGGACCACCAGCGCCGCCGCGGCCTTCAGGGCCGCGAGCAGGATGACGATCCCGACCAGGATCCCCAGGGTGCGCACCCCGGGAACCTACCACCGGGCCGCCCGCGCGCGTCGCGCGCGGGGCCCGGGGCGGGGCGTGGGTCGAGGCGGGCCGGTCGCGGCGCCGCCTCGGGGTCGATCAGTCGTAGTACTCGGCGCCGAGGTGGGTGATCAGGTCGTCACCCTTGGCGTAGCGCAGCGTGTTCTTCAGCTTCATCAGCTGGATGAACAGGTCGTGCTCCGGGTACAGGCCCTCGGGCGTCATCGGGCTCTTCCAGTAGAACGACAGCCACTCCTGGATGCCCGACATCCCGGCGCGCGACGCGAAGTCCATGAACAGCGCCAGATCGAGGACGATCGGCGCCGCCAGGATCGAGTCGCGGCACAGGAAGTTGACCTTGATCTGCATCGGATAGCCGAGCCAACCGACGATGTCGATGTTGTCCCAGCCTTCCTTGTTGTCGCCGCGCGGCGGGTAGTAGTTGATCCGCACGACGTGGTCGATGTGGCCGTAGAGGTCCGGGTAGAGGTGCGGCTGGAAGATGTGATCCAGCACGCCCAGCTTGGTGACCTCCTTGCTCTTGAACGACTCGGGGTCGTCGAGCACCTCGCCGTCCCGGTTGCCCAGGATGTTGGTCGAGTACCAGCCCTGCAGGCCCAGCAGGCGCGCCTTGAAGCCGGGCGCCAGGATGGTCTTCATCAGGGTCTGGCCGGTCTTGAAGTCCTTGCCGGCGAGGGGGACCTGCTTGTCGCGCGCGAGCTCGATCAGCGCGGCGGTGTCCGAGGCCAGGTTGGGCGCGCCGTTGGAGTACGGGATGCCCAGCTTGATGCACGCGTACGCGTAGATCTGCGACGGCGCGATGTCGTCGGAGGAGTTGCGCAGGCCCTCCTCGAACTTGGCCAGCGTCGAGTGGACCTCGCTCGGCTTGCGGTAGACCTCGGTCGAGCCGCACCACACGGCGACCAGGCGGTCGCAGCCGTTCTTGGCCTTGAACTGACGGATGTCCTCCATCAGCTGCTCGGCCAGGTCCATCTTGGACGTGCCCTTCTTGACGTTGGGCCCGGTGAGCTTCTTGACGTAGGCCTGCTCGAAGACCGCGGTCATCGGCTTGATGGCCTGCAGCTCGTCCTTGAGCTGGTCGAGCAGCTTGCTCTCGAGGACGCCGGCGCGGGTCGCCGCGGCGTAGGCGTCGTCCGGGAAGATGTCCCAGCCGCCGAAGACGATGTCGTCGAGGCTGGCCAGGGACACGTAGTCCTTGATCATCGGCGTGTTGTTCTCGGTCCGCTTGCCGAGCCGGATGGTGCCCATCTGGGTGAGCGAGCCGATGGGCTTGGCGAGGCCACGCCGCACCGCGAGCACGCCCGCGATGAAGGTGGTGGCCACCGCGCCCATGCCGGGCATGAGGATTCCGAGCTTGCCGGCGGCGGGCTTGATGTCCGCGCCTTTCTTCAGGGCCATGCGAGGTTCTCCGTGGAGGTCCAGGGGGACCTCCTGCAACAGCGAAGCCGGGACCTTGCCTCAAGCGCAGACCCCACGCAAGCGAAACCCCGGCGACAACGGGCCCACGTCGGCGCGACTTTTCGACACCTGGCGCGCGGCCTTCGACCCTCGGGTGTCGAGGATTCGACACCGGCGATTTCCCGACGACGCTGGCGCCCGGCCGCGTCAGCGCGACCAGGTCAGCGAGGCCGGCAGCTCGAGGACGTAGCCGCCGAAGATCTCGAACCCGGAGTCGCGGACGTAGCGGACCCGGCCCGTGAAGACGCCGGCCTGGATCGTCAGCTGTGCGCCCGGGTCGACGCCGCCCTCCGAGCCGTCGCCGACCTTGCCCGGGGTCGGGTACAGCACGAGGCCGGCGCTGCCGCCGAACGCGTACAGCGTGTGGTAGGTGACGCCGAGCTGCAGCGGGCCCATCACCGTGGGCGTGTCGGTGCCGCCGGTGCCGTCGCCGAAGCCGAACTGCGCGATGCCCCAGCCGAGCGTCGCGCCCCAGGCCTTCATCGGGTAGCCCATGGCGTCGCGGCCGCCGCTGCTCTCGGCGTCGGCGAACGACAGGTGCAGCTGGACGCCGAGCTCGAAGGCGCCGTTGCCGCCCATGCGGCCGAGGCCGGGGGTCGCGACGATGCCGGGCGCGATGCCGACCCGGTGCTCGCCGGGATCCTCGGGGACCTCCTGGGTCGGATCCATCGTGAGCCGGGTCGGCGCGACCAGGTCGACGTTGCCGTGCGGGTTGCGGGTCGAGTGCTTGACCAGCCCGGGGCAGCCGGCGGTCAGCGCCGCGGCGGCGACCGCGATCACCGCGAGGCCGAGGCGCGTCGCGACGCCGGTCACCACGCGCCCACTCCCAGGTCGAGGTACGGCGACGGGAAGACGATCGACACCGGCCACGTCACCGGCTCCTGGGCCTGGCCGCCGATGCGCAACGCGAGCTCGAGGCGACCGCGGCGGGTGCCGCGGTTCCACGCCGCGTCGGCGTCGAACCGCACCGGCATCCAGTAGCGGCGCAGCGACCGCCCGGGCAGCGGGCCGAGGTCGATGGCGTCGGCGGCGGCGCGGGCGCCGTCGTCGAGGATCAGCTCGGCGCGCTCGAGCACCACGTCGCAGGTCTGGCGGCTGCGGGCCTCGAGCACGACGCCGACGCCGGCCTTGCCGCTGCGCTGGATCACCGCGCGGAGGCCGGCGCAGCCGCGCCAGGTGATCGCCTCCGGATCGGTGACCCCGATCACCCACTGCGGGAACGTCCGCGGGTGGCGGTGGTCGTTGCAGCCGGCGATCAGCACCAGCGCGATCGCGGCGAGCAGCGGCACGGCACGGGTCACGCTGGCCTCAACGGGGGCGCCGCGCACCGCTTACACCCGCGCCGCGGCGGCGGCGGCCCGGTGCGCCGCGAACACCGGCGCGATCGCGCGCGGGTCATCGGTCATGATGCCGTCGGCGCCCAGCGCCAGCAGCCGCTCGGCCTCGGCCGGATCGTTGATGGTCCAGAAGTCGACCCGCATGGCCAGGGCGTGGCACTTGGCGATGAAGCCGGCCCGGCCCAGCGTGATCGGCCCGACCCGCACAGGGACCTGGGCGCACGACCCGAACAGCGGCGCCCGCGCGATCGAGCGCCGCGGCGCCACCAGCATCGCGGCGACCTCGGGCTGCGACAGCGCGGTGTCGCCGTCGTAGCCGCGGCGGCGGACCTGGTACAGCGTGCGGTAGCGGAAGCTGGCGAGGATCACGCGGTGCTCGGCGCGGTGACGGCGCAGCACCTCGAGCATCGGCTTGACCATCGGCGGCTCGGCTTGCTTGATGTCGACGTTGAGGACGACGTCGGGCAGCTCGGCGACGACCTCCTCGAACGTGGGGATGCGGAAGCCCTGGCCGGCGAACGGCCGGCCGCCGTCGGGGCCGACGAAGCCGTGGCCGAGATCGAGGCGCTGGGCGTCGGCGAGGTCGAGGTCGCGCCAGGCGGCGTCGACCCCGGCCATGCGCTTCGCCGACGGGTCGTGCGACACCACCGGGTGGCCGTCGCGGGTCATGTGGACGTCGAGCTCGAGGGCGTCGACGCCGATCTCGAGGGCGCGCTGGAACGACGGCAGCGTGTTCTCGGGCAGCTCGGCGGAGGCGCCGCGGTGGGCGTAGAGGCGGAGCGAGCGGTCGACCACGGCGGCATTGTACGCCGGGGCCGCGTATCATCAGGGCATGCGCGCCACGTCGATCGCCTGCGTCCTCGCCGCCGCCGCGCTGGTGGCCAGCTCCGGCCGGGCCGCGGCCGATCCGGTGAGCTTCGCCTCGGGCGGGCCGGGCGGCGCGGCCGCCGACGACGCGGTCGCCGCGCTCGGCCAGGTCCGCGCCCTGATGGCGGTGTGCTGGCAGCGCCAGCCGCCGTCGGAGGTCCAGGTCGCGATCGCCGTCGACAAGCACGGCGTCGTGACCTCGGCGACCGCCAAGACCAAGGGCGGCGCGGCGCAGTGCGCGGCCGGGATCCTGGCGGTGTCGACGCTGGCGCCGACGCGCAAGGCGTGGAAGGGCGTGGTCGCGATCCGCTCGGCGTCGGCCGATCAGGGCGCCGACGCGCGGGCGATCCAGGCCCAGCTGGCCAGCCGCTACCAGGACGCGCTGTTCGGCTGCCAGGATCGCGCGCCCGACTTCGCCGGCAAGCTGTCGGTGCGGCTGACCGTGCAGCACGACGGCTCGGTCAGCGCCGCCGAGGTCCCCACCGCCGGGGTCGCCAGGGCGATGGCGCGGTGCCTGGTCGACGCCGCGCGCGCCTTCCGCTTCGACGAGCTGTCGAGCGAGTCGGTGACCTACGAGGTGGGGCTCGCGTTCGCGGGCGCCGCGGCGGGCAAGGGCAAGGGCAAGCACGCCGGCGGCGTCGCCGGCGGCGTCGCCGGGGTCAGCCACGACGACGCCCTGCGGCCGACCCGCAAGGGCCCGATCGACGCCGACGCCGCCCGCGACGTCGTCCGCGGCGCCCTGCCGGCGGTGGTCGCGTGCGCGAAGAAGCGCAAGCCGACCGGCGTCGCGACCTTCCGCCTGGCGATCGCGGCCTCGGGCAAGGTCAAGGAGGCCAAGGTCAAGACCTCGGAGCTCGGCGACGCCACCGTCGAGGCGTGCGTGGTCAAGGCGCTGGGCGCGCTGACCTTCCCGTCGGCCAGCGGCGACAGCGTCGTGATCTACCCGATCGGCTTCGACGGCGCGTCGATCCGGACCGGCGACTGACGTCGGCGCCCGCCGCGCCCGCGGGCCGGACCGGTCAGCCCTCTTCGAGCTTGAGCGCCTGGGCCGGGATCGGCGGCGGCCGCACCACGTCGCGGACCTCGAGGACCTCCACCTCGTAGTGGATGTCCTGATCGGCGAGCGGGTGGACCAGGCGGACCTCGACCTCGTCGTCGCCGATCTTCTCGATCGACAGGAAGACGTCCTGGCCGTTGACGCCCTTGGCGGCGAAGCGCTCGCCCTTGACCAGCTTGGCGTCGGCGGGGAACTCGCTGCGCTTCATCTTCTTGACCGGATGCAGCGACGGGTTGCCGAACGCGCTCTTGGCGGCGAGGACGCCGTCGAGCTTGGTGCCCTTCTCCTGTCCCTCGAGCACCGCCTCGAGGCCGGGCAGCATCGTGCCGCCGCCCTGGACGTACTCGACGACGCACTTCTCGATGCTGTCGCCGTCGACGATCTGCAGGTGAACGCGGATCCGGACTCGCCGGCCTTTCTCGATCTTCACGCTCCTAACGTACCGCAGCGCCGCGACCGCCGGCTGCGGCCGCGGGCGCGACTTTCGGCGCCGTGAAAGACCCCGACACCGCGATCGCACGCCGTGAACGGCCGGCTACGGTGACGCGCCGAGCCACCTTCACAAGCCTCGGGAACGATTCGAGTTCCGGTTTCTTGCGACCTGGCACGGATCGGGCATAACTGGGCCGTGACCGAGATGTCACCGCCTCGCCTACATCGCCGCCTGTACATCATGCCTCGCCTCGTCTCGCTGTTCCTCACCCTCCTCCTCGTCGGCACCGTCGCCGCCTGCGGCGCCGGCACCGCGCCGCAGCTCAAGGTCCTCGGCGTCGAGCGCGGCGACCTCGCGACCAGCGGTCGCCACATCAAGCTGTTCGTCGAGGTCGTCAACCACGACCGCCGGCCGATGCGGCTGCAGCGCCTGCAGTACGTCTTCGGCTCGGACGCCGCGTACGCGCGCGGCGAGGTCGCGCTCGAGCGCACCGTCGACGCCGGTTCGGCGGTGGTGGTCGAGGTGCCGATCCTGCTCGACGGCGACGACGACCACCTCGGCAGCGACGAGATGACCCTCGAGGGCAAGCTGTTCACCGAGCAGGACAGCATCGTCCAGAGCTACGCGGTGCGCGCCCGGGTCGACCGCAGCGGCACCGCCGCCGCGGTCGCCCAGCCGTAGGTTCCGCGGCCGCCGGGCCGCGGTCGCCGTGGTTGCACCCCCGCCGGGCCCCGGCGTAGGCTGCGCGCCATGTCGACCGATGTGTCCTGGTCGGAGCTCGCGCGCCGCTCGCTGGCCGGCGAGATCCCGTCGCGCGCTGACTGTCACCGCGTCCTGACCGCGCCGGTCGAGGACACCCTCGCGCTGCTCGACGCCGCCTTCACGGTCCGCCGCCACCACTGGGGCCGCCGGGTCTCGCTGCACGTCCTTGAGAACGCCAAGCTCGGCGCCTGCCCCGAGGACTGCGGCTTCTGCTCGCAGTCGAGCAAGCACCACGCCGAGGGCGACAGCCCCAGCGGCGAGGCGCCGATCGAGACCGTCGAGGAGCTGGTCGCCGGCGCCCGCCGCGCCCACGCCGCCCGCGCCAAGCGCTACTGCATGGTCACCGCGACGCGCGGGCCGTCGAGCCGCGACCTCGACGTCGTGTGCGAGGCGGCGCGCCGCATCCGCGCCGAGATGGACATCGAGCTGTGCGCGTCGCTGGGCCTGCTCACCGAGGCCAAGGCGGCGCGGCTGGCCAGCGCCGGCATCGATCGCTTCAACCACAACCTCGAGACCTCCGAGCGGTTCTACGGCGAGGTCGTGTCGACCCACACCTGGCGCGATCGCGTCCACACCGTGCAGCTGGCGCGCGACGCCGGCATGAGCACCTGCTGCGGCGGCATCGTCGGCCTCGGCGAGGACGACGACGACCTGATCGACCTGGCGCTGGCCCTGCGCGAGCTCGACGTCGACTCGGTCCCGGTCAACTTCCTCGACGCCCGCCCCGGCACGCCGCTGGCCGGCCGCGACCTGGTCGATCCGCAGTACGCGCTGCGCGCGCTGTGCATGTTCCGCTTCGTCCACCCGCGCACCGACCTGCGGGTCGCCGGCGGCCGCGAGCTGACGCTGCGCGCGCTGCAGGCGATGGCGCTGTACCCGGCCAACTCGATCTTCACCCAGGGCTACCTCACCACCGGCGGCGCCAGCGCGCGGGCCGATCACGAGATGATCCGCGACGCCGGCTTCGAGCTCGAGCTGGCCGGCGGCGAGACCCTGCCCGCCGACCCCGACGCGGTGGCGACCGTGCCGACGCCGGCGCGGCGGCCGTCGCTGCCGGTGGTGTGATGCGGATCGATCGCGTCTACACCAAGGGCGGCGACCGCGGCGAGACCTCGCTGATCGGCGGCGACCGGGTGTCGAAGGCGTCGGCGCGGATCGAGGCCTACGGCACCCTCGACGAGCTCAACGCGGTGCTCGGCCTGGTCCGGACCGCGCTGGAGGCGTCGCCGGCGGGGCCGCGGCTGGGCCCGATCGTCCACCGCCTGCAGAACGAGCTGTTCAACCTGGGCTGCGAGCTGGCGACGCCGGATCCGGCGCGGCGCGCCACCATGCCGCGGGTCGAGGCCCGCCACGTCGAGGCGCTCGAGCGCGACATCGACGGGCTCAACGACGACCTGCCGGCGCTCAAGAGCTTCGTCCTGCCCGGCGGCGGCTGGTCGTCGGCGTACTTCCACCTGGCGCGCACGGTGTGCCGCCGCGGCGAGCGCCTGCTGGTCGCGCTCGGCGCCCACGAGGATCTCGGCGAGCTGCCGGTGATCTACCTCAACCGGCTGTCCGACGCCCTGTTCGTGTTCGGCCGCTGGGCGGCGCTGCAGGACGGTCAGGCCGAGCCGCTGTGGGAGCCGTCGTCGACCTGAGCGGCGTCGTCGCCGTCGCGCTCGGCGTTGGCGGCGCGTAGCTCCTGGCGGCCGATCCACGCCGCCACCGCCAGGCCGGGCAGGGCGAGCAGATCGGTCGGGTCGGCGACGATGCGGGCGGCGACCCCGGCGCCCGACCACAGCCGCGCCACCGCGCCGGCGATCGCCGGCGACACCTTGACCGCCACGAAGACCGCGCCGGTGGCGGCGATCGCGGCGGCGAGCCGGCGCGGGCCCAGGCGCCACGAGACCCGGGCGCCGGCGCGGGCCGCGGCGTAGAGGCCCAGGTCGAGCGCCGCGGTCAGGACCAGGGGGGCGAACACCAGCCCGGCGACGTCGCTGAGCTTGCCGGTCAGCCAGGCCGGCGCCGCCGACGGCTTGAGCCACCAGTCGTTGACCAGCAGCAGCGCCACCGCCGCGAGCGTGACCGGGTGCACGGCCTCGCCGACGGGCAGCCGCCCCGGCCCGGCGCCGCGCAGCCGCCGCCAAAGTGGTCCCGGCCGGTTGCGCGCGGCGCGCACGCGTATACTCTGCCGGTCGTGTCGCAATCGGGCAAGCAATCCGAGGCCGCCAGCAAGCTGGCCGCCGACGAGGAAGCCGCCAAGCAGCGCTTCGAGAAGTCGGTCAACGAGCTGCGCGAGGGCGCCTACCGCTTCTCGTCGCGGGCCCGCAGCGAGGGCGGCATCGTCGTCGAGGAGCTGATCGACCCCGAGGGCGAGTGCGTCGCGACGATCGCCGAGGTCGAGGGCGACGCCGGGGCCCTGGCCCTGGCCATGCCGCTGGAGCTGATCCAGTTCGACACCTGGCTGTTCGGCCAGATCGGCGACAAGGACGAGCTCGACCTCAAGGACGAGCGGCACTGGGAGCTGTGGTTCGACTTCGGCTCGTGGATCGGCGAGACCCTGCGGCGGCGCCACGGCGGCCACTGGCTGCTGATGGGCGACGACCCGCACACCTGGCGGATCGGCTTCTCGAAGGTCTTCCTCGAGATCGCGCCGTTCGTGTTCGCCCAGCAGCTGATCCTGATGGGCTCGGGCGCGCTGCGCCGCATGGTCTCGGAGATCGAGCGCATCCGCGAGCAGCACGTGCAGCAGCAGGAGCGCGACAACGGCCGCGAGATCGACCGCTTCCTGTCGCAGCACTACGTGCGCATGCACACCGTGCCGCTGGGCCAGTGGATGGCGATCGACTTCAAGCGGGTCGCCAACCTGTGGAACGAGGCGCCGACCAAGGAGCTGGTCGCCGCGCTACAGGAGGCGGCGCCGCGCCTGGGCGCGCAGAACCAGCAGGTCGTCGCGCGCGTCGTCGAGGCCCTCGCCAAGGCCAACCAGGACAAGCCGGTCGCCGAGCAGACCCGCGATCGCGGCCTGTTCGAGGCGGTGGCCCAGATGATCGGCCTGCGCCGCGCCACCGCGCCGCTGGCGATCGACATCCTCGAGCGCGTCGTCGTGCCGGCGCTGCACGTCGGCGTCCCCGACGGCTTCCCGCCCCTCGACGAGGACGACCTGGTCAAGCTGCGCAAGGGCATCGAGCTGTTCGCGTTCTTCGTCGACGTCGTGCCCCACAAGTACCAGGCCGACGACGAGGGCTTCCTGGGCTCGATCCCGCACGAGGACCTGTCGACGCCGTACGCCGACCGCAACGTCCTCGAGATCGGCAAGGGCGACTGGGTCGTGGTCAACCCGCGCCACTTCATCCCGATGCTGGGCGAGTACGACCCCAAGAAGCTGCTCGACAAGTACGACGAGTTCGTCAAGTACGTCGCCTCGGTGCCCGACGCGCCGCGCCGCCGCGACGACGGTCGCCACCTCGCCGAGGTCGCGGCCAGCGCGCTCGCCGACCTGAAGAACTGCATCGGCGTCGCCGCGCAGAACCAGGACGCGCTGATCTTCCGCCTGCTGCCGCCGCCGGGCTGACGCGTCGCCGCCGGGCTCACCGCCGGCGCTGCTGAACCGCTCACCTCGAGCGGAAGGTTCGCGGCGCAGCCGCGAACCTGGAGTCGAGCGGGCGGGCGCCGTGAGGCGCGGCCTCCGCCGCCTCGGCGCGGCCCGCGCTACTCGTCGTCGTCGAGCGCCTTGTCGAGCGCGTCGGCCAGCTTCTCGGCCTCCGCGGGCGACAGCGGCTCCGGCGCGAACGCCTTGTCGGCCTGCTCGACCAGCGCCGCCATGCGGGCCTGCTCGATGCTCATGCCCGAGCCGTCCTCGCGCAGCCAGTCGTCGAGCTCCTCGGTCAGCCGCTTCTTGCGCGACTCGGCGCCCCGCGGCTCGAGGCCGATCTTGTCGGCGTGGCGGCGGTACGAGATCGAGCCGTACGCGCCCTGCAGGTCCTCGCGCAGCTCGGTCATCGACTGGTAGCGGCGGTCGGGATCCTTCTGCATCGCCTTGAGGATCACGCGCTCGGCGGCCTCGGTGA
This sequence comes from Kofleriaceae bacterium, assembly GCA_020633495.1. Classification (GTDB taxonomy): domain Bacteria; phylum Myxococcota_A; class Polyangia; order Haliangiales; family Haliangiaceae; genus WYBA01. The sequence continues at coordinate 10,908 of JACKDR010000004.1, read as the reverse complement.
TCTCGCGGTGCGGCGCGAACTCGCGCGGCGACGGCGGCGGCTTGTGGATCTGCATGTGCAGCACCTCGTTCGCCGCCTGGGCCTCGAACGGGGGCCGCCCGGTGAGCATGTCGAACATGATCACGCCCAGCGAGTAGATGTCGGCCCGGTGGTCGACGTCCTCGCCGCGCGCCGCCTCGGGGGACATGTACTCGGGCGTGCCGAAGACCGCGCCCTGCACGGTCTCGGCGGTGAGCTCGTCGGGCACCAGCACCTTGGCGATGCCGAAGTCGAGCAGCTTGACGAAGTCCCACGCCGACTCGCGCTCGGTCACCAGGTCGCGGCCGTCGAGCTGCTGCCCGGGCACCAGGCGGACCAGGTCACGTCGACCGGGCCGCTTGAGCAGCATGACGTTGTCGGGCTTGAGATCGCGGTGGATGACGCCCTGCTCGTGGGCCGCCTCGAGCGCGAGCGCCATCTGGTTGCCGACGTTGAGCGCGCGGTGCAGCTCGACCGCGCCCTCGCGCTCGATCAGGTCCTCGAGGCTCTTGCCCGGCAGGTACTCCATGACGAAGTACACGACGCCGTCGCCGAGCAGGCCGAAGTCGGTGACGTCGACGATGTTGGGGTGGTTGATCGACGTCGCCGCCCGCGCCTCGCGCAGGAAGCGGTTGACCGCCTCGGGGTAGCGCGCGAACTGCGGGTGGAGGATCTTCACCGCCACCGGCTTCTTGATGTAGACGTGCTCGCCGCTGTAGACGGTGCCCATGCCGCCGCGGCCGAGGATCGAGTCGAGGCGGTAGTTGCCGACCAGCGTGCCGAGGCGCGCCATGTCCTCTTCCTCGACCAGCACGGACGAGTCGTGCAGGCAGAAGCGCTCCCCGTCGGGGAAGCGTGTCTCGCAGCGAGGACAGACCCGCATGAGCGCCGGGGCTAGAACCGGAACTGCCCGTAGAGAAGCAGCTTCCGCGAGTCGTAGAAGTTCCCCGTCTCGGGCTTGAGGTTGGGGAACGTGAACTCGCCGCCGATGTCGATCGCGCGCTTGGGCGTGAACTGGATGTTGATCGACACCGGGATGCGGAAGTTGTCGGCGCTGGTGTCGAAGTCGACGATGTTCAGCGTCGCGTTGAGCTTGACCGCGAGCTGCTCGACCGGCTGCGCGATGATGCCGATCGACGGCGTCAGGTCGGGCTTGCTGTCGGTGTCGATCGTCATGAACGTGTCGAGCGCGACCACCGCGACCTGCGGCTTGGGCGCGTAGCGGAACGGGAAGCCGAGCTCGAAGCCGAACCGGGTGGTGCCGTCGCTGGTGATCGGATCCTTGGTGTAGGGGATCGCGATGCCGAGGCGGAAGTCGACCAGGTCGTACGAGATCGACGCCTCGATCGCCGCCTTGAAGACGAAGTCAGTGAAGTCGTTGAGGTCGGTGCGCAGGTCGCCCTGGAGCTCGACGTTGTCCTCGAGGCCGTAGCGGTAGTCGAAGCCGAGGCCCCACTTCTCGAACGCCTTCTGATCGCTGACGTCGACGTCGATGCCGGCGCGGAACTCGCTCATCTTGCGCGTGATCGTCAGCGGCCGCTCGATCTCCGAGATCGGGTAGGTCTTCTTGGTGTAGAGCCCACCCGCGGTGACGGGAGGTTGATCCTCGTCGTCCTCGGCGTCGTCGTCTTCGTCGTCGCTGTCGTCCGCGTCGTCTTCGTCGTCGTCGTCGTCCGCGTACGCGGGGATGACCTTGTAGGTGGTGGCGGCGGTCACCGTCGTCAGCACCAGACACAGCCGCAGGAGGCGAGACCAGTCCGCAAGCATCGTTTGAATGCTAGCCCCCGCCGTCCACGGCATGCAAGCGGTGAAGGCAAGCGATTCCCACCTCTTACGAGATTGGTGCGACCGTGCCATCGCGCCGCCCCACTGACCAGCCGAATCGCGCGCTCCGTCCCGTCGTCGATCGCGCCAGCCCCGGAGGTCCGCTGCGAGCCCTGGCTCGTGGCCACGGATCGCCGTCGGGCGTCGGCGGGCGCCCCTAGCCTGAGGAGAACCCATGCGAAGAGTCCTCTGTCTCGCGATCACGGCGATCGCCACGCTCGCGGCCTGCGGCGACGATGACCCCTGCGATCCCGCGGCCCAGACCGGCTGCGACGACGGCCTGGTGTGCGAGCCGGTCACCGACGGCGATCCCGCGTGCTTCGCGCCGGTCGTGGTCCGCGGCGACGTCTTCGACCTCGGCGACGCCTCCGCGATCGGCGGCGCGCGCGTGGTCGCCCTCGACGTCAACCGCGCCGCCGCCAGCGACGTCGCCGACAGCGCCGCCGACGGCTCCTACGAGCTGTGGGTGCCGTCGACGCGGGCCGCCGACGGCACGCCGGTCGGCCTCGAGCTGACCCTGCGCGCCGACGCCGACGGCTACCAGTCGTTCCCGGGCGGGGTCCGGCAGGCGCTGCCGATCGACACCGGCACCGCGGTCCGCGACGGCGACGGCGCCTGGGTCGTCGACACCGTGCCGACCCAGATCGGGCTGATCGGGCTGCCGGCCGGGGCCGGCACCGGGACCCTCACCGGCCACGTCGAGCTGCCGGCCGGGGTCGGCGCGATCGTCGTCGCCGAGACCGGCGCCGGACCGTCGGCGCGCGGCTACGACGCCGTCGTCGACCGCGCCGGCGACTTCGCGATCCTCAACCTGCCGGCCGGCGACTTCACCGTCGCGGCGTACGCCCAGGGCGTCGTGCACGAGACCGCCGACGTCACGCTGGCCGCCGGCGGCACCGCCGACGTCACGCTCGGGCTCGTCGCCGGCGCCGGCGCCGAGGTCTCCGGCTCGGTCCAGATCGTCAACGCGCCCGGCGGCAGCGTCACCTCCGTGGTGCTCTTCGTCGAGTCGACCTTCGACGAGAACCTGGCGCGCGGCGCGGCGCCGCCGGGCCTGCGCGCCGGCGACGTCACCGGCGGCTTCGCCATCGACGGCGTCCCGCCCGGCCGCTACGTGGTGCTGGCCGCGTTCGAGGACGACCTGCTGGTCCGCGATCCCGACACCTGCATCGCCGGCACCGACATCGTCCACGTCGAGGTCGCCGACGCCCCGGTCGTCGTCGACCAGTCGTTCAAGGTCACCGAGGCGCTGGCGATCCTCAGCCCCGCCGACGGCGCCGAGGTCACCGGCCCGCCGGTGTTCTCGTGGGTCGACGACTCGTCGGAGGATCTCTACCGGCTGCGCCTGTTCGACTCGTTCGGCATCGAGGTGTGGGCGACGGAGATCGCCGGGGTCAGCGGCAGCAACCCCAGCGTCACCTACGACGGTGACCCGCTGCAGTCGGGCATGTACTACCAGTTCCGCGTCCAGTCGGTGAAGACCAGCGGCGGCGGCGGCAACGCCTGCGAGCTGTCGCAGAGCGAGGACCTCACCGGCGTCTTCTTCGTGCCGTGACCGCCGTGACGGGCCGCGACGCGCCGACGACGACCGCGTCGTCGGCGCCGGCCGCGCGGTGCGAGCCGTCGCCGAAAAACAACAGGGGGAGCGTGATGGCGCTCCCCCGGTCGCGTTGATCGCTTTCGGTCAGCGAAGGCTGAACGACTAGCGGCGCTTGGTCTTCTTGGCGGGCTTCTTGGCCGGCGCCTTCTTCTTGGCGGGCTTCTTGGCCGGCGCCTTCTTCTTGGCGACCTTCTTGGCGGGCGCCTTCTTCGGCGCCTTCTTGGCGGTGCGCTTGGCCGGCTTCGCCTTGGCCTTGCTCTTGGCGCGCTTGCTGCCGCCGACCTGACGGGCCTCGCGGGCGATGTCGCCGTCGCTGTCCAGGTAGTAGATGTACTTGGCGTAGTCGAGGGTCACGCCGGCGTTGGAGACCTTCTCCGCCTTGCCCTTGCCGGTGCTGCCGGCCTGCTTGCGGGGCGAGCGCCACACGTCGCCCTTCTTGATGTAGTACATGTAGTCGTTGTCACGCTTGATCGAAAGCTTTGCGACCTTGTCGGCCATCGTCGGACCCTCCCTGTAGGGTGGTTGGTTTGGCGCGAACCCTACTCGTGGGGTCTGACAGTCGTTCTCCGAGGAGCGCTCCTCGGGAACCCGACCGCGCGCCGGCCCGCCCCGACGAGGAATCCCGCGACCGCCGTCGCGGCGACCGCTTCCCCCGACGACGATTTGCGAATTGTCGTCGAGAATCGAGCGGTTATGTCCCCGGCTACCGACGAGGACGGCGCCCGGCGCGGGCGCAGACCAGCACCTGACTCTCGGCGCCGGCGGTCAGCGGCGCGCCGTGAAAATCGCCGCGCCGCTCGACGATGCGGAACCCCGACCACGCCAGCAGCCCCTCGAGCTCGGCGGGGAAGTACTTGCGCTGCGACAGGTGGACGACGCGGGCGCGGCCGCGCCCGTCGGCGCGCTCGTAGTAGAGGCGGATGAGCGCGATCTGGCTGACCGGGTCGTAGTCGTGGTTGGTCGAGTAGATCATCGGCACGCCGGTCCGCGGATGGGTGAAGCGGGTGCGCGCCCACCGTCGGGACGGGTCGCGCGCCAGCCACCGCGGATCGGGGAGCTGGACGTCGAACGCGAGGTGGCCGCCGGGGGCGAGGTGGGCCGCGACCCGGGCCAGGCACGCCGCGAGCTCGACGCGGGTGTACAGGTGCTCGAGGACGTTGAACGCCGCGATGACCAGCGGGAAGCGGCCGCCGACGGCGAAGTCGCGCAGGTCGCCCTCGACGACGCGGGCGCGGCCGCGCGCCGCGGCGCCGGCGCGCCCGAGCCGGCGCTCCAGGGCGGCCAGCATCGTCGGGGAGCCGTCGACGGCGACCACCTGGTGGCCGTCGCGCAAGAGGGGCAGGGTCAGCCGCCCCGAGCCGCAGCCGAGCTCCAGGATGCGCCCCGGGCCGCCGAGGAGCCGCTGCGCCAGCGCGCGGTAGTAGCGGACGTCGTCGCGCCGCCGCCGGTACTCGTGGTCGTAGAGGTCGGCGTCGGCGTAGTGCTCGCGCGAGCCACGGTCGACCAGCAGGCCTGCGGACGGGCCCGGCACGTCAGCTCACGGCACGGCGACCGCGGCGAGGCCGTCGCGACGGCGGCGCCGGCCGCCGCGGCGGCGCCGGCGGCGCTTGCGGGGCTGCCCGAGCTCGTCGAGCTCCTCGTCGCCCTCGACCTCGGCGTCGACGTCCTCGTCGGCGCCGGCGGGCAGGGCCGCGGCGTCGTCGGCGACCGCGCGGCCCCCGGCGCGCTCCATCAGCTCGTAGAGCATGACGCCGTCCTCGAGGACCTCGCGGCCGCCCATGCCCTCGACGTTGAGGCGGCGGCGGCGGGCCGGGACGATCCGGCGCTGGGCCAGCAGGACGTTGCGCATGCGCTCGGCGTCGCGACGCGCGACCCGCAGCTGGTCGACGATGGGCTGGCCGACCTCGAGGATCGCGTTGTTGGCGTCGCCCGGGCGCGACCCCGGCGCGATCACCGCGTCGACGACGAAGGGCGCGATCGGCACGCACAGCGCCAGCACGTTGGACGGGTCGCGACCGGCGTGGACCATGGCGTCGAGCTGGTCGAGCAGCTGCCAGGCGGCGCGGCGCCGGCGCTCGAGGTCGACGGCGTCGCGGACGAACGACAGCCGCAGCTGCGGCCGCTCGCCGAGCGCCGGGATGACCTCCTCGGCCCAGACCCGGTGCCAGGCGGCCTCCTCCTCGTCGAGGTCCCGGGCCAGGGCGGCGGGGGCGCCGTCGACGACGTCGTCCTCGTCGCCGACGTCGTCCTCGTCGTCCTCGTCGTCGTCGCCCGCATCGTCGGCGTCGGACGGCAGGGCGCGGACCAGGCGGGCGCCCGGCTCCGAGGCCGCGAGCAGCGGGTTGGGCGACGCCGGCGCGCCCGCGCCCTCGAGCAGGCTCGCCAGCTGCGGCGACAGGACCTCGAGCGTGCCGGTCTCGACCAGCAGCTCCATCGAGCGCCGCGCGGCGCCGCCGCGCAGCAGCCGGTAGACCTCCTCGAGGACCCGCGGCGCGGCGCACTTGCTGATCTCGTGGCGCCAGCGGACCAGCGCCCGGTAGGTCGCCGGCTCGATCGTGAAGCCGATCCGCGCAGCGAACTTGATCGCGCGCAGGATGCGGATCGGGTCCTCCTGGAAGCGGACCTCGGGATCGCCGATGGTCCGCATCAGGCGGGCCTCGAGATCGGCGAGGCCACCGACGTGGTCGATGACCTCCTCCTTCTCGACGTCGTAGAACAGGCCGTTGATGGTGAAGTCGCGGCGGCGGGCGTCGTCGGTCTCGCTACCGAAGACGTTGTCGCGCTTGATCAGCAGCTCGCCGTCGCCATCCCCGTCGCCCTCGCGCGGGTTGGCGCGGAAGGTCGACGTCTCGATGATCTTGTCGCCGAAGAAGATGTGCGCGAGCCGGAAGCGCCGCCCGATGATGCGGCAGTTCCGGAACAACTGCTTGATTTCGTTCGGCGTCGCGCTCGTCGCGACGTCGAAGTCCTTGGGCTTTCGCTCCAGCAGCAGATCTCGCACACACCCACCGACGAGGTAGGTCTTGTGGCCGTGGCGAGCCAGTCGACGGACGACTCGATCGGCGTCCGGATCGATCGAGGCTCTATCCAGCATATGCACGGTCCTGGGTATCACACTCCGGAGATCCCGCTCAAGCTCGCGACCTTACCGCGCAGGGCCTGGCGCTCGACGGCCAGCCGCGGGCGCGCTGTCGTGCCGCTGGGGCGCCGGCATCCCGCGCCGCATCGCGGTGGGGGTGGGCCGGCTTCCGGCCGGTCACGGGCTCGTCACGAGGTCTGCGGTGGGGGCGTGTCCCGGCGGGGCCGGGACGCGGGCCCGCGGCGCCGGGGTGGCGCCGTCAGGGCAAAAAAAAGGCCGCAGCGGCCGTCGGGGGGGGATGCCGTCTGCGACCCGCCAGCTACGCAATGCGTGCGGCTGACTCCATTGATAGCGATCACTGTTTCCCGACGCAAGAGGTTTTTTCACTGTGAGCACAAATCCATGGCGCTCACATGTAAGCCAGACAGGTATAACGGCGTATCTGTGAACTGTAACATGCTGATATTATATGGCGCCAGACCGTTCCAGTATGAGTGGAATCAGGGCTGAGCCTTGATCTTCACGATCCCCCACGGATCGAAGAACGGCGGGGTGTCCTCGTCGAGGCGCAGCGCGCTGTCGCCGGCGAGCGGCTCGTAGCCGGGCGCGACGACCATGACCGTGTACGTGCCCGGCGCCGGCACCGGCTGCTTGAGGTGCACCTCGCCCTCGGCGTTGGCGCGGCCCCAGCCGATCACCTGGTCGTCGAGGCGGTTCATGTCGACCTCGCTGGAGCGCACGCCCGGACGCAGCACCATCAGCAGCGCGCCCGGCACCGGCCGGTCGTTGGCGGCGTCGACGACGTGGGTGCTGATGCGGATGCCCTCGGCGGGTGCCTCGACCGCGGTCGGCTCGAGCTCGACCGCGTTCATGCCCTCGCGCGGGGTCCAGCCGGTGCGCGCGATCGCGAGCAGGTCGGCGGCGGCGTCCCAGGCCCGGACCAGGCCGATCTTGATGGCCTCGACCTGGTGGCCGGTGGCGTCGACCCGGACCCGGAACGCGGTCGCGATGCCGACGACGTTGCCGTCGTCGTCGACCACCGGCCCGCCGGAGTTGCCGTGGCTGATCGAGGCGTCGGTCTTGATGAAGTCGTCGCCGGGCTCGCCGCCGGCGCCGCTGAGGCCCTCGACGAGGCCCTGCGACAGCATCACGGCGCCGCCGCCGGCGTCGGGGTAGCCGACGACCCAGACCCGCTGGCCGGGATCGACCTTGCCCTCGCGCGGGCCGGCGATCGGCGGCCACGCGCCGGCCGACGCCGGCGTCCAGGCCCGGCCGTCGAGGTCGAGGTCGCACTTGATCAGCGCGAGGTCGACCTCGGGCTGCAGCTTGGAGCGGCTGGGCTTGCCGGCGCAGACCAGCTGCGGCGGCTTGCCGGCGCCGACGTGGCGGCCGATGACGAAGACGTCGTGGAGCCGGCCGTCGCCGTCGTGGAGCACGTGGTAGTTGGTCAGCACCGAGCCGTCGCCGGAGACGATCACGCCGGAGCCGCCGCCGACGGCGCGGAGCCGGCCGTCGACCAGGTCCGCGACCGCGACCATCACCGTCGACGACATCGCGATCCGCACCGGCGGCGGCGCGGTGACCCGGGTGACCCGGTTGAGCTGCGGCAAGAGCGACATGCCGGTGCGGGCCCCGACGCGCAGGGTCGGCGCGGTGATGGCCTCGAGCCGGTGCAGCTGCGGCGGCGTGCCGTGGAAGGTGATCTGGTAGAGGTGCTCGCGATCGACGGTGGCGTACTCGACGGCCTGGCCGACGCGCGGCGCGTCGCCCTTCTCGGGCGCGTAGGCGTAGCGATAGGCGGTGCGCAGCCAGTCGTGGCCGGCGACCGACCGGATGACGCCGCCGTCGGAGGCGTAGAGCTCGCCCCAGCGGTTGCGGCGGTCGAGCTCGAGGCCGGTGAGGACGTTGCTCCACTCCGGGCGCTCGTCGATCATGACCTCGAGCCGGACGTCGGGATCCAGCGTCGACGTGAAGACGACGTGGTACGGCAGCTCGCCGCGCCGCGACGGCGGCGCGCCCGGCGTGCGGACCAGGCGTGGCGTCGCCGGCGGCACCGGCTCGGGGTACAGCCACGTCGAGGTGCGCGCGAAGGTCAGGCCGTGGGCGTCGAACGTGACCGTCGACGGCCGCAGCAGCCAGCGGTGCAGGAAGCCGCCGGCGATGATGATCGCCAGCGCGATCGCGACCACCGCGGCGTCGTGGCGCTGGTAGCCCTCGCGCGCGACCTCGGTGCCGGCGCGCAGGACCTTGCGGGCGACCTGCTGGTAGGTGTCGTAGCTGAGCAGGGCGCCCCACGCCGAGTCGTCGTCGTCGAGCAGCTCGTCGTCGTCGTCGTCGTCGTCGTCGGGCGCCGCGGCGCGGTCGGGGGCCGGCGCGGCGCGGTCAGCGCGGCGGTGCGGCGCCGGGGACGAGGCCTCGACGCCGTCGTCGTCGGTGGCGGCGGGCGCGGCCGCGGCCGCGGCGTCGACACCAGCCTCGTCGTCGGCGAACATCGGGGCGTCGTCGTCGTGGTCGGCGGCGGGCGCCGCGTCGGCGACCAGGGCGTCGTCGTCGGCGGCGTCGGCCGGCGCCAGCCGGTCCGTCGCGGCGGCGTCGTCCGCGTCGTCGTCGTGGCCGTCGTCGGCCCCGGCCTCGTCGGGCCCGGGCGGCTCGCGGTCGGGGCCGCTCACGTGCCCTCCCGCGGCCGGAACGGCGAGTCGGCGAGCAGCCGCCGCGACGCCAGCATCAGGACGCCGAAGACCAGCACCGCGAAGCCGCCGGCCCAGCCGACGCCCTTCCACGGCTGCTGGGCGAGCCCGCTCGACGACACGTACAGCTCGACCACCGAGAACGAGCCGTTGAGCGCCGCCGCGCCGGCGAGCCCGAAGAACAGCAGCACGGTGCGCACCATCGGCGACCGGCGCGTGAACTTGGCGCGGCCCATGACGTAGCCGAGGGCGCCGGCGAACGACGCGTGGGCCAGCGTCGTGACCACGGTCATCGCCGCCGCCGTCGACAGGAACACCGAGTGCCCCAGGTGCTGCAGGCGGTGGTAGTTGAGCCACACCGCGAAGCCGGTGCCGACCGCCATCATGTAGACGACGCCGTCCATGGGCTCGTCGAACTCGGCCGACTGGTAGATCGTGTAGCGGACCACGACGTACTTGCAGAGCTCCTGGGCCAGGCCGACGACCAGGATCGCGTGGACGACGCGATCGGTCTGGAACGGCGACAGCCCGTAGGCCGCCAGCGGCATCGGCGGCGACACCTGGTAGACCAGGAAGTCGGCGAGCGGCGCGGCGATCGCGGCCCCGAGGATGAAGACCCCGGCGACGAACGCCTTGGGCTCGGGCTCGTGGCGATCCTGCAGGTAGAACAGCGCCAGCCACAGCGCCGCCGGCACCACCGCGATCAGCAGCGCCACCGCCGGCGGCAGCGCGACGGCGTCCTCGAGGCCGAGCCCGCGCTCGACGACCCACGCCAGCGCGACGAAGGCCCACAGCCCGAGCACCAGGAGCAGCTTGCCGCCGACCATCAGGCGGGCGCGGCGGAGCGACCAGCGAGGCAGGTGCACGCCGAAATCTTACGCCCGCTCGCCTGTTCGTGCGCGCCAGGGGGCTCTAAAGTCGGACGCGAGGACCCATGCCCAAGAAGTCCGCCGCCGACGAGCCGCTGCTGAGCCTACACGACCTGGCCAGGTACCTGCATCTCGACGACAAGACCGTCTACAAGCTGGTCCAGGCCGGCAAGATCCCCGGCGTGCTGATCGACAAGGTCTGGCGCTTCCGGCGCAGCGCCGTCGACGAGTGGCTCGAGCAGGAGCTGGTGCCCGACGACGCCGACTTCGCCGAGCTGCCCGACGGCATGAAGCTGCCGCTCGAGGACCTGCTGCCCGATCAGGCGATCATGCCGGCGCTGCGCGCGACCGTGCCGCTGGCGGTGATCGAGGAGATGGCCGCCCGCGCGTACAGCAACGGCTGGCTGTCCGACAAGCCGTGGTTCGTCGGCGCCGTCGTCGAGCGCGAGACGCTGGCGTCGACCGCGATGGAGGGCGGCGTCGCGTTCCTGCACACCCGCGCGCGCGACAAGGGCAAGATCCAGCGCCCGTTCCTGGTGGTCGGCCGGTCGTGGAGCGGCATCCCGTTCGGGGCCCCCGACGGCAAGCCGACCTACCTGTTCTTCATGATGGGCCTCAAGTACGACCGGCTGCACCTGCCGATCCTCGGCCGCCTGGCCCGCGCGCTGCGCAACCCGGCCACGATCGCCAAGCTGCGGTCGCTGTCGTCGCCGGTGCAGCTGCGCGCCCTGCTGCTCAAGGAGGACGAGGCGGCGCGCGCCGGGCTGCTGCCGGCCGTCGATCCCGAGGCCTTCAAGCCCAAGCTCGATCGCCAGATGCGGCTGCGGACCC